>NZ_JAECZC010000016.1:0-80168 GCF_016056305.1 Amazonocrinis nigriterrae CENA67 | reverse complement strand
GATGGGGAGATGGGGAGATGGGGAGATGGGGTGATGGGGGAAAATAAATAATGTCCAATGCCCCATGACGCCACATGCCCAATGCCCAATGCCCCATTCCCAATTAAGCTACAATACTCACCTTTCCTGTATCCAAATCGTAACGACCGCCGACGATTTTTAATTTGCCGGACTCTAAGCGCTCAGTTAAGATTTGCGATCGCTGCAACTGTTCAATTTGATATTGAACATTTGCCACCACAGCGTTCTCAACTGCATCGCCTGGCTGATTCTTGACCCTTTCCACAGCTGGCTTAATTGCTTTCACAAAAGTACCAATATCACCCAGCAGTTCTTCTGCTTGCACAGCTGCGGTAACTGCCCCACACCGCTCATGGCCCAGTATCATCAACAGGGGAGTATTTAACAGAGAAACTGCGTATTCAATACTACCAAGAGCTTCAGGTATAACAATATTGCCAGCAATCCGAACATCAAAAATATCACCAATGCCCTGATCGAAAACAATTTCTGCCGGCACCCGTGAATCTGCACAACTGAGGATAGTGGCAAATGGATGTTGAGCTTGAGCAACTTGCTGCAAGCGTACTGGAGATTGATGAGGGTATTGAGGTCGATGCTGGACAAACCGCTGATTTCCATCTATGAGCTTTTGCAGCGCTGCATCGGGAGTCAGGGAGTAAAGAATTTCCGCAGCTAGAGCCTGTTTAACTGAAAAAAGGAAATCACTAGCACTTATCATTACACCAAATGCCCCGGTGACTCCTAGCCTCAAAAAGTCACGACGTTCTATGAAATGTTTGTTTAAATTCATGATTTTCTCACAACGATGCGACGCATTTTGTCGAGCGAATCTCCATCACATCCGAGATGTAACAAGTACCCCCAAACTTGTTAAGTAATGGTTTAATATTTTCCACTACAGGCCTGACGTTTTCTGGCGTACAGAAGGCGATAATGTAAACATTATCGAGCATGGTCATATCTAAATCTTCTGTTGTTCCTCGTAATCCTTTGCCAGCAACGTTGCGGATGATGGCATGATTATGTACACCAGACTTGTCCAAACTTTCTAAAATTTTGCTCAATTCAAACGAATTGGCAATAATCTCTATCTTTTTAACTAAGTGCATATTATTACCTCCAAAATAGGTTAATTCCGTACAGATATAACGGAATTCCCACAATAATATTGAATGGGAATGTCACTGCCAGAGCTGTAGAAACATACAGACTGGGGTTCGCTTCTGGAACAGTTAACCGCATAGCCGCTGGCACAGCAATGTAAGAAGCACTGGCACATAACACAGCGAACAACAGTGAATCTCCCTGAGGCATACTGATGAATTTGGCAATCGCTAACCCAATGCCAGCATTGAGTATTGGAATTAGTATGGCAAATAAAACAAGGAAAACTCCGGTTTTTTGCAAGTCTTTAATTCTTCTAGCAGCCACCAGTCCCATGTCTAGTAAAAAGAAGGTGAGAACGCCATAAAATAAGCCTTGGGTAAAGGGTTCTAATACTTTCCAACCGTGTTCACCTGTTAAAAAACCAATCAAGAGGCTACCAACTAAAAGAAAAACTGAACTGTTAAGAAATGCATCTTTTAGCACTTCTGGCCAGGAAAACTCCCGTTTCTCATCAACTGAGAATAAATTCACCAAAATTAGACCAACAATGATGGCTGGAGATTCCATCAGCGCTAAGGCTGCCACCATGTAACCATCAAATTGAATGCCAAGCTCACTCAAAAAGGCGCTAGCCGTGATGAAGGTGACAGCACTGATCGAGCCATAGGTAGCAGCGATCGCAGCAGAATCATAAATATCTAACTTCAGTTTCAGGATAAAAAAGGTGTAAATTGGCACAAAACATGCCATCAACATTGCTGCTAACAGCGTCAGAACTACTTCCTGAGTAATCCCACTTTTAATTAGCTCTACCCCTCCCTTAAAACCTATTGCAAACAGCAGATAAAGCGAAAATAGTTTGGGTATAGGGGCAGGAATTTCCAGATCGGACTTGACAAACACAGCAGCCATCCCCAGAAAGAAAAACAGAATTGGGGGATTGAGGATGTTGGATACAATCAAGCTACCATCCATTTACACCCCTCCTCATGCTGGTGAAGTTGGCAATTTAACAAACTTTTCATCTCAAAAAAATTAACTGTTGGATCATGATGTATCGTGTATTGCTACCCCATGTCAATTGTGTGAAGAAGTATTTCAAATGGTTACTTTTCGTGATAGTTTTATTTGATTTTTGAAAAAACTCCGTACAAATTGAAAAGGCTGATTAACTATTCTTTACTCTCTACCTCTGCCGACACAAATAAGTTCAAAAATCAAAGTGGATTACTATAGGCTGAATATACTGTTAACCTAGCAATACAAATTCAGACGGTCTATGGCTAAACTTTTTGACTGTATTACTGAGGAATTACAAGACTTTATTGCTACCCAACACCTTTTCTTTGTGGGTTCTGCACCTTTGAGTCCTACAGGTCACGTTAATTTATCCCCCAAAGGTTTGGATTGCTTTCGTATACTCTCTCCTAACCGAGTAAGCTACCTAGATCTCACAGGTAGTGGTAACGAAACCTCAGCCCACCTTCAAGAAAATGGACGTATTACGTTCATGTTTTGCGCTTTTGAGGAACCAGCCTGTATCCTGCGTCTCTATGGTCAAGGACAGACGATTTTACCGAGTTCCCCTGAATGGGACTCCCTATATTCTTTATTTCCGCAGATTCCTGGAACTCGTCAAATTATCGTTGCTGATATCGAGAAAGTGCAGACCTCCTGTGGTTTTGGTGTACCACTCTATGAATATCGAGGTCAACGCCAGACTTTAGTAACTTGGGCAACAAACAAAGGGGAAGAAAGATTACGAGAGTATCAACAGGAGAAAAATCTCGTCAGTATTGACGGTTTACCGACTCCACTAAGTAAATTGAGCGTTGCTGAATCAGCTATGAATAGCGCAATCACTAATGTTGGTAGTGATTTTTGATCAGTTTCAGTTTATCAATTACTGTGTCAGGGACAAACTGTGATTCATAAAAAAAGTAGAAGAATTACATACAAAAAGCCAATAATATCGAGATGTAGAATACAGCCAAAATCGCGTTTATTTCCCCGCCAACCGACATAAAGTAATTGATAGTGGTCTTGCTGTTCATCGAAAATTGTTTGCACCTCATACTCTTGGGCATTTCGTTGCATCGAAGCTCGCTTTTGTCGTTCGCCAAGAAGCTTTTATCTGGTATAATCGCAAGCTATTATGTTGCTTTAAAATTTCCACAAACAGCATTTTAAGCTAATAAATACTTGATTGCACGACCGTACTGAGTAACTGAAATGACTCAGCACGCTCTTCTATCTATTATTGACAGTCATCAGTCATCAACCAACAATTCTTTGCTTATTTTTAAATAAAATTTTCTGTAATCTTGATTATGCTAAATTAATGTATTTTAATAGTTCTTTGAAAAAGTTGTGCAGGAAGATTTCAGGCTAATTGTTGATTTAGTTTCAGTTCTCGCCGTCGCAGCTTGTGGTGGACTGTTGGCGTCGCTGTTGCGGCAACCCGTTTTACTGGGATATCTCATCGGTGGGATGATTGTCGGGCCAGCCGGATTGGGACTAATTAAAGAAGTGATTCAAGTAGAAACTTTGGCTCAGTTCGGCGTAGCCTTTTTGTTATTTGCCTTGGGTGTAGAATTTTCCTTGGCGGAATTGAAGAAGGTAAAAGCGATCGCTTTAGGAGGTGGTGCGCTACAAATTGCGCTGACGATTGGTGTCACAGTTTTGGTATGCGGAGTCACGGGAGCCTGGGGAACCTTACCTGCTAAGGGCGTATTTTTGGGGTCAATTTTATCTTTGTCTTCCACAGCAGTTGTCCTCAAATGCCTGATGGAACGCAACGAAACTGAAACACCCCACGGGCAAGTCATGCTGGGAATTTTGGTAGTCCAGGACTTAGCGCTGGGACTGATGCTAGCAGTGTTACCTGCTCTCCATCAACCAGGCGAAGCCATTGGTGTAGCTGTGTTAACAGCACTGGTGCGGATTGCTTTGTTTGCCGCCGGTGCAGTTGCGGCGGGGATTTGGGTAATACCGCGTCTATTGCGACTGCTAGCCCGCACGGAAAGCCGAGAACTATTTTTACTAGGGGTAGTAACCTTGTGTTTGGGTATTGCCCTACTAACAGAACATTTGGGGCTATCCATTGAAATGGGGGCCTTTGTCGCCGGTTTGATGATATCCGAGGTGGAGTACGCTGACCAAACTTTAACTTATGTCGAGCCAGTCCGAGATATCTTTGCCAGTTTATTTTTTGCCGCCATTGGCATGTTAATTGACCCAGTGTTTTTGTGGAAAAACCTGGAATTGATTTTGGGACTAGTGGCGATCGTTTTCGTTGGTAAATTTTTGATTGTCACACCTTTGGTGAAGCTGTTTCGTTATCCTTTGAAAACAGCTTTAATCGCTGGGTTGGGACTGGCTCAAATTGGGGAATTTTCCTTTGTGCTGGCTAGTGAAGGGCAAGCACTGGGGTTGGTGTCCCGACAGATATATTTACTGATTTTGGGAACTACAGCAGTTACTTTGATACTTACCCCCTTTGTACTGCGGTTAGTGCCATTTTTATTTAGCTTTGCCGAATCAATGCCCTGGCTAAAACCATATTTAGAAGAAGAACAGCCACGTGATGTTGCAGAAGAGTTACCTTTAAAAGACCATGTGGTAGTCTGTGGCTATGGGCGAGTAGGTAAGAATTTAGTCAAGTTGTTACAACTACAAAACTTGCCTGTGGTGGTCATCGACCAATCAGAAAGTAGAATTCAGCAGTTGCGCGAAGCCAAAGTGCCTTATGTGTACGGTAATTGCGTCAGTTTGCACGTGATGGAAACTGCTGGAGTCAATTATGCCAAAGGAATGGCGATCGCTTTGCCTGACCCCATGAGTACCCGTTTGTGCCTGAAACGCGCTTTGGAATTATGCCCAGAACTAGATTTAGTTGTCCGCGCCACCCAAGATAAAAATATTGAAGTACTTTACCAACTAGGTGCGAGGGAAGTAGTACAGCCAGAGTTTGAAGCCAGTATTGAAATGGCAACTTATTTATTAACTTGCTTGGGCTTTTCACCAGCGGTCGTAGAACAACAAATGCAGCAAATCCGCAACGATCATTATTTGGATTTGCGACCCCAGCGTTCTGCATCAGAGGTTTCCCACGATTTAAGACAAGCAACTCGCGACCTCAATCGCCGTTGGTATCCCCTACCATCTGGTTCACCCCTAGTTGGCATGAGTTTGGAAGAAGCAGATATGCGCTACTTAACAGGGGTAAGTTTGATGGCTATTCGCCGCGCCAACGGTGATGAAATCGATTATCCTGATAATCAAACTACATTAGAAGCAGGCGATCGCTTGCTTGTAGTCGGAGAATCTGAAGAACTGGCAGCTTTGGAAGAATTCGCTCAAGGACAGGTGGCTGTTCCCGGAGAAAATAGCGCTTGCCAATGGACTATAGTTAATGCTGATTCTCCAGCTTTGGGTAAAACCCTTGCAGATTTAGATATCCACGGCAAATCTGGAGTCAAGGTACAGGCAATCAGGCGAGATGGCAAATTTATCCGCTCTCCTGATGGCAACCAACACTTGCAAGATGGCGACCAAGTGCTATTGTGCGGTAGCTTCTCAAGTTTGAATCAACTGCAACCATTGTTTGCCACAGTCAACAAAGTGAGTTTAGCGATTCCAAAAGTGAGTATTGGGGAACCACAAGTCGTCACAGAATTTCTGCCTGTGGATCAAGTGATTGATTGAGCTTACTAGCTAGTAGCCTGTCAAAGTCTTTTTGACAGGCACAGAATTGGGTAAGGGAAAAAGGGTAAAGGTTTTAAACTGTTCTCCTTTCCCCTTTTCCCTGTCTATACCTGTCAATATTTGCGTGGTGAACTACTAGCACAAGTTAATAACTTGATCAGCAAATTGCGTTGCGTTGTATTGGGGATAGCTTGCGCGACTTGTTTGGCTTTGGGATACTCTCCAGATTCATCATAACTACGAGCGATCGCTTCCAGTATCTCAGATTTATCCTTGACATTTGTGATTAATTGTGCTATTTCAAAAGCTAGCTTTAGTTGCTCTAGTTTGAGATAATGGTTAGCGATCGCAACCAAGGCTTTAGTTTGGTCGAATTCATTATCAATAGTGTTAACTAACTCCAGTGCCTGCTGAAACTTTCCCTCAGTAGCATATTTAATAGCTATGGCGGACAGTGCGGTTCCCACAACATTTTCTTCTATGTGTGGCAATAATTGTAATACTTGATCAAATTTTTTGGCGTTGCTCAACTCTTGTATAACTGAAGTCCAGGCAAAACTTCTTCTGTTTGTATCTTCAATTTTTGCAATCACCTGCAAAACTTGGTCAATTTTTCCCGCTTTGGCGTAATCTGGTGAGATAAACACCAAGGCATAATCTCTTTTTGATGTATCTTCAATAGTTTGAGTAAGTGTATAAATTTGATTGAGGATTGCTAGACTTTTTTGTCTTTGATTTGCTTTAAGATAGTAGTCAGCAATTATATTCAGTAAGCGAGTTCTCGTAAAAGTATCTTTGATATTGTTAGCAATTATGATTGCTTGATCGCTGCGATCTACAGTTAACCACAACTTGATGAGGTATCTGGCATAAAATACCTGGAGGTCGCTTTTCGTATTTTGAGAAATTTCTAACAACCGCTCGATCACCACTGCTAATTTATTTGTTTGCTTTGCTTGACTTAACTTGATAGCAATCGTGAGTAAAACACTAGCTTGGTTGTTTTCATCACCGAAATTTTCAGTAATTTCCAGACTTTGAGTGAATAATTCCTGCGCTTTCTTCGCTTGTCCAGCAGCATCATACTGAATACTCAAGTCAACTAAAAGATTCACTTGCTCTTGTTTATCTGTTAAAGTTTGGCTAAGGCGCAGGCTTTGCGCTAGAACTTTAACGGCTTGGTCAGATTTTCCGGCAGCAGTGTATCCAGCCGCAAATTGAGTTAGAAAAATCGCATATTTCGCTTCACCATCTTCCCTATCAGCAGTTGAGCCTGGTATCGGCGGAACTGTGGGAGCCTTTTGCCAAATTTGCACCTCCTGCACACCCAAAGAAAATGCTGTAATTGCCTGATTTTTTCTGCCGACAGCGATTAAGTTGTGACCAGTGTTTAGTAATGCTTTCACCTTAGTAGAGTAACCGTCCAGACTTTTGGCAATTTGCAGTGCTTTGGCTAATAATAGTATGGCTTTATCCTTTTGTTTAACTTCCAGATAACTAGATGCTATCTGATTCAAAGCTGACACTTTAAACTCGCTGGAAGTTGATTTTTCAACTAATTGCAACGCCAAGTTGTATTCTTTCGCTGCCAAATAAGAATCAAGGAGATTAGTTAATTTTTCAGGTTCACGATTTATTTCTTGCAAATGACAAACAACAGGTATACCCCCCAACTGAGATTTAACAACTTGAACAGAAGGTAAATTACTGGGAATGGCATTAGCAATACCCAGTAATAAAAAGCTTCCTAGGCAACTAATGCCAAAGAGTAATTTCATCTGTTAACCAGAAGTGATGAATTGTAATTTTTTTGCCTCAGTGCTAACTGACTTTTGGCTTAATGTAGGCGATCGCTTGCTTCCAAATCGTCGTTTGCTGGCTGTTTTCATCGGCAATACACAGACATTGTGGGTCTTGCCATAAAACCCTACCCGTCAGCACATCGCCCGTGATGAGTTTCAACTCTACCACTGCTGTTTGTTTAATCAGGTTTTGCACTTGCCGAATGCTAGGCAATGAAGTATCAAATTCAGTTGTATGCATTTTAGGTAATGATATGACTGGGGACTGGGGACTGGGGAGCAGGGGAGCAGGGGAGCGGGGGAGATGAGGGAGATGAGGGAGAAATTTTTTCCCAATTCCCCATTCCCAATTCCCCATTCCCAATTCCCCAATACCTAATTATTGATAATTCATCCTTGGAGAAATGGCAATCGAATTTACTAAGTATCACGGTCTGGGAAATGACTTTATTTTGATTGACAATCGCTCATCCTCATTGCCTGTGTTGACTCCAGAGCAAGCAATTAAGTTGTGCGATCGCCACTTTGGTATCGGTGCAGATGGTGTGATTTTTGCCCTGCCCGGTGAAAATGGCACTGATTACACGATGCGGATTTTCAACTCTGACGGTTCAGAACCAGAAATGTGCGGTAATGGTATTCGCTGTTTAGCTGGTTTTTTAGCCGATTTAGAAGGGGAATCCCGAAACAAAGATTTATATCGCATTCATACCTTAGCTGGTGTGATTACGCCTCAACTCATGCCCGACGGTCAAGTGAAGGTAGATATGGGTTTACCCAGGCTTCTGGCTAGGGAAATTCCCACTACTCTGGGTGATGCTGACGCAAAAGTGATTAATCAGCCTTTGGAGGTGGCAGGACAAACTTGGGAAGTCACTTGTGTGAGTATGGGCAATCCTCACTGTATTACCTTTGTAGAAGATGTAGCAGCAATTCCTTTAGCAACTATAGGGCCACAATTTGAGCATCACCCAGCTTTTCCTCAACGTACAAATACTGAATTTATTCAAGTGGTACGCCGAGATTATCTGAAAATGCGGGTTTGGGAAAGGGGTGCAGGCATTACCTTAGCTTGCGGGACTGGTGCTTGTGCTTCTTTGGTGGCGGGTGTATTGACTGAAGGGTGCGATCGCACTGCCACTGTAGAACTACCTGGTGGCCCCTTAGAAATTGAATGGTCAGAAGTAGACCAAAGAGTTTACATGACAGGGCCAGCCGAACGTGTATTCACTGGTAAAGCATAACTAATTAACCTCAGTTCGGGTTAAGACGATTTCGCTGTTAATTATACGAAGGAATAGGAGTTTCAGCCAACGATAGAATCATGGTTTGTGCTTATCCCGAACTCAGGTTAGGTATGATTGAGTAAACTTGTAATCACCCTGACTAACACATCTGGCTCCACTGGTAGGGAGTAATAAAGGTTTTGAGAGCTTTTTTGCGTAAGTCCTACCTTACTCAGTCACCCTTACTCAGGTAGTAGTGCCACAGAAGTCTTGCAGCAACTGCACGCCACGGTCGCCAGTTTTGGGCTATGGCTTCTAGTTGTGCTGGTGTAGGTCGTGTGGTTAATCCTTTAAGCTTTTGAGCGGCGATCAACAATCCTAAATCACTTTTGGGAAAGGCATCAGCGTGTTGCAGCGCCATTAACAAGTAAATATCAACTGTCCAATCTCCGATACCTTTGATACGTTTTAGCTCAGTTCTGATTGTGGCTTCGTCCATTTTTGCCAACTTGTTTAAATCAAGCTGACCACTCGTGATTGCATCTGCTAATCCACGGCAATAGAGAATCTTTTGCCGACTAAATCCAATTTTTTTTAATTCAATATCATCCAATGTCAGAAAATTTTCTGGTGTCAGCGGCACAACAACCCCATACAATCTGCTAAATACAGCTTTGGCAGCTGCTAAGGAAACTTGCTGTTCTAGAATTATTCTTACAAGTGTTGGAAAACCTGCTTCTCTCTCCCACATAGGAGGAGGCCCTAATATCTCTAAAATGCGAGCTAAATCGCTGTCTTGAGTGGCAAGTACCATCAAACCATGAGTAAGATTTTCTTTCGTCAGCAATTGCAGTTCAGCTGTTTGTTTAAATATCATTTTTGTAACATTCAACTTTGATGAGCTAAAACACATTGTTTGTCATTGGTTATTAGTCCTTTGTATTTACAAATGACTAATGACTAATGACAGTCTTAACCTTTATTTATTGTGCCAGTTGCGGCAGTCCTAAATGATTTGTTAGAAAATATCTAAATTACAAAACTTTGCACAGTCTTCAATAATTGCCAGATAATTGAAATATTTCAAATCTTCTGTATGGCGTGACTATGACCCCAGGCTTATCTCCAAACCAACAAGCAGAAGTGTTCTATCCGAGTTCTGATGGTGAACCTGTGGCGGAAAGCTATGTCCACTTAAATGCGTTGCTGGTGACACTGGAAGTCCTGCGCCATTTATAGCAAAGTGCTGAGTGCTGAGTGCTGAGTATAAACCCGGTTATATCAAGCATAACAGCAGGTAGAGCAATTGAAGCAGCGTTTACGAACGCTCGGTATTGATCCAGAGCAAATCGCATGAACTTGCGATCGCCCTCATCGGCAAGATTTGAAATCATTTGCGATCGTCTAACAAGACATCAAAATGTTTCACCTTTGTTTCTGGCTCAATCAGATACTCGTGATCTTTGGGAAGAAATCGTACTTTTTCAATGTCATTGCCAGCAAAGGCACGAATGGCATCCCGCGATTCCCAGTATGAAATTACAGTAAACTCAGTAATTTTACCATCAGTACGACGGAGTACTTGTACTCCTAAATTGCCAGGAATCGCCTGGATTTTTTTGATTCCGGCTTCATTGAGATAATTATAGTACTCGGCTGCTTTGGTAGTCAGTGTTTTACCATGCCAGATACGTGCAACTACTGTTTTAGATTGGGTGCTGCTTCTATTTTGTTGGGCAACAACGGGGTTAAACTGTGCAAAAGCTGGAAGGGCTAAAGTGCTAAATGATACTGCTAATCCTACAAGCATGTATAAGCAATTGTTTCTCCTCATCCTTGCCTTCTCCTTTTGTTATCCAACTTTAGTTATGGCATTGACTCTTATAGTCTCAAGAGCTTAACTTGCTCTGTTCGATGACTTTCCTCTGTTTGTTTTTCCTTATTTTGGATGAGATGAACTCTAATTTTACCCCTCCTGAGAGGGTAGTCTAGTGAAACTACTTAAGCAGTCAGCTAGCAAATCTCATCCTTGTTCCTAATCCATCTGTGCGAGGGCAAGAGCATATAAGCTAAGCCATTCTGATTATAGGGAAACTCAGATCTGTTTTGTGCCAAGTTTTTTAGGAAACTTCGCCCATCAGTTTCTGTTGCTTTTGAGGTAATGAAGATGAAACTAGAGATCCTAGCTACTACAGCACTATTAAGTACAGTCTGCTTAGCTGCTCCAGTGAAAGCTGCAAATCCTGCTCATGTCAAACAGTTACTGAAGACTGGAAGTTGTCCAGGATGCGAATTAACAGGAGCAAATCTGGCAAAGGCTCACTTAATTGGTGCTGATTTAAGAAATGCCAACTTAAAGGGAGCTAACCTCAAGTCTGCTAACCTAGAAGGTGCCGATCTCACTGGTGCTGATCTCAAGGGCGCAAATTTAACCGAAGTATTTGCCAGTGGTGCTAGCCTGAGTGCTACTAACCTGACAAATGTCAAGCTTACCGATGCTACACTCTATAATGCTGACTTAGAAGGTGCTATTTTGTCAGGTGCTGATTTGCAGGGAGCCATACTATATGGTGCTGTGCCGTATAGATAGCTTTGGATATCTACAAGCAGAAGGCAGAAGGCAGAAATTATTCCTTCATCTCCCCATCTCCTCTGCTCCCCATCGCCCCTAATCCCCAACGCCACTTGCGTGGCTGCTGGGGAACCCTTTCGGCAGTCCCCCATCTCGGCAGAAGCCAAGACGGGGGCTGCCTCACCAACGCAGTGGCTCCTCCCCTTCGGTCGTGGGGGCCCCGAGTTCCCCTACTCCCCTGCTCTAAAATTAACAACCATTATCGCCAGACTCTTCACGGATAATCGTTAAACCTAAAGCTTTATAAGCGGTTAGCATCTCATTAGAAACAGTTGGTGCAGTTACAAGGTAAGTGAGTGCATGAATCGATTCAACTACATAGGGAGCAGCGGTATCTAACTTCTGGGCTGTGACTAATCCAACTACTTCTGCTGCTCCAGCAATCATTGCTCGTTTGACATGGGCTTCATCCAAATTCGGCACACTAATTCCTACTTCTGGATGTACACTACACACCCCCAACATGCACAAATCTGCACGAATCATCCTTAATGACTCAACTGTAGCAGCACCCACGTTTACTAAGGCTTTTTTGTAGAGTTGTCCGCCTAACATTACAACTTCAATGTGGGGATGCTCTGCTAATTCGATGGCAATGGGAGGGCTATTGGTGACGATTGTAGCTTGCAAATCCAGGGGTAAATGCCGGGCTACCTGGAGAGTTGTTGTGCCTCCATTTAAAATTACCACTTGCCCATTACAAATCAATTTTGCAGCGGCACGAGCGATCGCTTCTTTTTCTTTTGGTGCTTGTTTTTGCCGATCTGCATAACTGGCGATCGCAGGAGAAGCCAAAAGCGCACCTCCATGCACGCGTTGTAAAAAACCAGATTCGGCTAATTCCCGCAAATCCCGACGAATTGTATCTTCAGAAACCTTAAGCACAGCGCTCAGTTCCGATGACAGCACCTTTTTCTCACGACGAAGAATATCCAAAATTAATTGTCGTCGCTCTGCCGTTAGCATAAAAGATTTTTCCTGAAATTGCATATTTGCACTTGAAATTGCACGTTTGTGAGTTTATACTCATAGACATGCAGGTTCCTGCATGTTTGTGAACACCTTTAGATAAATTCAAGCATATTCACGCACAAGCTCGGTCATTGGTCATTAGTCATTTGTTATTTGTGTTTACAAAGGACGAATAACTAATGACAGTCTTACCTAAATAATGTGCAACTTGGAAATTTCCTATGTTGTTGCAAAAAATACCAATTCTCTAAAATTCGGCAATAAATTTAACCCCTGAAACTCAGATGATATCTGACTTTCTTAATTACGAATTACGAATTACGAATTACGAATTGGTATAACTTGTCTTTTCTAAGTCAATTCAAATTTAAGGAATAAACCATGACTGTACTATCGCAATTTCCCATTGATTTGAGTGCTTACAAATTTCTGGCTCTCAATCCAGAGAATCCGACTCTCACAGATGAACAACGAGAAATCCTCAAAGCAAACATTCAGCTATGCCGCGATGCCATTGTCTTTTTCACAGCAACCGGTGCTGCTAGAGGAGTAGGCGGTCACACTGGTGGCCCTTACGACACAGTACCAGAAGTCGTGATTCTAGATGCATTTTTTCGAGGAGCAGCAGAGCAATTTGTGCCGATTTTCTTCGATGAAGCAGGACATCGAGTAGCAACTCAATACTTAATGGCAGCGTTGCATGGAGACTTAAATCCTGAACAACTGCTTCATTACCGCGAAGCATATTCACGCTTACCGGGACATCCAGAACTAGGGCTAACTCCTGGTGTGAAGTTTAGTTCTGGACGACTGGGACATGTATGGCCCTATGTCAATGGAGTAGCTTTGGCAAATCCTGGTAAAGTCGTATTCTGTCTTGGTTCTGATGGCTCGCAGCAAGAAGGTAACGATGCGGAAGCTGCTCGCTTTGCTGTTGCTGGGCATCTCAATGTGAAGTTGATTATTGATGATAATGATGTCACCATCGCTGGACATCCTTCCAAATATTTACCTGGTTACACAGTCGCTCAAACCTTAGAAGGTCACGGTTTGAAGGTACTCGTAGGAGACGGAGAAGACATAGATGATTTATATCGTCGTCTGAGCGAAGCAGTGCGTACTCCTGGCCCCATTGCTTTGATCAATAAACGCCCCATGTGCCCGGGTATTGAAGGGTTAGAAGGCTCTACTCATGGTCACGATGTGATCTCAGTAGAGTTGGCAATTCAATATCTGCAAACACGCGGACACACTGCTGCTGTGGAATACCTCAAGAACATCCAAAAACCCAAACAAACCTATACTTTTCTTGGCTCTAGTGATAAATGGGGTGCTAACCGCAATGTGTTTGGTGAAGCGGTGGTTGATGTCTTAAGCCGCTTGAGTGAAGCCGAACGTAAGCAAAGCGTCAGAGTCATTGATAGCGACTTGGAAGGCTCTTGTGGTCTGAAAAAAATTCACGATACATACCCCGAAATTTTTATCCCCTCTGGAATTATGGAGCGGGGTAACTTCTCGGCTGCTGCTGGATTTGGTATGGAGAAGGGCAAACAAGGTATTTTCGCAACTTTCAGCGCCTTTCTAGAAATGTGTATTTCAGAAATTACGATGGCGCGGTTGAACTATTCCAATGTGCTTTGTCACTTTTCCCACGCGGGTGTAGATGACATGGCAGATAACACCTGTCACTTTGGTTTGAACAACATGTTTGCTGACAATGGCTTGGATGATGGTTACGAAACACGGTTGTATTTTCCAGCTGATGTTAATCAGATGAAAGCCTGTGTAGAAGCTGTGTTCTTTGAGCCAGGACTGCGGTTCATTTTCTCGACTCGTTCTAAAGTGCCTAATATTCAGGACAACAACGGTAACGACTTCTTTGGTAGTGGTTATAGATTTGTCCCTGGTAAAGATGAGGTGATTCGAGAAGGAACCCAAGGCTACATTATTAGTTTTGGTGATGCTTTGTATCGTTCTCTGGATGCTGTGGAACGTCTCAAACAACAAGGGCTGGATGTGGGTTTGATTAATAAACCAACCTTGAATGTAGTTGATGAAGAAGCGATCGCAAAAATTGGTCAAGCTCCTTTCGTCTTAGTGGTAGAATCCTTCAACCGTCGCACCGGATTGGGTAGCCGCTTCGGTTCTTGGTTGTTAGAACGCGGGTTGACTCCCAAATACGCTCATCTTGGCACTCATAAAGAAGGTTGTGGCGGTTTGTGGGAACAGTTCCCACATCAAGGAATTGACCCCGTAAGTATTATCAACAAGGTCAAGGAATTACACAATTCGTAACTCGTGAGTAAGTCAGTGTAGGGGATAATACAGCCCCAACAACCACGCTCGTCGCCAGCCTCGTCCTCAGAGGACGCCTGGGTTTTGTACATTCAAAGCAAATTGCTGTAATACTCCAAACTCCTGTACGGGCGGGTAAGGTACGCATATCCTGACTTTTCACGGTAAGTCCCAAAACCTTTGTCAAGACAGGGGGTAGGGGATAGGGTGTAGGAAAAACTTGAAAGCCTTACTACACCCTACACCCTACACCCCACACCCTCTGACTTTTTCATATAACGTGAAAAGTCAGACGCATATCTTGCTACTAATTGAATAAGATTGCAAAACCTGCCCCTACAACTCCAAACTCCTAACTCTCAACTTGATCATTCCTTGAGTTTCATTAATTTCTCGGTGTAAGGCTGGTATTTTCAATAAATATGCTGTATTCTAGTCTAGCCAATGTAATTTTTCCGACATACACTGGTTCAAAGCTGTTTGTTAATCTTCCTCAAGATGATTGAAAGGCTATATTGGTGTGTTCCAAAATCAATATAAAGATTTTCATTTTTTAACGTATAGTTGTCAACACTTTAATATACATGCATATGAAACTGATCAAAAAATCTGAAAAGCTCCTCCTCAATAAGATAAAAATTATGGAGGAGTCCGAAGAGCAAAATCCTCCAGTGGAGACTATTGAGAATCCAGAACCAATAGTTGAGAAAAAACAAGAACCATACTATGTAGAGAATCAAGAATCCAACTATATTCCGGTACGCGATAATCCTGTAGTCCAATCTGTTTGCAATTCCGGATGGCAGGTTTCTGAGATTTGGAAGGATATTAGATTGGATAGTTTCTAATGATGAGCTAAAACCCACTCAATTGCATAATCACCGATGAGGGTTGTTATAGTTGCTAATTTCATGGACATATATCCAATGAATTAGTTTGTCAGTTTAATCTTACTGGGTGAACTACAACTCCCTTTATCTCATTGCTAAAAGCATTTGGGATCACTTTTCTAATGGCGTTATCAGAACTATTTACGTCAGCATTAATTAACCTTCCTAATATCAAGTTCGGATAAGCAGTTGTCATTGCTAACGAAGTAAAGCGATCGCAGAGATTTCGTGATAGCTTCACTTTGTTGCGATCGCCCTGGTTGGTGATACTACTGACTACAGTACATTACCAAGGTTATGGGAGGCTAGCCAACTTTCAAAGGCAAGAGCGATCGCATTCTGTTTGAGTTGCAGCTGATACTGCTAAATTTACTTACAAAGCTTAAATAATTTGTGATTTTAAGGTCAGTATATACGACAGATTGCAGGTTTGTGTAGTATACTAACAGCAGTTCTTTACCAAGAATTTAAAAGCCCCTCTCCGCGTCGGAGAGGGGTTGGGGAGAGGTTCATCGAACTCACATTAAATCAAATCGGATTCCTATAGTTTGTAATTGAGGTCTATCTGAAATATAGGCTTATTTTAATTCTTTCTATCTCTATATTTCTGCTCACTTTTAGTAAATTTTAACTTTACAAGATGCCTTCACAAAACTGAGGGACAGAACGGAATAGACAATCTAAAATCCAAAATCCAAAATTTATTGGATTGGAATTTGAATAATAAACTCTGTACCTTCTCCCGGTGCAGAAATGCAACTTAACTTACCTTTGTGGGTGTCTTCAACAATTTGACGCGCAATTGATAAACCCAAACCTGTCCCCTTACCCACACCTTTGGTAGTGAACAAATGGTCAAATATCCGTGTTGTTACCTCCTGTGGCATTCCCAAACCATTGTCTTTAATACTAATTACCACAGCATGTTCATCTGCTAAAACTCCAGTACGAATGGTAATCTGATTGGGATGAGCTTTGAGTTCATCAACAGAATGCTTGAGACTGGCTTCATCCAAGGCATCAATTGCATTAGCGATGATATTCATAAATACTTGGTTGAGTTGTCCCAGAAAACATTTCACAGGTGGTAAATCAGCGTATTTTTCAATCACTTCAATGGCGGGACGTAGTTCATTGGCTTTCAAACGATATTTGAGAATCAGTAGAGTACTTTCAATGCCTTCATGAATATTGCAGGCTAATTTTTCTGAAGTATCAGCCCTAGAAAATGTGCGGAGGCTGGTGCTAATGTTGCGGATGCGTTTAGTTCCTACTTTCATAGAATTTATCACCTTTGGCAGGTCTTCTATGAGAAAATCTAAGTCAATTTCTTCGGCATTCTCTTCAATAGCTGCTATAGGATGAGGATAGTGTTCTTGATAAATTTTTATGTGATCAATCAAGTTTTGTAAATATTCTTCAGCATGATTGATACTCCCAGAAATGAAACCTAGAGGGTTATTGATTTCATGGGCAACTCCTGCTACTAAATTCCCCAAAGTAGCCATTTTTTCATTTTGCACAAGTTGCAATTGTGCTTGTTGAAGTTGTTGCAGAGATTGTTCTAATTCAGCGGCTTTTTCTCGTTCTCTAGTTTCTGATTGCAGTAAGCTTTGATAAAGCTGGGCATTTTCTAAGGAAATCGCAGCTTGTACGCACAAAAGACGCAAAATTTCCACGCGATCGCTAGTAAATGCCCCTGTGGTAAAATCATTTTCTAAATAAAGTAAACCTAGCAATTTCCCTTGATTGAGGATGGGAGTACACAAAATACTTTTAGGTTGACAGTCAATAATATAGGGATCGCCAACAAAAAAATGTTGTTTAATTTCATTATTAATCTTCCAACAAGGCTGTAAACTTCCATTATCAGCAGCCCCAAAACACAGTAACTTTCCATCATCAAATACTAAAGTTACTTTGGTGTGAGACACATAGTTTATCAGGCTGATAGGAATATCTTGACTTTGTTCCACAGGGATAGATTTCAAGATAGTTTCTTGCCCAATTTCTGCCATTGCTTTGATCACTAAAGCATTACCTTGGAGTAAAATGAGAGTGCTTTTGACAGCACCGGCATTTTCCATCACCACTTGCATTAATGTAGAAATTAGCCTATCAAGTTGAATTTCACTAGCAAAGGCTTGGGAGGCTTTCATAACTGTCACCAAGTCTAGCACTGCTGAAACACTGTTGCTTGTAGAAAGATGAGTTCTCACAGATGTAATCAGGGAGTTGTAATGATGACTGGTATGATGCGGAATATTTTGTGGTTTGAGAATAGGTGCGAGTAATTGGGGATAGCGTTTTTCTAAATCTGCAATTTTCGCTGATGCTCCCCAACGAGCATAACAGTAATATGCTTCACATAAGTAGACTTGGGCAATCTTTTCTTTGCCCCATTCTAGGTAAAATTTAGCAGCAAGTTCATTGGCAAGGGCTTCTTCTTGGATATATTCGTTTTCTTGAGCAAGAGCAAGGGCGCGTTCATAATAATCTATTGCCTGACAATTATCACCTAAAACCCGATATTTCTCTGCTTCTACTAAATAAAACTTATGTAGATGATTCATCGGTGCATGATGCGCCCATTTGTGCATTTTATCTTGATTATTCTTAACGTGATTCAGGATGCTTGCTTGCCTGTCTTGAGAAGCATCACTATACACTGCTAGTTGGGTAAGAGAATCGTAGAAATTAAATAAAGTAACTCCAAAAAATCCTAACATATAATCTAAATAATTTTGTGCTAATTTAGCATTTTCTATACCTTGAGCATACTCAGCAAACAGATAACAAAGCATCAGTTTGTTAATATACAAGTAACAAATTGCGCCTTGATCATAGTGTTGCTGGTGCAGGGGCAACATGATATGTTCGTTGTAAACTTCACCCTGTAAACAACAATTATTTTTATTTTTTGAGAGTAAATTTATTACTACCTGCCAATATATTTGTTGTTTATGCAAGGATGGTTCTTGCTGAAGTTTAGCGATCGCTTGATTATAGGTTGCCATTTCCTGTGCCAATGAGCTTAGTTCTTTCCCAATGAAGAATGAATGGAATAAATAAAGGTTGGCACAGTAGGCTGTAAATTCTAAATCTCCTGATTCTAGTCCACTAGAGTAACCTGATTGCAGAGGCTGTAAACTCTCTTTCAAGTGTTCTTGCCAATGATTGATGATCCCATAAATAGGTGCATATATTTTAGCTATAAATTCTTTAGCATTCAGTTTATCTAACAGTTGCAGAGTCAGTTTACCTAACTGATAACCAGCTTCAATATCTCCGACGAAAGTACAAAGAATAATGCCATATTGTGCGTATGCGTAAAGAGAAAGACCAGCGTAACCATATTTAAGTGATAAATTTACCTCTTGAAACACTATTAAAAAATATAATTCTGGCATTGCTGTATAACTAGCAGAAACCATATTTGACAATATGTTCATAGCAGCTAGTTTGTCTGGTTGAGTCATTAAACCTAACTCAAATAATTCCTCAAAAGATAACTAAGGGATGTTCTTTAGTGGTGAAGACTTGGATGAACTTCTGCAACAACAAATTGAAGCGATTTTGGGCAGCAATTCCCGAAAGTTCAGGTATAGGAGGCTGTTTACCGATGATGTACTCTAGTTCAGGGATCATTTCCACGAGTACCTGACCATTATCTCCCAAAGCATTGAGAATTTTGGTTTTCCACACCCAAAGTTGAGCATTAGTTTCACTCAACAGTTGTCCTATCAAGTCTCGAAAGGCTTGTAAAAATGCTGATAAAGGAATATTGCGCCCAAACTGGTCAAATTTTCCTTTGATAAAGTAACCCCGTTGGCGGACGATGGGTTTGTGGACTTCATTAACTACCGCAGTTTTGCCAATGCCAGAGACACCTGCTATAAGTAGGATCTCACTTTTGTTAGTTGTTGTTTGTTTTTGACCACTAAATCTTTCAAAGGCGCTGAGTAAGGTTTTGACTTCTTGTTGGCGACCGTAGAGTTTTTCTGGAATGGTTAAGCGATCGCAAATATCCTGTTGTCCAATTTTGAAGCTGTCTATTTTGCCAGTTTCTTGCCATTGTCGCCAGCAATTTTCTAGATCATACTTGAGTCCGTGGGCAGTCTGATAGCGGTCTTCGGCATTTTTCGCCATCAGTTTAGTAATGATTTCACAAATCACTAAGGGAACAGCAGAGTTGATGCTTTGAACTGAGGGGGGATGCTTGGCAATGTGACAGTGTACCAACTCCATGGGGTCATTACTGGTGAAGGGAAGTTGTCCTGTTAGGAGTTCGTAGAAGGTGACACCCAAAGAATACAAGTCAGTGCGATAGTCAATCAACCGATTCATCCGTCCAGTTTGTTCGGGAGACAGATAAGCCAGCGTTCCTTCTAATACATTGGCAGAAGCGATCGCTTGTGTTTCTCTACTTAAGCAAGAGGCGATACTAAAATCAATGAGTCTAACTTGTTTGGTGGTGGGATTAATCAGGATATTGGCAGGTTTAATATCTTTGTGAATCACATGATGGCGATACAGTCCTTCTAGGGTGGCGGCAATTTGCATGGCAATGGCCAAAAACTCGCCTATACTAAAATTGCCTTGTGTCGCGATCGCTTCTGCCAGGGAAATACCGTTAAAGTCTTCCATGACTAAGGCATAGCCGTTGTGGTAGTTTTCTAAACTGTAGGTTTTAATAATGCCAGGAAGGTGAAGATTTTTAGTGATGGTGTACTGATTGCGGAAGTGCGCTAATTCGTTAAAGGTAGGATATTCATTTTGCAGCAGTTTAATTACAACTGGTTTTTGGTCTTTTTCTCTGATAGCGCGATACACAACAGTTCTGCGGCTAGTGTGAATTTCCTCAAGAATTTGATACCCTGTCAGTTTCACCATTTCTCTTCACAGTAACTATATAGTTTTCCCCAGATCAAAGTTATTATGCCCACATGGGGTGTGAGACTAACAAAACCAGACTTTTTATGGCATGATCTAAGGATATCAGGGTGTTAAGTGTAACGAAAATAAATAAAAATTAAAAAATATTTTTAATCGCAAAATAACTATATAAATTGTATTATCTCTGAGAGAAAAATAAGATATTTTATGACTTATGAGGGTGATGTTAGACAGCGATCGCTCCACCTCTCGTGTCATTAACAGAGCATAGTTAATTTCTCAAGACTGATATCAATTTTCTGTAACAAGAGGCTCAATAATTAGGAAACTCCAAAAAATAAACTATCTTATTTATTTTTTGGAATTCCCTTAAACTCAACTTCTTAGAGAAATGTTATTACACAATACTAACGGCTATTTTAGGCAATTCATGCATTGTCCCTACATCAAATAAAGGTTTTGGCTATTGTTTGTGTTAGCCCTGTCGCTCTATGTGGGACAGCTGAAGATTGGATTCAGTTGCTCGTCATCATTGCCAGCCAAATGCTCAGAGAATAGATGTATTTTTGTTGGACTTTTACCCTCTATTTCATAGCTAGGTTTAACTAAACTCATATAAATTTCTTTGGAGTTAGGATTGAGGGTAGCTAATTTTCTATCATTTAAAAGTGGTTTATATCTTAGTCGGTATATCTGGTTGAGAATTTTCCATTGGTAATTTTGCAGACTTTGATTTTTAAATGGTAAGTTGCAATAGTGGTAATAAGCCGCACAAATATCATATCTATTCCAGTACATAAACTTTTAAACTCCATGTTATACAGCTGATCAAAAATGTCTGACCTTGAGTAATTATGTCTAAAAAAACAAGCTTCTACCATTTGGGATATCGCTTAAACTTTACTATGTAAAATTTCCACGACGCACAACCCAACACAAATCCTAGCATTACTTCACATCTAGTTTCATCAGGAAAAAAATATCTATACTCATGCCATTATGTATGGGGAGTGTCAAATATCTAGTTTGATTGTAGGGAACATTGCCATATTCCTATCAATATATATGTATTATTTATGAATTACATAAGAACTACACACTGCTTTAGGCAATTAATCAATTGCCGCTAGGTGGAAAAAAGGGTTGCGGCTATTGTTTGGGTAAGTCTTGTGATGATTAAAGAGAATTACGAAAACGATACCCAACTCCCCGCACACTCTCAATCCAACTCAATCCACCAATCGAGTCAATCTTTTTGCGAATTCGTTGAATACACACATCAACCACATTGGTACTAGGGTTGAAATCATAGCCCCAGACATGTTGCAGGATTTGGGTACGGGTAAAAACCCTTCCGGGAGAGCGCATCAGGTATTCCATGAGATTAAACTCACGGCTGGTAAGTTCCACAACCTGACCATCACAAGTAACTTCTCGCGTGATGCGATCCAGCTTTATGGGCCCAACACAGAGCATATTTTGGCGATCGCTAAAACTTCGACGCATCACAGCATGAATGCGGGCAACTAATTCTTCCACAAAAAAAGGTTTGGCAATATAGTCATCTGCCCCAAGATTCAAACCTTCCAGCCGATCATCAAGTTCATTGCGAGCGGTTAACAAAATCACTGGCACATTCCGTCCTGCCTGTCGCAAGCTTTTAAGGATAGCCAGACCATCCTTACCCGGTATCATGATATCCAATACGATGGCGTCATACTCATTTTCCATCGCTTGAATATATGCATCATTGCCGTTGTCGCAGTAATCAACGACAAATCCCTGCTCTTTTAACCCAGCTTGAACGAAGTTAGCAATTTTTGTTTCGTCTTCAACAAACAGGACGTGCATAATTCTACAGATTATTATAGCTAACTTGCTTTGCGAAAACTTTTATTTAGACTGTGGAGCTAAATACATCAGGTATACCCAATTGGGATAAGGGTCTATTGAACAAAGAACACAGTCAAGTATTGGAAACAGTCTGTAACAATTTTTTGAAAGTGTGTCTTAATTCCTAATTATTATGAAGTTACAATTTTGGAAATTTTTGCCAGAAATCCCACAAACAGGTGCTGAAAAATTAGTACGGGAGAATGCACTCTCTGTTTTAGAACAACAGGTGATAGCAGAAATGAACAAAGTGCGGACAAATCCTGCCGTATATCTCCCGATTATGGAAAATTATAGAAAGCGCTTCGATGGCAAAAAAGTCAAAATCTCTGATCGCGTTTATTTGCAAACTACTGAAGGAGTAAAAGCAGTTGATGAGGCGATGGCATTTCTCAAGTCAGCCCGTGCCGTAGGAGCATTAAGCATATCTCCAGGTATGTCTTTGGCTGCTAGGGATCATGTCCTAGACCAAGGACGAAAAGGTACAACGGGTCATTATGGCAGTGATGGCAGTGATCCCTTTACTCGCATCAACCGCTACGGCGCTTGGCAAGTGACTGCTGGCGAAAACATTAGCTATGGTTCTAGTACAGCCCAAGATATTATTATGCAGTTAATTATTGATGATGGAGCGCCATCACGCGGTCATCGTTACAACATTTTTAACCCTGCTTTTAAAGTTACAGGAGTTGCTTTTGGCATTCACGCCACATACAGGCAGATGTGCGTAATTACTTATGCTGGAGGGTATGTAGAGAAGTAGCTATTAAAAAAGGGGCATTGGGGAGCCACTGCGGTGAGGCAGCCCCCATCTTGGCGGTTTCCGTCGGTGGGGGACTGCCGAACCCGGAGGGTCTTGGGCTTTGCCCAAGTGGAGCAAGTGGCGTCATGGGGCATGGGGTATGCCCTATTTCCAAGCGAATTAGTTAAAATTAGAAACTTGAGAATATATAGGGACTCTTATTTGATTTTTGAATAAACGACCTACTCCTCGAAAACACTAATTCCCTACTCCCTACTCCCTGCCCACACAAGTAAGTTCAAAAATCAAAGCAGATTACTATAGACTCAAGGTGTCATAGAACATTTGTTCGGTAGACAGGAGAACGGGAAGTGATGAGCGATCGCTTTACTCAGACTACATCAACTACTGCACGTCTTAACGTGTATATCCAAGGTAAAGGCTTCCCGATTCTGGCTTTACACGGTCATCCTGGTTCGGGTCGTAGTCTTTCTGTATTTACCAATCATTTATCAAAGCGTTACCAAACTTTCGCCCCTGATTTGCGTGGATACGGCAAAAGTCGTTTTAATGGCATTTTTGAAATGTACGAGCATTTAGATGACTTAGAGGCGCTGCTAGACCGCTTTGGGATTGAAAAATGCCTCTTACTAGGGTGGTCGCTTGGTGGGATTTTAGCTATGGAACTAGCACTACGCCTACCACAACGTGTCACTGGTTTGATTTTGGTGGCTACAGCGGCTAGACCTCGTGGTAACCATCCCCCAGTTACTTGGCAGGATAATTTTTATACTGGTGCTGCTGCACTTTTAAACTCTATTAATCCGAGTTGGCAGTGGAATAGGGAGACTTTTGGCAAGCGATCGCTCTTTCGCTATCTGATCCAACAGCATACACCCACTGCTTATAATTACATTGCCAAGGAAGCAATGCGGGCTTATTTGCAAACCTCTCCTACTGCAACTCGTGCCCTTTATACTGCCCTGCGCGCTGGGTACGATAGACTAAAAGACCTACAGCAAATTGACTGCCCTAGTTTGGTACTCGCTGGCGCCCAAGACCGCCACATTACGGCTGAGTCTAGCTTAGAAACTGCTCAATATCTCAAAAATAGCCAGTGGGTTTGTTATCCTAATACCGCTCATCTGTTTCCGTGGGAGATCCCCCAGCAGGTACTAGGCGATATTGACCGTTGGCTAGAAGAGCATCCTCAAGTGATTGGTAGTCAATAGTCAATGGTCAATAGTCATTGGTCATTGATCATTAGTCATTAGTCATTAGTCATTGGTCAAGAGTTTTTGACTAATGACTCCTAACTCCTAACTCCTAACTCCTAACTCCTAACTCCTAACTCCTAACTCCTAACTCCTAACTCCTAACTCCTAACTCCTAACTCCTAACTCTTGACTATTGACTTTCGTGCCTTACCTACATCTGACCGCTAAAGACAGGCTTTACTTTGCGGTCAATCCTTTCCCCCAAGTCTTCAGCAATTGTCAAATTATTAGGTTTACAACGCTTCACATTTACTAATATTCCTTGCGCTCCTTCTATTTCCAAGTCTTCCACATATCCTTTGATTGCGACTTTGGCATCAGAAGAACTCAGGAATGGCCCAAAGTAGTAGGTGCAACGGGGATTTTGTGTAACAATCTCTACCCACCAAGCCAAGCCGAAATTGTTAAATGTACTAATTAAAGCTTCTTTCAGGTTATCCCAAATTGTTTTCATGGTTGTTACCGATTTATCAACGTGGTACTGAGTGTTAAACGATAAATTTTGCTGTTTTTTTTGATTTACATTTCTTTATACTCTGTTCCTCTTATTTTTCAAAGAGGTTTTTGTAACTTATCTAAGTACAAAGTGTTTAACGACCGTTGGCGATAAATCTCATAAAGTGCCATACCTGCGGCTACTGAGGCATTGAGGCTAGGGGTCTTACCCAGCAGGGGAATTGATACCAATACATCGCAGGAGCGTTGTGTTAACATACTCAGACCTTCCCCTTCAGACCCAACTACCAAAACGATGGGGCCTCTGAAACTGACTGTATGCAGGGGTTCGCTACCAGTGGTGGCGGTGCCATAAATCCAAAAGCCTGCTTCTTTCAATTCTTCTAAAGCGCGGCTGAGGTTAATGACTCTAGCTACAGGAAAATTTTCTAAAGCACCTGCTGCCACTTTGACCACGGTAGAAGTGATTCCAGCAGCCCTTCTTTGGGGAATAACCAATCCTTGAGCGCCTATTGCTTCAGCAGTGCGAATAATTGCTCCCAAGTTGTGGGGATCGGTGATGCCGTCAGCTACGACAATCACAGGTTCAGTGACTGATTTGGCCTGTTCAATCAGATCTGGTAATTCGATGTAGTCGTAGGGGGCAATTTGTGCTGCTACACCTTGGTGATTGGCACCGCTGGTAATTTGGTCTAAGCGCTTGGGTTCTACTTCATCAATGACTGTGCCATTGTCCTTAGCTTGGAGGATGAGATGATGAAAGCGGGGATCGTAGCGCAGGCGGGGGGTAATCCAGATGCGGTTGAGACCCCGTTGATTTTCTAAGGCACTCAAAACTGGATGGCGACCGTAGATCAAATCGCTATCTTCTGCGGGTTTCGTGATTGGAGATGAATGAGAAAACTGACGATTTGGGCGTGGATTGTTTAATACTGGTTTTCTATCTCCATCCCTGTGTTTGGGGCTGGGAAGAGAATTAGCAACCACGGGCTTGCTTTTAATTTTCACAGGTTGCCCACGGTTTGGTTCGCCAGAAGTCTTAATTTTTCTTGGTTTATTCGACATAATAAGTTTTGAGTATAGCTGAGGGATGGGCTTCCCGATTCAAAGAATTTATCAGGACACACTGCTGATTTTCCCGTCGTGAGATGGAGTTACTAACTATTTCTCTAGATGAAGTTGTTGCAACAGTTCAGTTAAACGCTGGGAATCGGTGAGATACAGGTAGCCAATTAAAGTTTCTAGACTAGTTGCTTGTTGATAAATTTCGGGATCAACCCGTTTTGGACGCCTTGTGGCAGCATTACGACCCCGCCTGACAATTTCTAATTCGGTTTGCCTAAGATGAGGGATCAGCGATCGCAAATGTAGCGCCTGTGTTTCCGCTCTGACCTGTGCTACTACTAGATGGTGGTAGTTTTCTATTCGTTGCAATGGCAATAGATAAGACATTCTAACATACAGTTCATAAATTGCATCTCCCAAATATGCTAAAGCCGCAGGGGAAATTTGTTGCAGTTGTGTCTGGGAAATCTGTTGTGCTAATGGCACTGTATTTGCACTGAATGCTTGGGTTAAAGATGAATCTAGCTTGGGAGCTTCATCTTGTCCACCTAATAGCTCTTCCTCCTTTGACTTCACAAGTTAATCATTCCTTAGCGGGCTATATATATTTAGAAGGCATCTTCAGATAGATTTATTTTTACTGAAGCAGGCTATATTGATATACCTGGCATAATCAACACTATCAAAATTGCTGACTAAATTTTATCTTTTTTAACTGGAAATTTGTACTCAGGATTAATCTGTTTTCTAGAACTACCAGACGGTTTTGCTATTTCTTCGGTCTGGCGACCGAACAGGGTGGCTTTCTAAGTTGACGAGGCACTGCGTAGCAAGGAGACTCGCGTAGGCGGGTCTTACCTGTTGAGCGCATCTGCTGTCAAATGCCATCATAGGGCATTTTTTCAAATATTTCATTTTCTCGTTATGGTAGTAAATTCCCTAACCATCTAACTTGACAAATAGTCGTTTGAAATCTCAAATATCTAAATAAAGTAACAATATAAATAATTTGTTACGCTGGTGTAAATTAAAAACGCCTCTTGTTCCGTAATGGTTTTAAGAATTGTCCCAAATCATGCTTTTGGAACTATCACGAAATTACAAGGGTTTTAATACTTAATTCACATTCAAAGTTTGTCGGTTGTTCCTATCCGCAAGCCATACTTTTTCGATTGATAGCTAGAGGCTACGCTGCTATTCAATAAGTGTATTCATTCTTAATTTTGTCTAATTGAGATAAATTTAGTCCCTGAGGGCGTATGCTGATATTGAGAGCTGCTGGCTTTTGTGCCTCTCCCACGAGGAGAGAGGTTGTCTGCCAGCGTTTCTACAAATTAAGCTACCCAGATAAGACATTCCGATAGCTAACTTGATCTCTCCAGTCAAGCGATCAAGCCTGGTTGATGTTTTCTAGAGCTACCTCAACTGAGGCTTGCAGCGCGAGAAACTTCTCTAAGCGAACAAGCTTGACCGTCTGAGTGACTCGGGGATTTGAAACAATTTGCAAGGTGCCGCCGCCATTTTGAGCCTTCTTGGCTAATTGCACCAGAGCACCCAAGCCAGAGCTATCAACGAAGTCAATCTTTGAGAGATCCAGAATAATATGCTTTGGACCCTCCTCAACTTTGCTTTCAAGTACCTTGCGAAACGTAGGCTCAGAAAAAGCATCTAACAAACCTGTGAGGCGGAATAGCTGACAGTTATCCCGGACTTCACGAGTGCCTCTCAGGCTCACGGTTAGATTAAGTGGCTCAGCAATAATTCCCTCCTCATCGTTAAAGTGAACGCTCAAGTATAGATGGTTTTTGTGCTTTTTGTCTACAACCGGCTGGGGGATTGGGAATTGGGCATTGGCAATTGCCAATGCCCAATTCCCCAGTCCCCATTCCCTTTTTAACTTACCTTGGCTGTTGCCCCATGTCTTGCGGCTCGCATTGCTTGCACAAACTCTTCAAACAAGTAATCAGCATCGTGAGGGCCGGGACTGGCTTCTGGATGATACTGTACAGAGAAGATGGGCAAGGACTTGTGACGTACCCCAGCAACGGTGCGATCGTTGAGGTTGAGGTGGCTAATTTCCACAACTGCTGTTGGTAAAGAATCTGGGTCGATGGCAAAGCTGTGGTTTTGGCTGGTAATTTCTATCCTTTGCTGTAAACCCGCAGGCTGATTTAAACCCCGATGTCCAAATTTGAGTTTAAAAGTTTCTGCTCCAAGGGCATGACCCAAAATTTGGTGTCCCATACAAATACCAAAGATGGGTTTTTGGCTTTGAAGCAGGGCTTTGGTAGTTTCAATTCCCTCGGTGACAGCAGCCGGATCGCCAGGGCCATTGGAAAGAAAAATACCATCTGGATTGTAGTTGAGAATTTCCTCTGGTGGTGTATCGGCAGGAACAACTATCACTTTGCAACCGTAACTTGCTAGGCGACGCAAAATGTTACGTTTCACGCCAAAGTCAACGGCAACAACGGTAAAGGATTCCCCAAGGTTAGCGATGGGCTGTGAATTGAACTCCCAAGTGGGAATTGTGGGATCTGACCATTGATAAACTTTGGGGGTGGTGACTTCCCGAACCAAATTTAATCCCGCCATGCTAGGAGCTGCTTGTACCTGCTCTAGCAACTCAGCTTCATCCAAAATTGTTGTGGAAATGCCACCGTTCATGGCTCCGAACATACGAATTTTGCGGGTGAGGGCACGAGTATCGATGCCGTAGATCCCTGGTATTTGGTGCTGTTTGAGGTAGTCAGGCAAAGATTGTGTTGAGCGCCAGTTGCTGGGTTGATGACAAATATTACGAGCGATCGCGCCCCGCACTTGTGGTCGTTCTGATTCTTCATCTTCTGGATTAACGCCAGTGTTCCCCAACTCGGGATAAGTAAAAATCACTATTTGA
The DNA here is from genome assembly GCF_016056305.1 of Amazonocrinis nigriterrae CENA67. Taxonomy (GTDB): domain Bacteria; phylum Cyanobacteriota; class Cyanobacteriia; order Cyanobacteriales; family Nostocaceae; genus Amazonocrinis; species Amazonocrinis nigriterrae. The sequence continues at coordinate 51,285 of NZ_JAECZC010000016.1, read as the reverse complement.
CCGCAGTAACTAGGGTCAGTCAGCACTTCTTGGTATCCAGTCATGCCAGTGTTAAACACGACTTCCCCGATTGTGGTTCCCGTGGCACCGAAAGACCAACCGCGATAGGTGGTTCCATCTGCCAAGACAAGTAGAGCAGGTATTGCGTCAGTCAGGGACATAGGCGATAGATTAGGTATTGGGAATTGGGAATTGGGTATTGGGAATTGGGGAACCATTGCGGTGAGGCAGCCCCCGTCTTGGCGGTTTCCGTCGATGGGGGACTGCCGAACCCGGAGGGTCTTGGGGTCTCACGCCACTCCCTTTGGCTGTCGGGAGACCCGCCCACGGGGGTGGCTCCCCAAGTGGAGCAAATGGCGTCATTGGATATTGAGAAAACTCTTCCCTAGTCCCCAGTCCCTAGTCTCCAGTTAACAGTGAGCAGTCTTTAGTGACTATTTTAGTTAATACTGCGATCGCTAATTATCCCATGAGTTGAGAAATTTCGCGCTCTTTACGGAAATTAAGTAAAAATTAAGAATCAGAGTGCAAAATCTTTACAGGGGAATCGGTGGCGGAAGTGGATTTGCAGTCCCAATAGACAGGTAAAATTGAAATTAATTATGCGTCAGTCTTTTTTATCTCGTGCAGCCCTGGTTTTTCTCTCAAGTACTCTAGCAGTTCTGGCTGTTGCCTGTGGTGAAGATAAACAGACAACTGCGGTTCTTCGCAATCAACAGTCTGTGGTCAACGACAAGCCAGTAGTACCGCCTGTGGTAGAACCAGCAGCAGCGCCAGTCATGCCAAAACCGGAAGCTGTGCCACCGTTGGAATTAGCGCCAAACTTTTTTGAACTGGGATTAGATAAAGCAGCGGGTGCTGTGAGTATTAGCCAATCCGCTCAATCGCCAGATGATTGGAATTTGGTGGCAAGTCAATTTCAAGAAGCGATCGCGCTGATGAGAAAAATACGACGGCAAAGTCCCGAATTTGCGATCGCCCAAGTCAAAATTTCCGAATACCAGCGTAAGTACAAGTATGCCAAGAGCAAAGCTACTCCTAGCGATCAGGCGTTAGCAGAAACAGAACGACCACAGAAAGTAGTAGTTGTGGTTCCCCAGGCATCAACTGCACCCAAGGTGACTATACCCTTAGCTCCACCTGCACTCACAAAAGAACCAACAGCAAAACTGAACTCACCCTCACCAGAATTGCTCACCCCAGACAAAGAGGTATTTACAGCACCCATTAAACGGCGAGTTGGTGGAACCCCCATTGTAGAAGTGACTTTCAATGGTCGGCGCAAGTTCGATATGATTGTGGATACAGGAGCTAGTGGTAGTGTGATTACGCAACAGATGGCCCTTGATTTGGGTGTGATCCCAGTGGGAAAAGCCAAGGCCAATACCGCCAGTTCTAGGGCAGTGGAATTTCCCGTTGGCTATGTAGATTCGATGGCAGTTGGCGGAGTAGTGGTAAATAGATTACCAGTAGCGATCGCAGGTGGAGAACTCGAAACAGGACTTCTAGGACACGACTTTTTTGGTAATTATGATGTCACCATCAAACGCAATGTCGTAGAATTTCGCCCGCAATCGCGATCGCAAATCAATTCTGTAGAAACTGAACTAACTGCTCCAATTTCGCCCAAGCAGTACCGCTCTGGAGAATCTCCTTAGCTACAGTAACACCTTGAGCGTGATCCAGTAATGGGACTACACCCGCTACTTGCAGCGCCAACGATGCATTTAAAGCTACTGCGTCTTGTTGTGCAACAGTTCCCTTACCTTGCAGCACTGCCTTGAGAATCTTTGCGTTTTCCTGCACATCCCCACCCCGGAGTGCGCCAACAGTAGCATTTGTGACTCCCGCCTCTTCGGGATTCACGGTAGCTAACTGCACCTCACCTTCGGATAGAACTGCTAAATCAGTTAAATCTCCTAACCCCGCTTCATCGAGTTTTTCGCGTCCATGTACCACAATCGCTTTTTGTTTACCCAAATTGTTTAATGCTTGGGCAACCGTTGCCAAAAGTTTGGGAGTAAATAGCCCCACCACTTGCCCAGTGGGGCACAAAGGATTGACTAAAGGGCCGAGTAGGTTGAAGACAGTCCGCACCTTGAGAGTGCGCCGCAATGAGGCAACTGCTTTGAGTGCTGGATGCCAACCAGGGGCAAACAAAAAGGTGATCCCGACTTGTTGTAGTGCAGCTTGCACTTTCTCGCTGGGGGCAGTTAAGTTGACTCCTAAGGCTTCTAAAACATCGGCACTTCCTGTTAAGCTTGAGGCTGAACGATTGCCATGTTTAGCGACGGGTACACCATAGGCAGCAGCAACAAAGGCAACGGCTGTGGAAATATTAAAGGTTGATGAACCATCGCCGCCAGTACCACAGGTATCTATGATAGGGATTGGGGATTGGGGATTAGGGATTAGGGATTGGGTAAATTCTTGCCCAGTACCCAGTCCCCATTGCCCCTTATCCCCAGAGGGGGCCCCGAGTTCCCCAGTCCCCAACCTTGATTGAGATTGTAAGACAACAGCCATACCAGTCAACTCATCGGCAGAAACGCCTTTAAAGTTCAGTGCTGTTAAAATTGCTCCTGATAACTCTGGAGGAACCGCTTCAGTTAGCCATCCTTGCATCAATTCAGCGGCTTGGGTACGTGACAATGATTCACCATCTATTAATTGTTGCAGCAGGGTATACCAGCTAGTAGAGGATTCTTGAGCAGGGATCGGGGTAGTTGCCATAGCCAAAGTTTTTGTATGTTGTAGGGTGTAGCTACATTGAGGGGCATGGCAGCTATCCTACCGGAAAATTGGCAAGGAGCAAAGGTATAGTATTTTAGATTTTGGATGTTGGATTTTGGATTGCTAAAGAGTTTTTATTAATTGATTTTTACTTTCTATTTTTGGTAATCAATTTTTTATTGGTGTTATATTAGGTAGCAATTTTATCGAACCGCAGAGACGCAGAGGAGGACACTTGCGTGGGCGGGTTTCCCGACTTGAGGAGCCAGTGCGTTGCGGAGGTTCCCTCCGTTGTAGCAACTGGCGTCAAAGTGTCCGTCGCGCAGAGAGAGTAGAAAGATAGATTTCCACGAGTGATTTAGGATTGCTACATTTTCAATTCAAGGCTCATTTGAATTGGGTTATGCAAATTATTATTTTCTAGTTTTTTATTTCTATTTAATTGAATTTGGTAATTATTAATAAATAATTCTTTTCCTTTAGCAGCACCGCTCTGTTTATAGTTATTCATCCCATACTGCAATTCCCATTCTGAGATATTAGCCCATTGAAAGTTTTCTCGAATTTGGGGGGAATCGTCGTAAGTAATTAGCCAGTGATGATGACATTGTTTTAAAATTTCTGCAAATCTATGATGATCAAAGGACGTGTGTAAATTCCCGTCTTTTCCATACAGCCTTGATTTTGTAGCACTAAAATAGGGAGGATCTAAAAATAAAAATACATCTTCGCCTGCTTCAGTCAAGAGTTGGCTATAATCTAAATTAGTGATTTTTATATCTGGCAATAAAATATTTTCTAAGTTTTCTAGTCTTTCTATTGAAGAATCAGTAAATCTTTTTTTAAAAGCTTCCTGAGAATACCCACCTGATTCTACAGTTCCACTAAATGTAATTCTATTAAGAACGAAAAAGCGGACTGCTCTTTCTAAATCAGTTAAAGTATTTACATCCACAGTAGTTAATTCTGTAAATAGTATTTTACCATTGGTGTAGTTAAGCTTAATCTGGCGAATCTCTTTAACTAATTGAGCTATATCAGACTGTGCTAACTTCCAAAATAAGAATAGTTCACGGTTTAAATCATTAATCCAAATCTTCAAGTCAGGAAATTTTTGCTTTAAGTAGATAAATACAGAACCACCACCTACAAAAGGTTCCCTAAATTCTGAAAAATTATCTAGCAAGTATTCGACTATTTGATTGATTGCTTTTGATTTACCGCCAGGATACCGGAGAGGGCTTTTAAACATGAGTTGATAGCAACTATAAAAAAATTGTTAAAGGGACACTGGTGTATTATTGACATCTGCTATTTTAGGAAAATCATCCCAAGTTCTTCCATCTAGTTCTCTACCATATTTTTTCTTTTGAACTCCTCCCCATTGTTTAAAGAAAAACGGCACATTAGCTTGGATACACTGCTCTCTAATATCTCTCACCCATTCAACTTTCATTGGTCGAGCGCCCACTCCAGATTCTCCGCCAACGATAATCCAATGCAGATCATCCAAAGACAGTTTTAAAGAACCTAAAAGCGGCTCACAAGATAAAAACCTAATTTTTGCAGGAATCTCTTTTAAAATCTCACTTCTCCATACCCAAGCCTGAGATTCTATACTTACTCCAGCCCAAACGTTATTAGGCCATTCCTTCATACAGTTAGCTATTTCAAGCATTCGTTGTGGGCGTTTGGTTAATAATTGGAACTGATGCCAATGAGCCTCTTTCATAACATAAAATACTTTTTTGATAAATTCCTCTGGAATATCATCAAGGAATAAATCACTCATAGAATTAACAAAGATTAACCGAGGTTTCTTCCATGAAAGAGGCATTGTTAGTCTTTCATTCCAAGTTCTTACATCAAAGCCCTGTTCATAAGGATGACCAGAAATTCCCCGCCATCTCTCTGCAAAACGTTCTGCGTAACAATGGTAACAACCAGGGCTAATTTTATGACAGCCAGTAGTAGGATTCCATGTAGCTTCAGTCCATTCTATTGTTGAAGATACTGACATAAAATTTTGCTCAACAAAAAATCAATGTTATTTTAATACCATTGTACTAGTTTAATGTAATTATTTAAAGTTAAGTTACCTCTGACTCCCAAATCTCTGGCTTCTATAATCTTCTCATTATAAAGATTTAACAGAATTTCTCTATATTTGGCTCTACTGAGATAACCAAGGTTAGCAACTTCAAGAATAATTAGTGTTATTACCTCTTTCAATGTCATCCAATCTTTATTTTTTTCTCGTAAAATATCAATTATTTTAGGTTTAATCTGCAAAATTCGCTCATAATTTTGACGTTCCCATGCTTGAGAAAGAAATTTATGGTTACTTCCACTTTTGTCAACCTCAAAAAATAACAATTCATTTTCTTTACAGAAGAATTCATTTAAAAACTCACCGAAAGCTTTTTGAGGATGGTTACTACCAACTACAATATGGTACTGCGGTCTAGTATCGTTATATTCTTCCTTTACCTCAAAACTAGCCACTCCTTTAAAGCTGCTTTCCTTTTGAAGCCTAGACTTAAAATATTCAAGTGCCCATCTTTCAAACTTTTGCTTCTCCTCTTGATCTTGGTATTCGAGCCATTTTGGTTTCCAGTCTGAATCTGAGTTATGACCTAATAATTTGGTTAAGTTTTCTGTATATGTTTCAGCAGTTTTATGATCCTTATCATTTTTATATGTTGTTTTATAAAAACCTGCATTGCGAGCAACTGCACGATTATGAAACAGTAGAAATAATTCACCTTTATATTGACTGACATAATCGGCGATAGAACATATTTGCTCAAAGGTTACTCCTTTAACTCCAAAAGCGTCCAGAAAAAATAATGTTGGATATTTGCCTAATTCATTCATTATTTGAGCCAATACTTTATCAAATCTTTGAGGTTCATAAATTTTATAGGGCAATCCTTCACCTATGAAACTACAGTTACTCTTGAGTTTTTGGTTGAGGTCTTTGTCTTCCTCAGTAAAAAAACATCTTAAAGTAACGCGCCCTTCAGCACTAAATATTTTTGAACATTTAAGGGCTATCAAAGGTGAACCATCAGTATCTAAAAACTCAGTTTTGTATCTTTGCCAGAAATTGGAATTATCCACAAAATATTCAATACCAATTCCTTCATCATATTTGCCAGCACCAGCAAAACCATCTACATAGTTAATATACATAGATTGATAGGGTTTGTTACCACCGAGATTATAACAATGAGCCTGTATATATCTGAGCATGATCCGATGTTTAGCTGCTGACCAAGATCTTTTACGAGTGAAAAATTTATTTGAATCTTCTGGTTGTTCATCAAATAGAGATAGTTGTTTTACAGACATTGCTGAACCTCAGTAAGTAAAAAATATCTGGTAGCTTTGTCCTAGATTAGCAAATGCAAGCAAAATTGGTAAAAAATGCAATAAGTTCCCAAAAAGTAGCGTAATGAGCAAAAGATTACCCACCCTGAACATTTTTCTTGATTAATTCGTGCATAAACCCGTAAACAACTAATCTAGGGTAGGCAAAGCCCACCATGTCCAGGTTCTGGTAGACAAATTATTTCTTCTTGTCTGGTTAAAATTGTCTCAAGGAAGCTACTGAGGGTATTTCCATGTCTCGTTCTGCATCCTATCAACTTTTGTTGTTACGAATTCTTCATGACGTAAGTATAATTTTAGTAATTGCAGCAATTATTACAGGATTTTTAGTTTACAACAGTTATGATGGCAGGTTTGGCAAGTTACCAATTCCTGCAATCGGGGAAATTCAAGACATTCACGGAACCTTGGCTTTATTTTTATTGCTTGTATTACCAGCTTTTGCACTGTATAGCTTTCATGCTGGATACAAACGCCTCCTACAACCAGATTCTTTACCGAACATCTCTTTTGCTTGTAATTCAAATTGCAGCCAAAAATAAAAGCCCTCTAAAGAGGACTTGAGATGATATAAAAGGTTCTTTTAAGTTAAGTTGATCTATATACTTTTAGGAACCAAGATGAATACGATTTTCAACTTCTGCAAATTTTTCTTCTGCCTGTTGTTCTTTACTGAGTAGCGATACAACAATAGCGACAATAAAAGCCAACGGGATGGTAATTAATCCGGGATTTTTTAAAGGAAAAGGTGCTGTAGCGTGCTTGAGAATTGTTACTTGAATAGTAGGAGAAAAGTAAATCAATACTAAAGCGCAAACAGTACCTACCACCATACTCGCTACTGCACCATTGGTTGTAAAACGTCGCCACAGCATTGAAAGTAACAAAGCTGGAAAATTGGCACTTGCAGCGATCGCAAACGCTAATCCTACCATATAAGCAACGTTTTGCCCCTTGAATAGGATACCTAACAGTATTGCTATTAACCCTAAAAGCATTGTTGCACCGCGAGCAACCTTCAGTTGTTCTGACTCATCAGCATGGCCCGATCGCACTACATTCACCCATAAATCATGAGATAATGCGGCTGCACCTGATAGTGTCAACCCTGCGACTACTGCCAAGATTGTTGCAAAGGAAACGGCTGCAATAAATCCTAAGAAAGCATCTCCACCTAGAAATTCTGCTAACATTGGCGCAGCCATATTACCACCAGTACCTATTTGCTTGATTCCATCTTGACCTACCAGTACCATTGCACCAAAACCTAAAATAAAGGTCATAAGATAAAAGAAACCAATCAAAGCTGTGGCGTAAGTAACAGAAATCCGTGCTGTTTTGGCATCAGGTACTGTGTAGAAACGCATTAGGATATGGGGTAGTCCAGCTGTGCCAAACATCAACGACATTCCCAATGATATAGCATCAAGGGGATCTGAAACTTGCTTACCAGGGGCTAATACGCCTGTATATTTATCAGCAGCAGCGGCGAATAAAGCCAATGGATTGAAGTGAAATTGGGCTAATACTAAAACAGTCAATAAAATCGTTCCACCTAACAATAGAACTGCCTTAATAATTTGTACCCAAGTAGTAGCAATCATTCCACCGAAAATCACATAAGCCATCATTACACAACCAACGATGACTACAGCCAATTCATAATCAAAGCCAAATAATAACTTGATCAGTTCTCCAGCACCTACCATTTGAGCAATTAGATAAAAGCTGATTACTGCTAATGTTCCAATAGCTGCTGCAATCCTTACAGGCTTTTGTTGCAGTCGATAAGCTACCACATCTGCAAAAGTGTATTTTCCTAGATTTCGTAGTGGTTCTGCAATCAAAAACATTACAATTGGCCAGCCAACAAGAAACCCAATGGAGTAAATTAAACCATCAAAACCATTTAATGCTACCAGTCCAGCAATGCCTAAAAAACTAGCTGCGCTCATGAAGTCTCCCGCTAAAGCTAGCCCATTTTGAAAACCGCTAATCCCTCCACCAGCTGTGTAGAAGTGGGATGTACTTTTAGTGAGTTTTGCTGCCCAATAAGTAATACCAAGAGAAGTCGCTACAAATAGAAAAAAGAAACTGATCGCTAACGGGTTAAAGCGTCCAAAACTACTAATATCTGCTACCATTAGCAGAGTTGAACATAAATTAGTCATGCTCATGTTAGGTTTGATTAGATTTGATATTTTGTATTTGGCATTAAAGATTGATCATCAGTAACTCACTTATCTATCAGCTTGGCAACTTTGTTGTCATAATAATTATTTGCCCAGCGCACATAGATAAAAATTAGCACCCATGCTGAGATAATCACCAGCACTCCTAATAAAATTCCTAAACTTAGTCCAGGCAACACTAATGAACCCAACAAAGGTTTATTAAATGCAATTAGTAAGATAAAACCAAAGTAAATAAACATCATGGCTGCACTCAAGATTAAGGATACTTGCCAGCGTTTAGCTGCAAGACTTTCAAGAGCCTTTGCACGATCATTCATATCTTTTTTTACCTTGATTAAAGCTCAGATTATCTCATTTAAACTGACTTTATATCCAATTTTCTTAAAAAATATTAGTAATTATAGAGCTACAAAAAAATTATATTAAAAATTAATAAGATAATTAAAATATGTTGAAAGTCGCATATATATTTATTTTGTCATAGCAGTTCTAACTTTTAGGACTGACACACTGAGGTCTATAAAGATAAAAGGTGATGACTCTGTTGGTTTTTCATCAGAGTCATCACCTTGATCACAACAAATAGACGAACATTTCAGTCAATGTAATGTTCGACAATATCTTAACAGATGTATTGGCTATTACATAGAAAATTGTTATTTATTAATAATTCTTACATTACTTCTGTTCTGGACTTAAACATAATATAAACTAGCGTGATGAGCGAAAAATAACGCGCCCTGGAAATTCTTCTTGATTAATTCGTGCATACACTCGTAGACAAGTTAAAACTTCTCCAGGAACGCCACCACATTCTAGTTGCAAATCATCTTTTGCTAAAGCACAAATATCAGCATAAAGTCCTGATAATTGACGAATCCGCACATCATGACCAGCTTTAATAGCCCTGTCGGCTACTTTTTTTAATATTCGCCGTGATTCTTGTTGCAGCTTACCCCACCAAGAATAACGTTCTGCTGGTGGGACAAAAACTAAAGAGTGTATAGCTTCATCCATATCTATCCAAGCACGGAGAGTTAAAAGCGGATCGGCATTTTCCTCTGCTTTTAAGGTACGTTGAAAGCGGTCTGTTAAAGCATCAATATATAGCGATCGCTGTTCTGGTTTAGAATATAAACTAATAACGTCAAAACTAAAAACGCTCTTTAAAGCATGATGTAAATCTGGGTCTATCTCAATAAAATTAATATAAGTAAGCAGTAACCCAGCTAGTAAATCTATATCTTCAGAAGCAAAATCTTGAGTAATTTTAGAATTTAAAAGTGCTTGTTTAGATAAACACAAACCCTTAGCTTGTACAGTTCCACTTAGTCCAGGATAAATAATTTCATCCCGAATAAAAGGAAGTTCATAAACGTATGAATTATCCTGCATTGCACCAGCTGACTGTGCCATTTCCAAAGCACGCTGTTGCCAAGATGTAGCCAGTTCTTCAGGAACTCTTAGCAGCTTGCATTGAATTTCGTTCCACAATTCCGAGTCTGTCTGACTTTGCAGTGAGGAACTTCCAAGATAATAACTGAGTTCTGAATCAGAATCAAAAGCATCGCGCAGATGATTTAACTTGATCTCATCTGATGCTAAATAAACCTCCTCATCTACAGGCTGCAACAAGCTATGGAGTTCTTCCAACACCTCATCACATACCTTAGCCCCTGGATCTAAAGGTAATTGTGTGCGAGCCTGATTTAAAGTAGCCTCTAGTCCATGCAAACTAAACCGCAATAACCTGGCTAACTCCGAATTTTCTATCTTCAATAACTTACTTAAATCCTGCATGAATATCACCTTCTTTATCTCACGCAAAGGCGCAAAGGCGCTAAGAAAAGCTTTGCGTCTTTGCGACTTTGCGTGAGGTAATTCTTTTAATGTACCCCGCAAAACGGATCGCGTTCCTTATCAACTTCGTTGGGTTGCAATTCTAATTCAGCGCGATAAACGCATCCTTCTTGCTTGAGACATTCTAAACTTGTCGATGTCCAGTATGGCACTTCCCCGGCGTGCATACGCAAAATACCTTTGTTGTCAAGGGTGACACGATATTGACAAGGGTAATCTGTTGTTACTTCTGGTTTGCTGAGTGCGCCAATACGTATCCATTTTTTCGTGTTAGTTTCACTATCTGTTTGATAAATATAGAAGGTGTGCTGACCACTTTGGGGAAAGGGGGGTAAAGAATTACTAATTAAACCGCTTCCTGGTTCCGGTGCGCCATCACGTAGATAATGAAATTGTTGCAAAAACTTACTATCATCCTTGTCTACTTCAAATACTAAATGATAGGCATCTGGTTGATCTACAGTTGCAGACTCAATCACATTGATGGCGATATCACCATCATTTAAATCTTTTTGAGGACGTTCTACAGCAATATTCCACTTTAATTTACCATCAGCAAATAGCGTTGATGTTTCTGAAGCTGCTGATAAGGCTGAACCCACATCAATACCAGGAACATCAATCCAATAATGGGGATTTCCTTGACACAACAATACGCTAAACTGGAGTGTTTGATCAATCTCAAATTGGACTTTAATTTTTTTGAGAAACTCTACTTCTTCCATCCCCAATTTTTCCATGAGGTTTTTACCGTCGAAACTTCCCCAAAGTCGCAAATCTCCATCTTCATAGTCTTGACGATAAATAATATTAATCAATTGTATACCTTGCCATTGGGTACGAACTTTGGCTACATTTTCCCAGTAAGCAAGTTGATATAGTTCTTGTCCAGCTTTGAAGATTGTTAGTAAATCGTTGCTTTGGGTTTTGCGTTTGAAGTTACACGGCAGATAGTAAAATAAGTTTTTAACATCAATTTCTAGTTGGTTGGCTCCTTTACGCAACAATCCTTTGGATTCTTCGGGGTCGAATCTTAATCTTCGCAATTTCTCTGCGTAACAAGCACCTGCTGAGGTGGCTAGTTTGGTAAATTCTAATACAAAGGTAATCCTTTCTGGATTCCAGACGAAATAAGGAGAGTTGCTAAATTCCTGATAGATTTGGCGTTGCACTAAGTCGAGATTGCAGGTTTTACCAGAAAGAATTAACCAATCAACTTTATGTGTATTCCACGCATCTATATTGTTATCTTGAGGACGTAAACGACTTTCCATCAATCCTTTAGCAATGCCGATCGCTTCTTTGATTGCTGAAGCCGCAGCACGTTCAAATTGCTGATTATCTAGTGTAACACAGATACTCTCAGGGTTTTTTACTTGGAATTTTATGCCGCTTTGGGTAAGCAGTTCGGAAATTTGTTGTTCAGAAAGATTGAAGATTAACGGATAATTTTCAGCGGGTGGCTTTTGTCCGAGTTTGAGTTTGGCTGCTTCTGCATGATCCCAAAGGGTGTAAAATGTTTGCAAGCGTTGGGGTGCTTGTTGCCAACGAGTTGGTAATACTTTTTCGGCTGTATCTAAGGCATCTTTATAAGCAGCATCACCTTCGGGATTCTCTTTATCTAAACATTTGATTAGACTGCCGCTTTGATATTTTCCTTGTGCTAAGAAGCGTTCGTTTAACTCGGAGTTAATTAAATCTTCTAGCTTTTCGCTTTCAATATCACCTCTCGAAACTGCTGTTAATAAAAAGTCTGCGATCGCAACTTTCAATAATCTGAAAATTCGCAAGGTGATTAACTCACCGCCTAACTGTAAATGTCCAGAAGAACCTAACAGTTTGGGAGTGAGTTTATAGTAACGTCCGCCTAAACCCCGGTCTTCATTTTCGGCAAAGAAAGGAGTTTTATCTTCTAAAGTCAGTTCAATTAAAGCTAAGTCTGTGGTGCCGCCACCGATATCTAAAACCAGAACATTTTGCGACCATTTATTCCCGTCTTGGCGACAACGAGTTTTAAAAGATTCAATGCCAATATTCAAATTACCACCAAATTCTCGCCATAAGAAAAAGATGGCTACAGAAACGGCTTCATCATAAGCAGTTTGGACATCATCGATGCCTAATTCTTCAACTAGTTCCTTAACTTCTTTGCGAACAACTGGTGGCGCGACGGTGGGATAGGTAACAACTGCTGTGAGAAATTCACCTTCAGAAAATCTGCGTTTTGCCCGTTGGCGGTAATCTTCAGTTAATTCAATTAAATGTCCCCAAGCTGCTTGGATTAGTTGGTTAACATTAATTGTTTCTTCCTCACCATCCAAAGTTACCGGAAAAGTTCGATCCTGACCAAAATAACGTTTAGGTGAATGATGAAACCTGCTGATAATTTCCTTTAAAGAAGCACTTGTACCTTGGGCGATCGCTTTTTTTCTGTTGTCCCTGGCTTCCCTACCCATCTTGAGTTGTAGTTCTGACAAACGAGCAATTTCTAACTCACTTGGTACTTCTGTATTGCGGCGGTCAATATCTAAGACAACAGGAATTAAATTTTGTGATTCTAGGGTGGGGACGCGGAACACTTCATGATATATTTGATATAGCTTTTTGCTCACCGCCCGCCGAAATTGATCGCTATTACCCAAACACAATTCAATTTGACGAATTGCTTCTAAAAATCGCTCTTTGTGATCACTGGTAAAAATTTCACTCAAGCGATTGGGTTCGATTTCTAAATTTTTACTAATATCAGCGAGAAACTTTTCCCAATCAGCAGCACTGACATTTGGTAAAGCAACCGAGGCGGGAGAACTTAGCCATTGCGCCAAGCGATCGCGTAATCTTAATTCTTGTTCTTTTGGTAAAATTTCCGCTATTGGTACTTCAATGGGATCGAAAAGTGTCACTGTAGAATTGGACGTACCAAAATCAAGGGCGAACCATCCCGGAAATCTTTTTTGTTGTTTTTCGTTTGGTTGTTTCTCAATCGAGTTGTTTAATTGAAAAGGATTCATTGTAGTATCCGTTGAGATTGTTTGCTGGTCATAAATTGGTGCTGACCAAAGATGACATGAAGATGAAATTTGTTTGCGCTTAGATAATAGTGGATTTCCTCTAGAGTCAGAATCAAAATACTCGACAATTACCTTTAAAGTACAGTTTATTGGTTGAGTTAAAGGTTGCTTTAGTTTACAAGGATATTGTTCTAATTGTCCGATTTGAGAAATTTTTGGTGTAACTGAGTGGAATTGTTTATATGTTTGTTGAATTTGTGCTGCTACTTCGCTTGGTATTCCTTTCACACTACAAATGATACGCGAAATGTGAGGAATATTACTACCAGAAGCCACAAGTTGAATTTTGGGAAGTTCCAAATATTCTTTTTTGTAAACACGCACTTGAAATCGAGGAGAAAGTCGAATCTCTACAGGCATTTCATCTTTTCCTTGGTTGGGGGTATTGGGGATTAAGGATTGGGTACTGGGGATTGGGTATTAGACTTCTTACATAAATCTTTTTTGTCTCACGCAAAGGCGCAAAGACGCAAAGAAAAGAACGCTAAGAACGACTTTTGCAAGAGGTCTGTTGAGTATCGGGGATTGAGAAAACCTCACTTAGTCCCTATTCCCCAGTCCCTATTCCCTATTCCCAATTCCCCCTTCCCTATCCAGCAACTTTATCGAGAAAAATCTGAGTGAGAAATGGTGGTGATTTGTGAGAGAATCTGTAACCAGGTGGGAATAGCGATCGCAGTTGGCGAGTCTTTACCCGCCAGATATCTCAGCAACTCTTCTTTTTTGGAGATATTTTGTAAAGTGGGAACAATTTGATCTAAAATTCCCTCAAGTTCAGCATTGACTCGCTGATTGACTTCGCTGACATACTGCACAAGATGTAAGCTGGCGCTGGCTGTGATTTCATCCCGCAACCGCAAAACGAAAAGCTGGTGATTTGTGGATCTACTTAACCCTTGACTTCTTTCTGGTGCCCAGTCAAAGATTTGCCCAATGTTGTGTTTTTCATCTTGACGCGCCAAGGGAAACATGACTTCGGGTGAAATTGCTTTGTCTGTGCTGCTAATTTCCGAAATGATTGCTTCTTTCCATTGGTTAGGATCGCAACCCAGCAGCAACTTATAAAATAAGTCGGCTTCTTCCCCACTAAATGCAGCTTCAATTTCTTGTTCCATTTCTGGGTTGAGAATTGTCTTGAGGTGGTCGCGTTCTTGGGCTATTTGGTTGGATAATTTACTCAACAAGTCTACCACTGCTTGCCGGATGCGATCGCGGGCAAATTCTTCTAGTTCTGCCACAGTCTTGGCAAACGCTGGGTAAAAATCATCGCTTTTAGTGGGAATAGCAGTATTTACTCTATTACCACGATCAAATAGTTTACCAGCTGCACCCTTCGATTCGGTAAGAGCGATCGCGCCATTATGAGCTTTGTTAAATAGTAAAGTCCACTGAGTCCAATTGATAATTTTATAGGTGAGTTCATCTTTCACCACATCGCTGACGACTTCTCCCCGTCGGTCTTTGAGTGGTTCTTTGCCTAAATCTTTTTGGAAGTTTCTGTAGGTTTTATCTAAATTTTCAATAGCAGTCCGCAACTCAATTAAAGCTGGACTATCTCCGGTGGGTATGCCTTGCTCGTGAATTTCGGCAATAATATCTTCTAGGATATTTTGTTGTTGACGCAAATGGTCGGCAGCTCTGCGAGTATCTTCATGTAGTTGCTTCAGTCCGTGAGTAGCAACATGATTTTGAATTAATTCTCGTAGCTTGGCGATACCCCCATCTTGAGCAAAGTAACCTAATTGTCTACCTAAATGGCTACGTGCATTTGATTCTAACAGCCGTTCGCTTAACCTTCCCCACTTTTGTTGCAACCGCTTCGACCTTTCTAGGTAATCAGGATAATCCAAATTTGCTAAAAATTCTGGTGAACCAGCTTTGACAGTAGTTGAACGTTTGGCTAATTCCGCCAGTCCCAATAGTGGGGATAGTAAAACGATGCGGTCTTTGTGGGTGGTAAATGCATTTGCACCATCGATGGTGGTTTGCAGCACTTTCAATTTTTGGAAAACAGTATCCTCATGCAAAGGAATGTTAGCTGCGGTATCGTCGATGAGTTGGTCGAGTTCTCTTTCACCGCCTTCACTATCTAAGGGTAACTGGTCGAAGCGCCCCACACCAACTAAGATTAAATCTTTCAAATCTTGTCCCGGTCGCTGCTGCTGCATCATCGTGAAGATTTTATTGGCGCGATCGCTTCCCGGAGATTTGCCATTCAACAATACTAAAATTGTCTGGACTTCTGCCAATTCCCGTAATGATAAAAATGTATCCCTAGCGCCAGAATTAGCAGCACCCAATCCTGGAAAATCAAGGAGAACAAATTCCGAAGCATCCGTGACATCCCAAATTTCCCGTGAGATTTTCACTTCAATATCTATGCGGCGAATTAGGGGGAAACTGTTCTGTAACAGCTTTGCAGCCAGCCTTTGAGGAGAACTCGGTAATCGAATATTACCGGAAGGTAAATCTGCAAAGCTGAGGGTTTGAATCGCCATTGGCTGTTCAGCTAACTGTAACCCTTCACGAGCTGTAGTAGCATCAATCTGATATCTTCCACCACAAAGCGCTTCACCATAGGCGTGATAAGCACGCACAAATAAGACCAACTCCCGCAGCAAATAACGTAGTTCTAAATTGTTACTGCTGTTCCATAATTCTTCGCACCAGCCAATAACATCTTTACCGATGTCAAGATTTGATACAGACCTTGGTGTGAGTCCTGCTGCTATAGCACGTTGGCTTGCTTCGCTCAACATGAAGCCAAGGCACTCATCCACTCCATCGTGAGAAAGATACTCAACAGTAAAGTTACCTAACGCAGTCGTGCTAAATCCATCTTGCGGTATGAGATGAATTGCTGTAATATTACCTGTAGTCGGATTTTCACTTACTGGCAAAGCATCGGCAAATCCAATCAAGCTGCCTAAAAGTAAAGTTTTGCCACTACTAAATTCTCCCATCACACCGATTTTGACAGCCGAAGTCGCAAGTTCTACAGTTTTCTGGGCAGTTTCCCGCAGGCGTACCAGGCAGTCATCAAGGCTTGCCGGCACCCAATCTGCTTGTTGAGAGGGATAAGCAGGCACTGAGTCTATTTTCTGGAGAATAAATTCGCCGTACTCTTTAAAGCATTCCAGTTTTCCTGGTTCCATAGAGAATTTTTCCGCCCAAGATAAATTTCTGTGAGTTTTATAACACAAAAAATGCGATTAGCAGTCCTTGGTACAACGAGTTGATCAGCTGTTCTACATAATTGTGATCGCAGATGACTGATGAACGCCAGGAAAGCTCAAGTCGGGAAACCCGCCCATGCAACTGGCTCCTGATGACTGTCATCTATGAGAAATTTAAATGTAGAGACGGCTTTGTTGCAATCAATTTTCTTGTGGTGCGGGCTGGACAGCCCATTGGTGTCAACTTAAGTCAAAAAGCTTATTCCACAGTCGTTTTACCCCACCCCTTATACCGTTTCACTTTAAAGTTGATACATTTAGGCAAGCAGAGGGGCAGGGGAGCAAAGGAGCAGAGGAGAAATTATTTGTATCATTAATTTAGTGAAATAGTATTAATCCCCTCCCCGTAAACGGGGCTACCGTGTACACACAAGTATAGCCAGCAAAGGTTTCAACTCTTTTAGCCCCTATAAATGCCCAAATTTTGGGCAACTGGAAACTTCATTTATCCCCTTAATTTTAGGAATAGGGCAATGAAACCAAGTTTTGGGTAGGATTTCAAGACTTGTGTGTACACCGTAGGTAAACGGGGAGGCAGGGTGGTTTCATACCATCAGAGAAAAATTAAAACCAGGTATCAAAGCCTCTCCCCCACGGGGGGAGAGGTTTGGAGAGGGGTCAAAATCTATGGTTCAAAACGAGAAATAGAGGCTTTCATATTTTTCTTTTTTCGTATGAAACCACCCTGCCCTAAGAATTTATTCCTAGGGGATTTTACTTGGTTGTCTTCAACATAAATTTATGAATTTTTATGTCTTCTTTATGAAATTTTAAACATAAACAAATAGAAATCCCAAACAAATTAACTTTAACTTCACTGAAATAGTATTAAACTCAATTTTGATTACAATCAAGCCATAATAACTACTTGGAAAAATCCTCTTAAACTATTACTGTCTTACAGTCTTTTTCCCTGCCTGATACAGAATTTATAAATTTAGTAAAAATTTAGCCATGTGTTTTCTATTGGCTTAATTATGAGAAATTTAACTCAAAATTAGATCAAGTTTTTAGTGCTTCTGAAATTCAGATTCAAATGATTCCACAACAAATTTATAACTTTGGTTGTATAGACAATTCATGAATTATCTCTACGTCAATCAGAGTCATAATTACTAAAGCCTCTATTGAGGATGAAGTATCAGCATAAATTAAAACTTAATAATTTATTTACGATAAAGACTGTATATTAAAACGTTATATAACAAAAATCATCAAAAATAAATTTCAGCAAAGCAGGTAGATAAAAGTGTTTACTGAAAAGCTGCAAGATGCCATCGCAGAAACTCTAGTGTTTGAGGAAGAAATACAGCAAAATGCCACAATCCTTCAATACCAAGCCTATAAAGCAAATTCTGAATCAGAAATCCGAGTCGAGACATGCACAACAGAATTAACAAATACACTCAAGCGGCTGCAAACCGAAATTGCAGAACACCAACAAACTAAACAACAGTTACACCAAAAAACTTTAGAATTTGAAGCAGTGTTACAAATGCTGCCTCATTTATATTTTCGTATCGATACTGATGGAAAAATACTAGATTATAAACCAGGCAAAATTCAAAGTATACATCAATTAGAAGGAGTTGTTGCAGGTAAGAAAATTCTAGAATTTCTACCGCCAAATATCCGAATTAAATTTCAACAATCAATCAATAAAGTAGTTGAAACCAAAACTTTAGTTAGTTTTCAATATACCTTACTGCTATCAGAAGGAAATAGAAATTTTGAAGCTAGATTATTTCCATTACAAGAGCGGCAAATTATAGTTATTGTCAGGGAAATCAGCCATTCAGAAGCTAAATTTAGAGCGATCGCTCAACGAGAAGCCCTGCTGAATCGTCTGTCTAGTCAAATTAGAGCTTCCTTGGATCTCAATTGTATTTTAGAAACCGCAGTCCAAGAAATCCGCAACTTATTCGAGATAGATCGCTGCGTCTTCTTTTGGTATCGCCAAAACACAGATTCGCCCCAGTGGGAAAGTGTATACGAAGCAAAAAGTTCCATCTTGCCTTGTCTGCTGACAGATCAAGTCGTTTCTGATGAAATTGAACTCATCGCCGCCAAAACCTTGAACAAAGAAATCATCCGCATTGATGATGTTGAGACTGTGAGTGATTCCATGACACAGCAGTTTTTGAGCGATTTTGGCTTTACTGCTTTTATCTCACTACCAGTACATACTCAATCTGGTGAAATTGGTGCATTTAGCTGCGGTTATTGTAATGGCTTTCGACCTTGGCTAGACGATGAAGTAGAATTGCTACAAGCAGTTACAGATCAAATAGCGATCGCCATCGATCAAGCCAAACTGTATACCCAAAGTCGCCTCACAGCCCAAACAGCCCAAGACAAAGCAAACCAGCTAGAAGCAACTTTACTGCAACTTCAACAAACCCAGGCTCAACTAATCCAAACAGAAAAAATGTCTTCTTTGGGACAGTTGGTAGCAGGAATTGCCCACGAAATCAATAATCCCGTTAATTTCATCTACGGTAATATCAACCACGCCAGTCAATATGTTAGGGATTTGCTTTCCTTACTAGAACTTTATCAACAACACTACTGCCCACCAGTACCTGAGATTCACCAGCACATCTATGCGATTGATTTAGATTTTCTTCGCCAAGATTTGCCCAAAATCCTAGATTCTATGAATATAGGGGCTAAACGTATCCAGCAGATAGTTCTATCTCTACGCACCTTTTCTCGCGTGGATGAAGATGGAATGAAGCCAATGGATATCCACGAAGGTATTGATAGCAGCTTGCTGTTATTGCAAAATCGCCTGAAAGCGAAACCAGGACAGCCAGAAATCCAAGTAATCCAAGAATATGGCAACTTACCACGGGTAGTCTGTCACGCTGGACAGATTAATCAGGTGTTTATGAATTTATTGACAAATGCGATCGATGCTTTGGAGGAGGGAGTGGGGAATGCTTCTTTCCCAACTCCCCACTCCCAACTCCCAACTCCCTACATTCGCATTCGTACTGAACTCACAGCCGACCAGCAGGTAATTATCCGCATTGCTGACAATGGCCCAGGAATGACCGAAAAAGTACGTCAACATTTATTTGACCCCTTTTTCACTACGAAACCTGTAGGTAAAGGTACTGGTATGGGATTGTCAATTAGCTACCAAATTGTTGTCAACAAACATGGCGGGCAATTACAGTGTTTTTCAGCACCAGGAGAAGGGGCAGAATTTGTAATTACGATTCCACTACAGCAGCAATCTTCAGAACAATAATGCAGTTTTAGCCGTCGCCGTTTTGTCTAATTTCTCGTTCAATAATTTCTTTAATCAACTCAGGAATATCTTTGTCTAACCTATCAGCTTGTTGTTTCAATCTTTCATAAATCTCAATCTCATCTCCTTGCCATAAAAGGTCTATTCTTCTGACTTGGCGCATTGCAATATGATTGTAGTTCTCTGGGTATGCCCAGTAACAAGACAAGCATATAGACTTATTCTTGATAGTTTTCCAATTTTCGCAATGCTCACACGACCAAGATTTCGCCCGGTTGGCAGAACCACAAAGCAGCATGAAGTTTTCTGGCTCCAATTCTGGTTCACCGTCAACTTCAAAAGGTATCCGGTGATCTATCTGTAATTCACGTTTATCAACTTCCTCTAAGTAGATAAAACACTTACAACCATATCTGTTGATAAGTTCGTCTTTTATTTGCTTCGATAAACCTGTCCTACCAGACAATCTAGAAAATCTCGCCTTGCTGATGTCACCAAATCTATAGGCTGCTATTCTTCTCCCGTCACTACCTGTTACGCGAAAGGTTTCGAGAGGAATGCCATGTTCTCTAACATCTCTAGCTGCTCTGGGAGGATGATTATAGCCATATCTCTGCTTCAAATCCTCTGTTGTCACAAAGCCATATTGCAGGATATGGTCTATGACAGCTTTTGGTCTTTTGGCTGTCACTGCTCGGCACAGTTCTATAAAATCATTGGGTAGCTGTGGAGAACTGTCCATGCCGTTTCAAAAAAGTAAGCTGGTTATGTGCTTTACTAATATAGCTTGTTAAATTGGATGACAAATAAAGAGACTCTACAGTTATTTCTTCTCTACCAAGAAGTGTTGCTTGAGACGATCGCCCGACTTCAATTTCAATTTTCTTAAGCCCTAATTCTTCAGGTAATTCGTTACCAAAAATTTTGTTGCCTCGTTTGCCATCGTAGCTAATTGCAAATGCTATCCCTTTTCGCCTCAACTGTTTAAGAGCTAAAACGAAATCATCAAAATTTATCCCGGCATAATACCTCAAATCTCTATCACCACAAACGCCTTGATAAGGGGGATCTAGATAGACAAAATCGCTAATATCAACTTCAGTTAAGACTTTTCGATAATCTAAGCATGTAAATTGACATTTACCCTTTAAAAGTTGGGAAACTCCTTCTATATTTTTCCTCATTTTTTCAGGTTGAGTTCCCTTTCGTCTTTTATCAGGACTTTGATTAAATAATCCTTGAGAGTTATACCGAACAGCCCCTTTTACACATCGAGCCAACAAATAGAGGAAAAGTTTTGGATCGTTAGTTTTATTAAACCTATCTCTGATTTGAAAGTAGTGTTCTACAGAATTATTATGCTGCTGGTTCCATATATTTGCATAGGCATCCGCTATTTCATCTGGTTTCTCTACAATCAACTTTAGTAGTTCAACCAGTGGCTTATTCAAGTCATTCAGCCAAAAGTTTTGAGCAATTCCTCTAGAAGAAGCTGCAATACTGATGGCAGCAGTTCCCGAAAATGGCTCTACTAGCCTTTCCACATTGTTGGGTAGAAATCTCAGAATATCCGCAGCGAGATTTCTCTTGCTGCCTTGATATTGGATAGGATGTGGTAGACTAGCCATCTCAACTAGAGAACAAATGATCTAGCTTAGTCTATCATGAGAATTAAGACGGCTAATATTATTTTGAATTTTGGATTTTGGATTGAAAATTGCCTTCTGTGTCTGAGTTTGAATCAATCTATCTGTCGCAATCATTTTTCAAATTGGAACTATATTGTCTTTCAAATAACAATGGCAATGTGGCTTTTCAATCAATGACTCAACTAAGGCATTGAGGGAAGTAGCAGCTAATAAACCACCTCCTAATGTGCCTTCAATTGTGATAAACGGTGTTTTTTGTTGCATGAGTTGTCGCTTAGCTGCGGGTGCATGGCTAAAGCCAATGGGCATTCCAATCACTAATGCAGGCTGAATTTTTTGTTTATTTATGGCTGTACAAGCTGACAGCAATACTGAGGGTGCATAGCCAACTACTAACACACATCCTTTGGTAATTTGCTGCAATTTTTCCTGCCATTTCTGAGTGTGCCAAAATTCCTGTTCTGCTTCTATGGCTGTGGTGACGTGGGGATTGTCAATTAAAGTTGTGACTTGACAGCCTAAGTGAGCTAACCGAGTTTGATCCAATGCAGCGGCAACTGTGGGAATATCTACAAAAATATCACACTCTGACTTGAGAGCTTCTCGACTGGCTGCGATCGCATCTTGACTCAATCTGACAAAGGACACTAGGCTAACATCACCACAAGCCAAAACCAATTGTGAAATCAGGTGTTGTTCAATTTCGGAACGTTGAGATAAATCAGGTAACAAGTGTTGTAACGATTCAACAAAAGCTTCTGAATGTGTGTGAACTTGTGCATCCAAGCCACTCCAAAGTTTTTCTAATCCTCCCAATCCCGCTTGGGTTTCAACTTCTAGTAACTTGAGTTGTGCCAGCACTTCAGCCTGCATAATTTGACAATGGCGATCGCGTCCTAATAATCCTTCGAGTGCTGATGCTGTTTGGCGTAGTTGGGAAATTTGCTGCATGACAGCGCGATATTGCTGCTGAAGTTGTGCTGTTAAGGTTGCAGTGTCTGCTTCTGGTTCCACCTCTAAAATTTGGCGGATGTGGTTGAGTTGGAACCCTTGCTGTTTCAGTGCTACAATCCGTTGCAACCTGATGACATCTTTTTGAGTGTAAAGGCGGTAGTTGCTTTGCGATCGCACTGGTTGCGGTAACAGCCCCAATTGATGATAGTGTCGTACCATGCGTGGAGTAATACCACCACCAACTGCATCGGTAAGTTCTTTGATGGTTAAACAACTAGCATTCATAATTGATTATTTTAAACTTTTGATATATTGCTTACATTCATAATCTATAAGTAATTTTTCTTCTAATATTCTCAATAGGCGATCGCGTCGCCGCCCTCTATGACTGTAAGACAATAGAGAAAAGAACAATCTCGCCTACAGTATTAAGAAATATTGAGGGAAAATCTATGCAGTCCCCTATAACCCTCTTCACCGTTGAAGAATACCTCCAACTAGAACAAACCAGCGAAATTCGCCACGAATATCTTGGTGGTCAAGTTTTCGCCATGTCCGGCGGTAGCAAAGAACACAATCTCATAGCCGGAAACATTTACTCACAATTGCGTTCTCATTTGCGTGGTGGTTCCTGTAGCGTCTTCATGGCTGACATGAAAGTGAGAATACAACTTGCCAATCAAAATAAAAACATATTTTACTATCCCGATGTCATCGTCAGCTGCGACCCCGACGACCAAGACCGCTTTAGCTTGAATTATCCTTGCTTAATTATAGAAGTGCTATCACCAAGCACAGAACTAACAGACAGACGAGAAAAACTTGTTAACTACCGAAATTTAGCAAGCTTACAAGAATATGTATTAGTTTCTCAAGAGGAAATCACAGTAGAAGTTTATCGCAAAGATGCTCAAGGAAATTGGTCAGTGACAACTTTAGGAAAAGATCATGAATTGCGCTTAGATTCTATTGGTTTAACATTGACAATGGCAGAAATTTATGAAGATGTAATCAAAGTATAAAACTCATAGGAGAAAAGCTATGCAATCCGCAGTTAATTTCCTTACCGTTGAAGAATACCTACAACTAGAACAAACTAGCGAAATTCGCCACGAATATGTAGACGGTGAAGTCTTCGCAATGGCTGGCGCTAGTGAAGAACACAATCTCATTGCAGGGAATATTTATGCTTTACTACGTCCTCATCTACGTGGGACTCCTTGTCGTGCTTTCGTTTCAGACATGAAAGTTCAACTCAAGGTGCAAAAGGCTGATATCTTCTATTATCCCGATATTTTAGTTACCTGTGACCCAAATGATAGAGAAAGGTACTTTAAAACTCGTCCAACTTTAATTGTGGAAGTGCTATCAAATTCCACTAAAACTATAGACAAGCGAGAAAAACGACTCAATTATCAAAATATTGAAAGCTTGCGAGAATATGTATTGGTTTCCCAAGAGGAAATCAAAGTAGAAGTTTATCGCAAAGATGATCAAGGAAATTGGTCACTCACAATTTTAGGTAAAGATGACGACTTACGTTTAGATTCTATTGGCTTGAAGCTGACAATGGCAGATATTTACGAAGATGTAATCAATATTTAAGGTGGAATAAATTATGCAACCAGCTTTAGCATCAAAACCCAAGTTTTAACAGGAAACAAAATAGAAATTGAAATCCCCAAAGCTGAGATTGGCGATAGTGTTGATGTATTTGTGATTTTACCAGAAAAAGCTGAACCAAAACTTCGTTCTGTTGACCGGACGCGCTGCCTCGCCTTTGAGCGAGACAAAAAAATATTTATGCAAGAAGTCTATTGTATTTCCTCTATCTGCTAGCTACTAATTTTTGCTGTAAGTTAGCTGCTTGAATGACATAGTTGTTGCTTGTAAATACCTCAATACCTGGGACAACAGCATAGTCCATATCATTTGTAATGATTTGAATTTTCCCTGCTTCTGCTCTGCTAATAGCTTCAAGGAGTAGTAAATCATATCCATCAACAGCTTGAGTTTGAAATCGATTCAATGCTGCATCGGTTGTTGCATCATCTACTGTCAAATTAATAGGAGCAGCAAGTGCTTTTACCTGACGCCAAGCTGACTGAACTTCAGCAACAACATTCATCCGTTCATTTGGATAATTATGACGGTATTCTTTAAGTGGCAGATGACCATGAGACTGTATGTAAATGTCATACTCTGTTTTCTCAATGATATGAGCAAGCTCCGCCAATATCAGCCCAGAGTAGGTTAGTAGAGCTCCATTTACAAGAGCTTGGTTGATATATTTAAGATAACTGCTGAATTTGGAGGCTTTACCAACAAACCCAGCATTTGTGTAAGTCTGCCAAAACCAGACGTTGGTATCTACAAGAAAAATATCATCCTGCTGTGGAGTATCAGTTTTAATATCGATGATATCAGCTTGAATGTTGAGATTAACCGCCATACCCTAAAGAGTTGCAGCCTGCTCTGCCATCACTGTATCAACCGCATTACGAAATCGCTCATCAGAGTAGTAGTGCTTGGCATTGGTAATTACACGCTCAAGAACATTCCACCCATCAGAACTGATACCGATGAATTCAACCTGTTGATTTAGCTTATCTGCTGGGATATCCTTCAGGAGTTGACCAATGGCAAAGTTGAAAAACAGTGATGCAAAGACTTTAACTCCAGTAAAGTCTAATTCTACAGAGTTGCCAGCAAGCAGTACTGGATGAATCTGGTCATATACGTTCTGCCCACTTTCAGCGGTGATAGCGTATTCCCCCACAATATTAAAAATTTTGTATACCATTCCTCTATCTCCCTCTTTAAAATAAAGGCTTCCTAGGCTGATCAACTTCAGAAGCCAGGCAGTAGTAAGATTCATCGCACTTCAGTGCAATATTAATCAGGGTTCCTCGAAAATTAGTACACTTGTTCTCATATATAATATTATCGCCTATATTTACATACCCGTCATTACTGAAAATTGTAAGGTTTCCATGATTTTTTATAATGAATTCTTGCAATAAATTTAAGCCTGCACCACGGGAGATACTGCCAAGCTTAGTACTATTGCCAGGCTTGAATGCCCACTCTAGAGCTTCATTAGCAGTTTTGCCCAAATTTTGAGGTAAAGAGCGAACACTTGTTGGGATGCCCATACCAAAGTCGATGACTGTCAGATGCAGAACTCCCATATTGGGGTAGTGCTGACCACAGCTAAACACCCCTACTGTAGATTGACTATGCTCAAATGCATTGCAATATATCTCTAATACTCGCCCTGTAATTGCGTCTTGTAATCTCGGACTGATGTTAACCCAACCTTTGCCCAACCAATTGTATTTTAAGTAGTCTGTAATAGCATTTAGATCCTGCTGAAGATCATTGCGATAAGGTATGGAGTTGCCGTTCCAGGGTTTCCTGTCACAACCAAAATCACACAGGAAGCCATTTTGAGCCAAGTTCATACTAACTTTCTCTGGAAGTGTATTCCAATCAAAAGTGAGAGAGCCACCACGAGCTTCGATAAGACGGAATAGCCCCCCTAAGAAAGCAACGCCATAGTGTCCCAAAAATTCGCAGTAGTGAAAATCTACCTTGATATTTAAACAATCTTGGGGTAACTGCTCTATCTCGTCTCTGAGTTTGAACAACTTATTAAAATGGTAGGGATTGTCATCAATCTTGGTGACATAAAGAATGAAATTTGGTTGGTTTTTAGTCTCTAACAGCAAGATAACTCCGACTATTACAGATATCTCTTAAATTTTATATTTTGAACTTTAACACTGGTATCAATAAATAAGATTGTCTTGCGATCGCCCTTATCCTTCACATTTTGAATTCTAAACCTTGACATTAACATTAATGTCAAGGTTTAGCTTAAGAGAGTCCTTATTAATTCAACTCTCATGCTCTACCCACAGCGTTTTAACCAATTCACCAAAGAACATGCAGATACCTTAGCAGCCCTACTCTGTGGCTTGCTGTTATTCTTGGGATGGTTCGCTTTGCATTTTGGCGCTTTGGGATGGGCATTATTGCTGTTACCTGCTGCTTATGTGATTGGTGGCTACGAAAGTGCGCGTGAAGGACTGACTACTTTAATTAAAGAAAAGGAACTAGATGTAGATTTGCTGATGATTGTGGCAGCTGTTGGTGCTGCTAGCTTGGGTTTATGGCGCAGGGAATATCACTTAATTATTGATGGGGCAATTTTAATACTCATCTTTGCGATTAGTGGGGCGTTGGAAGGCTACGCTATGCGGCGAACTGAACGGAGTATCCGCAGTTTGATGAGTCTAACACCAGATACGGCAACGGTTTTACATCAAGGAAAAGAAGAGGTAGTTCCTATTTCCCAACTAAAGGTAGGAGATGAGATAGTTGTGAAACCAGGAGAATTAATTCCTACTGATGGCATAATTGTGTCTGGTTACAGTACTTTGAATGAAGCTGCAATTACAGGTGAATCTTTACCTGTTGAGAAGACAGTAGGCGCTGAAGTATTTGCTGGTACACTCAATGGTTATGGTGCGCTGAAACTTCAAGTACACAAACCAGCAGAAAGTAGTTTGATTCAGCGTGTGATTCGCTTGGTAGAACAAGCACAAACAGAAGAACCGCCTTCTCAACAGTTTATTGAGCGATTTGAACGCGGATATGCACGGGTAATTGTCATAGCTGGCGTATTACTGGCAACTTTGCCGCCATTTATTTGGGGTTGGGACTGGGAAACTACAATTTATCGCGCCCTTACCTTTTTGGTGGTAGCTTCTCCATGTGCCTTGATGGCAGCAATTATGCCCACACTGCTGTCAGGAATTGCCAATGGTGCAAGACAAGGGATTTTGTTTAAAAATGGGGCGCAATTGGAGAAAATTGGTAAAGTCCGGGCGATCGCTTTTGATAAAACTGGTACCCTGACAACAGGACAAGTACAAGTTTCTCAGGTAATTTCTAGTAGTGAATACTCGCAAGGAGATGTATTAAAAGCTGCGGCTGCTTTAGAATCTTGTTCCGAACATCCCATTGGTAAGGCCATTGTACAGGCAGCTAATGATTTAAATTGGGTGCGGGGAGTTGAGGTGCAAGCCATACCCGGACAGGGAATTATTGGTATTTTAAATAATCAAAACCTAGTTGTAGGGAAAGCAACTTTTATCCAGCAATATGTTGCCCAGTTACCAGAGGCATTGTACAGCTTGGCGAAAGCCTGGGAACATGAGGGGAAAACTGTTGTTTGGGTAGCGCGAGAAAGCGGGGAAGATTATGAGGTGATGGGGGCGATCGCTATTGCAGATATGGTACGCACCGAAGCAGTAGCAACTATTACCCGTTTGCGAAAGTTGGGAGTTGAAGAAATTGTGATGATTACGGGTGATAATCAGCGCACTGCTGCTTGTGTTGCTCAAGCAGTGGGAATTAATTGCGTGTATGCAGAACTTTTACCTGAAGATAAGTTAGATGTCATCCGTAGTTTGCAGAAGCAGTATAAAATAGTAGCAATGGTGGGCGATGGCATCAATGATGCACCCGCTTTGGCTCAAGCTTCCGTAGGTATTGCCATGGGTGGGGCGGGTAGTGATGTAGCATTGGAAACCGCAGATATTGTATTGATGGCAGACAGATTAGAGAAAATTGCCACCGCGATTAAATTGGGCAGGCGATCGCAAAGTATAGTTAAACAGAATATCGCTATAGCTTTAGGGTTTATTATCTTGCTGTTGATTGGTAACTTTTTAGGCAATATCAACTTACCTATCGGTGTAATTGGTCATGAAGGTTCTACAGTATTAGTTACTCTCAGTGGACTCAGATTACTCAAATAAAAAACTCTACCCCTGTGTGGATAGAGTTTTTGTCAGTGGTCAGTGGTTAGTGGTTAGTGGTTATATCAAGTTCGCTTAATTACTTATAAAAAGCGAAGAACCCCACCCCGCCTTTGACGCAAGTCAAAGTTTACCCTCCTTGTTCACGGGGAGGGGTTAGGGGTGGGATGCAATGACAGTGGGAATTATAACTATTTATCCGAACTTGATATTAGTGGTCAGTGGCAAAGATATCTAAAAACCACCCACAAGGGGATAGAGTATTAGACCAGACTTAAAAAACAACTGACAACTAACAACTGACAACTGACACGCGAACCGAAATAAAAGAAGTTGTTGCTTCTTGTATTCTGTATACTTGCCATGAGTAACTTTATTTGTTTGGAGTCGCTCATTATGGTGTCAGTTAGCGATGCAGAAGCAATCATTTTAAATTTAGTGCAACCGTTAAATTCTCAACGGGACACAGAAATTGTAGATTTGTTGGCAGCAGATCATCGCATTTTGGCAACGCCTGTCACCAGTCCGCTAGATTTTCCCCATTGGGACAATTCGGCAATGGATGGCTATGCAGTACGTTACAAGGATGTACAAGACTCTAATGCTGAACAGCCAGCTATTTTAGAAATAGTGGAAGAAATTCCAGCAGGATATCAACCAAAGTCTACAATTCAGCCAGGACAAGCCGCCCGAATTTTCACAGGTGCAGTGATGCCAACTGGTGCAGATACTGTAATTATGCAGGAGAGAACACGCCAGGAGGCAAACCACGTTTTGATTCTAGCTGCGCCAACAAAGTCGCAAGAATTTGTTAGACAAAAAGCCTCTTTCTACCAAGCGGATACACAACTATTACCAGCAGGAATTCAGTTAAAAGCTCAAGAAATTGCTGTCTTAGCAGCAGCACAATGTCCCCGATTAAATGTTTACCGTCGTCCGCGTGTGGCAATTTTTTCTACTGGGGATGAATTGGTAACTCTTGAAAAACCATTGCAACCAGGACAAATTGTTGATTCTAATCAATATGCCTTAGCTACTTTAGTAAGAGAAAGTGGGGCAGAACCGCTATTGTTAGGTATTGTCAAAGATGATCCGGTTGCACTTCAAGAAACTATGAACTATGCCATAAATAACGCCGATATAGTTATTTCTTCTGGTGGAGTTTCAGTAGGAGATTATGATTATGTTGATCAAATTCTAGAGTCATTAAAAGCAAAAATTCACATTCGTACTGTGGAAATGCGGCCCGGTAAACCTCTCACTGTTGCCACATTTCCCCCCCAGATAGTAGGGGTGCAAAGCTTTACGCCCGTACAACAGCCAACATTATATTTCGGTTTACCAGGAAATCCTGCTGCTGTTTTAGTAACTTTTTGGCGATTTGTGCAACCAGCAATTAGGAAATTGTCGGGACTTGCTGAAGGTTGGGAACCAGCATTTTTGAAAGTGCGATCGCATGATGAATTGCGATCGGATGGCAAGCGTGAAACTTATATTTGGGGTCGCTTACATTTAGTTGATGGAGTTTATGAATTTCACAAAGCTGGCGGTAGTCATAGTTCTGGCAATTTAATTAACTTAGCTCAAACCAATGCCTTAGCCGTTCTACCAATAGGTACAACATTAATTTCCCCACAACAAGAAGTGCAAGTTTTGCAAGTTAGTAATAGCTAATAATGCCCCATGCCCAATGCCCAAACTATTGACGATTAATCCAAATGCCTCTCAATCCTGCTGCTTTAGCTCCTTGATAGTCTTCTATGATACTGTCACCAATGTGCCATGCTGCCTCTGGTAGACAGTTATGTTTTTCTAAAGCAATGGCAAAAATTTTAGCATCGGGTTTCGCTGCACATGCTTGTGTAGAAATGGTTACAGATTGGAAATAATTGCTCAGTCCCAAACTTTGTAATACTGGGTAAATTCGGGAATCGAAATTGGACAGTATTCCTAGTTCAATTCCCAATCGTTGCCAGCTGATTAGAGATGACAAAACATCGGGATACACAAACCACGGTTCGGCAGTACCAAAATGAATGTAGAGTTCGCTAAAAAAAGCAGAAAAGTCAGAAAATTGCTTGATCACACCTGCACTTTCAAAGGTGTTTAAGGCAATTGTCCGCCACCATTCAAACTCTAGTTGGGGAATATCTTGTGGTTCGGCATCTGGAAAAATAGGTGGCGGTGCTGCTTTAAAGCTTTGGATAAATGTTCTATTTAATGTTTCGGCTGAAACTGTAACCTCAAATTCCTGGGCTATCTGACTATAAACTTCGCCCACACTACCTTTGACACCGAAGAGTGTGCCTACTGCATCTAAAAAAATAACTTTTGGTCGTTCCATAATAGCAAGTGCTTAAGTCCAAAATTCGTAATTCGTAATTCGTAATTCGTAATTAAGAAAGTTAAATTTAATGAGGGTTTCTGGTTGGAATTTGTCACTTTGTTTTAGAGAATTGGTGTTATACCAAGAAAATTGCATATTAATTAGAGTTGACTGTTAACAGTCAACGGTCAACGGTCAACAGTCATCTAATACGAGTATTTATGCTTACTAAATTTGCTTGAGCGTAATAGTTGTCTTCTAAATGTTCTACTGAGAAAGTGTTTCTATAATAGGACGGACGAGCCAATTAAAACCAACTTTCAGCTGATGATCTAAAGTTGGCATCCGATATAGATAGGCAAGACGACGGGCGACGTATGCTAAAGTCCCATCTAGTTTAATTCCTAAGCCAGTCAAGGTGGCGTTATCTTTCCCTAGTGCCATCATTTCCCCTAACTGTTGATAGCGGAAGGGAAGTAAGGGACGATTAGTTAAACTTGCCCAGATGTTCCAGGCTGTATAATCAGCTTGTTGAAAGGCTGCTTGTGCAGTAGCAGGGACTTGCTGCCCTTCAGCATCATAACACTCTGCTAAATCTCCCAAGGCAAAGATTTCTGGATGGTCAAGGACTTGTAGTGTGGATGTAGTGCTGATTTGACCACGCTGATTTTGCTTGAAAGGAAGTGTTTTGACTACGGGAGCAACTCGCGTTCCTACAGTCCAAATTACTATATCTACGGGAATCGAGTCTACCTGATTTTTATATTCTAGAGATATGCTGTCTTGTGCGATCGCTTCGACTTTGGTTTCTAAATCCAGAAATACATTGCGTGCTTCTAAAGCTTTCTTTGCTGCTTCACGGTTAAACTCTGGAGAAGTTCGCAAAATCTCGTCACTGATTTCAATTAGGCGAAAACGTCCTCTTTCTCCTAGTCTGTCTGCTAGTTTACAAGCTAATTCCACACCGCTGTAGCCAGCGCCAACAATTGCCACGCGAATTTTTTCTAGTTTCGATTCTTCTAGCACTCGCAGGCGTTCTTCTAAACGATAGGCATCAGTGATGGTGCGGAAGGGAAAAGCGTAGGATGTAGCGCCAGGAACTAAGTCTAGTGGTGTTTCTCCACCTAAAGCAAGCACTAATCGGTCATAGTGGATTTCTGGCCCATCTTGTAGATGTACCCATTGCTGCTCAGTGTCGATTCCAGACACGACTGCTTGGTAAAAACGTACACCTGTGTTTTGTAAAAGTTCTTCAAAGGGTGGGGCAATTTCCCAGGTTTGCAATTCTCTGGTGAGTAATTCGTAGAGTAAGGGGGAAAATAAAAAGCGATCGCTTTGATCTACCAGCACAATTTCGGGTTTTTGCGTAGACTCCCAAGGTAATTGGCTTAAGCGCAAAGCTGTGTAGAGACCACCAAAGCCTCCACCAAGGATACATATTCTTGTAGTTTCTTGAGTCATCGTTTCTATAGGACTGTCAATCCCAGCATGGCAACTTACTCTCAGTGTAATGATTTCTTGCCAGCTATGCTCATTTGCTTTTGAGTCAGGATAAATAACGCTAATCAGCCTCACACTACTCATTTGCTACTCAAAACAGGCATTTTTACCTGGATTTTAAGCAGGTGGGAGAGGCGATGATTCTAACTTCCTCCCCCAAGTAGCGTGAAGCAACTTCATACTTCAGCGTTCAGTTGATTCGACTCAGCTGTAGTGTAGGTAGAAAAATTTGTTGGCTGCACAAACTGCTTTGCTGCCTCCAGTAAATACTCATAATAGGTACGAGCAACGATAGATAACTGTTTGCCAGCTGGGTGTACCATGTACCAAGTGCGTTTTATGGGAAAGTTTTGTACGTCTAGAATGCTGAACTCTGCTGTATCTGTCAGTAAGGTATGGCGAGATAAAACAGAGATTCCAAGACCGCCAGCGATCGCTTGTTTAATCGCCTCGTTACTACCCAATTCCAATTTGACCTTGACTTTTAGCCCTTTTTCGTCTAGAAGGCCTTGAATAGCCCGGCGAGTTCCTGAACCTGGTTCCCGCATAATAAAAGGTTCACTACACAGACGTTCTAAGGGGATATTTTTCTCTTTTGCTAAGGGATGATTTACTGGTGCAAATACTACCAAGGGATTGTCTAATAAAGCCTGGTAATTCACATCTAAATGTTCTGGAATTTGACTCATCACATACAAGTCATCGAGATTATTCACCATCCTTTCTAAAATGCCTTCGTGGTTCGTGACTTGCAGCGAAATCTCAATGCCTGGGTAAAGTTGACAAAACGGCCCTAACAAACGCGGTACAAAATATTTTGCTGTTGTAATCACTGCCAAACGTAATTGACCCTGTTTTAGCCCCTTTAAATCTGCTACTTTCATTTCAAACTGGGCTATAGTATCAAAAAGCTGTCGGCAAGTGGCAAATAATTCCCGTCCCGCTTCTGTTAGATATAGACGCTTACCCACCTGCTCAAATAATGGCAACCCTACTGATTTCGTGAGTTGCTTGATCTGCATGGAGACAGTGGGTTGGGTAAGAAACAATTCCTCAGCAGCACGAGTAAAGCTACCGTGCCGTGCCGCCGCCTCAAACACCTTCAACTGGTGTAGCGTCGCTTGGTTCAAGGGTGATTCTCCTCTAATAGCGATTCAACACATATAAAACTAGTATCACTGAACACTTGCAAATGATACTGTGTTGCTCATACAAAGTTATGAGCTTTTATATAGACAATACTCTATGACCGCTATTCAAATAAAGTACTTTTATTTATGGAGTTGACCAGTTATCATCAGAACAACAAGCAAAGCGTAAGATGCCTTCCAGCTAAAGATGAATGTTGAAGACTGAATACTGAATGAAGATTGCTGACAATTTCTCACTCATGATTCATGACTCATCATTCATCATTCCATACTTCTTCTGTAACTTTTGCAGGTAGCTTGGCTAAATCTGGCAACCTCATAACCTCTAATTCGGCAACTTGTTCCTTAGCATTCATCGGGAACTTTAACGGTTGACGTTCTTCTATCCAGCAACTTGCTACAGGCAAGGTTTGTTCTAATTCATCTAGTGGTCGAGGAATGACCATCACCGCGTTCAATTCTCCAATCCGTTCTGCCTCGTACATCCCCGCTTCTACTGCTACTGCGACATTTGCCACCGAGCCGCGAATAATGGCTGTACACAAACCTGCACCTATTTTTTCATAAGCTGATAATTGCACGTCAGCAGCTTTGAGCATGGCATCACAAGCTCCTACCATCGCCGGGAAACCTCGTGTTTCCACTAAACCAATTGCTAAGTTACTCAAACGGCTATAACTACCTTCCTCCATATATTTACTGAGGCGGTTAGTAATTGGTAGCACGATATCCAGGTTAGGATAAGGTCGAGGAATCACCAAGCTAGAAATTAATTGACCAAACTGTTCAGCAGTTTGCACACCAGATTCTACAGCCAGACGAACATCAGCAATGCCACCCCGGACAATTGCAGTACAATGGCCACTACCAATTTTTTCATAGCCAACTAGGTGAACCCCTGCCGATTTCAGCATCATATCTGCTGTACCAACTATGGCTGGAAAGCTAGCAGTGGATACTAAACCCAAGGCAGTGTCTCTGAGGTCGTCTTGACGACGCGATGACTGAGTTTGCATGTGAATTTTCCCAAGTTACTCACAGAAAGGATGAAGGATAAAGGCTGAAGGATGAAAAAATATGAAAATTTAAAGCGCCCGCATAGAACTGTAGGGTTAATTTCATATTTCATACTTCACACTTCATACATCAGATCACAACTTACAATTAACACTTACTCAGACTGATCGTCAGAGATTGGCTGATTTAAGGCTTGCCTATGGGGAAATAATGTACCTAACAGTCTCTGTATGCTTCCTTGTCCATAAATTTGAGTGCCAAAACTATTATTGGATGATTCTGTGGTAGGCGGACTTGATTGTGTAGACTCCTCTGTGGCTGACTCCAAGTTAGAATTAGTTCCGTTGGTGTTTTCCTGCACAGCAGATTGGCTTTGTGCTGTTGGCGAAGATTCAGCAGGGGAGACAGATTGGTGTTTAAATTCCAAAAAAGCCGATGCTGAGAGACTAGTGGAGGAAATCACCTTGTCTTGTTGACTCTGCTTTTGGGAAGTTGTAGCAGCATCATTCTTGGATGGTTCCAGTTGTTTTTGCTGATAAATCTGCCGACTGGTGTCACCCAAAATTGAGCCAGCTGGAACTACTACTCCAGGTTCAACCGAACAATTGAAAAGTGTTGTTGCTGAACCAATACAAGCGTTTTCACCAATTTTACCTTTGCCAACCATCAAAAAGCCGGCTCCCAAGTTGGCTCCTGCTGCTACTTCTAGGGTTCCTTCAGTCACCTGGAGAATTGACCCCATACCAATACAGACGCCTGGGCCAATGATTATTTTGCTGTTTGCAGCCGCTTGGAGTATCACCCCTGGTGCCAGTACCGCACTCGGATCAATAGTCACATCGCCACTAATGTAAGGTTCAAAGCTGTTGAGTAGGCGCAGTGGCGGCACAGACATGAAATTTTAACCTCGGAAGCCGGAAGAAATTTAGAGAGTTAGGAGTGAGGAGTGAGTAGTTAGGAGTTAAAACTGAGGAGTTAGGAGTTAAAACTGAGGAGTTAGAACTGAGGAGTTTTAATTCAGAGTTTATTCCTAACACTTAACTCCTAACTCATAACTCCTAACTCATAACTCCTAACTCTCAACTCTTCATGGACGTTGGATAATTGTTTCCAAAACTCGACGCTTGGCTTTGGGGTCAATACCAATCAATCGTACATATTCTCCTTCGTATTCCCCAAGGTATGCTTCCACAGCTGCGATCGCTTCCCTTTCTGAGTTAGCCTGAATTTGGCCAGTACTAGTCCAAGAACCTGTACGGAAGCGTCGTTGGTCTACGTGTTCAATACTAATTTTATGTCCACCAGCCAGTAATTGCCGCACTTGGTCTACTACTTCAGAACTCAAGCGAGTACTGGTAGCTTTTGCCGAGGGCGCACTAGAGCTATTAGCAGGACTACTATATGATGATTTTTGGCTACCAGATGGAGCTACTTGACCATTGGGTCTTTGAATAATGCTTTCCAATACCCGGCGTTTGGCTTTGGGGTCAATGCCAATTAAACGTACATATTCGCCTTGATGATTACTGATACAGTCTTCTAAGGCTGCAATTACATCATTGGTGGAATTAGAGTTAATTGGCGCACAACTTTGCCAAGAACCAGTACGGAAGCGACGCTCATCTACGTGTTCTGTGCCAATTTTGTAACCGCCTGCCAACAATTGGCGGATTTGCTCTACGGTTTCACTATTAATTTTGCCATTGCCTGAGCCGTTACCATTGCTACTGTGGTTGTAGCTGCTATTAACATGATTAGCTGGCGCTTTAAAGCTGGCAGTTCCATTCACTGCACCATCTGGACGTTGGATAATGGTTTCTAACACGCGCCGTCTACCATTGGGGTCAATACCAAACAAACGGACATACTCGCCGTCGTGGTCTCTTAGACAACTTTCTAAAGCTGCGATCGCTTCCCCTACCGATCTGGCTTCCAGTGGCTTACAACTTGTCCACGAACCTGTACGGAACCGTCTATTGTCTACGTGTTCCGTACCAATTTTATACCCTTGCTCTAACAGATAGCGCACCTGTTCTACGGTTTCTGCACCCAAGCTATTGCTCGACACTTCACTACTCCTTTCCAGCTCTAAAACAGTAACACCATTACTACTTGTATATGATTTAGCATTCTCATCTCGAATGGGTGCAATACATTTGCTATCCGCAGCACAGCGGTAACCCGCTCGTAGCGCCTGATTAATCCCAACCACATGATGGGCAAATTGCTCGTCTTGCTCTTGCACATCTGGCAAGCGATCGGCTTGCTGTTGGCTTGTAATTATCGCTCCCGAAGGCACATACTTACCTGGGGGAATTTCTACATCTTGAATCAAAGCGTGCATCATCACGATGCAACCTGCACCCACCCTGGCATTAAACACTGTGGAGCGAAAACCAATGAAGGAATTATCCCCTACATATGCTGGCCCATGAATCAGGGCCATATGAGTAATGGAAGCATTTTCGCCGATCCATACCGAATAATTATCGCCATCATCGCCAATTACTCGGCCTTGCTCCAACCCATGAATTACTACACCATCTTGAATATTGGTGTTTTCACCTATATAAAAAGGTGTGCCTTCATCCGCTCTAATCGAAGTCCCCGGAGCTACGATTACATTTGCACCTATCCGCACGTCCCCAATGATATTGGAAAACGAATGTACAAATGTGCTTTCATGGATTTTTGGCTCAGCCAAATTCCTCGACCACGGGGTTGGGGGTGCCGCCGTGCTGCGGACTGCCATTGCGAGATTCCTCCTCTATCGTCACTTGTGAGGCAGTACGGCCAAGAGGGGTTTCCCCAAGTGGAGTAACTGCCGAACCCATAAGGGTCAATTGTTAGTTGTCAGTTGTTAGTTGTGAGGCAGTGCGTTGGGCGGCTTTGCCGACTTGAAGCAACTGCCGTTAGCGAAGCGGTAGCGAGCTTGCGAGCGTCACCCGTAAGGGTCAGTTGTCTTGCCACTGACTACTGACTACTGACCACTGACTATCTATACTGGTCTTTTTTGCTGTAAATCAGGCGATCTTCCAAATGAATGGTATCAATGATCGCCACCACCGCTGCATCTAACGGACGTTGTTCATTGCCAAGAATCTGACGAGCTGCACTGCCACGACTGACAAGTACCCACTCATCTACTCCTGCACCTACACTATCTGCTGCTACCTCGTATTTTGGCAGGAAATTTCCTTCTTCATCTACTAATTGCAACAAAAGTAGTTTCACGCCTCTAAGGCTTGGCTCTTTTTGCGTGCTAACTACTGTGCCACGAACTTTGGCAATTTGCATTACAAATTATGGTCTTCTACCGCCGAAGGGACGAATTGCATTCACGTTTTCCCGGAACTGCTCTACATCTTCTGTATAACGAATTGGGAGGACATATTCCAAGTTTTCATGAGGACGAGCAATAATGTGAGTAGACAGCACTTGTCCGCCATTTACTCGCTTAACTGATTCCACTCCTGCTGCCACAGAAGCTTGCACTTCGGAAACGTCCCCCCGCACAATCACTGTAACCCGACCACTACCGATTTTTTCGTAGCCTACCAAGGTGACACGAGCAGCTTTTACCATCGCATCAGCCGCTTCCACTACCGCTGGAAAGCCTAGCGTTTCTACCATTCCCACTGCGATTGACATTAGTTCTAACCCTTAAATTGATGTTTCTAGACTTGGATGAAAGTGATAGCTTCAAGTTGGCAACCCGTTAATTACTTTGTTTAATTCAGCTTTTAGGTGCGGAACTGCTCCACAGCTTCGGTGTAACGAATCGGCAAGACGTACTCCAGGTTTTCGTGTGGGCGAGCAATGATGTGAGTGGATACCACTTCACCTCCATTGACTCTTCTGGCAGCTTCAATCCCTGCTGCAACTGAAGCTTGCACCTCAGACACATCTCCTCGGACAATTACGGTCACCCGCGCACTACCAATTTTTTCATATCCTACCAAAGTTACACGCGCAGCTTTCACCATCGCGTCAGCAGCTTCTACAACTGCCGGAAAGCCCTTAGTTTCAATCATTCCAACTGCAATTGGCATCGCAGAACTCCTAAAAAATTAATCCAATCAGTACTGTTGTTTGAAAATTTTGACGGGTAGGCTCATCTTGAGCTACAAAAACACTTCCAAACTAAGCATAGGAAAGCTTGGCGTTCCTGGCAATATAAATTACTATAATAGTTTATGATAAAATACTTTTAAAAAACTTAACAAAAGTTTATACCAGGGTTCTGCTCTATTAAAGTTCACTGATTCCTAGAGCAGTCACTTATGCTTTATAATTTTTTTATTACATTTACAAATCAATATTCATAGCCAAAGCTAATTCTGTCTGTCAAGAAAGAAACTTAGGCTGCATATCTTGCTGTCTCTATGTTTCTTCAATCTTGTTCTCTGAACAAAGACTAGGTGAAAAACACATAAGTTTATTAAATATATTGTATAAACTTCTCTACTACCAAGCAGAAATATAAATTTACTTACATACTTAATGTAAGTAGAGTAAATGCTCTTGTCTATGTAACGTTATATTGAATTAAAGATTAATAGATAAGCTCAAGTAAAAATGCTTATTCAACTTTTAGTGAAAAAATATTTAAAAAGACCTAGATTCTAAGAAGGTTGATTTTTTAATCAAAATTGTTTTAAAGGCTGTGAAAAAAATCTCTCACTGAGTCGTCAAGGAAAAACTAAATGAATCAATTTCTATTTTTAACAAGTTGGTGCGTGCCTTTTTATAGCTTGATAGGCGCACTTTTAACCTTGCCGTGGGGAATAGGAATAATTCGGCGTACAGGCCCAAGACCCGCCGCATACGTCAACTTGTTGACAACTTTCTTAGCTTTTGTCCATAGTCTGTTTGTATTTAAAGATATATGGAATATAGAACCGGTAAATTTGGTGCTTACCTGGTTTAAAGCTGCTGATTTAGACTTATCCATTAGCTTGGAACTCTCGCCAGTTAGTATTGGAGCAACAGTTTTAATTACAGGTTTAAGTCTGCTAGCACAAATTTATGCCCTAGGTTACATGGAAAAGGACTGGTCGTTGGCCCGTTTTTTTGCGCTGTTCGGATTTTTTGAAGCGGCGCTAACTGGTTTAGCAATCAGTGACTCCTTGTTTCTCAGCTATGCCGTTTTGGAAGTTCTGACCCTTTCCACTTACTTGCTGGTGGGATTCTGGTATGCTCAACCGCTAGTAGTGACAGCCGCGCGTGATGCCTTTTTAACCAAGCGGGTAGGAGACTTATTACTGCTAATGGGTGTGGTGACACTTTCCACTATGGCAGGCAGTTTAAACTTTTCTGATTTATATGAGTGGGCACAAACGGCTGAATTAAGCCCAGTCACATCGACATTATTAGGGTTAGCATTGATTGCTGGGCCTGCGGGTAAATGTGCCCAATTCCCTCTACACCTGTGGTTAGATGAAGCCATGGAAGGGCCTAACCCGGCTTCAGTACTGCGAAACTCACTGGTAGTTGCGGGTGGTGCTTATGTACTATATAAATTGCAACCAGTATTAGCACTATCGCCAGTGGCGTTGAATGCCTTAGTCATCATGGGTACAGTGACAGCGATTGGTGCAACATTAGTATCCATAGCTCAGATTGACATTAAGCGATCGCTATCTCATTCCACCAGCGCATACATGGGATTAGTATTTTTGGCAGTGGGTTTACAGCAAGGCGGTGTAGCCTTGATGTTACTGTTAACCCATGCGATCGCTAAAGCATTATTATTCATGAGTTCTGGTTCAGTAATTTATACTACTAGTACACAAGACCTCACAGAAATGGGCGGTTTGTGGTCGCGAATGCCAGCCACCACCACCGCCTTTGTTGTTGGTTCAGCCGGGATGGTGACACTGCTACCATTAGGAAGCTTCTGGGCGATGCTGTCATGGGCTGACGGTTTGGTAGATATTAGCCCTTGGGTGATTGGCGTTTTAGTATTAGTCAATGGCTTAACAGCATTGAACTTAACCAGAGTATTCAGATTAATCTTTTGGGGTGCGCCACAACAAAAGACCCGCCGCGCCCCAGAAGTTAGTTGGCAGATGGCATTGCCAATGGTGATCTTGACTGTACTAACTTTACTAGTACCTTTGATGCTACAGCAATGGTATTTGTTACCCGATTGGAACAGTGTGAATTGGTACGTAGTTTTCGCATTGCTCGCTTCTACTTTAACTGGATTAGTTACAGGCTCTACAATTTATTTGCACAAAGCTTGGTCAAGATCCAGAATCCTGGCTTGGAGATTTCTACAAGACTTGCTGGGTTACGATTTTTACATTGACCGCATTTATCGTTTGACCGTGGTGAATGCAGTAGCGTTTCTATCTAGGATATCTGCTTGGAGCGATCGCTATTTAGTCGATGGTGTGGTCAACTTGGTTGGGTTTGCGACAATTCTCGGTGGACAAGGTTTAAAGTACAGTATTTCCGGTCAATCCCAAGGATATTTATTGACCATCCTAGCCGTCATCAGCGTGCTAGGTTTCTTCATTAGTTGGTCATTAGGTCTACTGAATTATTTGCCTTTTTAACAGTGGGGAAAGGGAGTTAGGAGTTAGGAGTTAAGAGTTATTTCTCCCTCATCTTTCCCCACTCCCCTGCACCGAAAGCACCCCCGCTCCCCCGCTCCCTTGCTCCTTACCTGATTCTGTCTATGCTTAGTGCTTTGATTTTAGTACCGTTATTCGGTGCAGCTTTAATCGGTTTTTGGCCTTCTAGCATCAGTGGGAAATTTGCCCGTACATTAGCTTTAGTCTTTGCCAGCATCACATTCTTGTGGTCGGTTGTCATCGCAATTCAGTTCAATCCCACACAAGCTAGTCAACAGTTTGCTGAGTCCTTATCTTGGATTGATGCCTTGGGCTTAAACTATAACTTAGGGGTAGATGGTTTATCCTTGCCCTTGCTAGTTTTGAATGGACTGTTAACAGGCATTGCCATCTACAGCAGCGATGAATCTCTCCAGCGTCCTAAATTTTATTACTCTTTGATACTGCTGTTAAGTGCTGGCGTGACAGGAGCTTTTTTAGCACAGGATTTACTGCTATTTTTCCTGTTTTATGAACTAGAACTGATTCCTCTGTATTTATTGATTGCCATTTGGGGTGGCGCAAGACGCGGTTATGCCGCTACAAAATTCCTAATTTACACTGCCGTCTCTGGAATCCTAATTCTAGCAAGTTTCCTGGGCATGGTTTGGCTGAGTGGCGGTTCCAACTTTGCACTAGCAAACTTGAACGCCACAACTTTACCTTTGGCGACACAACTTTTACTGCTAGCAGGGATTTTAGTAGGTTTTGGTATCAAGATGCCTTTGGTACCCTTCCATACTTGGTTACCAGATGCTCACGTTGAAGCC
Organism: Amazonocrinis nigriterrae CENA67; assembly: GCF_016056305.1. GTDB lineage: Bacteria > Cyanobacteriota > Cyanobacteriia > Cyanobacteriales > Nostocaceae > Amazonocrinis > Amazonocrinis nigriterrae. Next base: position 9,726 of record NZ_JAECZC010000016.1, on the reverse strand, counting down.
TCCACACCAATTTCTGTACTGTTGGCTGGCGTGCTGTTGAAGTTGGGAACTTACGGCTTACTGCGGTTTGGCATGAACTTGTTGCCAGAAGCTTGGAGTTATGTGACTCCTTGGTTAGCAATTTGGGCTGTGGTTAGTGTACTGTATGGTGCATCCTGCGCGATCGCCCAAACTGACATGAAAAAAATGGTGGCATACAGTTCCATTGGACACATGGGCTATGTGCTGTTAGCAGCGGCGGCAGCTACACCTTTAAGCGTATTGGGTGCTGTCCTGCAAATGATTAGCCACGGCTTGATTTCCGCACTGCTGTTTCTGTTGGTAGGGGTTGTGTATAAAAAAGCTGGCAGCCGAGATTTAGAAGTTCTTCAAGGGCTGCTCAACCCAGAACGAGGTATGCCCGTAATTGGTAGCTTGATGGTTCTGGGAGTCATGGCTAGCGCTGGTATACCGGGAATGGTGGGCTTTATTTCCGAATTCATTGTTTTTCGAGGTAGTTTCCCAGTTTTTCCAGTGGAAACCTTGTTATGCATGATTGGTACAGGTTTAACAGCGGTTTACTTCTTAATTTTGATGAATCGCGCCTATTTTGGGCGTTTATCTGCACAAGTAACCAACTTACCCCGCGTGTATTGGAGCGATCGCCTTCCATCTGTGATCCTAGCTGTGCTGATTGTAATCTTCGGCATCCAACCCAATTGGTTAATACGCTGGACTGAACCCACTATCACAGCAATGTCGAGCGTGCAACACGTAGTAGCAACAGTGGCTTTAGACAAGGCAAAAGTGACTAGGGACTAGGGACTGGGGACTGGGTAAGAATTTTCCCAATCCCCAATCCCCAATCCCCAATCCCCAATCCCCAATACCCAATCCCTACTTTTGGAGAACTGGCAATGGTAACTGTTAGACAAAAGCCCAATTATAACCCTTTAAATGAATATATTGAACGCCTGCTAAACGGAGGAGCATTACTACCAGATAGCCCACAAAACGTACTGGAAGTAGTGGGAATTCTCAAAAGCTATGGTGTAGTTTTAGATGCTTACTCAAAAAATCTCATTTACATTGCTGAAAATCAGTTTTTAGTATTTTTCCCATTTTTTAAATACTTTGATGGGAAAATTTCTTTCCAAAAATTACTGAAGCATTGGTGGCACGACCGAATTAATTTTGAATACGCCGAGTATTGCATGAAAGCTATGCTTTGGCATGGTGGTGGAGGGCTGGATAGTTATTTAGATACAAAAGAATTTCAAGAAAGAGCGCAAGCAGTTATTAAAGCAAAATTTAAGGCAAATCCGCTCGTCTTGGGACTTAATCAACTATTTCCAGACTTCTTAACCGAACAGTTGCGAGTATCTGCTTACTACAGTGGTTTGGGTCAATTTTGGCGGGTCATGGCTGACATATTCCTCAGTTTATCAGACCGCTATGATCGAGGCGAAATCAAATCAATTCCTCAAGTTGTAGACCATATCAAAGCTGGGTTAGTAGCGGATGCATTAAAGCCAATTACCTATGCTGTGAAAATTCGCGGCCAAGTCTATGACATCATTCCCAAAAATATTGGTTTAACCTTCCTAGCAGATACAGCAGTACCTTATGTAGAAGCAGTATTTTTCCGGGGAACTCCTTTCCACGGCACAGTTTCATACAACGCCCAAGCATATCAAATTTCCCCAGATCAAGCTCGATTTCAATATGGCGCACTGTATGCCGATCCTTTACCCATTGGCGGCGCTGGTATTCCTCCCACCTTGCTAATGCAAGATATGCGTCATTATCTTCCAGAGTATTTGCACGAAGTTTATCGTCGCAGTTTGCGGGGTGAAGATGATTTGCGGATACAAATTTGTATCACTTTCCAAAAATCGATGTTTTGTGTGACAACAGCAGCGATTTTAGGACTAATGCCATATCCTGCGGATACACAAGAACCATCAGAACAACAGGCGAATCGAGTTTATTTAGAAAAGTGGATGGAACGGTTCACAACTTCGCGGTTGCTGGATGTGAATAAATAGTTAAATTGATGACTGTTTGTAGCTGACTGTTAACTGTTAACAGTCAGCTATCTTGTTTTAGAAAATTCGTATTACATTGGGATATTTTTTTATTTAGTTAGATATTGACTAAAAGACAGATTTATACGTCAGGGTCAATACCTAAAGAGCGCAACTGAGCAGCCAAACGTTCAGCCCGTTGGCGTTCTTGTTCAGCCCGTTGGCGTTCTTGTTCAGCCCGTTGGCTTTCCTGTTCAGCCCGTTGGCGTTCTTGTTCGGCTCTTTCATTGCCAGTCAACAATAAATTACCTTGCAAATCCCACCAGCGCAACCAGGGTAATTCTACATTTTGATATTCTCCCTGCCAAATGCCTAGCTCAACTCCCATAGGTGCGATAGGATAATGCCCGCGCTCATTTGCTGCTAATAACTGATATTGTCCTCCAATAAATTCATATACTTCTACAGTTGCTTTCTTAACTTCATAAATACCGTAGAAGGGAGGACGAATCACTTGCTCATAAATCCAAAATTTGCCTTTCCAAGGAGTTTTGTCTTTTTCTTCGCTACCATCCCCAGAAACAAATTCTAATACAATCAATGGGGCGATATACTCTCGCCAAAACACATAAGAGCGTCGGGTTTGTCCATCAAGCAAAGGTGGTACATTCGCTACATAAAACCAATCCGGTGCTTCTGCTCCTTTTTCAGGAGGATCGGTCAAACGCCAATAAATACCCAAGTCCTGACCAATACAATATTGACCATCGGGATTTAACTGCTTGAGGACGGGTGTAATCGAGTCAGTCAGTAAGATGCTTTGAGGATGCTCTTGCCAGTTTTTCACAAAGGTTCCATTAGATTCTGGCAGTTGGGTATGGTCGGGGAAAGGAGTCAGGTCAGTGGCTGGGTTGGTTGCAGAGGTCATAAGGCTACCTTTGCACTCTTTGTAAGGGTTGTTCTTTAGTTTAGCAAGCGATCGCGCTCATCATTCCCCAAGCAATGCCAGTCACAAAGCCAGAGCCATTACATCTGAAATAAGCAAAGCTAATAATTGCGATTACCATAACAAAACTTAAAACACTTGATTAACTTTTGTAAAGCAGTGTAAATTACTATCACAGGCAAAAACAAAAGCGCCTGATACATACAACACAAACGCACTTATAAAACCATGACAGCAACCTTACAACAGCGCAGTAGCGCCAACGTATGGGAGCAGTTCTGCAACTGGATCACCAGCACCAACAACCGCCTATACATCGGTTGGTTCGGCGTACTAATGATCCCCACCCTGCTAGCTGCAACCACCTGCTTCATCATCGCCTTCATCGCCGCACCTCCAGTAGACATCGACGGTATCCGCGAACCAGTAGCAGGTTCCCTACTGTATGGAAACAACATCATCTCCGGAGCAGTTGTTCCTTCTTCCAACGCCATCGGCTTACACTTCTACCCAATTTGGGAAGCAGCATCCTTAGATGAGTGGTTGTACAACGGTGGCCCTTACCAACTAGTAATCTTCCACTTCTTGACCGGCGTATTCTGCTACCTAGGTCGTGAATGGGAACTCTCCTACCGCTTGGGAATGCGTCCTTGGATTTGCCTAGCATTCTCTGCACCAGTAGCAGCAGCAACCGCAGTCTTCTTGATTTACCCAATTGGACAAGGTTCCTTCTCTGATGGTATGCCCTTGGGTATCTCCGGAACCTTCAACTTCATGATCGTCTTCCAAGCAGAACACAACATCCTGATGCACCCCTTCCACATGTTAGGAGTGGCTGGTGTATTCGGTGGAAGCTTGTTCAGTGCAATGCACGGTTCTCTAGTAACTTCTTCCTTAGTTCGTGAAACCACCGAAAACGAATCACAAAACTACGGATACAAATTCGGTCAAGAAGAAGAAACCTACAACATCGTAGCTGCTCACGGTTACTTCGGTCGTCTAATCTTCCAATACGCTTCCTTCAACAACAGCCGTAGCTTGCACTTCTTCCTAGCAGCTTGGCCTGTAATCGGAATCTGGTTCACCGCGTTGGGTGTCAGCACAATGGCGTTCAACTTGAACGGTTTCAACTTCAACCAGTCTGTGATTGATTCCCAAGGTCGTGTGATTAACACCTGGGCTGATATTATCAACCGCGCTAACTTGGGTATGGAAGTAATGCACGAGCGCAATGCTCACAACTTCCCCTTAGACTTGGCTGCTGGTGATGTTGCTCCTGTTGCACTAACTGCTCCTGCGATTAACGGTTAATTCTTCTAGCCACGTCAAGTAAAGCAAAAAGCGCTCTCCCATTAGGGGGGGCGCTTTTTGCATTGGCTGTTCGATTGTTACTCATACCTGATTGCACTTTTTCTGCATAGCTAACTCAACGTGAGTTCGATGAACCTCTCCCCAACCCCTCTCCGACGCGGAGAGGGGCTTTTAACATCTGTGGTAAAGAACGAAAAATCAAGCTTTTTAAGCTTTTAAATTCGTCGAACTCACGTTATATTACGTTCCAATTTATAGCTGTTGTACGGGTTAGAAGCGATCGCACTTGTAACCCCATTCCAAAATATTAAGCTTCTGGTTCAACGCCAAGCGCGATTATTCGCTCTTTCACTCATCCACCACATTAAAAAACGGGTGGCGCAATTGTTGAGAGTGCCTTTTTTAATTCTTGTGACAACGATTCTAGAAACATCATGTCATTTGTGATATCTGAAACTTCATCTTCATTTAAATTTTCTGTTTCTAATTGCGTTTGATAAGCTGAAATCCTGTATTCTAGTGCCTCAACAATAAATCTAATTGCTTTAGGAGAAAAATTCACGTTCAATAACTCCCTTAATTGACTTTGTAAAATCCCTCACCAACTATCCGCAGAGCAGTTTTATAGTCTTCCATCCGCATAGTGTAGCTTGGTTCCCACAGCCAGTGGTTGCCGTAATCATTCACCAAGCGGAGTTCGTTGGGAATATCAGTTCCTCTATCCAACTTCCACCAATTTTTTCCACCCCCCTGAACTGCAAAGGTTGAAATTCCCCCTGAACCTGCAACAACCCAAATCTCGCCATCTTCAGAGTAAGTTTCAATGTCTTTGGAACGAATATTATCTATTCTTGAAGAAGTCACGTTTCCCATACGGTACAAATCAACGGGAGTTTTTCTCATACCAATCAGCCAAAAATTTAGGCTTCTGGTTCAACGCCGAGCGATCGCAATTGTGCAATCAAGCGATCGGCTCTTTCTTCACCAGTCAACAACAAATTACCTTGCAAATCCCACCAACGCAGCCAAGGTAATTCTATATTTTGATATTGTCCCTGCCAAATGCCTAACTCAACTTCTAAAGGGGTTATTGGATAATGTCCGCGTTCATTTGCTGTTAAGAGTTGATATTGTCCTTCAATAAGGTGATAAACTTCCACACTGGCTTTAGTCACTTCATAAATGCCATAAAAAGCTGGATGAATCACCTGCTCATAAATCCAAAATTTACCCGTCCAAGGGGTTTTGTCTCGTTCCTCACTACCATCTCCAGAGGCAAATTCTAATACAATCAATGGGGCTATAAACTCTTGCCATAAAACATAAGAACGTCGCGTTTGCCCATAGAGCAAGGGTGGTACATTTGGTACATAGAACCAGTCTGGTGCTGCTGCACCTCGTTCTGGCGGGTCAGTCATGCGCCAATAGATACCGCTATCTTGACCAATACAATATTGCCCATCAGGATGGCGTTTTTGCAACACTGGTTTAATTGAGTCTGTTATTAAAATGCTTTGAGGATGTTCTTGGAAGTTTTTCACGAAAGTACCGTCAGACTCCGGTAGCTGCGTATGGTCTGGGAAAGGAGTGAGGTCAGTACTTGGATTGGTTGCAGAGGTCATAAGGCTACCTTTGCATTGGGTAAGGGTTGTTTTTTAGTTTAGCAATGGATAGGGTGGAGGAGCGATCGCTAGATATTCTCCACCCATACAAGATTATTTGCATAACTACTACTTTGCAGCGTGTTGTAAAATTTTGCGTTTGCTGTCACCATCTGGCATTGTTGCGTAATAGCCAAAGCTAGGTAAAAACAATCATACACACTTCGCCCTAGAGTGATCGCACTCTTGCAAAATTTCTGCGATCGCTTGCGCTACAAATTGGCTACAGCTTCAGAATTCACTAGTAAAAATTTATGTTTTTTAATTTACTTGAGTAAATATTAATTCTTTTCTCTGTGCTTTTGTGGTTAAAAATATTAAACCACAGAGACACCAAGACACAAAGTACTTTACTCAGATTCCTTTTAACCGAGAAATACATAACACAAGCCGAATACCACTAAGTTAAGCGCAAACCCCTGATATGGTTGGCTTCTGGGTGTGGGGTGTGGTAAAACTTTCATGATTTCCCCTACACCCTACACCCTACACCCTACCCCCTACACCCAGCATCGACAAGGGTTTTAAGACTTACCGTGAAAAGTCAGAAGTAACATCCCCCTCATCCCCCTCATCTCCCTCATCCCGCCTTTAAATGCAACTCGATACCAGTCCCCAATCCCCACCCGCCCAACAGTGCAACTTGGACAGGAAAACTTCTTGCAAAAATTTTGCAAAAAGCTATTGACAAGTATAAAATTATACCTTAAATTAAAGACATAAGAAAAGCGATCGCCCCTCCGCCAAGAGATTACGACCGCTTTTCTTTCAACCCCTTCATTAGGAGTTAACTAATATCATGGCACAAGAAAAAAATTTCTCAGACGAGCAAAACTTGCCTCAAGCAGAATTTCAACAAAACTTCAACAGCGAAGACTTGGATGCAGCCAAAATCAAGCCATCTTCTCAGAAGTCATCACCCAACAGAGAACGAATCAAACATCTATTAATTGGTTCTCCCAAAGCTGTCACCAGCACAATTCACTTTTTGCAGATGATTGGCTATGCAAACGTTGGAGATTGGAGTCCACTACAACCAATTGGCGATTCTGATGAAGTGATGAGTATTTTAATCCGTCAGATTTCAGTTTCATAACTTTAAAACTACAAGCCCGACTTTTTAGACAAGTCGGGCTTTTATTTTGCCCAAAAACGTCAAAGCAGGAGTAAGGGCGTACAGCTGTACGCCCCTAAAAGCCGATTCATTTGTTGCAAACATTTTTGGAAATGGTATTACAGCCTGCGCGAAACACTCAAACGTGAAGGCGGAAGCTGCTACAGGGAAGGCGGAAGCTGCTACAGCCTGCGCGAAACACGGAAATGTGAAGGCGGAAGTTCTTACAGGGAAGGCGGAAGTTCTTACAGCCTGCGCGAAACACTTAAACGTGAAGACGGAAGTTCTTACAGGGAAGACGGAAGCTGCTACAGCCTGCGCGAAACACGGAAATGTGAAGGCGGAAGTTACTACAGGGAAGACGGAAGTTCTTACAGCCTGCGCGTAATACCCAAACATGAAGGCGGAAGTTCCTACAGTTAACGCACCGCCAGAGATTTGCGGTGCGTTATGGACGATAGTCCATAACGCACCCTACGAAATTTACTTCGCTAACACCAAATCAACCGGTGCAACCCCGGCTAAATTTAAAATTGGCGCAATCAAATCTTCGCGCTTCACCGCCATCATGTGGACACCATGACATAATTGCCGGGCAATTTGTACTTGTTCGGCTGCAATTTTCATTCCTTCCTCAAGGGGGTTTTTGGCTTTTGCCAATCTATCAATAATGTGCTGGGGTATATTTACACCAGGAACGCACTTATTAATAAATTGAGCATTTTTTGCCGATTTCAACAGAAAAATTCCTGCCAAAACTGGTTTATTATAACCAGCAGCAATTTTATCCATGAACTTTTCTAGCCGCTCAAAATCAGTAATTAACTGACTTTGAAAAAACTGTGCCCCAGCTTCAATTTTGCGTTCAAATCGACTTTGCAAACCTGACCAACTGGCACATTGCGGATCTACTGCTGCACCAGGAAATAAATCCAGCGCCCCATCGGTTAACGGTTTATCGTTGCAATCAAAACCCTGATTCATTTTGCGAATAAGTTGCAACAATCGCACAGCTTCCAAATCAAAAACGCCTTTGGCATCTGGATGATCGCCTGCTTTCACTGGGTCGCCAGTCAAAGCTAAAATATTACGAATACCCAAAGCATGAGCGCCCATCAAATCAGCTTGTAAACCAATGCGGTTGCGATCGCGGCAAGCAACTTGACAAATTGGCTCTATGCCATTTTGTAGTAAAATAGCAGACGCTACTAAAGAAGACATCCGTAACACTGCTCGGCTACCATCGGTAATATTGACGGCATGAACCCTCCCCTTAAGGGTCGCCGCCATTTCAAGCATGTGTTCTGGATTACCGCCTTTTGGTGGTGCGACCTCGGCGGTAATCAAAAATTCACCCGCCAGGGCGGCCCTACGAAAGCAATTCAAGTAGGTATGGCTATGGTTATTGTCCATAACATTAATATGTTGGGTCTCTTACAGGGTATAACGAACCACACCTAAAAGAGAATCCTTAGACAGGGGCAAGATAACCTAAAGCCGCTTTGACTTGTGATAGGGTTTGGTTTGCGATCGCTTGGGCTTTTTCCCTGCCATCACGCAACACAGATTCTATATATGTTTTATCATCTGTGATTGCCTGATATTTTTCTTGTATTGGCTTGAGTGCATTAATTGTCGTTTCTGTCAACAATGGTTTGAATTGTCCCCAACCCATATCTTGACACTCAACTGCTACCTCTTCTTTGGTCTTTCCAGACAGCAGCGTATATAGTGTTAATAAATTGTTACACTCTGGACGCTCAGGGTCATCGAAAGTCAGACCACGAATCGGATCAGTTTTACAGCGTTTAATTTTATATTGAATTTGCTCCGGTGTATCTAGCAAATTGATGCGGCTTAACTCAGAAGGATCAGACTTGGACATTTTGCGTGTACCATCAGCCAAACTCATTACCCTGGCTCCTTCCTTGCGGATTAGGGGGTCTGGTAATTTTAGTACAGGCTGGTCTTTAGCAAATAAATGATTAAAGCGAGCTGCAATATCTCGTGTTAATTCTAAATGTTGCTTTTGGTCTTCACCTACTGGTACTTTATCTGCTTGATAAAGTAAAATATCAGATGTCATCAACACAGGGTAGTCCAACAAGCCGACACTGACATTTTCTCCTTGTTTGACAGCCTTTTCCTTGAACTGGATCATGTCTTGCAACCAGTTTAAAGGAGTGATGCAATTGAGCAACCAGGTAAGTTCACTGTGGGCAGATACGTGGGATTGTACAAATATAGTAGAGTGAGTTAAATCCAGACCACAAGCTAAGTAAAGAGCAACGAGAGTGTAAGTATCAGATGCCAACTGTTTTGGCTCGTGTGGTACTGTAATTGCGTGTAAATCAGCCACGAAAAGGTAATTTTCGTATTCGTTTTGACCTTCTACCCAGTTGCGAATCGCTCCTAAATAGTTGCCTAGATGATAATCGCCCGTTGGTTGAATTCCAGAAAGAACACGCTGCTTGCCCATAAATTTCAATTTAGTTATCTCAATTCCCCACTATGTAAAGTGGCGGTTACAAAACTCATTTAATTTTGACATTTTCTTGGTAAAGTTGTTGTTTTGTCAGTGGTCAGTGGTCAGTTGTCAGTTGTCAGTTGTCAGTTGTCAGTGGTCAGTTGTTAGTGGTCAGTTGTCATTAGTTATTTCCCCCCATCTCCCCTGCTCCCCTGTGCCCC
>NZ_JAECZC010000015.1 GCF_016056305.1 Amazonocrinis nigriterrae CENA67 | reverse complement strand
GGGGATTGGGGATTGGGGATTGGGGATTGGGAAGAAACCGCTGTTTGATTAACTAATATTTTTTCCCAGTCCCTATTGCCCCTAATCCCCACTTCCTGCGGTCGTGGGGGCTCCGAGTTCCCCAGTCCCCAGTCCCCATCATAATTTCATGAAAAAAAACTTATTTTCAGACAATTTATCCTATTAAAATATTTAATCTTTAAAATTATTTCATTAAATAAAATATATAAATACTAAATTTACTTGACATTTGTAAAACAAATATGATATGAATTGATATTTGTGACCAGAAAAATAGAATATTAACCACAGGAATAGGCTGTGAGTAATAAACCTCAGAAATGCTGGTAAATTCAAGCTCCTCAGTATACTAGCTACATAAAACGTAACAAATAGTTAGCAATTGCACCATTAACTTGGGTATTAGCTCTTGGGCGTCTATAATCTTTATACAGGCGTCCAAAAGCTTAGCCTGTGCTAAAATCAGCGTACCGGCACGACGCAGGTGATGGGATAAAGCTATGTTTGAACGCTTCACAGAAAAAGCAATTAAGGTAATCATGCTGGCCCAAGAAGAGGCCCGCCGTTTAGGTCACAATTTCGTCGGCACCGAACAGATCCTCCTGGGTCTGATCGGGGAAGGGACGGGAGTGGCGGCCAAAGTGCTGAAATCTATGGGTGTCAATCTCAAAGATGCCCGGATTGAAGTAGAAAAAATCATCGGGCGGGGTTCTGGCTTTGTGGCTGTGGAAATTCCGTTTACGCCACGGGCAAAGCGAGTTCTAGAACTATCCTTAGAAGAAGCGCGCCAGTTAGGGCATAACTACATTGGCACCGAGCATCTGCTGTTGGGCCTAATCCGGGAAGGGGAAGGTGTGGCAGCCAGGGTGCTAGAAAACCTAGGGGTGGATCTATCTAAGGTAAGAACCCAAGTGATTCGGATGCTGGGAGAAACAGCAGAAGTTTCGGCTACCGGACAATCGGGGCGCACCAAAACTCCAACTTTGGATGAATTTGGCTCGAACCTAACCCAAATGGCGACAGATAATAAGCTCGACCCAGTGGTAGGACGTGCCAAAGAAATTGAGCGGGTGATTCAGATTTTGGGTCGCCGGACTAAAAATAACCCAGTGCTGATTGGGGAACCAGGGGTAGGTAAAACTGCGATCGCTGAAGGTCTAGCTTCACGCATTGCTAACAAAGATGTCCCTGACATCTTGGAAGATAAGCGCGTGGTGACACTAGATATCGGCTTATTGGTAGCAGGAACCAAGTACCGGGGTGAATTTGAAGAACGCCTGAAGAAAATCATGGACGAAATTCGCCAGGCGGGTAATGTCATTCTTGTGATTGACGAAGTTCACACCCTAATTGGTGCGGGTGCAGCAGAAGGTGCCATCGACGCAGCAAATATCCTCAAGCCAGCTTTGGCTAGAGGTGAATTACAGTGCATCGGCGCGACCACCTTGGATGAATACCGCAAGCACATCGAGCGGGATGCAGCCTTGGAACGTCGCTTCCAGCCAGTAATGGTCGGTGAACCAACTGTAGATGAAACAATTGAAATTTTGTACGGTCTACGCGATCGCTACGAGCAACACCACAAGCTGAAAATTTCCGATGAAGCCTTGGTGGCGGCGGCGAAATTGTCTGACCGTTACATTAGCGATCGCTATTTGCCAGATAAAGCCATCGACTTGATTGACGAAGCAGGTTCTCGCGTCCGTTTGATTAACTCCCAACTGCCACCCGCAGCCAAAGAGTTGGATAAGGAACTGCGGCAAATACTTAAAGAAAAAGACGATGCAGTGCGTTCCCAAGACTTTGATCGGGCTGGGGAATTGCGCGATCGCGAAATGGAAATCAAAGCGGAAATTCGCGCGATCGCTCAAAGCAAAACCAACGCTTCCGGTAACGAAGGTGAAGAACCAGTAGTCACCGAAGAAGACATCGCCCACATCGTCGCTTCCTGGACAGGCGTACCGGTGAACAAACTCACCGAATCCGAATCTGAGAAGCTGCTGCACATGGAAGACACCTTGCACCAGCGTTTAATTGGTCAAGAAGATGCTGTGAAGGCAGTTTCACGAGCCATTCGCCGCGCTCGTGTCGGTTTGAAAAATCCCAATCGCCCCATTGCTAGCTTTGTCTTCTCCGGGCCTACCGGGGTGGGTAAAACTGAGTTAGCAAAATCCTTGGCTTCTTACTTCTTCGGTTCCGAAGAAGCAATGATCCGCCTGGATATGTCCGAATACATGGAGCGTCACACCGTCAGCAAACTGATTGGTTCGCCTCCAGGCTATGTTGGTTACAACGAAGGTGGTCAGTTAACCGAAGCTGTGCGCCGTCGTCCTTACACAGTGGTGCTGTTCGACGAAATCGAAAAAGCGCACCCCGATGTATTCAACATGCTGCTGCAAATTTTAGAAGACGGTCGCTTAACCGACGCCAAAGGTCGCACCGTTGACTTTAAGAATACCTTGCTGATTTTAACTTCTAACATCGGTTCTAAGGTAATTGAGAAAGGTGCCTCCACCATCGGCTTTGAATTTGCCGACGATGCTGGCGAATCACAATACAACCGCATTAAGACTTTGGTCAACGAAGAACTCAAACAGTACTTCCGTCCAGAGTTCCTCAACCGCTTGGATGAAATCATCGTCTTCCGTCAATTGAGCAGAGACGAAGTGACCCAAATCGCCGACATCATGCTCAAAGAAGTGTTTGGCCGCCTGACAGAAAAAGGTATCACCTTAGAAGTCACCGAACGCTTCAAAGACCGCTTAATCCAAGAAGGTTACAGCCCCAGCTATGGTGCAAGACCATTACGTCGGGCGATTATGCGTTTGTTGGAAGATAGCCTAGCAGAAGAAATCCTTTCTGGTCGCATCAAAGATGGCGATACAGCCGTTGTGGATGTAGATGAAAATGGTAATGTTCAAGTAAGTTCTCAACAGCCACGGGAATTGTTACCCCAAGGCATTGAGTAAGATTTAAATTTTGGGATTAAATCTCAAATAAAATATTAGGAAACGGTAGAGGATAAATTTCTCTACCGTTTTTTGTGTAAAGACGTAGCAGAGTAGATAGTCGCAGCTGAACCTTAAAAAACTCATAATCACTTTAGTTTCATCTCTCCTATTTTTACGTGAGTTCAATGAGCGGAATTGATCGTCAAATTACTCTTGACGTTAAACAAGTTGCTAAGCATATAGCAGGTACACCTCAAATGCAAAGACTTATTAAACGAGGACTTGCAGCTCATGTATTTAATGATGAAACTACCATGAACCAAGTTGCCCAAGCCATAATAGAAAGTGGACAGTTTACTGGAATTATTCGAGGATATGAACGCTACGGAATGTTTTTTAATGAACCAATAGGTTATAGAATCAGTCCAGATGGTAGCCGTATTCCACTCAATTATGGGGAGATAAAAATCAATGCAGACAACCAATACCATGTCATCCCCCGAACAAAACCTAGTGAAGAATGACTGGGAATTTACAGAAGTATGGATAGATCCAATGTTGTCTCCTCCATACATTCTTTTATTGCTCTGCGATAGTGAGGAAAATTGCCAAATTTATGATCCGGCGCAGGGTTATAAAGTTATATTTTCTAGTCAAAGTTATGAGACAGCCAAGTTATGGTTATTAGAAGATGAGTATGAACCAATTACAGGTAGGCTATTAGCTACAGAATTAGCGTGAATTAGTTAAACTTCATGAATAAGTTTGGAAGAAATTATTATGCTGACAATATCTACCTAACAGACAGATAAAAAAAGCTAAGGCTATTACTAAATATATAATTTATTTTCATTTGTATATGAGCCAATTAGATCAAGCTTTACGTCAATTTGAAGCTGTTGAAGCAAATTTAGTCAAACTAGAAAATTTATGGAATTTGCTACAAAACAATATACCTGAAGGAATTGTATTCGGGGTAAATCCTGATTATGAAGATGCTTGCCGTTCCTATGAACATATACTCACAGGTTTACCATTGATTGATGGGTGGAAACCGACATCACTACCTTGTAGTCTTGATGAGATTGCCCAAGATCGTCTTGATGCACATCAAGTTGGAGTACTAGAATTTGAAATTGAAGTAGAGCGTCGAATTCAAGAGCCTGGCAAAGAACTAAGGGAGTATAGATTTCATTTCAATCAAAAGCGACGAAAGCTTGTTCAAAACACAGTGTTAGAAATTTCTCATGAAATAGATCAAGTACTAGATAGACTTCAAAAAATTTATCCTGTTGACTATAAATATGAACCTGTTTGTAAAAAAATTGAAGATGCAGATTGGCAGATCCTCCGTAATAAGATAAAGCAAATAGATGTCTTACTTGGTAGTAGCGTACCTCGTACTCAAGGATGGAACGACATAAAACGTCATATTTCTTATGCACAAATTAATGATTTGAGAGATATTGTCCTATATGATTGGCCATCTATAAAAAAAGGATTTCAAGTATCACTATACACTGCAAATGAACCAATCTCAGTTGAAATTAATGATTTAGCCGAGCTTGTTGCATCAAAGCCTTCAGGCTCTATTTCTACTAGGTTAAATTGGGAAAAGCTTTCTGCTGAAAACTTTGAACGTTTAATATTTAATTTACTCACTTCAGAAAAACAAAGTTATCAGAATCCTGAATGGTTGATGCACACTAACGCCCCCGATCGTGGTCGTGATCTGTCTGTTTATCGAGTTTATCAGGATCAATTAAGTGGGACAATCCGTAAACGCATTATTATTCAGTGTAAACATTGGCTTACTAAAAGCGTTCCTCCATCAGAGATTATTGTACTACAAGGGCAGGTAAAACTTTGGGAACCGCCAAGAGTGGATATTTTAGTAATTGCTACAACAGGGCGCTTTACATCTGATGCTGTTAGCTATGTCGAGAAACACAACCAATCAGATTCAGCTATGACGATTGAGTTATGGCCAGAGAGCCATCTTGAAAGTATCCTCGCTTCAAACCCAGCTTTAGTTGCAGAGTTTGGTTTGCGATAATATCCATTAAAGTCATCACCTCTAAAACAACATCTTTCAAATAGTAGTAAGGAGTAAAATTGTGCAAACCATACTTTTAAGCCGCGAAGAAGTTGGACGACGTGCCAAAGAACTATACGAAAATAACATTCGTCAACAAGTGGAACGAGAAGAAAATATCGGTAAAATGGTGATTATTGATATAGAAACAGGTGATTACGCAGTTGACAAAACAGGTATAGAATCGGCGCGATATTTACGAAACAAACACCCATTAGCTCGATTTTTTGGTATTCGTATAGGTTACAAAGTTGCTGCTTCCTTCAGTGGCGAAATGGAGCGTGATACTCGGTAATTTCTGGCATTGTCAAGAACGGACGCCCAAGCGTTAATATAATATTTCGACTGCCAAATCAACCAGATTTTAGTATTGAATTTTTGATTGATACAGGTTTTACAGAATTTCTTTCCCTACCTTCGGCAGCAGTTAGTTTGTTGGGTTTTCCTTTCTTGTATGATGCATATGCAAATTTGGCTGACAATAGTAATGTAATCTTGCCAGTACACCAAGCTACTATTATTTGGAATGGAGAAGAACGGGAAGTTAATGTACTTGCTACAGGACGGCTACCTTTATTAGGTACAGCTTTACTTGATGAGCATGAACTTGTAATACAGTTTACTGAAAATGGATTGGTAACAATAGAGGAGTTTTAGTTCTGGATTTTTTCATCGACAGCATCAAGAGCAATTACCAATTACAGTTAATTTATGGAAGTTTCAAAGTTTACTACTCCAAGTGAGAATACCCAGCTAGAAAAAATAGAAACGCCTATAAAATACAAAAACATCAGCCGTCGTGAGTTTATGAAGTTGCCACTAGAAGAACGGCAGCGTATACTAGCAGAACAAGCTGAGTTAATGTTACTACATTACCAGCAAGATAAAGAATGGCAAGAATTAGAGGCAGGAGACTTAATTGATTATTAGCTCTCTTGGGCCTAAACGGGGTGATATTTGGCTGGCTAATTTTGACCCAACAGTGGGAGCAGAAATTAAAAAAGTCAGACCTGCTGTAGTGGTAAGTTCTGATGGTGTTGGTAAATTGCCCATTAAATTAATAGCACCAATTACAGATTTGAAGGAATATTACACTGGTAATATCTGGCATGTCAAAATTGAATCAGATAAAACGAATAATTTAACAAAAGCTTCTGCTGTAGATGTTTTACAATTGCGCGGTATGGATGTGCAAAGATTCATCCGTAAAATTGGAGAATGTTCGACTGAAATTATGGAAGAAATAGCTGCGGCTATTGCTGCGGTAGTTGAGTATTTTTGACAAAGCTTTTATGGGTATTGAACTGAGTTACAGACGCCTCACACCTGAAGAGTTTGAAAGATTACATAATGATGAGGCGTATGCTAGTATTTATTTTGGTGATGATTTAGAAACAGATGAAGAGATCCATGCTTATTTTGAAGCATTAAGAGTTAGCGATCGCTATCTAGACCTTGATAAATATTGGCGATCGCTATACTTCTTGTTTACAGGTGAATTTCCATATGATGACAAAACTAATAGTGAAACCTGGCTTAAAAACATGTTTATGGGAGGAAAAGCAACACAGTGGGAAGCAACTTATGGAATGGTACGTTATTTCACTGTAAGCGAAGTTAACGATATAGCTGAAGTTTTAAATCATGTTTCTGTTGAGGATTTACAAAATCGTCTTAATCAATTATTTGAATCTTCCAAAAGCAGAGCCTATATGGAGCCACATCATCTTGATTTATATGCTCAGTTAGTCAATTTTTTTAGCAAAGCAGCACAACAAAGCGAGATAATACTTTTGTCGTTTGACTAATTTAGTCTTGCAAGTATATTTTTATTTTTATCCTTAACTATACCGTATTTGGGATTTGAGATTTGGGGTTGAGAATTGCTTTGTGTGTCTGGGTTGGGTGAATCTATCTCTCACATTCTTTTTACAAATGGGTTTAATGTGGCTTTAACTACCGTATTAAGTTGAATTAGTAAGATAAAGTTGCTTAATATATGTCATTAAAGTACTGACTTAATTTAGTAGCAAAAAAGGATAACCAATGAGCAAAGAAGTAGCCAAAGTAATCTTATGGGAAGAAAATCAAAAAGATTTTCTTAAAAAGTTCTATGATCTACAATTTGTTCCCAGAATAGGAGAGGAAATTTACATAAAAAAGGATAAATGGAGAGTAACTAAAGTTGAACATGATTTAGAAGTTAATGAGGTTAATGTCTACATAGAATTACTCAAAAAAGTAAAGCAAGATAAATCATCGCAGGATAAATCATCTAATTCATAGCCCCTCTTAAAGTACCCTCTTCCCAGATTTATAGCAAAGTGCTGAGTAAAAACCCAGTTATTTCAAGGCTTTGTGATATAGCCGTGTCCTAACACATATGACCACGGTCATATCACAAAGCTTGAAAGAAGAGGGATGAAAAACGTTGAAAATCTAAATCAGCAAAAATTTATAGTAGTTTGGTATCGGTTTCCTGACTAAATAATTGATGTATAAATTGGACTACCCTGAATATTGATTATATTAATGATTTTTCCTCACTTGTGAGAAATTCTGGATTTGACAAGTTTGTGGACTTTTCAGATAGCCATTTATACCAATTATCTAATCCTATGCCAGTTTTTGCAGAAACCTGAAAAATCTCAATATGCGGATTAACCTGTCGCGCATATTCTATACATTTTTGCACATCAAACTGCACGTAAGGTAGCAAGTCAATTTTAGTGAGAATCATAATCTCACTAGCACGAAACATATGGGGATATTTTATCGGTTTATCTTCTCCCTCTGTCACCGAAAGAATTACTACTTTTGCCTGTTCTCCTAAATCAAATAAAGCGGGACAAACCAAATTTCCCACATTTTCAATCATCACAACTGAGTTCAAAGGTGGATTTAGTTGTTGTAAACCCCTGTCTATCATTGATGCATCCAGATGACAGCCTGTCCCCGTATTAATTTGGATAACTTTACAACCTGTTTCTCTAATTTTTTGAGCGTCATTAGTTGTTTCTTGGTCGCCTTCAATAACACTAATGGTAAGCTGATGTTTTAAATCATTGATAGTTTGCGTTAAAAGAGTTGTTTTTCCTGCACCAGGAGAACTCATTAAATTTAAAGCAAGAATATTTCGCCCTTTGAACCAACCCCGATTTTGGGCTGCAATTAGATTATTTTTTGCTAAAATATCTTGTTCTAAAGATATAGTTGTATTATGAATTTTGGCGTGAATTTGAGATACTTCGCTATGAGTGTCGTGACTATGTGAATGAGTAATTACAGTACCATCAGGTAAAGTGTGAGTATGGTGATGATGGTTGTGTTCAAATTCACCTGTTTCTAAATTAGTAACTTTCCCTTCACTATCATCAGAACAACCACAAGTTACACACATACTTCCTCTATTTCTATTTCCTTAATTTTTAGTTCTTCACCAGTTATTAAATCTAAATGCACGCTACCACAGTTACAAACACCAAACGGTTTATCCAAAGCTATTTCAGTACCACATTGCCGACATCGTGCTAAACCAGGTATTTCTATAATTTCTAAAGTCGAACCTTCTAAAACTGTCCCTTGAGTACAAATATCAAAACAAAATTGCACAGCATCAGGCATAATTGCTGAAAGTTTGCCAATTTCTAACACAACTCGTAAAACTTTTTTAGCTTTGGCATGTTCAGAAACAATTACCACAATATTTTGTGTAATTCCTAGTTCATGCATAGAGAAAATTATTAAAATTATACCAATTGCATATAAATCTTTTCTTGCACACTACTCCTTTAAGCATTCTCTTTCTTTGTGTCTCTGTGTCTTTGTGGTTCAATTAACAAATTCGTGGCAATTGTTCACCTACCAACATATCCACAATTCTTTCAGTACCAAAAGCGGTTTTTAAAAAGACAACCCCTGGGGGTGAAGCAATAACTTCACCAATGATACAAGCATCTTTACCTGCGGGGTGAGATTTCATCGCTGATAAAACAGCCTCAGCATTCTCTCGTGCAACCACCACTACCAGCTTACCTTCATTCGCTAGATATAACGGATCTAAACCTAAGATTTCGCAAACTCCTTGAACTTCTTCACGCACTGGTATAGACTCTTCATTAATACGAATCCCTACATTAGAACTGAGGGCAAATTCATTTAAAACTGTGGCTAACCCCCCCCGTGTAGCATCCCGCATTGCATGTACTTGTGGGCAAACTTTGAGGATAGTTTCGACTAAATTATGCAACGGTTGACAGTCACTTTCAATATCGGTTTCTAATGCTAACTCCCCACGGGCAATTAAAATTGCTGTACCATGATTGCCTAATTCACCATTAATAATTACTACATCTCCAGGTTGAATATTGTGGGCGGAAATGCTGACTCCCGCCAGAATAACGCCAATACCAGCAGTATTAATAAATAGTTTATCAGCAGCACCACGATGTACAACTTTAGTATCACCGGTAACGATTTGCACACCAGCTTTATTCGCGGCTGCTTTCATACTTTTAGCAACACGCCGCAAAATTTCCACAGGTAAACCTTCTTCTAAAATAACGCTACAGGTGAGATATAACGGTTTAGCACCGCTGACAGCTAAATCATTAATTGTACCATTTACAGCTAATTCACCAATATCACTACCAGGAAAAAATAAAGGATCTACAACATAGGAATCAGTGGTGAAAGCCAGTCTATCTCCTTGTTGTAGAAGATTAGATAAATTCAAACTAGCTTGGTCTTCTAACTGTGAGAGAATCGGATTATCAAAACTACTGACAAAGATATCATCAATTAAATCGCGCATTGCTTTACCACCGCTACCATGTGCGAGGGTGATATGCGTATCTTGAACTTTTCCTTGGCGGCGGCGGACTTGTTCTATTTTTTGAAAAAGGGTATTTTTAGTTGATTTATTTAAAGAAATATCCATTGTTAAAGTTTTTTACAAATTGTTTGGATATCATATTGTAGGGTGTGTAAATCTTACCAAATTCATACACCCTACAATTTGCTAACTATATCTTATCTGCCTGCTTCGTCATGTCTACCACGATGTCTATCGGAGTGTAATAGACCACCTACAGCCCAATTCTCGCGTTCAAATTCATCAATGTGAATAGTTATCCATTCTGGTTTAGTATCTAACGCTGAAACTAAGGCATTGGTTAGGGCTTCTACTAGTCGCCGTTTTTTTTCGATGGAATGACCACGGGCAATTTTGACTGTAACGAATGGCATATGATTGTACTCCAATCACAAGATGATTGTGTTGTAAGGTTTGGGTTGGTCACTTTCATCTTAGGTTATGGCGTTAGAATTATCATTTCTTGTTCAGCAATTTTTTTATTAGCAAGATGGGAAAATCTTCCGTATTTGTAATAAGCTGCACAAGCACCTTCGGAAGATACCATACAAGTACCAATGGGTGTTTCTGGAGTACAAGCTGTACCAAATACTTTACATTGCCAAGGTTTTAAAACTCCTTTAAGGATTTCTCCACATTGACAAGCTTTATGGTCAGCAACTTTGCGGTTTGGAATGGTAAATTTTAGTTCTGCATCAAATTGTGCATAATCAGGATGGATTTTTAAGCCTGAATAAGGTATGTCACCTAAGCCACGCCAATCAAAGTTTTCTCGTACAATAAAAACATGGTTCATGGCATTTAATGCTACTGGATTACCAGCTTTTTCTACTAGTCGGTTATATTGGTTTTCCACTTCACAACGATTTTCAATTAGCTGTTGTAACAGCATCCAAATTGATTGAAGTATATCTAATGGTTCAAATCCAGAAATTACAATTGGTTTATGATATTGTTGGGCAATAAATTCATAAGGGTCTGTACCAATTACCATGCTGACATGACCAGGGCCGACAAATCCATCTAGTTGCAAATCAGGATTATTTAATAATGCTTGCAGGGCGGGTATCACGAGGACGTGATTACAAAACATACTAAAGTTATGAATTTTTTCGGCTGCTGCTTGCAAAATTGTGAAGGCTGTGCTGGGGGCTGTAGTTTCAAAGCCGAGGGCGAAAAAGACGATTTCTTTATCGGGGTTGTCTTTAGCAATTTGCAGGCTGTCTAGCGGTGAGTACACCATACGTATGTCTGCGCCTTGGGCTTTGGCTTGGAGTAAGCTGGTTTTGGAACCGGGAACGCGCATAGTATCGCCAAAGGTAGCCAAGATGACGTTATGATTTTGGGAGATTGCGATCGCATCATCTAATCTCCCTTTTGGCATGACGCATACTGGACAACCAGGCCCATGAATTAACTCGATGGTTTCGGGTAGAATTTCTTCGATACCATATTTAAAGATGGAGTGGGTATGTCCGCCACATACTTCCATAATTTTGATTGGTTTTTCTAGCTGCTGGCTTAATTTTGCAATTTGGCGGCGTAAGGCTTCAGCTTTTTCTGGTTCTCGAAATTCGTCTACATATTTCATAGGAAGTGGGGAATAAGAGGTAACGAACCGCAAAGGACACAAAGGACACGAAGGAAGAAGAGAAAGAAGAATTTTAATTAGTAATTTCTGCTAGTTCTTGTAATAGTTTTAAGGTTTCTGCGGCTTCTTGTTCGTTAATTCTATTCATGGCGAAGCCAACATGAACTAATACCCAATCTCCTATACATGCTTCTGGAGGATGTTGTTCGTCAACTATGCAGGCAATATTTACTTGGCGTTTGACTCCACCAATGTTGACGATGGCTAATTTGTGGTTGGCGTTAGTTATTTCGATGATTTGTCCGGGAATTCCTAAACACATTTTTATTTTCCTTTTTGAAGATGAACGAACCGCACCAGACGCAGAGGGCGCAGAGAAAAGATTTGTTAAGAGAAAGTGGTTAATATTATTAATTATTCATTAATTGGGCGGCTGTAATGATGGCTTGTCCTAGAGATAAGCTGCCGTCATTTGCAGGAAGTAAGCTCTGTGTTAGTACATCAATTTTTAAGGATTGTAGGCGGTTGGTTACTTGCTCTAATAAAATAGTATTTTGAAATACTCCTCCTGTGAGGACAACTTGATTAATCAGATTTTCTTGACGAAGGATGTTAACCATTTCTACTATGGCATTGGCTAAACTGATATGAAATTTTGTAGCTATAATTTTTTTAGGAATCTGCTGCTGTAAGTCATTTAGTAAAGCTTGCCACATGGGGGCTGGATCTATACAGTAAATATTATCTAATAAACTAAATTTAAAATGGTATTTTTTGGTTTCTTCACAATTATTTAATTTATTAATATCCACTAGGGATTCCATTTCAATAGCGGCTTGTCCTTCATAGCTACATTCTTCTAGACAAATGCCAATGGCTGCTGCTAATGCATCGAATAACCGTCCTACTGAAGAGGCTGAAGGTGAGTTAATTCTTTTTTCTATAAGTTGATTGATGAGTTTGAGTGGTTTTTGTTGCAAAAGTTTTACAACTTCTAACTCGGCATATTGTTGTTGACAATTATTCCAAAGGTTAGCGGCGAGTAACTGGGCATAGGTATTACGCCAAGGTTGATAAATTGCTTGTTCACCACCAATCATTGCCACAGGTTTAAATGTTGCTAGGCGCTGGAATTGGCGATAATCTGCTAATAGAAATTCTCCACCCCAGATTGTACCGTCTTCGCCATAACCTAATCCATCTAAAGCAATACCTAAAACTGGTGGCGAATCTAAAGGAATTGCATTTTCTGCCATACAAGCAGCAATATGGGCGTGATGATGTTGGATGGAATACAGTTTAATTTTATTGGCTGATGCTAGTTCTTTACCAAGTTTACTTGCAAGATATTCTGGGTGTTTGTCGATGGCTATGGCATTTGGCTGATGTTCAAATAAATTTAAGTATAAATTCAACGTATCTTGATAAGCATTAAAAGCCGCAGCGTTTTCTAAATCTCCCAAATGTTGAGATAAAATTGCTTTTTTCTCTTGTAATAAGCAAAAGGTATTTTTTAATTCGCTGCCCATTGCTAAAATTGGCGGCACATTCTCAAATCCTGGCGGTAAACTAATAGGCGCGGGTGCGTATCCTCTAGCACGGCGAATTGTTTGCACTTTATCGCCGACAACTCGAACAACAGAATCATCTACTCTATTGACGATCGCCCGATTATGAAGGAGGAAATAATCAGCTATTTTGCCTAGTTTATCTCGCACTTCATCATTATTAATACATTGCGGTTCATCGGAAAGATTCCCACTTGTTAAAACAATTGGGCGGTTCATCCGCTTAAGAATTAAATGATGTAAAGGCGTATAAGGTAACATGAAACCAAGGGTATTTTGCCTTGGTGCTACTGAAGATGCAATTGAATATTGAGTATTTAGCAAAGAATAAACTGTTTTCTTTTGCAGTAAAACAATAGGTGCAGCAGGACTTGTCAATAATTCTTTTTCTTTAGCGTTGATGTTACAGTATGCTTCAATTACTGATATATCCCGCGCCATTAAAGCAAAGGGTTTATGATAGCGCTTTTTCCGCTGGCGTAGTTTTTGTACAGCTGTTTCCTGTGTTGCATCGCAAGCTAAATGAATACCACCTAAACCCTTAATTGCTACAATTTCCCCTCTTTGCAATAAGGTACAAACTGCATCAACATCATCCAGCATAGAGAACATCGACGCGGTGACAGGTTTACCGTCAGCACGTTCTAACCAAGCTTTGGGCCCGCAGATATGGCAAGCTATAGGTTGGGCATGAAAGCGACGATTTTCAATATTGTGGTATTCCTTTGCACATTCGGGACACATGCTAAACGCAGACATACTGGTATTGCATCTATCATAAGGAATGGTGCGAATAATACTCAGACGCGGGCCGCAATGAGTGCAGTTAGTAAAAGGGTAGCGGTAAAAGCGACTAAAGGGGTCAAAGATTTCTTGTTGGCATTGTGGACAAGTAGCAGCATCAGGAGCAATTTCTGTTTTAATAGCATTATTAACACTATTAGAAATTACAAAATCATCAAATTTAAATTCACCTTTATAAACAGTTCGTTTCAGTTGTTGAATTTTAGCCAACGGCGGACATTCTTGTTGTAATTTAGTAATAAATTCTGTTAAAGCTTCTTCACTACCAGCTACTCGAATTAAAACACCTTCACCATCATTACAAACATCTCCCCGTAACCCATAGGCTTTAGCAAGACGATATACAGTAGGGCGAAATCCTACCCCCTGAACAGTACCACGAACTCTAATTTCCTCAATCGCCATAAGCACCTAGGCTACTACTTTTATTTCCTTTGTGTCTTAGTGACGGCAGTCGCTTCAAGTCGGCAAAGCCGACGACAGTCGCCTCAAGTCGGGAAACCCGCCCACGGCGCTGTCTCCCCAACGCGCTGCCTCGTCTTTGTGGTTAATTTTTTCATCGAACCTCCACAACAAAACTCGATTATTTCCAGAATCAGCTATTACAGCAGTGTCACCACATATTTTTATGCCATAACACCAATTGAAACTATCTCGCTTTGGCAATCCAAAATTGCGATTTTCTCCCTTACTTTGAAAATTTAATTGTCCAGCGATCGCATCCGCCACCGCACCCTGTAATGATAATATTGATGCTGGCTTTCTCCATCCTAGCAACCGGGAGTTAGCAGTATCTGCAACTATCAGCCAATCACCTGCAACCCCAACACCATAAGGCATACTCAAACTACTACCACTAGGGACATAATGCCCTTGATTCATTTCCACAAAATCAAAGCTTTTTTGTCCTAACACCACAGCACAAGGGGCATTATTTTCTGTTGGCATTCCTTGCCAAATCATCACACGATGATTACCTGCATCAGTAACAACTAAATTGTCTCCCCAAAAGGTAATATCATGACACCAACGCATACTCGCCGCAGTTGGAGAACTGCCCCCGTTTTCATTACGAGATATCATATCTGGTTGTCCCAGAACTAAATCGGCTGGTTGACCATTTTCTGTCGGCATTTGATGCCAAATTAATACCCGTCGATTGCCTGTATCAGCAACAAATAGCCGCCCTTGATGATAAAAAATGCCGTAAGGCCAATGCATTGTATTGGCTGATGCTGCTTGATTTCCTCGGTTTGGTTCGTTTTCAGTAAAATTAGCTTGCCCTAACACCAAATCTGCTGGAACATTGCTATCTTCTGGTAAATTTTTCCAAATTAAAATTCTATGATTCCAAGCATCTGCTACTGCTAATCCTTTTTCACAAGCACAAATTCCAGTTGGTACACTCAGAGTTGCCTTTCCCAATTTGCCTTTAGCATTTTGTCCTTCATGGTAAAAGTCTGGTTGTCCAATTACCCAATCAGCGCTTTGACTATCTCTAGTAGGTAAATTACGCCATCCCAATAAACGATGATGCCCTGTATCTGATACCCACAATGATCCATTTGTGAATAAACAAGCACCACGAGGGCCAAACATTGTTGTGGGACTAGGCGCTAGCGGTATTGCTAATATTTCTGGTTCTAAAATATTACCTAAAATTACCTCTGCACCTTTAGGTGACAAAGGTAATTTTTGTAAATTAGCTGTGACTTCTGAGGGTAATTTTGGTGTAGGAGTAATCACAATATGATATACAAAAACCGCAGTTAACGCTGTGAAACAAATGTATGAGGAATTCCAATTTGAAATTACCTTTCTCTCATTTTATTTTTTTTACAAAAACCTTCTCCCCTTTAATCTTTACTGGATGTGACTGTAAACGAACATCAGCAGCAGTTAGGCATTCACCAGTTAGTAAATTATATTGGAATCCATGAGAAGGACAGGTAATAATACCATTTTCTACCTTACCTGTATCTAGAGGAGATGCTAAGTGAGTACAAGCATTAGAGTAACAGGTAACCTTCTTGCCTTGACGATATAAAATTAGTGAATGACCAACAAGTTTTTTTACCAATACGCCAAAATCGGGAAGTTCTTCAATATTTGCTACTTTGACCCAAGTAGAAGTTATTTGTGGAGAAAATGGACTGATTAAACCAGAATTGGTTTTGTGGACAATAGAAGTGTTATTAACAGCAATTACTTTGGTGATTTCAGAGCAATGGTTTTTAATTGCCTGTTCTACTCCTTGAGATAAAGTTAAAGTTGAAGCCGGACAACTGCTGCAAGTTCCTATTAACCTAACTTCTACAGTATCTGGTGGTTTAAAAGCTACCAGTTCTATATCTCCGTTATGACTTTTTAAACTTGGGCGAACTTCCTCAAGGGCTGTCTGAATGCGTTCTACAATGGGTGGTTTGACTAGTTCATGGTAAAGCAGTACGGCATACACTACTTCATCAGTAACAGCAAGACGCAAAGCTGACATTGATTCTTGCTTGAGACTTTTAATCAAGCGTGTCAAAGCTTCTTTATGTAAAGCTTCAATTGCCGTTTTTAGACCTACTGCTACGCATCTTTGGCTTTCATCCCACTCGGATATAATTGCTTCAAATCGGTTAATTTCTTGAATAAATTCTTCGAGGTTGGTCATTAGTCATTGGTCAGTGGTCAGTGGTCAGTGGTCAGTAGTCAGTGGTTAGTGGTCAGCAAGTAAATAAAATATAATAACTAACAACTGACAACTAACAACTAACACCTCATTTCATTTTGAAATCCTTGAGAAGAAATGGCATCATTATGCCAGTTGCTAAGCTAGACAATGTTATTGGTAAACAAAAGGGAATATCAACTTGAGCTAGCAATACTAGTAATAGAAAACCAATGCTAGTGCCAATTGCAGTTTGTCGAATAAAATGCATGGGGTCGCGTAATAGCTTTCCTTTAAAAAATAATTTTGCGGAAAACCACCCTATTTCTATCATGCTACCTCCTAATAATTTGATAATAAAGTCAGTAAAATAAGTCCTAAGAGTATAGCAGGAATTGCACCAGCAGGAGCAAATAATGCACCAAGCATTGCTGAAAAAGAATAACCTATATCTTTACCTGCTAATATTATTCCGCCAATAGCACCGCCAATCATAGATACAACTGTTGCCAGTATTAACCATAATAATCCTGTTGTTAGGTTCAAGTCACCATCTGCCATATTTGTAAGAAAATTACTCATGTTTAATTACTCAAAATATTACTCATGTTAGTTGGGAATTGGTAATTGGGAATTGAATTGAAAAAATATCAGTTATGACTCATAATTTTTGAATTCTAATTCTAATTCTTGTAATGCTTGATTGACTATTTCTGCTTGGTCTATCTGTTGATATTGTGTAAATATTTCTCTAGCTTGCTGATAGTAATTACGCGCTTGTAATAAATTGTGATAATTACCTTTTTCTGGTTTTTCGGGGTCGTCGGGTAAGTTGAATAAAGCGTTGGCTTTGTTAGAAATTGTGTTAGCGTACTCTAGAGGTGTGTCTTTAGGGTTACGCACTTTGAGTGCCTCGTTATAAGCTGCGATCGCCCGCAAATTGTTCTCTACAGGATGGGAACTCACTAAATATTGCAAAGCGTTGCCCAAGTTATTTTGCAACATGGCATATTCTCTAGGATGATCAATCAAATTAATATGCTTCAGTGCTACTTCAAATGACTGTACTGCTAACCCCTGACGCAAGTATTCTGTGTGTGACGCCATGGGCATCGAAAGGTAAGCGATCGCAATATTGTTATATAAAATCGCGTATTCCTGCGGAAAGTCCTGCCAGGTAAACACCCGCAACGCTTCATGATAAGCTTGGATACTGTCTGTCATCCGTGCCAAATTGAAAGGCACAAGCGACTGCAATACCAGCCCCAAGTTCATCTGTGCCTCTGCCACTTCTTCAGGGGAGGCTAATTGTTGTAAAATTGGCAATGCCTCTTCATAACTTGCCTTGGCTTGCAGTAATAATTCAGTTCCGCCATCCGGAATTGCCTGCAACGTCCCTGCCATTCCTGCTTTCGACCTGGCTTTGAGTAGGAGATACTCCTCACCACACATTTCATACGCCCGGTAATATAGCCCAACTGCATTTCGCAAGTCTTGGGCAGTTTTGGGCTTTTTTTGAAAGCCTTGTGCCATCTCGATCAGCATTTGGATTTTTTCTTCTGGCGTTGCTGACTCCGATGCCATAGCGGCGATCGCTGCTTTTACTGCTGAATCTGTAATGCTAGGGGTCATAATTACCGTAACTCTAGCTGTTGGAAAATTGAGTCTATCAACGCCCGCGATCAATCAAGACACGCGATCGCGTCTTCATCAAGGGCTATAGCATTTACGCAGGCTTGAGTCCCTTAGTGGAATTCCCCTTTTTTGTCTAATTGAGACTGGTGACTGGTAAGCCAGCGCAGTCTTGCCAAGTAAGTGACGTGAGATGCAATCATGGGAACTAACGTCACCCGAAGGGCGACTGAGGATTAGTAGAAGAGTTTATCTCATCCCCAATAAGCGAATCAATTTTTGACTATAAAACAATCTATTGATAAAAATCTAGAGTGGAATTGCCAATGTTAATGTCAAGTTTAAGTACCTAATATTTTTTTTACCAATCGCCATATCTTTTCTCCAACAATACTAAGTAACAAAGTAGGAAAAGTGGGAAAAGTAGGAAAGGTAGGATATTTTAGTTTTACTGAAAAATAATAAAAATTTAATGTTATTATCACTGGTATCAACTTAAAGCGAACAAATTTATGGAAGAACAAAAAAACTATGTAATTAGCAGCACTAGTAAATTCAGAGGAACTGGACGAAGCATAAATTCCAGCAATAATAGCAGGATTTACACGAGAATTTTGGGATGAACTAGGGAAATAATACTACTTGATCAATCATTACAATAATGATATTATTTCACAAGGTCAAACAACGCGATACACCTGATTCGCTTATAAAAGTTGATAAAAATGTGAATATTTAAGTTTGGCTGAGTTCAGTTAATAAGCCACAGATACGCGACTTATTTAAGTAAGTCGCGTATCTTGTTAAGAGTGTATTGAAATTTCAAGTTTTTTTCCTTCAAGAGAATATTCATGTCTGTTATAACTATCACGTCTTTTAGTAAAATTCGTTGTAGATGTAATACCATTTCACGAAATAACTGATACAGATACATGGGTAGGGGCGTATAGCTGTACGCCCCGGAGAGTCGATTTATATCTTGCAAATATTTTTGGAATTGGTATAACCTTTTTACTTATTGATTTATTTCTTGAGATTTAGGAAAAAGATTAATTTATATTTAATTAAATTTAAATAAATCAAAAAATACCTTATGTTGAAAAATAAACACTCATAAACGGGTGATACTCTACAAGCTTTATCACCTAGATCATGCATGGTAAACAATAGAAAAATGTGTAGCTGATGACTAACGTACTCTGGCTGCAAGGTGGTGCTTGTTCAGGTAACACCATGTCATTTCTCAATGCCGAAGAACCGACAGTCTGTGATTTAATTGCCGACTTTGGTATTAAGGTGCTTTGGCATCCCTCCTTGGGATTGGAACTAGGCAACAACTTGCAAACACTGCTGTGGAATTGCATATTGGGCAAAATTTCCCTCGATATTTTGGTATTTGAAGGTAGCGTTGTCAACGCCCCCAACGGCACAGGCGAATGGAATCGGTTTGCCGATCGCCCGATGAAAGATTGGTTAACAGACCTTGCCAAAGTTGCGAAATTTATCGTAGCCGTGGGAGACTGTGCCACATGGGGAGGAATCCCCGCCATGACACCAAACCCCAGCGAATCACAAGGATTGCAATTTCTCAAGCGTACTGAAGGCGGCTTTTTAGGCAAAGATTTCGTTTCTCAAGCAGGACTACCAGTGATTAACATCCCTGGATGTCCTGCACATCCCGATTGGATTACGCAGATATTAGTAGCGATCGCCACTGGACGCATCGCCGACATCGCCTTAGACGAACTACATCGCCCCCAAACCTTCTTCAACACCTACACCCAAACAGGTTGTACTCGCAACGTCCACTTTGCCTACAAAGCCTCAACCGCCGAATTTGGTCAGCGTAAAGGTTGCTTATTCTACGACTTAGGGTGTCGCGGCCCCATGACTCATTCCTCCTGCAACCGCATTTTGTGGAACCGCGTCTCCTCCAAAACCCGCGCCGGAATGCCTTGTTTAGGTTGCACAGAACCAGAATTTCCCTTCTTTGACCTCAAACCCGGCACCGTATTTAAAACTCAAACAGTGATGGGCGTTCCCAAAGAATTACCCCCAGGAGTGAAAAAGAAAGACTACGCCTTACTCACAATGGTTGCCAAAGATGCAGCCCCAGCTTGGGCAGAAGAAGACTTTTTTACAGTTTAGTCAGTGGTCAGTGGTCAGTGGCAACTAACAACTGACTACTGACAACTAACAACTAACAAATAACAACTAACAACTAACAAATATGCCAATTCAAACATTAGATATATCGCCCGTTGGTAGAGTTGAAGGCGATTTAGATGTGCGTGTGGAAATCGCAGATGGATACGTCGTCAATGCTTGGACACATGCTGAACTTTTTCGCGGATTTGAAGTTATCTTACGCGGCAAAGACCCCCAAGCCGGATTAATTGTCACACCCCGCATTTGCGGTATTTGTGGCGGTTCTCACCTGACTTGTGCATCGTGGGCATTAGATACAGCTTGGGGAACAGAAGTTCCACGCAATGCAATTTTAGCGAGAAATTTAGGTCAAATTGTTGAAACAATTCAAAGCATACCTCGCTATTTTTATGGTTTATTTGCCATTGATTTAACTAATAAAAATTACCGCAGTAGTCGCTTCTATGAAGAAGCTGTGAGGCGCTTTGCTGCTTTCACTGGCAAATCTTACGAATTAGGTGTCACAATTTCTGCCAAACCTGTAGAAATTTATGCTCTTTTAGGTGGACAATGGCCTCATTCTAGCTACATGGTACCCGGCGGCGTCATGTGTGCCCCCACCCTAACAGACATTACCCGCGCTTGGGCGATTTTAGAATATTTCCGCACCAATTGGTTAGAACCAGTGTGGTTAGGTTGTTCTTTAGAACGCTACGAAGAAATCCAGACATATGATGATTTTATGTCATGGCTAGATGAAGACATAAATCATCGTGATTCCGATTTGGGTTTTTATTGGCGCATGGGTTTAGATATCGGTTTAGATAGATATGGCGCCGGTGTTGGTAAATACGTCACTTGGGGATATTTAGCCCATGAGGATAAATATCAAAAGCCCACCATTGAAGGACGCAATGCCGCTATGATCATGAAAAGTGGAGTGTACGACAGTTTCACCGACACTCATACCTTGATGGATCAAAGCTTCACCCGCGAGAATACCACACATTCTTGGTACGATGAAGGCACAGCGGATATGCACCCAAGCGATCGCACCACTAAACCCATCGCCAACAATACCAAAGACTTTGACAACGCTTATTCTTGGGCAAGTGCAGTCCTACACAAAGACTTCGGGCGTTTGGAAGCTGGCCCTTTAGCACGTCAATTAGTCGCTGGTGGTAAACATGGAGAGTCTTGGCAACACTACGACGGCTTGATTTTGGATGTGTTCAAGCGGATGGGTGGTGCTAACATTCATGTGCGTCAGCTAGCACGAGTTCACGAACTTGTCAAGTTATATCGGCAAGCTGAACATTGTTTGCGCGAGTTCAAATTAAACGATCCTTGGTATATTAAACCCCAAGAAAAGGATGGTAAAGGTTGGGGTGCAACCGAAGCAGCGCGGGGTTCTTTGTGTCACTGGGTAGAAGTCGAAGGCGGTAAGATTAAGAATTACCAAGTGATTGCCCCTGGTACTTGGAATATCGGCCCCCGTGACGGTGAAGGCAAACGCGGCCCCATTGAAGAAGCGTTAGTGGGGACACCCATCTATGATCCTACCGACCCTGTAGAAGTTGGTCATGTGGCGCGATCGTTTGATTCTTGTTTGGTGTGTACAGTTCACGCCCACGATGCCAAGACAGGCGAAGAATTAGCGCGTTTTCGCACTGCGTAAAAGTTATTAATAGCTAATGCCTACTTGTTTTTTAGTTAGTCATTAGCTATATTTTTTACCTTGTTAGATATTGTGCGGTCATTAGAAATAACGAAGGCATAAGAGAAGAATTTATGACTATAACTATAGAAGCTGACCAACCTACTGGGGGATAGCTGTTGCGATAATGCAATACGGCTATATTTGAAATTGTTGGACATATTCTATCTGACCTCGGTTTTATTGGTATAAATACTGATGTATATTTTATATCACCACACTCAATAATAGTTCTTGCTTGTGCTGTAAAAATTTGCCACTGTCAATACACCAACAACAGCGATCGCCCTTGCACCTCCATGATAACTAAACTAAACTTAGTTTATAGACTTAGTTTAATTTTATGGAAACCGTAAATATTCATCAAGCTAAAACGAATCTCTCAAAGCTGTTGTCGCGCGTAGAACTGGGAGAAGAAATTATTATTTCTAACCGAGGCGTTCCCATCGCCAAGTTGGTGCCATTTCGCTCTTCATCAAATCGACTCAGTAGTCTAGGGCAAGATAGAGGGCGTTTTGTAGTGCCAGATGATTTCAACGCACCTTTGCCAGAAGAGATTTTGGCAGCGTTTGAGGGCGGTGAAGAGTGAAACTGTTGCTAGATACGCAGTGCTGGTTATGGTGGTTTACACAACCAGAGTATTTGAATGAGGTAGCAATCGCCCATATTGCTGATGAAACCAATGAATTATGGCTCTCAGTCGCCAGTATTTGGGAAATAGGGATAAAAGTAGCGATCGGCAAGTTACCCTTGGAAGACCCCCTAGACAGTTATATTTCTAGTAGGATGGCACTATTGAGAATGCGATCGCTGGAAATTACATCACCTCATGCTTTACGAGCAGCTGCATTACCACTGCATCACCGAGATCCTTTTGATAGGATGTTGATAGCACAGGCACAGATAGAAGATATGACGCTTGTAAGTGCCGATTCAATGTTCAATAAGTACGAAATTTCCCTACTTTGGGCAGCTAATTCCTGAAATTTAACACTTTAAAAGTTGCTTTTTACATGCACAAGATCAAATTGATACACAACCAACAGGTTTTGATAGTAATTAATTTATTGTCTAGTGCATTAGCCGTAGCGTAACACACTAAAACTTTCAGAAACGATGCGTTAGGCTTGCCTTATTGTCTCCAAAAAGCTCAAATTTACAAGGTAAGCTTGTGTCTGATATAGCGCTACATAAATATCTCCCTCGCCTTCCCGAAATAGCACTACAAGAATTTATTGAATGGTGTGTTTTAGAACAGGCAAAAGCAGCAGGATGTAATTTTACTCCAGAAACAAGTAAGTTAAATAACTTACCACCAACAGAATATGTTCCTAAACTTATTGATCAGTTTATGAAGGTCAAACCAGATCCAATTAAAGCAGGTTTAGTAGCTGCGATCGCTGGTAAAGAAGCTGACAAACATGGGTTATCTGGTTTAGCGATCATTGCTGATTTTGTATCACTTTATGTCAAGTATTTAATCCCTAAAGATGGAAATACGCCAGAACAAGCACAAGCAATATTAACTCAAGCATCACAACATCAGTGTGAGAAACTTGTTGAAATCGCCAAAAAACATGGTGTAGAGTTTTAGTTTCTACCAGATATTGATTTTTCAAAAAATCGAGAACTGATAGGGGCGGGTTTAAAAATATTATCAATTGTTAATTGATGAGCTTGGTGAACCTGCCCCTAATTTCACAATCTAAAATCTAAAATAGTAGCAATTATGTTTGTCGTAATGAAAAACGTTGTACCTCATTAGCAGTTTGTTTTCGTAAATCTATCGGTTCAATATCAATTATTTCTAGCCAAATTACATTAATTGGCATCATCACACCATCAACACCTGCACTGATGTATGGATATTTTATATCTATAGAATCACTATTAATAGCCCAATGCCCATTTTTTCTATGTTTCAGAATTTCACCTACATAAGCAACTAAGTTATCATATAAATTGCTTTGTATTTCATTAATTCCATAAGCTTCAGCTTTTTTGGATATAATATCCAAACTCATATACGAGAAATCAAGCTGCCGATGATTAATTTGTAGCTGTTCTCCAAGCTCATGAATTAATTCATCAATGTGATTTATGAGTTCTACCTTATATTTTGAGTAATAATACCAATGAGCAACAGAATTACCTCGATTATTGGCACAATATTCTCTAATTTTTTGTGTCTGTTGAACAAATTTTAAAAAATATTCTTTTGGATAAATATCTCCTTTAGCAGGAGTACTAAGATCATTAGGATCAAAAACAAATAAGAATTTGTCATTAGGTAACTCATAGACTAGGGGCTGATCCTTATATCCAGTTGAATCAGTTACTTCAAAAAACTTTGTGAACTCTTCGTGCAGTTTTCCTTCAGATTCAATCAATTCTTGAACCTGTTTTCTCGTCAAACGCTTTTTATTGAGAGTTCGTTTATGTGCCATGATTGATAATAACAGATAAAAATAAGTATCATGAAGTTTTTACTAAATACATTCTTCTAGCATTACTCTTCTATTAATTGTTTCAGTTCGTTAATATTAGACGGAAACTTTAGCTCACCGTTTTGTTCTTCTCGCTGTGCTGTTTTGAAGTTTTCATATATTTCCTCTCGGCGTTCTTCTCGTAGATACTGTCTGAGTAGAAGTTGGAGTTCTTGCTTTTCTTCAAATGAAAGACCTTTGATTGCTTCTACCACATCACTGAAGCTCATAACTTAAAATACCTGTTTTGTTACATGTTAAATCTAACATGATCATTGTTTTTCCGGTCGAGGTATTGGGCGAATAGAATTCGCTACTACACAAACGAAGTCCGCCTCCGCGGACTAATAAAACATTAAGGGTTTTTAACCCACGTACTGCTTCGCAGAACCCGTTCACCGAAGGTGTTTTCGCAGGGTAGGGTAGGTGGATTTTGTATGTGTAGCTGCGACTTCTAGTCGGTAAAACAAGTCATAAATTAGACTTTTCAAACAACCTCTAAGCTAACTATAATAAAATCGATATTTAGCAATCAAAGTCTGTTACTTAACCTTGTTTATCACTAATTTGCTGACGAATAGCTGCTTGAATTTTACTGTCAAATTCAGGATCATCTATTGTAGTAATTACTTCGAGTCTTCGTCCCCGACGACGTTCTAAATAAGCTTGAAGTGCAACTTTATCTTCTCGATGCTTTATGAAATACTCTTTTAACTCTTGATCAGACATAGCAGTGTAATCAATTTGACTCATTAAAGCACCTCCCCATTTACAGTAATTTCAAACTCTATTTCCTCGTTTTGCCCTGCCAGTATATA
This sequence comes from Amazonocrinis nigriterrae CENA67, assembly GCF_016056305.1. Classification (GTDB taxonomy): domain Bacteria; phylum Cyanobacteriota; class Cyanobacteriia; order Cyanobacteriales; family Nostocaceae; genus Amazonocrinis; species Amazonocrinis nigriterrae. The sequence goes on along the minus strand of NZ_JAECZC010000015.1, from coordinate 55,836 downwards.
TAGATTTTGAGTCCGATCGTCAATGCAAATGAGGTGAATAGGCTGAAATATTAGATATGTTAACTGGTAACAGATTCGATATAAACCCTTCAATTGCGCGTTGGTAGGCATCCAACTTCCTAATTACCTGAAGAATATGTATTTAGTATACAGTTTTATTCCATAAGTGTGACTACATTCTATAGTTTAGAGAATCCTTAGCATGTCATGCTCACAATTATCGGTTGCGGAAATTTGAACCGCAGTGACGACGCTGTAGGCGTAATTATTGCCCAACGCTTACAAAAATATCTAGCCGAAAATCATCATCCTGATGTGCGAGTGTATGACTGTGGCACCGCAGGAATGGAAGTGATGTTTCAAGCTAGAGGTAGCAAACAATTAATAATTATTGATGCCAGTTCAACTAATTCAGAACCGGGTGCTATATTTAAAGTTCCAGGCAAAGAATTGGAAGCTTTGCCGGAACCTAGTTATAACTTGCATGATTTTCGTTGGGATAACGCTTTAGCCGCTGGACGCAAAATATTTCAGGATGACTTTCCCGAAGATGTGACAGTTTATTTAATTGAAGCGGCAAATCTTGATTTGGGACTAGAATTAAGCCCTGTTGTTAAACATTCCGCTGACCTGGTTTTTGAAGAGGTAGCTGCAATTATCAGACAGAATGTTTAAAATTAATACATCGATACTCTATTTTCATTGATTTGAGATTTGAGATGTGCAGAATGTGGGTGACAATTTCTCCCTTATCTTCCTCATCTTCCTCATCTTCCTCATCTCCCTATCCAGCCATATCACGGTAAACAGCGAGTTCATCTACTCTCATTTCAAAGGGTACACCTTGACCTTCTGGAGGACAGACGCGAATTTTAGCACTGGTGACAATTTTGTTGAGTAATGTCCCCATCGGCACAATTTTTTGTAAGACACGCCAGTTAGTAACTTGGTCGGGACATTCAATTACTAATGTCATGGCGCTAGCGTGGGTTGTCACGTACCACCGACAAGTAGATAAAAGATTTTGAATTGTGCGATCGCAAGCTTCGTAAAAGTACTTACTAATAGAATACTCTAGTTGCTGCCGCAAAATAATATCTGCCGATGTCGGCTGCATTGGATGAAATTCGTTACCATTAAATGAATACTTTCTTCTAGCCATCGTTCTTACCTTACTACTTAATTTCCAATTGCCATTGCATAGAGAACATCTTTAGTTGTTTCTAAGAATCTTTGAGTTTCGTCATCATAATAAGCACCAATTGCACTACATTGAATTGCCATATAGTTGCTACCCAGATAAACTCTTTGTCCGATAAAACCGGCTATTTGCATAGCAGTTTGATAACTTTTATAGTCAGACACAAAAAACAAAGTTACAGCACAATCTCTCGCTATAGCTTGATTTATGCATAAGTAACCTGTCTGCTCACTGAAATCACCAGCCTTCAGCAGATGCTTACCTTTATATAACCCTGGTGACATCCCCTCTACTCGATGCACAACCGAGTAAATTTCTATTTCCTCATAGTTCTCAGTCGGTAATGGCTGCTCAAGTTGCTGCCATATATATAAATATTCTTCTTGAGAAATACACTTTTTCCGGAAACGTCTACATGAACGTCTGTTGAAAATAGTCTGATAGAATTTATCTCGATCAAATTTCAACTGAGGCTGCTTGAGTTGCTGTTGGTAACTCTGCTGTACTGCTGTTGCTTTGTAGCTAGTTTCAATAAATTGATTCGCTTCAAAATAATCAGTAGCGCAGACAAAAGGCACCTTCAGCCTTAAGCGTCTCGTTTGCTTCTCTTGCGCTTTTCCCGAAATTGCACAAGCTGTAATAAACTCTTTATTCTCAAAACCTAAATCTGTATTGAGAGCAAGTTTATCGAAGTCGAAAATTAACTGTATATCCTTGCTATGAAGATATGCTGATGCAGCAATAGCACCTAAATGGTGTCCGCTATCCAAAAAGCAATATCTCAGGCTTCTGTCTTGATATTTCCAACTAGACCTATAATAAACGCAACTAATTAAAAAAATGAATCCGCTGATACATTTGGTCGGTATAATGTAACTCTCTAACCCATCATCAATTAATTCATAGATTAGTGTTAGACAATTATTCTCAACTTCTAGATGATATACACCATCTACCATTCCATGCACTCCGCGAACCTGTACATAAACTTCTGTGGGATAAAGAGCGCCTGCTGAGGGATTTACACGGAGTTTATAAGGCACATCCTTATATACTTTCTCAAGGGTGATAGCACTAGTCAACCAGATAAAAGAATGCACTGGATTATTGACATTTAATTGCACACGTCTATAAAATTTGGGATAAACTTTAAATGTAGACGGTTGAGTTGATGCATCTACATAATTAGGATTCATCTGCACTGATAAGTAAGAATGCTTGGTAGCATCATGATACGCTTTGCCTAGATTATTTTTTTGTAGCATTTTTCAGTATCCTTAAAACTTCTACATTACTTGCAAAATCTATCGCTTTATAATCATCTAAGTTTTGCAAATACAGATTAGGTTGATGTTGTAAAAGCAACTTGACTACTTCAGTTTTTCCAGCAGAAGCTGCATACATTAAGACAGTTGCACCATTATCATTTTGATTATCAATATTAATTTTTGACGACAACAGTAAAGTAATTAAATCGTAGTGATTGCCAAAACAAGCAAACCATAAAGCATTGTTTCCATCATTGTTTCTTGAATTTACATCTGCACCTGCATCAATCAGTTCTTTAACAACTTGGTAAATTCCTTCTCTTGTGGCTTTCATCAAAGCTGTATCGCCATTTTCACCATGCTGATTCAAATCTACAAAACTGTAACCTTTTGTTGTCAACCATTGTTTAGTAACATCTGTCAAATTATTCATATCTCTCGCCTCGTGTAAGTTTGCTCAACAAATAAAATGGTGGACAATGCCCACCATTCTTAAATAAAAGAATATATAAATAATTTTTGTTTGAATTGTACAAAATTCAAAACTAAAAGCTCAGATTTCCGACTTTTCAAAAAAGTCGGAAATCTCGTTGTTGAATGCGAGTTAACCAACAGCTACTGGTTTACGTTGCTCAGAGAATAACTCTCTTGCAGTTTTTTCTGGTTTTGGTGCGCCATAAAAACCTGCTTCTGCTTCGAGTTCATCTACTAAATCCCAAGCTTCAATTGCTCTTTTAGAATCAGGGCCATAGTTAGCAGAAACTGAACGAGCATTAGATATAGCTTTCAAGAGTTCTTTTCGCAAGAATAACAATTTTGGTTTTTCTAGAAAGTTTCCTTTATTGATAATATCTGTGACAGAAATAATACCAAGTAATTCACCTCGGATGACAGGCGCACGCCATACACCTGTGTTCGCAAATAACCGCGCCACATATTCTACATCAAGGTCAGGATCAACGACGATGCAGGGTTTGCTCATTATGTCATAAACATGCACCTCTTGTGGGTCTTTTCCATAAGCAACAACTTTGCCTACAATATCCATTTCAGTAACAATACCGTAAGCATCACCGCTGTTACGAGGTTCCACAATTAACGCCCGTAATTCTTTGAGCCTTAATAGTTTGACTGCTTCTGCTACAGTAGCGGAACCGCGAATAGTAGCTACATCTTGAGTCATGATTTGTTTGGCTCGCATAACTCTTGCTCCTTAAATTTTTTGCAAGTAGGGCAATTTCTAAACTGCTGCAATTCTTCCCAAACTGCATTTGCTTAGCTGCACTGAACGCCTATGCGCCTAACTCAAATTCAAGTTGAATTGTGAGGAATCGATATTTGCCACCTAAAAAAGCGGTTACGGAACATAGACACCCTTTTCCAGAAGTATTAAGTCCATTTCATACCTTAATAAATGTGGTTATTGATTGGGAGAAGATTTATGCATTTTCCCATTAATTATGTGTGTATGCTTTTTCACTGTCTACCCAATTTTTATGTTTAACCACTATTAAGATGAGAATGTCTTAGATAACCCTGTAATCGCTTTTTGCTGAAGTTTAGGTTCACTAGCAACAATTTAGCTTACCTATATATTATCACTCTGATAAGTTTAAATTATGAATCATTTGTTAAGATACCCAGACATATAATTACTTAAAATAAATTGAAAAAGCAACTAATTTTACAGTTATAAATCAAGAATTAAGATAGATACTTACTTACAAAAGTAACCTAATTAGCTAGCAATTATATGAGAGATGATTTATAAAGTAAACCTTAAATTGTAGGGTGCGTTAAGCGTTGCTATAACGCACCGATAAAAATGGTGCGTTACGGCTAATCCTCACTCTCTCAAACTCCGAAATCCTAGCAAACGCCGTAACACAACGGCAATAAAGCGAGAACTCAGAGCGGCGGCTTCCGCCGCTCTGAAGTTCGGTGGGGAGGAACATCCACACCGCTTTTTGCCTCCCCTACTTAATATTTACTTTATAAATAGGCTCTGAATGCTTGTCAATAAAATTAATCTATTACCTGATTGTCAAAAGATAGATCTATGCCACATTGATATTGTCTGTGGTTTGTAATTAAAATCAAGCCTCATAACTGAAATAAGATAGGATTTACACAGAGAATAATTAAAACCTTTATTTTCATATAGTGATAATTAATGAATTGCCGCTACAGCGTCTGGTTTTGTGTAAGTTTTATAGAAGTACTATCGCTTCTCAGTTTTACGTTGATGTCAAGATTATCAACATTTAGTAATAGTGTTTTAAACCTTGCTGAGATTAACTAAGTAGTATCTCGATATAATCTATCAAATAGAGGTGTCGCTATTGAAAGACATAGTGTATTAGATATATCTCTTAAAAAATTAAGAAATCTTGAATAATCTTATTACTAGTATCAAAGCTTGTTAAAGTGGCAAGTATAAATAACTAAAAGGAAATTAAAACATGGAAATTAGCGCTCGTAATTCGCTCAAAACCACAGTCAAAAAAGTTGTAACTGGTTCAGTCAATACTGAAGTGACTTTAGAATTAGCACCTGGAATAGAACTAGTGTCAATTATTACCAAATCATCAGCGGAAAAGCTTGGACTTGCGGAGGGCAAGCAGGCTTATGCTGTAATTAAATCATCAGACGTGATAGTTGCTGTTGATTGACAAATAGGCGACTTGCTTTTAAAAGCAAATCGCCCATAAAGCTTTTGAGTTTATTTGAGGGTGAATAAATATTATGGGCGCAAAACCTTGCGTCCATACTAATCAATTATCAATAATCCGAACATAAATAGCGCGGGCAACTTCTCGTTCTATATTCCAGGATATATTACCAATTTTGATGATTAAAGAAGGAAATTGTTGTTCTAAAGTGATGATAGTGCCTGTTGTCACGCCGATTGATGTTATTTTTGTATGGATTTTCTCATCTTGAATTTTGCAGAAAGTAACAATGCCTCGTTCTCCTGTTCTGAGTAATTCTAATGAGCAACCAATCACGCTAAAAGGAGTAAACATTTTAACAATAAAACATGAAGTATGAAGTATGAAGTAAATACATATACTTCATACTTCATACTTTGTTCTTTAATTGATTGCTAAGGATAGCAACCAAAGCGATCGCTTACACGAGATATGCTTCTTGATGTGTCTTAATCGTGCAATTAGAACGTGGTTTGCTAACACAAAGTAGAGCAAAACCTTTCTCAAGTTGCTCGTCATCCAAGAACAGTTGATCTTCTTGATCTACTTCACCTTCAACTACTTTACCTACACAACTTGAGCAACCACCTGAATGGCAAGAGTAAGGTAATTCAATACCAGCTTCTTCTGCTGCATCCACAATGTTTTGATCTTCATCAACTTCAATTGTGGTATCGAGGTCTTCTTTTTTGTTGATTAATCTAACTTGGTAGGTAGCCATTTTCCGATTCTCCTCAAATATACGATTCGGTTGGTTTCTCGAAGTTGTGCAATCTTTCCCACTCTTCGAGAAAAAGTGCGGAGCGCCTCAAATAATTAGTAGTTCGTAATTCGTAATTCGTAATTTTATTAATTACAAATTACCCATGAACAATTACGAATTATTTAGCTGCAAGGTACACCTGTAGGCGTGCAGTCACCTGCTTTAAACGACTTTCCGCAGCCACAGGTATCACTTGCATTTGGGTTAGTAAACTTAAAGCCGCTTTCTATTACCCCTTCGACAAAATCGATTACCACCCCTTCCAATAAAGGCGCACTTTTAGCATCCACATAAATCAGCACCTTGCCTTGCTCAATAACTAAATCATCTGGTTGGGGTTTGCTAGTGATATCGATCACATACTCGTAGCCACTGCAACCACCATCTTTTACAGAAATGCGGACACCTTTAGTTGCACCATTCTCGTCAGGAGCGGAACCTCGCAAAAATGCTCGCAAACGAAATTCTGCTTTTTCTGTCAAAGTAACGGTCATTAAGCCTCCTAATTTGTAGCGATTAATTGTTCTGGTTTCGGGTGTAGGTTTGTTAGCTGTCAGTTGTTAGTTGTTAGTTGTCAGTTGTTAAATAACTAATAACCATTGACTACTGACTACTGACCACTGACCACTGACTAATGTGTGCAATTGCTACTGGTGGGTTCCATCGAATTGGATTGCGCGTATCTCCAGGGTGCAGTGTTACCACAGACTGGACAAGAGCGATCGCGCCCAGATCGGCGTTTAGCAAATTCCATTCGGTTAAAATCAATTGTCAGCAATTGTGACAACAGAGGTTGACTAAACCCAGTGATCAACTTCACCGCTTCCAGCGCTGTCAGACAAGCCAAAGTTCCCGAAACAGCGCCCAGAACCGAAAAGCCGCGCCGATCCCACTCAGGCTTCTCAGGAAACAGACAGGATAAACAAGGAGTCACACCAGGAATAATCGTTGTCAAATACGCCTCCATCCCATCCATTGCGGCTTCCACCATTGGTTTGCGCCAACGCACACAAGCTGCATTTAACAAATCGCGTTCCGTGAAATTGTGCGCGCAGTCCAGCGCCATATCAGCAGATTGCACCAAAGAGTCTACATTTTCCGGGGTGATATACTCATGAACTGCTTCTATCTGGATGTCGGGATTGATCGCCTCCAGAGTTTCCTTTGCTTTGAAAACCCTTGGTTTACCTACCCAATCATCCGTCATCAGAACTTGACGATTCATATCATCCAGTCGCAAGTCACCACCTCGGACAAGGATTAGCCGCCCAACACCCGCTACTGCTAAGTAAAGTGCCGCCGTACCGCCTAATCCCCCCACACCCGTAACCAGAACCGTCGCTGACTTGAGGCGCTTCTGAGCTACTTCGCCAAAATTCGGGAGCATCATTTGGCGACTATAGCGTTCTAACTCTGTAGGCGTTAGGTTTATCACTTTGTAACTCCTAATCAGAAGTGATTTCTGTCAGCGTGACTACATTCTTAGGCTTCTCGTTAAATACCTTGAACAGCTTTTGTTCTTGGGGTGTTGATTCCAGAAAAACCTCATAAGCTTTTTGTAAAGCTAAAGAATATTGATTGAGCTTTTCTTCTGCACTCAGATCAGGAGAATTATCATCAATTTCCCGAATATATTGGGAAAACTTCTTCAAAATATGAAGACGATTTACATTCACAAATTTTTCGTCGTAGGGCAGATTAAAAAACTGCAAAAATTCTTCTGTATCTACGAGCTTTTTGAATTCTTCAATAGTCCCAGCCATAGAATTTTGGATTTTAGATTTTGGATTTGGGATTGACCCCACAAATTGATTCGGGGGCTTGGGGATTTTGGATTTTAGATTTTGGATTTGGGATTGATCCTAAATATCTGGGGGGTTGATCATTTAGCATTCTCCAATTTCTTCAGCTGTTGCTTAAGTTCATCTAACTCACGATAGATTTCATAAGTTGCAGCCGCCACATCCATAAGGTTTTTGTAATCAGTTGGCAGACCTTCCGCTAAATCATGCAGATCCATCTTCATCTGACCCGCTTTACTATTAAGCTTTCTAATCTGCCCTTTCAGTTCCTCAATATTTGTTTCTCCTGCCTGCACCATCAACTTCTCCTCATTAAGTGCTGAGTGCTAAGTGCTGAGTGCTGAGTTATAAGTGATAACTTATGAGTGCTGAATTTTGAATTATCTACATTAGACCTCTTGCAAAAGTCATTCTTAGCGTTCTTTTCTTTGCGTCTTTGCGACGGCAGTCGCTTCAAGTCGGGAAACCCGCCCAACGCGCTGCCTCGCCTTTGCGTGAGACAAAAAAAGATTTATGCAAGAAGTCTATTAATTATGAGTTGTGAGTTATGTAATTGTTAATTCATAACTTCTAACTCATAACTTCTTACTATTCACTCAGCACTCAGCAACGCCACATGCTTCAAGTCGGCAAAGCCGCCCAACGCAGTGGCTCCTCAGCACTCAGCACTTCTAAAGTTTGCCAACTTCGGGGAAGCGTTTCGCTAAATCAATTCCTTTTTGGACAAACTTATCTCCTTCTTCAGCTAGTTTCTCTAGAGAATCAAAACCAAAGCGATGGGCATCTCGCAAGGTTTTTACAGCTAGCAAAAGCCGACCAGAAAAAACTAATGCCCAGCCGAATCCTTCATGACTCAAGTCAATTACCACTTGAGATATCAAACCTGTTTCTTTTTCAATTCCGGCGGCGATAGCGCGGAAAAATGCCATAATTCGCGCCTGTGTCACCGGGTCAACCTCACCCTCAACAGAAATTTCACGTTTTTTCTGTTTAGTGACAACAAAGGGTTTGAGAATTAATTCATCCGACCAATTGCGGTAAACTCCATAATTATCTTGTCCTCGGATTTGGAAAACTAACGACTTCAAAAAAGGAGATTCTGCAACTACAGTTGTCGCGGTTCCATTAACGCTATTATTTTCACTCATACCGTTGCTTCATTTTCTACTTCATCTGCAAAGTTTGAGGTTTTTTGCTGTAAAGCTTTACGCAGCCAAGGCGGAGGATTGCCTTTAAGGGTTTGCACTAATTTAGTGAGTACTTCATTAATTTCTTCTTCTTCTGATCGCGCCTTAACTGGAGTCACACCTTTCTTGATTAATTTAGCAGCAGCAGTACCACCAATTGCCGTTACATAAACAATGGTACAATCGCTTAGAGCTTCAAGTTTGGGTGTGATTTTATCCTCATTACCATCTTCTTTGAGTTCGCCAGAAAATGAGAGAGTTTCTAGAAATTGATATCCCTCATTGGAGATTTCATAAACATCAATTTCTCTTGCCCATCCGAAGTGAGCATTGATATGAACGTGGTCACTTGTCGTAAAGGCAATTTTCATTGTTAGTTGTCAGTTGTTAGTTGTCAGTTGTTAGTTGTCAGTTGTCAGCGGTCAGTTGTCTTTTACCAATGACAAAGGACTAAGGACTAATGACTCTTCTTGCTCTAAAAAGAGGTTACCAATACCAAATAAAAGCTCCATTGTGCCGCGATAGCCAACTTTGGTAAATTGCCCATTACCCAAACGGTCATAAATGGGAATGCCGAGACGGTACAAAGGAATTGACAGACGTTTAGCGATCGCGTTTACATTAGAATTACCAATCAGCAGATCAGAACCCACTGCTAATTGTTCAAAGTCTTCTAAATCACCGATGGTCACGCTCTTAATCGGTAATTGTTCCAACAGTGGCGATTTTGTGGTTGTCACGGCTGCATGAATTTGGCTTCCCATCGATTGCAGGAAATTCACCGTTGACCATAACAAGTCAGGTTCCAGCGCTAAGGAAACTCTCTTCGCACCGAAGTAGAAGTGAGTATCCAGCATGGCATCTTGCAGTTGGCGACGTTGGCGGCGGTATTTTTCTGGTACACTATTGCTACTCAAAATCGCCAATGCCTGCAAAAATTCATCCACTGGTTCCAAGCCAGTTAATTCGCCAAACACCTCGTAAGGAATGCCAAACCGTTCTTCGAGAATTTTGGCAGCACCGCGCATACTTTCACCCAAGGCGATAGTGAAGGCAGAACTACCGACTTCTTGTAACTGTTTGACAGTGGTGCCGCTGGCTGTGATAGCGTTATAGCCATCTTCTAAATGTCCATCCAGGGAAGCGCCAAGGTTAGGTACAAAGATGGGTACTAAACCAAAAGCCGTCACCATCTCTTTGATTTCCTGCACATCCCCAGGCGTGAAAGCAGAACCCGCCAAAATCGTTACTTGCTCAGTTCTGATTCCGCCTGCTTTCGGAACTTCCCTAACTATACTTTCCACAGCAGCAGCAAAACCATCTTGCAACGCACCCTTAAAATCAGGTGTGGGAGCAAAGACAATAGGCAGGTGATCTAGTTCGCGGTGACGTTTGCGGATATCTTTGATAAACCGCTCAATATCATCGCCTCTAGTTTCTGTCAATCCTGTGCTGCACAAACCGATAATTTCGGGATTTACCTTTTCTACCAAAGTGAGAATTGCTTGCTCTAAATTTTCTTCACCACCCAAAATGGTAGTCACTTCCGTCATGGCTGTAGTGGCTAGGGGAATAGCTTCCCGAAAATGCCGTACAAGCACAACTTTAGCGAAGGCGGTACAACCTTGGGAACCGTGGAATAAAGGAATCATTCCTTTCAATCCCAAGAATGCTAAGGATGCGCCCAAAGCTTGGCTTTGCTTGAGGGGATTAACTGCAACTGATTTATTGGGAACGGTAACGATCGCCATTTAAATTATCTCCTCCATCGAGGCAAACAGAGAATGATCGGTATCCCTACCTTCCAAGATGCCTTCATCTTCATCCCAAGGCGCCGGCTTACGTATTTGTTGCCAAATGGGGCTATAAAGGGCTTCGTACAGTTCTCTAGCCATTTCAATCATCCCCACATAACCTGCGTAAGGATGGTGGCGTTCTTGGTTAATATCTAAGAAAGGAATCCGCGCTTTTAGGGCTGTGTATTGGTTACGACCACCAGCAATCAGCATATCTGCTTTGGTGTCTTTAACCAGTTGTAACAGTTCCTTAGCGTTGCCCTTTTCCAGCATGATGCCATCATTGCCGATTAACTTCTTAATCTTGGCTTTGTCTTCCTCAGTACTTTTTCTCGTACTAGTAGCAACAACTTCGATACCCAAGTCCTTAGCAGCCGAGATAATCGACCAACTCTTAACACCACCAGTATAAAGAACAACTCGCTTACCTTTGAGACGAGCGCGATAGGGAGCCAACGCCAAATCTAAAGCAGCAGTTTCTTCAGCAATCAGCTTTTCTGTCCGTTCTTGTAAATCAGGATCACCCAACTTCGCAGCAATGTTCCGCAAACAGCGGTTCATATCATCAATGCCGTAGAAAGATTCTTCAATATAAGGAATGCCGTAGCGTTCCTCCATCTTTCTCGCCATATTCAGCAGCGCCCGCGAGCAAATCATCACATTGAGTTTGGCGCGGTGGGCATAGCGAATTTCTTCATAGCGAGCATCGCCTGTGATTTTGGATAATACCCGAATACCTAACTTTTCTAACAGTGGTGTGACTCCCCACATCTCCCCGGCGATATTGTACTCACCGATTAAGTTAATATCATAGGGCGTTGTTTCTTCCGGTTCTGCTGTCCCGACAACATATTCTAATAAAGATTCACCGCCAAAACGGTTGCCGAGATTTTTACTGCCAATAAATCCTGGGGAGATAACAGGGATGACCGGAGTACCAGTTTTTTCAGCAGCAACTTTGCAGACTGCATCGATATCATCGCCAATCAAAGCAGTCACACAGGTAGCGTAGACAAATACCGCCGCTGGCTTGTAGCGTTCTTGTACTTCTAGAATTGCCTTATAAAGCTTTTTCTCACCACCGAAAATGACATCATTTTCAGTCATATCGGTAGTAAAACCCATCTTGTATAATTGGGGGCCAGAGGAGAGACTACCACGACTACCCCAAGAATTGCCAGCACAAGCGATCGGCCCGTGGACTAAATGAGCCGCATCGGCGATCGGTACTAGAGCAATCATTGCACCATCAAAAGCGCAGCCACCTTGAGCCGCCCCTGGTTGTGCTTGTTGCGTACAAGACTTGTTTTTCTTTTCTCCCTGCTTATGCTGATTATGTTCGCATCCCGGCTCACTGAGCAACTCGTTGATTTTGCCTTGGGTGATTTTCATCTCTCTTCTCTTGCTGGATGGCATTAATTGTTCTTTGTTAGTTGTGAGGCAGTGCGTTGGGCGGGTTCCCCGACTTGAAGCAACTGCCGAACCCGTAAGGGTCAGTTGTCAGTCGTTAGTTGTTAATTGTTTTTTTTGCACATTGTTAGTTTTCACTACTGACCACTCACTATTGACTGTTGACCACTAACAACTGACCACTGACCACTGACAAATAACTAACAAATATATTTCGTGACATCTTCACCACACACATCAGTGAGGTAAGATAAAGCACGAAAACGCATTCCTACAAATTCGTCATATAACGGATTCAGTTTGCATAAAGGTGGAATATGCAAAGTCCGCCCAAATAAATTAATAGTTCGCTCAAAAGGACAGCAACAAGGAATTACTTGACAAATCAAATGAGCGAGTCGATAATTTTTAATCTCAAATCCATCTACGACATTACGTAAGGGATTGAGGATATTGTTAAACCATCCAGATTTTTTATAGTTAGGTGGATGGAAATTAACATGACTATGAGTATGAGTATGAGCGTGAGTTTGATTGATAGTTTCCATAAATAGATACCTCAAGGTAAATGCAAGGAAGAAAAGGTAAGGTGGGGATTGGGAAGGGTAACGGGTAAGGGGCAAAGGGGAAAGGGATTCCTTTCCCCTTTCACCTTTTCCCTTTCCCCTTTTTAATCCCCTTACTTACCGTTGTTTAGCACGCTGCGGGTGAATGCAATTTCTAACGAATCAAGTCGTAGGAAATATCTGTCTTAGAAGGAATGTTGGTGTTGCGATCGATTTCTTCAAAGATTGTGTTAACAATCCAGTTGAGTAAGTTGATCACGCCTTGGTAACCGATGGTGCTATAGCGGTGGTAGTGGTGACGATCCATGATGGGATAACCGATTCTCACGAGGGGAATCTTGGTATCGCGCCACAGGTACTTACCGTAGGAATTACCAATTAACAAGTCTACGGGTTCGGTGAACAACAATGAACGCATATGCCATAGGTCTTTACCACCCCAGATGGTTGCACTCTTGCCAAAAGGACTAGAATTTAACAACTCTTTGAGTTCTTTTTCAAATTCTTCGTTAGAGTTGTGAACTAGGATATGTACAGGTTCAGCACCTAATTCCAGCATGAAGCCGACTACACTGTACACTAAGTCTGGTTCGCCGTAGATAGCGAAGCGCTTGCCGTGAACCCAAGCATGGGAGTCAGTCATCGCGTCAACTGCACGACCGCGTTCGATTTCCAATTCTTCAGGAATTGGCTTACCAGACAGTTCGCTGAGTTTCATCAAGAACTCATCAGTAGCCTTGATACCCCAAGGACGAGCAACTGCAACTTCTTGCTTCCATTCTTTGGCGATGTACTCGCGGGTTTTGACTGTGGAGTGTGATTGTAGAAAGACTGTAGCTTTAGCATTAATGGAATCAGCTGCATCTTCCAGCTTGGTTCCACCTGGGTACATATCGAACTCACCTGTGTTGGGTGAATCCAAGTAGTCGCTGTTGTCAGCCAAAATGGTGTAGTCAAAGCCGAACAAAGAAGCAATCCGCTTGATTTCGCGGTTGTTACCTACATAGGTGTCAAAACCTGGTACAAAGTTGATTTTGCCGTTGCTGGTTGCTTTCTTCTTACCTGCGGTTAGGTTAGAAAGAATACCCTTCATCATGTTGTCATAGCCAGTGATGTGGGAACCAACAAAGCTAGGAGTATGAGCAAAAGGTACTGGGAAATCTTGAGGAACTGAACCAGCTTGCTTAGCGTTGTTGATGAAGGCTTGCAAGTCATCACCAATTACCTCTGCCATACAGGTGGTGCAGACAGCAATCATCTTGGGCTTGTACAGTTGGTAGGAGTTTGCCAAACCGTCAATCATGTTTTGCAGACCACCGAACACCGCTGCGTCTTCAGTCATGGAAGAAGACACACCAGAGAATGGTTCTTTGTAGTGGCGGGTTAAGTGGGTACGGAAGTAAGCCACGCAACCTTGAGAACCTTGTACAAAGGGTAAAGTGCCTTCAAAACCCACAGCAGCGAAGATTGCACCTAAAGGTTGGCAACCTTTAGCAGGGTTAACGGTCAACGCTTCACGAGCGAAGTTCTTTTCACGATAATCCCAGCTCTTAGTCCATTCTGCAACCCGTTTTACTTCTTCGGGGTCGTGACCGTTTTCAAACTGCTTTTTGTTCTCGAATAATTGTTGATATTCCGGCTGGTGGAATAACTCTACGTGGTCTTGAATCTTGTCTGGATTCTGAGGCATTTCTGGATCTCCAAGCTTACTGAAGTCGTTACTAATCGAAGAATTGGGGGATGGTAAGTGGAGGGTAGGGAGTAGGAATGTACTTCAAAACTCAAAATGCAAAATCAAAACTAAATCTTGAATTTTGAATTTTAAATTTTGAATTCCCGCCTCCTCCTGGGGCTAAAACCCCAGGCTATCCCTACTTTCCCGTTTTTCTAGACGGAAGCTTTAGCTTTAGCTTTAGCTTCTTTCTTGCTCCAGGGAGCGCCAATTAATCCCCAAGTTGGGCTGTTGAGTGCTAAATCCATGTCACGAGCAAAGATGGCGAAGCCGTCATAACCGTGATAAGGGCCGGAGTAATCCTTTTGATGCTTTGATTTTTCTAAACAGCTGAATGTTTGCAGTAAGCAGTGTTAATCCTAAACATTGTTCATCGATAGCACATTTATTTTGAGGCTAAATCTAGGCTAAATACACAGCAAAATAATTCGTAATTGATAATTCGTAATTCGTAATTATGGCTCTTAATTACGAATTACGAATTAGTAACTATTTAGGCTCAAGTCTGCAATCACTCCAGCAAAGAGAGGATATGAAAACAAAGGTACCCCTGGAATTAGAAAAGGTAAATCTGCGTTTGAAGTCTGCAAAGACAAAAGTTACAATTAGAGAATCGAATGGAAGTCTGCAATTACGTGCTACCTTACCAATTAAACCAGGAGACAAGGACAAAAACGGAACTGGGAGAAAGCAATACAATCTCAGTTTAAATATTCCCGCTAACTTAGATGGATTAAAAACTGCTGAAGAAGAAGCTTATGAATTAGGTAAATTAATTGCTCGTAAAACCTTTGAGTGGAATGATAAATATTTAGGCAATGAAACAATTAAAAAAAGCTTTAAAACTATAGGTGAATTACTGGAAAAATTTGAAGATGAGTATTTCAAAACTCATCAACGCACCACAAAAAGTGAACATACCTTTTTTTATTATTTTTCCAGAACCAAGCGTTTTACTAATCCTCAAGAGTTAGCGAGTTCTGAAAACTTAATAAATTCAATTGAAAAAATTGATAAGGAATGGTCTAGATATAATGCAGCCAGAGCGATCGCTGCATTTTGCCAGGCATTCAATATTGAAGTTGATTTATCTCTATATTCCAAAATGCCTGAGAATAATACTCGGAATATCCCAACCGATGTAGAAATATTTGCAGGATTTAGCAGGTTTGAAAATTACCAGATTAACAGAGGTAATCAAGTCAATGAAAATGTTAGAGATAGCTGGCAGCTTTGGCGATGGGCCTATAGCATGTTAGCAGTTTTTGGTTTACGCCCACGAGAATTATTTATTAATCCTGATGTTGAATGGTGGTTGAGTAAAGAGAATATAGATTTAACATGGAAAGTTCATAAAGATTGTAAAACTGGGGAAAGGCAAGCATTACCGTTATATAAACAATGGATTTTGGAGTTTGATTTAAGAAATCCTAAATATTTAGAGATGTTGGCAACGGCAATTAGTAAAAAAGATAATAGCAATCATGCAGAAATCACAGCTTTGACACAACGCGTTAGTTGGTGGTTTCGTAAAATTGGCTTAGATTTTAAGCCCTATGATTTACGTCACGCTTGGGCAATTCGAGCGCATATTCTGGGAATCCCAATTAAAGCAGCAGCGGATAATTTGGGGCATAGTGTCCAAGTTCACACGCAAACCTATCAGCGTTGGTTTTCGCTTGATATGCGAAAATTGGCGATTAATCAGGCTTTGAGTAAGAAGGATGAAGTTGAACTGATTAGGGAGGAAAATGCTAAGTTGAAAATGGAAAATGAAAGGTTGAAATTGGAGATTGACAAATTGAAGATGGAGTTAGTTTATAAGCATAGTTGAATTTGCTCTGTAATTAGCTAGAATATGATTGTTGTGCTAATTTATTCACTAATTATCAATGAAAAAATGACACTAGAAACCCTTAATCAAATACTTAAACAACTAGAGACACTAGACATAAAAGAACTTCAGCAACTTAATCAGACAATTCAAAGGTATCTTGCTGATAAAGAAGAAAGTGCCAAACAAGCATCATTTCACCAATCTTTAATCGATTCTGGCTTAGTGAAGCAGATTAAGCATCATGCTTATGAACCAATCAACGAGCGACGACTAATTCATGTTGAAGGAAAACCTGTTTCTGAAACTATTATTGAGGAACGCCGTTAGATGGCAATCTACTTTATAGACAGTAGCGCATTGGTCAAGCGTTATATCAGTGAAATTGGTTCAACGCACCCTACTTCTGGAATCTACTACTATGGAAGAAAACATTCCAAAATATAGGTTGTGTACTGTAAGCTCAGTTAATATGACTGAAGCTTTAGATTACTTTGCAGATTTCATTCAAGAAAAAACCTCTTATAAAGATAAAGAAGCATATCTGTGTATTGAAGGATCTTTATTAATATTCCATTGTTCTGGAATAAAAAACTTAGTCTTCCTTGAAATACATTGCAGTGTGATTGCAAAACCAGGGGAAGGTAGAATTGATTTTGTAGCGATCGCAAAATTCATTAATTTTTGTAATAGACAAAAAACAAATATAAAAATACTGAGAAATAACTCCGTCGTTCCTTCTTCCATTGGTGCGATAATGTCAGACTTCTATGGCTCCTTGCCATATAAAAAAGCAACGCATTATGCTAATTATCGATACCGTGTAAGTAAGTTAAAGCATGAGTAAAACACTGATTTATACAAAATCCAATCATTTGTCTTATGAAGCGCGATCGCATTCCCAATGTAGGGTGCGTTGTCGCAAAGCGCAACGCACCACTGTTTCAAACGTCCTAAATATTTGACAAAAGTTAAACTTTACCATTGCCACCCCAATCTAACGGGTAAATCTTTTGCTGAATAAAACGATGAATACTGAAAAAAATCCATTTCTGGGGTAATTGCTGCAATTGGGCATGGTTTTGAAAAATCCTGTTTGTTTTTAAGACAGCCATGATTGATGCAGTGCTTTGTGGCGCAACACACCTACTAGCTAGTTTACTGTAGTAAAAAATGCTAATCATTTATGATATGCTAAGATTTTTGCTAATTTTTAATGAAAATATGGCAATTTAATTCCTAAACCAAATTTTAAACCAGTAGAGGCACTGGACAAAAAAGAGCTTGAACAATTTAATCAGAGAATTCAAAGGTATCTGTTAATGTATATCTACAAACTGACCCGGATCGTATTCAACAATGGAGAAGAAGTTAAACCAGGAAACCTTACCGTTATCATTGGGCCGAACAATGCTGGAAAAAGCCGTATTTTAAAGGACATTGCTCAGAAAACCACAATAAGTACACCTCTACCTAATGTTGTTGTTAACGATGTTGACTGGACAACCCCACAGAATCTACAAGAGCTACGCGAAGCCTATAGTTTAGAACGCCACCAAGACGAATATAATAACTGGGTGTTTCGTACACTAGCTCCTGAGCTTTCCCGGGAACGCCAAGCCATTGCAAACTTCTGGACTGAAGAAGATGAGGTAATTTATCATTTTTTATCTAAGAAATCTTTGTTTGCCGAGCATTTTGGTCTTGCTATGGTTGCATTCATCACCACAGAACACCGTCTTAAATTGGTGAAAGAGGCTGCTAGTGCAGAGCATGAAAGACAAGAAGCCAATCTGCTGCAAACTATGTATAATGCAGGAACTTCTCTAGAGAATGAAATACAAAAGTTAGTTAAGCGTGCCTTTGGCAAAGAAATTAAGCTGGATTTCACTGTACCTCAAAGATTACTTTTTCGAGTTGGAGATGATTTTAGTTTAATTCCTTCAGATCCAAGAGATGCTAGACAGCCGATGCAGCAGTATGACAAATTGGATGATCAAGGGGATGGAATCAGAAGTTTTGTGGGAATTACCACTGCATTGCTGGCGACTAAACGAAATGTATTTCTAATCGATGAACCAGAGGCTTTTCTTCATCCGCCTCAAGCTTTTCGGATAGGTGAGTTTATTGCACAACAAGCAAACAGCGAACGCCAGATAATTTTAGCCACGCACAGCGCTGACTTACTGCGCGGTCTTTTAAGCAAGACAACTGATCTCACTATTATTCGGATTGACCGTAGAGATAAAATAAATTATTTCAATACACTTGACCCAAATCGCTTACAAGAATTAGTAAACGATCCTCTATTGAGTTCATCTCGTGTTCTCGACGGACTCTTTTACTCCGGCGTAGTTGTAGTAGAAGCAGATAGTGATGGGCGGTTTTACCAAACTGCCTCTAACAAGCGGAAAAATGACATCGATTTATATTTCGTTAATGCAGATAATAAGCAAACTGTTCCACGGATTACCACATTGTATCGGAATATGGGAGTACGCTGTGTAGGAATTGTTGATTTTGATGTGTTGAATGACTCGGCAGAATTTAAAAAGCAGCTAGAAGCTTTAGACTTTAGTGAAGAAAGCATCACTCCAATGCTGACTATTCGTGAAGAAATTGCAAAAGCAGCTAAAGAACTTCCTTGTGATGAGAGATTAGAGAAAGTTAAAGAGCAAATGAAAACACTATTAGCCTCTCTTAATGAGATACAAGGTAAAGCTTTTGGTTCTGATGGCGAAGCTAAATTTGAAAAAGAGAAATTACTGAGCCAAATTGAACGTCGAGCTAGAGAAATTGCAGCCTCGACCAAAAACTGGAACGATTTCAAGGAGAAAGGGCGGGCAGCCTTGCCAGCAGAATTACAATTTAGTTTTGACGAATTATGGAAAACCTGTTCGGAAAAAGGGCTATTTATCAATCCATGTGGTGAGTTAGAGTCAATGCTCACACATGCAGGGCTTGCTTACACAACAGATAAACGGGTATGGATTACAAAAGCGTTGTCAATGCTTCCCAGGCTCGAAGTTAATGACAATGAATATCCCTGGAAATTTATCAAAGAGATTCAAGATTATCTAATGGGTTAGCGAAACTAATAGTATCCTTTTAGCCGAGACTTTGCCCGAACTTTAGTACAAGAATATCAAGTTAAGTTGATAGTTTACGATCCAAAGGTTGAGGTGATTGTGCAATGGCAAAACTAGACCAATACCGTGAATATATTCAAAACTTACTAACCAAGTATGGCAGTTATAAACCTTCAGAGGAAGATGTCGAAATTCAATTGATATTCGATACGGTGCGAGATCATTACCAGATTCTAGAAATTGGTTGGGATGGATATGACCAAATTTATAATTGTGTGATGCATCTCGATATTAAAGCTGAAAAAATATGGATTCAGCGTAATATGACGGATATCCAAATAGCTGAAGAGTTGACTGAGATGAGAGTACCAAAACAGGATATTGTTTTGGGATTACAGCCATCTAACCTGCGTCAATACACGCAATATGGCGTAGCGTGAAATATTCTACTAATGATGGGAAAGCTTTTGTCGTGTTTAGTGGTGCGTTGCGCTGCGCGACAACGCACCCTACTGTTTTTTGACTCGTAAACTAATTTCTGCGACTCGTAAACTAACTTTTGCGACTCGTAAACTAACTTTTGCGACTCGTAAACCAATTTTTGCGACTCGTAAACTAATTTTTGTGACTCGTAAACTAATTTTTGCGACTCGTAAACCAATTTTTGCGACTCGTAAACTAATTTTTGTGATTCGTAAACCAATTTTTGCGACTCGTAAACTAATTTTTGTCAACAAATTTCAGCAAATATACCCGTATTCATCCTATTTTCCTAATGCTTTATAGGTTCTGTAGCTTTACTCAGGCTGGTGCATTGGCTGACTGCGTATTCTGATGATATCTAACGAACTCAGTGTGAAATACTCTTAGAGTTCTTTATTTTAATGAATCCAAAAAGGAACAGTTTATGGCGCAACGGAAACGAAATTCCACAGCACTCACCAAAGCTGAACGACGAATTGAAGGAATACAGACAATTAACTCTGATTTAGACTTTGGTAATGGCTTTTCAATCGCTAGTTACAACACTAAGATTGTTGAGTTACGAGAGAAGCTAGCCGTCTATAATCAAGCACGAACAATAGTAGAGAAGACACAGAATGCATTAGTCGATGCAGAACGTACAATAAATAGCTATTCTGAACAGATGTTGTTATGTGTTGCATCTCGCTATGGCAAAAATAGTGATGAGTATGAAATGGCTGGTGGAACGCGTAAGTCCGGTCGAAAGAAAGCACGTTCTGTGGTAAACCAAAAATTGAAGGTTGCGGAGTGATTTTCTAAATAAGTTGACTGATGACAGATGACTGTTGACTGTCAGTGATCAACAATTTCCATTAAACAAGCAGCGATCGCACGCTGTTATTTTTTTGCCAAAATTGAAAGTGCGATCGCAACTTTTCTGTAGCCTGTGTAAACTTTGCTTGTAAAAGTCATATCTCTCAAATATTCCCAATATTTCCTGCAAGCTAAACTTCACGGCTGCTAACACAAATTTACAAGTAAATATGCTGGTAAATAAATTTGGAATTTTACTGTAGTTTGTGTAAAAACTAAGTCATCCTATACTACTGCTGCCAGGAGGCTTTATGGCTGACGAATCAACTACATTGTATGCAAGACTTGGAGGTTATGATGCGATCGCAGCCGTGGCTGATAATCTTCTCCCCCGTCTTGCGTCTGACCCACAATTAGGTCGTTTCTGGCAACATAGAGGAAATGATGGTCTGCGTCGAGAGAGACAGCTGTTAATTGATTTTCTCTGTGCAAAATCTGGCGGTTCTCTTTATTACACTGGTCGAGATATGTTCACTTCCCACCAAGGAATGCGAATCAGTACAACTGATTGGGATGCATTCATCGGTCATCTCAACGCAACCCTTGAGGCGTTCCAGGTTCCAGAACAAGAGAAACAAGAAGTTCTTGCCTTTATTAACAGTACAAAGGCAGATATCGTTGAAGTATAGTTTTGCTGAGGGCGATCGCATTATTTATGTAGTATGCATGATAGCCTACGTGATTAATGCGATCGCTTGACTTTTAATACATTTATTGCATGGATAAACGAATCAATGAATTTGCTTAACTTTATTTGATATCACCCATATGTGCCGAAAAAAGTCAAAATAGACGAGTTGGTATAAACTCGCTCAAAACAAAGATGGCACAAACAACAAACATCGAAATTAAGACTACAAAAGTCAAAATACCTAACAACGGCTTAGAAATTGATGCTTACTTAGCTCAACCAGCTAACCCAGGAAAGTTTGGCGCTATTATAGTTTTTCAAGAAATTTTTGGTGTTAACAGTAATATTAGAGATATCACCGAATTAATAGCTAAACAAGGATATGTAGCAATAGCACCTGCTATGTATCAACGTATTGCACCCGGTTTTGCGGCTGACTTTAGCGAAGAACATATTGGGTTTAGTCCAGAAGCATTGCAGCTTGGATTACAATATTATCAACAAGTAAAATATCAAGAAATAATCAGCGATATTCAAGCTGCGATCGCCTACTTAAAAACTTTACTCAATGTCAAAGAAGATGCCATTGGTGCTATTGGTTTTTGTTTTGGTGGTCATGTTGCTTACATAGCTGCAACGTTAAGCAATATCAAAGCCACAGCTTCATTTTACGGTGGTGGAATTACCACTTCTAGTTATGGAGAAGAAACACCGACCGTTAATCGTACAGATGAAATTAAAGGTACTATTTACACGTTTTTTGGTACAAAAGATACATTGATTTCTCAAGAGGAAACTGAGCAAATAGAAGCAGAACTCAAGAAACATCAAATCAAGCATCGTGTATTTAGATACGATGCAGGACACGGTTTCTTTGCAGGATTCTTTGTAGACAAATACCCATTCATGGTACAGCACCCAGGTTACAACCCAGAAGCCGCTCCTGATGCTTGGCAACATGTTCTAGAATTGTTTCAAAACAACTTGTAATATTTTTGCTTGGGGCGATCGCATCTTCTCATCACGCAATCATCATAGTAGGGTGCGTTGTCGCGAAGCGCAACGCACCGCCATCTCAAACATCCCAAACATCAGAAACAATTTGAACCTTACCACTGTAACCCCAATCTAACGGATAAACATTCTGCTCCATAAAACGATGCAAACTTGAAAATGCCCATTGTTGAGGAAATTCACAAAGTTTATGCCGTACAGGATTATAGTGAATGTAGTCACAATGATTCGCAAAATCTACTTCATCTCTAATTAAATGCTCCCAAAAGCGGCGTTGCCATAAATTACCTTCTTTTCGCTTTTCTCGTGAACGGGAGATTTCGACATCAAGCCCTAGCTGATTGCCATAGTATTTAGTCACAAAGCGTTTGATCAAAAGCATTCGTATTGATAGATTATTATCTCCCGCAGGCAGAGTCCATAAAGCATGAAAGTGATCAGGCAAAAGAACAAATGCATCAATGGAAAAAGGGTAATTTTTTCGCACATGTCCAAGCGCAGCACGAACAGCAGTACGTCCGATATCAGAGCAAAGCCAGGGTTGTCGTTGGTAGGTAACTTGAGTGATGAAATAAGTAGCACCAGAAATATTGAGTCTGCGGTAGTTGGACATGGACATGAGGAGATGACATTTGTTTTTAGGATGCCCATAATTGATGTGGTGCGTCGCGCTGCGCGACAACGCACCTTACTGGCTCAAGCTCAAATATCTTGAGCGTGCAGATTTGAAAGGACATAATTATTGGGCGTTGCTGAATATTTTTTAGGCATTTATGCTAAAAAATAAACAGCTACATTATATATTTATGAAAACATTAGAGGAACGCATTGCTGAAGTTTACAACGGTCAGCCTAATCCTGAATCTCCATACTATGCTATTACTATCCTTGCAGATTCAGATGGTAACTTGAAAAGATCATGTTACTCTCACTGGGTTGGATGGGCTGATTTAGATCAGCGTATTGAGCTTCGTGCAGCTTCGCTCATACGAGCAGATATAATGGCAAGTCTGTGGCTACAGATCGGACAAGGCTATATAGTAGTTAATAGCCTTGAGGATATGAGTATCTTTCTATTATGTGGTGGAAACGGACTAGTGGAAAAAAGTGTTGCTGAATCAGCAATACCAGAAATGATTGAACCGTCTCCTGTGGTTCAGTCTAGTGATGGTGGTTTCGTGCATGTTGAGTCTATACCGAAGAGTGCATTTAATCGCGCACCTACACCAAAGTTACGTATGCAAGTTATTCAAAGAGATGGCTCTCGATGCCGAATTTGTGGACGACGGCCTGCTGATTATGTTGATGTAGAATTGCATGTTCACCATATTCGTCCTTGGGGAATGGGAGGATTAACACAGGACGAAAATCTTATTACTCTTTGTCATACTTGTCATAAAGGTTTAGATCCTCACTACAACCCAAGCTTATTCGCCCTTATTTCATCTAGTAAAAGAACATTTAACGCAGAAAATTTTACAAATGATTATTGGGAAGGTGTTCAACAATATCAAGAAATAATCTTAAAAACCTTACCAGAAGATTATTGGAATTAGTAGGGTGTGTTATGTCGTAGGCTAACGCACCTTTAATTGTTGGCGGTGCGTTGCGCTGCGCGACAACGCACCCTACTTGAAATTTCTTAACATAGATTAAAATATTAGTGCTGATTTACTTGAGATGAATATTGTTGCTTTTGCTAATTACACGTTCTATCTCTCATTGTCATAATTTTCAAGTAAAAGCGATCGCTCCCCATTTAATCTAAAAAATCGCCACTAAAAATAGTCTTTTGTTTTACAGCTTTTCTTTGGGCAAAATGCTTTTCAAAACTCAAAACCAGGCAGAATAAGAGTTATATTATCTAAAGCATCAAAACAGATTTTTCCTAGATCACCCTGCAACTTGCATTTAGGCTAAAAATAGAATATTTTTCATTCACCAGCGAAAAAACCTTGCATTACTTGACTTTGAAGAGCGATCGCTAGGTTCGGAGTAATCCCAAGAGTGCATTTGACGGAAAGGAAGACCCATCTTTTGGAAGACATACTTCTCTTTCACACCAGAAGCAATCAAGTCAGGCTTGAGTGCCTTAACAAACTCCTCGAATTCGTAAGCGGTAACGTCGTCGTAAACGATAGTACCATTTTCGATGTAGTGAGTGGTACGTTTGTAGTCGTCGTTATGAGCAAACTCATAACCAGTACCAATCATCTTCATACCCAAATCTTGGAAAGCTGGAACAACGTGACGAGGACGCAGACCACCAACCATCATAGCGACGGTCTTACCTTCCAAACGGGGGCGATACTTAGCAACGATCGCATCCATTGTAGGCTGATACTTAGCAATCAGTTTCTCAGCGTTTTCTTGGATCTTGGAGTCAAACTTAGAAGCAATTTCGCGTAAGGATTCAGCAATCTTGGTGGGGCCGAAGAAGTTGTATTCTAACCAGGGTATACCGTAAGCTTCTTCCATGTGACGGCTGATGTAGTTCATCGAACGGTAGCAGTGAATTAAGTTCATCTTCACGTTCGGTGTCATCAACATTTCGTTGATTGTACCATCACCAGACCACTGAGCAACTACGCGCAAGCCCAGTTCTTCTAACAGAATCCGGCTAGCCCAAGCGTCACCACCGATGTTGTAGTCACCGATGATTGCTACGTCGTAAGGAGTAGACTCGAATTGTAACTTACCTTCTTTCTTTTCTTTGTCGGCTCTGGTGAACACCCAGTCGCGCACCATGTCGTTAGCGATGTGGTGACCCAAGGACTGAGAAACACCACGGAAACCTTCGCAACGTACAGGTACAACAGGCTTACCAATTTGTTTCGATGTGTTCCGAGCAACAGCTTCGATGTCATCCCCAATTAGACCGATGGGACATTCAGATTGAATAGATACACCACGGTTAAGGGGGAAGAGTACTTCCAATTCTTGGATTAGCTTGGTGAGTTTCTTGTCACCACCAAAAACGATGTCCCGTTCTTGGAAGTCAGAGGTGAAGTGCATTGTACCGAAGGTATCAACACCTGTGGTACCAATGTAGTAGTTACGACGACCAGACCAAGACCAGTAACCGCAACCTACAGGGCCGTGGCTGATGTGGATCATGTCCTTAATTGGGCCCCAAACCACACCTTTGGAACCTGCATAAGCACAACCACGAGCGGTCATTACACCAGGAAGAGATTTAATATTCGACTTAACGCCGCAATCACTCTTACCTTCTTCGTATACGTTTAGGTGCTTTTCCCGTTTTTTAGCAGCTTTTTCGGGATAAGCGCTTAAAACTTCCTTAATTAGTTCTTTTCTTTCTTCGATGATGTTCTGGTTTTCTGGAGGAGTCATTTTTGCCTCTCTAGCTCCTAAGGAACGGGGTAGGGAAGGGGAGGGCTAAGTGATAGCCCATCATCCCCTTTGGGGTTGGGGACTCGTAGTCCCCGTTGGGGATACAGGTAGTCGGTAGAAAGAAGGTAAAAGGTATATGCAATTGTTTCCTTTTCCTTTTCCTACATTAAAGCTTACTTAACAGGTGCTTCAGCAGCAGTTTTACCGATGATGTCTGCGTGCTTGGTATCGTCATCAAGGATACCGAATTCAACCAACAACGCTTCTAGCTCGTCCATTTCGATTGGTGTGGGGATTGTGAGCTTGTCGTTGTTGATGATCTTCTTAGCTAGTGCGCGGTATTCGTTACCTTGATCGCTATCAGGTGCGTACTCGTTAACAGTCATCCGGCGCAATTCAGCGTGTTGAACGATGTTGTCGCGGGGTACGAAGTGAATCATTTGGGTGTTCAAACGTTCAGCCAAAGTTTCGATCAATTCGATTTCCCGGTCAACTTTACGGCTGTTACAAATCAAACCACCTAAACGTACACCACCGGAGTGAGCATACTTAAGAATACCACGAGCGATGTTGTTAGCAGCGTACATCGCCATCATTTCACCAGAGGTAACGATGTAGATTTCTTGTGCTTTACCTTCACGGATAGGCATAGCGAAACCACCGCACACAACGTCACCCAATACGTCGTAAGATACGAAGTCTAAGTCTTGGTAAGCACCAGCTTCTTCCAAGAAGTTGATGGCGGTGATAATACCACGACCGGCGCAACCTACACCAGGTTCTGGGCCACCAGACTCCACGCACTTCACACCACGGAAACCGGTTAACATTACTTCTTCGAGTTCCAAGTCTTCTACTGCACCGCGTTCAGCAGCAAGATGAAGAACTGTGGTTTGAGCTTTGGAGTGCAGCATCAAACGGGTGGAGTCAGCTTTGGGGTCGCAACCCACAATCATGATGCGCTGACCCATTTCTGCCATAGCTGCCAGGGTGTTTTGGGAGGTGGTAGATTTACCGATACCACCTTTACCGTAGAAAGCTATCTGTCTAATGTTTTCGTCAGTCATGGTTCTTGTTTTCCTGCAATTGGTTGGTTGGTTGGTTTGGTGGGTCTGTTCGTCTCTCACGCCTGTTGAGCTACAGCAGTGAGCGCATGTAGAACGTCGCTGGTGGCGATCGCTCCACAACAAATTCGGTGAGCATTTGTGTCATAATTATTCGGAGATAAATTTTTATTTAACCTTTGTCATTTGTTTGATACACCACAAATGACAAAGGAATTACACACTTTACAAATACGCCATAATTTCGGGAAGCTGGAAACAAGAAGG
The DNA here is from genome assembly GCF_016056305.1 of Amazonocrinis nigriterrae CENA67. Taxonomy (GTDB): domain Bacteria; phylum Cyanobacteriota; class Cyanobacteriia; order Cyanobacteriales; family Nostocaceae; genus Amazonocrinis; species Amazonocrinis nigriterrae. The sequence goes on along the minus strand of NZ_JAECZC010000015.1, from coordinate 28,809 downwards.
CAGGACTTGATACCAATTCGTAATTCGTAATTCGTGAGGAAGTCGGAGTCTTGGCGGTTCCCGTCGAGTCCGAACTTCCGAACCCGAAGGGTAATTCGTAATTAAGAAAGCCACATTTAACTTTCTGCAAATTGGTACTGTCTACAATCAATGCTTAAGTCCTGAACTGTTCCATGTAGCAGATAAACTCGTGGGGGTTGTCATTAGTCACTGGTCAAAAGTATTCACAAAGGACAAAGGACTAATGACGCTTTTTACGAAAATGCAAGATGTAGGCGCGTTACCTAATTACTTGTTGACAATAGCGCCTTTCACATTGGAGACGCGAGCTATTGCAGCGTTGATATCATCAGCTGCTACTCCATTTGTAGCCATTGCGTCACTCAGGTGTTTTGTAACTGCCTCGAAGTGTTGGGGCTGTACGCTCATACCTGCGTGGGTTTTGTCCATTGGACGACCTGCGTATTCCTTTGGCCCTTCTAGCAACTGAGTTAAGAAAGCGATAAAATGACCGCGTTGCTTTGCCAAATCTGTCTTAGCGAAAAATGGACTAACGCTACCGTCTGCTAAGATGCGTTTGTGCAAATCCTCAACTACTTTCTCAACAGTTGCCTTTCCGCCAATTTTGTCGTATAGTGTTGCGCTCATATCCTGATTCCTTTGAAGCGAGTTGGATGAAATTCGCGCTTAGGCGTTGTGTACTTTCGCCTATGTGCTTTAGCTGTTCGTTGTCAGTAGGAATTAAGCATTGATGAGAAGACATTGTATCGGTCAAATCCTACTTTCTGTTTCTGGCTGTTGCACATTAAGGTGTATTTGTGCTGTGAGTAAAACTTTGCGCTATGGCTCAACCGCTTCGACAATCAAGTTCTTACTGACGCGATCCTGTAATCTGGCTTCGATCGCAATCTTCAAAGTTGCAGTGCTGCTGGAGCAAGAACCGCAAGCACCTTGAAGTAACACTTTCACGCGATCGCCATCTACATCATACAGTTCCACGTCTCCCCCGTCGGCAATCAGCACGGGTCGAACTTCTTCATCGAGTACTTTTTGAATTAGAGCAATTCTTTGGACGTTGGTCAGCGGTCTTTGCTTAGAATTAGCTATATCTGTAGCAACTTTTACGTTATAATCTTTGTTTAGAGCAGGTGCAGTTGCTTGTTCCCTTACAGATTTAATAATATCATCAATGTTTGCCAGACAGGAACCGCATCCGCCGCCAGCTTTCACATAATTTGTTACCTGTTCAGCATCAGTGAGGTTATTTTCGATAATCACGCGCCGAATCTTCGACTCGCTAATGCCAAAGCAACTGCAAACTAATGCACCTTCATCATCGTCATCATGGGCGGCGAGGGGAATGCCTCGATAATTATAGATAGCGGCTTCTAGCGCTTCTTGCCCCATGACTGAGCAATGCATCTTCGCTTCTGGCAAACCGCCGAGATAGTTAGCAATGTCTTTATTGGAGACTTTCAAAGCTTCATCTAGAGTTAAACCTTTGATCATTTCAGTCAAGGCACTAGAAGAAGCGATCGCACTAGTGCAACCAAAGGTTTGAAAACGAGCATCTAGAATTTTATCAGATGCGACTTCCACTTTCAAGTGCAATCTCAGAGCATCACCGCAAGCAATGCTACCTACTTCTCCCATGGCAATTTTTACCCCAGATTCGTTGGTTTCTTCGATAGCTCCCTGATTCTTTGGCTCGTAAAACAGTTCTAATACTTTATCTGTGTAGTCCCACATGAATTTTGTCCGTTGTCAGTTGTTAGTTGTTAGTTGTCAGTTGTTAGTTGTCAGTTGTCAGTTGTCAGTTGTCGCAAACTAATGACTAATGACAAATGACCACTGACCAATGACTAATGACTATTGACTAATGACTGTTCTTGCAGCCAACCTGCATCATCATTTTGAAAGGGTGAAAGAGCGCGTAAACGTTCTACAATACCGGGCATTACTTCTATAACTTGGTCGATTTCGGCTTCTGTGGTGTAGCGACAAAGGCTGAAGCGAATGGAACCGTGTAAAGTGGTGTATGGTAAACCCATTGCCCGCAATACGTGGGAAGGTTCCAGTGAACCAGATGTACAAGCAGAACCAGACGATGCACAGATACCGTGTTTATTTAAGGAAAGCAGAATCGCTTCACCTTCGATATACTTGAAGCCGATGTTGGTGGTGTTGGGCAATCTCTGCGTCGGATCGCCGTTAACTTCACAATTGGGGATAGTTGCAAGTAAAGTTTGTTCGAGGCGATCGCGCAATTTTCTTTCTCTCTTGGTCGCCTCTTCCAAGTGTAGCAGTTCTAATTCTGCTGCTTTGCCTAAACCGATAATTCCGGGTACATTTTCCGTTCCCGCACGACGACCGCGTTCTTGGTGTCCGCCAATTAAGAAGGGACGGAACCTCACACCGCGTCGCACGTATAAAGCCCCAATACCTTTGGGTGCGTGAATTTTGTGACCAGACATAGTTAACATGTCTATGGTGCTGGTCTTCATATTCAAGGGAATTTTACCCACTGCTTGCACTGCATCTACATGGAACAAAGCACCATGTTCTTTAACTCGTAACCCAATTTGTTCAATGGGGAAAACTGTGCCTGTTTCGTTGTTGGCGTACATAATTGTCACCAACGCGGTGTTTCCTGTAAGCGAGGCTTCTAATTCATTTAAATCTAATTGCCCCTGACGATTCACCGAAAGATAAGTAACATTATATCCTTGGGTTTCCAACTGTTTGCAGACATTCAGCACCGCAGGATGTTCTACTTGGGTGGTGATGATATGTCGCTTATCTGGTTGCGCTAACAATGCGGCGCGAATTGCGGCGTTATCACCTTCAGTTCCACAACTAGTGAAGACAATTTCTGATTCATCAGATCCGAGTAAAGCTGCAACTTGTTCTCTGGCTGTTTTCACACCTTTGGCAAGTTGCCCACCAAAAGTATGCATACTAGAGGGATTGCCGTAATAATCGGTCAAGTAAGGCAACATCGCCTCTAAAACTTGTGGGTCTACCTTCGTAGTAGCATTATTGTCGAGATAGATGCAATTCTTTTGCATAGATTCTAATTTCAATAGTGAAGGATGAAATGTGCAGTGTGAACTGAAGTCTTTGTTTTATAGCAAAGTGCTGAGTGCTGAGTGCTGAGGAGCCACTGCGGTCTTGGGGTCTCACGCCACGTGCTTCAAGTCGGCAAAGCCGCCCAACGCAGTGGCTCCCCAAGTGGAGCATGTGGCGTTGCTGAGTAAAAATCCAGTTAGTTCAAAGCTTTGAGCAATCAGCAGTGTCCTAACACATATAACCACGGCTATATCTTTAATTCTTCAGTCTTTAACCTTCTTTATGCTTCTAATACTTGCTGTTGGCGCTTTTGCAACTGTTCAGAAAACTTCTGAGAATAACAGTTAAACCAACGTTCCCAATAATCTTGTTTGTTAGTTAATTTCGCTAATACGTGATTATATTTGGCAAACCAGCCTTCCCAATAATCGCCGGGCTGCTTCACGCAACCATCACAGGTGGGACAACCAGCTTTACATTGAGGTACGCTATAAACACTACCAATACAGTTTGTGCAAAGTTCTGGGTCAATCCAGTGTTGACCGTCAACTACCTTAACTGCACCTGTGGGACATACAGACAGACAGAGATTGCAGGAAATACATTGGCTAGTGATATTGTAAGCCATGAATTCTTCTCCTTTTTGGGTACTGGGGATTGGGTACTGGGTATTGGGGATTGGGTATTGAGTACTGGGTATTGGGCAATTCAATTTTGGATTTTGGATTTGCGATTTTGGATTGAAATAGAATCTAAAATCCAAAATCTAAAATCTAAAATTTCCAGTCCCTAATCCCCAGTCCCTAGCCCCCAGTCCCTAATCTCTATTCCATTGCTCGTAAAATTCCAAGGCAACCTTTTCAATTACGTCGTAAGCTTCAACAGTCTGTATGCCCGCTTCATGCAATTTTTCTTTTGGACAGTTGCCAATCTTGGAAACTAAAACTGCTTTGCAATCAGCGATCGCTTTTATAATATGGTCAGAAGTGGCTTCTTCACCGTATCCACCTTGACAATATTGATCAATCTTGCGATGACCGATAAAGCGAACTTCTACACCATCCACTTCATAAATCTGGAATTCTTTCGCATGACCGAAGTGTTGGTTAACTAATCCACTACCTTTAGTTGCTACTGCAACTAAAATTTTGGGATTGTTGGTAGATTTTTTGCCAGTTTGTACTTTTTCTTTGGCTACTTTTAGTTCTTCTTTAAATTTCTCAATACCTTCATGAACGGTGGCGCGTTGTTCAACGTCATATTCTGGTGTCATTTCCAAGAATTTATCTTTGGTAAATTCTTGGCTGCGGTCTTCTCCCAATAATCCTACGGCATCGGCTCGGCACTGGCGACAGTGACGCATCATTTTCATGTTGCCGGCACAGTTATCTTGTACTTCTTTGACTTCTTTGGGTGTAGGGCCGCGCTGACCGGTTAAGCCGAAGTGTGTACCATGTTCTGGTGCAGAAATCAGCGGCATGATGTTATGCAGGAATGCGCCATTTTCACGAATGAATTTATTCACTTCGATTAAATGCTGGTCGTTAATTCCCGGAATCATCACGGAGTTGACTTTGCACAGGATGTCAGCTTCTCTAAGAGCTTGCAAACCTTCGATTTGCTTTTCTAGGAGAATTTTAGCACCTTCAATGCCTCTGTAACGTTTGCGCTTGTAGTGAACCCAAGAATAAATCTGTGCGCCGATTTCTGGGTCGATGGTGTTAAAGGTGATTGTAACGTGATCGATGTTTAATTGTTTAATGCGATCGATGTGTTCGGTGAGCATTAAACCGTTGGTTGATAAACAAAGCTTGATATCTGGTGCTTTGTCTGCAATCAATTCAAAGGTGCGGAATGTCTTTTCTGGGTTCGCCAAAGGATCGCCAGGCCCCGCAATTCCCACTACTGTCATTTGGGGAATTTTACCAGCAATCACCAAAGCTTTGTGTGCTGCTTCTTCTGGTGTGAGTAATTCGCTAACTACTCCCGGACGGCTTTCGTTGGCGCAGTCATATTTGCGGTTGCAATAGTTGCATTGAATGTTACAAGCTGGTGCAACTGCAACGTGCATTCTCGCGTAGTGGTGATGTGCGTCTTCGCTGTAGCAGGGATGTTTGGCAATGCGCTCTTTGAGCTTTTCATCCATTTCCACGGTGGCGCTGCTTTTGCTGTCGCATCCGCAACCACCCGATTTTGCTTGGTTTCCTGTTGGTTCCTGATTAAAATTAAGGAGTCCTGTAGCCGGTAGTGTCATTGAATTTCGCAAGGAATCGGTGGACAGGCTGCCACTGTGGGAGATGCCGTTGCTACTTCCCTATGCCCAGGAATTGAAGCCGCTTGTTGTACCCACCCTGCCATCCCTGTGGCGGTAGTGTTAACGCGTGTAGGAGGGCAGGTGATAAAATCCTTGAGTTCGGCTGGTGTGTGTCAACGCTTGGTTCTTGGGTAGAATTTGTGGGTACAGCCGCGACTTCCATTCATAGAGGCATGGTGCTATCTCATCCCTCCACTCACTTTTCGTTTCGTTTTTGTGTAGAACCGTTAAGTGATTGGCGATATATGATTTATAGCAGCCATCCACAGGCTAGACGGCGCGTCTATCTGGATAGAATTTATTGGATTTATTAAGCTTGTACTCAAATCCTGAAACCCTAATCTTTCCAATATTTAGAAAGAATTAAAAAATTTTTTTCGGGTAAGGGTTCTAGTATTTTATGGCGGGGGTGCGAGTATTTATGGACAGGGGTTCAGGTTTTCTTTGTACTCAGCCAAAAAGCTATCCCTGCAAGGATTTGAGCTTAGTTTTAACTTGTTTTTGTTCACTCAAACATGTACTCAAAACCTCCTTAAACCCCGATAAATCAAACAAAATTCTGGGGTTTAAGGGGAAAAACTGGAGTAGATTAAGTCGTACTACTCCAGATACGTGCGAAATTCAATTCTGTATCCAACATATCATTTTTTTTGAGTTAAAAATGCGGTTTATATTTTTTTAATTTTTGCTTTGAGAAAGATGTGCAATTATGTCTCTAAGCCTTAGCTGATAAGTCTTACAGGCTCAAAAAAATAGACAGCTTAATGCGATTTATTTCAAATAATTTAACTTTTTTTATCAAAAACATGGGATGTCTGGCGACAAGTCAGTACGCCAATCAACAGACTGCATAGCCTGTATACGGTCTTAACTCTGGTGGACGAAACCCAAGTACAATGTGTTCTTTAGGGATTCCAGCCCGTTCTAAATCGGCAGCAATGCCTTCTTCAGTGCCATCGCGTTGAATCCAGATTTTGCCATCAATCAAGTCAATATGAACTAGACAGCCATGAATGCGGCGATCGCCATCCCAACCGAGATCGATCCACAAATAGCGAGTCTCCTTCGGAGAGGCTGCGCCAACGTGGGTACGATCAAACACTACCTCTGATTTAATATCCGCGTAGGAATAAGGTAGCGTAGCATATTCAGTGAGGACAGACTCAATTACTTGGCGATAGTAATCTAATTTGGTGTGATCCATTGTTTAATTACCTCCTGTTTTGGCTCAAACGTAATCAGTTTTAAACGGTGATTTTTAAGCAATAATTTACCGATGGGTTCCTCAAACAAATCCTCAAATATACTGTTAGCTATTGCCAAATATAACACTCGCTCCGGCTCTAACTCAGTTAATATATCCTGATACAAGATGTACTGTCCCAAAGCTTTTTCTAAATCATCAACATCTGATCTACCAGTAAAACTTTTAATCTCAACAGCAATTTTAGATTCTGCTTTCTCGGCTGCCAACAATTGACTAGCACCTAGATCAATATATAAGTCCTTTTTACCAAACTTGAGAGTCAGCAGATCGTGAGTTATTTTCCATTTGTCTTTGATCAAAGCATTTTTGACATTGTTGTGATAGATGTCTCTAGCTAGCATAGAGGTGTAATTTGAAATTCATATAAATTCAATCTAACCGCTAAACTAAAGGCATAAGCAATAACAGGCTTTCTCAATTGTGTGAGTCAAACAGGGTACTAGGAGGAATGCTATGAAAGCAGTCGTTATCCGTCGGTATGGCCCCGCTGAAGTGTTGCAGTATGAAGAAGTAGAGCAACCAAAAATCAAGCCTGACCAGTTACTTGTCAAAATTCACGCTAGTAGTGTTAATCCCATTGATTGGAAAACCCGCAAAGGAATGTTAGGCTTGCTCACAGGCTACCAATTCCCCAAAATTTTAGGGTTTGATGTGGTGGGAGAAGTGGTAGAAGTTGGTTCTGGTGTAACGCGTTTTAAAGTAGGAGATGCTGTTTATGGAAGCACTAACTTCCCAGGAGGTGCTTATGCGGAATTTGCAGCCATCCCAGAAAACTTACTAGCCCTCAAACCAAATAACTTGAGTTATCAAGAAGCAGCAACTGTACCCTTAGCCGCCCTCACGGCTTTGCAAGCTTTGCGTGACTTGGGTAATATTCAACCAGGACAAGCTGTATTAATTAATGGTGCTTCCGGGGGTGTAGGCATATTTGCGGTACAAATTGCCAAGGCTATAGGTGCAGAGGTGACTGGTGTTAGCAGTACTAAAAACTTAGATTTGGTAAAATCTTTGGGAGCAGACCGCGTTATCGACTATAAACAACAAGACTTTGCCAAAGATACAGCACAGTACGATATTATCTTTGATGCGGTAGGGTTGCGATCGCTCTTGGACACGAAAAAAGTCCTCAAACCCAACGGAATATACATCACAACCCTACCTTCGCCAAAAGTTGTAGTGGAGAGTGTTTTAACATCTTTTCTTCCCGGCCAAAAAGCGAAATTCGTGTTTGAGAAACCCAACTCTCAAGACTTGAATTACCTCAAAGATTTGATAGAGGCTGGCAAAATCCGCACTGTAATTGACCGCACCTTTCCTTTACAAGAACTCGCTGCGGCTCACACTTATAGCGAAACTGGGCGTGCAGCGGGAAAGATTGCGATCGCGATCGCTAGCTAAAAGCTAACTCGAAAAATTCTCTTTGTGTCTTAGTGTCTCTGTGGTTAAATAATTACTTTTAAACCGCAGAGGCACAGAGAACACAGAGTTTAATACTTTGTTAAAGCTAGGTTATTTTGTTTTAGGAATGACATTCCTGATGCCACTTTTTGTAGAGACAGTATCACCTTTATATCGGGGAATGAGATGAACACTGGCGTGCATCATATTTTGACCTGCTGCTCGATTAACATTCATTCCTACATTAAAACCATCAGGTTGAAATTCTGTTTTTAGAATTTCTTGTACTTTGTTCACCATAAACCAACAAGCAGACTGTTCTTTAAATGGTAAATCAAAATAATTGCTGACATGACGTTTAGGAATAACTAAAACATGTCCTTTAGTTATAGGATAACCATCAAAAATCGCATAAGCTGTTGCTGATTCAGTTAATAATTTTAAACTTTTAGGAGGATTACAGAAAATACAATAATTAGATGAATTACGTTGATGGTTATAATGAATATATTGATAAAATTCTCGAAGATCGTCTAAGTAAATTGAAGCATAGGGAAGTTTGACAATACATTGATATGTAGGCTTTTTATGGATATAATGTTCTCTAAAGCCTTCTTTTTTAATATCTCTTCTCACCGCATAATAAGCTTTACCTCCAGGTTTTAACAAATGTGACACTTCCATTAACACATTGGCTTGTTCTTCAGCAAATAAAACATTTAAAACATAAAAGCAAATGATAGTATCGAATTTCTCTTGAGGATATTGGGGAAAATAATAAGGGTCATAGCCTGTAATATCAAAGCCTTTTTGGCTTAATAATTTCACATCATTACCAAAGCCACAACCAAAATCTAATATTTTACCTTGAAGCAGGTTTTGATTTAATAAAAACTGTGCAGGAAATGACAGGTAAGTTCTTTCAATCGCCGTGAGATGGCTGAATTGATTTTTTTGCTGTTTCATGAGAGTTCGAGATTCACGTTCTCCCTGTCTTAGCACATATGAATTGTAAGTAAGTAGGTCAGCGCAAATAAAGCTAACTGGTAAAGGTCGTCATTTCTCATTTGTTCTTAGTCATTGGTGAGGGTTTCAAGTACATTTACATTTTGTAACATAGTTCTGTTCATTCTCACCGACTTACTTAGTGAGTTCTAGCTAAAAGTAACACCATCAACAGTTTAAGGTGCATTAGCCTGATGGCATAACACACCCTACATTTTCCATTGAAGCTTTAAATTCAGAAATCTTACTTTACTCTGTTTTACTTATGATCTGACTATATTCGTTCACAGCATCATATTGGTCAGCCATACGTGCATATTGTGCTAATAAATTTAAATTCAAATCTGGCAATAAACTACTTTGAGTAACTTTTATATAGCTATCGCCTTGCAAACAATAAATTGATAATAAACCATCTTGCCAAAACCAAACTTCAGGCACTCGCAAACGCTGATAAATTTCTAGCTTATTAATTCCACCACTTGTGACTGTTATTTCTAAAATCAAATCAGGAATAGGTTTTTTTGTGCCTAAATTATAAGATTCATCAGGTTCCCGTCGCGTTTTATCTTCTTTTTGACCTATGGTTGCACTTCCCCGCCCATAAAATCGGATCTTCTTCGCCCGCATATAGGCTTCCAGCAACATCGCTAGAGTTTTTTTATTATCCTCATGGTCGTCAGAAAGTGGGGACATAATTTCGAGAATACCATCTAAATAAGTTAGTCGTGCGCTTGTCCCTAGAAGGGCAACATTAAGCTGTTCTAACTGTTCCCAACTGACATTGTACAGAATAACGTAGGTAGTCTCAGAATTCGCAGGTTTTTCCAGGACAGGGGAAGACATAAGTTAGACCATAGATAGGCTTGTTTCTATCATAGAACTGAGTTAAAAATATAGTGTTGCTAAGTGAAGGTATGAATTTAGTAAGTCTATCTTACTGTTCATTTGGGGGTGTTTGCTGTGCTATTTGCTGGACTTGTGAAATAGTCAAGTCTAACGCCTGCGCTATTTGTTCGGGAGTTAAACCCAGTGCTAAAAGCTTAGGTACAGCTTCTAATTTTGCTTCCAAACGACCTTCTTGTTTACCTTCTTGTTTACCTTCTTGATAAACTCGCGTTTTCTTCAATTCACTTAATCCAAACATTGCTTCTATCTCCTCTCGACTGATGTTAGGCAATTTATAAATCAAGATTGTCTCGATCAATTCTAATAATTGTTTTTGTGGCAGTTGCAGATTTACTGCTTGCTGGGTACGGTTGATTAATTCCCTGGCGGTGTTAATGAACCGCCCCCACACTTGGCGACAACGCACCATACAAAAAAAGTATATGTGAATACAGACGATAAAAGCTAAAATAAAATGAAGAATTTGGTTTTATCGGTGCCAAAATCATAAAATAACAATCGTAACTGCATATACAGAAATTTAAGTTGTATTCCTGTCTACTGCATATTTACAAGGTATTGAGTACAGCTTAATATATTGCAAAATATCTTAACTAAATTGCTGTAAAGTCTTACAGTTAAAGACGTTTATAGTGAGTACAAAAACTCTTGACCCCCCATCTTAAAAATACTAGTACCCCTACCCTAAAATACTAGCACCTTACACCCATAGCAATTTTAAATTCACAGTAAATCAGGGTTTTTGGTGTATGAGTACAAGCTTAATTAATCCAATAAATCCAATCTACATTCAATGTACTGTCCAGTTGCAAGCGACCTGATATAAGCAGAAAAATAGCACATGGCTCTTTCAACCAGACAGTAACGATGCAACAGTCATTTGACAGTATCAACAATATTAAGTCTACAAAAACAGCGGATTCTACAAATACATCTCTGCTGAAAAATTTACTCTCTGGGGTTTTTTTTGAGCCATTATTGAGTGATTTTCGCATTATTTTTGAACGTGACCCAGCTGCACGTAATTGGTTAGAGGTGGTGTTTTGCTACCCTGGATTACACGCGCTTTGTTTGCATCGTCTCGCGCACTGGTTACATTGTCGAGGAGTAGGTTTCATTCCCCGCCTAATTTCTCACTGGGGTCGGTTTTTGACGGGAATCGAAATTCACCCAGGTGCAGAGATTGGTAAAGGTGTGTTTATCGACCACGGTATGGGTGTTGTGATTGGTGAAACTGCAATTGTCGGAGACTACACATTGATTTACCAAGGTGTCACCCTTGGCGGAACGGGAAAAGATAGCGGTAAGCGTCATCCTACCTTGGGTAAACACGTTGTGGTGGGAGCAGGTGCAAAGGTTTTAGGTAATCTACAAATTGGCGATCGCGTGCGTATTGGTGCAGGTTCAGTCGTGTTACGCGATGTTCCTTCTGATTGTACCGTTGTTGGTGTTCCTGGGCGAATTATTTCTCGTCAACAAAACACCAACCTTTCACCCCTAGACCACGGAAAACTACCCGATGTGGAAGCCAGCGTCATCCGTTCTTTAGTCGCACGGATTGAACAACTAGAACAACAACTGCAAACATTAACAGCCAAAAGTCAGGAATCAGTCCTCAATCGTCAGTAGTAACTAGTCGCAACTAACAACTGACAACTGACAACTGATAAAGGACAAATGACCAATGACAAATGACACAGATCAAATTTTACACATCCCTCTGAGCGATCGCTGGCTCATCTATCATCGTTTACAGGAGTTGATGATTTCCTGTTCCTGTCCCGCTGATGGTTCTTTACGGGTAAAAGTCAATAATTTCCTCGAAGCAATTCTCATCCGTAGTACTGTGATGCAATTTTTAGCTTCTCGCCACGAGTTAGTCGAGTGGCTAGAACGTTGCTGGGATTATAGTGCTGAGTGCTGAGTAGAAGACAAAGGACAAAGATAACAACCTAATATTAAGGTTATAAAAAATTGTCTTAATTACGAATTACGAATTACGAATAATGACCACCCGTAACAGTGAAGTAAAATTTATCAATTTTTTACACAAGGAGCTTGCACTTTCAAATGCAGATATTGCTATAGCACTAAGACACCGTGAATTAGATAATGGGCCGTTACCAATGCTTCTCTGGCAGTATGGACTGGTTAATTTAGAACAGCTAGAGCGGATTTTAGATTGGCTTGATGAACAACATTAAGGGAACTCTGATAAATAAATTTTCCGGTTGAAGTTGTTGATTGATGACTGATGACTGTTAAAACAAAAATCTAAGATTGCTATAAAAGTACCCATTCCCCATTCCCCATTCCCCATTCCCTATTTGTATGAGGTGACACGATGCTTTCTACTTTAATTGCTGGATTTGCTATTTTACTTTCTCTAGGACTTGCTAATAACTATGCTAGCTACTTACTACTCGAAAAAACTTTACACAGCAAGAGTAAAAACAATTCCTAAATTATACATGCTTTTGGTTTTCTGCCATACAGATGTGAAATTGTTGTTTGGTTAATATTAAAGAATCATGAAGATGAATTATTAACTGAAAGAGTTTATCGCATTTACCATTCATCCTTCAGCATTTGTATTAGGTATTAACCACTACCAGCAATGGCAGAAAAATAGGTTCACAATCCAGAAGGGATACAAAGACAAATTCCTAAGAGGGATGTTTGAGATGAATGAAATTCTAATTAATGACACTACATTACGTGATGGCGAACAAGCCGCAGGAGTTGCTTTTACCGTTAAGGAGAAAGTAGCGATCGCTAAATTTCTCGATGCCATTGGTGTGCCGGAATTAGAAGTAGGAATTCCGGCAATGGGTGAAGATGAAATTCGCGCGATATCAATAATTTCTGACTTGGGTTTACAAGCAAAACTCCTCGGTTGGAACCGCGCTGTTATATCAGATATTAAAGCTTCTATCGCGTCAGGAATGAAGCGAGTGCATATTGCCATTCCTGTTTCTGGAATCCAAATAGCTGCTAAATTTCATGGTCAATGGCGAGTCAGTTTGCAAAGATTAAAAGATTGTATCAGCTTCGCAAGCGATCGCGGTCTTTGGGTAGCTGTCGGCGGCGAAGATTCTTCTAGAGCAGATGATAACTTTCTTTTAGATGTAGCACTTTCTGCTCAAGAATGGGGTGCATCACGTTTTCGTTTCTGCGACACCGTAGGCGTTCTTGATCCCTTTAGCACCTACGCTAAAGTCAAGCGGCTGGTTTCAGCTTTATCAATTCCGGTGGAAATTCACACCCACAATGATTTTGGTTTAGCAACTGCCAATGCTCTTGCTGGTATCAAAGCTGGAGCAACATCAGTAAATACCACAGTCAACGGTTTAGGTGAAAGAGCCGGAAATGCAGCTTTAGAAGAAGTTGTCATGTCAATCAAACGCATCTATGGTATTGATTTGGGTATTGACACACCTCGTTTGCTAGAACTTTCCCAACTTGTCGCTTCAGCCTCAAATTCTCATGTTCCACCTTGGAAAGCAATTGTTGGTGAAAATACCTTTGCTCACGAGTCTGGAATTCACGCTCATGGTGTGCTGCAAAACCCCATCACCTACGAACCATTTGCACCTGAAGAGGTAGGTTGGGAAAGACGTTTAGTCGTGGGTAAGCATTCTGGTAGACATTTAGTTGCAAACTTACTAGAACAGCACGGTATTTTTCTCAACCCAGAAGAAACTCAGTCTGTTTTAGATGCAGTGCGTCAGCAGTCGGTACAGAAAAAACGCAGCCTCACCACCGAAGAACTGTTGAATTTGGTCAGAGAACAGAGGTATTCTCATGCAACGCGATGAATTAGAACTGGACTTACCACCCGCTTTTGAAATCGGTCAAAAAGTCAGAATTCGCAAACTGATTAAAAATGATGGTACTTTTCCCGGTCAAGAAATTGGGGCAGTTTTAGCAAAAAAAGGAGATATTGGCTATGTAGCAAGTATAGGTACTTTTTTACAGAGTTCCTATATATATGCCGTGCATTTTATGGATACAGGGTTCGTCGTTGGTTGTAAGAAAAAAGAACTAGAATCTGTTGAGGAAACTAATGAAAGTAATGCTACGGATGAATGATGCCGGCGATTTGGTTGTCTATGTTGCCAAAAAAGACTTAGAAGAAATAGTAGTTAAACAAACAGATGGAAATGAGGGCAAGATTCTCACCTTAGCAAATGGCTGGGAATTAGAATTTCGTGATTTACCAGGCCCAGAAAATTTACCTCAAACTGTAGAAGCTAAACGACTGGCGTAAGAAAAGTGCTGAGTTAAGAGTTAGGAGTTAGGAGTTAGGAGTTAGGAGTTAAAAGATAAAAGTTAGAATTTAAGAGATATAAATTTTAATTTTTAACTTTACAATTATCTTATTTAAGTTGTGAATTTTAAACTTTTTCATGTAGTACTAGAGTTTGCTATTAAGTGAACAAGGTACACACAGAAAAGATAAATGCAATAAGTCACAAAAAATTTAAGATTGTTGTAATTTTTTACTCCCAACTCCTAACTCCTAACTCCTAACTCCCAACCCCTAACTCCTAAATCCCAACTCCTAACTCCCAACTCCTAACTCCCAACTCCTAACTCCCAACTCCTAACTCCTAACTTTTAACCAATCATGGGTGACAAATTTTTGACGTTATCAGAAGTAAACCTGGAGGGACAGTTCCTAGGTTTTGTTGGTGATATACCACGTAAATCTAAATATTTGCGATTAGCGATCACTTCTGGTGATCTGCTAATTAAAATTCCTAAAGAGTTACGTAATCCTCTGAGTTTATCTTTACAGCCTGGTGAACAAATTCGTGTTTATGGATTTAGTAAGTTAGACAAACACACAGGCAAGATTAAACTAAAAGCCTATCAGGTGTCACCAATAGATGTTTGCCCAAACCACAATATACCACCTCAATCTCAAGCGAGGATTATGGTGTGTCAAAAGTCTGGTTGCCTGAAGCGAGGCGGTAAAGGATTATTATCAGAATTAGAAAAGACTTTGTGCGATCGCGGCTTATTAGACAAAGTTACAATTGAGCATACTGGCTGCCAAAAACGTTGTAGTAGCGCACCCAACTGTGTTTTACAGCTTGGTAAAAAGAAATACAAAAAGGCTCATCCCGAAGCGATCGCATCGCTATTAGAAACTCATTTAAATAATTTAGGTCTTGGCTAAAACCCTATAGCCTTCTATCAAACAAAGTTGCGTTCCGCAATTGTAGGACAAGTTCTTGCTTGTCCTACTTTTCATATTTCAACATAAATGTTGAGCAAATTACCTACTAAAGTTTAGTAGGTAAAATACATAAAATAACGCTTAAAAAACATTTATTCAACAAATCTTTACTTTGTAGTGGTGTGATATAGCTAAAATAATAGTGCATGAAATCTACCTCTTCTGGTGTGGGTATTTTGCCCACTATGGACGGGCGAAAGGCCCATCCCATAAAAAAATTCTTATGTACCAATTTAGCCTTGCCACCCTAATAAAGTTCGTTAAAGCGCTCTACAACACACATTGATTTTGATGCGTAGAGAAATGCTTTTGGAGCAGAACCAACTTTAATTATTCTAACTTTAGAAATAATCAGCAAGTGATAAGTTTGACTTAAGTTTGAATTTGGGAATATTTTTCTTTTGCAAAATTTATTAAGTAACTCTTTAATAAGATAGAGGCTAAGTATTTTTAAGAATGATAAGATTTTAACGAAGATTTAAGAAAAATTACAATTTTTTAATATTAATTATGTATAAATAAAAAGTGCTTAATTTTACTATTATCTAATAAATTGAATATCAAGTTTCCATATTTTAACTTATTTGCTGGGAAAGCAAAATTGAAAAATTTAATTTCGATTGAGCAAAACATAACATTATCAAGTGCTATCTGCTGTACATCATGACATCTAAGCGACCGTCTAAGAAATCTCAATCAAATTCTCCTGCATCTTCAACATCCAATCAAGAGCAGCAACAGAAAAATCAGGACGAATTATTTCCCATTGTGGGAATGGGAGCTTCTGCGGGTGGATTAGAAGCATTCACACAATTGCTCTCGCATTTGCCAGTTGATACTGGTATGGCGTTTGTCTTGGTTCAGCACTTAAGCCCTAGTCACAAAAGCTTGTTGAGTGATATTCTTTCCCGGACAACTCAAATGCCTGTAACAGAAGTGCAGAATGGCATGAGCGTCGAACCGAATCATGTCTACGTGATTCCACCCAATGCCAAAATGACCATTTCTCAAGGAGTGCTGAAACTGAGTCCGCGTGAGAAAACCCGTGGTTATAACATGACAGTGGATGCTTTTTTTATTTCCTTAGCAGAAGAACGAGGTAGTAAAGCGATCGCTGTAGTACTATCAGGAGGCGATGCTGATGGTTCACGAGGACTGGAAGCAATCAAAGGGGAAGGTGGTATCACCTTTGCCCAGACTAGCGAAACGGCAACAGTCAGTAGTATGCCGAACACTGCCATTGCCTCTGGTCATGTAGACTTCATTTTGACCCCGAAAGAAATCGCCGAGGAACTAACAAAAATCAGCCGTCATCCCTATATCAAAAACACCACTCAGGTAAAATCAGTGGAAGTACTGCCCCAAGCCGAGGATGCTCTGGGCACAATCTTTAGTCTGCTGCGATCTGCTAAGGGCGTTGACTTTAGCCAATACAAGCAGACTACTTTAAAGCGGCGGATATTGCGCCGGATGATTTTGTACAAGTTTGAAAGGCTAGAAGATTACCTGCGGTATCTTGAGGACAACCCCGCAGAAGTCAGTGCCTTGTATCAGGATGTGTTAATTAGTGTCACCAGTTTTTTTCGAGATCCCGAAGTCTTTGAAGCATTAAAGACTAAAGTATTTCCCATTGTAGCTAAGGATCGCACAGCAGAGTCACACATCCGGATTTGGGTAGCAGGATGTTCAACGGGTGAAGAAGCTTATTCCATTGCCATTTGCTTGCTGGAGTATTTAGCAAATCAGGGAATTAGTCAGCCCATCCAGATTTTTGCTACCGATATCAATGAAGCAGCCATTGAAAAGGCTCGTAACGGTATATACAAGCAAAACCAGATATTAGATGTCTCTCCAGAACGGCTACAGCGCTTCTTTGTGCAGGTAGAAGACGGTTACCAAATCAGCAAGCAGGTGCGCGAGTTGTGTGTCTTTGCTCGGCAAAACTTGCTCGGCGACCCACCATTTTCCCGCTTAGATCTGATTACTTGTCGAAATGTACTTATTTACTTAGGATCTGCTGTACAGAAAAAGCTCCTGCCAATCTTTCACTACGGTTTGAAGCCAACAGGTTTTCTCATGTTAGGCACATCAGAAACAGTGGGCGAGTTTACCGAATTGTTTTCTTTGGTGGACAGAAAATGCAAGATTTATGCTAGAAGAACAGCACCTGCTCGGCTGAACATCGATTTGTTAGCTAACCATTATCCTACAGAAACGGTTAACCTCCAGCCAATAGCAAGCGAAAATGGTGAGAATGACTGGGAAATAGAGAAACAAGCCGACCGCATTGTTTTGAATCAATATGCCCCTGTTGGTGTGATTATTAATAACGACTTGGAAATTGTGCAATTTAGGGGTCAAACTAGTGCCTATTTGCAACCACCACTGGGCAGGCCAAGTTTTAATTTATTAAAGATGGCCAAACAAGATTTGCGGCTAGAGTTACGCACTGCCATTCACCAGGCAAAAAAGCGACAGGTAGCGGTGAGAAAAGAAGGCTTACAGATTAAAGAAGATGAGCGAGTCAGGCACATTAGACTTGATGTTGTGCCGTTCAAACTTACCCCAACAGCAGAAAGCTACTTTTTGGTTTTGTTTGAGGACATATCCCCTTTAGAAATTCCTGCCTTGGAAGCAGCAAGCGATCGCAACCTCACAGGTATTTCACAGCAACGAAGAAATCAACAGCAAGAGATTACCCAACTCAAGCAAGAACTCGGAACTACTAAAGAATATCTCCAATCTATTATTGAGGAACAACAAGCCACCAATCAAGACTTGAGAGCTGCCAATGAAGAAATTCTCTCTAGCAACGAAGAGTTGCAAAGTACGAATGAAGAATTAGAAACCGCCAAAGAAGAAATTCAGGCAACCAACGAAGAACTGAACACAATTAATGACGAACTACAACGCCGCAATATCGAATCGACTCAGGTTAGTAACGATTTACAAAATTTACTGAGTAGTATTAATATCCCAATTTTGATGTTGGGAGGCGATTTGCGAATTAGGCGCTTTACCCCAGCAGCAGGGATAATTTTCAACTTGATTCCCACAGATGTCGGGCGACCACTGAGTGATATCAACCACAATTTGCATGTCCCAGATTTAGAGCAACAAATTATAGAAGTAATTAATACGCTCCACTTTAAAGCTCAGGAGGTGCAAGACAATGAAAATCATTGGTATGACCTGCGAATCCGACCTTATCGGACAATAGACAACAAAATAGATGGTGCTGTGGTGGTGTTGGTTGATATTGATGCCATCAAACGTGGTGTAGAACAACTCAGAGCATCACGAGATTACGCTGAAGCAATTGTCAGCACCGTGCGGGAATCTTTAGTGGTGCTGAATGAAAACTTACGGGTGCTGAGCGCGAATCAGTCTTTCTACGAAACCTTCCAAGTTGTGCCACAAGACACAGAACAGCGCTTGATTTTTGAGATTGGCAATGGACAGTGGGATATACCCTACTTGCGATCGCTTTTAGAAGAAATTCTCTTGAATAACGCCCAGTTTCAAGATGTTGAGGTTGAGCATAACTTTGAGCAAATCGGACATAAAACGATGCGCCTGAGTGCCCGAAAAATGGCTCAAATAGATGATACTGAGACACCGACGATTCTTTTAGTCATTGAGGACATTACCCAGCACAAGCAGTTAGAAGTAGAACGCATTGAACTTTTGCAGCAAGAACAATCAGCCCGCAATGCAGCTGAGACAGCCAACCGTGCCAAAGATGAGTTCTTATCTGTTCTCTCCCACGAACTGCGAAACCCCCTCAATGCCCTCTTGGGGTGGGCACAATTTCTACGGACACGGGAGCTTGATGAAGCTACAACTAATCAAGGGCTGCAATCCATCGAAAACAGCGCCAGGACGCAAGCCCAACTGATTGCGGATCTCCTAGACATCTCCCGCATTACCTCTGGTAGGATGCGTTTGGATGTTGAACAAATCGAACTGATTCCTGTAATTGAAGCTGCGATGGAAGTCGTTCGTATATCGGCAGAAGCCAAAAATATTCAAATCACATCCCAGTTGGAACCTTCCACCATAACAATATCAGCCGATCCCATCCGTTTACAGCAGGTGGTTTGGAATTTACTTTCCAACGCCATTAAATTTACTCCTAGAGGAGGAAGAATTGAAATCGCACTAGAATATGTTGATCAACAAGCTGAGATTCGAGTAAGTGACACGGGTCAGGGTATCAGCAGTGACTTTCTGCCCTATGTATTTGACCGCTTCCGCCAAGCCGATGCTAGCACAACGCGCGCAAATACTGGTCTGGGGTTAGGATTAGCGATCGTGCGACATTTGGTAGAACTCCACGGTGGCACAGTCCAAGCCCAAAGCGAAGGAGAAGGACAAGGAGCAACATTTATTGTCAGGCTACCGCTGCAAACTAACTTAGAACAGAGTCCTGTGCCGAGTGTTATCGAGTCAACAGTCTCCACAGACACACCGGATACCCCAGTTAATGACATTCCCGCGCTGAATGGTGTCAGAGTGCTAATTGTTGATGATGAACCAGAGATACGCGAGTTATTCACAACAGTCCTGGAGGTATACGGAGTTGAAGTTACAACTGTGACATCAGCAAAGGAAGCTTTATCAGCATTGATGGCAAACTCTAGCGGGTATGACATACTTTTGTCCGACATCGGTATGCCAGAAGAGAACGGTTATACGCTGATTCGTCAAGTTAGGGCGTTGAGTCCCGAAGCAGGAGGAGAAATTCCAGCCGCAGCACTCACAGCATATGCCAGAGAAGAGGAATATAAAGAAGCACTGGCAGCAGGTTTCCAAATGCATTTGGCTAAACCAGTGGAGGCAAAACAACTATTATTTGTAGTTGCCAAATTAGCTGGACGAGTCACTAATGATAGTTGAATTATTTTTTTTAATCCTTGAGATGCTATCGGATTTGATATCACCTCATACCTGCTATTTAAAAAGAAAAAACCTAGCCGATTTTAATCAACTAGGTTGTTAGTTGTAAGGAGATATGGCAAATCTTTCACAAGAAATAATCGAACTTCATATCACTCGTAGTGATTTTTATTAGTCTTTTGTCAATACAAATGACAAAGGACTAATAAATAATCACCATTTGACGAGTGATTATGCTACTTGGACGCCCATTAGCTGAGCAGAGATTATTTTTCCCTTGCCTTTAATAAGCGTCACAAAGATTAGTAGTTAACTATTGTTGTTGTTGATAGCCGCCGCCACCACTGAATGATTTAGCGATAGTAGCAATATGACCAACGCCATATACCATTACAAATGCTTCAGCTAGCTTGGTCAATGCGGTGGGATTGCTAACATCACCACCACCAAAACCACCACCGCCACCGCCACCACCAGCAGCACCGGTACCACCATTTATAGAGGTGGAATCCATATCACTTAATTCATTTAAAAAGCTTTCAGAATCATCAAACAATTGAAAGCCACTATTGTTTAGTTCAGAAACAGCGATAGTTGACATAATTTTCTCCTAGATTCATTGATGAAATGCAAGTTTTTTCGGAAGCAGTTAAGCTCTTTAACTTAACTACTTGATGCTATTCTGCTCTAAATATTTTTGAGAATCAACTAGTTAGTATTGTCCAAAAAGACTTAATAACTTTAATTATGTCTTTTATGAATTTTTAGTAGACATAAATATTATATTTTCAACTTTATAGTTGGTTTTAATAACAAAACAAGCTAGCATAAATCTCAAGTTAAGAATATCAATAAAGAAATATTCCGTCAGACATAATTATCTTTTAACTAAAAGTCTGAGACTAAACACGCAAAGCCCAGTATTTGAAGGCTATACAGAAATTTACCCTAGTAACTACCTGATTTCTCAATATATCTTTTGGATTATGTCCAGTAGTAAACGAGATAGTGTCTTCATTTACGGTCGCTGATGAAAATTTCTGGTTTGCTTATAACATGCGTGCATTTACGGATTTTTTTCCCATTCAATATTTCAAACATAATTCCAGCAATTTTGTCTTTGAAAGTCGTGAGCTTTTAAGACTGTAAGATTTAATGGAATTAATTATGTAAGTTCAATAAAATAGAAATTTATTTTTTTATAAGCATAAGAGCTTTTGCCCTCTGAACTAGACAAAGGGCTTTTTGCTGTGGCATTCTTTCTTTATAATCTGGCGACACATTCAAACGCCAAAACCCAGTAGAGACGATTCGGTGAATCGTCTCTACAATTACAAATTACGAAAAATTAAACCTTCCATTGCCTGTTGCAAATCATTTGTTAAATCAGCAACAGCTTGCCTTGCACCCAAGCGACTTTCTTTATAAACTGGGTAACGTTCAGAAATAGAAATTGGCTCACCAATGGTAATTTTTACCCGTTGCTTACCTAATTGTGGACGCCGGAAAGCTTTACTGCTCCTGATTTTAGCAATCATTTGCCATAAAATGAGAGTCGTTTCAGCAAACCTTTCTACTGTTGGTTTCTCACGGATATAATTACCAGAAACTGCCACGAAACTTTCTACTAACCGCATGTGCCACATGCGGGCATTTGCCTCTTCCGCAACGCGATCGCCTAACGCTTTCTCTACAGCAGATAATCCTTTGACATCCTTAAAATCTTCTCTAAAAATATAATTCCAACCAGCCTGTTCTACGCGGCGACAGCGGTCACTCAAATTTCCCTTGGGCTGTAAATCAAAATACTGCTCTGAGATTTGTAGCGCCACATTCAATAAAGCTTGCAAACGCACAGCCAGCGCTTCATTTCTATCATTGATTCCCTTAGATATATCTTGGGAATCTGGCAACTTTTGATGATAAAACTTTGTGTAAAATTTTTCCATCAAAGACAGTAAATGTTCTGCCAAAGTCAACAATCTGGGATAAAGTAACTCCATCGAAGCAGCATTAGCTTGTCCACCTGGATTCACAGTTAAACCACTAGCCGCTTCCAATTCACTTAAAAGTTCAGCGATCGCATCCCAAGGAGCCGCAACATAACTATATTTAATCCCAACTGGTACAATTAAAACTTGCTCGGAGCGTTCTGCCTTGTGCAAATCTTCAGCACACCAAAAGCCCAATTGGGCAATACCCGGTTCCAGTGGGCTGATAATCTCCGATAGACCATTAGTAGCACCTTCTGGTGCCGCCGCCATCGGGAACTTACCATTGGCAAACAAATCACGCGCCGAACGTAACCCTGTCCAGTCAGCTTTACCCCGCTGGATAGGAGTCCCACCCAAACGAGAAGCAACCCAACCAACATAGGAACCTGCCCATAGAGGAATACCGCGATCGTAGATAAAATGAGCATGAATCGGAGATTTGAGTACTGTGCCCTGCTCTCGTGCTACCCTTGGCACTAGTTGAGACAACAAGTAGCCTAAGCATAACGGATCGTCGGTCTTGGGATGGCGAAAAGCCAGCATGAAGCGGATTTTACCCTCTTGAAATTGGCGATACAAATCCACCAAAACCTCTACATTGTCTGCTTCAATTTGGGTAATAGCTGTTTGCCAGTTAATCCAATTTGGTAGCACCAAATCAAAGACTCGTAGAAATAAGGGGTTGAGCGCTGGGGGTATAAATTCCAAGGGCGGCTGCGCTTGATAAATTACATTTGACAAGGTAGTTATCTCCTTAGATGGTGCAGGGGTGCGGGGGTGCGGGGGAGCAGAGGGGCAAAAACCTATAAATACAAATGGAAAAGGAATAATACTTTATACTTCATCATTGATAAGCTAAAACACATCTAAATTGCACAATTACTTATGACAGTTGTTGACTGTTGGACACTGACAGTCATCAGTAATCACAATTAAATTTGCAACTTTGATGTGGAATAGCTTACTTTACACTTGATCTTTACTTTATTAATGATTCTGGAAAGGGAATAAACGATGCGACTGTCACAAATGTTATTCGTTACACTGCGGGATGATCCAGCTGATGCTGAGATCCCTAGCCATAAATTGTTACTCCGTGCAGGTTACATTCGTCGCATCGGTAGCGGTATTTATGCATATCTCCCGCTGATGTGGCGGGTACTACAAAAAGTTTCCCAAATAGTTAGGGAAGAAATGAATGCTACAGGCGCACAAGAATGTCTGCTTCCCCAATTACAACCAGCTGATTTGTGGAAGGAGTCGGGACGCTGGGACACCTACACCAAAGCTGAAGGTATCATGTTTTCCCTCATTGACCGTCGAGAACAACAATTAGGGCTAGGGCCAACTCATGAGGAAGTAATTACAGCGATCGCTCGTGATATGATTCGCTCTTACCGTCAGTTACCGCTACATCTCTACCAACTACAAACCAAATTCCGTGATGAAATTCGCCCGCGCTTTGGTTTAATGCGTGGACGAGAATTTATCATGAAGGACGGCTATTCTTTCCATGTGGATGAAGTTAGCCTCAAAGCAACTTACGATGATATGTACAAAGCTTACAGCAATATGCTGCGGCGTTCTGGTTTGGCTTTCCGGCCTGTAGAAGCTGATTCTGGTGCCATTGGTGGTTCTGGTTCTACAGAATTTATGGTGTTGGCGGAAGCTGGTGAAGATGAAGTTCTCTACACTGAAGATGGGAAATACGCCGCTAACGTGGAAAAAGCAGTTTCTTTAAGCGCTGATGCAGAATCTTCACCGTTTACAACTTATGAAAAACGCGAGACACCTGGAACGGAAACCATAGAAAAGCTTTGCCAATTTCTCAAATGTTCTCCTACCCAAGTTGTCAAAAACGTCCTTTACCAAACAGTTTATGACAATGGAATAACGGTTTTGGTTTTGGTAAGTATTCGCGGTGATCAAGAAGTGAATGAAGTCAAGTTACAAAATGAATTGACTAAATTAGCTGCTAATTACGGTGCTAAAACTATTATTGCTTTGGATGTGCCAAATCCAGAAGCGCAGCAAACATGGACAGCGAAATCTCTGCCTTTAGGCTATATTGCTCCTGATATTGGTAATGAGTATATTGCTGCTAATAAACAGATTCATCCCAAGTTTGTACGGTTAGTGGATAAAACAACAGTTGATTTAAAAAACTTTGTCACAGGTTCTAATGAAACTGGCTATCACGTAGTTGGTGCTAATTGGGGTGAGCAATTTCCACTATCAGAAATTGTAGTTGATGTCCGCAAAGCAAGACCAGGCGATCGCGCCGTTCATAACCCTGAACAAACTTTACAAAGCGCTCGTGGTATTGAAGTTGGTCACATCTTCCAATTAGGTACTAAATATTCCCAAGCAATGGGAGCAACTTACACCAATGAACAAGGTGAAGAAAAGCCTTTATTCATGGGTTGCTATGGTGTGGGTGTGTCAAGATTGGCACAATCAGCGGTTGAGCAATCTTACGATAAAGATGGCATTATTTGGCCAGTAGCGATCGCACCTTATCACGCAATTGTGACAATTCCCAACATTAATGATGCTCAACAAGTGGAAATTGCTGAAAAACTTTACACTCAACTCAATCAAGCAGGAATTGAAACTTTACTCGATGACCGCGATGAAAGAGCCGGAGTAAAATTCAAAGATGCTGATTTAATTGGCATACCTTATAGAATCGTCACAGGACGAGCGATCGCTAATGGTAAAGTCGAAGTTGTGGAAAGAGCAACGCGGAAATCTCAAGAAATCCCCATTGATGAAGTGATAACTACACTCAAAAACTGGATTACGGCGGCAATAGAAGTTAAAAAATAAATGCCAAGGTGCTAATCTCCATCTATAAACCAGTTAAACTGTTTCAAATTTAAGTCGCAGATCTAATTATGTTGACTGATAACTGATGACTGATAATAGTTATCGGTCAACTACATTTGTTTTGTAATTATCAACAATCTCAAGAAGAAAAGATTGACTGTTCGTAGATAGTTACCTTGAGTTTTCCAATATTTTTAACTCTTCAGCGCTAGGCTTAGGACGACTAGACTCAAAGCTACCTTGAAGGCAACGTACTTCAAGCATTAGATTATCACCAGTTTCAGCATCCAGCACTTGAGTCAGCTTGGCATTTGATTTACAACGTCCACTGTCAAAGTCGATGCCACCTACATAATCAGCTGTAACTTTCCACACCTTACGGTTGCCGTCGATATTGGGATTATCTTCTTTTGGGGGTTTAGCATCTTTCCACTTGAGGAATTTAATTTCTTTAATTTTCCGGTTGCCTAAAACTTTGGTCACGTCATCTTGAGTTTTCAGCTTCAGTTCGCGATCGGGTTTGTTTGAGTTATCATTGTATTGAGTAGGTAGCTGAATAGCATACGCATGTGGATAAATTTCTGTAGCATTCGTATGACATGGTAGCAGCGCTCTTAAAGCTGCTATATAAGCAATAATCGATTTCTTGAGCATATCCTGGCACAATAATAATGTAATTAATGTAACAACTATTTAATATATATATTTTATACAAGTAAATTATTATCCTGAACTGTAATGACAAAATTTTACTAAAGGAGTTTTTCAAGAAAATGTATGTTTAACTTGAACTCGATGGAACTAAAAAAATAGGGTATTTTTGCATTTATTTGAGTAACGATTAATACCTAGTATCTTTAGTTAAAAGTCTATGACTAGCTTTTTGAAGGTGTTGTGTAATGGCTTAAAAGAGCTAGTCTTAAATCAGTGCTGCTGAGTCATTTTGTCATAGGTAAGTCTAAACTCCAGCACTTAAAATAGATTTACATAATTTGGCTTGGCAGGTGACGGATTCAACTGCAAATTCTAAAATTGGAGATAGAGTATCTAAAATAAAAAAAACCGCAGCATTTTACTAGATTAAACTCCAGGGGTAATAACCTACAAAAAAGGACAAAAACTCTTCGTCCCTACTCCATACTCTCTACTCCTTACTCCCTATTCTTAAAACAGAGCCTTTAAATTTTTGGAAACTCTCAACTTATAACTATCGTCCTTAACCAGGCTGCTCTGCCACAAATATTATCTCAGCCCTCAGTCAGGAAGGTTTTAAACATGACAGACCAACAAGGATCTAAACGTATTTCTTCAGGTGTGATTGCAGCTGTCTCAGCAGCGGTTGTAGCGGTCAGTGGCGGCGTAGCTTGGATGACCTGGAATAACAGCAATACCCCTGCAACGTCAAACCCCTCTGAAAAACTAACCAATCCACAAACTAATCCAAAACAGGCGCAACCATCGACCACGCAGCCTGGTAAAGAGCAAACTGCTAATATTTATTGGCTCAAACCAACAGAAAAAAGTGTTGATTTGGTTCCTCACCCAGTTCAAATCGCCGCCACACAGCCCAACCAAGTTTTAGAAAAAGCCTTCCAAAGCTTGCTAGAAGGGCCATCAGAAGGAACAGATTCTACTACCATCCCTAAAGGAACTAAATTATTGGGGCTAAAGGTAGAAAATAAAGAAGTTCATGTTAATTTATCTGATGATTTTACCAAAGGTGGTGGTAGTACCTCAATGATTGCTCGTGTGGGGCAAGTTGTTTACACTGCTACAACTTTAGACCCCAACGCCAAAGTCTACATTGATGTCAACGGCAAACCGCTAGATGTTTTAGGTGGTGAAGGTGTGGAATTAGAACAACCATTGACTCGTGAAAGCTTTAAGGAAAATTATCAACTTTAGTCAGTGGTCAGTGGTCAGTGGTCAGTAGTCAGTAGTCAGTGGTCAGTGGTCAGTGGCGACGAAGAAAAACTAACAAATGACAAATGATAAATGACAACTAACAACTGACAACTAACAAATGACACCTAACTTAAGATTTAGTATTCAGCACCCGAAAGCTGTGGGCTTGCTGTTCTAGCCTTGTGGCGAGGCGATCGCAAACCCGACTGCATAATTCAAAAATCATTTCATCTTCCACCCGGTAGTAAGCGCTAGTTCCTTCACTGCGGCGGCTAAGGATTCCTGCTTGCCACATTACCTTCAGGTGTTTAGACACATTTGCCTGTGAAGTTTGTGTTGCCTCTACCAATTCTTGCACACACTTTTCTTCATCCCGTAATAAGTGCAACAGCCTCAGGCGCATCGGCTCACTTAACAGGCTGAAGTATTCGGCTATTTGTTGCACAACTTCTTGTGGTACAGGCAACGCTTGTTTCATCAGGATTAACCCCTAAGAACACACAATTTTATCAATGACTCATTTATTAGGAATGATTCATTTGATATATAGATTAATACTTAATCAGGGTTAATTCTCATTAAAGGTTGACCATATTCAACAGGTTCGCCATTTTCTACGAGAATTTCCATCACTTGTCCAGATACCTCAGTCTCGATTTCATTCATCAGCTTCATAGCTTCGATGATACAAACTGTTTGACCATTACGGACGCGATCGCCCAGTTCCACAAATGCTGCTTCACCTGGTGCAGGAGCGCGATAAAACGTTCCTACCATTGGAGAAGGCACTTCTACCCATTTTTTATCATTTTTTGACGGAGAACTTCCTGGTAATTGTACACCAGAAATTGCCACAGCACTTTCTGTAACACGACTTGTCCCCACCTCCGATACCAGAGGTGGTGCTGTCTGACTGGCAATTGGTGGAACCGATGTCAATCCCGAACCAACCACACTACTTAATGCTGCTTCACCAACCGACACAATCTGAGTGCTAGCGCCTTTACGTACCGTTAGTTCAAAGTCCTCGCTTTTGAGCGTTACTTCTGCAATATCAGTTTGTGCAATAGTGGTTAGCAGTTGGCGGATTTCATTAAAGTCCAATGGCACAGTTTTTATTACCTCGACCTGTCCGTAAATTAAGAAGTTTAATTGTGGCAGGGATTTAATCCCTATAAAGGGATTGAAATCGGAATTTACTCAAGAATGAGATCAAACCTATTCCCTGCCTAAATATTTATCGTCACGGGTATCAATTTTAATGCGCTCACCTTTTGAGATAAACAAGGGAACCATTACAGTTGCACCAGTTTCTACCGTTGCTGGTTTAGTACCACCAGTAGCAGTGTCACCTTTTACACCTGGATCTGTTTCTATTACTTCCAAGACCACAGAGTTGGGGAGTTCCACTTCTAATACTTGTTCACCCCAACGAATCACATTAGCTTCCATACCTTCTTTGAGGTATTTTACGCGATCGCCAATTTGGGCTGCACTTAACCTACCTTCTTCGTAGGTTTCCATATCCATAAAGACATACTCGTCGCCTTCTTTATAGGTATGCTGCATCGTGCTTTTTTCCAGAGTCGCTTGGGGTACTGTTTCCCCAGCTCGGAAGGTTCTTTCCACAACGTTGCCATTCTGGACGTTTTTCAGCTTTGTACGCACAAAGGCGGAACCCTTACCTGGCTTAACGTGGAGAAACTCTACCACTCGCCATACAGACCCATCTAGGACAATTGAGACACCGGGTCGAAAGTCGTTACTAGAGATCATGAAACTTGCAAATTTTGGAAGACAATCGGCATTTATTGTACCCTTCAAGCGGAGTCATTGGTCATTAGTTATTGAGTAATTAGTCAATAGTTGGGAATTGGGAATTGGGAATTGGGAATTGGGCATGGGTTGAGTTATTTTCTCCCTCATCTCCCTCATCTCCCTCATCCCCCCCATCACCCCATCACCCCATCACCTC
>NZ_JAECZC010000114.1 GCF_016056305.1 Amazonocrinis nigriterrae CENA67 | reverse complement strand
AGCAGTAGCAGCTTATGTTGATATTGCCAAACGCCATCAACTAAGCCCAGCACAACTAGCTTTAGCATTTGTGCGGGGTTTGGAGATTGAGCATGAACATCATCTAATTCTTCCAAAATGTCTTTATCGAGAACGACATTGACACTTTCTAGATTCTCTTTGAGTTGTTCTAATGTTGTGGCACCGATAATTGTGCTGGCGACAAACCAACGACTCCGCACAAATGCTAAAGCTAGTTGTGCTGGGCTTAGTTGATGGCGTTTGGCAATATCAACATAAGCTGCTACTGCTTCACTAACTTTTGGTTTAAAGTAGCGCTGGCCAAAATTTTCAAACAAAGAAAATCTTGCTTTTTCTGGTTTACCATTTAGGTATTTACCAGTTAATAAACCAAAGGCTAAAGGACTATAAGCTAGTAAGCCAATATTTTCGTAATAAACTGCTTCTGCAAGGGCGCCATCAAACACACGATTGAGCAAGTTGTAAGCATTTTGAATCGAAACAACTTTGGGTAATCCTAACTGTTTAGCAACATTACTAAATTGGGTAACTCCCCAAGGCGTCTCATTACTCAAACCAAGATAGCGAATTTTTCCAGCTTGAATTACATCAGCGAAAGCTTCGAGTTGCTCAACTATCGGTGTTGATGGTTTTACCTGGGTGGGATCGAATACTGTCTGTCCAAAACGTGGCACATAGCGGTCTGGCCAGTGGATTTGGAACAAATCAATATAGTCTGTCTGCAATCTTTTGAGACTATCATCTACAGCTTGTTTGATATTATCACGGTCAATTGCTTCTGCACCACCACGTAACCATTGAAAGCCGCGACCAGGGCCTGCTATTTTAGTAGCAACAATCAGCTTGTCTCGCTGTTGATGCTTCAACCATTCTCCAATGAACTTTTCAGTTGCACCGTAAGTTTCAGCACTGGCTGGTACTGGGTACATCTCAGCCGCATCAATAAAATTGACTCCTTGGGCAATAGCATAATCTAGCTGTTGGTGGGCTTCTTCAATGGTATTTTGCCGCCCATAGGTCATAGTACCAAGACAAATTTCTGAAACTTTTAGATCACTTTCGCCAAGTTGGTTATACTGCATATTCCGATGTTGTGATTCTGTCGAACTTCAGACGTTAATATTCTTGTGGAAAACACAATTTTTTTTACAATTATCCCTCAGATTATAAATCTGAGGTTACAGGAATAATTTCCTAGAAAAAAAATTACAGCTTGATGTGGCTGATAAATCGATTTACTTAGCAATAGCTTTGATTTACTAAGTGTTCGTATGCTAAGTATTTTCATACAAAGTTCATCTAATGCAAATATTTTGTTTCAAAACAACACAAATCTAGCAAACATTGAGAATAAACTTTATAGCAAAACTAATTGATTTACTAATTCTATAGCAAATCAATTTATTATTTTCATTGCTTGAAGAAGAATTCAGAAGTCAGAATTCAGGATTCAGAATGCAATTAGCGGGGGATTCAGACCCACTACTAATTGTAGACCACCAAATCTAAGATTTGGTGGGGGTCTTAAACCCATTTATTCATCCGCCAGTCGCACAGAATTCAATTTCTTATTCTGGCTCCTGACTCCTGAATTCTGTTTGATAAATTTAGTTCAGAAAAGTAAGCTACTTTGAAGTCATACAAAATATAAAAATGTATCAGAAATTACTTACTTTTTCTGAGTTGATGTGGAATGCTCCTTTTTGATTCACTTAAAACTACGGTAAGTCTATCAGATTAAAGTAATTTTTACCAGAAAGTCTTAAGTTTCTTCAAAATTAGGACTTAATAAATGTTCATGGAGGCTATTTTACTTTGAGTTTCCTAGTGACTGGAAAGGAGGTGTGGAGCGGGAGAGCAGGACAGATAGAAGGAGATGAGAAAGACAAATCCCCAATGCCCAATGCCCCATACCACTTGCTTTTTGAAATTGTCTGTGATAACTTTTGCTAGTAGTTTAACCACGGTTTTCCGAGCGGTTTACCGTTGTTTAAGCAACTGATATCACAGCTAAATGGGCGGTTAATCACGAGAGTACTGGAGTTTATCTCTAGGCTCTCATCCTTATAAGTTAAGGGGTGTAAAAGTTGTTGAATCAGTTTCAAAAGTTCTTACTATTATTGCCACAGCGCTCAGCTGTTGGCATCAATGCTTTATTATTTACCAGTTATTGGCTACTGTTGACAATCTCTGGCTGTGCTTCGACTAACTTGGCTAATTCTGCGAATACTACCGTCACAAATGTAAGTAACCAAACTCAAGAGAAAACCGGTTTGATTCGCCTGGGATTTCAAAAGGGAGGTGCGGTGCCAATTGCTCGTCAAAGAGGTGAGTTAGCAAAGAAACTTGCCGCTCAAAATATTAAAGTTGAATGGGCTGGCCCCTTTGACCGTTGTGCTACTTTACTCCAAGCAATTAATGCTAATCAAGCGGATATCGGTGGGTGTGGAGATATACCTGGTTTATCAGCGATCGCTGCTGGTCAGGAACTTTGTATTGGGGCTGTCCAACGTCCTAGACCTGAATCTTTGGCTAGTGCGATCGTTGTTCGTGGTGACTCTTCTATTCGTAAACCTGCTGATTTAATAGGTAAAAAAGTTGCTGTGAATCAAGCTGGTGCAGGTGAATATTTATTATTAAAAGTATTAGAAAAAGAGAACATTCCTAAAGAGAAAGTTCAGCGTGTCTTCCTTGGCCCAACCGATGCTGCACCCGCCCTTTATCAAGGAACTGTGGATGCTTGGGCAGTTTGGGAACCGTATATATCAGTTGCCGAATTAGAGCATGGTGCTAGGAGAATCACCACAACTCATCCAGCTCCTACCTATGGTGTGATGCTTGTGCGTAATGACACGGCGGCGAAGTCTCCGGAAGCCGTAAAAGCAGCTTTCACAGCTTTAGGTGAAGAGTATGAATGGTTGAATACAAACAAGGAAAAATCATCTGAATTTTTAGTTAAGGAAATCAAAATCTCTCCAGCTGTGGCTAGGCGGGTAACTGAAAATCAAGGGCCACAGGAACTTGTCATCCCCAATGCTGATGATATTGCCAAAATCCAAAAAACAGCTGATTGGATGCTAGAGCAAAAGATTTTGCCGCGCAGGGTAGATGTTGCTGCTGTTGTTTGCCCGACTGCGAGGTAGGGAGTGGGGAACTCGGGGCCCCCTCTAGGGATAAGGGGCGATGGGGAGTAGGGAGTAGAGGAGATGGGGAGATGGGGAGATGGGGGGATGGGGAGAATTACAACTGACAAATGACTAAAGAGGTGTACTGTGCCAATTGAATTTATTGGGATGATTGGAACGCGACAAGTGTCTGAGTTGGATGGGCCGACAGTCTCTATAACTGGTGGTTCGATAGATCCTGCTTATGTCCGCAAGTCTGCACAGGCTCATGAAGATGGCGGTTTTGACCGGGTACTCGTTGGTTATGGCTCAACTGGCCCAGATGGCTTAACAGTGGCTGCGTTTGCGGCGGCTGCAACAGAAAAGTTGAAGTTTTTAATCGCTCACCGCCCTGGCTTTGTGGCTCCTACTCTCTTCGCCCGTAAGGCAGCAACTCTTGATCATTTTACTAATGGTCGGATTGCGGTACATATTATTACAGGTGGTAGTGATGCTGAACAACAACGCGATGGAGACTGGCTCGACCATGATACCCGCTATCGTCGTACTGACGAATATCTTGATATTGTGCGTCGGGTGTGGACTGATGCTACTCCTTTTAATTATGAAGGCGAGTTCTACCGGGTGAAAAATGCTTACTCGGATGTGAAGCCTCTCCAACAACCCCACATACCTATCTACTTTGGAGGCGCTTCTGGTGCAGCGGTACCTGTGGGTGCAAAACATAGTGATGTTTATGCTATGTGGGGAGAACCTATTGCGGCAATTAAGGAACGAATTAGTGAGGTAAAAGCTGCCGCACCACCAGGACGTTCTCCACGGTTCAGTGTGTCGCTACGTCCAATTCTGGGTGATACTGAGGAGAAAGCCTGGGAAAGAGCGCGTTCTATCCTATCTCGGATTAAGGAAATTCGGGCTGCTAAAACAGAAAATCAGCTACCAACAACTCCCTACTTTACTTCTGCACGTCCGCAAGCAGTAGGTTCTCATCGCTTGCTACAGTTTGCCCAAGAAAGTGAAATCTACGATAAGCGGTTGTGGACACCAATTGCTGCTGCTACTGGTGCTTATGGCAATACTACTGCTTTGGTTGGAACCCCAGAACAAGTAGCAGAATCTTTGGTAGATTACTACGAGGCAGGGGTAACAACTCTGTTGATTCGGGGGTTCGACCCATTGGGGGATGCGATCGCCTACGGTCGTGATGTAATTCCCTTAGTACGAGCAGAAGTCCAACGGCGAGAACGACAAGCAACTGTTGTGGCTTAATCAATCTACTCGTAAGGAGTCTAATAAATGACTAAGGTTATGATTCTCGATGTTAACAAACAACCCTTGTACCCAGTACGCATCAGCCATGCCAGGATGCTATTATCACAGGGTAAAGCTGCGGTATTCCAGCGATATCCCTTTACAATTATTCTCAAAGAAGCTCTTTCCCACCCTATGTTTGAGCAACTAAGCTTTAAAATTGCTCCTAGTGCTGTTGTGACTACGGGTAAGAAAACTAATACTAATTTGATTCACTTCCCCCAACGAGGAAGAGGAAGATAAATGACACACACCATCCTGGAACCACTACCGGAAGACCAATGGTTTATTGATAGTCAACAACTACGTTCTTTTGTAGCAACAGTGCGGGAAATTAGCGCCAGCACCATAGAAAACCGCATGCAGACCCTAGCTACATTGGAACCCTATTTTCAACAGTTGCTGCAACAGCAAGAATGGTTAAGCGAAAAATTCATGCAAGTCAATCCGGATAGCAGGATGGGTGGTGGTATAGGTCAATGGCTGCTTTATCGCGCACTCGACCGTTCTTTAACTGTATTTAGCTTGGTAATTCCTCCCGGTTCAACAACTCCTGTCCATGACCATCTGGCTTGGGGTTTAATTGGTTTATACAAAGGCAACCAGCAAGAGACTGTCTATCGCCGTGTAGATAGCGGTGATGCAGAAGGATATGCAGAATTAGAAGTAGTTGAAGAGCGATCGCTCCAACCAGGTGATATCTACCGTTTGTTACCTCCAACTGGAGATATTCACGCTGTCAAAACTATATCCGAGACGGCATCTGTATCTATCCATGTGTTGGGTAATGATACTGGCTGTATCTGGCGTCACCAGTTCATCCCTGAATACAAGAGCGTCAAATCGTTTCGTTCTGGTTATTCCAATGCTCCTTGCAAAGAGGAAGAAGAAAAAGAATATGCCTAAATACAATAGACCCCAACCTCCAGTATTTGAGCGAGTTGAAGATGAACGCCTACACCGCAAGCAACGCCTAGCTGCGGCTTTTCGATTATTTGGCAAGTTCGGGTTCAGCGAAGGAACAGCAGGTCATATCACAGCTCGCGATCCTGAGTTTACAGACCATTTCTGGGTAAATCCATTTGGAATGTACTTTGGTCATATTCGTGTTTCTGACCTGATATTAGTTAACACAGAAGGCGATGTGGTTAAAGGTGATGCTGCTGTGAATCGCGCTGCCTTCACTATCCATTCCCAACTTCACGAAGCTAGACCTGATATAGTAGCTGCGGCACATGCTCACTCAGTATACGGTAAAGCTTGGTCTAGTTTGGGTCGCCTGCTTGACCCGCTAACTCAGGATTCCTGTTCTTTCTATGAAGATCATGCCTTGTTTGATGATTATACAGGTGTTGTTTTAGATACCTCTGAAGGCAAGCGACTAGCGGAACACTTGGGTAATAAAAAAGCAATCATCCTGAAAAATCACGGCATCCTCACCGTAGGGCACACAGTAGATGAGGCTGCTTGGTGGTACATTACTTTAGAGCGATCGTGCCAAGCCCAACTTTTGGCTGAAGCTGCCGGCAGACCCCATATCATTAAACATGAAACGGCACGTTTAGCACAAACTCAAGTGGGATCACATGCAAGTGGGTGGTTCAGCTTTCAGCCACTCTACGAAAGAATTGTGCGCGAAGAACCCGATTTACTTGATTAGGGGACTGGGGATTGGGTACTGGGGATTAGGGACTAGGGACTGGGGACTAGTATTTTTACTCAGCAACGCCAGGTGCTATAACGGAGGGAACCTACCCTTCTCCTAACGGAGACGCTGCGCGAACGGGAACGCTTTCAGCGAACGGGTTCGGCAATTCCTCCAGTTGGGGAGACCCTAAGACCGGACTGCCTCACCGCAACGCACTGGCTCCTCAGCATTTTGCTATGAGATTCAAAGTAAAAAATAATTTTTTGGCTTTTCTATGACTAGTATTTAGTTATATACTACGATAAATATATAGATTTTTAGTATTTTAAACAGTCAAAAAAATTATCTCAATGATCAG
The DNA here is from genome assembly GCF_016056305.1 of Amazonocrinis nigriterrae CENA67. GTDB lineage: Bacteria > Cyanobacteriota > Cyanobacteriia > Cyanobacteriales > Nostocaceae > Amazonocrinis > Amazonocrinis nigriterrae. The sequence goes on along the minus strand of NZ_JAECZC010000114.1, from coordinate 18,622 downwards.
CTTATTTTTTCGCCGCTTATTCTCGAAGTGGATGTTTTTGCTGAAATCCACTTATCTGCAATTGAGAAACAGACAGAAATCTTTCTTATTTTTACCAATTACAGGGGCTTTTATTACAGGCTTTTGTCTAAGCTTCCTATTCGCAGCTTGTTCATCACCATCAACAGTTAACTCTGCTGATTCAAATACTCAGTCAGTTAGTAATTCTGCTCCTGCTAAAGCAAATTTATTACGATTTGGCTATCAAAAATCTAATATTCTGATCAAAGCTAAGGGTGTACTAGAAAAGCGTTTGTCTCCAGAAGGAGTATCTGTAAATTGGATTGAATTTCCTGCGGGGCCGCAACTACTAGAAGCAATGAATGTAGGTAGTATAGACGTTGGGCATGTAGGAGAATCACCACCAATATTTGCTCAAGCAGCAGGAGCATCATTAACTTATATAGCAGGAATTGCTGCTAGTCCTGCTGGTTCAGCAATTCTTGTTCCTCAAAATTCCTCAATCAAACAATTGAGTGACCTCAAAGGCAAAAAAATTGCTTTTCAAAAAGGTTCTAGCGCTCATTTATTGTTAGTTAAAGCATTAGAAAAAGCAGGATTGCAATATAGTGAAATTCAACCTATATATTTAGCACCGGCTGATGCCCGTGCGGCATTTGTCAAAAGCAGTGTTGACGCTTGGGTAATTTGGGATCCCTTTTATGCAGCAGCACAAGAAGCAACAAATGCTAGAGTGCTTATTGATGGTACAGGAATTAATAAACAGGGTGGCTATTATTTAGGAAGCCGCAAGTTTGTGACTGAAAATCCAACAATTGTGAAAGCAGTTTTAGAAGAAATACAAAACTTGGAAGAATGGTCTAAACAGCATCGTGAAGAAGTAGCACAAACTCTATCGCCTGTATTAGGAATTGATATTGAAACCCTGAGAAAGGCAACTAATCGGCGGACTTTTGGTATTGTGCCAATTGACGATAACCTGATAAATTTACAACAAGAGGTTGCTGATACCTATTATCAACTAAAATTGATTCCCAAACAGGTTAACGTTAAAGAAGCAGTATTGACAAAAGAACAATATGCTGCATTTTCACCCAAAATTTAAAGTGATTTTGATGACTGAATGACTAATGACTGATGACGGTGTACTCATATCTGCGTTTTAGTAGGGGTAAAAAATATTGAATTGTTCTCCCCTTGTTTGACTTTATCTTTGATACTTCACACTTACTATGACTCATCCCACAGAACTACTGCGATCGCGCTATGGTGAAATTCCCTTCAATGCAGAAATTGCATGGAATGAATCTTTAACAACGTTGCTGTCTCACCGTTCCATCCGTGCTTATCTATCTGACCCTTTACCACCAGGAACCCTGGAATTGCTAGTTGCTGCGGCTCAATCTGCATCTACTTCTTCAAATCTGCAAACATGGAGTGTAGTAGCGGTAGAAGATCCACTGCGGAAAGAAGAGTTATCAAAGCTAGCAGGAAATCAAGCACATATCAGGCAAGCTCCCTTATTCTTGGTTTGGTTAGCAGATTTAGCTCGTATAGCTCACGTTGCTGATAGTCGTGGCATATCTCATGATGCTTTAGAATACTTGGAAATGTTTGTGATGGCAACCGTTGATGCCACCTTGGCGGCGCAAAATGCTGCGGTAGCCGCTGAGTCTCTGGGGTTGGGAACAGTATATATCGGAGGCATTCGCAACAAGCCGGAAGAGGTAGCAAGGGTAATTAATTTGCCTAGCTCTGTGTATGCTGTATTTGGGTTGTGTGTAGGCTATCCTAATCCAGAAGTGGCGGCTGCGGTGAAGCCACGTTTACCCCAGTCTGCGGTGGTGCACCGCGAAACATATAAACTAGCAGACCAAGATGATGCGATCGCTCACTACAACAACATCATCAAAGAGTTCTATACTGAACAAAAGATGAATGTTCCTGGCGATTGGTCAGAACACTCAGCCCAAAGGATTGCAACTGTAGAATCATTGAGAGGACGCGATCGCTTGCGTGAAGCCCTCAATAATCTCGGCTTTCAATTGCGTTAAAATTACAAGGCAAAAATTATGGATTTGCAACTCACTGGCAAAGTAGCCTTAGTCACAGCTGCTAGTAAAGGTCTAGGCAAAGCTACAGCACGGCAATTTGCCCGTGAGGGTGCAAAAGTTGCTATCTGCGCCCGTAGTGAATTAGTTGACAAAGCTGCTGCGGAGATAGAAAACGAAACAGGCACAGAAGTATTGGCAGTGCGTGCAGATGTCACTCAACAAGCAGATATTGAACGGGTGATTAATGCTACTGTGGAAAAATTTGGTGGCTTGGATATCCTCGTCACCAATGCCGGTGGCCCCCCTGCTGGCACTTTTGATGACACTGATTTAGCAGCTTGGGAAGCCGCAGTTAATTTAAATTTGCTGAGTGCAGTTCGGTTGATTCAGTACGCCTTACCTCACTTACGGCAATCTACAGCATCGGCAATTCTGACTATCACCTCAACCTCAACCAAACAACCAGTTAAAAATCTCGTCTTGTCGAACTCAATTCGACTCGCAGTCATTGGTTTAACGAAAACCCTCAGTCAAGAATTAGGTAGCGATCAAATTCGTGTCAACAGCATTTTACCAGGTTGGACATACACAGAACGAGTAGAAGAATTAATCACCGCTCGAACTGCCAAAAGTGGTCAGACAAAAGCAGCAGAAATCGCCAGTGTCAATGCAGCAATTCCTTTAGGGCGTATGGGGACACCAGAAGAATTTGCTAATGTGGCTGTATTTTTATGTTCTCCAACCGCATCATTTGTAAATGGAGTCATGCTGCAAGTAGATGGTGGACTCAACTCAGGAACCTTTTGAACAGCAATTGTGATACAACCTTAATGAATTTTTAGGCGTTGGTGAAATTTAGAAATTAAGTAAGCAAATGTACGCCTAAATTGGAAATTATCTCATTGATGATTGTCATTAGTTATTAGTCATTAGACATTTGTATTTACAAAGGACTAATGACTAATGACTAAGAACGGCTACATAAAGTGATTGTGCAAATTAATGTGAGTTCGATGAACCTCTCCCCAACCCCTCTCCGACGCGGAGAGGTGGCTCTAACATCCTCGATAAAGAACGAAAAATCAAGCTTTTAAAGCCTCTGACGCCACATGCTTCAACGCGGGGAACCCGCGCAACGCAGTGGCTCCTCCTTTCAGGGGAGAGGAATGGAAGCGGGGTTTTTCAAATCTGTCGAATTCACGTTAAATTAAATGTGTTTGACAGTCATCAATCATCAGTCAACACAATTAGATATGCAACACTAAATGTCGGACAGCTGACTCAATTACTAAATGAAATTATTTGTTTTTGTTCTTGTTTTTGTGACTTTGCCGTCCTGCTTCAGCGTGTTGCTCTCGTGTACCACCTTGGGTACCCTTTTCTTCAGTATCGTCATCATCACTGTCATCTTGTTTTTGACTGCCACGGTGAGAATGTTTGCCACCCTCACGACCGATTTCAGCCATATGTTCTCTATCTTGACTTACAGTCTCGCCACCCTTTTTACCTGCTTCACGAGCTTCTTCAGGTGTAAATTCATGGGCAGTACCTTTTTCGTGAGCAGCATGTCCACCCTTGCTAGCAATTTCACGCTGCTTATCTTCATCCATAGAAGCGAAGCCACGGTTGCTTGTATCTGACATAATGTTACTCCTTGTAACTAACTAAACCTTTGGTATTTTTTAATTTGCAAAAACCTTGCTTGGTTTTTCATTGATACTGTTCATTCACGTTCTCAATTTAGCTACTCAAATGAGTGCATTCATGGCCCTTTAGGAAGAATATTCCAGGCTGGGCCTTAACTTCAGACATATAACTTTTAAGCTAGTGTGTAAAAATACCTGCTTCAAGGAGAAAGGAAATTTTTGTACAATCACAGAAGGATGTGTTTAATTAAAGCTTTGTCTACACAACTAAAAAAAACACTGCAAAATATCAAATAATCGAACTCAAGTATTGACATATTATAAAAATAAATATTCACTCACCTGTTTACATTGACAATAAAAATCAATCAACAGTATAGAAACAGGATCTCACCATTTGGACTTTAGCTAGTAGACTTGTTAATTTAGTTTTGAAAAGCTCATCATCTACATCAGTGAGGATAAATTACCATCAAGATTGGATTACCTTAAAGCAAACTTATGTACATAGTTTGTTGACCTTGGCGGCTAAATAATATTTATGTCTTGTACATGTTGATTGTTGCGATCGCCAAGATCAACTCTAAATACTTAGAAAAGCTAACTTTGATCAGATATCTGTCAAAAACTTGGTTTGAATCTGCTATTATAGCAGATTTATAATATTTTCTTACATTGTTATGATTCATTAAGGCCCTTTCCGTTCAAGCCTTTCCACAGGATAGCCACTAATTTGGATTCTCTGCAATTAATTCACAATTCCCAAACTTTCTTAATATTAAATTGTCTCAAAACGAGTTCATAGCGGCTAGTAGTCTGCCAAGCCAAAAATGCACTTGTGGAGGTTGGGTAAAGGTTAAAGGGAAAAGGGTAAGGGACAAAAACCTTTCCCCTTTACCCCGCCAAGTTGCCTTGGCGTACTACTAGGTGACAACACAGCAAGAAATATTTTGACAAGCCCTTGATTATTGAGAGTTGTGTGTGATAGATTTTCTCTACATTACAAAATACGGTAATTCGATAGATTTATCGTATTAAATTGAATATCATACTAGTTGTAGAGATTTGGAGTTAAGAAGGCCGATGTAAACTAACAGCATTACATCATAGACCACCGAATCTAGAAACTCATCTCCAAGCCAGGACATTGTGTATGAGCAAAATACGTGCTGTGATTGTTGACCCCAATGTGCCAGGCCGTTTGGCACTGAGTGAAGTGGCTGCACCAAAGCCTGCTTTGGATGAAGCTTTAGTACGGGTGGAAGCAATTTCTCTCAATCGGGGAGAAGTGAAACGTTCAACCTCAGCAGAGGCTGGTTGGCAGCCTGGTTGGGACTTGGCTGGCATAGTAGAAACCCCTGCTGCTGACGGCTCTGGCGCTCCTTGGGGAGCGCGGGTAGTCGGCTTGCGCCGTGCGGGTGCTTGGGCAGAACTGGTCTCAGTTTCTACCAACGCTCTAGCAGAATTACCGCCATCAGTATCGTTTGCTCAAGCTGCTACATTACCAGTGGCGGGTCTAACCGCCTACCATGCTGTGCTTAAAGGTGGTTCTGTTTTGGGTCGCCCAGTTCTAGTTACAGGTGCATCAGGAGGCGTTGGTTACTTTGCTATTCAGTTGGCAAGGTTATCAGGAGCGCAGGTGACAGCACACATTCGTCAACCTGGCTATAAGACTTTAGTCACAGAAGCAGGGGCGCGATCGCTAGTAATAGGTGAAGACCTTTCACCGGCAAAAGAGTACGGCCCTTATCATTTGATTGTGGAGTCAGTGGGTGGTAAAACCCTAGGAATAGCCCTCAGCTTACTGGCACAAGATGGAAAAGCAGTGTTGTATGGAGTTTCTGGAGGCGCAGAAGTCACATTTAATGCTGCCGAATTCTTCGGGACTGGTGGTGTGAGCTTGTATGGTTTACGCCTATTCGATGAGCTGAGATTTGAATCAGCCGCAATCGGTCTGAAACGGCTTTTAACTTTAGTAGAAGCAGGCCAGTTGCGTCCTCATATTGATGTGGAAGCATCTTGGACACAAATAGCTGATGTGGCACAACAGTTGCTCGACAGACGCTTTCCTGGTAAAGCTGTATTGCACATTTCAAACTGAGCATGAGCAGCAGTGAAGACTTTTGGCTGAAACTAGAGCAGCTTGTAGCTACTAGTAATGTCAAGATCAATCGCCCGCGAGGAACATCACATCCACGGTATCCAAGCTTTGTTTATCCCTTGGATTATGGATATTTGCAAGACACTAAAGCAGGAGATGGAGCAGGTATTGATGTTTGGATAGGAAGTTTGTCTGGTAAAACGGTGACTGCCGTCATTTGTACTATTGATTTAGAAAAGCGGGATACAGAAATCAAGATACTTTTGGGTTGCACATCTGATGAAACTCAAACCATCCTGAAAATTCATAATACAGGCTCTCAATCAGCAACATTATTGCTTTGCAACCACAACTGAATTAGCTAAAAACATCCAAATTGCATAATCACTTTATCTGTTCATGCATTGTTATTGGTACTTACAAATGACCAATGACCAATAACAAATGACAGTCTTAACAAGATACATTTTTGAGTCAAACTGTATATGAGCTTAGAACTAAACCTATCAGGCAAAAGTGCCATTGTCACAGGAGGAAGTGCGGGGATTGGGTTAGCGATCGCTAAAGCCCTCTATAGTGAAGGTGTGAATGTAGCGATCGCAGCTCGCAACCCAGAACGATTAGAAAATGCAATCAGTGCCATTCAGTCGCTACCCACCCCAGGAGCAAAAGTCATTTCCATCAGTGCCGACCTCACTCAAGCAGCAGATGTTGAGAAAGTCGTTGAAACAACTCTGACCCAGTTTGGTCAAATTGATATTTTGATCAATAACGCCGGTTCAGCCCGTGCAGGGTCATTCCTCGAACTGAGCGATGATGTATTGTTGGATGCTTGGAACTTAAAACTATTGGGCTATATTCGCTTAGTCAGAGCTGTTGTACCCCATCAAAAAAATCGAGGTGATGGACGCATTGTCAACATCATCGGCGGTGCAGGACGCACACCTCGCCCTGGCTTCGTTCCTGGTGGTACAACTAATGCCGCGCTAATCAACTTTACCAGAGGAATTTCTAAAGAGTTAGCCCAGTACAATATTCGCATTAATGCCATTTCACCTGGTGCTACTGCCACAGAGCGAGCCGAACGCCTAGCAGAGCAAAATGCCCAAGCACATGGCATCACTGTAGAACAAGCAAAAGCAGAAACCATTCAAGGCATACCTTTAAAGAGAATCGCCAAGCCAGAAGAAATTGCATCCCTAGCTCTATTTTTAGTTTCTGACCTTGCAGCTTCCATTACAGGAGCAGAAATTCTCGTGGATGGTGGCTCTACGCCTGGTGTTTAACAAGGTAGCAGGCAGAGGAGATGGGAGAGATGAGGGGGATGAGGAGGATGAAGGAGAATAGACTTCTTGCATAAATCTTTTTTTGTTTCACGCAAAGTCGCAAAGACGCAAAGAAAAGAATGCTAAGAACGACTTTTGCAAGAGGTCTAATAACCAATTGCCAATTCCCCATTCCCAATGCCCCATGCCCAATTCCCCATTCCCAATTCCCTTTAATAACAAACTTTTCAGGAGAAACAAACACATGAGTTCCCAATACTTTGACATCAAACCAGTTGCCGGACGCATTGGTGCTGAAATCATTGGCGTTAATCTGAGTAATCATCTCAGCGACGAAATCATCAGTGATATCCGCAAAGTTTTAGTGCAATATAAGGTAATTTTCTTCCGTGGTCAGGAACAGCTTGATGCTAACGGACAAGTTGCTTTTGCTCGTAGATTTGGTGAAGTGACAACAGCACACCCCACTGTACCATCACTTCCAGACCACCCAGAAGTCCTCGATTTAAATTACGGCAAAACTACTTCCCGTGCCAACAGTTGGCACACCGATGTAACATTTGTAGACCGCCCGCCGCTTGGTTCTATCTTGCGGGCGCTGGTGATTCCCCCCGCAGGAGGCGATACTATTTGGGCTAACTCTGTAACTGCGTACCAGGATTTACCAAACTATCTACGTAACCTTGCGGATGAACTTTGGGCAGTGCATAGCAACGCCTATGACTATGCAACAGGTTTTGACCTTCCAGAAGATGTGAAAGCTTACCGAGCTGTTTTCACCTCGACCGTGTACGAGACTCTTCATCCAGTTGTGCGGGTTCATCCTGAAACTGGCGAACGTGGGCTATTCATTGGTGGTTTTGTTCGTCAATTCCGAGGTCTATCAACAACTGAATCAGACGATATTTTAAGACTATTGCAGGCTTATGTAACCCGGCCTGAAAACACAGTTCGCTGGCGTTGGCAAGTTGGTGACGTGGCATTCTGGGATAACCGCGCTACTCAACATTATGCGATCGCTGATTACGGCGACCAACCCCGCCATGTTCAACGAGTCACAATCGTTGGTGACATCCCAGTAAGCATTGATGGTAAACAAAGTCAAGCCATTAAGGGAGACTCTTCTGCATACAACCGACGCGAGGCTGTTGCAGTTTAGAGATTGGAGAAGAAAGCAGGGGAGCAGAGGAGCAGGGAGAGCGAAGAAGTAACAATTAACAATTCTCTTTCCCCCCAGCCTCCCCCAGATCAACACGACGCAGAGTTATCTTGGTGGACTACTAGAAGTTCGCCAACCCTTGCATTACTACTATTTAAAATGTAGAGCAACTAGCAGGAGATTGCTGCCAATTGGGTGTGCTGGCTTGACTAGGAGCAATGAGGATTACCTCGCCTCTATTGTTGATTACCCACCTTTGAGCTTCTACAATTGGCTCCATCCTTGTATGAGTATTGGAAGTTGAAGAGGTATCTAATTTATCGGTTCGTTGCAGTTGAGTAGTGACTGGTGAAGTGAGTTCAATCCAATCAACTAGTGCCTCTTCTGAAGTTAAAACTTGACTGGGGTCTAATGGCAAGCCACTGCGTCCAGTGATCACGAACCTACTGCCTGCGCTCTTTTGGCAAGCATTTTGAGTAATCAGGGAACTAGGATCGACAAAATTCTCTGGTAACGGAGTTAACCCTCGGCTGGGGTCAACATCAGGAGTGTTAATTAGTACCGTACCATTCAACTGGGAACTAACACCTGTGGCTGTAATATCACTGTCTGGAGTTTGTGTATTACGGAACTGCGTGCCAAATATACCTTGTGTACTAATTTTAATTTGACCTCCACGGAAGTCACGGGAATTAGCACTAATATCACTGTTCTCTTGGGGAACGGCGATGATGAAGCCACCTTGATTATTAATGGTAATATTGCCGCCAGGGATATTGTCTCCTTGAGCGTTGGTAGTAATACTACTACCGCGACGCAATACTAAAGAAGGTGTATTGATGAAAATATCTCCGCCTCCACCTGTAGTGTCAGCACTAATTTTGGCTTTGTTATCTAGCAAAATAGAGTTAGCTGACATGATTAATGAGCCTGCTGTGCCTGACTCTGTACTGTTTACCGTCACTTGTGCTTCATCTTGCACAGTGATTTTTCCTGTTTCTAAAATCAAGTTACCACCTGCACCAGAACCTGTAGTTTCAGCAGAGACAAGAGAACCATTACCACTGAGAATAATAGAATCAGGTGCAGATATTTTGAGTGTGCCTCCTTTACCGCTACCGGATGTCGATGCTGATGCAGTTGACGCACCTTGAAAATTAACTGTTAAGGTCTGGCTGTTTTCATCAGGCTGAATAGTTAAGTTTCCTCCTGGTGCTGCACCTGTTGTTCCTGCTTCTAAGGAGCTACTTTCTGTGAGGTTCAATTGTGTAGTGCGGATGTGAAGATTGCCACCATGAGCTGTGGGATTGGTAGAGTTGGTAGCAGCAGAGATACGTATTCCATCAGCAATATTGAGTTTTTTGGTAGTCAGCAGCACATCACCAGCTTGTCCACTAGCATCAGCTTCGGCGGTGGCTGTCAAAGTACCATTGCCTTTGAGAGTAATAGACTCAGGGGCAGCAAAAGTGAGACTCCCTCCTTGACCAAGACTAGCAGTGGATGCAGATATCTGCGCTCCATCCAAAAGATTAATTGTTAAAGTTTGTTTGCTATCAAAAGGCTGGAAAACTATTTTTCCTGCATTAGCTGAACTATTGGTCTGGGCAAATAAACCAGTCTGAGAGCCAGATAAGACAATTTCTGAGACATTCAATCTCATGTCTCCTGCTTGACCACCAGCAGATGTAGATGTCCGCAGTTGCCCACCATTCAAAGCATTTAATGTGTTGGCATTGACTATGATGTTGCCACCACGAGAATTAGTCTGGGTTTGAGCATCTAAAACTGCGGCATCAGCGATGCTGAGACTATTAGTGGTAATACTAATATCTCCACCCGACCCAATATTGTCGCCTGTAGTTCCTAAAAATTCATTGCTACCGCCACTACCTGAGAGTATTCCACTGCCAGCACCCAACAGACTGACTGCATCAGCAATTATCTGTATATCTCCGGCTTTACCTGCTCCTAAAGTCTGGGTTTGCACAATTCCCCTATTTGAGAGGGAAAGAGAACTGGTTTTTAACTGGATGTTGCCGCTATTTCCCCTTGCTCCCCCTGCCACGCCACTTAAAATTGAGCCATTGTTCACTGAAATAGAATCATTTGCTTGAATGGCAATGTTACCTGCATTGCCACTTTGTCCAAAGGTAGTTGTAGCGATCGCTGCTCCATCTTTAATGATTAGTCTGTCTGTTTCAAATGTCAAGTTACCAGCACTACCAGTAGAACCTACAGTTGTTTGTGCAAACACACCGCTAGGAAATAAAGTGCCTTCAGGAGGTTCCCCAATAGTACCCGTAGGAATAAAGCCACCAAGATAGGTTCCAGGGGGAATACCGCTAGCATTATCAAAAACAAAATCGGAAAAAATTCCTCCAGGTATTAGCTCACTTGTACCACTGAGTTCTATACTATCGGCAGCTACGAGCCTGATATCTCCACCTTGTCCACTACTATGGGTGTTAGCTGATATTTGGGCGCTATTCGTCAGACTAATAGATGGTGCAGTAATGCTAATATCTCCTGCTTTGCCAGAACCAAAGGTATCACTGAAAATGATGCTATTGTCCATCACGAAAGGTGCATTACTCTTGAGTGTGATATTTCCTGAACCTAATCTTCCGGTAGAGTTTATAGAACGAATTTTGATGATATTGACCGCATTCAGGCTAACTGAACCACCATTTCCAGCACTTTGGGTCGAAGAATATGATGTAGAAAGTAAATCATTAGCAGTGATGTTGCCATTTAAGCTTTCGATACTAATTTCTCCCCCATTTCCGGCTGTGCTAGTAGAACCAGAGGAGACAGAAAAGGAATTGACACGATTGATGTTGATGTCTTGAAATGCAAAGAGATTAATCTTTCCCCCTATTTTGGCTGTACTAGTGGAGCCAGAGGAGTAAGAAGAAGAGTTGAAATCGGAAGTATTAATATTTCCATCGGTAGTAGAAAGGGTAATTGCTCCTCCATTTCCTGCTGTGCTAGTAGAACCAGAGGAGGTAGAAGAAGAGTTGAAATCGGAAGTATTAATATCTCCATCGGTAGTAAAAAGTGTAATTTCTCCCCCATTTCCGGCTGTGCTACTAGTAGAGCCTGTGGAAGTAGAAGAAGATTTCACAGAGAAAGTGTTAATATCTCCATCGGTAGTAGAAAGTGTAATTGCTCCCCCATTTCCGCCTGTGCTAGTAGAACCAGAGGAGGTAGAAGAAGAGTTGAAATCGGAAGTATTAATATCTCCATCGGTAGTAGAAAGTGTAATTGCTCCCCCATTTCCGCCTGTGCTACTAGTAGAGCTAAAAGAGTAAGAAGAAGAGTTCAAAGAGGAAGTGTTAATACCACCCCTGGCAGCAGAAAGTGTAATTGCTCCCCCATTTCCGCCTGTGCTACTATTAAAGCCTGTGGAGATAGAATAAGAGTTCACAAATAAAGTGTTAATATCTCCACCGACAGCAGAAAGTGTAATTGCTCCCCCATTTCCGGCTGTGCTATTAGTAAAGCTTGAGGCGTAAGAAAATGACCTGAAATTATTAGTATTAATATCTCCATCGGTAGTAGAAAGTGTAATTGCTCCCCCATTTCCTGCTTTGCTATAACTAGAAGAGAAATAAGCAAAAGAAGAAGAGTCAAAATCGGCAGAGTTAATATCGCCACCGACAGTAGAAAGTGTAATTGCTCCTCCATTTCCTGTGGTGTTGGTAGAGCCAACAGCATAAGACAAAGACTTCAAATTGTTAATATTAATAGATCCACCAAAAGCAGAAAGTGTAATTGCTCCTCCATCTCTTGCCATGCCATCACCAGAAGAGAAATAAGCAGAAGAAGAAGAGTCGAAATCACCAGAGTTAATATCTCCACCGACGGCAGAAAGTGTAATTGCCCCTCCATTTCCGGCATTACCAGAGTCGGAGTGATAAGAAGAGAGAAAACTACCAAAGTCTGCGCGAGAGAAAGAAAACAAATTGCCAGTATTAATGCTACCTTTTCCTGCTTCCAGGATAATATCGCCACCGTTTCCGGTATTGCCAGAGCTTGAGTATGAGTGGGAGTATAAATCACCAGTGCTAATACCGCCGTTTTGGGCAGTAATTTTAATTGCACCGCCATTAGCATTATTGATTTGACCGAAAAAAGTATAAAAAATTCCAGGACTTACTTCTATAGAATAATAAGGGCTTTGTGTTTCCCCATTCGTACTTATTCTTTGAGTATTGACGTTTCCTGATGCTGCTAACAGGTCAACTGTTCCCCCAATATCATTAAATGGCTGTACAGTAACATTTCCACCTAATGTAATTCCTGTAGGGACAAGACTAGAGCTAGACAAAAAGGCTGAATCAGAATTTATATTTCCGTAAGCTAGAGTACTCTGCCCCGATCGCATAATTAATGCTGGAGTGGTGCTGAGTTTGGTGGTGTCTGCGTCACTTGGCAAATTACTATTATTCGGTTGGGTAATATTAATATCTCCAAGCCAGCGAATGTTACCTTTAGCTTCTACTAAAAGCGATGCTCCTGTATAGTTAGCAGCGACATCAACATCACTGTTGGAACTAATAATTGGGCCATGAAGGCTGACTAAGTTGGCTAATTCTCCTGACAAACTCTCAAGGGAAAAACTACCGCCACTACTAAAACGCCCATCTCCAGAAATTACACCATCACTGATGAGGCGCAAGTTTCCCCCACTCACAAACGATGCTGGTACTGGAGAATTTAAGGCTACTATATCAATGCCGCGATCGCCTTGAATTGTTAGATTTCTACCTGCTTGCGCTTTAAATGGAGATTGCACATGATCTCGCACCTGTACTGTAGTTTGACCTTGAATTGTCAAATCTCTGCCGGCTACTAACTGTCCTTGTAAATCAAGTTTGTCAGCTACTAAAGTCAAGTCTTGCTGGGTAACTAAATTGCCAGCATTAGTAATTGTTGCTTTTGGTTGACTGACTCCATACTGTAATCCTGGAGTGAGATTAATTGTCAGTAGCTGCTGTGATTGAGGATTAGTAATACTGAATTCACTACCATCAGGAAACTTAAGACTGCTGGCGGTACTGGCAACAAACGAACCACCAATACTCAATTGGGCATTTTCTGAAAAAATAATCCCGTTGGGATTGAGTAAAAACAGATTAGCTGTGCCATTAGCTTTGATTAATCCATCAATTTTTGAGATTGAACTACCCGTCACTCGACTAATAATGTTTTGGACATCCGCAGCATTATTAAAATAGGCTGTGCTGTCCTTGAGTACGGAAAAGTCGGTAAAACTGTGAAAAAGGTTACTTCCTGCTTTTGTGCCGCCCGTAATATTTGTAATATTATTTACTGTATTGATCTGGGTTTTCTCTGTTAGTGTGCTATCTGGGGTGATTTGAGATATGGCCTTGTTTGCATACAGTGTTGTTGCACACACAACAGTAATTCTTAGGACTGGCGGCCAGATCGAATACATAATATTGCCCAAACACTCCTGTTTCTTGGACTATTCATTATACCGCGACTTGACAAAGTATTTACTACAGCATTGTAGTGTAGTCAGTAACATGGCAATAACTAGCAATTTTCTTGCTCTGAAGATAATACATCTACAACAGGTAAAGGTAGTGAGTGATAAAAGGAATGAGGAAGATGAGGAGGATGTTACTTTCTTACGTCTTGATACTCTTTTTGAAGCAACTTAGTATCACTAAGCTAGACTCTTAAACAGAATACTGTAGTCTAGCTTCACCAAAAAGGACGATCGCGCTTTCTCATGAAACTCTTCTATACAGAAAAATCTCAATACGCACGCATAGTACGGGTTGCAATCATTGAACTCAATTTAGCCGACCGAGTGGAACTGCAAAAAGTCACTTTGCGTGATTCCACTAGCGAATTACTCAATTACAATCCCACAGGTAAAGTGCCAACTCTGGCGACTGATGACGGATTTATCTTGAGTGAAGCGCGGATCATCGTCACTTATCTCAATCGCTTAAATCCTGAGATCAAAATTGTCGCTGACGATGCTGATGTCTTTTCCCAGCAGCTTGAAGGGATAACAACTGCATTTATCGATGGTCTTGGTACCTGGTTACGAGAGCTAATATTGCGTACAGAAAGTGAGCGCTCACAAAAGATAATTGAGTTCGAGCGATCGCGTGCTTTGCGAATCTTGGACTACTTCGAGAAGATTTCCGAAAAACTTGACCAAACTCCTAAGCTGGCTCATATTACCCTCGCTTCTACACTAGCCTTAGAAGTTCGTCTGCCTGATTTCCAATGGCGGCAGAATTATCCTCAAGTTGCTCAATGGTATGATGAATTTTCTGGGCGACCTTCCCTGCAAGCGACGAAACTAGAGCCTTAAAAACTCAAACCTTGTCCGGTCTGTCAGTCCAGTGGTTTTAGCAATACAATCAGGTTTAAAAAAACCTTTAGCGCGTGTTAGGCATCCTCACGGTTCTTCTATCCTCCTTTGTTTTGGCGTTTCACAACGTGACTGTACGAGTTTTGTTTTCAGAACATATCGTACTAAGTTTATTTTTACTTGGTGGATACGTAAAACCGGATTTGCAAAATTCATTCTTGCTGATGTTTATGCGAATGCTGCTAGTGGTTCCACTTATGGCATCTCTAGCATTTAAGCTATATCCATCTGCTTTTAAAGAATTGCGAGAGTTGTTTAGACGCGATCGCTTTGATGTTCTCATCCAAGCGTTTGGCTGTGGGGTGCTGATGTTTGTGTATATTGCCTCACTCTACATCGCTATTGGCTTGATTTCCACTGGAATTGCTATAACTCTTTTCTTTACCTATCCGGTGTTTACGGCGCTGCTTGCTTGGAGGTTTTTTGGCGATCGCCCCACACTCTACCGCTGGCTAGTGATGGGTATTATTTTCATAGGTAGCGTCCTCACCATTCCTCAATCTTCAGCTACCTACAGCAGTCATGCTATTGCTATAGGCATTTTTGCAAGTATAGGTGCGGGGATCGTTTACGCCTTCTATTGTGTCATCGCCCAAAAATGTTTGCAAAAATTCCATCCAATTCCTTTCACCTGGATCAGTTTTGCCTCTACTCTGCTGCTTTCCGGCGTTAGCTTATTGTTCTGGCCGCCTCCTAATATCCAACTTGATTGGACACCTATATGGATTGGCAGTATTTTTTCGGGTTTGATCAGTTTTATCGGACATACTCTAAACAATTTGGGGATTCGGATGATTGGCGCAACTACCGCTTCTATCATCGGTTCTAGCAGCCCAGCATTGACAGCGTTAGTCGCATGGGCAACAATTAGCGAAACTTTAAACGTAGTTCAAAGCCTAGGAATTGGTATTGTCACATTCGGGATCGCATTGTTAAGTGGAGAAAGCTTTGTGCATAGACGTACCCCTTCGTAGATATATAGCAGGGGACTGGGTGAAAAGTCTTTTTGTGTCTAGGTTTTATTAACTGTTGATGTCCTCACTACCAAGGCTTGTGCTATAAGTCAAATGACTACTGACTACTGACTAATGACTATTGACCAATGACAAATTTATCTATTGGTATCGTACTGTTCCCAAATCTGACACAGTTAGATTTCACAGGCCCTTATGAAGTCTTTGCTAGATTCCCAAACACGCAATTATATCTGCTGGCGGAGACTCTAGAACCTATTAAGAGCGATCGCGGATTGACTTTTCTACCCGACACGACATTTGATCAGTCTCCACCTTTAGATGTGTTATTTGTACCAGGAGGGATAGGTATTAACGCGAAGCTGGAAGATAGGAAATTTCTCGACTTTCTGCAAACTCAGGGAGAAAAAGCCCGTTATGTGACATCAGTTTGCACAGGTTCTTTGCTGCTGGCGGCGGCTGGTTTACTCCAAGGCTATCGCGCCACTACTCACTGGCTTTATCTAGATTTGCTGGAATTACTGGGAGTTGAGGTAGTCAACCAAAGGGTTGTCATTGACCGCGATCGCATTACAGGCTCTGGTGTAACATCAGGAATTGACTTTGGGCTAGTTTTAGCTGCGGAATTATTCACAGAAGCGATCGCCCAATCTATTCAACTACAAATAGAATACAATCCCCAACCTCCCTTTGAAAGTGGTTCTTCCCAAACTGCACCGGAGGCTATTGTCAACAGCGTTCAAGCTGCTAGCAAAAATAATCTAGATAACCGTTTACAAATCATCCAAAAAATAATACAACCAGGCAGAAGTTAACAGTTGTAAAGGATAAAACACCAAAAAATTTATCTAATAACTTTTTGACAATCCAAAATCGTATAACTCTTGTTTAATGAACTCGCAAACAAATTCAGATCATGCTTCCTTCCAATATCAGAAAAGCTCAAGAATCAGATGCAAAAGCGATCGCTCAAATTCTCCGAGAATTGGGTTGGTTTGCATGGGTGAATTCAACGCCTATTGAGAAAACCATCACGCAAATTCAGCAGCACATTGCTCAGTGTTATGCAGATGATAGTCATTCGGTCTATGTAGCTGAAAATGCTGAAAGCGAGGTAATCGGATACGTTACAGTTCATTGGCTACCCTGTCCGTTTCTTCCCCAACTGCAAGCTTATGTATCCGAGTTATTCATCCTACAGGCTAATCGTGGTCAGGGTGTCGGCAAAACCCTGTTAGCAGCTGTCATCAATGAGGCGAAAATCCGAAAATGTTCAGTGCTGATGTTGCTGAACCACAAACAGCGAGAATCCTATCAACGAGAGTTTTATCGCAAACAAGGCTGGATCGAACGTGAAACTGTTGCCAACTTTATTTACCCATTAAATGCAGATGCGCGATCGCCATAATTTTTCATTAGATTTTGACTTAGCCTGCTCAAACATCTTCCACACCTGAACATGATTGATCCCCACCCTTTAAGTAGTGAGATGGGGGGCTTTGGGGGCAATGGGGGGATGAGGGAGATAGGGAAGATAGGGGAGATGGGGGAACTAACACCAATAATTCCTGACTACTGACTACTGACCACTGACAACTGACAACTAACAACTGACCATTGACTCCCATCAAAGTTTTATGATGTAGAGGGTAGAGTTACCCAATAATTTGAATACCAGGAAAGATCATCGATAGGAGTCAGGTTTCAATCTATGGATGCAATGGAGTTTTTTCAACTCAGTACTGGCAAGTGGCGATCGCAACGAACCACACACCACCTAGCTTTCAAACGCGCTGAAAGAGGTGAATCTGAAATTGAGATCCAGGCTTTGAGTGCTGATGATCCGAAAATCATAGAGATTTGCCAACTCCATGAGTTTGACCCTAGAAGCGCGATCGGTGGAGCTTTTGTGTCTTGGCACGGTTCGATGGGATGGGATAAAGAAGACGAAAATCATACAGGTTCGACAGTTTTTGCACTGCTGCCGGATACTAGTGATGGTAGACAGGGAACACTGCTGCGAGAGCGCGGCTACGCCGAAATTGTTCCTGTAGCGGGTCGTTATCACATGGATGATGAGGATGGCTTGGTTCTGACAACTGACTACGATACCATGAGTTCGATAGAGCGATTCTGGTTTGTTAGCCCCAGTGTGCGGATGCGGACTAGTACTTTAAAACGCTTCGGTGGGTTTAGTACCGCCACATTCTGTACAGAATTTCGGATAGCAGATGCTCAAGGCGTTTCCTTTAATTCAGATGTCGCTGATTTTTCAAATTTGACCCCCGATCAGATTGAGAAAGTTATTGAACCCACAAAATCGTTTTCCTTCTTTGGCTAATCAATTAGCGATCGCAACCAGCACCGATCCATTTACTCGCGGGTTAGATTATTTGTATCGTACTCGCAGCTTGGCTCTAGAGCCAGACATAGTAGATCTGGTGTACGACCCAGACAAGCGCATTCCTATCTGCACTTGGATTGGCAATCATATTGATGCCGTGAACGCTCAACTTAATGCCTGTCTTCAGGCGTGCCACAACTGTTTTCACCCTTGGGAGCAATGTGCAATTCAGATATTTGCAGCTCCCTTGGCCAATTCCTTTAGGATTGATGGTCTTTGTAATCTGCAAACAGACCCAATTACTATTCTGATTGATGTGGGACGAGTGATTCCAGAAGATTGGCAGTTGTTGGTGATCCATGAATATGCTCATGCTCATGCTGGTTCACCTGGACATCATCAGAAATTTGCTAAATCCCTAGCTCACCTATGCTTGGGATTTGCGATCGTGCCTCCTGAGTTTCAACCTGGTATGGAAGTTAGCTTGCGGTCTTATCCCAACTGCCGCCCGACCCAAGATCCACTGGCGTTTTGGCGAGGACTGGGTAATGGGTAATGGGTAATGGGTAATGGGTAATGGGTAGTGGGCCAGATGTAATGACTAATAGTAGAATCCAATCCCCAATCCCCAATCCCCAAT
>NZ_JAECZC010000113.1 GCF_016056305.1 Amazonocrinis nigriterrae CENA67 | reverse complement strand
GCAGCTATGATTTCATGTTTGGTCATTGGTATGTCAGTTGAGGTTAATTCGCGCAGTCTCATCCAAACTTTAGGGAGGGATTGACCTGTTTGCGTGATGGTTGGTGGCGTTTCGCCGACCTGCGCTGTTGTTTCGCCTAATTCCCAAATGTAAAGGGGTTTGCCTTTCAATTTCGGGAAAGCGTCCTCTGTGTAATAGCAGGGTTGGTTAAATTGTTGGTGTTTAAGGGCTTCGTCTCTGTTCATGGTTGGTTTTGATGTTGGTTGGCGCGATCGCTCTCCTCACTCCTGGCGCGATCGCAAAATAAAACGGCTGCTAACTTTGGATTGGTCAGCAACCGTTGCAACTCTTTGATAGGAGTTAGCGACGCCGATCGCGTTCCAAGTCGTAAATCACTTTTTCTAGATACCAGTTGTCAGACTTGCCTGGGTGATTCCGTCGCTGTTGCCTCAGCAGTCGTTTGGCTGTCGCTGTGTCACCCTGTAGCATTCCTAGTAGCTGGTGTTGCAGATGTCTGTTTCTAGGGTCGGTGCGGTATGAGTGAGAAGTTTTCCCGCGTAGCTTTGGTGGAGAATTTGTTAGCTTCTGTTGAATAGAAGTAGTTAAGTAAGTGGGCAGGAAAATTCCTAAATACGTAACGAAAAGTTAACCAAAGTGATTGCGGTTAAATTTAATACGTTGGGTACTATAGTTTCCTCTTTCCCCTCTGGTTTGAACACCATCCATTACGGCATAAGCAAGGTCTAGCTCATCGTCAAACATTTTAGAAGCTAATTCGTCTTTTTTGAGGTGTTGCCATTCCAATTCAATTGGGTTCATTTGAGAACAATATTTAGGTAAAAAGAAGATGTATAAACCCTGTTTTTCCCACTTTGACCATAACTGTTGAACTTCTTTACATCGATGTATGGGGCCATTATCTTGCACGATGACTTTAATACGTCCAGTTTTTGAAGCATCAAGAGCTTCAAGCTCCATCATTTGGATGTAAGATTTGCGATTAACACCGCCAATAACCAAACCATAAATAAAACTAATTAGGGGTTGAAAAAAAGCAATAATGCTTAACCTTCGACCACGGCGTGGACTTTGTTCCAGACGTTTTTGCTCACCTTTAAAATAATATGTGTAACTTGGTTCACTCCATGCACAAAAACCTGATTCATCTAAATATTTCAGATCGATTTCTCCAGCAGCAGCAGCCAGTTCCAACATATCTAAGTCTGCTTGCTTGATTTGTTTGAGCTTTCTATCTTGCTTGTTTTGATGACTCTTCCTTGTTCGTTTCCAAATGAACCCCTTTTTTTGAGTACCCGTCTTAATCGGTCAGGACTCAATTTAACACTGCGTTCACTTTCTAATTTCTGGGCTAATTGAACACTATTGTATGTGCGTGGTTCTTTTTTGAGAGTTTCTTCCAAAAATGCTATGTCTTCTTGTTTCCACTTTGATTTACCCCCCCGGCCAGGTAGTTCCCACAGTCCTTCCAGACCATACTTTTCCCAAGAGTGCAAAACCTCCCTTACTGTCTGTGAATTCCAATTTACATGAGCCGCTATTTTTTCTACGTACCAGCCATGCGCGTTTAATCTGATTACTTCTGCTCGGTCTTTTACTTTCTGCGGTACGTCTGCTGTTTTCAAATTTAAAAGGGTTCGGTCTTGCTCACTAGTTAAAAACACCCTTAAACGCGCACCCATATTTTTGTTACCTCGGTAGATACATTCTCCGTATTTACTTATCTTCACATAGTTTGGTTTTTTCGTGCCTACTTACTTAACTTTTCTTCAATATCTACAAATAAAAAATCCGTGCCTGGAATGAGAGCAATAATGTACAAGAAAAGCCACAAACCGATTGCACAAGCAAAGGTGAGTAGAAGCACCATTATTGCTACCGCAAGCCCAAAAATTGGCCCAGGCAAACTGACAGATAACCAAGAGAGAAAGTCCATCATAGTGATATGAGTTGGTAGCGCAACTCATATCAGCATCTACGGGTTCCAACGATCTAAGCATCGGAAGATACCCGTATTTGTTTGTAAGGGTTTGGTTATTCATAAGCGCACCTGTTTTCGGCTGGAGTAGGGCGATCGCACCTAGCTGGTGATCATACCCACGAATAAAGCCGTCAACCTTCGCAGGTAAACGGCTCATTCTTTTACAGGATTTTCTTTTAGTCTCTCCGATAGTTCTTCCAAGCTTGTCAAGCGTTGGCGCAGCTTTTCGCCTCGTATTTCTATTTCGAGAATTTCTTCACGAGTGTCCGCGATTAGCTGCTGTACTGTTCCCCCAAGAGGGTCATCTCCGGTACTGACAGGGGGATCTGTCCTCGTCCAATCAATTCGACTAGATGAGAGCGACTGACACCCAATTTCTCCGCCAGGCTGTCGAGTCCCGTTATCCCATCGTCCGTCATTACTAGGCTTACGTTCTTCTTGATCTGTCCATATTCCCTGTGTCTGGCTTTGGCTGATTTCCCCATTTTTAGTGACCATGATCAACTTCCTATATAGGATATCAATTTTCTATTCATAAAATACCATATAGGATATTCGTGTATATGGTATATTCCATATATGATTTTAGTTGCTATCACGCAAAACAAGTAGAGATGGCAGCCTACCGCCACTGAGGCAAGTGAAAGACCTGCCAGCGCTGAGTGCCTGACAACTGACAACTGACAACTAACACCCCAAACCATGCAGAGACAGCAGCCTGCAAGCATTGAGCGAACGAAAGACCTGCTAGGGAGTGACAAGTGACTAACTTCATGAACAAAAACACTAAACCTATGAAGCGTAAAAAGTTCATCCATTGGCTAAGTCCGCTTAGCAACGGAACAGTAGCCGCCTGTGGTCGTACTTTTAGCCCGCGCAACCTTTCCCCGTTGATTGCCACCTGCCCCAAATGCCGACTAAAGCATCAACAGTACTTTCATTCAGCCTACTCAACTCAAGCATGAACCAAACAACCACCACCATTGACCTAGCC
>NZ_JAECZC010000112.1 GCF_016056305.1 Amazonocrinis nigriterrae CENA67 | reverse complement strand
GCTCCCCCGCTCCCCTGCTCCCCTGCTCCCCTGCGACGTATTTGCATCAAGATTAAAGTAAAACAATTAGTGTCTTTTGTGGTTCTTTAATTTTTCCCACAAAGGTACAAAGTATTTTAAACTCAGCCAATGAATTTGCAAATCAACAATTAAGCAAGCATTGGATGAGACTTGATTATATGTTTTTTACTGTGGGACAAAGTTTTTAATATCACTTCTTCAGCCACAGCTTTCACAACATTAATACTCACAGAATTTCCTAGTTGATAATAAGCCTTATCATCATTTGGATGAAGTATAAAGCTATCAGGAAAACCTTGCAATCTTGCTGCTTCGCGGGGAGTTAATCGCCGCACTCTTTGATTATGATAAACACCTAATCTATTGGCATCACTAGCAACCAACGTTACCGAAATTTTATTTGGATCGACAAACTTATAAACTTCAAATGAAAAATTGCCAGATACAGGTTTATATTTACCGTTAACTAGTTTGAGATATTTTTTAGTAACTAATGAATTCAAGATTTCTTCCAGATGGGGATAATCGCAAAAACTAGCTATCTGTTCCTGAGTTAATAATTTACCATCTTGTTCATAACCAAATACTTTATTTCGCCTTTTTAAGATGAAATTATTCATCAATACGATTTCTTCTTTACTACATTCTCCACGCAATCCTAATTCCCAAGAATGAATAGAGTTCCCTCCACGATAATCAATAAGTCTCACACCATGTAAACGAGTTAAATCATGATTAAATATTCGACTTAAAGCTTGAATAAATTCTGGTGAACAATCATATTTTTTATCAGGATTATCTTCCAAAATATCGGCAACAGTTACAGTCTTTTGAAGTGGAGAAAACAAAGATAGCTGCTGGGGATTATAAGAATGAGAATCTTTTGGCCCCACGTCAGAAATTAAATCAAATGTGGGAGTAGCATTTAAAATTCCTACTAGATAAATTCTGACGCGATTTTGCGGTAAATCAAAATTAGCACTGTTGAGTAAAAAAGTATTAAAGCTGTAACCTATTTTTTGGATTTCGTGTTTAATTGTTGCCAGGGTTCTTCCTTTATCATGGCTGTAAAGACCACGGACATTTTCAAAAATAAAAGCTTGTGGTTTATATGTATCTAATAATCGAGTAATTTCAAAAAATAATGTGCCTCTAGTATCACCAAAACCTTCTTTTTTACCAGCATGAGAAAAGGATTGACAGGGAAATCCAGCTAATAAAATTTCATGTTCTGGTAGTTTATCTATCAGTCTAATGTCGCCTAAAGGTGTGTGACCGAAGTTTTTCGTGTAAACTAATTGAGCATCTTTATTAATTTCACTACTTAAAACACATTCAGTTTGTAGATTTAAATATTGAGCAGCCTGTTCAAAAGCTAATCTAATTCCTCCTATCCCGGAAAATAAATCAACAAACCGAATTTTATGCATAGATGTAAAGTTAAAATTAGTAAAAAGTAATTCGGCGCTAGCAAATTACTTTTTACTGAAAAATACAGATAAAATTTCCTGATACTCCCATCAATCAAAGTTTTCGTGGTGTTATTAGACAGAAAACTTGGTAATTTGCTGAGACTATTGCTGATTTGCTTGAACTCTTGCTTGCTTTACCATTGCAATCAAAGTTTGGTGAGCATCTTCTGCATCAGCTAAAATATGATCAAACTGAATACGAACTGGTACAGTTTCACCATTTACTTGTGCTGTTAAATCCATTCCGTCAGAGTCAATTGACAGCATTTGTGCTGCTGTTGCATTTGTGACACCACCAAAAGCTTTGGCATAAAGAACTACTGCATCAGTATGATCCTCATTCATGTGGTTACAGATGCGGGAGCTAATTTCGGGAGAGAAGTTTTCAGACATTGTTTATCCAAGTACAATACGGCAACTGCCTAAATTCTAAGCTAAAGCGTATTCAGGCAGCATAAGTACTCTTAATGATTGTTGACTGATGACTGATAACTGTTTACTGATGATTGTTGAGTCAAGTGAAAAATTATCAACTTTTTTTTACATTTCTTTCTTGGAAATTAGACAGCTTAAACTGTAGCAGAAGTAGTGAGCCAAATTATTCTAGCTAAGAGCCGATGAGCGAATCTAGCCAGCGTCGAATTGTTATTGGGGATGTGCATGGTCACTATGAAGGTCTAATGATATTGTTGGAGGCGATCGCCCCAGCATCAGACGATCAAGTCTATTTTCTGGGAGACTTAATTGATCGTGGCCCTCATAGCTCACATGTAGTTAATTTTGTTAAACGAAATAATTATGCCTGTCTGCTGGGAAATCATGAGCAGATGTTAATCAACATTCTCACAAATGAGAGCATTCCCAAGCCAGCGATGCAAGCATGGCTGTACAGTGGTGGGCAAGCAACCATAGCCAGTTACCAACAAGCCCCCATTCCCGACGAACATTTAGATTGGTTTAGGACGCTGCCTACATATATCGATTTAGGAGATATTTGGTTAACTCATGCTGGCGTTCATCCTTCCATACCTTTAGCAGAACAAACCGCTGAGCAATTTTGCTGGATCAGAGATGAATTTCACAGCATTCAACAGCCATACTTTCGTGATAAACTAATTATTATTGGCCATACCATAACTTTTACCCTACCTGGTGTGACTCCTGGTAAACTCGCACAAGGGCAAGGGTGGCTAGATATAGACACTGGTGCTTACCATCCCCGGAGTGGTTGGTTGACTGGATTAGACATTACAAATAATCGGATTTATCAAGTCAACGTTTTTAATAAATGCCTCCGCACCCTGCCTTTAAAAGAAGGGGTAATGAATGTTGAACCATCCCAAGTCAGTGATCGCCGCCATAAGCGAGCATAAATCGCTCTGGGGATGGCGTTTGATAATTGACTGTTGACTTTCCACAGTATAGCAAAGTGCTGAGGAGCCACTGCGGTGAGGCAGTACGGTGAGTCCAGTGCGGTCTTGGGCTTTGCCCAAGTGGAGCAACTGGCGTTAGCGTAGCGTTAGCAACGCAGGAGCGTCACCCGAAGGGTCTTGGGGTCTCCCCAAGTGGAGTAACTGCCGTTAGCAAGAGCGTTAGCGAGGTACGAGCGTCACCCGAAGGGTCTTGGGGTTTCCCCCTTCGGGTTCGTGAGTTCGCCATCGACGCAAAGCGCCAAGACAGCGACTCACTCACCAAGTGGAGCATGTGGCGTTGCTGAGTGGAAACCCAGTTGCTTATTGGCTAGTAGCAATCAAAATTGTCCTAACACATCTGGCTACGGCTATAATATTAAAACTACAGTAATTCTCGAATGCTAGCTCTATAAGCAGCATTATCCAATCCATATTGCCCACTGCTAGGTTGGGCTTTAATGGAACGTTGTAAAGCAGCAATGCGATCGCTTGTGCCAGGGTGAGTACTCAAAAATGTTGGAGTAGAACTTTTCCCCAGCAGCTTTTTCATAAATGAAACCATTGCAGACTGGGAATAACCAGTACGCGTCAAAGTTCTCAATCCTCTTTGATCCGCCTCATATTCGTTTTGACGGCTGCGAGGTAAATCTCGCGCTAACTGCACACCAATATTCACCGCAGTATTTCGGTCTAACCCAGCTGCTGATAATAAACCACTTTCCAGCGCTTTTTGCTGCATTTGTTTGACTACGTGTTTTCCACCAATATGACCGATTTCATGGGCGATAACACTGGCTAGTTCCGCTTCATTGTCTGCGGCTTTAATCAAACCCGTGTTGACATAAACATAGCCTCCCAGAGTCGCAAAAGCATTAATAGACTTATCCTCAACTACCTGAAAAGTATAAGGTAAGTTGGGGCGATCGCTATTTACTGCCAAGCGCCGACCAATTTGTTGTACATAGCGATTAATCTCAGGATCGTGATTCAGTCGAACATCACTACTGACCAATTCCTGATTAATCCGCTTACCTAGATCAACTTCCTGGTTAGGAGATATATTAGAAAGCTGAAGTACTTGAACGCCCTGTAACAAAAAAGGTATTAAATCTAGAGCTTTTCCTGGCTGGGGTGTAGTTAAGCACAAACTCAAAGCAACTACCAGCGAAATAAACGGATAAAACCAGCGAGGCCGCCATACACGGTAATTAGCAATCAAGACTTTGGGATTCATCATAGTCAGGTCTGGGAATAATTTTGCAAGAACACTAAAATTATGGGACGAATTTAAGGCTTGCTGAGTTGCATTTCCAACACAAAATTGCTTAGGAGTTAGGAGTTAGGAGTTAAGAGTTAGGAGTTAGGAGTTAATATATTGAATTCATTCTCCTTATCTCCCCATCTCCCCCATCCCCCCATCCCCCCATTTCCCAACTCGTGATAGACTGTCGCATGACCGCAACACCCAGCCGCATATCGTTCTTACTCATAGGGAAAATTGCTGTGTCTATCATAAACCTTGTTGCTACAATCAATTATTCCGCTTGTATTTGGGAAAAGTTTTTATGGCTATTTTAGATTCCAAGGGTCGCTTGTTCGGTAAAATTAACATTCTTGATTTCGGTGCTGTGCTGGTAATTCTGCTAGTTATATTTAGCATCTTTGTTTTTCCAGGCACCACTGGTTCTGTTGCCCAAGTTGGTAGTAAAACAGTACCCATCGAGGTGGATTTAGTAGTTCGTGGTTTGAATGTACGCGACCCTGAACGATTATTTGACAAAGGATTCACAAAAGGCGGTAAAACTAATGTGATTATCCGCAATCAACCCTATGGCCAGATTGGGATTAAATCTATTCAAGTGCTACCTAGAAAAATAAATGTTTCCCAACCCGATGGTTCGGTTAAAGAATTGCCTGATCCCAAAACTAACAACTTTAGTACAGATATGCTGTTGACTTTAGAAGGCAAAGCTCAAGTCAATGAAAGCGGCCCAGTTTTAGGTAATAGCAAAGTCAAAATTGGTATGCCATTTGAGTTAGAAGGATTCAACTATAACTTTAATGCAACTGTCATCGATGTTAGAGTGAAAGACAAATAGTATTACTATATGTTTCGCTAATAGCTTCCCCCATAGCCTCTTGGCTATGGGGGACTATAGCGCTTACTGCTTAAGTGCAATTCTGTTGCTACTCAAGCCTTTTGATCACCTAACTAGCTTCAATAAATCCCTTTATTGTCTCAACAGAAATGCTAACAACAGGGTGATTGAATATTGCTTTTAATGTCTCTATACCACCTGCTTTTAGAGCTCTAAGTAGCCGTTGCTTAAGAGTTAGATTTGCCTTGATTTCCTCTTTGATAGCTTCAGTTGCTACTGCTTCATTTCGAGTAATGGCAGACTCAGCTAGTTGCTCTACAAATGGCTGAATTTCTGCCCTGAGTTCAGCTTTTAGTTTAGCAATATCTATTGATTCAGAAACTTTGATTGTACCAGCTTCTATTTTAGAAGAATCAGTTACATCTTTATCAATAGACACAGACACATTATTTTTTGTTGGTTCTGTACCCAGGACAGTATCGATTTTTCCACCTCTGACTTTTGATTTATTGACGCTACCACCAATATTCACAGATGCATCATTTTCATTCGCCATAATTTTTCCCTCATTTGTATACTGTATTTAAACTTATAAAAGACTATCTTTGTTCATCCTCTTGGTTAGAAGATTCATCAGAGTAAGAGTTATGAATTTCTGAACTTTCTTCTTGACTCTGTTCAACGACTTGTTCAGTTTCAATACTGGCTCCCAGAATTTCACTGTTATGCACATCACCATCAATATTGGTTGACCCATCAATTAAATCATTACCCGCATTTTTGGCATTAGCTGTAGCATAAGTATTTAATATGAATTGTGCGCCTTCTTTGGAAAGATTAGATATAACAGCAACAGCTGACTTATCACCACTTACTATACTCAAAAAAGAGTTTTTGTCAATTTGAATTTCACCATCTCCTTTGGGACTCCAATCAATGCAGTCAATAAAGCAACTCGTTTGATAAACTTTATTATTCTGAGCTTGTTTATCACTTTCATTTGTAACTATAACTATATTTAAATTGAGTCCACCCCTTTGAGTGTGAAAGAATTTAGCAGAGTTGAGATGACATTTATCTAAGTTAAGTAGTGTTAAATCTGCATATCTGAAATCTGCTCCGGTTAAATTACTTTCAATGAAGTAACTACTTGTTAAACTAGCATTGTAGAAATTCGCTTTAACTAAATCTGATTTTTCTATTTTAGTCTCTATCATTCTTGCACGATGAAGCTTGACTTCGCTAAGGTTACATTGATCGAAAATACTAAAAGAAAGATTGGTATCAGAAATATCTGCTGATTTTAGTGTTTTACCATTAAATGTTGTTCTAATAAACTTACAATTATAAAGTTTTGCTTTTAACAAATAAGCTCCTTCAAAATCTGTATCTTGAATAATGTTATTACTAATATCTATATAATTCATTAATGCACTATCAAACTTACAATTATTGATATTTCCCTTACTAGTAACTATCCCATTTGTAGCTAATAGTGGTTTTGTGCCAATACGACAAGTAATTGATTCTGCTATATTTATATTTTGTTTATGAGATTTATCAGATTGTGTTCCGTAAGTAGTAAATACAGATTTAGTAAATATTGTTCCTTGAAGTGTACAATCATAAATTTTACAAGCTACAAATTGTACTTCTGTAAAATTTGTTAGTGATAGATTGGAATTTTCCAAATTACTGCAAATTTTGGCTTTTATAAATCTGGACTTAGTTAAATCACAGTCTTCAAAAATAAGTATTTCATTATTTTGTATTCTTGACTTATTATAAACAACCCGACAATTGTCAAAAACAGATTCTTTCAATCTTACTTTTTTAAACTCGACTTTTGAAAATAGACAATTAGTAAAATTTGCTCTTTCAAGGTTTGAATTGATAAATTTTACATCGTTAAAATGAGAATTATTAAAATCAGCTTCTATAAGATCAGATTTAAGAAATGCCACATTGTATAATCGGATTCCAGAAAAGTTTACTTTGTCTAAAATCCGAAGTTCTGAAAATTCAACATTTGCTACCCTTATACCAAATTCCCTACATTTTTTTAAAAAAATTATTGGATCATTCTTACTTAAGTCTGTTTGATTTACCTCGGCTCTAAAGGTTAGAGTAAGAAAACCATTATTGATTAGTATTTTATCTGTACCTTTTAATATACCTACAGTCTTTTCTAGAGAAATGGAAATTTCAGGATCACTGTACTGATTGAACTCGAAGCCGTCTAGTTTAGACCAAGAGATATTCATGAAAAACCAGTATCTTGAAATCGGTATTGCTGGCAATGGTGTAAAAGGTACTATCAACACCTGAGGTTTATTGATATCTCCATAAACCATTACATTGCAAATGCAACCTTTATGCTCATAGCTGATATCAAATGCTTCAGGGGCAGTAATGTTTCTCTCTCTGGGCCCAATATCAAAACTTATTTTCATAACTAATTAGCTTACCCATCCATCTTGCTATTGATTGCATCTTTGATTCGCTCTAATACTACTGACTGATTACTCATGACTTCTTGAACAGCAAACTTTAAAACACAATACCCATTGATCTGGTCACTAACCAATTTACTCTCAAAATCACTCTCAGCTTGTGCGTTCCATTTCTCACCACTTTTTCTGTATCCTTCATCTCGGCAATAGACAATAACACCATAGTTTTCAAAATCTATTATTAAACATTGTGCTAATTCCTTATTTGGTGCATAATTTCTTACATTATTAGGTACAGGTAACTCCTGTTGTTCGACTATTGTTCTTAATGAATTTAAAAAGTTAATACCAACTGGAGATAAATCAGACGGGAGTTCTAAGTCTTTCCACAATAAATTAGAATAGCGATATGTTGGTATTTCTACAAATTTAATTTTCCCATTTTCGCTGGAACTGATCTCAAGTGAAGGAAATTTTAAATCTTTGATAGATTCGTCAAGACCAGCGAAATCCTCAAACATCTTTTTACCCTGAACAATTAACTCTTTAATGGGTTTACTAACTTTAACAAAGCTAGTTTTTAGTTGACTTGTCGAATCTGCATAGTTTTTATAAGCGCTGATTTTTCGTTCTAGTTCTTGTCTTTTCTGTTCTAGTTCTTGTATTTTTTGAACCTGTTCTGCTTCCAGCAACTTCAGTTGCTTGAATTCTTCTTGGTCTTTGATGTGTTGGAATTGTAAATTTTCTTTTTCATTTTTTATCTTTTCTAGCTCTTTCTTTGTCTGTTCAGCTTCTTTAATAGCTGCTTCATACTCTTCATTTAATCTAACTTGTTCCGCATTTTTGTAGAATGGTCTAGGGTTTACACCATATATAATTATTGTTTGTAATTCCTCACGTACAGTTATATATTTTTTATAAGCAGCAACTATACCTTTGCTTAGATAAAAAGCAAAATTGGAAGATATAGCTGCTACAATAAAAGCGATAGCTGGAATAAATGGGTCTGGATCTTTTGTATTTTGATTTCCTGTTAATACTGCTTGGAATGTTAGTAATACATCTCCTGGTAATATTATCCAAACTATCGGTGAAAATTTCTTACCAAATAAAGATATTTTTATTTTTTGACCAATAAGTTCTGATTCATCTAGTAGCGTACTTATAGGTAAAGCAGCTGTTACAAGTATACTTAGTACAACTTTAATTGGAAATATTAGTATTTTATCACTATCGGACAGGGCTAGTCTCTCTTCAAAAGAGTATTCCAATATTGCAAATTGTCCGAAACCTAAAAAAAATAAAACGATTAATAATATTGAAAATATTATTAGTTGGCGTGTTTTTTCCTTTTCATACCACTTCTCAAGTTGTTTACGATACTTTGGATTTTCAATGTAGTTTTGGTACTCTTTTTCAATCTCTTGTCTGCCCGATTCATTTAATGTCATATTTACTCCTGAAGAGATTTGAAAAAATATGTTGAATTTAACTATCAATTAAAAAAATCTTTAGGAATTTCGCAAGCAGGATAATCAGGTGTATCCAAATAAGTTTTTTCGTATTTTTCTTTGATCATTGGTTCCAAGTCATGTTCCAAATAAACACCATTTATATCGCTAATTTTTGATAACTCTCCTGCTACATTACGATCAACTTGTTTACCTTCTTGAAAAGCATCATTGGCATTTAGTCTGCCTTTTTCTTTTTGTCTTAATAAACTTTTTAATATTGGATATTCTTTGTTAAACTTGAAATTACTTATCAATCCAACTTTTGATGTCTCTGTATTCCGAACATAACGTTCAAGAGTTATACCCACTCCTGCTTCCTTTATTTCAAGTGGCAGAGAAATCAAAAAAATAACACTTTTAATATTGGGATCACGAATTTGAATATTTCTATCCATACTCAAATGCAAAACTTGCTGTTTATTATCATTAGACCATTTCCAAGCAAGACAAGTATCTTTATTGGAATAAATAAACCCATTAGCATATTCATCTACACGAGTAATATAAAAATTACTATTATTACTGGAAAAAATCACAAAGTTAGTAATTCTTGGTGTATAAATACTACTAGTTAATAATTTGTTGTGCTTTTCTATTTTTAGATTGACATTAACAGGCAATCTCAACACTAATTTTTGAGGAGAGCAGCTTTTGCTTCCAAATACGCGATTGTATATAGAATCATTTAGTTGCACACTTTCTTTCTGAGGATATTGATTTTTAATTTCACATTCCTGCTTACAAGATGTTAGTGTTAAACTAGCCAGCATAACAGTTGTAATAATTAGTAATAATTGATTAAAATTTTTCATGTGCAACTGTGTTATTCTATATATTTAAATCTACAAAATAATTGCTATTTGTTTATAATTACGGCTGTAGTAATCGCTTTAATTCACATCTTGCACTCTTGCACTGGAGTCACAGCTACACGAGACTTGACCGCTCATAGCAGGTTAAAAACTTTGGTTTTCCGTTAGTCTGTGCAGGCCGACTTCGTTTGTATAGGCAAGCCACTGCGTTCGGTCGCCAGACAGCCGTGCATGTGACATGCGATTTCTAATCCCTAGGACTAGGTGCAAGATGAGCGCCCAAGGGGTGCGTTTTACGCTCCGGTAACATACGAAAGAAACACATTCAAATAAAAAACCTCAAATCCTTACTGGATATGGGTTACAAAATGTATTTCGTGAAATTTAAGCTACCTAGTAGGTGTATCGCCTGAAATGCTGACTAATAGGTTGTTTTGTGATGTCATTGTCTTTAGCTGAAATGTCTGCATGGCAATACTTCTAAAAAAATTTTTGGTTTACTGAACTTAACTACCAATTCTCCCCGCTGTATTCCAGATATTTACCAAACTTTGTTTTAAAAGGAAGCACCGAGGATTATCGAGCTAGCCATGCATTACCAGTCAATAACTACACCATATCCAGGGATAATGGGAAGCGATCGCACTTACCCATTTTTTTGAATCTTCTTACTCAACCGCACGAAAACCTTTTTGGGCAACGAGTAGTAGCGCGACCGGGCTAAAATAGTGCATTAGATGTAGCAGAAACAGACAAAGAAAATGGGACGTGGACGAACAAACAAGATTCGCTTAAGTGCAGAACAAAGACAACACTTGGAAGCGCTCAGCCGTAATGGTCATGCACCAGTGAAAAAAATTCTGCACGCACGTGTACTGATCATGTCGGATGAGGGTGAATATGGGCAGCAACGCTGGAATGACCAGCAGATAGGGGCAGCACTAGGATTACATCGTAATAGCGTTGCCCGCATCCGCTCATCATTTTTAGAGCAAGGAGAACAAGCAGCCCTCAACCGCAAGCCGCGTCAGACACCACCCGTGCCACAGAAATTAGATGGAGAAAAACAGGCGCATCTGATAGCTATATGCTGTTCACCACCGCCGGATGGTAGGACTCGTTGGACGATGAAGTTATTAGTAGACGAACTCAAAGCGCGAAGTATCGTCACGCAAATAGGTCGTGAGACTGTGCGATGTACACTCAAAAAAACGAATTGCGCCCGTGGA
>NZ_JAECZC010000111.1:30126-160649 GCF_016056305.1 Amazonocrinis nigriterrae CENA67 | reverse complement strand
TCCCCCATCTCCCCTGCTCCCCTGCTGTCTATGTGTATCAACGTTGATTAATGTAAATTCATTCTTTCCCCACACCCCACACCCCACACCCTACACCCTACACCCTGTTTTCATACAAAAAGAGAAAAAGATGATTTTGATCTAGCAATGAAGGTCTTGCTCACACAGACATTAGCTAAAATCACTAAACAAGCACCAAATAAAGGATTTAGTTAGTCTGTTGTTACATAAATGTCCTAGTTGAGGTAGAAAAGATTCATGAATTCTCAACCTGATGAAGACTTGCAGCGTCGCCTCCAAAAGCTAGAGGCACAAATTAATTCCTCGTCTGGAGAGGTTGGACAATCACAACAACCAAAAAAAACATCTCAGTTCAGCTTTACCAACTTGAAAGCATACTTCATGCGATCGCAGCTTTGGTTTAATAACTTGTCTGGAATCAGCAAGGTGATATTTTCGGGTGTGGCGGTGCTTGTAGGGTTGGCGATAGTGCAAGCAGTGCTAAAACTTGTTGCATCGGCAATTAGTCTGGCAGTGTTGGCTTTGTTGGTGTATCTTGGATACAAATTTTTTGTAGCTGGTAGCTTTCAAAATAAGTAATAGTCTATGTTAACTGCGCCGGAAGCGGCGTAAATATTAAAGTCAAAGGGAATTATGCAATGGCGACCCCAACTGTGAGGAGAAATAATAAATCAAGACAAGCACAAGACTCCCAAAGAGCTAGTTCGCTGCCGTTAGTAACCAGGCGCTTAGGTGCTTGGGCAGCGGAAATCACACTGGTGGTTGCCAGTGGCTTGGTTCCCTACGGGCTTGGTGCGTACATCAATACTAGAAGCGATTTCGACCGAGTACCGCTCAACCCGATACTGGTAGTCACAGAAAGAGCGATCGCTCGACCTTTAGCTCTGCCCGTAAGTTACGGTATCCGTAACGTCGCATCGCCAACTAATTTCTTGTGGACAGTAGCTTTATTAGCGCCCCTAACCCTCTCATGCTGGCAATTATATTTACTAGGTAAAACTGGTAGTACTATTCCTAAACGGTGGTTAGGCATACGCGTTGTGAATGAGCAAGGCGCAGCACCAGGTTTAGCAGCTGTTGTTCTACGGGAAGGAATTGGACGATGGACTGTGCCCACATCCATTGCCTATATTCTTTGGCGTTATAGCTTTGCCTTTCCCAACTTGGGATTATTCACATTTTTAGTTGTGTTGATGTTGTTAGGAGAAGCGTTGGCTTTACCTTCGCGCCGAGGGCGTCGCGCACTGCACGATTGGGTAGCTGGTACTTACATCATAGACTCTACTCGCCCCATGCCAAGCTCACTGGTAGCTAATAAAGGGCAAGGTTCCTCTGTCAAGGGTAATGAAGTTAATCAGGAACCAGAACAAACAGCTAGCCCTGTCATGGCAATGACAGCAGAAACTACAAGTTTAGCCATGTTGTGGCGGCGGATGCAGCAAAATCCCAGTCTGACACTGTTTGTTGTAGCACTGACAAGTATGACTGCTGTGCTAGCCACTTTAATAGCCACTCAAGTTTATATCCAAACCCAGCAAAACCAGAGTCAAAATAAACAAATCAACAGCCAAAAGTTTCTCGCACTCGTAAAACAATTGAGTCCTGAATCTGGTGCCAGCGAAGCGGAACGCCAGAGTGTAATTTTGGCAATGGGTGGTCTTGACGACTCCCAGTCCATCCAATACCTTGCGGATCTGTTGGTTAGTGAAACTAACCCCATCCTCTTAAATACGGTACAGCAAGCTTTAGTAACTATCGGCCCTAAAGCTATTTCCGAATTAAAAAACAAAAATCAGTTTCTTGCTAGCGAACTGGCGTCTGTGAACGCTAATTTACCACAAGAGCGGGAATTGCGACAAAAGCGCTTACAAAATAACCAGCAAACAATTAACAAGATTCTCACAGTTTACAGTGGTAAAATTCAGAGTCTTGATCTCAGCCGTACCCAATTAGGTCAAAGCAGTACTTTGGGAAGTCCATTTTTCAACTTAGTGCTAGACAACGTTGATGTATCAGGAATTAAATTCAAAGGAGCAAATCTCAACCAAGCCAGTTTTAAAGGTAGCCGCTTTCGGGGAGTTGGTGAGGATGGACGCTGGGATACCTTTGACGATGCGATCGCAGATTTGAGTCAAGCTCAAATGAAACAAGCTAATTTCACAGATGCTAACTTAAGTCGTGTAACGATGACTGGTAGCGATTTAAGCCGTGCCACCCTCAATAGAGCTAATTTATCCTATGCACGTTTAATTGGCGCTAACCTCAGCAGTACTCAACTAGTGGGAGCAGATTTGCGATTTTCAGTTTTAGAAAATGCTAGCCTGACTGGGGCAGATTTAGGTGATGCTAAATTAAACGAAGCTAATTTGTATGCTGCTCGTTTAGGCCGCGTCATCGCCATAGGAACTCAATTGTCATCAGCCAACTTAACTAAAACCGATTGGCAAGGATCAGACTTATCTGGAGCCGATTTAGAACGTGCTAATCTCAGCAATGCTAACCTGAGTGCCACTCGTATGACTGGTGCTATTTTGCGTTCTGCACAGTTGGTAAACGCCAACTTGCGAAATGCTGACCTGAGTCTAGTAGATTTGCGAGGGGCAAATCTTGCAGGTGCAGATTTTCAGGGAACAATTATTGCTCCTGCCAAAGAAGATCCCGCAGATCAATTTGTGCAAAAGCCAGACCTAGGTTCAGTATCTGCTGTGGTAGAAGGCGTTGATTTTTCTCAAGTCAAAAACTTAGATGCCAAGCAACTAGCTTACATTTGTACCAAAGGAGGCATTCATCCTCGTTGTCCGTAGGGAGGATGTGGAGATGGGGAGCAGGGGAACTCGGGCCCCCCACGACCGAAAGGGAGTGGGGATTAGGGGCACAGGGGAGCAGGGGAGTAGGTAATGGGTGATGGGTAATAGTAACAACCAATTCCCAATTCCCAATTCCCAATTCCCAATTCCCAATTCCCAATTCCCAATTCCCAATTCCCAATTCCCAATTCCCAATTCCCAATTCCCAATTCCCAATTCCCAATTCCCAATTCCCAATTCCCAATTACCGATGACCAGTAACAGCGATAACATAGGTATTCAAGCGAACCTTTAAAATCCAAAATGGTGTGAGGAGTCGGGTAATGAAGCATATTCCATATTTGGTTTCAGTGTTGGGGGCTGGCTCAGTCTTGAGTCTGGTTATGTGTACTCAACCAGCACAAGCTCAAGTAGCATATGGTAGCTATGTTGGTATAGGGCCGACTGTGGGTTTGACCGATGGTGTCCAGCTTGGGGGCGTTCTAGCCTTCCGCTACAAGCTTCTAGAATCACCGATTTCTTTCCGTGCCCAAGCGTTAATTGGTAATAATACAGCAGTTGTACCAACTGTTTCTTACGACGTGCCCCTAAATTGGCAAACTGATGCCTACTTAGGAGCAGGTTTAGTGTTGGCTGGTGGTGGTGATTCTTCTCCTGTGGGTGACAAAATTAGTTTTGCCTTACAACCAGGAATTGATTACGTTATTCCTAATAGTAATACTGTGCTTTTTGGCAACGCGATTATTGCTTTTGATGCTTACCGTAATAGTGGCGGTACGGCTGTATCTGTGCAAGGTGGTGTTGGTTTGCGCTTTTAATTTTGAATTTTGGAATTTATCTGAAAATTTGGCGTTGCTGATTAATGGTATGAATTTTGTTTCGCGCAAAGGGAAGGCAGCGCGGTCTTGGGGAGCCACTGCGCTATCGCTCTCTGCCGACTTGTACCGCTAAAGCGGAACCCGCAGGGTAGCATGTGGCGTGGTTTCCCCCATGAGCGACTGCCGCGCAAAGACACGAATAGTCTATCTTTCACTTTAGTCAAAAATCTCAATTCATACTCAAATTCAGCAACGCCCTGAAAATTTTATAATGGTGATGCTGGCCCAATAGTCAGTGTCTGAGGGCCTGTAATGAACGAGAGACCCTGAGTAGAACAAGCGTTAATATCCGTTGTTGCCAAGGTAATGGTTCTTGTTACCGATCTATTTTGGAACACACCGCTATTGACAGTTCCGTAAGATACTAGAACAATATTGCCTCCAATCACATTTGTCTCAGTCGTGGTGTATCGCACTAGGCTAGTTTGATTAGTGGGGG
Organism: Amazonocrinis nigriterrae CENA67; assembly: GCF_016056305.1. Taxonomy (GTDB): domain Bacteria; phylum Cyanobacteriota; class Cyanobacteriia; order Cyanobacteriales; family Nostocaceae; genus Amazonocrinis; species Amazonocrinis nigriterrae. The sequence goes on along the minus strand of NZ_JAECZC010000111.1, from coordinate 156,504 downwards.
CCCAAGTGTACGTAATTTCATACGTTGGGAAAAACCCAATGTTGTTACAGGAAGTCGCACCTGTAATTGAGAAGCTGTAAGTTCCTGATGTAATTCCTTGAGCATTTACGCATCCACCCACAGAACCTGCTATGGTGACGGTAGTATTTTGCACTTGGTTTGTGAGCGGTGGGCTGTAAATAGCTGTCTCTGTCCCCGATGGGCAAATTGTCAAGGGAATAAGCTGAGCCTGAACATTTGATTTAGTTCCAATGAAATCAACACCTATAGTTGCAGCCGTAATGGCACAGGCAAAAGCTGACAATTGGCAAAGCTTGGCGAAGTTATTTTTAATTAAAGGTATCATTTGGAACTTAATTTGCTGGTAGATGTATGGAAAAATTACAAAATGATGACGATTTTTGGAAAATCTACTGTTTAGAATACAGCAGATTGAATGTCATATAGCAACTTATTGCTTGATTTAAGATCTGATTCGTAAAGAAAATCTAATTACACATGCCTTATTCCCCGATCGCCCCTGTTTCCCTCGCGATCGCGAAACCATTGCAGATGTGTCTGAATACGCTGGTATCCTTTAGGGTTTGGCTACAGATGTAAAAGCACATTGCTGCGATCGTTCTGCGCGATCGCCTGCTAAAATGCCAGTCCTTGCTGTTTTGCGACCTCACTAGCAGCGTTTATGGCAAGTTGCAAGCCTCTACTATTGGTTGTTTCCATTGTGAATACTGGTGGTATGATGTATTGGCTATTCGGTTCTGGTGGGGGTCAGTCACCAGAGGTAACGGGGAAAGTTCGGTGTAAATCCGGCGCTGTCCCGCAACTGTGAACTAGTTTGTGATTCTAGATAAATCCAAAATCAAGTGAGTCAGAATGCCCGCCGAAGTCTATTTATCAGTTCTACACATCTGCGAGGTACGGATGACTGCCACTGCAAATATTTCTACTAATAATTCTTCTGGTATTGCTCACATTTTATTTGTGTGTAAAACCTGTGCCAGTGTTTGGCAAGACGGAAAACGTCAAGGTGAGAGTGGAGGTGAAAAACTCCTACGGCAGCTTCAGCACCTTGCACAAAATTGGGATTTACGGGATGATTTCCCCATCCAAGAAGTGGAATGCATGAGTGCTTGTAACCGTTCCTGTGTGGTGGCTTTTGCTGCTGGTGGCAAGTTAACATATTTGTTTGGTGATTTAACTGCTGATGGTAGCGCATCTGCTGTACTGGAATGTGCTAGTCAATACTATGCTAAGCCTGATGGTTTATTGCCTTGGTCGGAGCGACCTGAAGCTTTGAAAAAGGGTATTCTGGCAAGGATTCCACCCTTGGGTTCATGAGAGGATTTAGCGAACCACATATGAGGCGCGTTTTGATTTTGGGTGGAACGGGAGATGCTGCTGAACTAGTTGCTAGAGTTGCGACTATCCCAGGAATTGAGGCGATCGCATCTCTAGCCGGTCGCACCCGTGAACCATCAACTTTAGTTGGCAGTGTGCGGATTGGCGGCTTTGGTGGTGCGCTTGGTTTGGCTGGCTATTTGCGGGAAATGCATATCGATTTGCTCATTGATGCTACCCATCCCTTCGCTGCTCAAATTTCTTGGAATGCAGCAACTGCTGCCACTGAAGTGGGTATTCCGCGTCTGATGTTGATTCGTTTCCCTTGGGAAAAATTAAGTGGCGATCGCTGGTTGGAAGTTGAAAATACTGAGGCGGCGGCGGCTGCTTTGAACAATCAAGCACAGAGGGTATTTTTAACTGTCGGCAGACAAGAATTAGCTGCCTTTGCTCACTTGCAGGATATTTGGTTTCTGATGCGGATGATTGACCCGCCTACTGCTGATGCTGTAGTACCGCCAGGGATGATATTGTGTGATCGCGGGCCGTTTGCCTTGGACAACGAAAGAGAAATCCTGATTCACCACAACATCGATACTATTGTGAGCAAAAATAGCGGTGGTGATGCCACCTACGCCAAAATTATTGCCGCGCGGGAATTAGGATTAAAGGTTGTGATGGTAAATCGTCCAGCCATACCACCAGGGGAACAGGTTGCAGATGTTGATGGTGCAATAGCATGGCTTTCACAAAGATTATTTAAATCGATATAAGATAAAGGTGCTAGGACTTACCAGAGGAATGCTGCATATATGGTGAGACAGCAACCACACACCAACCAGACTCCACCGTTGGAAAATGGCGATCGCTTATCTCGCCACGAATTTGAGCGTCGTTACACTGCAAAACCCGATATTAAAAAAGCTGAACTAATTGAAGGAATCGTCTACGTGGCATCTCCCCTACGTTTTGAACGTCATGCTGAACCACATGGTAATTTGGTGGGTTGGCTATGGACTTACCGAATTGCTACACCAGGTGTCAAGTTAGGAATTGATCCAACAGTGCGCCTAGATCAAGATAATGAACCCCAACCAGATGGAGTTTTGTTAATTGATCATCAACTGGGGGGACAGTCACGCTTAACAGAGGATGATTACATTGAAGGCGCACCAGAGTTAGCCGCAGAAATTGCCGCTAGCAGTGCAGCTTATGATTTGCACGATAAAAAAAAGGCTTATCGCCGTAATGGCATTCAAGAATACATTGTTTGGCAAATTTTAGAAAATCGTCTGGATTGGTTCTGTTTGAGTGAAAGTGAGTATGTGCCTCTGGAACCAGATGCTAATGGAATGATTAAAAGTCAGGTAATGCCTGGTTTGTGGTTAGCAGTATCAGCCTTATTGACAGGTGATATGGTAAGAGTTTTAGCAGTATTACAAGAAGGATTAAATTCACCAGAACATCAAAATTTTGTCAAGCAGTTATCAGAACATAAATAATCAAGACTTGATTACTACCCATTGTGTAACAGGTGCCATTGCTCGCCAGCCCAAAAATTTACCAATGGGTTCTGCCCTCTGAATAGCAATGCGAGTCAAATTACCACCAACTTGTTGATACCATTGAAATAAGGTTTGCTCACCTTCAATAGTCACCACATTTGCTACCAAACGTCCGCCTGGACGCAATGCTGACCAGCAAACATTGAAGAGTCCCTCTGCTGTCGCCCCTCCACCGATGAAGATGGCATCAGGTGCAGGCAAGTCTTTGAGGGCATGAGGCGCTTTACCTTCAACAATTTGCAGGTTTGGGGTACCGAGGGCGGCGGCATTATCAGCAATATAATTTAGTCTAGAAGAATTTTGTTCAATTGCGATCGCCCCACATCGAGAATGACTCCGCATCCATTCAATAGAAATTGAACCGCAACCCGCGCCGACATCCCACAACAACTCTCCCGGTGTGGGGGCCAAAGCTGCAAGAGTTATCGCCCTGACTTCATGCTTCGTCAACTGTCCATCATGGTGATAGGCGTTATCTGGTAGCCCAGGCAACCTCGGCAAAGGTACAACCCCAGCGTCAACAATACAATCAACTGCGATCGCATTCAAAGCAGCGATTTCGGTTTCACTCCAAGAGGCAGCCGTAGCTTCTACAATTCGTTCGTGGCTACTACCCATACGCTCCAAGACTGTAATTTTACTACCACCATAACCGCGTTTTGTCAATATCTTGGCAACAATTGCAGGTGTATCCTTACCCTCGCTCAAAATTAACAGCCGTGCCCCAGGATAGATGTAAGATTGGAGTAGCGAAGGTGGACGGGCATTTAAACTTAAAGTTTCTACCTCAGTTAAAGACCATCCCAGCCTGGCACAAGCGAGGCTAAAGGTTGAAGGTGCAGGGATAATCGTCATTTCCGACACAGGAATACGCCGCGTCAGAGTTACGCCAATGCCGTAACACATCGGGTCGCCACTGGCTAACACACAAATTGACTGACCGCGACGTTGGATAATTGCTTCTACTGAGGCGCTAATCGGAGATGTCCAACTGAGTTTCTCACGTTGATCATCTATCGGCAACATTGCCAAATGGCGATCGCCGCCTACAATAACTTCAGCTTCATTGACAATAGAACGAGCGATCGCACTTAATCCCTGTAACCCGTCTTCGCCAATACCCACAATAGAAAGCCATTTTCGTGTCATACAAAATTATCAGAAAATATTAATCTAGTAAGTATTTTAATAATTAGCTTTGCATCTCCATGAAATTTATCGGCATTGATTTAGGCTGGAAATCCCAACCAAGCGGCTTATGCTGCTTAGAATGGACAGATCAACAACTGCAACTACTCGATTTAGACCGTAAAGAAGCCATTGCAGACATCCTCAGTTGGATAGATCAAAGCGTACAACCAAACGAACCAGCGATTATTGCTGTAGATGCACCCACCCTCATCCCCAACGCCACGGGTAGTCGCTTACCCGACAAACTCAGCCACAAATACTTTGGTAAATATCACGCTGGTTGCTACCCAGCTAACATGAACTTACCCTTTGCAGAACGCACCGTCAACTTTGGCTTAGCATTAGAACTGCGAGGTTTTGCACATGCACCCACCATTGAACCGCAAAAACTCAGCAGATATCAAATCGAAGTTTTTCCCCATCCAGCAATAGTGCATTTATTTGGCTTAGAACGCATCCTCAAATATAAAAAAGGACGCCTCAGTGAGCGTCGCTTAGAATTAATCAAACTCCATCAATATATACTTGATATCCTACCTAATCTCTCGCCTCCACTGCACTTGGGCGATTCCTTTGTTCTAGAAATTCCTACCACTGGCGCAGCCCTCAAAGAAACCGAAGACAAACTAGATAGCCTAATCTGCGCTTATATCGCAGCACACTGGTGGTATTGGGGCGAACAACGTAACCTAGTACTAGGCGATCGCACTACAGGTTACATTGTCATCCCCAAGAAAGTTAGGAGTTATGAGTTATGAGTTATTAATTAAAAACTCCTAACTCCTCACTATTAACTCCTAACTTTTACTCCGCCCAAGCAATCAACCTTGGTTCATAAGGACTAGACAAATATTGATGTTTCGGCAACACCCGCAAAGACAAGCCTTGCAAACCAGAGGTAGTATAAGTGATGTCAGCCGTGTAAACACTCAATTTTTGGTCATCTTGTCCTTGGAAATCCATCACTACTGGTATAGCGTTGACGATTTCACCATTGGCATCGATCGCACCTTGGTAGAGTTCTACCTGTACATCATCATTGGTTAAAGTTGACAAGTCAATTTTGGCTTTCACACCAACGGTTTGGTTGACCTCAATATCCGCAGCTGAGGATACATCAACATCTTTGATTTTGATGTTAAACCAGTTTTCACTGAGTTTCGCTTTCCACTGTGCTAATTCTTTAGCTGGGACGAAGTTATCAGCAGTGAGGATATGACAGCGATCGCTAGCTGGGAAATAAGCCCTGAGTGCATATTCTCCCACCATCCGCGCTGTATTGAAAAATGGACAATTCAAGCGAATTGCATCTTTCATTTTGGCTACCCACGGACGCGGCAAGCCATCAACATCGCGGTGGTCGTAAAATAGCGGTACTACTTCCTTTTCTAGCAATTCGTAGAGAGCATTAGCTTCTACTTCATCTTGGTAATTGGGATCATCGTAATTCTCGCCATGTCCAATGGCCCAACCTGTGCGGACATAATCAGCTTCATCCCACCAGCCATCGAGGACACTGAGATTTAGCAACCCATTCATTGCAGCTTTCATCCCACTAGTACCCGAAGCTTCTCGTGGACGACGTGGTGTATTTAACCAGATATCGCAACCCGCCACCATCAACCGAGATATGTGAATGTCGTAATTGGGAACAAACACCACTTGTTTTTCTAAATGTTGTTCGCGGATAAAGTGATTGATCTCGCGGATCAGTTCTTTACCAGGAATATCTTTAGGATGTGCTTTACCTGCAATCACGAATTGTACTTTTCGGCCTTTGTTACCGAGTAAAATCCGTTTGATTCTTTCAATATCACGCATCCACAGAGTAGCGCGTTTGTAAGTGGCAAAGCGACGGGCAAAGCCGATGGTTAAAACGTTGGGATCTAAAACTTCTTGAGCTTGGGCAATTTCTGAGGCGGAAGCGCCGCGATCGCGCAAGTGCTTGACTAGATGATCGCGCACATACAATATCATATCTAAGCGGCAGCGTTCATGGTTGCGCCACAACTCTTCATCAGGAATCGCGTCCATCCGTTCCCACAATTGGCTATCGGGTGGTGCTGATGACCAATTCGGGCCGAGATAGCGATCGTACAACTCCTGAGTTGATTTAGCAACACAACTACGGGCATGGACACCGTTAGTAATCGCTGCAATGGGTACTTCTTCTACCGGCACTTTCTTCCACAAACCCTGGAACATTTGCCGGGATACCACACCATGCAACTGCGCTACACCGTTAGAAAATGTTGCCATCTTCAACGCCAACACCGCCATGCTGAAAGGTGCAGATAAATCACCTGTATTCTCACGCCCCAGTCCTAAAAATTGCTCTTTGGGTAAGCCAAAGATTTCTGCATAGTACCCTAAATAGTACAAGATTTTGTCCGGTGCGAACAAGTCAATTCCTGCTGGCACTGGTGTATGGGTAGTAAAGATGTTGCTGGAAGCCACAACTTGTTTAGCTTGGGCATAATCTAACCCCTCTTCCTGAATCAGGATGCGGATACGTTCTAAAGCTGAGAATGCCGCATGACCTTCATTCATATGGTAAGCGGTGACGTTATATCCCAGCGCTTTCAACATCTGCACACCACCGATACCCAGCATCATTTCTTGGTGGATACGCATATCGATGTCACCACCGTACAATTGATCGGTGATGTCGTGGTCGTAAGGGTTATTAGGCTCAATGTTGGTGTCTAACATGTAAAGTGGTACTGTTCCCACCTGTACACGCCACACTCGCGCATACACCTTGCGTCCTGGATAGTCTACCGCAATCCGTAATTCTGAGCCATCGGGATTACGTTCTAGGTGCAAGGGCATATTATAGAAATCGTTGATTGGGTAGCGTTCTTGCTGCCAACCATCGGCGTTGAGGTACTGGGCAAAGTATCCTTGCTGATACAGTAAGCCCACACCCACAAGTGGTAGCCCTAAATCACTAGCAGATTTGAGGTGATCTCCTGCCAGAACTCCCAAACCGCCAGAATAGATAGGTAAACAATCTACCAGCCCAAATTCAGCCGAAAAATAAGCATAGCATTCTTTTGGCTTCTGGTTGCGTTGTTTTTGATACCAGCTACGCTCCTGCAAATAATCTTCTAATTGGCGATTAGCTCGATCCATTTGGGCGAGGAAGCCCTCGTCCTCGACAACTTCCAAAAGTCGTACTTGAGAGATGGTACCTAGCATCAAAACCGGATTATGATGGCTGGATTCCCACAAGTCGGGGTCTAAGCGACGAAATAAATCTTTAGTCTCAACGTTCCAATCCCAGTGCAAGTTATATGCCAGCCGCCGCAGCGGTTCGAGTCGCGGCGGTAGTGAGGGGGATACGTTGAATGTGCGAATAGGCTGCATAGGTTGGCAAAACTCCTAGTCTAGCTATGGCTATTGTTGACTGTCTTTACCCAATGTTGCCAATTCTTTATACTGTGTTTGTAAAAATGCTATGACTTTGTTAAGGATTGAAAACAATTGTAGCCTTCGCTGCTAAAGTTTACACCAAGGGTCTTTCTAGACCTATGCGTGCATTTAGGGGATGTACTTAGTATATTAAAATTTAATTATTTTCTAGCTTTTCATATTTCAATACACATAATTTGAAACTTACAGTCAATATTTATATTTATTTTAGATTGAATTCATTAATTGCTATTAGCTAACTCTAGGAAATAATAACTGATGACTGTTGACTGATGCCCAATGCCCAATGACGCCACATGCTCCACTTGGGCAAAGCCCAAGACCGCAGTGGCTCCCCCATTCCCCATGCCCAATTCACACCAAATCGTCAATTATATTCTTAATTGAGTAAGCTAGAGTAGGCTACTGCGATACCATTTTTATAATGTAAATCACATCACATCAGCTTATGGAGCCAGACTCTTTACCAACCGAGGTAATTCTGACGCACCCGCGTCAGTCACTCGGTAAAGTCCAACTTGATTGGACACCTCAACCTGGAAACTATCTAGATTTTGAAGGTAAAACCTACGCGGTTCTAGAACGCCGCCATAGATATCAATTTAAATCAGGGCGTTACCGCTTGAATAATATAGCCATTTACGTCCAGTCTGCTAAAAGACCAGCAGAAAAAACTTTAGTCGAGGGACGTTGGGTAATTGGTGATGCCACCTGTTGTTATAATGCTCATTCGGAAATTATTCGCTGTGCAGTCAACCCAGAGGGGCCTTGTGAGTCTTGCCGCTTTTATGAAAAGCTGGAAGTTAGGAGTTGAGAGTTAGTTGTCAGTTGTCAGTTGTCAGTTGTCAGTTGTCAGTTGTTATTCTCCTCATCCCCCTCATCCCCCTTATCGGCTTTAACTAAATACCAAGACTAAATACTTCCCCAACAGTTAGGCGAGTACCATTAACAAAATCCCATCCCGATTGGGGACGTTTGCCGGCTGGTTGAACTTTTTGTAATAGTAACAAACCTTCACCAGTTTGGACGATCGCTCCTATTCCCTTGGCGATGCTTACTACTTCTCCTGGGCTACCAGATATATTTGATAAATCAGGCAATTTCTTTTGAATTTTCTCTAATTCTATTGGTAGCTCGCCATCGTAAGCACAACCAAGGGGAATGGTAGCTGTGATTTTCAATGGTTGGCTGCGAAAGCTAGCAATACAGTTTGGGTGAAAGGCTCTAATTTGATTATGTAGTTGAATAGCACTTTTTGACCAATCTACCTGATAGTCTTGTTTTTGAATCAAAGGTGCATAAGTCGCTTCGGAATTATCTTGTGGAATTGGTTCAATTTCCTGACGTTCCAGCTTAAAAAGGGTTTCTAGTAATAAATCTCCACCAATTATAGATAACCTCTGGGCTAAATCTTCAGCATTATCCAGCAATCCAATGGGCGTAGTCGCTTTCAGTAGCATTGCCCCGGTATCCATGCCAGCATCCATTAACATGGTGGTGATGCCTGTTTCTTTTTCACCGTTATACAGACACCACTGAATGGGAGCAGCACCTCGATATTTAGGTAAAATTGAGCCATGTACGTTAATACAGCCCAATTTTGGCATATTTAGGATTTGTGGCGATAAAATCTGTCCGTAGGCAACAACTACAAACACATCTGCGTCTAATTTTTGGAGTTGGGTTAAAGTTTTAGTGTGTTTTTTTACCCGCTGGGGTTGCCATACTGGTAAATTATGAGCGATCGCAACGCTTTTTACTGGCGAAGGGGTTAGTTTATTTCCCCGTTCCCGACGTTTATCTGGCTGGGTCACAACTCCCAAAACTTCCAACTCTGGTTGATTCAGCAACTTTTCTAAGGTGGGAACGGCAAATTGAGGAGTACCAAAGAATATGATTTTCATTAGTTTTTAGTCGTTGGTTATTAATCACAGGACTTAAGCGCGTTGCCATAAATTTTTACTTGAGGCAGTCCACAGTCAATAGTCCAAAATCAAGCTTTTTTGAACTATTGACTGTGGACTGTTGACAACCCTAATCTTTATTGAGTGTGCCAGTTGCAAAAGTCCTAAATCATTTGTCATTAATTAATGGTACGTTCGTAGCTAATTACTGACAAATAATAGCTCAGTCTAGGATTGCATTTTCGCAATGATTACACTTCTAATTAAATTTCTCACTGAGGGTGGTTGATAAAGGTGTTTTTCGAGTATTATATGTTGTGCGTCATCTTTCCCAGCTTTTAAAGTAACGCCTCACTTCCACCGTTATCGGGGTTTGGGCTGTTGTAGCAGGACATAATTAGGGGAGCCTCCTGCGACTTAGCCATTGCTAACGCCACTCTCAACAGCTCAGCCGTTCTGCTCTACCTCCGTGCCACCAGTATCTGTAGTTTACATGATACGGTTAATACTCTTGAAACTAATACTAGTTTTCTGGTGTTATTGAGATATTAAAGGTGGCAAAAATCTATTGATTTTATGCAGTAATTACTTAGTTAAACTGCGTTATTTTTGTGCTGGCAACATTGCCGTAAAAACCAGTAATTTGCTAGTAAAGGGTGTCAATAATGATATTGATTGAATGTTTGTAAAAATCTGCAAACTTTAAGGAAATTATTTCTTCAAACTCGTTAATCTCGTGAGTTTGTTGTTATACATATAATCAATTCCTGCTTCTCGACTACATCATCATTGCTCCTCACACAGCAACCACGCCTCTAGAGAGTCTACACATGCTTAAATCCCTCTTGCTGTCAGGATGGTTCCGCGCTCAACCATTTCTCAATTATGTTGTCGTAGTGATGTTGATTGCCCCCTTAGTTGTGGCATCGGGTCACTCTTCCTCAGCGAAACAATCGAAAACAGTACCAAAAGTTGCTTCTGAAACTAAAGACTCTGACTCAATACCACAGGAAGTAGCTGCTGTTAGTGAATCAGATTTAGCTGAAGTGTTAAAACCATCACTAGCCAACTCCAGCACTCAAGAATCTGACTCTGTAATATCGCCGATGGATGCTGTTAGACAGCAGACAACATCTCAAGGGGATAAAATTGAGTCTTTGATAGCTAAAGATTATTCTCTGTCAGGTAGTGATGTACCTGACAACAAATCCTTGGCAGCAGTGGAACTCGCACCAATGCCAGAGAAGCTTGTTGATAAATTGAATTTAGCAGCAAAAAACCAAGCTGCTAATATCCAATCTTTGAGAGGAGAAGATAATTCTTTGGCGACAAAGATGCCTGTTGTTAAAACATTAACAGCAACTCAAACTGCGCCAGTTCTACCAATTATTACAGAATCACAACCAGACTCCACAACGGAAACACCTGCTGAACAACCTGACGAACCAGAAACAGCACAAGCAGACCCTATCGGCAGTCCTCATCCTATACCTTGGAAATGGATTTTAGCAACTCAAGAAACAGTTGGTTCCAAAGGTTCTGGAGTGCGCTATTACCGGAGTGTGCCTGTGCTGTCTCCTGATGGTAGATATGTGGTTTATAGCAGGGTACAAATGGAAGTAAAACCCCAGATGTACAACAGCAGAGTTACCAGTGTTCTATTTGTTGAAGATAAACAAACTAAGAAGTTACGGGTAATGGCTTCCACTGCTACTATCAGCGATCCTTTGTTAAAGACAAATGTTTCTGCGTCAGAATCAGACGAAAACAACGGTAAAATAGGGGTGTTAGTTCCTGTTAGCTGGTCAGAAAAAAGCGATCGCTTTTTAGCACGCAAGTTTGAAGGAGTATTTAATACAGGTGATGCTACAGACCATGCTGTGATTTGGGATCGGCAAAAAAATCAAACTAATACTGTTGCTCCCGCTCATAAAGAAGATGAGCATGAGAAGATTGCAGTGCTGTTAGGTTGGAGTAAAAACCAACCAAATAATGTACTGTTCCGTGCCGGTGAAATGGGAGAAGAAAACTGGCCCTTAGTACAAGTTGCTAGTGATGGTAAGACAGTAAATACAACAGATGCAGATCAGCCTATTACTTTCGGTCAAAAACTTACAGAAATTTGGGCTGGGCCACAAGTTGCTTCCAGATAATTTATCGCAAATTTTATGAACTCCCGTTGTCAGTTTTGGTGATAACGGGAATTTTTTTGGCGTTGCTAATTGAAAATATTGAATGCGCCTTTGTGTGAGGCAAAAAAATATTTATGCAAGAGTTCTATGTCATGACACACAGTAAGGGCATGTACAAAAATAAGTTGCCTATACTTTTAAGCATCAGTGTCCTTTTTTTGCTGTTCAGCTGGGTTTTAGTGATATATAGAGCTAATGAAACTGTAACAATTGAGTTAAGAGATGCAGAAACAAAAAAATCTATTCCAGGTGCATCAATTGGTGTTAAACCTGAACTTGATGTAATTGCATCTCCTGGAACTTGTGGTACTGGTAAGTTTTTATATCGGCCTACTGGTCTTTGGATGCCTGTAAGCATGACTGGAACAGCACCAGGATATCAAAAAGTAGTTGTAAATCAAGTGCTGCTACCAGGTGAAAATTATATTATTTGGCTAAAAAAAAGCAATAGTTTTTCTCAATACAAACCCTGTGGAATTCTTTAATTTTTGAACGTGAATAGCAAGTGATAGGACAGTTACTACAAGTCAGCCAAGCCACCCAATGTATTGTTTCCTGCTGACTCCTTATTTTGAGGAGATTGCTGGCTGCTTTCTAATTCAGGTGTTTCAGGCAAACCTTCTTTCACCCGACGGATAGGTAAGTTGGCAATTAAAGCTGTTGTCCGTTGGTTACTTTCTAGAGAAAATTCTAACCCTTTGGTTTCCACTTCGACGTAGCGACAGACTATCTCTAAGATTTCTTGCCGCATTTTTTCTAATATCTGAGGTTCTAGGGCGGCGCGATCGTGGGCTATCACCAATTGTAGGCGACGTTTGACTTGGGCGCGGCTGTCGTCAGGACTGCGAGAAAAAAGTCTTTCTAAAAGTTCAATCATTGCAAATAGATGTGGGGCGGAGACTGGAAAATCAGTTAAACTATTTTAGTCCACAACAATTTTCGCAAACGAGCGAAGATGTTGTCTTGGTTTGAGTCGAAATCCAGAAATTCTACCGTTTCCCCTTCCAATCTACGAGCAATGTTATCAAAGGCTAAAGCAGCTATAGATGGAGTTTCATTTAATACCAAAGGTTCACCACGATTGGTAGAGACGATCACACGCTCATCGTCAGGGATGACTCCAATGAGGGGTATTGCGAGAAGTTCCTGAACATCCTGCACTGACATCATATCATTTGCTCGTACCATTGCGGGTCTAATGCGGTTAATTATGAGATGAACGCGCTTGATACCTTGTGCTTCTAGTAACCCGACTACCCGATCAGCATCACGAACGGCGGAAATTTCTGGTGTGGTGACAATTAAGGCTTCTTTAGCAGGTGCGATCGCATTTTTAAATCCATTTTCAATGCCAGCGGGGCTATCGATGATCACATACTGATACTTTTGTGCCAGTGCATTCACCAATAACTTCATCTGTTCGGGATTGACTGCATCTTTAGAGCGATTTTGCGCTGCTGGCAGAAGTACGAGGTTGGGTAGTCGCTTATCTTTGACTAAAGCTTGTTCTAAACGACACTCTCTAGATAGGACTTCTACGGCAGTATAAACGATGCGATTTTCCAGTCCGAGGAGCAAATCTAAATTTCTCAGACCAAAATCAGCATCAACTAGGGCAATTTGCCGCCCTTTTTTAGCTAAAGCCATGCCCAGATTTGCTGAAACTGTGGTTTTACCCACCCCTCCTTTACCGGAGGTTATGACAATAATGCGAGTCATGATATGAATGCGCTTGATTGGCGTTCAGGAGATATAGAACAGTAAATTGAAGTATGTAAATTGAAGTATAAAGTATGAAGTATCGTATCAGATAAATAAATATCTGATCTTGTTGACAAACTGAGGTATGAATATTTTTATTTCATCCTTTAGTTTTTATCCTAGCTTGCGGCAAGCCTTATGGGTCTACCTTTTTCATGTTTCAAGTTAATAGTTATGTAGCTTGATTGATCCTGTTAAATTGATTTCGGGAAAAATCGTTGGCCCTGGCGATACGAATTCCTTGGGGTGTGATATGTGCCACTTCTGGGAAAAACTGCATCGGCGACTTTTCTGGTGCCCTGGCCACAGCATCGGCTATTCGCAATTGAGTTGGTTCCATTTGCAGGGCCATTATGAGACAGTCACGATTGCCTGCTGCACCAGCATGAGCAATTCCTCTTAGACGCCCCCAAACTAAAATATCTCCTTCTGCAATTACAATACCACCGGGATTGACATCCCCCAATAAAATTACTGTACCGGGATGGCGAATTTCTACTCCAGAACGTATTGTCATTTCTAGATAAAGGGCATCTGCTTGGGGTGTAGAGTTGCCTTTAATCTCGGAAATGAGGGAGGTTTGTGGCTGTAGTTGTTCTACAGAATAGCCGGATGTGACAGCTGCGATCGCAGTTTGACGGCGACTTGTGGCTACTGATTTGAGTTGTAATTGCACTTGGCTGAATGCTTCGGCGAGTTCTTGCAGTTGTCTGCCATCAAGTAAGCGGTCTTGTGCTACCAGATGCACTGCTGTATTCTGTATACGGTGGCGATCGCCTGCCATTAATCGTAATTTCAATTGTTGCCAAATTTCAGACCAACTAACTTCTGAGGCAGGTACTTGAATTTCTGTTGGTAAGATTACTAGTAGTCGTCCCCCCTCAGTTTTTAACTGGACTTGAGTATTATTTTTTCCCTTATTTACTGCTATTGATGATTCAGTGAGATTGATATCCCAAAAATTAACATCTAACTCTACATCGCTGGAGGCAGGGTGATTTAACTCTACATTTGGGATTGCAGAGTCTAACTCGATATCAATAGAGTCAGAATTTGACTTTAAATAAAGCAGGACAGAATTTAGTTCTGCATCAGGGATAATAGGATTAGAATCTCCATCAGCAACGGTAGAATTGACCTCTATATCCGAAAGATGAGAGATTGATTCTGCATGAGAAAGTGCGGAATTTGGCTCTATATCGGGGACAGTAAAATCAGAAGTCATGTAGCACCAGCCAAAAGACAAAGACACACCGAGTAATTTTTAGGGACTGACAAATAAAAACTCTCCCATTGTAATTGTTTATTGATGACTGTCATGAGTCATCAGTCAACAACTCTAAATTACTTTAATAATATTAGTTGTATGTTGCTACAACATCCTCACTTAGTATTTTTACTTAATCTTTTGTAAACTGTCTCCAAAGCATCAGCATCGCCAACATTACCAGGAAACAGCACCACTGGCAAATTGGGAAACTGCGGATGGTCAGAGTTGGTAATCACCATCGAACAACCAGGTAAAATTTGACCAAGCAATCGAGCTGATCTTAAGGAAAGACCAGTACTTAAAACATCGTTGGAGGTAATGCCACCCTTGCTGATTAAGAATCCTATATCAGATGGTAAACCGCGCACAATATCCATTAATAGACCTGAAACTTTCACCCCAAAGTCTAACCGTGTTTTAGCATCCTTAAAAGTAAGTTCCTGGCGGCTGGTATAAATCACTGGTGTTTTACCAGCGTTATGTACCACTTTTATTTTTTCACTGGATTCGCTTAACAGTTCAGCAGATTGATTTTCTCCGTCATCAAGCAATTGTTTAACATTCACTTCAATTCCTGATGTTCCCTCTGCTTGCAATAGCGTTGCTAATTGCTGAGTCGTCTTTTTGACATGGGAACCCACAATAATTGCACCTGGTTTACCTTGCCTAACGTACTTTGCCATGTTTTCTGCGGCAATGGGTTGGGGAGGCAAGGCAGCCAAAGCTGTTAAGATACTGGCAGCACTGCGAAATAAAAAGCGTTTTCCTTGACTGGCTGCGGCTAATATATCTACAGCAAACGAGTTGAGATCAGCTTGTGTTTCACCATCGACAACAGCGCACTGATTATTACTGAGTTTCAGTAAGCGTTCTAGACTACCAGCACGAATATCTGCAAGTAAAAATCTTTCTACTGTTTCCGCAGTGATTTGTCCTTGAGTTTTTTCTTCTACGTACTTAGGCAAGTAACTGTGATGGTAGCTAAAGACTGAATCTTTGGCAAACTCAGTTTCATGGACTGGGGTAGGTGTACCATCAATAATCAAGTAATGTATGCTATCGCGGGTGATGCGTCCGCCTTCAAAAAATGCCGGGACAAGAAAATGAGCATCAAATGGGCCGAGTTCAGTAGCGATCGCATCGGTTTCAATTGGGTAATGTCCCCGCAAGGTAGAATCAGAACGGCTGACAATGAGAAAATCGGTAATTCCTTCAGCAGCTAATGCCAATTTCAAGTTCTGACAAACTTCTTTAGTGACAGCCGTTGCTGACTCTGGTGTCATTGCTCTAGTATTGGTTAGCACAAAAAAAATCGGCGAATCATCTCGTAAGCCAGTGCGTAAAGTGTCCACATCCCAGTGCATTAGCAGCAAGCAGCTATGGACTGTTTGAGAACCGGTAGGATCATCATCTAGGACAATTATTTTTGGTTTGTTACTCATTTAATAGGATTTTAGATTTGGGATTTTATGTTTTGGAGTTATATCAAGTCCTTTGCTTATTACCTATTTAAACCCTAAGAACCCCACCCCATCAAAGCTACGCTTTGTTTCCCCTCCCCGTTCACGGGGAGGGGTTAGGGGTGGGGTGCAATGACTGTGGGAATCATAACTAAATAAACCGGACTTGATATTACTTCTTTGACTTTAATATAGTAGAGTGCGTTATGAACGTTAGTTCTAACGCACCGAAAATCAGTACACTACTGTGGTTCAATGCTGTAATTTTTTGATTTCTGCCTGCACATCAAGGGCAATTTGTAAAGATTGATTTAAAAGTTGACTATATTCGCTGGCTTGGCTGCTAGCTTGCAAAGCTTGCAGGCTAGCTAAATTATTCACAAATAACTCTTGGTTATTAGCAAGTAGTTGTTTATTATCTCGCAAAATTCGTTCACTTTTTAAAGCTAGTACTAAATTTTCCCGAATCAGTTGTAAGGCGGCGATGATTTGCTCTCGCTCATTTATACTGTTTTGGGAGTTTGTGGATATTGCCAATTGGTCATTAATATCTATGGCTTTGATGACGTGATGATATTTATCGACTTCATCTAAAAGTATTGTCAGTGCTTTGGGACAAGTGAACCGCCGCCATAGCGATCGCCCCACGACCACAGCAATGGGCACTATAATTAGTAAGAGAATTCCTAGTTTAATAGAAGAACCAATTGTTGGTAGAATAATAAACGCATAAATAGCACCAACAATAATTGGAGTTAGGGCTAGCGACAAAAACATTTCATTGATCAAAAACCCTAATCGTTTTTCACGGTCTTTGATAATAGAAGGTCGAAATACATCATCTGGATCGAATCCAGTCAAACGTCTCAATTCTCCCTTGCTAATTTCCAAGCCTATTAAGTCCGGCTGCACAGCTGGATACTCCTATGAAAGTGCGAGTTGCGTCTTTATACTCATTTTATGTGAGGTTTCGCTTGATTAACTTCGAGACTAGTTATGAATTGCCGCTACATTAGTTCATAAAAGCTCGACAATAACGAATAATCATTTTATGATGTTGTAAGCAGCTTGATGTTTGGCAGGGGAAAGCGGGGGCAAAATCCCTGGAGTCCCGCCAAAATCGCCAGAACCTTGACAAAGCAATAATTACAGCGTTTCAAAAGTTAGGATAACTCCAAGTGTTTTGCAATAAGAGCGGTTGAAAATAACCAAAATTTCTTCCCTGCCAAAAACCCTAACAGGAAGCTTGTTTAGTAATGATTTCAGAGGGCAGAGTTTCATCTTTCTAATACCCCGCAAGGGGATTGAAACAGCTTAAGGGTGTTAGTAGTGGAATACCTGCGTTAGACGTTTCATCTTTCTAATACCCCGCAAGGGGATTGAAACTGGTGATAGGTTTTGGGGAAGTACAACCAGGTTTAGGTTTCATCTTTCTAATACCCCGCAAGGGGATTGAAACCTGCATTATAGAACTCAGCTTTCTTAGCCCAAGTCGTTTCATCTTTCTAATACCCCGCAAGGGGATTGAAACCAGTTTTACTTGCCCTTTGATGATGAAACCAAGAGGTTTCATCTTTCTAATACCCCGCAAGGGGATTGAAACAACATATTGATGGATAAAGCGATGCCACATCAAAGTTTCATCTTTCTAATACCCCGCAAGGGGATTGAAACACCCAAAATACAATGAAGATTTTAACGATTCATTAAGTTTCATCTTTCTAATACCCCGCAAGGGGATTGAAACTGTTGCTTTTTTGCAATATTCTCGACACTAATATTATGTTTCATCTTTCTAATACCCCGCAAGGGGATTGAAACATATAATAATTTCTTAAACTATCAATTGTGACACGTTTCATCTTTCTAATACCCCGCAAGGGGATTGAAACCACGATGAGACGTGAAATTAAAGTATTAAAATACAAGTTTCATCTTTCTAATACCCCGCAAGGGGATTGAAACACGCAAGCGCCAATTGATGTAGTTAATGCTGTCACTGAGTTTCATCTTTCTAATACCCCGCAAGGGGATTGAAACATCGCTATCTAATTGTTAGAATCCATTATTTTAAGTTTCATCTTTCTAATACCCCGCAAGGGGATTGAAACTTATTAAATTTTGCTTCCTGTTGTTCTAAAGCTGTTGTTTCATCTTTCTAATACCCCGCAAGGGGATTGAAACTTTGTAACTATTTTGTATATGGCAAAAATTAAGGAGTTTCATCTTTCTAATACCCCGCAAGGGGATTGAAACCAATTATTTGCACGGGTAGAGATTTGCTTGGACGAAGTTTCATCTTTCTAATACCCCGCAAGGGGATTGAAACTTTTAACTGGACAAATTACCTATAATTCGTTACTGGTTTCATCTTTCTAATACCCCGCAAGGGGATTGAAACTGTGCGATGTTCTATACCTAATGGTGTAATTAAAGTTTCATCTTTCTAATACCCCGCAAGGGGATTGAAACGCCCAGCCGCCGAGTCAATGATGAAATATAAACACGTTTCATCTTTCTAATACCCTGCAAGGGGATTGAAACAATCGAATGGAAACAGATACTCTCGTAGGGGCGTACAGCTGTACGCCCCTACAGTCGATTCATGTGTTCCAAATATTTTGGAAATGGTATTAGTTAAAACTGAAGAACTCCAACTTCTAAGCTGTTACACATTTAATACTATTTCACTAAATTCGTGATACAAATAATTTATACTCTGCACCTCTGCTCCCCTGCGGTATCAACATGTAAATTAAGTGCTTAACAGCTGATTACTCTAGCTTGCTAGTGGCGATGCTTTTGTTATGGCTGTTGGTGAAAATTTTGCTTTTACTGGAAGAGTAATTATAAACTCAGTTCCCTCACCTAAATTTGAGTTAACTTGAATCGTTCCGTTGTGTTTTTCTACTATAATTTGACGAGCGATCGCTAATCCTAATCCTGTACCTTTACCCACGCCTTTTGTAGTAAATGAATGGTCGAAAATTTTCTGTTTTACTTCTTTAGTCATTCCCTTCGCATTATCAGCAATAGATATTTTGGCGTAATTAGCTTCTAAGTATGTCGCAATTTGAATGCGATTAGGGTTACTTTTAATTTCTTGATAACTACGTTGATCATTTGATTCTTCTAAAGCATCAATAGCATTAGCTAACAGATTCATAAATACCTGATTCAGTTGCCCAAGAAAGCATTCAACTAGAGGTAAATTTCCATAATTGGTAATAATCTCAATTGCTGGACGATGCTGATTTGCTTTGAGTCGATGTTTGAGAATTAAAATAGTACTATCAATACCTTCATGAATATTACAAGCAACTTTGTACTCTAAATCTGCTCGTGAAAAAATTCTGAGCGAAGTGCTGATATTTCTCAGGTGTTCACAGGCTACTTCCATTGATGAAAGCATCTGTGGTAAATCTTCGACAAGATAATCTATCTCGATTTCCTCGCCATGCTTAATAATATCATCACCTGGATTGGGGAAACGTTGACGATAATATTCTAAGTGAGCAATTAAATCAGAGAAGTTAGGTTGAGCTTGTTTCAGGCTAGAAAAAATAAAACCCAAAGGATTATTCATTTCATGAGCAACACCCGCAACTAAATTACCCAAAGCTGACATTTTTTCATTTTGGACAAGTTGTAATTGTGTTTGTTGAGCCTGTTGATAAAGTCGAGTATTTTCTAGAGAAATTGAAACTTGGCTACAAAGTAAGTTAATAATTACTAGCCGCTCAGGTGTAAATACACTTTGAATTAAAGAATTTTCTAAATAAAGAATGCCAACTAAATTACCTTGATTGAGAATTGGGGTACACAAAGCACTCTGCGGTTGATGCTGGAGCAGATAATCATCAATTACACCATTAATTTCAGTTTGACAATTGTCAAGGACAACAGTTCCTAATGTTCGTTTAACATATTGAATGAGTTTTATAGGAACCTCTTGGCAAGCATCTAATGGTAGTGAATCAAGAATTTCTGTAGTGAGATTATCTTGAGAGTTGATAGAGGTAATGGCTCTAACTTGCCATTCACCTTGATGAGGTAAAATTAGCACACATTTTTTTGCCACAGCATTTTCTAAGATAATTTTAGTGAAGCTAGTAATTAATTCATCTAATTGGATGTTGCTAGAAATGATTTGTGCTGCTTTGAGGACAGAGGCAAAATCTAGGGCATCAGAAATAATAGTGCTGTTAGTACTAGAATTGAGTGTGTAATTTTGATTTGAAGTGTGAGTAAGCGAATTTATAGCTTCTATATTGTTGAGCTTTTGTTGTTGCAGGATCGGTTGCAGTAGATGGGGATAAAGTTTTTCCAAATCATCTGTTTTTGCTTTGGCTCCCCATCGAGCATAACAGTAATAAGCTTCCTGCATATATGCTTGAGCTATTTTTTCTTTGCCCCAGTCTAGATAAAATTTAGCTGCTACTTCGTTGGCGATCGCTTGTTCTTGAATATAACCGTTTTCTTGAGCCAGAGAAATAGAGCGATCATACAGATCAATTGCTTCAATCTTTTGATCTAATATACGATGGCGTTCAGCTTCTACTAACTGCCACTTATGCAAATAGTTCATCGGGGCGTACTCTGCCCAATATTGCAACCTGGCTTGATTTTCCTGAACTCGTTGCAGTTGAGTTTCCAACTCAGCCTGAGAATTAGGCACTGTCGCCAGGATAATCAAAGAGTCATAAAAATTTAAACCAGCTTCAGCAATAGTTCCTTTGCCTGCGGCTATATACTTCCTGGCTCGAAGAGCATCTATACTGGCTCCGTCAATGTCTCCCAGCAGAAATCTCAACATTGCTTGATGCACGCTGAAAATAAATATTCGCCACAGATCGTTAGAAAGTAGTGCTTGAGAAACTAGCTTTTCTTCATTTAAGGGATTTTCAAATGAGATTTCGATTTTGTCTGGATTTCCCAATAGAAAGAGCGTTGTTTCCCAATAGATTGAACAATAGTTAGCTGCTGTCAGCTGATTAAGTTTGAGTAATTGTTGACGATAAGCAAAAATTTGGGATTCTAATTCCACTAAAAGTTGACCGCACCAGTAGGAATTAAGACAAAATATATTCGCATTTTGTGCGGCATCCTTTAATTTACCTGTTTCTAATCCTGCTTGATAGCCTTGTTGTGAAATGGGCAAGGTTTCTCGCAAATGAGACTGACGATGGTGCAAAAACAAGGCAATGGGAATAAAAGTTTCAGGGCGAATGTTTTTGGCTTCTGCTTCTAAAGCCAGACGGTAAGCTAATCGACCAAATTGAGTGGCTGCTGTGACATTCTGTAGAAATATGTTGAGAAAAACCCCATAACATGCATAACTATAAGCTGAAGTAAGACTGTTGCCATACTGGAGCGATAAATTTACCTGTAATGTGTTTAGTAATGGAAATACAGGCGAACCACTTACATAACAAGCTGTCATGATACTTGCAGCGATTTGTATCATTGCCAGCTTTTCAGCATCTACCATTGGTTTTAAGTAAAATAAATCCTCAATGGGTCGCTCGCCTAGCAAGGAGTTAATTTCCTTTACTGCCTGCTGAATATATTCTAAAGTAAGATGTTCAGGAAACTGTACACCCAATTCTTGAAGAATTGCCTGACCGCTAGATATTGCTTCTAAAAGCTGATTTTGAGAAGTTAATGCTTGTATTTTAATGATGTAAACGCCTACTTGATCTAAAGGCATTTTGGCATGATGAATCACAATATCAATCCATTGATTCATCTGCTCAAATTCACCGCAGAGTGCAGCTACTGCTGTGGCGAGTTCGTGAAAAGTCAAAGACATTTGGTATTGTTGTTGCCAAGCTTTGCTTTCCATCAGATTAAGACCAACTGTGGCATACTCGTAAGCAGCTCGATAAGCAGTAGAAGTTTTAGCTTTGCGACAAGCACACAGGTTAAGTTCTGCTAGTGCATCATGTTCGGTTTGGTCGGTAATTAGTTCAATACCATAATTTAACTGATTGACTACTGCAAAGATTTTCTCTTCTATAGCTTTAGGTGAAAGTTGCTGGAGTAGCAATTTTCCAATTTGATAGTGAACGAGCGATCGCTCTTGTTCAGGAATTAGGGAATAAGCGGCTTGTTGGACACGATCATGCAGAAATTTATATACAACAATCTCTGAGGTTTTTGAGGTAAGTGCTTGATGTTCTTGCCCTACATAAAATTTATAATTTTCATTCAGAGGTAAAATCAATCCTGACTGCAATGCTTTCCATAAATCAGCTGCTGTTTCTATTTGCGATCGCTTGGAAATAATTGCTAATGTTGCTAAATCAAACTGATTACCAATACAAGCTGCTAACTGCAACACATTCTGAGTTGCTTGAGGTAACATTGTTAATTGGGATACCATGAATTTAACAATGTCATCAGTTAAGGTTTGCTGGTTAACTTGTGTAATATCACATTGCCAACAGCGTTCCTGAAAGTTAAACTCAATCAACCCATCTTGATGTAATCTCTTGAGCAGTTGCGTTGTAAAAAATGGATTACCTTTAGTTTTTTGATATACTAATTGTGAGAGGTTTTGTGCTATGTGTTCCGCACAACATAAAGTATCAGCAACTAATTGATTTAAGAAAAATAGGCTGAGCGGTAATAAATTTATACTGTTAACTCTTCCAGTTAGTTTACTAATTTTATCTAACGTTAAAATTAAAGGATGAACTGGTGAAACTTCATTATGTCGATATGCTCCAATCAATAATAAATAACTTTGATTCGATTCATTCATTAATAATTGTACGAGTTGCAATGAGCCTGAATCAGCCCATTGCAAATCATCTAAAAATATTACTAAGGGATGTTCTTTTGTAGTAAATACTTGAATGAATTTTTGAAAAATTAAATTAAATCGATTTTGTGCAGCAGTTCCTGAAAGTTCTGCTAAGGGTGGTTGTTGACCAATAATTTGTTCTAATTCAGGAATTACCTCAATCAAAACTTGTCCACTTTCAGCTACAGCTTTGAGAATTTTTGACTTCCAATGTTGTAGTTGCTGGTCACTTTCAGTTAACAATTGCATCATTAAATCACGAAAGGCTTGCACAAAGGCAGAAAAAGGAACATTACGATTGAATTGATCAAACTTACCTTTAATGAAATAGCCCCGTTGCTTAACAATGGGTTTATGTACTTCGTTAACTACCGCAGTCTTACCAATACCAGAAAACCCAGCCACTAAGATAAGTTCGCTGTATCCATACGAAATGCGTTCAAATGCTGAGATTAGTTGCTGAACTTCATTTTCTCGTCCGTATAACTTTTCTGGAATGAGAAATTGTTCACATAAATCTCGTTGTCCAATTTTAAACTCCTTAATTTTGCCTAAATTCTGTAATTGATTTAGACAAATTTCTAAATCATATTTCAGACCCGATGCGCTTTGATAACGGTCTTCAGCATTCTTTGCTAATAGTTTCTTAATTATCTGCGCTAATACTAAAGGAATATCTAAATTTAACGCACAAACTAAAGGTGGTTCTTTAGCAATGTGGTAATGTACCAATTCCATAGGGTCATTGCTGATAAAAGGTAGTTGTCCCGTCAGCAATTCAAAAAATGTAGCTCCCAATGCGTAAAAGTCTACTCTATAGTCAATTCCCCGGTTCATCCGTCCAGTTTGTTCTGGTGCTAAATAAGCTAATGTACCCTCCAATACACCGGGATTTTGAATATTTTGTGTTTCTTTAGGTAGTAATGAAGCAATACTAAAATCAATAAGTTTAATTTTTTTTGTATCTGGATTAATCAGAATATTTGCAGGTTTAATATCTTTATGAATAACTTTGGCAAGGTAGAGATTCTCTAAAATTTCTGTTAGTTGCAAGGCTATGGAAAAAAACTCCTTGAGTTCCAGTTTATGAGTATAAATATACTCTGCCAAGGATATTCCACCAAAGTATTCCATTACTAAGACATAACTATTATGGTAAGATTCTAAGCAATATATCTCAATAATTCCTGATATTTTAAAATTTTTGGCAATTGTATATTGGTTACGAAACCGTATTAGTTCCGTAAAGGTGGGATAAAAACCTTTTAGCAGCTTGATTGCTACAGGTAGGTCATCAATTTTCCGCTTTCCTCTATATACTAATGTTCTAGAGCTTTCGTAAAGTAATTCGCTCAATTGATAGCCAGGTAAGCTGCTAGAAGAAAGTATCATATTTCCAAATTAAATAATTTTTATTTAGATTATTGATAATTTATATTTATTAAAATTCATTAATTATCACTGTTTTTAAGATTATACATAGTTATTGATTAACGCCAGTTGTTTGATGAATAAGTTTAGATAAAATTCTCAAAAATTTTATAATTTTACTCTTGTTTTGGTATATTCGCTAAGAGAAAATTGCCATTTTAGAGTGATTGGTTTATTTCCTCCCATCGTCATTATGGAGTAGATAGCTTGTTGAATATAGTCATAGATAAATTGAAATTACAGGTATTAGTATTGATATGCTACTTTATATCCAAATTTTGCGAGTTAAAAATAGCGGTTATATTGAAATTTATCAAGCATATCTAGTAACATAGACAAAGTAGATTTTTTGATTACAGGTATTTGGATTTTAATTAAACACGAATTATCATAGATATGCAGATTATTTTTGTGTTTTTATTGAACAGCGATAATAGCTATTAATGCAGTATTGTTACATTCTATTCCTATGTAACTATCTCTGGTGACAACATTACCCACTGGATGAGAAAAATTAGTTAAATTGATAGTACTTAAATCAAAAGGCTTAAAACCTTCCTTATAAAGCCTCTGTAACCAGATATCCACTGATTCATGTCTTTCACAACGAGTTTCTTCACAATTACCTAATACATCTTCAATCTCTCTGCCAAAAAAATTGTTAATTATCAAAAATTTCATTTTTTTGGGCATATCTACTTGGGAAAGAGCTTCAAACAATAATCGGTAATTTATCCAAGCATTTTTGAAACGATACCATAAGTCAGAAATGTTATGATCCCAATTAGGCTCAACAAGAATAAATGCCATAGGATTTAATCGAGAAATTTTTAAAATCACCTCTTGACGAGTATCATATCCTTGTTTTCTGTCAACTATGTGGTGTAAAGAAAATGCTTCATTAATGATTATATCTCCATTTAAACTAGCTAAAAATAACCACTCCCGTTCACTTAAATCTTCAACTAGCTTTGGAAATGGAATAAATTTTAAATCGAAATCAAGTTCTTCAGATGCTTTTAAAATATTAGATTCAGCTTCTAATAAATTTTCTTGAGAAGGTTCTATACCTACAATAGTCAATTGTTGAAGTTTTATCCCCTTTTTGACTAAACGCTTCAGCAAATCAACTTCTTGTAAACCTTTACCTATACCTATATTTAATAGTGTAACAGTAGTTAATTGACTTAAAATTTGACAAATCAACTCATTTGCTATGGGATGTGTCAACGAAACGAAAGGAACATGTGTAGAAAGTAACTGAAAAAGGTCAATCTGTGAAATTTCATCATAGTTTTGCAAATAAATATTCTCAGCAGTGTAACCGTCAATTCGTTTAAGTAAAGCTGAGGAGAAAAGAAAATACTGTAAATCTAAGAAATCATTATCTATATTTTGTAAAGATTTAATTAAATCCTTTAAATTATTTTTAGCTTGTACTGTTGAGCCTATTTTTATCTGTAATACAGATTCAGCTAACTTATTAAAGTTATTATTCATAACTATTCTCTGTTTTGGCTTAGGTTATTTAGGAAAATATTTAAAAAATTGAAAATTGGAATCAATCAAAATTTTTTTGATTGATTATCTAGACAGTATGTTCTGCTAATGCAGTATTTACCTCAATAAAATCCATAGCATCATACTCAATAACCTCTTGTAATGTGTCTATTACTTCTGGTGCTTAGAGATAGATGAGTGATTATTTTTATAATACGTATTTTTATTATCTATTGTCATGGGTTATTACACGGAGATAGATCACTTCTGTGTGAAGTTACGCTAAACTACGTCAAACTATAAATAGTTAGATTTAGGACATTGACCAGCTGTCCATTTGAAACCGACATTTCAGAAATTCAAGAAGAATTGGGAAAAGCACTCCAATGTGCTGTAAGTGCAAGCAGTAAAGAAAAGTAACACATGCTTTACTAGCTTAAAAGCGGTCAAGTGACCAGCAAACACAAACTGGCAGAACCTTTAAGGTATGATAAAGCAACTATCGATCGCTGGTTGAAAAAGTACTAACATGGATAGCGCGATCGCTTACTAGAAGTCAAATATGCATCGAGACAAGTACTAATTGTTAGAGGACAAGCCGTAGAACAACTGAAACCCTTGTTGGTTGAAGTAACCACAAGGGTTTGAGAGTCATCAGTTATCAATCAATAGCTTTCTACATCCTTTCTAGGACTTGAATTCCTAGCAAAGATAGTCCCAATTTCAGGGTTCTCGCAGTCAAATCACATAAAACTAAGCGGGATGTACGGTACGGTTCTTCTGCGTCCAGCACCCGAACTCCTTGATTGCGATCGTAAAACTGATTAAATTTTTTACTCAGTTCATACAAATACTCACATAAACGATGAGGCAATAAATCTTGCTCTACAGTATTAATTACCTCATCTAGTTGAAGCAAGTACTTTGCCAAAGCCAATTCTGTTTCATGTTGCAACAGAATTTTGGCATGATCTCCCAACTCCTCAAAGTTAATTTCCCCCTTACGGCTAATACCTTGAATTCGTGCATAAGCATATAGCATATAGGGTGCTGTATTGCCTTTGAGATCCAACATTTTGTCGTAACTAAAGATGTAGTTACTCGTGCGGTTTTGGCTTAAGTCCGCATATTTAACTGCGCTAATACCAACTACTTCAGCAACTTTATTGATAAATTCTTCAGTTTCTTCGCGTTCTTCTTCTTTTAATCTAATTTCTAAGTCTGCACGCGCACGAGTAATTGCTTCATCTAACAAATCCCGCAACCGTACTGTGTCTCCAGAACGAGTTTTGAATTTCTTACCATCTTCTCCTAACACCAAACCAAAAGGTACATGCACAAGTTCCACATCTTCAGGAATCCATCCTGCTTTGCCTGCTACTTTAAAGAATTGGGCAAAGTGGTTTGCTTGTCCTGCATCTGTTACATAAATTATGCGTTTTGCCTCATCTTTTTGAATCCGGTAGCGTAGAGCTGCTAAATCTGTTGTAGCGTAGTTATAACCGCCATCAGATTTTTGCACAATCAAGGGTAAAGGCTCACCTTCTCTGTTAGTAAACCCTTCTACAAAAACACATTTCGCACCTTGATTTTCTACTAGTAAACCGGATTTTTCTAAATCTTCTACCACTGTTGGCAGTAAAGGATTGTAGAAAGATTCTCCTCTTTCTATAACACTGACATCTAGTAAATCATAAATTACTTGAAACTCTTGGCGTGATTGTTCACACAATAGTTTCCAAGCATGAAGTGTATCTTCCGCACCGGCTTGTAATCTTACCACTTCTTGCCGTGCAGTCTCTTGGAAAGCTTCATCTGCGTCAAACCGCAATTTAGCTTTGCGATAAAAAGTAACTAAATCTCCAATATCTAAAGCATTAGCAGTAGTCAGCGCTTCGGGGTAAACTTCCCGCAAGTAGGCAATTAACATACCAAACTGCGTACCCCAATCACCTACATGATTTAACCGTAGGACATCATGTCCTTGAAATTCCAGAACACGGGCGATAGAATCGCCAATAATTGTAGAACGCAAGTGTCCGACGTGCATTTCTTTAGCAATATTCGGGCTAGAAAAATCTACAACTTCCCGCTGAGGCGTTTTTGTCGCTGGAATTCCTAGCCTGGAATCTGCTTGAATAGCTTGTAGTTGCGCTTCTAAATATTCTGTTTTCAGCTTGAGATTGATAAAACCAGGCCCGGCTATTTCTGGCGGTTTGCAGATTTCTGATACATCTAGCTTCTCAACAATAGCAGCTGCGATCGCTCTTGGTTGCTTTCCTAACCTTCCACTTAAGGATAAAGCCACATTCGCCTGATAATCACCAAATTTAGGATTGCTAGCAGTAACCAAAATGGGATCTACGCCAGCGTATTCAGCGCCAAAAGCCGCGACCAAAGCCTGCTCAAATTTTACTCTTAGTTGTTCTTGTGTAGCGTTCATATTTAAATGTTATCTGTTTGAGAAGGCAATGGACTGCCTGATGATTGGAAATTGTTAAGGCTTGATTATTTTAGCCACTAAAATATAGTTACATAGATATAGTCAAGACTGTTATGGTATGTCACCACCCTTTAGTACTCGACTTGATAGAGCAGGGGAGAAGTTTCAAGCTTTAGGCGAAAATTCAAATAATACCACTTCTATGCATGGCAACCGAACTAAAATGAGTATATATAATCACACATAGCAGTTAGCACGCAAATCCTAATTGTAACCTAACGTACCCTGATATATTTTGTGCCTTTGTGTCTTGGTGGGAAAAAATATTGAACCACAAAGACACCAAGACACAAAGAATTTTAATTTGTTTTAGTATAGGCAATTGATGACGGCTATTTATCTTTATTCTCCGTAGTGACCACCAGTCACCTTACCTCGGAAGACAATGTATTGATAAAGGTTATAAAACAGCATCACGGGAATGAGGAAACCAATAAATATCAACATGATTACCAACGAACTAGGATCAGCAGATGCTTCATAGATGGTAATCTGAGGGGGAATGATGTAAGGAAATACAACTAATCCTAAGCCAAAAAACGACAACACGAACAACAGAATAGTCCAGATCAAAGGCGCTCTTTCTTGTTTTCGAGTCAGACTAGTAAGCAGTTGAGAAATTAATATTACTCCCAGCAGTGGAATGAGTGCAAAGATAAAAACTAGGGGTGGTGCAAATAAGCGTGACCTTGCACTTTCATAAAATATTGGTGTGGTAATCGTGATGAAAATTGCCCCAAGTAATGTTGTCCAAGCAGCAATTTTTGCAGTCTGATAATGGGTTTCTTGTAACTCTCCTGTGGTTTTCCAAATCAGATAAGTTGAGCCAATCAACACATATCCTTGAATCAACGTCAAAGCCACCAATACTGTTGGAATACTTAACCAGTCCCAAGTTGTGCCAATAAAGTGTCCTTGCTCATCAACAGAAATACCTTTTAACACAGCACCCAGAGCAAATCCTTGACCGAGTGCAGCGGTAAAACTTCCAGCACCAAAAGCAAAATTCCAAAATAATTTTCGCGTTGCTAACTCCCGAAATTCAAATGCCACAGCACGAAATATGAACCCAAATATCATGATGATAATTGGGATATACAAAGCATTTAAAATTGTGCTGTAGGCTAAGGGAAACGCACCAAATAAACCTCCCCCCATCAGTACCAGCCAGGTTTCATTAGCATCCCAAATGTTGCTTAAGCTGGTCATTAAAACGCTACGGCGTTTTTCATCAGAGGAGGTAAGAGACAATATACCTACTCCTAAATCAAACCCATCAAGCATTACATACAGGAAGAGAAAGAGAGCTAAAATCACAAACCATACCTGTGGCAGAAAATACTTTAGCGTCTCCATACAACCTCCTCATGTTGTGCTTTTTTAGGATAAACGTTCCACGACTGGTGCAAATAGACCAAAAGTTACATATATTACTTTTTTCTAAGATTGCCCATGATGGAGGAACAGCCACAGCAGATTCCCTTGCTCGAAAGCTTCAGGCGATCGCACCTATCACTCAGTAAAGTAAAAGATGCCATCGCCCTGAAAGATGATTGCCTTTTTTCCTAATGCACTATTTTAAGCTTGCCACGCCACTACCAAACTCAAATCTTTTATGGCAATGGTTTTTTTTGACTTGTATGTATACCGTAGCCTCACAAATGTAGGACTTACGCACACTCTACTAGCGCGACCGGGCTAAAATAGTGCAATAGGATAGAGGTGTTTGAGTTTAATACGGGCATCCTCTGTTGTGAAGCGCCATTGAACTTGGCTATTCGTGCGATTACGCTGGTTCTGCCAGGCAGATAACTCCTTTTCTAACTCGGTGGCAGAGGAAATACGACGGTCAAGACATTGTTGAGAAAGGACACTTAACTCAATCTCGGCAACATTCAACCAACTACCGTTACGAGGGGTATAGTGAATTTCTAAGCGGCGAGCTAATCGATGAGCAACAGTTGCAGGAAAAGCTTCATACAGTGAGGCAATGTGATGAGTATTGAGATTGTCACAAACTAACTTGACTTTGCGCGCGTGGGGATAGTCTACATCTAGAAGTTGGCGAACTTCCAGTGCCCAATCGACGCGAGTACGATGCTCACGACTACTCACGCGCCGCCATCCTCTCAAGGGGTCAAAAAATATAAATAACGCACGCACACCATGCCGTTCATAATGGTAATCTTCTTTGCGATCGCTTGCGGGTGTCATTGGTATTGGCTCAAACACGTCCGCTTTTAACTCGTAAGCCGCTTCATCCATGCAGATGAGTGGTTCATCTTCTGTGTGCTGGCTGGTATAAATGTCTAAGACTTCTTCCATCTGTGCTACAAAGCGTGCCGCATCGCGTTCGGGAATACAGTAACGCTGCTTTTTCCACGGGCGCAATTCGTTTTTTTGAGTGTACATCGCACAGTCTCACGACCTATTTGCGTGACGATACTTCGCGCTTTGAGTTCGTCTACTAATAACTTCATCGTCCAACGAGTCCTACCATCCGGCGGTGGTGAACAGCATATAGCTATCAGATGCGCCTGTTTTTCTCCATCTAATTTCTGTGGCACGGGTGGTGTCTGACGCGGCTTGCGGTTGAGGGCTGCTTGTTCTCCTTGCTCTAAAAATGATGAGCGGATGCGGGCAACGCTATTACGATGTAATCCTAGTGCTGCCCCTATCTGCTGGTCATTCCAGCGTTGCTGCCCATATTCACCCTCATCCGACATGATCAGTACACGTGCGTGCAGAATTTTTTTCACTGGTGCATGACCATTACGGCTGAGCGCTTCCAAGTGTTGTCTTTGTTCTGCACTTAAGCGAATCTTGTTTGTTCGTCCACGTCCCATTTTCTTTGTCTGTTTCTGCTACATCTAATGCACTATTTTAGCCCGGTCGCGCTACTACGAACTCTTGGCTTTCTTGGCGTCTTGGCGGTTCGATAAATTAAGCTTTTTGGCAATTTTTGCGTCAGTCCTCAAATGAAGAACAGGGTGGTTTCATTCCATCAGAGAAAAATTAAAACCAGGTATCAAAGCCTCTCCCCCGTGGGAGAGGTTTGGAGAAAGGTCAAAATCTATGGTTCAAAACGAGAAATCGAGGCTTTCATATTTTTCTTTTTTCGTATGAAACCACCCTGTAGCCTCACAAACGAGGAGGGGTTAGAGACGGTGTTTTACAGGAACTATGAGTAATCTAAATTTACTAAAATCTAACTGACTAAATCAGGGAACACTTCTTGCACAGCAGGATGCACTAAGCGATGATTTTGTACATTCACACCCTTGGCTAATGCTGGGTTAACTTCTAGTGCCTTGATGCCCAAATTTGCCAATTGGACGACGTAAGGCAGTGTACTGTTATTAAGTGCTTGAGTTGCTGTCCAAGGTACTGCTCCTGGCATATTAGGTACACCATAATGTACTACACCTTCTTCTAAGTACACTGGATTTGTATGGGATGTGGCGTGTAAAGTTTCTACACAACCGCCTTGGTCAACGGCGACATCAACAATTACAGAACCAGGATGCATTTGTTTGACCAATTCGCGGGATACTAGTATTGGTGCCCTACGTCCAAGGACTAAAACAGCACCAATCAGTAAGTCAGCTTCTTTCACGGCGGCTTCGATATGGGCAGAGTTGCTGTAAAGCAATTCGACTCTAGAACCAAATAAAGTTTCTAGGTAGGATAAACGCTCGACATTTACATCTAAAATTTGCACGATCGCACCCATGCCCACGGCAATTTTAGCTGCTTCTGTGCCGACAACACCCCCACCTAAAATCACTACTTTACCCGGTTTGACTCCAGGAACGCCGCCCAAAAGAACGCCTCTACCACCTTGTTGGCGTTCTAGGAACCTCGCCCCAAATTGTACTGATAGCCGACCAGCAATCACGCTCATGGGGGTAAGTAGAGGTAACTTGTTAGCACCAGGTAACTCTACAGTTTCGTAGGCGATCGCACAAATGCCACAATCAATTAGACTCTCGGTTAATTTGCGATCGGCAGCCAAATGCAGATAAGTAAATAATATCTGTCCCTTTTGCAAAAATTTATATTCACTTACCAGTGGTTCTTTAACTTTGATCACTAACTCCCGATTCCAAGCCGCTTCTGGTGTAGAGACAATCTCCGCCCCAGCACTTGCATAATCATCATCTGTGAATCCAGCACCATCACCTGCTTGTGTCTGGACAAAGATGGTATGACCATTTTCTCGCAACACCCGCACGCTAGAAGGACTCAAACCTACCCGAAATTCCTGATCCTTGGTTTCCTTGGGAACGCCTATTTCCATATACCGCCTCTAATAAATTTTTTGTTCCACTTTAGCCTGCCAGTAAGAGACAAGCACTTCCGTATTCTGCTTAACTACATACCACCCTAACGTTCTCAAACCGACTATAGAAGCTGCAAAGTCTTACTCTTGACTATTAACGTCACATTTCTACAATATATAAAGAATAATTACAATTTGTTAAGATAGCTGTTGCAGAGCTTCCTCCCAGGAAACAGCTAGCTTGAAAAAGCTATCTTGGGGTTCAGGTGCTGTATTAGCTCAAAATCACCAAAGTCCTGCTTGGAGTCAACCTCCGCCTAGACTTCTCGCTATCAAATCCCGTTTGCCAAAAAGAGGTTTCACAGAACATGACACAACCACAACCAACAGTTACCCCCAAACTGGAAGAGCCTAAATTTGGCTTTAATGAATATGCTGAACGATTGAATGGTCGAGCCGCAATGATTGGTTTCGGCTTGATGGTGTTGATTGAGTACGTCACCAATCAAGGCGTGCTATCATGGCTCGGACTGAAATAGTGCTGAGTGCTGAGGCACAAAGTTGTAGGGGCGGGTTAAGCCCGAAATTCAAGTAGCAACAAGATATGCCAGGTAAACCCGCCCCTACAAAAGTTAGGAGTTAGGAGTTAAGAGTTAGAAGTTATTTCTCCCTTATCTCCCCTGCACCCTTGCACCCCTGTGCTGTTTCAGTAAGTTGTAAGCTAGTAATTAGAAGAGTTGAAACCAGCTGGAATATCTAGCTGGTTTTGACTATATCGATCAAAAGTGAACTACCTCCCATGATTTGCCGTCTATAACTATGAAGCACACCCAAAAGTGTCAGTCTTAGCTACCAAATGCAAATCATACACGCAAGCTAGTTAATTACTACACTTGTGACCTTACTGAAGAAAATTCTAATATCTTAGATGCTTCTTATCAGCAGGATAACTCTTAGGTGAGGTATTCTCGGTAACTTTACATAAAAGGTAAACTTGATAAACCAAGCTGTGATGAATGCTGTATTACCTCGTTTTTTGAAGTCAACCTACAGGAAAGACCCGCTAGTCAGTGTATTGATAACTGTAGGTGTAGTAGATGCGCTGATTGGTGGATTTGATGATAGCTGGTCATTGTTTGCCTTTGGCTTGGGGACAGCAGGTGTAGCCCTCGCCTTTAAGTTATGGCGTGTCCAGCAACGCCGTTCTATCCCAGAGGAGCCTGTAGTACAACATTACTTGCCCTCTCGCTCATCTAGTCCGACTCTACCTACATTGACCGTTTCTAAGAAAAAACCACCCCAGTAAGGAGATAAGGGAGATAAGGGGGATGAGGGAGATGTTACTTACCCATTTCTCGATGCTATGACTAATAGAAGTATTTAATATAGTGAGGAAAAATTAGTGAATAGTCAGGGAAGAGGTGGTGCAAGTAATTCTGTAGTGCGCCAATCTATGATTTTGGCTTTTATGGCAACTATTGCCCTTGGATTAACTAGTGTTCAAGGGTTCTATACTTATGTTGCACAAGCTGCTGCCCAAGTAACACCAAACTCCCAAACTCCAACTAGTTTTGCCAATCCTCAGTTACTTTATACCTTAACTGGACATACAGGAACCATTAAATCATTAGCTTTTAGTCCCAGTGGCAAAGTTTTGGCTAGTGGTGGTGCTGACAGCGACGGGGTTATCCGCTTGTGGAACCTGGAAAAGGGCAAAAAATTGGCTACTATCAACAAAGCCCAAAAAACATCTGTGGAATCTTTGGTGATTTCGCCAAATGGCCAAACCCTAGCAAGCTGTAGCAATGACCACACAATAAATCTTTGGGATCTGAGAAATAATAGTTTTACTCGCTCTTTTGTAGGACATACTAGTAATGTATTGTCTTTAGCTGTATCTCCTGATAGTAAGATTCTTGTCAGTGGTGCATTAGATGGGATTCGCTTGTGGGATTTGCAACAACAGCGTCCACTAGGTACTCTGGTACGCTTTGATAATTCAATCTTTACAGTGGCAATCAGTCCCGATGGCCAGACTCTGGCTAGTGGTGACTACAAGGGTGTGATTAAACTGTGGAACTTAAGTACTGGTAAATTAATTCGGGAATTGGCAGCACATTCTAATGCAGTCAGTGAAGTAGCTTTTACACCAAATGGAGAGAATTTAGTTAGTGCTAGCCGCGATCGCACCATTAAAATTTGGAATATCACTTCTTTCCAATTAGTCCGTACTCTCACAGGACACAACAATTGGGTAAATGCCATCGCCATTAACCCCGATGGACAAACCCTTGCTAGTGGTGGCAGAGATGGAATTAAATTGTGGAATTTAACTACAGGCGAGTTATTATATACACTTAATGGTCATAAGGATTGGGTAAGTGCGCTCGCATTTAGTCCAGACGGACAAACCCTGGCTAGTGGTGGATTTGACCGAATAATTAATATTTGGGGAACTCCTGTAAAACGTAATTAAGAGCGATCGCATCAAATAAAACTTAAGTTATAGCAGTTAAATAGCATAATTATTCATAATAGTCGATGACCGATAACTGATGACAGTCACTAGTTATCGGTCATGGGTCTACACAATTAGCTCTGCAACTTCAATGCGGAACAGCTTAAAATATTTAATTAATTCGCTGTTGTAGCCTCTTAGTGACTCCTTCAGTCTCTAAAAGTTCAAGCCAACTCCCAGTACCAACCCAACATTAGTGTCATCCAAAAAAGCTGCATTCACAGCACCTGTGGCTGTAAAACGAGAACCTAAAGGAACATCTATACCGCCAGTTAGCAATAATCCCACATCAGCGTCATTTTCCGTGTCAATAGCTACGCCTGCGCCTAAGTAGGGAGATACAGGAAATGTCCGGTCACCTGTGGGATTTACTGCACGTGGGGCCAAATCAAAAGTCACGGGAACTAGAACAACTGTATCATCCCCAAAAACAGCTGAAGGTCGCACTGATAAAAACCGTGTCAACCCGATTTTGCTAATAACGGAAAAGTTAGTGTCGCCCAGCGCGGTATCACCGGTTAAACCAATGTTACCAGCAACCCCTACATAACTGGAGCCTCCACGAGTAGCTCTACCTGGCGTTACATCACTAGTACCAGTTCCATTTTGTGGCTGCTGACTAACAGTAAGATTTGGTGGTATCAGAACTGCATTAATTGGATAAATAATGCCGTTGCTAGCTTGGACACCAGGCTGGATAACTCTGGCTTCGTTTACCGAAACTTGATTAGTGGCGCTATCAACTTTAATGTTGACAGATGCATCCTCAGCCGTCTTGACTTCTCCCGTAGAAAGTTGACTAGAAGTTATAGCTCCAGGAACCACATGATATCTCAAAATCTTAATCAAGACTTCTCTGTTCTCTGGTCGCTGTAACTGTTCTAAAGTGCTAGCAGGTAAAGCAGCAAATGCCTCATTAGTAGGAGCAAAAACTGTGTAAGGGCCTGGTTGTTGTAAGACATCTGTTAGACCTGCTGTCTGCAATAAAGAAGTCAGGGTTGAAAAAGAATTACTAGACGCAGCCAGGGAAACAATATTGTTATTGGTTTGAGCACTGCCAGTATTACTGGCTGCATTACTGGCTACTATATAGCTAGTAGCTGGTACATTACTACCAAGGGCTTGTAACTGTCCCTGCTTAACTAAAGCTTGATACAAAATTGCTGCTGCTTCGGCACGAGTCAGCGACACTTGCGGATTAAGTTGATTGACATTGGGGTAGTTAACAACAAGATTGGCTTGCGTTGCTGCTGCGACATTATTAACGGCGTAGTTGGGAATGGCTGAAGCATCTGTGTAATAAGTACTGTTAACAGTTGATGTATTATCACTGCTACTCAAACCCAAACCATTTGTTAAAGCAACCAACGCCTGCACTTTGGGAATTTGCTGATTTGGTTGAAACAAGTCTCCTGGATAGCCTGTTAAAAATCCAGTTTCATAGGCTTCTCTAATTGCATCTGCTGCCCAGTAGTTAGCAGGAACATCTCTAAATCCACTGGAACTTAACTGGCGAACAGGGCTTTGGTTAAAGGCTTTTTTAATTAGCGTAGCAAATTCAGCGCGAGTCACAGATTGATTCGGCTTAAATGTGCCATCAGGAAAGCCTGTAATGATGTTTCTTTCGGCTAAGGCTTGGATAAACGGAAGCGCCCAATAATCTGAACTGACATCACTAAAGTTAGAAGTTGATGTTGTTGATGGAGTTGTGCTTGGTGGTGTGGTTTGCGCTATGGCTACAGAAGCAACTGTTATGGGAGTAACTGTTGCTGCCAGCATTCCCAAAGCTAGCAAAGTTGCGCTTGCTGAAGACCAACGAAAGAAACTACCCATGAAAATATCTCCTAAAAAATTAGAGCAATTTATGCAAGTACAACTAAATTGATTGACTATTTGAGAAACTCTGCATGATGCAAGGCTGAATAGGCAAAAATTTACAAATATTTTTTGGTCTCATCTCCACATCAAAAGCATATATGTGACCTGTTAAATAATTTTTGTAATTCAACATTTTTGATCACATAATCACTTGCTCTTACTGTCAGATGGATACATAACTTTATTTGTTCCACCATCTTGGGGGTTACTAGAAGAATGGGTATTGGATAGCCATTTCTTCATAAATCTAGAAAAAGGTGGATATGATGAAGTTAGGTCAGCATAACATCTAGCATTCTTTGAACGAGTTCATCTGTCAATCAAGGTCTTGGTAACATTTTTAAATTATTGCTTGATTTACACAACTAGCTATGGGTTCAATTATTATCAAAAAGTTTCAATCTTTAGATAGATGACTTTGAGTAGAGATTACGAATAGTAGTAAAATAATTAGTGATTGCATTAAAAAGATCGAGTAAGTTGTTGAATCAGAAAAATCTACATGATTTGCTAAACTACCGACGCCGTAATCAATTGGTTTTAATTGGCTCATGTGTAAGCTTTAAGATTGAAACTGTTTGATACTAGTTTTTCTGGCATTTTTAGTCTGAGCCATCATCAACTAATAAATATAAGCTTCATATGACTTTCTCGCCGTAGCAATGAAATTCTAAGTTCCATCTTTAAAAACAAAAATAATCCTATAGTAAAATTACAGCAATTTTTTAATCCTAATAAAGATAGACTTGTATTTGAATATATACTGTTATTTTTTACATAAATAAATATATTTTGTGTTATTATAAATATAATTTTTTATTATAAAAAGCTCAAGATTGTTAGCTTGTTAAAAAAATGTCTTTGAAAAACACTTTTAGCCTTAATTAAACGTGTCTATCTTTGACCTATCAATAAAAATAAATTAATATTAAAAATAAATTTAAACCTAAATAAAAAACAGTCAAATCACTAAATTTATCATTATAAGTTTTATTTTCAAATAGTACTTTTAGTAAATAAATATTTATTGATGTTTTTATATTAATATAATCAATACTATTATATAGTGGATTTTTGGCTATAAATATATCATGTACCTATGAAGTAAAATACTTCATAGGTACGAGTTCACAACAGATTCATTGATACTATATACAATGTGTCTGTCAAATAGTCGAAGCTATTTGTATTTAGAGCCAGGAGATAATAGAAAGGTAAGCCCTATGATTAAAAATCTTCCCTAAAGCCTAAAAGCCGTATAGGGAAACTTTGACCATCAGCAGTAGTGAGAATACCACGAACACTAATATCAGGTCTGTTACCTGGAAAACTTAGTTGTCCTCCTTGTCCCCCACCCCCAGATTGTCTAGGAGGAAATCCGCCAAATTGTCCGCCAGAGAGAAGCTGTTGTTGTTCTGTAGACAGTTCTACAAATATCTCAGATTGGATGGTTTGAACTAACATAGTTGATTGCCTCGATTACTTACATGAATGATGATTGGACTAATTTAGGTTGAAAAAAATCGAACTTTCAAGTAGTTAAGTATCCTGGGATGCCCGAAGCCACTATCATCAAAGTTAATCTCATCAAATCCACTTTCATTAAAGCTACTAATGTAACCTTAAGCTAGAGTGATTGTTACTCTATGGATAATGTCACAAGCAAATTAGATGCAATGATTTGATTTGATAGAACAGATGACTTTAATTCAGCAGAGAAGGATACCTTGAGGTTTGTGAAGTTACGGGATCATTCAATATGATCCCGTAATAAGTATCCATCAAATAACCAAAACTATTTGCGTCTAGATTTAGGGAAGAGCAGAAAGATAAGCGCTATAGTTAGCACTTTTATTTCTGGTCTCTTAGTTATAGATTTAATATCTTAAGAGAACATAGAAGACCTTTCTAACTTTCTCAAAACCTGATTGATATTGAGCAAGTTATGTGGCTCTTCTTCTCTTCCTTCTAGCCACAAAGTTTATGATATTCTTTGGACACGAACGAGGCTTCTGCTTCTAATCCTGTAAAGGCGAACACCTCTACCTCCGACCCAAGGCGTACCCTCGTCACCGCGATCTTCACCTTGCTCATCAGTGCCTTCTTCATCACCAGGTTTAATTCCACCAGCTAGAAGTTGTTGTTGCTCTGTGGATAAATCTGCAAGTAAATCAGACATCATTTGTGTTGGCATAAATCATTAACCTCACTTACGTACATAGGTGTTAATCACCTATGTTTTTATTATTAGCTATAACCATAATTAATAAATTATTCTCAAGTTAGAAAAAAATATGATAAATATCTTTCTTTTGACTCATGAATATAATAAAAATAAATTAAATAATTTTTCAAAAACAGCCCTGTAAAAATCGTCTTTTATATTTCTATATAAATAAAATCCAGTTTGTTTTTAAACAAACTGGATTTTATATTGATATTAACAGTTTAATAGTTAATTGCAACTAAATCTGTTATTTGTTTATGAGTGATTAAGCAATTATTACAATAATTAAAGCCAAATTTTCACACTGATAAAAACTTCAAATGCTCTCCTTGTTGTGCAAAAAAAGTCTCAATCGTACCTTGCATTTGCACTTGGCCTTTGTCTATTAACACGATCCAATCAGCCCGGTTGACTACACTAGGACGATGGGTGATCAAAATTGTAGTTTTACCTTTTCGATATTCCAAGAGCCGATCCATCACTTGAGATTCACTAACTGGGTCTAATCCCGCAGTTGCCTCATCTAAAATCAGTATAGGTGGATCGGTAAGGATTCCTCTAGCGATCGCTAATCTTTGTCTTTGTCCACCAGAAAGATTTGCCCCAAATTCTCCCAAAACAGTTTGATAGTTATTAGGCAGTTGACTGATAAATCCATCTGCATCAGCAATATGGCAAGCTTTGACTATTTCCTCAAAAGAAATATAAGGCGTTCCTAAGCGAAAATTATCTACAATCGAGCGACTCCAGAAATGAGGTTCTTGGGGTACATAAACTACTTGTTGTCGCAGACAATCTAAGGAAAGGTCTTGACTATTATAAACACCAATACGGATATTGCCAGAGTTAGGTTGATATAAACCTGCTATCAATTTTGCTAAGGTACTTTTACCACAGCCAGATTTACCAATCAAAGCAATAACTTTTCCTCCAGGAAGATTGATAGAAAAATCTTCTAGTAGGTCAACTCTACCAGGATGGTGAAACGTTACATGAAAACAACAGATATCTGCATCAGTTGGAATTTGTGCGATCGGCTTTTGACTACCTCCAACTACTTCTGGTGTAGCATCAATAATTTCTAGTAAGCGCGAGATTGCTGTTTGAGAGCGAAAATACTCATCTGTTAAGCCAACTAGTGAATCAATTAAATTTAAAACATTCACTTGTAAAGTATTAAAAGCCAGCATTTGACCAATGCTTAATTCCCCCTTAATCACCAAAATACTGCCTAATCCTAGTAAAATGACACCACCAATAGTAGTTAGAAAGTTAGCAATAGTATTATTGATAATTCCAATTTGGATAGTACTGAAATTGAGATTGGCAAGGCGGCCAAAACGACTTTGAAATTCATCCCAAAATTGAGGAGCTGCATTTGTGGTTTTCAGTACCTGTGCGCCCTTAAAAGTTTCTACTAAAACACCTTGATTTTCTGCTCCCAACACTAAAAGATTACGGGTTTTTTGTCGAAGAATGGGTAAAAAAGGTAGGGTGGATAAAGTGATTAAAGCCCCGAATAAGACAACCGCTAGTGTCAACTTCCAGCTATAAAACAACATGAAGCTGAAAGAAACTACTGCAACAAAAAACTGACTGGGTAAAAGCACCACAATCTGCGATACCAACTGATTGATTTCATTGATATCTCGCAGCCGGCTGGTGATTTCGCCACTACGCCGTCCCTCGTAGAAATTTAAGGGTAAGTGCAAAATTTTCCGTCCAAACTCCAAGACTAATCCTAATTGCAACCGTTGCCCAAAGTGAGCAATCATAATGCCTTGCAGTACTCGCAGACTACTGCTGAATAACGTCATAACCACAACAGCTGCCACCACAACAGTGAGTAACTGTGTGTCTCCACGTACCAAGACATCATCTGTGAGTATTTGGATCAAGATGGGAGTACCCAAACCGAGTAAACCCAACACAGCGTTAATCATTAAAACATGAGTCAGCAAACCACGATAAGGCCAGATGCGCTTAAAAAAGCGTCCTAAGCCACCCTTTGGTTCTTCTTGAGGCTGATCAGAAAAGCGGTCTGGATCTGGCTCTATTAAGAGCATGACTCCATTCCAAGCGATCGCTAACTCTTGTCGGTTGACATAACGAAGTCCCACCGCTGGATCTGCAATTATGTACTTTTTGCCCTTTTTACCGTATAAAACAACCCAGTGATAACCTTTCCAATGTATGATTGCAGGCAGCTGCACTTCTTTGATTCTGTCCATAATCGCCGCCGAAGCTTTAACTGCTCTAGTATTAAAACCCAAAGCTTCAGAACCACGTTTTAGCCCTAACAAAGTTGTTCCTAGCTGTCCAGTCCCTACTGCTTCTCGGCTGCGATTAATACTTAAGAACCGTCCATAATATTTGCAAATTGAAGCTAGACAAGCAGCCCCACAGTCTTCTTCACTCAACTGTAAAACACACTGGTAATTTTTAAGTTTGAATAGACCAAACATATTAAATGGGAATTGGGTATTGGGAATTGGGGATTGGGTATTGGGAATTGGGGATTGGGTATTGGGTATTGGGGATTGGGTATTTGGAAAATCTTTCCCCAGTCCCCAGTCCCTAGTCCCCTAAATATCTGTGATTAATCTCGCTTTTCGCAGAATGAAGTGAAGTACTGTTTCCTGATGGGAAATAATATCAGCTCTACCTTCCATTCCAGGTTTGAGATCACACTGGCGATCGCTTCTACCTACATACGTACTTTGTGGCTCAATTGTTACCTCGTAGGCTTGAAGTGGAACACTTGCAATTGCGTTATTTTTTTCCATAGGTAAGGCATCTGGTGCAACTGTTTTAACTGTTCCCTTAAGGGTGCCGTAGTCTGGATAGGGGCAAGCAGAAACCTGCATCTGCACTTGTTGACCTGCTTTTACTTTGTCAATATCTTGAGCTGGCACTAGGGTCTTGATTAACATCGGCGCATTGAAAGGAGCAATCTGAGCAATAGCTTCTGTTGGTTGTACTACTTGCCCAGGATTACGAAGTTTGAGTTGTAATAAAGTACCCGTGATTGGAGAGCGAATTACACTCTTACTCAAATCATTTTCTATTTGTTGTAGTTCTTTGCGAGTGCTATCAAGTTGCTTGAAAAATTCTAGACGTTGCTGCAAGAGAGTTTCTCTTTCTTTTTTCAAAGCGGCTAGAGTAGCCTCACCTTGTGCCTGTTCTTGCCTAATCCGTTCAAATGCCACAATGACGGAAGCATCATTAGGATTGATAGCTGTTTTCGCCTTTTCTAGGTTAGTTTGGGCGATTTGCAAGGCTTGGTCTTTTTCTTCTATGAGGTTTTTAGCGTTAGCTTTAGCTTGTTCTAGCTTTGCATATGCAGATTTCACTGTTTGGTCTTTTTCTTCTGTGAGATTTTTAGCGTTAGCTTTAGCTTGTTCTAGTTTTGTATATGCAGCTTTCACCGCTTGGTCTTTTTCTTCTAAGAGGTTTTTAGCATTAGCTTTAGCTTGTTCTAGCTTTGTATATGCAGATTTCACCGCTTGTTCTTTTTCTTCAAATAAATTACGAGAAATTGCTCCCGATGCTACTATTGGCTGCAATCGATTTCGTTGTACTTTTGCTAAGGTAAAAGCTGCTTGTGCTTCTTGCACAGTTGCCGTTAAGAGTTTGTCTTGCCGTAAGCGATCGCGTTGCACCTTTGCTAAGTTAAAAGCTGCTTGTGCTTCTTGCAAGCTTGCTATTAAGGCTTTTTCTCGCTGCAAGCGATCGCGTTGTACCTTCGCTAAAGTCAAAGCTGCTTCTGTTTCTTCTACGGTTGCTGTTAAGACTTTTTCTCGCTGTAATCGTTCTCGTTGCACTCTGGCTAAGGTCAAAGCTGCTTGTGCTTGTGTCATATCTGCTGTAGCTTTAATTTGCTCATCTTCATGGTTGCGTTGATTACCACGTAGCTGAGCTTGTGCAGCTATAATCGTGCGGTTAATTAAATTTGTCTGAGCTGCAATCTGAGTATTAATTTCACTGATTTGAGCATCAATTTGATTTAGCTGCAATTGACTCTGCTGAATATTGCTTTCTAATTGGCTTTTTTGAGTCCGAAGCCGCGAATCATCAACATAAGCA
Source organism: Amazonocrinis nigriterrae CENA67 (assembly GCF_016056305.1). Classification (GTDB taxonomy): domain Bacteria; phylum Cyanobacteriota; class Cyanobacteriia; order Cyanobacteriales; family Nostocaceae; genus Amazonocrinis; species Amazonocrinis nigriterrae. The sequence goes on along the minus strand of NZ_JAECZC010000111.1, from coordinate 113,155 downwards.
ATAGCTTCTCCTTGGGTTACTATTTGATTGTCTTTAGCCTCAATTTTTTGAACACTCCCAGTAATGGCAGACTCAACAACCCGCAGTTCTCCTACAGGTCGGATAGTTGCAGGGACTTTGACTGTAACTTTGTAATTCAGAATTGATGTCAGGCTAATTCCTACCACAAAGATAGTTAGCAGTACACCTCCGCCAATATTTGTCCATTTACCGATATGGGGGAGAAATTCATGAGTTTCAATTTCTGGCAGTTGCTCTAAAATCGGTTCATTTAACCTATGCCAAAAATTGTTTTCATCTTGATTTAGGGTGTTCACGGCACTGCACCTTTTTTAGAAGGAGAAGGGAAGAAGGGGAGATGAGGAGCAGGGGAGAACTCCTGAAAATGACAAATGACAAATGACAAATGACAACTAACTCCCAATTTTCTTGTTGACGATGTATTTTCCTAAATGGTGAAATGCTGACATATATGGCTAACACTAGCCACAATCATGCTTGATGATGGTCTATAATCGAAAAAGGGGGACGAGAAGGGTATGTACGACATCCAAAAATTATCTTTCTCAAGCTTTAAACGTGGGCAACACGTTGAAAAAACGGAGGAAAACGCTCAAACTCCCTCAAAGTCCTCACTTACGTTGAGCGAGTAGTAATAACTTCCTCCACCCCCTTTTTATATGCCATAAAGCAATTCCTACGATTTATTCGCAGAACTTAGCATTTTACTCACCATTTAGACAGCCTCTTCAGTATACAAAGGCAAAGCAGACACAAATAATTTGTAAATTTTCGGTAGAAAAATCAAGAGGAAATAAAAAAACAAATGGCTGTTGAGTGTTGACCGTTAAATGTGAACAATCAACAACTTCAAGCGGCATAATTTATTTCTAGGAGTTCCCTAGAATAGTTGCATAATCTAAGCCTCTAATGCTTGTAACAACGGCTCTAGGCAAGCATCAGAAATTATCTAATAATGTCTAAAACTATTACCGTTCGGTAATTACGAATCACGCAAAGCGGTACTAGCCGTTTAAGGGAATCATCTTAAAATCGAAATTAGTCGCTAGAAGTTTTTGTTGTTTATCAGATAATGTGATTAACAACACATATGCAATTATTCGATGTGACATGATTTTTTGCCTCACTACGCAATTAGGTGAGTAGACCACCTTAAGTACCCAACTATAAGCACTGTTTGTCAGGATTTCATAAATCTAGAGGTAGAAATTCAACATCTAGATTTACTTCTCAAAGTAGATATTAAATCTGCTATTTTTTGTAGATATACGAATACCCTTAGAGTAGGTATGGTCAGTAATTAATGTTTTTGAAACTATCTAAAGAATTTAGATAGATATTCACCAATTTTAGGTAGTAAAGGAAATGGGGGAGATAGAGGAGATGGGGGAGATGAGGAAGATGAGGGAGATTAAAACTCTTAACTCTTAACTCCTAACTCCTAACTCCTAACTCTTAACTCCTAACTCCCAATTCCTAACTCCTAATTCTTAACTCGCTGAAGATCAGCTAATTGTCGCCGCTGGTTCTGGTGTTGATTAAACAACTTTTGTTCTGGGGTTAATAAATCTGAGTCTATTGGGGGGCGCATATCCCATTGCAATTCTGCCATGATCAATAAACTGATCATCATTACTAGGCCAGTAGTGAAAAACTGCCATTCACTAAAATAGGGAATAATTGCCATTCCCAGCAGGTGAATAAGCGCCATTAGTAAAAACGCCCGCGATCGCAAGGCTAATACTGTACACAAATAGCCAATACTAGTCAATCCTAACCATAGGGGACACAGACGCATCAACACTTCTCCCCAACCTAGAAAAATGCTCAAGTCGGTTAGAACAACACCTCCTAGCATCAAAATCACCCAACAATACACTAGCCAACGCACCTTTTCTACACTCGCCCAAAACCAAGTCAAAACTACCATAGCAATGGAACCGACTAAGGTAAGGGTTGACCACCAAATTGCTTGTGTATCCCAGCTAATCGCTAGAAACTGGGCTGTGAGAAATATACCTGCACATATTAAACCCCAAAGGATAAAAACCTGATCTATTCGAGTGTAAAACCCTGAAAATACTCTAATACTGCCAACTTTCAAATTCAGACATACTAAACCTTGCAAGTCTTGAATATCTAAAGCTTCCTGTTTATCGCGCAACAGGGGTTGAGAAAAAGGTGAAACAGTCATCTAAATTTTATGTCTTAAGATAGTTGTGTTTATGAACAATTTTGATGTAATGCTTGAGAAATGCTAACAAATAATCAAGCAATTTACCCAAGATTTTTCAAAAATGGGTAAGTAAATATTCTTGAAGCGCGATCGCACTATCTTTAAAGGGAGTAGAGAGTAGGAAGATGGGGAGATGAGGAGGATGAGGGAGAGAACAGAGCAGGGGAAGCAGGGGAGAAATAACTAATTCCCAATGCCCAATGCCCCATGCCCAATTCCCAATTCCTTCGTATTTATTGATGCCTATTTAGTTGAGTGACAATAGCTGAATCAATGTAAAGGCAATAGCTGCACTGCCTAAAGGTACTGTTAAATTATCTACACCCCATAAAGATATAGCTTCTAAGCCAGTAGCCACTAGAGCGATCGCTAACGATACGACCCATGTCTGCCAAATGTTACCTTCTACACTCAGTAAAATCAAACTACTGACCAAGTAGCTAACCAAGGTCATAGTTAACGAGCCTTCCCAGCTTTTTTGGCTACCAAAAACTTTATACTTATGTTTACCAAAATTTTGCCCAATCAGAGCCGCTAGTCCATCTCCCCATGCCATCACCATAATCCCGATGGCTGCGTACTGGGGCTGTTGTAAGTGCCAAAACCAAGCAATTAAAATGCCAATACTAACAGCATAGAAAAATGTCCCTAAGCTTTGGCGACCCACGCTGTTAATGCCAGGGAGAATAGGAAATCGATATGATAACAAAGTGATGGCACTGGCGACAATTGAAGCCGTAATGCCTACACTCGCAGGTACATCCAGCCACCAAGCAAGCATTATGACGTTGCCAGTGCCAATATGAACTATCTTTCGTACTACTTCTGGATCATCGGTGGCAAAGCGCTTGATTACCCATGCGATTAGGAGAATGAGTAATACCCAAACTGCAACTATAGCAATTTGCTGCCACAAAGCTGGAATTGGGATTAAGTCAGCAACTGAAGTCAACAAAGATGTTAGGGGATGGAAATTTTTAGCTCTGTTACTAATTTATAAGATTTGGACTACTGTAATGAAACTATTATTCATTTGGTTGATTCGGGGCTACAGAATGTTTATTTCGCCATTGTTTCCCCCTACTTGTCGCTTTCAACCAACTTGTTCTATGTATGCTATCCAAGCAATTGAAAGATTTGGTGCATGGCGCGGTGGGTGGATGGCGGTGTGGCGCATCTTGCGTTGTCATCCATTTCATCCGGGTGGTTACGACCCAGTGCCAGAGGTTGTAGCAAAAGCTACTAATTCATGTTGCACTCACATTCACTTAGATTCTGAGAAAAATACAACACAACAGACTAATACCAACGAATAAGCGACGGAGCAGGGGAGCAAGGGAGCAGAGGGGAGGAAAACCTACTACGTTAAACAGCAACTTAGTATAACAAATAAAAAATATCTCCCTGCTCACAGTCATCAGGAGCCAGCGCTGTGCGGGGGTTCCCCCCGTTGAGGCGACTGGCGTCCATCAGTCATCGACAATACCCAAATTCTAAAAATATTCAAAAGATATTCAAATTACCCTTGTCAAGTCATAGTCGTTATGACTACGATAAAATAACTTATGGATGGTAAGTATTTAATAACCTCGACCAAAGGAATGATTGACGGTATGAGTGAAGATAAGAAGTTAACTACGGCAACAGGGTGTCCAATTTTTGATAACCAGAACTCAATCACAGCTGGGCCGCGTGGGCCGCTGCTGATGCAAGATGTGCAACTGTTGGAGCAGATGCAGCAGTTCAACAGAGAACGGATTCCAGAAAGAGTAGTTCATGCTAAAGGTTCTGGTGCTTATGGAACATTCACAGTCACTCGTGCTATTCCTGAATACACCAAAGCCAAGTTTCTCTCAGAAGTAGGCAAGCAAACAGAAGTGTTTTTGCGTTTCTCTACTGTGGCTGGGGAAAGAGGGGCCGCTGATGCTGAACGCGATGTGCGTGGCTTTGCAGTGAAATTTTACACCGAAGAAGGTAACTGGGATTTGGTGGGTAACAACACACCGGTTTTCTTCATCCGCGACCCGTATAAATTTGCTAATTTCATTCACACACAAAAGCGTCATCCACAAACCAACCTACGGGACGCTAACATGCAGTGGGATTTTTGGTCATTGAACCCGGAATCGCTGCACCAGGTGACAATATTATTTAGCGATCGCGGTTTGCCTGCTAGTTATCGTCACATGAATGGCTATGGTAGCCACACATTGTCCTTTGTGAATGCAGCAGGTGAAAGATTCTGGTGCAAATTCCATTTCAAAACCCGTCAGGGCGTTAAAAATATTACAGGAGAAGAATCTGCCAATCTCATCGGCATTGACCGCGAATCACACCAACGGGATTTATTTCAGGCAATTGAACGCGGCGAGTATCCCAGTTGGACAGTTAAAGTCCAAATCATGACTGATGAACAAGCTAAAACCTTTAAGTGGAACCCGTTCGACTTAACTAAGGTCTGGCCTCACAAAGAATATCCCTTGATGGAAATTGGCATTTTGGAGCTAAACCGCAATCCTGTAAACTATTTTGCTGAAGTCGAGCAAGCAGCATTTAGTCCTTCCGTATTTGTACCAGGTATTGGCCCCAGCCCTGACAAAGTGTTACAAGCGCGGCTGATGTCCTATCCAGATGCTCAGCGTTACCGTATCGGCACCAACTACCAGCAATTGCCTGTTAATCAGCCTCGCTGTCCAGTCTATCATTATCAAAGAGATGGTGCTTTATCTACAGGCTACGGTGGCAGCAGCCCTAATTATTATCCCAACAGCGACAGCAGCACCCCCAAAGAAGCACCTGAATATCGGGAACCTGGCTTAGCTCTTGGTGATGTAGTTGCTGATCGCTATGACTCCCGCGATCAGGATGATTATACCCAAGCAGGTAATCTCTGGCGAATATTCTCTGAAGATGAGAAAAATCGCACAGCCAAAGCGATCGCAGGAGCGCTAAGTGGAGCGCGACAAGATATTCAAATGCGGCAACTTTGCCACTTCTTCCGGGCTGATATGGATTACGGACAGCGTGTGGCTAAGGCATTGAACATTGACATTGATCCGAGTTTCTTACAACAGAACCAACAGAACAATCCTCAGCCTGTAACAGCTTAGAGACTTCCAATTAAAAAAGTCACCATTTGTAGGGTGCGTTGTTGCGAAGCGCAACGCACCATCAATCTTGGTAAGATAGTAGAATATGCTATAGCTAATATAGTCTACATTGATTGAAGAATTTATTTTTTAGCAATCCTTTAATTGGTAATTATAAAGTTACATTTTATCTGTCAAAGTTATTTTCTGGGACAAGTAAGCCATCTTCTTTAAGGACAGTAACATAACCTGAAATAGCCTCCTTAATGTTTAAGAGAGCTTCTTCTTTAGTATTGCCTTGACTAATACAACCTTTGAGGCTTGGACATTCCACAATCCAGTAGCCATCTTCATCCCGATACATGATTACTTGCCTCAAATTCTGGCTCATGCTTACATGGGTTTTACCTGCGCGGTATTCAGCCATTGCGTCGGCTGCAAGTTTAGCAAGTATATCTGGAGAACGGGCAAAAGCTTCATCCCAACGGCGTTCATCTTCTAGTTCTGCCAAAATCATCGCCGCGATCGCATCTTGTTCAGTGGCAGGTAAAGTTTTTAGTTTGGCGATCGCTTGTTCTAGTAGCTCAGTCATTGCTATCAATGGTTACGAAAGTCATACTATAAAGTTATCATCGCTTAACTTTTTTGATATTACTGATCAAACAATAGATATCGAGAGCGATCGCTTTCACTAGCAAAAGTATTAAAGTTTGAGTAGAAGCAACTTTTGGGTTTGTTGGTGTTAAAACAAATTAAGTTGAAGGCGATCGCACTAATTATTACAAAAGTTGAGGATTGATTTTAAGATCATCAGTGAATAAAGACAGTTGAACTCCTGCCTTAAGCCTTCTCTGTTTTGCTACTTTTCTAAGTCGCTTATCTGCTGTGTACACATTCTCAATAATGGGTACTGGTTGCGGTATGTGTTCAGGAAGATAAAGCTCAAAAGCAATACGAACAGCTTCTACTGGGTGCTTATCCTTATGACGAATCTGATTAGTTGTTAGCCGGCTGAGGGTTGAGTAATCGATCAACGGATGAGTATCATAGTGATCTCGAAGCGATACACTTCGAGATAATTTGTTTTGCTCTCGGATCTCTCTTGCTTTTAAACCTTGCAAAAGCTTGTTCATTGCATCATGAGTATCAGAAAAAAGCTTCGGACACAAACAATGATGCTTTTGACCATATTCTTTAATAGCTAATTTTAGTTCAGGATATTTCTCAAGCCGTAGAATTTCTCTAACGCTGAAACGCACTCTATGTGCCTCAAATTCAAGCTCAAAGTTATCTTCTACTGAGGACGAAGAGCGAGAGCTAGATTTCCATCCAGTTTTTTTGTGGATGAAAAGTCGCATCCCCAAATGTTTGATCAGATCCAAAGTTTGTTGAGCCTTGGCTTGACTTTCTTTGTTTACTTGCTTTGAGTATGAGGCATAGTATTCAATCATAGCTGCACAAAAACCATCCGCCAGAATATTTCTGCCTTCAATATCAAAGTATCCTGTTAGAACAAGATCACAACCGGCAAAAGGTTTCAAGCACTCTGGTAAAGAATTTTCAGCTGGATCAGCTTGCTGCACTCTTTTGACCCATTTTGAGACTCTTTGGTGTGTCACTCCCAGAAATCTAGCTAATCCAGAATGAGACATTCCAGATTGTCCTGTGGCTTTGACGGTGAAGTACTCTGCACCATCAGGATCGACATGGCGCAGTAGGTCATCTGAGTAACTATCTCTACCACCGAGTCGTGCTGCAAGTTGAGGCATAAAAATTCTCCTTGTATTTGATTAACTTTGATTTATGACACGGGTAGCTAAACCTTAATTGTTTGTGCGGTTTCCATTGGTTGAAAAATGTGGGGTAACTACATTTTTATCCCTCAAATATGCTACTTGGGTTGAAGCGAAAGAACCGCGTCCTATTTGTTGCCATCTCCCTTCTCTAGCCCCTCGACGCAATTCAGTAGATAACGAATTTCTCGCACGCACATACTCATCATTGTCCTGTGTAATAAATATTGCTCGTGCAATTTCATCAGCAGTCAGAGCCTCATTACGTCTATTCAAAACAATTTCAGCTACCTCTGCTAACGTTTTGTTTGCAAATTCGGCGCGTAGCATTTCTTTCGGAGAACGCTTGTTATCATCTCCTACCCCATATTTGGTATTGTCGGCAAATATTAGATTGTTTGTTTGACTTTGGTTAGACTCTCCGTTAGAACTTTGATCAGAGTTAAGCATTATAGAGGTATCTTGACTCAGGGCATCGGTATTAGCCTTCTCGTGTATGTTTAACATCAACTTAAAATATTCAATGTCGGCTCGTAGCTGAGATACGCGTACTTCAGCTTCAGTCAAGGCAGACATCTTCTCTTCTATTTGCTTGTGTAACCACCTAATGTGTTGTTGACGGGCAGTATCGTAACTCATAAGCTTGCCCCTAAACAAATATACAACTTGTAAAAACAAGCATAACAAATAAAAAACAAAATAGGTATGTCAAAGTTTACTGAATTAAACAAATTTGTTAGTTAGAGGACTAATCAAACCACAGCTACTCAACGTAGATGTTCAGCCGGTTGCAGTACGGGGTTTATATCTTGTTTTTACTTAAAACTTCGCAGTGTTGGGTCACTGTTAGCGTGTATAAGGCTTTACCATAATCAGACCAGGAATAACACAGTAATGTTTGATATTAAATGTACAAAGTGTTGCGCCTCGGCCAACAGCACAAGCACCTATCAAGGCATCTAACAAACCTAGACTGTGTAACAAATGGTAGGCTGTGAAGTCTGACAAGGCGCGAGTCAAATCAGCCTCAGTTGCCCATACTATCGGTAACGGGGCAACAAGTTTGAGGGCATTACGCAGCTGTTGCTTGTTTTGAGCGTCTTGGATCAGTTCCATGACCACAAAGCCTGGCACACTGGGCAATTCTGGTAGACTGGCAAACCAAGTTATAGCAGGAGCATGACCTCGTTGAATATCAATCAAAACGTCAGTATCTAATAGATACATTAACTTTACCTATGCTCTCTCACGGGTTTCCGCTTCATGACGTAACTTGCGAGCGTAGGCTTGACTGTCTGTAATATCAGGTCGTGAGTTGATCACACCTTCGCTTTGCCAATAAGCGACTAGTTCGGCTCCTGTTTTGGGTGGATTTCCTATAACCTGCCTTATAGAAAGAATACGGAGAATGTATTCAGAAAGAGTCAAGTTTAGCTGAGAAGCTTCATTACAAAGCTGGTTTTCTAGCTCTGGGGGCAAATCAAGATTAATACTCATTTTAACTTTCTACTCTAATAGCCAACCGAATAAATTACCCACCGTAAGCTGTAAATCACTGGCAAAAGATGGCACAGGAATTACCTGCTCTGCCTCATCAAACAACTCTGGTGGCTGGTTTGAAAAATATACAAATACTACTCTTTCACTTGGGTCAATTAACCAAACCATTTGAGTGCCATGCTTCAAAGAATGCAATATTTTAGCAATAACCTTACTTTGGCTTTGCTCAGGAGAAAGGATTTCAATAATCCAATCGGGTGCTAGTGCAAAAATATTAGCAATACCCCCATTTTCATTTCGAGGAATTCTCTCCCAGAGAAACACAGATACATCTGGAACAATCACAAGCCCTGCAAAAATGCAGCGTAACTCTGGAAAAGCCCGCGCAATTTTCTGCGGCTTAGTAACTCCATTGATGGTAATAATTAGTTCACCTTGAATTGTACTGTGTTCACCCTGTGGCATGGATTTCTGAATAATATGACCATCAATGTACTCACTGGCAGGTTTAGTTTCTGGTAGTTTGAGAAACTCCTCTAATGTCAAAGTTTTAGATGGTATCTGTACCATTGGTAACTACTTATACTCCCACTAATGACAAATAATACATCATGCTAAATGTTGATATAGTTCTTGTTACTCAGTTTGGTTTAACTTCTTTCTAAAAATTGCTTCGACTTCAGTTTTGGGATCGGCAAGGTCGAAAGGATATGGTTGACGATTGGCTGGATTACGGCGACTCATCAAGACTTCTAATGCCGCCTGGAAAGCTTGCTGATCATTTCTGTGTTCAGAAAGGTACTGTTTTAACTCAGTATTTGTCATCTCAAATAGATTCAATGTTAGAAGCCCCACACTGCTAGTTGATAAACCACCTCATCAGGGTTTGGATCTACTTCTAAATAACCAGAATAATTGTTGATCACAATTCCTGCGTTGAAGTTTGCTGCAACTACTCCAACAGATTTTGGATTGTGTTTAACCTTGGGGTTGAAACTGTTTGTTTTCCACTTGCATTGAAACAACTCGTACAAATGCTGCCGAACCCATCCGAACGGAACTTGATAAAGCGGACTATCTGCAAATGGATATAAAAACGCTTCTTCTTGGTCGTGTTTATCTCCTACTGATATTGCTGCCTCTATTAACTGTTCAGTCCAACTGAACTCTTGGTAACTGTAGCCTTCGGGTACATGATAGTCGAATTTACCATCTTCTGTAAGTTCGCGCACAATACCGTTAGGTTCAATATAAAACATCCACACAATTTCATCCCGTTTAGGGGACTGAACATAGAGGCAGCGTTCCAAATAGATGCCTAAACAATCTGGAACTGCAGCTAAGTATTCTTGTCGCAACAACCTTTGGTGATTGCTAGCCAGTTTTAATTTAAGTAAGTCTGACATAGGGTTTGACTTGATGATTAATTTTTTAAGGTTCAACTACTAATCAAACCACAACTGCTTCTGCGATCGCACCTTGCATTTTCCCCAGAGCATCAATTAAACTCTGCAATTGTTGGTCTGCTTTGAGAACTGCTAAACCACGCACTGTCACTTTTCCAGGTGAATAAACAAAGCGGGTTTTGAGATGTTCTGGTAAATTTCCCGCTAACAAATTCCAAGCAGGTTCTTCCATTGGCGTTTCTAAAATTATGTGCTGTTTATTCTCTGGTTTAATGCGGCTAAATCCTAACTTTTTCGCTAACTGTTTGAGTTCCATTACACGCAAAAGTTGATTAGCTGGTACTGGTAAAGTACCATAGCGATCGCCCCAATCGGCTGCAATTTCTGCTAATTCTTCTTTAGATTTTGCCCCAGCTACGGCACGATACGCGCTCATCTTTTGATCCAAGTCGGGGATGTAGTCTGCGGGAATAAATGCTGTGAGGTTGAGGTCAATTTGAGTATCATCAACTTTGGGAATTTCTTGACCTCTAATTTCTCGAATTGATTCCTCTAACATCTCCATATATAAATCAAAACCGATCGCTTCCATTTGACCGGATTGTTCTGCACCTAGCAAGTTACCCACACCCCGAATTTCCATGTCGCGCATTGCCAACTGATAGCCAGAACCTAGTTGAGTAAATTCCTGAATTGCTCGTAACCGCTGCCTGGCTGCATCAGATAATGTCCGCTGTTTGGGGTAAAATAACCAAGCATGGGCTTGAATGCCGGCACGTCCCACACGACCGCGTAATTGATACAACTGTGCCAAACCAAAGCGGTGGGCATCTTCAATTAAAATCGTGTTGACTCGCGGAATATCTAAACCAGATTCAATAATTGTCGTACAAACGAGAATATCTGCTTCACCATTACTAAAGGTGAGCATGGTTGATTCTAACTCGCTTTCATCCATTTGACCGTGAGCGATCGCAAATCTTCCTCCAGGTATCATTTCTCGCAAATTCGCCGTTGTCTCTTCAATTCCTTCTACTCGTGGTACTACGTAAAATACCTGCCCACCTCTGTCTAATTCTTGGCGAATAGCACTACGCACGCTTTCCGGGTTCAGCGGTGCAAGATGGGTTTGAATTGGTCGTCTGGTTGGGGGTGGTGTGGTAATCAAACTCATTTCCCGAATCCCCGACAAGGACATATATAAGGTGCGGGGAATGGGAGTAGCCGAGAGAGTCAGCACATCAACTTGAGTTTTCAAGCTTTTAATTTTCTCTTTTTGGTTAACCCCAAATCGCTGTTCTTCATCCACCACCAGCAGTCCTAAATCTTTGAATGACACGCCTTTGCCTAAAAGTTGGTGCGTACCCACGACTACATCTAATTCACCTGTGGTTAGCCGTTTTTGAATGTTACGACGTTCTTCAGCGCTGCGAAAACGGTTGAGTAAACCAATATTTACAGGATAGGGAGCAAAGCGTTCTTTGAGGGTGTGGTAATGTTGCTGGGTAAGGATAGTTGTAGGTGCTAAAAGTGCGACTTGTTTACCAGCGGTGACAGCTTTGAAAATAGCGCGAATCGCCACTTCTGTTTTTCCGAAACCGACATCACCGCAAACTAAACGATCCATTGGGCGATCGCTTTCCATATCGCGTTTGACATCTTGTACAGCTTTGAGCTGATCCGTGGTAGGTTGATAAGGGAAAGAATCTTCTAGTTCTTCTTGCCAAGGCATATCCGCAGGAAAGGCGAAACCTTCTTGTTTTGTTCTTGCTGCATACAGTTTCAGCAAGTCCACCGCCAACTTTTTAATAGCTTTGCGGACGCGGTTCTTAGTGTTGTCCCAAGCTTTACCAGTCATCTTGTGCAGTTCTGGGGGTTTATCGGCGGTGGCGCGGAACCGAGATAAAGAACCTACTTGGTCAGCAGCAACTCTGAGTAACCCGTCAGCATACTGTATAACTATGTAATCACGGGTTTCATCGTTAATCGTTAAACTTTCCAGCTTGACAAATTTGCCAATACCGTGGCTGCGATGAACAACATAATCACCCGGACGCAGCTTATTGGGGTCAACTTGTTTAGAAGTCGCTTTGCGGCGTTTGCGGATATAGCCGGGAGTCGCCAGAGAATGCTGACCATAAAATTCGCGGTCAGTGACGACAATCAAGCGGTAGGTTGGCAGAATAAAACCTTCGAGTTCAGCCAAACCAGAATATTTCAGAGCTACAGGTGTATGATTAATTTGCAGCTTATCAATGGCTTGGTAGTCTCTGGGATTAGGGATAAACTGAGCCGGACAATCGTGTTCTTGCAATAAGGAAACAGAACGCGAAGGTTGAGCCGAAATCAACCAAATAGAGAAATTGCGATCGCGTTCCTTTCTCAGTGTTTCTGCAAGTTTACCAAACTGATGCGGCGTCACTGGCACAGACCGACTAGCCATATTGATTCCGCTATTTTCCTCTGCCAGTTCCGATAAATATAACGTTTTAAATTGAGTCAAGTCAGCCAAACATTCATCAAAAGACCGATGAATTTTCGGTAAACCACTCACAACTGACCACTGACTACTGACAACTGACCACTGTTCTTCCGAATTCTCTACCCAGCGATCGCTATGAGCATGACATTGTTCTGGCTCATCAATAGCAATTAAAGTATTTTCTGGTAAATAATCTAACAGAGAAGCTGGTTTTTCAAAAGCTAACCCCAAAAAGCGCCGGCTACCTTCTAAGAATGCTGAGTCCTGAGTGGTCAGTTCTGAGTCAGAATTTAACTCAGCAATTAAAGCTTGGAAATCAGGATTGTTTTCCAGCTTTTCTACAATAATGGGAGCAAAACTAGTAGGTGTAAGAATCAACTGGTCGATTTTGTCAAGGGCAGAACGCTGAGTTGCAGCATCAAATTCCCGGATTTTCTCGATTTCATCACCAAACCATTCCAGCCGTACTGGCAATTCCGACGCCACGGGAAAGATATCAACAATATCACCGCGCCGACTCCACTGTCCTTCTGTTTCCACCAGAGGCACACGTTCATAACCCAAAACGGTTATCTTCTCGCTGAAAGTATCAAGGTCATATTCCATACCCCGCTTCAGGGTGAGGCACAGAGGTGTAAAAGCTTCTGGAGGTGGCAAGTGGGGTTGTAGCGCCCCAACAGTAGCCACAATGGCTGTTGATTCATGACCGTTGACTGATGGCTGTTGACCATTGACTGTTGACTGATGACTGTTGACTAAATCCGCCAACACCTGCATTTGTCCCCAAGTCATCTCAGTTTCGGGGTCAAAGGGTTCGTAGGGAGAGGCTTCCGATGTGGGGTAAAAATGTACAGTCTTCCAACCCATCGCTTCTAACTGCGCGTAAACGCGTCCAGCTTCCTCTAGGGTGGCACAGACTACAAATAAATTTCTTGCTGAATTTTGCGCCAATGCCGAAGCTACCAAGCCTTTGGGTAGGCGAGGCATACCATTTAACCGCAAATCTGGTTGCCGATTTAGCTTAGAAAGCAATTCCGTGGTGAGCGGCGATCGCGCCAAGGCACGCACAATAGAAGAAAATGCCATAAGTTTTACTAGAGGAGGAAGTCGTTGCAGATAAGAAAATCTAGAGTCAGTTTATGTCCTCCATTTTAAAAGCGTTCATCGCCCTCTTATTATTTCTGTGGAAGAATATAGCTAATTACTATATGGAAGATACGAAAAATCAAACTGTCACTTTGTAGATAGCCAAAGCAGTTATGACGGCACCTTTAATACTAGATACTAGAGATTGAGCTAAGTTCGCTCTCAATAGCGGCAATTGTAAACATGTCCTCCATCACTTTTGAAATTTTAATCATTTTGGTATTAATTATTGCCAACGGTGTATTTTCGATGTCTGAGATGGCGATTGTCTCAGCGCGAAAAGTCAGGCTACAGCAGCTTGCCAATCAAGGGGACGCTAAGGCGAGGGTAGCATTGAAACTAGCGGAGTCGCCAAATAACTTTTTGTCAACTGTGCAAGTAGGTATTTCACTGATCGGTATCCTCACTGGTGCTTTTGGAGGAGCGACTATTGCCAACAGATTGGCAGTATATGTACGACTTATACCTTTTTTAGCATCTTACAGTGAACCAATTTCTTTCGGGATTGTGGTTTTGCTGATTACCTATTTTTCGTTAATTATCGGTGAATTAGTACCGAAGCGTTTAGCATTGAACAATCCAGAACGGATTGCAGCGATTGTTGCGATTCCCATGCGAGCCTTGGCAGCGATCGCTTCTCCAGCAGTTTACCTTTTAAGTGCTTCTACGGAAATGGTGTTGCGGCTGTTAGGGATTACACCTTCTGTAGAGCCACAAGTTACCGAAGAAGAAATTAAAATCCTGATTGAACAAGGCACAGAGGCAGGTACTTTTGAGGAAGCTGAACAGGATATGGTAGAGCGAGTATTTCGCTTAGGCGATCGCCCTGTCAGCTACTTAATGACACCCCGTCCTGATATTGTCTGGCTGGACTTAGAGGACTCTGCTGAAGAAAACCGTCAGAAAATTGTTGAGAGTGCCTATTCCCGATATCCAGTTTGTCAAGCAGGACTGGACAATGTGCTGGGCGTGATCCCCGTTACCGACTTATTAGCCCGGAGTTTCCGAAGTGAACCCCTAGACTTGACAGTGGGATTGCGACAGCCTGTATTTGTGCCAGAAAGCACCCGTGGCTTAAAGGTTTTAGAACTATTCAAGCAAACCGTCACTCACATGGCGTTGGTAGTGGATGAATACGGCGTAATTCAAGGATTGGTCACTCTTAATGACATTATGAGCGAAATCGTGGGTGATGTGCCAGCTGGCCCTGGACAGGACGAACCACAAGCAGTGCAGCGAGAGGACGGTTCTTGGCTGTTAGATGGCATGTTGGCTGTAGAAGATTTTTTTGAACTTTTCGATATGGAAGAGTGGGAATCAGAAGAACGAGGTAGCTATCAAACCCTGGGAGGCTTTGTCATCACCCATCTCGGTCGTATTCCCGCAGCAGCAGATCATTTTGAATGGCAAGGTATGCGTATTGAAGTCATGGATATGGATGGCAACCGTGTTGATAAAGTGCTAGTTGTGCCAATGGCAAATCAAACTGTGGATACAACAAAATCGGAATAACTGGGAATTGGGAATTGGTAATTGGGAATTGGTAATTGGGAATTGGATTTGACTATTAGTCATCACATCTGACTTATTACCCATTCCCCATTACCCATTCCCCATTACCCATTCCCCATTACCTATTACCCATTACCCATTCCCCATTACCCATTCCCCATTACCTATTACCCATTACCCATTCCCCATCCCCCATCCCCCATTCCCTAACTTCGAGATAGACGTTTAACTTCTTCACCGGCTAAAAGCTGATGGGCTTTGGCTAGAAACTGGGGGATTTTATCAGCATGGGGACTGCGGGCTAGACATTGCCGCAAGTCTAATTCATCTAAGCGATCTGCTTTGTTACCGGGAAACCAGTGACTGCCATTGCCAAGCAGGTTGTAGCGCATTGTGCCATAGTCTACTAAATCGTAGGCGATCGCTAAATTCAACAACCACAAAATTACTCGGATATTTACCTGTCCCGGCGTTTCCTCCCAGCCAGGTAAATTCATATCCCAGGTTTTTACCCAATCTTCTCCCAAAGTGGCGATCGCTTCCTCTTCCAACCTTGCCAAAATTGGTGGCAAAATCTCTGATGAGCGATCTAATAAATCTAAAGTCTTGAGGTGTTCATCAAAATCTTCGGGCTTTGCTGTACCTAAACTCAAGGTATGCACTTTTGGATGGCTCAAACAAAATAAGTCATTAAATACCATTGGACTTAACGGGGCGCAAAGCTTTACTAATTTTTCTGGTGGATTATATAACTTTCCTCCTTTATCTGAAGGGCTAATAATAAACACTCCCATATCATGACGGGTAGCAGCTTCAATTGCCGCCCAATTCCATTGATTAATGTAGTACCAATGCAGGTTTACATAATCAAATTGGTTAGTATTAATTGTCTGTACAATTGTCTCTGTAGATCCGTGGGTAGAAAAGCCAATAAATCTGACTTTTCCCTCTGAACGTAACTGTTGTGCCACTTCCAGGCAACCCCCAGCACGAATGCTGTAGTCTAAAGTTTCAGCATCATTGATACCGTGTAGCCCCAGCAGATCAACATAATCTAGCTGGAGATATCGCAATGATTGTTCAAAAGTCTGCCGAAATTCCTTTGCATCTGCAACCGGGCCAACTTTAGTCTGAACAATTAACTTTTCTCGCTCAAACTTAGGTAATATTCTCCCCAACTGCATTTCTGAGCTACCATAACCACGAGCAGTTTCAATATGGTTTATACCAACCTCAACTGCCCGTTGAATAGTCGCTTCCAAATTTTTTTGATTGTCCGCAGGAATTTCTGACTGTGGGACATCTTGCCATTTGAACTGGTATCTCATGCCGCCGCATGAAAACACTGGCATTTGTAATTCTGTGCGTCCAAATCGTCTATATAGCATTATGTAGATCTTAAAATCCTTGCCAATCTCAAATCTAACAGCACTAATACCGCTAGGTGGAAGTTAGTTGTTATTTGTCAGTTGTCAGTTGTCAGGAGGCAGAAGTAAAGAATTATTTACCTTGTCTCCCTCATCTCCCCCATCTCCCTCATTTTTGCTAATCAACTGTATACCGACTTGATGTACATAATGATACAGTTACATTCAAGGCTTTAGTTCAGATGTTCATCCAAATTCTACAGTTGGGAAAGCACCTGCAATGCACTCTCAAAATAGAATAATGATTCGTCTCAAAGGGCGATTAAATCAATCTCCAAATTCGCTCAAACGGCTATTAACAGGAGATGTTACGCAACGTCTCGCTCGGTTTTTGTTTGTTCGCAAGTCATATAGTTATTTAACAAATCTTAGGCAAAGATTTAACTTGAGTCACTACAAGGACTACTTAAGTACAGGAGTTAATAAAGTTATTTATGACACAGCAGTTGATCAGCTTGTCAAAGAAGTGGATAAAGATGCTGTCTGTTTTGGGCTGCATTTGCCTGATGCAATGGTTGAAGAGATTCTGGACTATGCAATTCACACTGCTTGCATGGAGCCAGGGTATCATAGAACCTTCTTGATGAGTGAACTTGATGAGCATAACTGTTTGCCAGATGGGCATCACGTGATCAGGGCACTGGTGGATGATCTGACTAAATGTCAGGCAATCAATTTAATTGTTCAAGATTCTCGGCTTCTACAAATTGCTAGTGCTTATTTGCGCTACTATCCTACCCAAATTACTAGTCATTTAACTTGGAGCCTTGTATCTAATTTAACGGAAGATGAACTGAAGAAGTGTTATCCCGCGACTAACTTTCATTACGACATAGCAGGATATAACTTTACTACAGTGAACTTTTATATAACTTCTGTGCTAAATGAATACTCTGGATGTCATATTATGGTCAAGGGTTATCATAAAAAAAACCTTTGTGGATACTGTTAAAGTCGGGTCGGCATAGTGACGAAGCAGTATATGCCTACTACGGTCAAGAGAATGAAATTCAGATTACAGGGAAGGCTGGATTTGGCTTTTTTCAAGACCCATCCTGTTTTCACAAAGTCAAAGCACCAACCAGTCAAAACAGACTATTGCTGCAAATTAGATATTCCTAGGTTGGTCACAAAACTTCGGGTAGCAAGACTGTAGTCATCCAGAGACTTTGGCAATTGGACTTGTAATTGAAATAACTATCTATCAAAAGACGTAGATGGGATGATAGGATAACCAAATAAAAAGGAGAACAATAGCTATTTTTCTTCTTGATATTCTTGTTGAAGGATGGCATCACAGTATCCGATGAGAGTACTCAGGCGATCGCCAATTGTTTCAAGTCTGGTTTTTGCAGTGGCTAACTGACGCGCCCCTTGGAAAAACATGATATCTATTTCCAGCAAGCGCAACTGTTTACTAATCTCGGTTCGATAAGACAGCACCCGCGAGTCTTCATCTGCCAAAGGTATAATTTGCTGCTGAAACATTTGTTGCAAAGAAGCTAACCGCTGCCGCAACTGGGGTGCATCTATTTGGGTAGAGGTGGCATCAAGACGTAGTTCCTTTAGCAAGGTTGCTAAGTCCTGATATTTCTGACGATTTAGAGACATCCAGTGCTAGTTAAGATAGTATTAATGTCAAGAAATTTATCTTCTACAATAAACCTTCTCAGTTTCTTCTTAAAACCACAAGCCTCAAATCATGCTTTGAGGCTTTATTTGCCATCCGTGGATTGGCGGAATTATGATCCTTTAACCCCACGCAGGATGATTTCCATAGACCATTGGGCAATCATCTTCATACTCTTGTTTTCTACCCCTGTTTTGGGTAACAGCATCTACTAACAGCAGTGCTGTCAGTTTTATCCATATCTCAACCTATACACCGATCCCCCTAGACTCGATTGTATGAGCAGCATAGCTATAAATTCCTCAATTGATCTTGCCCTTCCAGAATGGTTAAAGAAATGTTTGAAGGAGTCATCGGCGGCAAGTAGCAGCGAAATGGACGACCGAAGACACAGTGATATGGTCTTGATTGGTCGTGCATTTGAGTTTGCTTACCAACTGCATCAAGGTCAATACCGCAAATCAGGAGAACTATACATCAGTCATCCCGTTGCTGTGGCTGGATTACTACGTGATTTAGGGGGCAGTCCTGCTATGATAGCAGCTGGATTTCTCCATGATGTAGTTGAAGATACAGATATTACAATTGAAGAAATAGAAGAGCGCTTTGGGCATGAAGTCCGCCAATTAGTCGAAGGTGTCACCAAGCTTTCTAAAATCAATTTTAAAAGTAAAACCGAAAGCCAAGCGGAAAACTTTCGCCGCATGTTTTTGGCAATGGCGCAAGATATTAGGGTAATTGTGGTCAAGCTGGCAGACCGTTTACATAATATGCGAACTCTACAGTATATGTCAGAGTCCAGCCGCCGCCGCAGTGCCCAGGAAACGCGAGATATTTTTGCGCCTTTAGCCAATCGCTTGGGGATCTGGCGGATCAAATGGGAACTGGAAGATTTAGCTTTTAAATACCTGGAACCTGAAGCTTACCGGGAAATACAGCAGCTTGTTTCCGAAAAACGCACGGCACGAGAAGAGAAATTGGCAAAAGCTACTGAAATTTTGCGCGATCGCTTGCAGCAAGCCGGAATTCACTGCCAGGATATCAGCGGTCGTCCCAAACACCTTTATAGCATTTACCAAAAAATGCAGCGGCAGCAAAAGGAATTTCATGAAATTTATGATTTGGCAGCCCTGCGAATTATCGTCCAGACTAATGAGGAATGTTATCGTGCTTTGGCAGTGGTTCACGATGCCTTTCGCCCGATCCCAGGCAGATTTAAAGACTACATTGGCTTGCCCAAGCCCAACCGTTACCAATCATTGCACACCGGCGTCATAGGGCTGACAGGTCGTCCTCTGGAGGTGCAAATTCGCACTATCGAAATGCATCACATTGCTGAGTATGGAATTGCAGCCCATTGGAAGTATAAAGAAACTGGCACTTCTACCAGCAGCCATTTGACAGCAACAGATGAAAAGTTTACTTGGTTGCGCCAGCTGCTGGAATGGCAAAGCGACCTCAAGGATGCTCAAGAATATCTCGACAGTGTAAAAGATAATTTATTTGAAGATGATGTTTATGTCTTCACCCCTAAGGGAGATGTTGTACCCTTAAGCCCTGGTTCTACCAGTATAGATTTTGCTTATCGGATTCATACAGAAGTGGGGAACCACTGTGCAGGGGCGCGGGTGAATGGACGGATGGTACCGCTGTCTACGCGACTGCAAAATGGGGATATTGTAGATATTATCACCCAAAAGAACAGCCATCCGAGTTTAGATTGGTTGAACTTTGTCAGAACCTCAGCAGCCAAGTATCGCATTAAGCAATGGTACAAGCGATCGCGCCGCGAAGAAAATGTCATCCGTGGACGAGAATTGTTAGAAAAAGAACTGGGTAAAACTGGTTTTGATAATTTGTTGAAGTCAGAAGCAATGCAGACTGTGGCTGAAAAATGTAATTACCACAGTGTCGAAGATTTAGTTGCGGGATTGGGTTACGGTGAAGTCACACTGAATTTAGTGCTAAATCGATGGCGAGAAGTGGCGAAAGGACAACAACCCGTTACCATTGCGCCTCCATTTCTTCCCAAAGAAGGAAGTTCACTTAAAGCTTTGCGGGATGCACCACCAAGTACTTGTCGCTCAACTGATTCGCCCATAATTGGAGTAGAAGGTTTGGTGTATCATCTTGCTGGATGTTGTACTCCGATTCCTGGCGAACCAATTATTGGTGTAGTCACCAGAGGTAGGGGAATTTCGATTCATCGCCAAGGATGTCATAATCTGGAGAATGTGGAATTTGAGCGCTTAGTACCAGTGAGATGGAACCCAGCAGCGGAAAATAGCGGTTGTCATCACACTTACCCAGTGGAAATTCAGATCGAAGCCCTTGACCGTGTGGGAGTGTTAAAAGATATTTTGTCACGGTTAAGCGACCAAAGCATTAATGTGCGTCATGCTCAGGTAAAAACCGCTACAGGTCAACCAGCGTTAATGGATTTAGGAATAGATATACGCGATCGCTCTCAACTAGAACAAGTATTCATCCAAATTAAGAAAATGAGCGACATTTTGAATATACGCCGTGTTGGGCAGATAGACGAGTAGTAGATGCAGGGGGGATGGGGAGATGAGGGGGATGAGGGAGAAATAATGTACAGACGATTCGGCGAATCGTCTCTACTATCCCTAACTCCTAACTTTGCTTTATGGAGCTTTGAATCCAATCTTTGATTATTGGATTAACTAACTCTGGTGCTTCGTCTTGAGGACAATGACCAACACCTTCTAATGGAATAAACTTGACCACTTGGGGAAAGTTAGCTAACTCTCTACCTAACTCTATTGGTTCCCAAGGGTCAGCTGTTCCCCATAAAATAATGGCAGGGCATGGTAACAGGGGTAAAAGGTCTTCTGGTAGCGGCCCACAAGAGTAAGCAGTAAAGGACAGGAAGACCGCTACAGCACCGGGATCGCTGGCTGGTGCAGTCAAAATATCTACCAATTCATCTGTAACCACTTCACTGTTAGCATAGGCTTGCAGCAAAATTTTCCGCACTGTTTTTGGTTTGGCAACTTGATTGAAAAAGAAGCTACCAATTGGTTTAATCGCTAATAAACGCTGCAAAATAGGTGCGCCGTAACGACGCGACCACGGTAGACTTACTCGTTTGCGATCGTGCAACAGACGCAAAGAACAGTTGAGCAAGGCAACTCCCAAGGCAATATCCGGGTTACTGACTGCTGTTTGCAAAGCTACAATGCAGCCAATAGAATTTCCCACCAGAAAAGCAGGCTCACCCACTACTTCGCGGCAAAAATCAGCTACTTGCTGTCCCCAAGTTTCTAGTGTATAAAAAATTTTTTCACCTGGTTCAGGTTTGGCTGAACCTCCAAAACCAATTAAATCAATAGCATAAACGCGACAATTTTCCGCTAAGACTGGTATATTTTTTCGCCAATGCCACAATGAGGCTCCAAAACCATGAACCAGAATCACAGCTGGGCCAGCAGTTCCTTCGGTTTGGTAGGAGATGGGAAAACCTTGCCAAATCCAAGTTTTTGTAGATGTAAACGCGGTTGTAGAAGTCGTCATGGTAAATTACTCAGGATACAGAGAGATTAAGTATATATAGTTACTGTACACAGTCTTTTTTTAACTTCGATTCAAGTGAAAACAGTACTGCCCCTAATTTTGGTGACGCTTTTTTTAAATTTTGTTATTTTTATTTATCATACTTTACAAAATGTAATATGGCTTTTTTGGCGAGGGAAACACTAGCGATCGCTACATCTGTGACGGCTTATAAGCGCAAATCTAGTAATAACACTGAAACCAGAGAAATATTGTAAAGGCTTTACAAGCAATTTATGTACAGTATTGAGTGTTGATGCAGATGGAGACTTAACTAATAATTGCGAACGCTCAATTTACAACTGTGCTTATATAATTTAACGAATTGCGCTGCCTGTGTGTAACTCACCAGATAATTGTGGCTAATGTAATGAAATTAGCATCGGTAGTAGTTTCAGTAGTTTCACAATTTACGGCTTCTAAATGAATCTATAAAATGTTGGTTACTAAGTATTCGGTTAAAAATTGGTTTGCACCAGAAATTGACGCTAAATTCACCTAGATTATTGTATTACTAGCTCCTTGCGGCCAAATAAGATGACTATATTAGAAACAGTTTATACTCCTGTTGGTAACTACGCACCAGATTTTGAACTGCCAGGAATTGACAATCAAGTACACCATCTTAGCCGTTATCTAGAAAAGTTCCGTGCAGTTGGCGTCATTTTTATGTGCAACCACTGTCCTTACGTAAACTTATATCTAGATAGGCTAAAAAGCATTCAAGCCGAATTTGCCCCAAATGGCTTTACACTCATCGGCATGAACGGCAGTGATGTTACTGAGCATCCTAGAGAAATTTTTGAAAATATGAAAGCTTTTGCTAGTGATCATCAGTTGAATTTTCCGTACCTATGGGATTCAACGCAAGATGTGACTAAGAGCTTTGGTGCGAGTAAAACGCCAATGGCTTTCTTAATAGATAGTGATGGGATATTGCGCTATAAAGGTCAAATTGACAATCATCCTCAAGAACCGTTATTTGTAGGAGAGGAATATTTGAGAAACGTGATCGCCTCTCTGTTTGCAAATCAAGCAATTAACATTCCAGAAACAGAGCCAGTAGGTACTTCATTGATTTGGCGGAACTAGACATAGATAGGCACTCTACTGTTATCTTAAATTGGAGGCAATTGCAACTTTTTTGATAAAGCGTAACTTCATGGGAACGAATTACCGACGGGTTTTACTTAAACTGAGCGGTGAAGCCTTAATGGGCAACATGGGCTATGGCATTGATCCAGAAGTGGTCAAAGAGATAGCACAAGAGGTAGCAGAGGTAGTAGC
Source organism: Amazonocrinis nigriterrae CENA67 (assembly GCF_016056305.1). Classification (GTDB taxonomy): domain Bacteria; phylum Cyanobacteriota; class Cyanobacteriia; order Cyanobacteriales; family Nostocaceae; genus Amazonocrinis; species Amazonocrinis nigriterrae. The sequence continues at coordinate 90,050 of NZ_JAECZC010000111.1, read as the reverse complement.
CACAGGCGTTCAAATCGCCATCGTCGTTGGCGGCGGCAATATTTTTCGAGGCGTCAAAGCGGCGTCGGCGGGGATGGATAGGGCAACCGCTGACTACATAGGAATGATTGCCACGGTAATGAACGCCATGACGCTACAAGATTCACTGGAGCGAATAGGGGTACAGACACGGGTACAGACTGCGATCGCTATGCAAGAATTAGCAGAGCCCTATATCCGTCGTCGCGCCATCCGTCATCTAGAAAAAGGACGGGTGGTTATTTTTGGTGCTGGTTCTGGAAATCCCTTCTTTACCACTGACACCACTGCGGCATTAAGAGCTGCAGAAATTGATGCCGAAGTGATTTTTAAAGCCACCAAGGTAGACGGAGTATACGATGCTGATCCCCACGTCTATCCTGACGCTAAACGCTACACCAGTCTCACTTACGCGCACGTTTTGGCCAAAGATTTGCGAGTGATGGATAGTACAGCGATTGCCTTGTGTAAAGAAAATAATATCCCAATTCTGGTATTTGATCTAACGGTGAGAGGTAATATCCACCGCGCAGTCTTGGGAGAATCCATCGGCACCCTTGTGGGAGGTTCTTGTGAAATTAGCTGAAGCTGAAAGTACGATGCAAAAAACCGTTGAGTCAACTCAACGAGCTTTTAACACGATTCGCACTGGTCGCGCCAACGCGAGTCTGCTAGATAAAGTACAGGTGGATTACTACGGTTCACCCACACCTTTGAAATCCTTGGCAAATATCAGCACGCCAGACGCCACGACGATTTTGATTCAGCCCTACGATCGCAGCAGCTTAAACATCGTTGAGAAGGCAATTTCCCTCTCAGATGTGGGTTTAACACCCAGCAACGACGGTTCTGTGATTCGGCTCAACATTCCGCCTTTAACAAGCGATCGCCGTAAAGAACTAGTCAAAATCGCTGCTAAGTATGCTGAAGAAGGTCGCGTTGCGATTCGCAATATCCGCCGTGATGCCATAGATTCCATTCGCAAACAAGAGAAAGCCTCGGAAATCTCAGAAGATGAATCGAAAGACCAACAAGACAAATTGCAAAAATTAACAAACAAATACACTGCCAAAATAGACGAACTATTGGCAGAAAAAGAAAAAGACATCACCACTGTCTAAAGCATGTAGACGCCCTTGGGGCGGCTTAACGCTCACTTTTAGCATTACCCAAGGGTAAGTAGTGTCAAGTATGAAGGTTGAAGAATGATGTATCAATTCTTTAGCCTTCATATTTCGTTTGACACTGCAAGAAAAATTAACTAGGGATACCTTGAAGCGCGATCGCTGAATATCCGTACTTAGATGTTTACTAAAAATTTATAAAATCACCTGAATAATTATTAAATTTTTTGCAATTACTGTAGAAATAAATTGTATTTTAATAACCGTTAAACGAGATCAAAAATATGAAAAAGTAAGTCATTTTTGGGGAAGAGATATAACTACATATTAATTGAGAGAATCGTTAAAAAGATTACTTTGTTCAAGAATCCTAGCCTTGACTGAACCGTATGGATTTATGGCATACTTACCTCCTACTAAAATTACTATATATGTAAAAACATTTACATAAAATGAATATTTAGCAATTTTGAGAATCAATTAAACTCTAGTCAAACCGTTTTTATTTAGATTCCAAAGATAAACTAAAGAATTAACTATTTGAGGAGCAAAAATTCAGCAATATGTACGATACTATCATTGTCGGCGCAGGCCCAGCTGGTGGAACAGCAGCATATCACCTAGCTAAAAAGGGTCGTTCAGTATTAATTTTAGAAAAAGAATCCCTACCAAGATATAAACCATGTGGGGGTGGTGTATCACCTGCGATCGCGCAATGGTTTGACTTTGACTTCAGCCCAGCTATTTCTTCCAAGGCAGACTCTCTGCGCTTCACCTGGAAATTGGAAGACCCTGTAGAAGCAAAAATAGAAACTAAAGAACCAGTCTGGATGGTGCGGCGAGATATTTTTGACCATTTCCTAGTGCAGCAAGCCCAGAAACAAGGAGCGGAACTACGGGACAATACAGAAGTTACAGGAATTGAGTTTAAAACTGATCATTGGCAAGTGAACACAGCCAATGGTGCATTTACAAGTCGCTACTTAATAGCGGCTGACGGTGCGAAAGGCCCAATGGCAAAATGGTTAGGCTTCAAAGAACGTAAACGCCGCCTAGCAGGAGCTTTAGAGGCAGAAGTTGCTGCCAATGTGGAAAACAAATCCACAATTCACTTCGAGTTTGGCTTAGTGAAAAACGGCTACATCTGGAACTTCCCCAAAGCAGACGGCTATTCAATTGGTGTTGGTACATTCATTGGTGGTGAACGCCAAGACTTTAAGAAAATTTTGGATGAGTATGCCAAATCGTTTAATTTAGACATGACAATTAGCAAACAATATGGTCATCCCCTTTGTATTTGGGATGGCAATCAAAAGCTGCATACTCAAAATGCTGTTTTAGCTGGGGAAGCTGCTTGTGTAGTTGATCCCATGACAGCAGAAGGCATCCGTCCCTCAATTTTCAGTGGCTTACTGGCAGCAGGAGCTATTAATCAGGCCCTTTCTGGTGACATAAATGCTTTAGAACAATACACCGAAGCCATGAATGAACAATGGGGTGCTGATATGGCTTGGGCGCAAAAATTAGCTCAAGCATTCTATCGCTTTCCTGGTATTGGCTACAAAGTTGGTGTCAAGCGCCCCTCTGGTGCCCAAATCATGGGTAAGATTCTGTGTGGCGAACTGCGCTATGGTGATGTTGCTGGACGTGCCCTCAAGCGTTTGATTCCTGGTTTTGGGGGTTAATCAGCCCTTTGTGTCTTAGAGGTTGTTTGAAAAGTATTATTGCTAACATCAAAGCCTAAAAAACCTAACCCCCCTACCCCCCTTCCCTACGAGGGAATGGGGCTTTCAAAGCCTCTCTCCCTGTGGGGGAGAGGTTTGGAGAGGGGTTCTTAGTATACTTTTCTACTTTCCAAACATCCTCTTAGTGTCTTGGTGGTTCAACAGTCAATTTCTTAACCACTAAGGCACAAAGGCACAAAGGCAGAGTTAAGAATTGAGACTTTTGCAAGAGGTCTAGTGGGGGGTTGTTTTTGCTAGCGTGGTGATATAGGGTTTATTGCCCGCCCAGCAAGCAGCCAGAAAGAGGTTTAACATGGCTCATTTAAATCTTCGTCGCCCCCAAAATGTCAATGGCGATTTTTATGTAGATACTACTTGTATTGATTGTGATACATGTCGCTGGATGACTCCCGAAGTTTTTTATCGGGTTGATGAACAGTCGGCAGTATTTCACCAACCAGAGAATGAGACAGAAAGATTAGCAGCACTCCAAGCGCTTTTAGCTTGCCCTACTAGTTCCATTGGCACAGTTGAAAAACCACACGATATCAAAGATGCTCAACAAACTTTTCCGATTTTACTAGATGAAAATATTTATCACTGTGGCTATCATTCGGAAAAATCTTACGCTGCTGCTAGTTATTTGATTCAACTTGCGGAAGGTAATATCTTAGTTGATTCTCCCCGATTTACGCCTCCTTTAGTTAAGCATATAGAACAGATGGGTGGAATACGTTATATGTATTTAACCCACCGAGATGATGTGGCAGATCATCAAAAGTTTGCCGAACATTTTCATTGTCAGCGGATTCTCCACGCTGATGATATTTCTGGAAGTACTCGGAATGTGGAAATACAGCTAACTGGTGTAGAAGAATTTGCTTTAACTCCAGATTTGCTAATTATTCCTGTTCCCGGACATACCAAAGGGCACACGGTTTTACTGTACAAGAATAAGTTTCTCTTCACTGGCGACCATCTTGCTTGGTCAGAAAGTTTGCATCAGCTGATAGCATTCCACAATGTCTGCTGGTATTCTTGGCCACAACAGACTCAATCAATGCATCAATTGGCTAATTACTCATTTGAATGGGTGCTACCAGGTCATGGATGGAGGTTTCATGCTGATGCTGAAACTATGCGCCAGCAAATGCAAAAGTGTATTGAATATATGGAATCATTTTAAATTTAGAGATTGTTGAAAAACCTACGTTGAGTTGAAACTCAACTTAGTTGAATTTTTGCTTATAGCTGGATATATCCTAAGTAGGCTAAGCGGAAAGTAAGCGCCTGAGTGCTTACTCTGTAAGAATCTGCCAGTTTCTTCAATCCTTCTTCATCTAGCAAATCAAGCATTTCCATATTAGTAAGATCCTTTTTGAGAAAACTTGCTGGCATAAGAAGTTCTGCCGCAAAATAATTTGCTTCTTTTTCTTCTAAATTGATGCCTTTGCTTGAATCTTCGTTACGAAGCTTGACTTGAAAGCTATAGTCAATACGGTCAACATGTACTTTTTCTCCTTCGTGTAATAGAAAATGTCCAAGTTCATGGGCAATTGTAAATCTTTGCCTATTTTTATGATGAGAACTGTTAACGCCAATAACAGCACAATGGTTTTTAAAATCTCGAATTAGAAATCCAGATAGCTTGTCATCAGCTGGTTGATATTGCACTTCCACACCCAAAGCACGCGCCAATTCTTCAACAAAAATTGGTGCTGCTTGAATACATTGATCCTTAATCAGGCGTTCTACGACCTTACAGATGTACTTCCGGCGAACTGCCATATCACTCTCTCTCTTCAACAGAATCAAAGACAGCTTTGATCCAGTGCTGTTCCTCGGGAGGTCGATCTTTCAAGAGTTCATCAAGTTCTTCTTCGGATGTAATTTTGCTCTCTGGAAGTAAGGTAGCTGGCTCAACTCGCAATGCAAAAGCTAAGTCCACAAGGGTGTGAGCTAGAAACTTCTGTCTACCTTTTTCAATATTTGTCACAGAGGTACGGGTAAGAGAGACAAGTGAGGCTAGTGCCTCTTGACTCAATCCCCGTTTTTCTCTTGCTTCGCGGATACGGCGACCTACTTGTGTATAGAACCGTTGATAGTCAGGCATTTATACAGTAAGAGAATTTGCTGCATATCTTGTCAATCCTACAATACTGTAATGATGTTAATGAGACAAACAGTTTGTATTACAAACATATTTTTTTGCAAACAATTTTAATTGACATCAGGTAAATAAAGGGTTAGACTGCTACCTAATCTTGTAATTAATACATAACACTACACATAAAACTAAATTCAAAAAATTGAGATTTGTACTCTCAATTTAGGTTTTGAGATTTTGTAGGAGTAACTCAAGTGAACAACAATTTAATCTAAATCTGGAGTGAGGTAATGACTGTTAACTTCACTAAACCACAACTTTCACCAGATGAACTAACGCTGCACTTAGTTGCTAGTGGTATCGTAAAACTTGCAGAAAGCCTCAAAAACGGTAAAGCGCCCACTCTTCCTTATCCGAAAGAACTCCAACGTGGTCTAGATAGACTGGTTTTGAATTGCTTACGTCAAGGCAGGAAACCACCACAAGGAGTCCCTGAGTTGCTTTGTTGGTGTCGTCGGCCTTTAACAGAGTGGCATTTGGATTTGTCTCAAGAAGATTTAGGCGTAGCAGATAAGCTGCTTGATGGTCAAATACCAACTGCTATTTGTGAAGAGTGGGCGATCGCAAGTTCGGATATAGAAGCGGAACTCACCCAAAAACAGTTATTGCTAAACGTAATGAGTGTTTGCAGATTGGCTGACACTCCCGATTCTTATGTTCAGTTCCGTCGTTTGTTGATTAGTCAACTTCTACTAACAGCGTTTGAGTTACTACAAATTTGTACTGAACCATTGTTAGAAAAGCTAGAAGAACAAATTCAAGCAGCTTACGAACCTGCACCGGAATCCTATGCTGTCGATGGTTATTTTCACTGTTGCGCTCACTGTGGAAATTTGATGCTTCGCACTGTCCAAGGAGAATTGATCTGTGCGGAAGATCGTTGCCGTGCCAAAAATGTTAGCAAGTCAGGTCGTCAGATTTCTCAAAAACAGCAAGTTATTTGGCTCAAACGAGGATTACGGCGCTTTATTGCTGCACCTGGTTGTGCAGAGTTAAGATTGGCAGAAAAACTAGAAAATTTAGGTAAATCAAGGCTTCAAGTCAACTTATGGCCTGATTTTGATGCCTATGATTTACGAATTGTTTTTCCAGATAATGAAGTATGGGCAATTGATGTCAAAGACTGGGCTAATCCCTTTCTGTTAGCACACAAAGTCAGGCAACAAAATCCTTTGATTCCCAGCAAACCACCTTGGATAAAAGCCTACTTTGTCTTTCCAGATGATCGCAGTGAACAACGCCCGGATTATCTACGAGCTTTTTGTAATCATTGTCCGCTACCCAAACAGATTAAGGCTAAGTTTGAAAGCGCATTCATCAAAGATGTACGAAACAAGTTGCAAAGGTGCTAGTAAATGCGGGATACAAATTCTTGGCGGCGAGAGTTAAGACGTACTTTGCGGAATCATCGATTAGAAATTGAAGCACATTTAACGTTTGCAAAATTTTGTGACCTAGAATTAGGTCTCTACCTTTTATCACAGTTAATACCAACAGCAAGAGCAGATTCTCTGTGGGTACTACTAACTGGATACCCTTTTCCAATTGCTGAATCATACAATTGGAGTGAACAACAATGGCGAATGTTGGGTAACGCACGCCATATTCTTACCCAGTTTAGAAGCGACTCCAATTGGAGGAATGGCCTAGAGCATTATTGTTTGGTAGATGAACGTCTTCGAGGTTACGAAATAGATGCAGAGTTTAACCAATTCTCCCAGCGTTCTGTCAGCATTGCTTCTAATCGTTACCACATTTATTTAAATACCTTGAATCTACCATTACAGCATCATCAAGATCCTGTGAGGTGGATTACAGAAGCAGGCTTATACGAGTGTACTGATGGCAAATATCAAGCTACAGTTGAAATTCCCCCAGAGTTAATACTCAACCCACCTACAAGTCACGACTTGTCAGGAAGAACTCAAAGAAATCAAATCACAGTTTCCAAGCAAGAACTTGTTGAAACTGCGCGTTGGATGGATTCTGTATTACATCCAGAGCTAGTGGTATCTCAAGAAGAATCCCCAAACTCTCAAACATGGGAATATCGGATATCAAGAGTCAGCTTAGAACTGTTTGGTAATAACAGTATCACTCTCACTGATGCAGACAGTCTCACTATCAATGGATTAATGCATTTAATTGGCATGGTATCGTCTGGCAAATCCACTCTCATGGATGTGCTAGCAGTTAGGGCTGCTCAACAAAAACTTCATGTAACTCTAGTTGTGGGAGATGTGATTGGAGCATTGGAGCGGTCAAAATTATTTGAGAGATTAGGTATTAAAGTTGCTCCTATTCTGGGGGTGTCAAACCGAGAACGCCATACAAACCGCTTGCATCGAGCATGGACTGCTGAACATCCCCTAGAGCCGTTTGCTCAAGAACACCAAGGCTTTCAATGGCTGAGTGCAGCCTGTCCATTAAGCGAATTACGTCGGGATGTGACGCAACCCTTTGTATCGGGTAAGCAGCCTTGTTTATCTTTGTTACGTCTGGATAATGCAGAGGAAGAAGAACAAGCACAGACAAGTAAAACCCATGCTTGTCCCCTCTACAGTGCTTGTCCATTTCACCAAGCACAGAGAGATTTAGTGAAAGCGCAAATATGGATTGCTACACCAGCCAGCTTGGTATACACTCGCGTCGCTCGACAAATTAACACTGAGAGTATTCGTTTTATTGAGTTAGTTTCTCGTCGTAGCGACTTGATCATCGTAGATGAAGTTGACCAAGTACAAGTTCAACTTGATAACATTTTTAGCCCGAATCAAAAATTATTTGGGCCTGGAGGAAATGGTTGGTTTAGCCAAGTCCAGCAACCTGTGGTGCGGCAGTTAAATTTAGAGGGTCGGGGTCAACTCGCAGATCCAGATGTTGATAGGTGGGAGCTAGCACATGATACTACTCAAACAGCTATTAGTCGGATTTACTCGTTAATGCTAAATCAGAAAGCAGAAACTGCCCTGAAGACATGGAAGAAAAACGGAGAATCCTTTACAGATTGGTTGATTTTGGACAAATTAGCAGTCAAGCTAAGTGGTACACAATTTAACAAGCGCCAATCTAATCCAGATTATCGCAGACTGATGGACTTGTTTGAGGAATACCTCAACGACCCACTTGGTGACTGGAGCAATCATCAACTCTCAGAATTCACGCGTCAACTCATCACTGTTACCAATGAAGAATTAGTATTACAGCGTTTGCATGGCTGGATCGTGCAAAACAAATCTCCTGCTGTGGCACTAACAGAGGAAGAACTAAAAGATGCGGTAATACAACTGAAGTTTGCTTTGCTTGTGGCGGCGGTTCAAGAACGTCTCAACCGAATGTTACGGGATTGGAAGCTAGTAGAGGAAACCTTCAAACTTGAAGGAGAGAGTTCACTTTTGGTTCATAACCCACCGAGGGACTATGAGCCAGTTATGCCGGTAGCATCAATGGGTAATATATTGGCATTTCAGTATGTTAGTTACAATGACAACGAACCCGGAAACTTGTGCTTTTTTAAGTGCTTGGGTATTGGTCGTTGGCTTTTGTTGCATTTACACGAACTCTTTGCTAGTGATGGCATGGCGGGGCCAAACGTTTTGTTGCTTTCTGGTACAAGTTGGGCGGGGGATGCGCCAGGATATCATGTACAAGTGCCAGTAGCGGGAATATTGCGATCGCCCCTAGAAGAGCTACAAGCAATTGAAAAAAGTGATTTTCGATTTGAAGCTTTTTATTACGATGATCAAGGTCAACAGCCAATCACTGTCTCTGGTAAGTCTGGCCACCAAAGAGTTGTCGCCCTCAAAGAACTTCTAAATAAGTTGACACAACCAAGTGGTTTAGGAGGCCCCAGCTTACTTGAGGTAGAACGTGATGCATTACCAGAAGACCGTCAGCGGATTCTTTTACTTGTTGGTAGTTATGAAGAAGCAAAGCTGACACAAGAGCATTTAGAATACATTCGACCTGAATGGCGAGATCAAATACTGCGTTTGGTTTGTGATGATGACGAATTTGAAAGCGAATGGCGCAGTAGTAGCGGTCGAAGCATCCAACGTGGACTAGTAAGTAAATTTGCCACTACTGGAGCATGGATTTTAATAGCTCCTTTGATGGCAATTGAACGCGGACACAACATTCTTAACGAAGCTGGGAAAGCAGCATTTGGAGCGGCTTACTTTCTCGTGCGTCCGCTTCCACGTCCTGATGATATTAGTTATGCCATCCACTCCATCAATCGCTGGGCTGTAGAAAAGTACAATGACGTTTCCTGGCTAACTAGTAAGTGTGAAAATAATTTGCTGACACTTGACAATGTAGGAAAAGCCTTTCGTAACGCTGCTTACAGCGAATGGCGTCGTCTTTTGCGACTACCAATGATTTACAGCACATTGGGTAATGACGAGCGTAAAGCTGTGACTTGGAATCAGCTAGTTTCCATTTGGCAAGTTATTGGACGGCTGGTACGTGGAGGTAGCCCTGCGCGTGTGGTTTTCTGTGATGCAGCCTTTGCTCGTCGTACTGCCTACCAAGATGAGCTAGGGGAAGTACCATTAACCAGTCTTTTAGTCAGTATTAAACAAGTTTTGCGCCCTTATTTTTTGCCTGCCTCTAACGGCAAAATTACTCAGAGAGATCAGGCATTAGTGCAAGCACTATACGGGCCGTTTTATCAAGCTATTGAAAATATCGGAGGCATCGCTGACTGATGAGCTACGACGAATTACGCACTCTTTCCTTTCGTCTGAAAGAGGGTATCAAGCTGCAACATAATTTTCAAATTCTCAATCTTCCAGGTAAGTCTGAGCTATTGCAGTTACAATCTGAGCTTTCAGGTCGTCCACTTGATAGAACTACTATCCCTATCAGCTTACTGAATAAGGCAATGCGGGCTTTGGTGCCAGACTTAATTTACATTGCTGCCAATGCTGGTAGAAGCGGTGAAACCCCTTGGCTGTACAGTGAGACAGCAATTAATCCACAGGCATTGTATTTGATTCTCAACGCTTGGGTACAGACTCAATTTTCCAGAGCATCGGATGCAAGAAAACGTCAAGTGCTAGAGCAACTACAGCCAGCTCAACTTTATTGGCGACCCACACAAGTCAATACAGCTAAGTGGACTGTTGGGGATAATGGCACAGCAAACTTAGGTAATGACGATCAATTTATCTTACTGCCTTATATCCTGGCTGCTCAGTTCAGCAGTCCAGATGTATCGTTAAGATTCGGTTCAGAAACTTTACATTTTCGCCGCGCTCCTTTACCTCCAGGTATCAAGGGAGCTGAAATTGTTTCTTGGAAACCACTGGAATATGAGGGCTGGTACTGGTCTGTTGTAATTACTTTTACAGTACAGACTGTACCTTTTCAAAACTTTCCTGTTATTCACGCTGACATCAGCTTACGGCGTTGGGAAAGTAAGCCAATTACTTATTTACCGAGGAATAAAGAAACTAGTGTCTATTTACTTACAAGTGTGCCTTGGCTTGAGGGGCTGCATAACTCACAAAGTTTTCAAGTCGCACCGATAGGATGGGGACGTTTGCCCTCTTCGCAAACAGAGCAAGGTAATTCACAATACGGCTGGACATGGGGGAGTAATCTAACAGCTTTACTTGATAGGCTAAATCGCCAGCATCCTTTTCCTACACCACAAAATATTGTAGATGATCCGGCATCAGCACTTAATCTGAATGATCACCCCAATGCTGCACTAGTTTATCGCAATGGTATAAAGCCTGCTCATGAAGTTGAGCCTGGGTTCGGGCCAGTTGACCGTCGTGAACTTGCCGAACAAATTGCCGAATTACTTCAATCAGAGTGGGAATTTGTGGCAGCTCCCGAACGAGTTAAGTATAGTCCAAAAATTCCTATAAATCCCTTTTTACCAGATACAACAGCTAAAAAACTAAATTCCGAGGAGGAATTTCAAAATCAACGTTGTCATGCTATCAGCAAAACCATTGGTGAGCAATTAACAGTAGAAATCTGGTATCAACGCTCATCAACACGCGATACTTTGATTCATACTTTACGTCAATTCTTAGGAATTTCAGAGTTGGAATCATTTCCTTATAAGTTTCCTAATGTGAATCTAACTTTAAATATCCAAGAATATAATTTGGGGGAGTTAGGGGATGTATTACAGCTTGATAAAAGTATCACAAACAAAATAGAGCAACGTCGTGAAGCCATTACTCAACGATGTGAAGAAGTAGAAGCAAAGGTTCCGCAAGCTTCTTGTGTAACAGTTGCATTTATTGAACTAGATGGCCCAGATAAGTTTGCTGAAAACGCTGATCCAAAAGATGCGCTTCGTATGGGATTTGCTGTGAAGGAAAGCTGGACGCAGTTTATTAGCACTGATAACACTGGAAATTTGTCGCATCGTGCCAAAAATGGTTTTTTAGATTTACTGCGTCAGTTAGGTGTACAAGCACAACCACCAAAGATAGTAATTACGATACCCCACAGTAGTCAGCAAATGATCGCAACGCCTCCACAAGTTACCCAAAAAGCTTTACCAGAAAAACTGAATTATGTTGCTTTATGGATGATCAAACACAATTCCTCAACCAGCAGTGATGGTAGTATTCAACGTGTGCCAGTAATGGTTCACATGTCCTCAGATACTACAGAAATTAAAGCGATCGCTCCTGGCTTAGGAAACACTTGGTTACCCTATCGAGAAGCACTTCTGAAAATTGGTCAAGGCGAAGTAGAAAATTACCAACGTCAAGAAGAAGCTGTAATGAGATTCATCAAGCCAAAACTTAAAGATGTTCTCTCACTTGGTGATACACTCTTGCTCTGCCACGCACAGAACATCAGAAGTGTTTGGAAATGGTTACAAAATGGAAACATCACACTTGACAAAATAGCTTTTGGTGAAGAAAAGCCTTTAGACATTAGTCGCTTTCATTCTAATAAGCTTCGGATTGTGCGAGTGCGTGATAGTCAAAATCACGAAACACCAGAGTGGTATGCCCAAAAAGACGGAGATGGCCATGGCTTTAGCGAAGGCATTTTTAAAATGGGTGAGCGCGTCTTTGCTAGCACCTACAATACGCCTAAGCAGTTTCAGTTAAACCGTAATCTTTCTAAAGCCTCGTCTTGGACAAGCATAAGTCGAAAAACAAAGGAAGAAAAAATTTATGATGCATCTCCTGATGTTTATTATTGGAATCCAGGTTTAGTTGAATTGACTGTAGCTTGTATTCAACCGAATGATGATCCAATACTTTGGGCAGCGGTAACACATGAATTACGTCATCTAGCACTCCACTATGATGAACCACTCAAGCTGCCTTGGCCTCTTCATTTAGCTAGGTTGATGGAAGATTATGTATTGCTGCTTGAGGATTATGAGGAAATAGTATCATAAACAAATAACAGCAAGCTTTCGTCAACTAACGATCGCCTGCGATCGCTCGTCGTGCCACAATTGATATAATTTGGTTGCAGACATAGTTAAGTATAAAATATCGCCATCGCTGAGGATAGTTTCTAGCAATTCCCAGCCATGAAAGGTTTTGTAATTATTTTCTAAGTATAAAGGCACACATTCAGCCAATATAGCTACATCTTTCACCCAGTGGCCGCAGAAGGGATGTAATGGTGTAATTTCTGTCGCAAAAGCTACCCACAGATTATCCGCTGTAATGCCATTGCCGAGGATTTTGCCTCCAAGTGCAGCAGCGGCGAAAGCTGGTGCTGCAAGTTCAGCAGGACTGAGTACAGCCTCGAAATCAAATAACTGTTGAGCCATTCTAGCAAAATCAGGGTCGGCATAATGCACAATCACCGGAATACTTGGTGTTAAGCCTTTAGCCTTCAAGGCAATCTCTAAGTTAGTAGCATCGTTGTTGGTGACAGCAAGCACCGCAGCAGCTGAGTTGATATTGCTGGCTTTGAGTATTGTGCGGAAACTGGCATCACCTTGAATTACTGGAATACCCAATCCTCTGGTGGAGTTGACAAATCTGTTATTAGAGTCTGTTTCAATTACTACTATTTCATGTCCGCTGGCATGGAGTTGTTGGATAATTGTGATGCCGATGCCACTCAAGCCACAGACGATGTAATGATTTCGCTGCGGAATGCGTGCTGCGTCCCAAAATTGTTTGAAGCGACTGCCTAAGACAAAATCGGTAAGCATGGCGTACCAAATACCAATCACTGCTGCCCCAATCAGCATGATCACAATAGTAAATAATTTAATACTGTCGGGAGCATTTTCTACTACTTTGTCATTACCGCCGGCTCCGGTGATCATACCTACAGCAAAATATAAGGCATCGATAAAAGAAATGTTTAACTTAGTAGCAGTATAGGTGAGTGTAGACAGCAAAATGATTGCCAGTAATACAATTGCCATCGACACCACCGATTGAGCATGTTGTTGAAACTTGCTCAGGCTGGTAAGAACTTTCAGCAGTTTTCTCACCAGTGAACGGCGGGGAGGACGGATGCGAGGTTGAGTAGCAATGACTAAGCGATCGCCTAATTTTAACTCTTCTCCAGACAGCACGGCAGAGATTAAATCTATCTCACCTTGCACAGGTAAGTAATAAATCATCATCTGCGAAGTGTCATCCCACAAATCACTCAGCTTACGACCTAGCCAAGGGTGGTTTTCATGTATATATTCTTCTTTGATAGGCCAAGTCTGCTGAAATAACTTGATTTGCCCAATGGCTTGGTTTCCCAGGGCCACAAATGTAAATACTGGTGCTGCTAAACCTACAACACTCATACTTAAATGGTCAGGCAAAGTTTGATCCAAGCGATCGCTCAAATTCGTATTATAGAGACGGTTAATAATCCGAATTTGGGGATTTAGCACCCGCGCTTGCATCATAATCGATAAATTTACAGCATCATCACAGCTAGCAATCACTAAAGTGTCTGCCTCCTGAATTGACGCTGCTGTCAGTGTAGCAGCTGCATGTAAATCACCAACAATCACATCTTTTGCTGTTTCGCCAGGGATAGGTTGGTGATGAATGCCAACAACTAACGCTCCCTGCTGTCTCAACAAACGAAAGATTTTATATCCAGTACGTCCTAAGCCACAAACAATGATTCGGGGTTTCATGAAACAGCAGGATCATCTACAGCAAGGGCTGCATTTCGAGTTATTTAGAATCATTGTTACTCACATTTCTAGGACAGAACTGTAGCTGTAAACACGATACTTACAATAAAAAAACTCCATCTTTGAGAGTGGAGTTTTTGGGAATAGGGAATTGAGTATGGTGAATGGGAATAAGTGAGCAGAATTTCCTAACAGACAGCATCTAATTCATATCGCAGTTGTCAAAATTGTCTTTGTGTTTCGGTCTTCTACCAATGCACCGACGAGATATCAACGAACCAACTAGGTAAAACTCATCAACACCTAATGTCTCCTCAGCAGTTTGAGACTGAACATTCATGAATTCGACTTTTACTGATGCCATAGTACTCATAAAATTAATAGGCTTGATAAATTTAACGCTAGATAACAATTGAAAATCACTACAAAAAATTAATCCTGTGACAGGATTTTAGGCTAAGCTTAGCCCTAGATTTAACCAGAGCTAAGCTAGTTTCATCCTCAAGATACCTATCGAGGATAAATTCAGAATTTATGCAAAAACCTAAAAAATTTTTCGTGGGCTAGTAAAACTATAACCAGAATAACGTGAGTTCGATGAACCTCTCCCCAACCCCTCTCCGACGCGGAGAGGGGCTTTGAAATTCTTGATCAAGCATGAAAAATTAAGGTTTTGAAGCCTCTGACGCTACATGCGCGGCTGTCGGCAAAGCCGGACGCCAGACGCATCAAGTCGGGAAACCCTTTCGGCAGTTGCGCGGCTGTCGGCAAAGCCGCCCAACGCACTGCCTCACCCCGGCGGTGGCTCCCCAACGCAGTGGCTCCTCCTTTCAGGGGAGAGGTTTGGAGAGGGATCTTTAAAATCTGTCGAACTCACGTCAGAATAAATCAGCCAGGAGCCAGAAATAATAGTAAAAGATAGGACAGTGCAACCAACGGTACACTGTCCTATGCTCTGAAAATCCACAAACAATACAGACCAGATTGACTATTTACAGTCATCAGCCATCAGCTATCAGCCATCTAAGAAGCATTTTGCAATTCAGCGGTACGTACTGATAGCTGCTGTGTTTGATTACCTCGTTGCACTTTCACCTGCAACACTTGACCAAGGCGGCTATCTTCTACAACATTCTGTAACTGTTCGGCGCTGGTGATTGGTCTACCATCAATTTGGACAATGACATCTCCCCGCCGGATACCAGCACTAGCAGCTGGGGAATTGGGTATAACTCGCATCACCAAAACGCCGTTAACTTCTGGTATTTCGATAGAAGAGTTGGGATCAGTGTTGTTCTGCTTTGCTAATTGAGGTGTTAAAGTTACCATTTGCACACCTAAATAGGGGTGGGCAACTTTGCCGTTACGCTGTAACTGAGATGCGATCACTTTGGCTTTATCAATGGGAATCGCAAAGCCAATACCCATAGCATCAGCACGAATGGCTGTGTTAATCCCAATCACTTCACCCCGTTCATTTAATAGCGGCCCACCAGAGTTACCAGGGTTAATAGCTGCATCGGTTTGAATAAAATCCAAGCGTTTGTCAGTGATACCAACTTGAGCGCTGGAACGTTTGAGGGTGCTGACAATTCCTAAAGTAACAGTGTTATCAAATCCTAAAGGATTACCTACTGCGATCGCCCAGTCTCCCACCTGTACATTATTGGAAGAACCTAACGATGCGACTGGTAAATCGCCACCAGCGTTAATTTTCACTACCGCTAAATCTGTGACTTCATCAATACCTTGAACTTTTCCTTCAAAGGTACGACTATCTTTGAGGCGGACTGTCACCTTATCAGCTTTATCTACCACATGGGCATTAGTTAAAATTAACCCGCTTTTGTCAATGATGAAACCAGAACCAAGACCCCGCAACTGTTCAGAAGGAATCTGTTGGGGTAGACTGTCACCAAAAAATCTACGGAAAAAAGGATCTTCCATAAATGGATCTACTCTACGGGTAATTGTCCGTTCTGTGTCAATCCGTACAACTGCTGGCCCGACAAGATTTACAGCTGCTGTGACAAAACTAGTGCTGCCGATCGCACCAGTTGCAGGAGATGGTCGTTGGGCGATTATTTCTAGGGTATCTGGGTTAGTCGCAGTATTCGGTGCAGGTTCTGCTTGTGAGGGCAATACTCGTAACGAAGTGACAGTTAACACAACACCTAAAGCGATCGCTAACACATGAGTACTAAGTTGACGTATGGAGCGAGGTAGTTTGTAAAATCGCATAATCACAACCTAATTTAGAAGTTTAATTGTTAGTTAGTCGTGACAAAACAAAGGATGTAGATGCCCTTTGAGTAGCTTCCCACGGAATAGGCTAAAGGCTAAATGTTGATATTTTATACTTCATTCTTCATCCTTCAGTTAAGAAATCTATCTACAGCTATTTTTACAGGTTGGATATAAATCCAGCGTCTTAACATTTGCTCTGAGCTTTAGGTTTCGCCTGATTCCTCCAATATTGAATTTCGGGCAGTGTGTAAACCACCTGTAATTAAAATTATTTACATATTTAGCGCCATAGCTATTATGGACATTTACCCTTTGTAGGTTCGGCTTTCACCCATTCCCTGGGGACTGGGGATGAGAGAGATGAGGGAGAAATAACTAATAACAATGCCCAATGCCCCATTCACCATTCCCCATTCTCCATTGCCCACTCAGTTAAATAAATTATTGCTCTCTAGGCTAGGATTTTAGTACTACCAGTGCTTTCATAACCCATGAATGGATCAAACCGACTAGCCAACGAATCCTTGCCTGTATCTGAGCAAACAGAACACTCCCATAATCAAGATTTAAGCCACGCGCATACAGACCATACTCATGGGCATGAAGAATCGGTGCATCCTCACATCCATAGTGAAGAGTCTTTACGGCGAATTGTCAATCGGCTGTCACGTATAGAAGGACACATTCGTGGTATTAAGACAATGGTGCAACAAAATAGCCCTTGCCCTGATGTTTTATTGCAAATTGCTGCTGTGCGGGGTGCATTAGATCGGGTAGCGAGAATCGTTCTTGATGAACATTTAACAGAGTGTATTGCTAGAGCTGCCAAAGAGGGCAACATGGAAGTTGAAATTGAACAATTAAAAGCAGCTTTAGATCGGTTTTTGCCCTGAAAGCTAGAAAATTGAAACAGAATGAAACCAGTAGATAAAAAGTCTTTATATTGGGAGACTGTTCTATGACGGAGATAAACCGTGATAAACAACTGTCGAGAATAGTTTTAAAAGGCTTCAAGTCTATCGCCAATTGTGACCTTAAACTCTCCAGAGTGAACATTTTAATCAGTGCTAATGGGGCGGGTAAATCCAATTTTATCGGCTTCTTCCGCATGGTTGGGCAGTTGTTAGAGAAGAACCTACAAGTTTTTGTGAGTCGCCAAGGAAGTCCTGATGCGTTATTACATTTTGGGCGGAAAACAACGGAACAATTAGAGTTTGAATTATACTTCGGCAATAATGGATACTTCGCTACCCTTGAACCGACCCAGGATAATCGCTTGATGTTCGCTAGGGAATCGTTCTGGTGGAACATGGGTGGTGAACGTGAAATCGGTAGGGGTCATTTCGAGACAAAGGCTTTCATCGGCACAAGAACGGGAATTGATGAATACGTTTTGCCTGCCATGCAACAGTGGCGAGTTTACCATTTCCATGACACAAGTGACAGCGCCTACATCAAACAGCCGCAGGGTATCAATGACAATGCTTATCTGCGTCCTGATGCACGTAACCTTGCATCCTTCCTGTATCTATTGCGTAACAGCTACCCAGCGTCATATCAAAGAATCGTCAAAACTATTCGACTGATTGCTCCGTTTTTTGGGGATTTTAACCTGCGTCCTGCTCCACAGAACAAGGAGGTTATTGAGTTGGAATGGTTCGAGCGGGGTCAGGATATTCCGTTTAAGGCACACTTGCTTTCAGATGGCACGCTGCGCTTTATATGTCTAGCAACGGTTTTTCTGCAACCTGAAGATCTCCAAACAGAAACAATTATCGTTGATGAGCCAGAACTGGGACTTCACCCTTACGCTATTAAGGTACTGGCTTCGTTAATCCGTACTGTCTCTAAACAAGTGATTGTTTCTACTCAGTCCGTTGAATTGCTTAACGAATTTGAAGCAAATGATGTGATTATTGTAGACCGCGATGAAGGAAGTTCTTACCTTCACAAGTTGAATCAGCATGAGTTGGAAGAATGGCTATTGGATTATAGCTTGGGCGAGCTTTGGCAAAAGAACCTCTTAGGCGGAAGACCGGCACGATGATCAGGGTCAATGTTTTCGTGGAAGGGCAAACTGAAGAAACTTTCGTTAGAGAACTGCTGTACAATTATTTTCTAGAGAAAAATATTTACCTCAATCTTATTCTTGTAAAAACTAGTTCCACTGGTAAGGGTGGAGTGATGATTTATGCCAAAATTAAGCTGCAATTAAATCGTAAATGTCTAGAAGACAAAACGGCGATCGTCACTACCATGTTTGATATGTATGCCTTGCCTAATGATTTCCCTGGATGCGATTCCATACCGAAAACTAGCGACCCATTCAAGAAGGCTGAATATTTGGAACAGGAAATGGGCAAGGATATTGCTCACAACAATTTTATCCCGAACTTGCTCGTACATGAATTTGAAGGGCTGCTGTACAGTCAGCCACAAGTGTTTGCCCAGTGGTTTGATGAAAGTGTAGTCAGTATTTTGCAAGCCGACCGTAAGCCTTTGCTTCTCCTGAGCATATTAATAATAATCCACTAACAGCGCCATCAAAACGAATTCGTAATTGTTGCAATGGCTACGATAAAGTATTACATGGTTCCTTGCTGGCGCTTGAGATTGGTTTGAGTAAAATACGTCAAGAATGTCAGCATTTTAACCAATGGTTGTTGCGTCTGGAAAATATAATTCCAAGCTAACTTCATTTGATGAGTAAATCGAAGTGATTATAAGCTAAGGATATGGTTTTAGAAAATTATCAATTTCACTATTCTGTAATTGGCAATTTAGAAAAACCATTGATTTTGTTCTTACATGGCTTCATGGGTAATATTGATGAATTTGATGAAGCTATAGAATTACTAGGTAATGAATTCTCTTATCTAATACTTGACCTTCCCGGACATGGAAAAACTCAAGTTTTAGGTGGGGAGGATTACTATACAATGAAAAATACTGCCTATGGCTTAATCAACTTACTAGATAATTTGAACATTTCTCAATGCTTTTTAGTTGGTTATTCAATGGGTGGCAGATTAGCTTTATACCTCACCTTACATTTTCCAGAACGTTTTTATAAACTTGTATTAGAATCAGCCTCTCCAGGTTTGGCAACGGAAACAGAACGATTAGAACGAGTTAAATGCGATAATCAAATAGCTAATAAATTAGCAAGAAGTGTAAATAAGAGTGATTTTGCAACTTTTCTATCTAATTGGTACAATCAGCCGATTTTTGGTGATATAAAAACTCATCCTAGATTTGAAATGATGGTAAAAAACAGGTTACAGAATCATCCAATTGAATTAGCTAAATCACTGAAATTTATGGGTACTGGATGTCAACCATCTTTATGGGAAATGCTTAATAAAAATACTAAGCCTTTGCTATTACTAGCTGGTGAGTATGATGATAAATTTATCAATATAAATACGGAAATGACTCAAGTATGTAAGTTTGCTCAGTTTAAATTAATTAAAAATGCTGGACATAATATTCACTTTGAAAATACCACAGCATTTGTGCAAAATGTGCGATATTTTTTTAGGCATTAAGTAGATTTATGATAAATCACTGAACTTGAAACTTTTTTTCTACTGGTTTGCTTTGAGTGCTTGAGCTTGGCGCTAAATTTAGTGATGGTGGTTGGTTATTTTGGTTTAATTCCTCTTGCAACATGGTCTGATAAATCTTAGGCAAAGAGCTAGTCATAGAATTAGTTTCTATGCCATATCCTAAACTTGTCCATGTGGGAGATAGTCGCCGCAAAACATCATTTAACTGTCCCTGACGCAGCTGTTGAGAAATATCAGTTTTCCAAACTTGCGAATCATTCAACCAACGGTAAACTACCAAGTCTTGATATTCTGGTTCAAAACTATAAGAAACCCAAAACATTAACCTGCTTGGGTGCGGGTGATAGCGGCGGGCTATTTGATACCAAGTAGTATTGATGATTTGATATCTACCAGCAGCTGTAGAACAATTTCCTGTGTTGGGGCCTGTGACAATTGTGATGCATATCTCAGGATGGCGGCTGAGGTCGTTGACTTGCTGACCACCATACAAGAGAGAATAGGGACGGTTGCTATTTGCCTCGCTGGCTGAAATAGTTCGCATCAAAGCGCGAATGTAAGGATCACCGCCTTTCATGACTAAAGGTGGCTGTTTGGCTGTAAAAACTGGATCATCAGGCGATCGCAAGTCTCCATATATATACCATTGCAACAAACATATGAAGCCGAGAAGTGCGGCTATTGGGCCAATCAGTTTTTCAACGCCCTTGAGTTCAAAGCCTTTCAGAGTCTCACTCCTTTAAATTTGCTCTCTTAGTCAATAACAATCATTGATACACCGATTTCGGCAAAGTTCACAAATCGCTTTGCTTGTAGTTAGGAGTTAATAGTGAGGAGTGAGGAATTACAACTCATAACTCCTAACTCCTAACTCCTAACTTGTTAATTAGGCTACGTTAGCAAATAACTCGCCAAAGCTTTTTGATGTAGCTTCAGGTTTGGCAACAATCTCGACAATTTTATTGCGTGCGGCTGGCTCAAACAAGGACTCTACACAAACTTGGGCAACTTTTTGCCGAGGAATACTACCATCGAATAATGTATCAGCACCCTGCATGACTATAGGATCGGTGTTATCTTCATTCTTTAAACCGCCAGGTCGCACAATCGTATAGGTAAGACCGCTTTTCTGGATGTACTCCTCGGCTTGCTTCTTCCAAACCAAAATCAGCCAGAACAAGTTTAAAGGGTGGAACAATTGGGAAGTACACAAAGAAGAAACAATGACAAAATGCTCGATTCCCTTTGCTTTGGCTGCATCCACTAAATTTTTAGTACCTTCAAAATCTACTTTATAGGGGCCGGTAGGGTCAAAGCTAGGTTTTGCCCCAGTAGCGCAAAGCAAGACTGTGCTGTCTCCCAAAGCAGCAGTCAGG
The DNA here is from genome assembly GCF_016056305.1 of Amazonocrinis nigriterrae CENA67. Classification (GTDB taxonomy): domain Bacteria; phylum Cyanobacteriota; class Cyanobacteriia; order Cyanobacteriales; family Nostocaceae; genus Amazonocrinis; species Amazonocrinis nigriterrae. Next base: position 68,725 of record NZ_JAECZC010000111.1, on the reverse strand, counting down.
CTTTCTGAGTTCAATACATCGCCCGCTACTAACTCAGCCTCAGGAGGCAAAATAGCTCTAGCTGTTTCTGTATCCCGCACCAAAGCACGAACTGGGATGTTCCGCGCTATCAATTCTTGCACAATCCGGCGACCTGTTTCACCTGTTGCTCCTGCGACAAATGCTTTCATGACAAACGCCATCCTGGGAAACTAATATGTGATTGTTCAGTTCTTTATTTTAGTGATTTTATAAAGTTTATGACAGATTATTGAGGTTTCGGTCAAAATGGGATGTTACAGTAAAAGACCCAAACAAGCTGGGAATTATTAATATAGACAAACGCCTAATTATAGGGGAATCCATTGATGCTTTCAACAAATGGCGAATATCATTCTTTGGAAATAACAGACACTGTTTTACCCGCAGAGTCAAGCCTAGCAGAAGCTGAGGAAACACCCCAACAAGCAACTGTAGAGTCACCAACTAAGTTTTATGGTCACTATAGCGACTGTATGGAAATGTATGCTCCAGCTGATACAGTTGCTCAGTATCTTAATGCTCACGCTTCATGGTTTTCTCGTTGCGCTGAACCGATGAAGGTGCAACCGTTGGGTAAAAATGGCTATGCTTTGACAATTGGTCGTTTTGGCTCTTTTGGTTATGAAGTTGAACCGAAAATAGGTTTAGAATTGTTACCACCAGAGCAAGGAGTATACTACATTCGCACAATCCCTATTCCTGACTATCAGCCACCTGGTTACGATGTAGACTATCGAGCAGCACTACAGTTAAAAGAAAATTTGGTTAACGATGCTTGTAGTAATCTCGGTGAAGTGACACGAGTTGAATGGGAACTGGATTTAATGGTTCATCTACACTTTCCTCGGTTTATTCAGCGATTGCCCAAGTCTATAATTCAATCTACAGGCGATCGCTTATTAAACCAAATTGTCCGTCAAGTCTCTCGCCGCCTCACACGCAAAGTTCAGGAAGATTTCTACCAATCTTTGGGTATTCCATTTCCTAATGCTTCTAAGAAAAAGCGGTGAGTCGAAAGTCAGTGGTCAGTAGTCAGTGGTCAGTGGTCAGTGGTCAGTAACAAAGAAAAATAAATCACTGACTCCTGCAACTAACAACTAACAACTAACAACTGACAACTAACAACTGACTACGCTTGAGTCAAAATTCTCTGAACAATTTGCACGCCACTGAAAGCCTGCCAAACAAAAAGTCCTAACAGCGTGAAGTTTAATAAAATGTGAGTTGCACGTGCCCAATTTGCTCCTTTTTGCATGTAAGGAGATAAGGCAGCAGAAAATGCAATCAGACTAGTCATACCAAGCCCTGCAAGCAGGTGCGGCCCTACAAACAATTTACCGTTATTGATGTAAGTGACGGCCATACCACCAACGGCACCTGTCACCATCAAAGCTAAGAGTATAGAGCCTATTTGGTAGTGCCTAATATTATATCTACCTTTAATCAGTTCTTTCTTTTGTTCTCCTTGAGCGTTTCTGGTACGCTGTACTTGCAGCCCCAGGTAAGCAGCGTAAAGTGAAATCGCCAATAACAGCCACATCAGCACGGGATGAAAAAAGTTCAGCCAATATTTAACCGAGGGAGATAGTACTGAATCCATTGTGTTCTCGCCCAATTCTTAAATCTTAATAAAAATTAGCATAACTCTAAATATTATTTTATAGTTAGCCTTCTTGCAAAAGTGGTTAAACAATCTCAGACTAAATTTTGAGAGTAGACGAATAAAACCTGCTGGTGCAGAATTTCATGACTGAAAACAAAGATATTTTGCTGCTGAAGGCCGCTAAAAGTGGCGATATCAAGCGGCTGGGTGCGCTACTGGCTGCTGGTGCTTTGGTGGACGCGTGCGATCGCGATGGCACTACGGCTTTAATGTTTGCTGCCAATTTAGGCTACACCGAAATTGTGCGATCGCTGCTAGATGCTGGGGCAAATATTAACTTGCCAAGAATTCGCTATGGATTAACAGCTTTGATGTTGGCTGGTAGTGCCAATCAGCTTGATATTGTACAGCTTTTAGTGTCTAGAGGTGCTGATGTCAATGCTGTTAATGAAGATGGCAGCACAGCTTTAATGGCAGCAGCACTCAAAGGTCATGTTGATGTGGTGCGAGTTTTATTAGCGGCTGGTGCTAAAGTCAATTTCACGGATCAAGATGATGACACTGCTTTGAAACTGGCTGTGAAGCACGGACACACAGCTGTTATAGAATTACTTTTACAAAATGGTGCAAATGTCAATATCCAAGATGAAGAAGGCGAAACACCCTTGATGGTAGCGGTAGACTTGGGAAATTTGGAGGTTGTGCAAGCATTACTGACAGCTGGGGCTGACGTTAACTTGAGAAATAGCCATGGGGGAACTGCGCTGTTGGCAGCTGCGGCAGCTGGACATAGTGCGATCGCAGCTGCTTTACTGGAGCGGAGTGCCGAAATTAATGCCCAAGACAAAGATGGTGAAACAGCCCTCCACCTGGCTGTTGTGGAAGGCTATATTGATGTAGTGCAAGTGTTACTCAACCGGGGTGCAAATGTACAAATCAAAAATAATTTGGGTGATACCCCAATGTTTGTAGCCGTATTACAAGGACACAACCAAATTGTTGAGGCATTACTGCGTTATGGAAGCGATATTAACGGCCAAAACCAGGGTGAAATACCTTTGAAGCTGGCTGTATCGCAGGGACAAACCCAGATGGTAAAGTTGTTGTTAGACTACGGTGCTGATGCCAATACTCTAGTAGAAAATGGCAAAACTGTTTTGATTAAAGCAACCGAACGCAACTACACAGAAATCATACAGCTGTTGCTGGCAAAGCAAGCAGATGTGAATTTTCAAGACTCAGCCGGGGCAACAGCATTGATGTGGGCTGCCTCTGGGGGGTATGGTGAGGCTGTGCAGATATTGCTTGAAGCTGGGGCAGATATGAATTTAAAAAATCGCGGTGGTTATACCGCCTTAATGATTGCGGAATTTAATGGATACAGAGATATAGTTAGAAGTCTGATCAATGCTGGGGCGCAAGAATAGCCATTCTAGCAGTTTCTCAGCAACAATAATTGGCAGTTGGTTACTCAAGGCTGATTGCAATTGTTTTGCAGCCAAGTAGATAAATCTGTTGGTGTTGCAAAATCCAATAGCGCCTCAGCGAGATTTTCCAGCTGTTCAACAGATAATTGACTAATACTCTCTTGTATTTGCTGATCTACATTACCAATGCGTCGTCGCAGCAGACGCATTACTACCTCTAAAGTCTGTTCCTGTCTGGCTTCATTGCGGACTTCCCGTATGACTTCATCGCGGGCTTGCTGTTTGACTTCATCGAGGATTTCCTCTTTGAGTTCCTCATAAATTCTGGTTTTTTTGATATCAAAAGTATCTAATTCAAACATTTTGATTAACTCCTGACGGCTGAGACGGGGCAATTTATAGAGTACAATTGTCTCTATCAAATCTAGCACTTGCTGCATGAGGGCTGTATTAGCTAGTTCTGTGCGTGTCCTAGTAATCAGATTTTTTGCATATTCAGGGGTCTGTTTATCACTTTCAACCACTAATTTGATGATACCAACTCCTAAAGATTGTTCAGCTTCATTTCCCAACTCGTTCAGATATAATCGCGTAACAAGTTGACTATCAAGCAAAACTTGATAAGGTTCGATTTCTATTGGTTCAATGCTGCGGTGAGGAAAAATCACTACTGCCCGCCAAGCTTTTGTCGGTGTGTTAAGTCGTAAATAAAGAAATATTTGTGAAAACAAACGAGCGTAAAATTCAGTATCTTTTTGAAACTGAACTTCGGGAAAATAAATTGGGCGATCGCTAGCATTAACAACAGGAAGAAATACCCCATCAATACGAAATGCTGTTTGTTTCAATTCTACTGAGGTAAAACTATATGCATTCGCTTCTGATGGTTGTAAATTGATTAATTCAAAAAAGGCGCTAGGAAAGGTTTTAAATAGTTTATAAAAAATTGAATCAGTTCTCATTGGATTTTGAGATAATATCAAATCATATGGGATGATAGTACTATAAAATCAACAAGAGTGAACTTATAATCAAAATAGCAGTTATTAATTAAGTACACTAAAACAAATGAAAACTCTTTGTGTCTTAGTGTCTTTGGTGGTTATTTTATTTTTTACTACTCAGGCACAAAGACAAAAATTGTGAATAAAATAAAACTCCGTTGTAGCTGTTGTGAGCTTGCTACAACGGAGAATATAAGAAATTGAAGCACCGAGGGAAAGCACAGGGAAAAAGTTTCTGCTTCCAAGATACCAAAGAAGCCAAAATGAAGAAGGAAATTACCTTTAATATTTCACCTAGTCTTCCCCTCGGTGTTTCCTACTGTGCTAGATATGCTTAATATATAGATTTTAGTTTTTGATAACAGTATTCTAACGATCAGTTTTCAGGTATCATAGTAAACGGCTAAATGACAAAGTTAATTTCATCTAGGATTGCGACAAGATTTGTGGGTGGGAATTGGTTGCCAGAGGGGTAGTTCGTTGCAGTTGATGGAAACAGCAATTGAGCAGGTGTTTCAAGAAAATCAACTTAACCAAAGTGCGATCGCAGGTTTTGCTACCATTAACACTAAAGCCTCAGAGGTTGCTCTAGTAGAACTTTGCCGCTTACGGGGGTTGCCTTTAAAAACCTTTACAGCAGAAATGTTGTCCACTGTTTCTGTCCCCAACCCCGCCACAATTATCGAAACGCAAGTGGGAACACCTAGCGTAGCAGAAGCAGCAGCTATTCTCGCAGCTTCTCATGCAAATTTAGATGATTGCTCCAAATTGCCCTTATTGTCTACCAAATTCCAAGTCATGTTTTTAGTTCCTAAACAAATTTTTCGTTTAAAAGGGCAACCTGGAGTAGTAACGCTGGCTGTTACTCAACAATCAAATTAGGAACAAAAAGCTTAAACTCACGAATGATTGAGGACTGCCATAGACCCTTTGTTGTTGATCTAGTAATTTTTTATTACAAAACTACTCTCAGAAAATAGCTGATGATGCTAGAAACAATTGTTAACACAATTGACCCCAAAAATGCAGGCAAGAATCCCTTAATTTCAAACCCATAACCAGGTGTGAGGGCGCTTGCTAGCCAAAGGGTGAGGGCGTTGATGACAAATGTAAATAAGCCAAAAGTCAGTAAGGTAATGGGAAACGCCAAAATACTTAAAATTGGGCGAATAAATGCATTAACTAGTCCAATAACTGCTACAGCAACAAGGGCCGCTACAAAATTTTTCACAGAGAATCCCGGAACAATATTAGCAGTGATCAGTAAAGCCACCGCAGTTCCTAGCCAAGTTAATAAAAAGTGTTTCATAATTTCAAAACTTAAGAAAAAGCTTCAACTGATTCATTGATGGTTAATGGCAATTACAGCTGGGTACTGGGTACTGGGTAACAGATACCAACATCATCATAAATTCACACGTTACCACAATCCCTAATCCCCAGTCCCTAATCACCAGTACCCAGTCCCTCTTACACTACCGTTACCTTGATGATCGCCGCAAGAGAATTTCCCAAGTAGCGCCACCGACTACGCCGTCAGGTTCTAGTCCATAGCGTTTTTGCGCTGCTTTGACTGCTTCTTCGGTTGCTGGGCCAAAGTCTCCATCTATACCGCCATCGAGAAATCCCAGCCTTTGCAACCGCTGTTGCAACTTAGTGACTTCCGAATTACGCATACCTGGACGCAAAATCGGCAATCCTTCTGTGGTGTATTGAACGCCAGGGATTTGGGTAGTAGTTGTAGTTGTGCTGCGGGTGTTGGATGTGCTGCGATTCTGCGATGAAGGGCGTTTAGGTGTTGTTTGTGGCTTTTGAGTTGTAGTTGGTTTGCGGATAACAGGTCTGGGTTCGGGTTTGGTAGTTGCAACTGGAGGTGTGGTTGTGCGGATAACAGGTCTGGGTTCGGGTTTGAGAGTTGCAACTGGAGTTGTACTAGGGAGAGTGGGAACAGGGAAACTGGTTGTCGAGTTAGATGCTGAGTTAGTTGATGGGTTAGCAGCAGAGACGCCTGGTGTAGCTGCTGGGCCATTTGGGAACAGTCTTTGCCAAGTTTCAGCATCAACAATGCCATCTGGGTTTAAGCCAACTGCTTGCTTAAAACGGGAAACAGCACTAGCTGTATTTTCGTTATAGACACCATTGACTGCTTCTGAGTAAAAGCCCAAAAGCTTCAAAGCGGCTTGCAGTTCCGATACACGTTCGCCTTGGCTACCAACTTGCAGCACAGGACGATTGATGTTACTTTGAACGCTGACTTGGGCAATTTCTTGTTGTGCGGCAATTGATACCATACCAGAGGAGCCAATAAGCACAGTCGTAGAGGAAAACACAAGTAAGCTAAAAAACTTATTAGCCCTCAATAAGTCACATGCTTTTCCTGACCCCAGGTAGTTCAATATACTTGCTGTGAGGCTGCCTTTCATGGAATTTGTTCCCAGAATCTTCTGATGCTAATATTACAGCCGCTTGCGTTTAGAAAACAGCTGGTGCGATCGCGATCGCGTATAAATTATATAGCCAATAGTCAACAGTCAACAGTCATCAGTCATCAATCAACTATCAAGAGCATTATTAATTGCTTCTTCTTGACCAACTAAAGACAGATAAGGTTCCTGCAAATACCTACAAGCAGCTGTCATGGCATCTTGTGCATTCACGGATGCAATCAACTCTTGAAACTTCATATCAAAGTCAATTCCCAAGCCTAAAATTTCATACCAGCCGTATATTTGAGCAATTTGTCCGTTTGTTTGTTTACCCAAAGCATACTGTCCCAATATTTTGTTCTTAGCCGCTTGCAGGGCACTTTCTGATACTTCTGTGTTACAGAGTAACTCTACTTCTGTACGCAGACCGTTCAGGGCTATACTTGTATTTTCTGGTGCAGTACCCATATAAACCACAAACGACCCTGGATACAGCCGTGTTGGGTAAAATGCAGAAACTTCATAAGCTAAGCCCCGCTTTTCTCGCAATTCTACAAACAAACGGCTGGAAAGCCCATTACCTAAGTAGGTCGAAAGTAGCTTTAGCGGTGCATAATCAGGAGAAATCACTGATGAACCCAAGTAACCCAACATGACGATTGATTGCTGCGTTTGGATGGGCTTGAGTTGGTGTTGTGGTTGTACTTGAATTTCAGGTAAATTAATACTAGGTAGTGGTTGTGTAGGAATTTGCCAATCACCAAATACTTGTTCTACCAATGCCACTGCATCTTGTTGGGAAATGCGACCGGCAATACTAATGACTACGTTATCTGGACGGAAATAAGTCTGGTGATATGCAACTAAGTCTGCACGGGTTAAGCGGCTCATGGTTGCTTCGTTACCCAGCAATGACATAGCGTAGGGATGGTTTTGATACATCACCTGCCGCATTTGCTCAAAGGCAACGGTAAACGGTTGCTCTTGTTGAGAACGAATATTTTGTAGTGCCAAACGCCGTTCTAGTTCCACTTGCACTTCAGGAAATGTAGGCGATCGCAAAATTCGCCCTGACAATGCTAAAATTTCCGGGAAGTCTGATGTTACTGTCTTCAACGACAACAAAAAGTAATCTGTGGTAGTATCTGCACTTAAACTAGCCCCCACAGACTCCACTTGTTCAGCAATTTCTAAACTCGAAAGTCCATCACATCCCTTTGTCATTACTGCTGAAAGCAAATAGGCTAAGCCTGCTTGCTCTTGTTTTTCGTAACAACTGCCAGCACGAATAAAAATCCGCCCTGCAATAATATCCGCAGCCGGATTTTCTGCTACTAGCACTACAATGCCATTGTTCAATACAGTGCGATGGATAGAGGAGTGAGATAAAGAAGGTTTCACGGTTTGAGTTATTAGTTGTCAGTGGTCAGTTGTTAGTTGTTAGTTGTCAGTTGTCAGTTGTTAGTTGTTAGTTGTGAGAGAGTAAGGTTTTAGGGAGTTATTAGACCTATTGCAAAAGTCCTTCTTTTTATCTTCTTCTTTGTGTCTACCCTGCGGGAACGCCTGACGGCGAATGCGCCTTTACGTGAGATAAAAAATTATTTATGCAAAAAGTCTATTCTGTTGCTTTAGTTCCCAAAGTTGTGGTGAATGGTGAGTCCTATCCTGAAGGTGGGTTTCTCGCCATATGGAACTGGCTAAACCAAAGGGCGTTGTTTGGCTGTGAGTAATTGCAGACCAAAAGGTAAGTTCTTTACAGCTACTGACAACTAACTACTGACAACTGACATTAACAGGGTTTAAGTATGGTGACAGCGTAATTATGCGGTGAAAGATACTGTTTAGCTAATTGTTGCAGTTCTTGGGCATTAAATGATTGAATCTGCTGCGGATATGCTACTGCTAATTCAGCTTGGGCAATGGTATTGTAGTAACCATAAAGCCCAGTCAGCTGATTTGGCGTTTCTGTAGAAAAAGCATATTCATTACACAGAAGTCTGCGTGTACGAGCAAGTTCTTGTTCTGTTATGCCTTGAGTTTGCAAATCATTCAAATGAGTGCAAATTAAGTACTCAACTTTCTCTAAATTTTCTGGCTCCAACCAAGCGGTAATTGTAAATAAACTTGATTCTCTCTGTAGAGAAAAATTACTACAAATCCCCTGTACTAGTTGCAATTCTTCCCGTAAATCACGCACTAAACGCGAAGTCCGCCCTTCTGCTAATAACACCGACAATAAATCTAAACCATGAGCAGTACGCAGTTGCTCTACTCCTGGTACAACCCATGCCATCAATAACCGCGCTTGCTCTATGCGTAGTAAATAAAGTTCTTGACGGCGAATTTCGGCGATAGCTGGTTCTATCACTTTTGGTGCAAGCGGACAAGCAGAACGTTCAGGAAAATTCACAAATGATTTATTTACCAGTTCCCAAGCTGGCTGTTGAGCAATTCCTCCCACAACCACTACTGTCATGTTTTCTGGTTGGTAGTGAGTGCGATGAAAACAGCGCATTGCTTCTGGTGAATGCTGCATGAGTTCTTGTTCACTACCAAGTATTGAACGTCCGTAAGGATGGGTTTGGTAAACGCTTTTGTTCAAAGCTTGGAATCCTATCCAATCAGGATCATCATAGCAAGAGCGGATTTCTTCTAGCACTACGTCCCGTTCGCGGGCAAATTCATCGTCTGGTATTGCGGCATTCAGCAGTAGTTCGCCCAAGTGGGGCAAAGTCTCTTGTAGGTAAGGTGCAGCCGTAGTTAAGGAATAATGAGCATAATCGTAGCTTGTGGCTGCATTACTCACACCACCTCTGTTTTCAATCTTGTGATCAAACATTCCTGGAGGTAGCGTTGCTGTACCTTTAAAAATCATGTGTTCTAAAAAGTGAGCCATGCCATACCACGGTTCTGGCTCAAGGGTAGCTCCAGCACGCACCCATACATCAGCGACAACTACAGGGGTAGTGGAAATTTCTTGATGAATAAACGTTAAACCATTATCTAATCGGATAACCGAGGCTGGAAACACGCTATTAATTAGTTGTTGTTGTGACAATTTTTTGTAGCTTTAACCACAATTTCATGTTATTTTTGTAATCTTAACTCTGAACGATCGCTAATTTAGAATCAAGTTATACAGATTTAGTTTTCTTAAACAGGTAAGTACCATTTCTCAGGTTTATCAAAATTGAACTTATTTCAGCAAAATCGGCAAAATCCTGATTCTGCCTCAATTTACATTTATTATTTATAATTTTTAATTACTAATTAATATTGTATAAGTTTTCCTAATATTAAAATTAAAGCTCCCAATTTATTGCTGATTTTGGGAGCTGAGAATTTTGAGTTCACCGCGACGCCGTTTTACCTAAGTTTATGACCTGGTTAAACCAGGTGGGTACCGATGTGCCTCGTTTAAAGTTTCCGGGTACATGCCCGGTCTACTGCCACGAGAACTGTTTGGTTCCCTTTTCTTTAAAGACATAGATCAAAAAACTTGATGGCAGTCACCAACGTCGTAGTGCAACTCACTCATTATAGCTTTCAAAAACAGGTTGTGTGTTGAAGATCAAAATTTTCTCGCAAATTTAACCAAACCCCTTTGGGGTGGGAATCGGGAATAGGGAACGAACAGTTAAGAGTTGCCTTTCATTGATCTTTCATTGATTGGAATACCAGATAGATTCTACGGTGTGGGCAGTGGCGATCGCTGCATCGCGGTTCTGGTGATTTAGCAAAACGGTGACGTGTCCCAGTTTGCGCCCAGGGCGTGATTCACTTTTACCATACCAGTGGACATGAGCTTGAGGAATGGCTGCTAATTTTTGGCGCTGGCTTTGGTAGTCACTAAAGGAATTTTCATATCCCAATAGGTTGACCATTACAGCACTGGCGCATTGTAAAGCGGGATCACCCAAAGTCAAACCACAAACAGCACGCAAATGCTGCTCAAATTGGGAAGTTTTGCAAGCATCTAAAGAAAAGTGTCCAGAATTATGGGTACGAGGTGCGATTTCGTTGACCAAGACTTGACCATCACCAGTGAGGAATAGTTCAATGCCGAAAACTCCCACTACTTCCAGGCTATTTAATAGAGTATGAGCGATCGCTGCTATTTCTGCTGCCTGATTTACCGTAATATCCGCTGGTGCAATGACTCGCCGACACACTTGTTGTTCTTGCTGGGTTTCTACAACTGGGTATGTGACAACATCACCTTGGACAGAACGCGCCGCAATTATCGCCAATTCCCGCTCAAAAGGTACAAATTCCTCGATTAAAAATAAATTTTTGCTGGAATTTAACTTTTCTTGTAAAGTGGCTAAATCCTGGATAATGAAAGTTCCTTGACCGTCATAACCGTGCCGCCTGGCTTTCAAGACCAGTGGAAAATCCAGAGATTCTATCTTAGAAGCGAGATTTTCCTGTTCAACAGCGAAAAAATGGGGAACAGGCAAGCCCAAATCACGTAAATAGCAGCGTTGGTGATATTTATCTAATATAGGTGTCAAAGCTTCTAACCTGGGGCGGAAGCAGACACCTTGGTGTGCTAAAGATGATAAAGCATTCAGATTCACAAATTCATTTTCAAAGCTGATGACATCGCATTTAGTGGCTAAAATCTCTGTAGCCAGAGCATCATCAACTGGGGCGAAAACAGTTTCCTGGGCAATAGATACAGCGGGATCATCTTTACTCGGAGTTTGTACAACTAATTCCACTCCTAACTTTTTGGCTGCATCCGCCATCATCCAGGCAAGTTGTCCGCCACCAATTATACCAACACGTTTCATTAACATCCTAGAGAATCACGAGTTTCCACGCCAGTTTGAGAATTGACTCCGCTGGCTTTGGCGCACAATTCTTTAATTTGCGCTTTGTCTAAAATTGCATCAGTAAAATCTGCACCGTTGATATTGACATCGGTAAAGATGGCGCGGAGCAAAAGAGCTTCTTTGAAAATGGCATCACTCAAATCAGCTTTAGTCAAGTTTACCTGATCAACCATTGCATTCGTTAAATCAGCTCCGTGGAGATTTGCTTGTGTCATCACCGAAGCACTCATCACGGCTCCTCGCAAGTCAGCGTTTGTAAAGTTAGCTAGTTCCATGTTGGCGTTAGAAAACTCAGCAGCTTGCAAACTTTGACCTGAAAAGTCGCGTCTTGATAACTCTGCATTACTAAATGACAACGGATGAGTCCAGTCTACCGCCAGTGCTGGGGAAGCCAGGAAAAATGTCATAATCCCCAAAATTAATGCTAATCCGTGCTTCCAAAACATATTCGTAGCTACTTTGGTGTTACTGGATTCAGCTTACCGCATTTGAATATGGCGAGATGGGGGGATGAGTGGGATGAGGGAGATGAGGGAGATGAGGGGGAAATAATAACTGTTTTTTGTTTTGTTCAATTTTTATCACAGCACTTTTGAACTAATTGAACTACACAACTCCCCACTCCCTACTCCCTACTCCCCATTTCAAGCGATCGCACTCTCGTCTGCAAATTTGTTACTTAGGAATGATGATGGTAATTCACAAGACATATTTTGTGATTCTACAGCACAAAATCTCATGAGCAGATATTTAAAATATGAGTAAATGATTATGGAGTAATTACTCGTGCATTATTTACAATTATTGACATAAAAAATTGAATTTTAGGATAAAAGTAGTTTCATTAGTAGTAGAAATCATCAACAATTTGGTTTACATTTCTTAAATTTACTAATTTCAGGTAAAGTTTGTTGTCTTTTAAGTTCACCTAGCACTATCGACTGTTAGTCTTTTAATTAAGGTGAGCAGTAAGCATTGTTTGAGCGTAATGATTTAAGTGTCTCAAATGCTGAAAAAGCTTTACAAGTTTACAAGAGGATAATTAGCTGTAACTTCATTGTGATTAGTTAATGACTCAAAAATATTCTATAGATTTATATTCTCAACTACACAAATTCAACCCGGCGAATTACCAACACTGATATGACACATTACTCTGTTGAATGGATTGAAGCATGGTGCCAAGAGAATGGCTGGACAGAATTATTTATTGAACGGCGTAACAATTATTGGGCTTTCCCTCCGGGAGGAGTAATACCTGAACCAATTCCGAGTCACGTTCTCAAATCGATCAAAGCCGAAAAGGGGTTAACCTTTGAGGAAAGATTATGGTCGGTATCTGCGGTAATTGGCACAATCGTAGCTGTAATTTCTACCTTTGTACTGCGGTGTCCAATGCCTTTGGTTGCAGCTTTCGCTTTTAATGCGGTGACAGTGGCGCAATTTGAACTTGAAGATGCTTAAATTGTGTGTAAGTTTGAGTATTTATATTAAATAAAGCTGCTCTTGAATGTATTCTTAACAAGAGCAGCTTTTATAGCAAAGTGCTTAGTTAGTTGTCAGTTGTCAGTTGTCAGTTGTTATTCTCCCCATCTCCCCTGTGCCCCTAATCCCCACTCCCTCCGGTCGTGGGGGCCCCGAGTTCCCCTGCTCCCCCTGCCTTATCAAACCTGCTGTAAATAATATTCAAATCTTTCTCGAAGTTGTTCAACTGTGAAATTCTTAGTCCAATATTCTACTAAAGCATGACCAAATGCCCAAGCGTTGCGGTCGGGAGATGCAGAAGTTTCCAGCAGCAGCGGCCACAGGGCTAATAAGTCAAAGTTGGGTGTTTTAGAATCGCTGCCATTCAAAAGTGAGAAAAGCTCATAAGCCATTTGCAGTTTACCAATTACAATCGGTAACTTTTCCACTGGGATTTGTTCTGCCAGTAAATAAGCTAAGGTGGGAGTACCGGTTGACAGGGTAGAAATAAACTGGAGGACAGGACTTTTAAGCAGTGCTGTCAGTCCTTGTGTGGTAGCCATCTGAAAGGTGTAGTGGTCGATGATTTTAGCAGCGGCGACAGTGCGGGCTTCTAGGTTACGCAAAAATCGAGCTAGGCGGAGTTGTTTTGCAGGCGCGATCGCTTCTACTAATCCTAAAGATAGGGCTTCCACTCCCCAGGAAACTCGCCCGGTTTTGATGTCACTGGTGACGATTGGTAAAACCAAATTACAGAATTCACCCAAAAGTTGCACGCGGTATTCAGTCGCTTGGCGAATGGCAATTTCTTTTGGGCGATCGCCCCCTTCCCAATCATAAGGAGGTTGCCATTCACGGATGGGACGCAAGCGATCTACTTGAGTTACTACTGCGATCGCGTTTAAGTCGCTAACTTCCGCCTGTATATCTCTGAGAAAGTCCACATCCATTTGTAAGGCGGGATCAAGGGCAGGAGTCACAAGTAACAGCAAATCTGCGGTTGTAGCATAATCAAGCACTAATTTTCGTAGTTCTCCACGGTTGACTTGCTCGTAACCTGGTGTATCCAAAAGTGTGAGAATTTCACCGTTGGCAGTTTGCCAGTGGTAATTTTGAATCTGTGCAGTACTGGGTAAAACATCAACAGCTGCTTGATCCGTTTGAAACAAAGTATTAATCAAACTGCTTTTTCCCGATCCCGTTCGCCCCACCAGCAGAATATTCACGGGTTTTTGTTCAACCGCCTCCACTGGTTCGGCTTGGGCTAGGATGTCTCGCAGTGTTTGAGTTTTGACTGTGGGTAGTTTTGGTATGGCAACTGTGGTGACTGAAGTGGGGATTGTTTTGCCGTAGAGAGCGATCGCTTGCTGACATAAGTTTCTCAGGGCAGCTTCTCGCAGTAGTTGACCTAAATTTACTAATAATTGCTGAGTAGCACGGTTACTCGTACCTTTGGTAGCTCGATTAGCAACAGCAGCCACCGGATTTAACAGCCACTGCGCCCAGTTCCAAACCCGCCAGAGTTTGCGTGCAGATGGTTCCACCTTGCGGTAGACTTCATATGCTTGGTATGCCTGCCCAACTGTCACCTGATTGAGAGCAGGAGATAACTTTTGCATCCATAAATCCAAGCCATCCATTGTTCCCCGAATCAGTCCATAAGCTTGGGGAACGTAAATATTGAGCAGGGGGTATTGTACTTGAGGATTGTAAATATGAGCGATCGCTACTACTAAATCTTGGCATCGCTGCCAAAATGTCGCCCAATCTTCCCAAATCGGGCGATCGTTTTGTGCTGCTTGCAAGATTTCCTGGAGTGCGGCTTCTGCTTGTTTGGTGGTGTCAGTTTCCGGCGGTAGTTTGACAGCATTGTCTGTAGTAGATTCCAGTTTGGCGCTGACTTCTGCTAGTACGGCTTCTACTTGCTTGAATGCTGGTTGAGTCCATCTCACCAGCAGCCAACGCCAGGCGACGAATATTAGAGTGAACACAGCCCAGATCCAATTAATACCCCAAGCGTGGATTTGTAAACCTGCGGATATTAATAAAAAAGTGATGATGGAGGCGATGGGAAGTGCTAAGACAACCCATTGCCACAACTTTAATCGCACCATTGCCCTATACCTATCTTGGTTAGAGTTCCTTACTGCTATTGTCGATCTAATACTCTTGTAGTTAGTTCTGGATTGCTGGGTGTCTTAAAGTGTAATAATTTGGCAGTCATAGTTTATGCGAGTTATTACACTTATAAGCAAACTTTAAAGAGTATAATAACGAACCACAGAGGCACAGAGTACACAGAGAAGGAGGAAAGGAGAAATGCTAAAACTCTTTCCCTACTCCCTACTCCCCATCTCCACCCGGCAATTTTAGGTTTGCCAGATTAGTAGTTCAGATGACGAGTTGTAATCAAAGTGGAGATTTGCTTACCTTTACGATACGATTTACGTGAATAAATCACAAAAAGCTGCTTTGTACGGGTTTTATTATGCTTGTAGACTTTACAGTTGAAAACTATCGGTCAATTAAAGAACCTGTAACTTTAAGTGCAGTTGCTCAAAAACAAAATACTCGTCAAACAAGTCAAAGCAGCAAACGCAAACGAGTAAAGTCTGATCATGAAATTGCACCCGGATATCATCTTGAAGGCTGGAATATTGAGCTTTTACCAGTTCTAGCTATTTTTGGAGCTAATGCATCAGGCAAAAGTAATATTATCCAAGCTCTAGATTATTTATTGTTCATAATGGCTCATGGCACACAGGAAGTAGTCAACTTTCAACGAATGTTTAAACATGCAAAACTAGACCCCTTCAAATTAGATAGTATTTCTGCTCGCAGCCCAACAAAATTTGAGTTACGAACTACATTTAACAACGCTATCTATACTTATTCTCTAATAATTAATCAAAATCATGTAGTTTCAGAAAACTTAGACTATGCCTTAAACACTACTAAAAGGACTCGTCGTTTATTTCATCGTCAATGGGATAAAGATAAGAAAAAATTTATATGGAAAACTGGTGATGATTTTACAGGCCCACATAATCAGCTTCAAAAAATTATTAGAGAAAATGAATTATTTATTAGTACATTAGTCAAATTAAAAGTAGATATATTAAACCCTTTTATAGACTGGATAACAATTAGATGGGTTGGAATTGACTTGACAGATGAATATTTAGACGGTGCTTCGATTCTAATTTCGCAAGATATTAACATTTATGGATTCAATGAATTAATTAAACAAACATTAAATATTGTACAAAAATTTGATACCGGACTGTCTAGAATAGAGTTTAAAAAAAAATCTGATAGTGATTTTGAATACAATATATATGCTGTGCATAATACTTCTGATGGTGACGAAATCCAGTGGCTTTTTGATGAAGAGTCTCTTGGTACTCAGCGCTTATTTAATTTGGCATTCCGTATAGTAATGTCTTTGACAGTAAGCGGATTAATAATTGTCGATGAATTAGGTACAAATATTCATCCAAATATTACAAGAAATATTATCAAAATATTTCAAAATCCTCAAACGAATCCAAAACGCGCTCAACTGATTTTCACTAGTCATGATAATACCTTACAAAGAAATAATTTGTTACGGCGTGATCAAATTTGGTTTACCCAAAAACGTCCTGATCAAAGCACTGAATTATATTCTTTGAGTGATTTTAAGGTACGCAATGATTTAGCAATTGATAAAGCTTATTTAGATGGTCGCTTTGGGGCTGTCCCGTTTCTTCCATCTGATGAGGAAATGATTTTACAGGGTGATTAGTAGTGCCAAGACCGTTAAATCGTCGTCAACCAAGTAGAAATATTGCTCAAAAAATACTAATAGCTTGTGAAGGAAGTAAAACAGAACCAATTTATTTTAAAAGTATTCGCAATGACTTGCGATCGCCAACTTTAAAAATTATTGTATTGGAGAATCAAGGTAGAACTGATCCACGTAGTATTATTGAAAGACTCATCGAAGAACGATCGCAGCTAAGAGAAAACCAGCAGTGGAATTCTAAAGATACTGCTTGGGCTGTGTTTGATGGAGATGAGCATATTGAAAAAAGTTTTGAAAATTGGCAAAGTGCCATTAATCGAGCTAAAAGCCAAAAAATTCAGCTAGCAATTACAAATCCCTGTTTTGAACTTTGGTACTTAATTCACTTTCAAGACCATTTTGCAGAAATTACCCGTGATAGGTTGCGGAATTTGCTTGAAAGGCATATACCGAATTACGAAAAATCAATGTGTCTGTATCCAAATCCATTAAAACCTTTGACAAAACAAGCAATTCAACGTGCTGATAAGATTGGGGTACAGATCCAACGTAATGAACTAGATGAACACTCGAATCCCTGCTGTAGTCAATTACCTGAGTTGGTTAGTCTTTTATTAAAGGAAGAATTAAACAAGTAAAACATGTCGAAAGTCAGTTAAATCAACTAAATGACTTTTGCAAGAGGTCTATTGAGGCGATCGCTTTTTGGTGAAATTGTGATCTACTGACGGCTAACTTACCTCGATTAAACCTGCGGTGATTTGGGCAGTTTAAAATACGTAACTTTATACTACGGTTTATTGGTCGATTTATTGTAGAATAATTTTGAACTGCGATCGCTCGCTTTGGGATGTTGCTTACACACGATGGCAACAAACCAAAACAAGCGAACGAGTGTGAACACTGCTCTATAAGTAACTCTGGAGAATTGACATGGGCTACAAGCACATCGAAGTCAAACCTACATCTGGTTTCACTGGTGCAGAAATCAGCGGCGTGGATCTTTCCCGTCCTCTGGAAGATGATGTAGTTAAAGAAATTCGTAAAGCATTATTGAAGTGGAAAGTCGTATTCTTCCGTAATCAGAACATCGATCATGCTGCTCAAATTGCCTTCACGAGTCGTTTCGGCGAAGTTACCTACGCACACCCCCACGAAGATGAGCCAATTGAGGGTTTCTCAGAAATCCTCCCCATTGACCGCAGCCGCTACGAACGACGCAACGGGTTGCGCCGTTCTAGCTACGAAAGCCGTTGGCATACCGATGTGACAGCGGTTGTCAATCCGCCTGCGGGGTCAATTTTGCGTGCAGTTAACGTGCCTAGCGTTGGTGGTGATACACAGTGGACTAATTTAGTTGCAGCCTACGAGGGTTTGTCAGCACCTCTGCGTGCGTTAGCAGACGGATTGAAAGCTGAACACCGCTTTAATGCACGTTTGAATATACCCAGCAACAGTAAGCTAGCCCAGCGCATTGCAGCTAATCCCCTGGTTTCCGTCCATCCGGTAGTGCGGGTTCATCCTGAGACAGGCGAAAAAGCGTTGTTTGTCAACCCAGGCTTCACCTCGCACATTCTTGATGTATCACGTCAAGAAAGCGATTTGCTGCTGGAGTTGTTCTTTAACCAAATCACCAAACCTGCATACACTACCCGCTTCCGCTGGAATAACGGAGATATCGCCTTCTGGGACAACCGCGCCACCGCACATTTGGCCCCCCAAGATTTGGATCATATAGAAGTTGAGCGCGTGCTTTATCGCACCACCCTCACTGGCGACGTTCCAGTTGGCCCTGATGGTTTCCGTTCACAAATGGTTGAAGGTGAACCCTTTAGCAAGGAATTACCAACCGTGTTGAAGAGTAAAGTCCAGCAACCAGAAGCACAACCAGTGCTTTCGTAAGATTAGAGGCGGTTTCTAACCGCCTCTATACAGACAAAACCCGCCTACGCAGGTTTCAAACTTAGTTTGTATAGCCGCCAATACCATTCGCCCACGCTTTATTAATTACGAATTACGAATTACGAATTACGAATTACCAATTGTTGTTCTAACACCGCTGCAACTCGTAAAATTAGCGCTTCATTGTATGGTGCAGCTATCAATTGCACACCTAAAGGTAGGGCATCTGGGCGCAGAATTGGTATTGATAAAACAGGTAAGCCAATGAAAGATAATGGTTGAGTGAATAAACCTAAATGAGGACGGACGAGAATTTCCTCTCCGTCTAAAATCATGGTTTGTTGACCAATTAATGGTGCTGAAATGGGTGTAGTTGGGGCAAGAATTACATCGACATTTTGAAAAATTTCACGGACGCGATCGCGATACCATTTTCTAAACCGTTGTGCTTGCAAATACCAATGACTAGGAATTAACGCCCCAGCCAAAAAGCGATCGCGGGTTGCGGGGTCGAAATCTTGGGGACGCGATCGCAATTTATCCAAATGCAGATTTGCACCCTCGCTAGCCGTAATTACAAACGCCGCTGCACGGGCGCAGTGTGCTTCTGGTATCGTTACATACTCAGTTACATGCAAAGCATCCGCTACCTGTTGTACTGCTGCTAAAGCTTCCGGTGCTGCACCTTTGAGAAAATAACCATCAGCGATAGCAATTTTGATACCAGAGATATCTTGATTTAATTGTGGTAAACATAAATCAGGAAGACGCTTGGTACAAATTGGATCGCGATCGTCTTCACCTTGAAGCACATCAAACACCGTAGCAATATCCTGTACCGAACGAGCAAAAGGCCCAATATGGTCAAAACTGCTAGAAAATAAAGCTACACCAGCACGCGATAACCGTCCGTAAGTTGGCTTCAAACCAAAAACACCACACAAAGCCGCCGGAACCCGAATTGAACCATTCGTATCAGAACCCAGCGTCAACGGTACCAAACCAGCAGCAACAGCCGCCGCCGAACCCCCCGAAGAACCGCCAGCCACCCGTTGTAAATCATGGGGGTTGTGAGTAGCACCGTAATGAGAGTTTTCCGTCACAAACCCATAGGCGTACTCATCCATATTTAAAGCACCAACTAACACAGCACCAGCTTGTTTCAGCTTAGCCACTGCTGTTGCATCCTGAGTAACTGCTGGGTTTTCCGCATTAATTTTCGACCCCGCCAGAGTAGTTAAACCAGCGATATCAAAGAGATTTTTGACCGCAAAAGGTACACCAGCCAACACACCAGGGTTTTTACCTTGTGCTACTTCATCATCAACTCGTGCTGCATCAGCCAAAGCTTTTTCAGCAATTACAGCCGTAAAACAATTGAGTTCATGATCTCGTGCTGCTATACGTCCTAGTGCATTTTTAGTAACATCCACCGCACTAACTTGACCTTCACGTATAGCAGTTGCTATAGATACAGCATCATTCATGGTTCAAACACAGGTATAGCTTCAACCTTCCCCTTCCCCTTTACTCCTTCCCCTTCCAATGGTGCAAACACAGGTGCAGCTTCAACATCCTCCGGTAAAGGGAAAGAATTTACTAAATGTGCGATCGCTTTAATTCTCTCAAAATTTGCCACCACCCCATCCCGATATTCATCTCTTAATTGCAAATCTAACAACAACGCCATTTGATCAACATACTCACCCACATCAAACTCTTTACCTTCCATCTCTCCTCTGTGTCCTCTGCGCCTCTGCGGTTCATTATTCTAAATTTACAACTTCTTGCGGCAACTCAAAAAACCCATCTTTCCCAGACTCAAAATTAATCACCTCATAGACAGCATCAACATTTAACTCTCCATAAATGTGAGGAAATAATTCACCTATCTCAGCCTCTTCATAGCGAATTTCAGCTTGAACCTTTTCTGAATCAATAAAAAGTAATACCAAATCTTTTTGATTAAAGAAAAACCTATTTGCAACTTTGACAATTTGTGTTGACTTAGAACAGTGGATAAAACCTTCAGTGTCCAGCGAATCAGCGCGATAGCTACCGATAAATTTTGCGTCTTCCCATTGTTGGCGTTGGGTTATGTGGAGGATAGTGTTCATGTTGTTTGCATCATTTTACGAATCTCATCTGAATCTATTTGAAGGTTAACTAGGTTCATTTGGATAAAATTCAATAATTAAATTATTTTGCTGATTACTATTAGGATATATAGTTATTTCAATTGCTAATTTACCTTTCTGCCACCCTTTACCATCAATTTTAAGAACCTGACAATTTTAACAGCATTTAATTTAACTTCACTGAAGGGTATAAACTCATCACCAGCAGAGATGTTAGCAAACAAACTACCAACTGAATTTTTAGTAAGCTGACTTTTATAGGTGCAAACTTCATGATGCCATTTATTTACCAATTGTCGTATAACTAATTCTCTTAATCTACTTACTTTATAAGTATGTTTTTCAAATAACACTACATCATCTCCACAGTCTAAAGTAATACATTTATTTTTCATAACTATATTTATACTATTAATTGAAAGTATCAATTAAATTATATTGTGATTTTACTAGTAGTAGTTTAGTATAAATACTGAATGAAAAAATCGTATCAAGTGATCGCTCAACAAAATCTTTCTTTTAAATCTCACGCAAAGACGCAAAGACGCAAAGTTATTCTTAGCGCCTTTGCGCCTTTGCGTGAGATAATTCCTTCTATAAATTCGCCGGAACACACACATCAGGCGCACACAAACCGGGAAATTGTAACGTTGTCACCTCAAACGTATTCAAATCTACTTTACGGATAGCATGATTATTAGTATCAGCAACATATAAATATGAACTTATAGCACTCAATCCCGAAGGTTCAAAAAAGCGGCTATTCTTACCTTGACCATCTTGTAAACCAGCAGCACCATCGCCTAAAACAGTTTGACAATTCCCTGTACTAGGACTAACTAATTTAATTTTGTGATTGTAAGTATCAGCTACCCACAAATAATTTTGAGCATATTCTACACCTAAACAATGCTGTAACCGCACATCCTCGCCTTGTCCATCAACATCACCAAAACCAAATAAACCACCACTACCACAAACAGTTGTTACTTGTTGCGGTTCTACTAATTTCACACCACGAATTGAACTGACTTCGCTGTCAGCAATATATAATTCTTCTCCATTGGTAGTGATACCACTGGGTTGTGCAAAAGCAGACTCAGTTAATAAACCATCAACACAAGCTTCTGCACCAGTTCCAGCATAGGTTTTAATAATGCTAGTTTCTAAATCCATTTGCCAAATTTGATGCGGGCCAGCCATTGCAATAAATAATGTATTACCAACTTTTACTAAATCCCAAGGAGAATTCAACACAGTTTCTAAACCAACACCTCCATGAGGATAAATATTGTGGCTTTGTTCACCAGTTCCGGCGATGGTTTCCACAACTTGACGCTGTAAATCAATTCGTCGCAACGCATGATTTTCTGTATCTGCAACGTAAAGAATCTGATTTTCAGCATCAAATGTCATTCCTTGGGGTGCAAAAAACTGTGCTTCGTTAAAAGCACCGTCAGTTAAACCAGATTTACCCGTACCAATTAAATGCAAAATTTCGCCATCAAAGTTACTCATCACTAAGCGATGATGTCCAGAGTCGGCGATGAATAAACCTGCTGGATTAGCTAAAACTTTACCAGGAAAAGCTAAGGGTGTGATTAATGGTTGACGCTGTTTTTCTAAAGTCAAGCTAAGTTCTTGAAAATTAATAGTGCCTTTTTCAAGGTGTTGGGTAATTAATTGTTCAATTAGTTGATCTAAAGCGTCACGATTTCCTTCACCAGAGACGTAGCCAACCACATAACCTTCTGGATCGATGACCATTAAGGTAGGCCAAGCACGCACAGTATACTCTTCCCAAACTCGGAAACCACTATCTACTATAACTGGGTGTTCAATGTCATAGCGCAAAATAGCTTGGCGGATACTTTCGGTTTCTTTTTCGTTGTCAAATTTGGCAGAGTGGACACCAATAACTGTAAGGCTATCTTTGTATTTTTGTTCTAAATATTTTAGGTCTGGTAGAACGTGCAAACAGTTGATACAGCAGTATGTCCAAAAGTCTAAAATTACAACTCTACCTTTGAGTTGTTTTAGAGATAAAGGTTTATCTGTATTTAACCAAGAATAATTTTGCGGTAATTCTGGCGCTCTAACACGGGAAGGCATAAAGAATTAAAAATTAAGAATTAAAAATTAAAAATGCAAGCATTATGCTTATTAACTATAGGTTAATACGGTTCTGTTAAGTCTAAGACTTTGTGTCAAATTAAATTTTTTTAACAACCCGCCAAGGACGCAGAGAGAAGAAAGAAAAGGAAGAAATCCGTCACTGAACTGTATTGAACTATAGTAGAACTTACGCAATAACTCTTTTAAACTCTTATTTCTTCACGTCTTTTGTGTGCTTTGCAGTTCGTTTTTTTGATACTTTTGCGTAAGTCCTGTATAAGTAATTTGAAGTGGCTGGATCTTTTGTGAAAGAATTTGACACATTAAGTAATACAGAGTTATTAGACTGGCTACAACTAGCTAAAACCCAAGCTGAACGAGGACGAATTGTCGATCGCATCCCAAAATTAGCTTCAGCAGATCCTCGCTGGTTTGCAGTTCACATCTGCTGTGAATCAAAGCATTACAGCCTTGGGGATACAGGTTGTGTTTTTCCGTTGATGAGTGTAATTAAGCCATTTTCGTTCCTCTATCTGCTAGAACATATGGGAGCAGAAACAGTGTTACAGTGGGTGGGAATTCAACCTTCTGATGCACCGTTCAATT
The DNA here is from genome assembly GCF_016056305.1 of Amazonocrinis nigriterrae CENA67. Lineage (GTDB taxonomy): Bacteria > Cyanobacteriota > Cyanobacteriia > Cyanobacteriales > Nostocaceae > Amazonocrinis > Amazonocrinis nigriterrae. The sequence goes on along the minus strand of NZ_JAECZC010000111.1, from coordinate 45,394 downwards.
CTCTAGATCAACTAATTGCCGATCGCGGACACCCCCGCAATCCGATGATTAATAGTGGTGCTATTGCCCTTGCAGATAAGTTACCAGGAAAAAATGGTAGTGATCGCACTCAATTATTCTGTCAATGGTTAAATCAATTAGCAGGTTGTCAACTCAAGTTAGATCAGGCGCTGTTGGCTTCTGTACGTTCATCACGTTCCCCCGCAAATCAAGCGATCGCAAATTATCTCGCTGAAAGCGGACATCTTTACAATCTTGATATAGCCCTTGACACTTACGAGCAAATATGCTGTTTATCTGCTCAGGTTGAGGATTTAGCTTTACTGGGAAAACTGCTTGCTTATGAAAGTGGTTTTTTAGCATCAAAACACCGCCAAATTGTTAACGGCGTGATGTTAACCTGTGGACTTTACGAAGCTTCTGCCGAGTTTGTCGTCAGAATTGGTCTACCGATGAAATCAGGAATTGGTGGCGGACTTTTAGCAATCGTACCAGGTGAGGGGGCGATCGCTACTTACAGTCCTTGCTTGGATAGTACAGGGAATTCAGTAGCAGCGATCGCCTTTGTTGAAGCTTTATCGCAAAAGTTAAAGTTGAGTATCTTCAGCTAACGAAAGTTGATTATCAATAACAGATGACAGTCATCAGCCATCAGTCATTGTTTTTCAACTTCAGAAACTCCTGTTTTTGGTAACTCAGTGGCTTCAGGTGATGGTGTTACCTCTAGCTGTGGTTCTGCTGCTGGAGACTCAATAATCTCTGGTAGCGTGGGGGTTAAGCTTGGCGATGGTTGGACATTGCGACGAAAACGATTAAAAAATCCGCCAAATCTTTGTTTTTGAGGTTGAGGAACTACAGTTTTTGGTAATTCTGTTGCTTCAGGTGTGGGTGTCACCTCTGACTGTGGTTCTGGTGTAGTTTCTGGAAGCGGTATAACCGGTTCTGGTGTAGGAGATTCAATAATCTTTGTTTCAGGAACTTCTTTTTGTGGTAATTCTGTCGCAGGTGTTACTTCTGGCTGCGGTTCAGGTGTGGTTTCTGGTGTGCTAGGGGATGGTTGGACAGTGGGACGGGGACGACGGTTAAAAATGCCGCCAAATCGCTGTTTTTCAGGTTCAGGAACTACTTTTTTTGGTAACTCTGTTGCTTGGGGTGTAGGCGTTACTTCTTTTTGTGGTGACTCGGTTGGTTGTGTTTGGGGAATTTCTGGAACTTTAGTTTCAGGAATTGGCTGTTTTTCTTCGGCTGGCTGTGGTTGAGGTGTAATTTCCACAGCAGGAGTTGTGGTAGGGGTAGGCGTGGGGATTGGTTCAGTAATTGGTTTTTTGACGTAATTTTGGTCTACAATGCCACGTACATCATCAGCTTTCAGTTCTCCTCTGACAATTCTCGACAGAGTGTCTTTCCCCTTTGGCTGGTAGTTAATCACTCTGACAGTAGTGTTAAAAGCATTTTTTACAGGATTTCCTTGGTTATCCAAAAATTCCAGTTTTACCCAGTTTTTACCAGGCTGAAAGCCTTTGAGATAAACTGCTTGCCAACTGTCAAGCACAAAGCTTTCGCCATTAATCGTACAGCGGATGCGCCAATCTCCAAATTGATCATTGGGGTTGTCTTTAGTAGCAAGGTGTAGGGGAGCATTAGTCAAGTAAAAATCCAGTAGGATTGGTTCTGCCCCATAATTGTCTTTGGGACGGCTGTAGGTGAGTAAGGGCAAAGCTGCATCCGGTTGGTTGTCGTCACTTTTGGTAAAAATGTGAAATGTTGTCTGGGCATAAGCGCCTTCATTTTTAAAGCTTTCATGCCAAGGACGCGAGGCAAAGACGCGCAGGGTATGAGTACCAGGAGACAAGTCTGGCAAAACTAACGGCTGCTTCAAATCGTAAACAGCCACATAAGGTTGATTATCGAGAATTACATGTAAATGAGGCCCTAATTCAAATTGTGGGTCTTTAAATATTGGTAAATCTTTAACCTGAAAGTTAACTTTAACAGTGTTTTCCTCTAGGACTTCATCAGGTTTAGGAGTAACTATTGTAACTTGTGGTCGATAAACTTCTAAAGCTGGGCGTAGTTCTTGAATGACATCAGGAGGGGAAACTTCTGAAAATTGTTGAGAAATCTGTTGAGGTTTTTCTGTATAGCCAATGGATACTTCTTTACTAACAGCTTTTTCACCACAACTAGCTAAATTCAATACCAGCACTAAAGTTATTAAGCATCTAAAAATAGCAAAACTCCTAGAGAGGAGCTTCTGTAAAATCGGCTTCTGCCACAAATTCATGCTTTACACCCAAAGTATAGTCTTCAACAACTGACAAATTATTTTGGCTTAAACTGTCCACTCGGAACTATAGCCCAAAAGGTGAAATCTTCCCTTCATGCCACGAGATTTCCCATTCACACAGTTAACAGTCTCAGTCAATCGTCATCAGTTAACGCCCACAATAAGTAGTTTGCAATTTATACGCCGTTTTAGCAAAGCACAGAATTTCTACTATATACAGTAAAATCATAAATTTTACGAATTGTTATCCTTTGTAAATTATATGAAGAAACTATTGACTTTTTGGACAAGACTAGGAACTTACAAGGTAGCAAAGGCAATTATTTCAGGGATTTTGAATTATTGTTAAAATGTGTCTAACAGTGTACGAGTGAAGACTCTATAATTCAACAGAAACAACACTCCACATCAAGAGTCTTCCATCGCTGCTCCAGAGTTTTCTGGGAGCTGTGATAGCGGTTCACTTTGTGGTATCCATGATTCCTCATTCCTTATCCAGAGAGGAGGTCGAATGACAATCAGTCCTCCGGAGCGAGAGGAAAAAAAGGCCAGAGTGATAGTTGATAACGATCCGGTTCCTACCTCATTTGAGAAATGGGCACAACCAGGACACTTTGACAGAACTCTAGCCAGAGGTCCCAAAACCACCACATGGATTTGGAACCTTCATGCCCTCGCCCACGATTTCGATACACATACAAGCGATTTAGAAGAAATATCCCGCAAGATATTTGCCGCGCACTTCGGGCATTTGGCCGTAGTGACAATCTGGCTCAGCGGGATGATATTCCACGGGGCTAAGTTCTCTAACTACGAAGCGTGGTTAAGCGACCCGTTGAATGTCAAGCCAAGCGCTCAAGTCGTTTGGCCAATTGTGGGACAAGACATCCTCAATGGTGATGTCGGTGGTGGTTTCCACGGCATTCAAATCACCTCTGGCTTGTTCCAAGTATGGCGTGGCTGGGGTATTACCAACTCCTTCCAACTGTATGTAACTGCCATTGGCGGCTTGGTATTAGCAGGCTTGTTCCTATTTGCAGGTTGGTTCCATTACCACAAGCGCGCTCCTAAACTGGAATGGTTCCAGAATGTGGAGTCAATGCTGAATCACCACTTGCAAGTGTTGCTAGGTTGTGGTTCCTTGGGATGGGCTGGTCACTTGATCCATGTGTCTGCACCAACCAACAAACTTTTGGATGCAGGCGTCGCCCTCAAAGACATACCCCTGCCCCACGAATTCATCCTGAACAAAGACTTGTTGATTGAGCTTTATCCTGGCTTTGCTAGTGGTTTAGCACCTTTCTTCACTTTGAACTGGGGTCAGTATGCTGACTTCCTGACATTCAAAGGCGGTCTGAACCCAGTAACAGGTGGCTTGTGGCTGACAGATATTTCTCATCACCACCTAGCGATCGCAGTACTGTTTATCATTGCTGGTCACCAATACCGCACCAACTGGGGTATCGGTCACAGCATTAAAGAGATCCTAGAAAACCATAAAGGGCCCTTCACTGGTGAAGGTCACAAAGGTCTCTACGAAAACCTGACCACATCTTGGCACGCTCAGCTGGCAACTAACCTTGCCTTCTTGGGTTCCCTGACCATCATCATCGCGCACCACATGTATGCGATGCCCCCCTATCCATACTTGGCAACTGATTACGCTACGCAGTTGTGCATATTCACTCACCATATTTGGATTGGTGGCTTCCTGATCGTTGGTGGAGCAGCTCACGCAGCTATCTTCATGGTGCGGGATTATGATCCGGTGGTGAACCAAAACAACCTACTGGATCGGGTGATTCGTCACCGGGATGCGATTATCTCTCATCTCAACTGGGTGTCTATTTTCCTTGGCTTCCACAGCTTTGGACTTTACATCCACAACGACACAATGCGTGCGTTGGGTCGTCCTCAAGACATGTTCTCTGATACGGCAATTCAGTTGCAGCCAGTATTTGCTCAGTGGGTACAAAATATCCACGCCTTAGCTCCTGGTAGCACTGCACCCAATGCCTTAGAACCTGTGAGCTATGTGTTTGGCGGTGGTATTTTGGCTGTAGGTGGCAAAGTCGCAGCAGCACCCATTGCTTTGGGTACAGCTGACTTTTTGATTCACCACATTCACGCCTTCACCATTCACGTAACAGTACTAATTCTGCTCAAGGGCGTATTGTTTGCCCGCAGTTCTCGTCTGATTCCAGACAAGGCAAACCTAGGCTTCCGCTTCCCTTGCGACGGCCCTGGTCGTGGCGGCACATGTCAAGTATCTGGTTGGGATCATGTGTTCCTCGGATTGTTCTGGATGTACAACTCCCTATCCATTGTGATTTTCCACTTCAGTTGGAAAATGCAATCAGATGTTTGGGGTACTGTAGATGCAGACGGTACTGTAACAACCATCACAGGTGGTAACTTTGCCCAAAGTGCCATCACCATCAACGGTTGGTTGCGTGACTTCTTGTGGGCGCAAGCTTCACAAGTAATCAACTCCTATGGCAGTGCGCTATCTGCTTATGGACTCATGTTCTTGGGCGCTCACTTTGTTTGGGCATTCAGCTTGATGTTCCTGTTCAGTGGTCGCGGCTACTGGCAAGAATTAATTGAGTCCATCGTTTGGGCGCATAATAAACTAAGGGTAGCGCCATCAATCCAGCCTCGCGCTCTGAGCATCATTCAAGGACGGGCTGTTGGTGTAGCTCACTACCTCTTAGGAGGAATAGCCACAACCTGGGCTTTCTTCCACGCACACATCCTTTCAGTAGGGTAGTAATCAGTTATATGTAGTGCTGAGTGCTGAGTGCTGAGTGGTGAGGAGTTAAAACTCAGCACTCAGGACTCAAAACTCAGAACTTCAGAAGCTGATACCTGATGGCTAAAGGTCAGAGGAATTATCAAACCTATGGCAACAAAATTTCCAAAATTTAGCCAGGATCTCGCACAGGATCCGACTACACGTCGGATATGGTATGCGATCGCTACAGGCAACGACTTTGAAAGTCACGATGGCATGACAGAAGAAAATCTTTACCAAAAGATTTTCGCAACTCACTTCGGTCACTTGGCAATCATCTTCCTGTGGGCATCGAGCCTCCTGTTCCACGTAGCCTGGCAAGGTAACTTTGAACAGTGGATCAAAGATCCCCTTCACGTACGCCCCATCGCTCACGCGATTTGGGATCCCCACTTTGGTAAACCAGCGATCGAAGCGTTTACCCAAGCAGGTGCAAACTATCCAGTAAACATTACCTACTCTGGTATCTACCACTGGTGGTATACCATCGGTATGCGGACAAACAGCGAACTGTACACCGGTTCAGTCTTCCTGCTAATCTTCGCAGCTGTGTTATTGTTCGCTGGCTGGCTGCACTTACAACCCAAGTTCCGTCCTAGCTTGGCATGGTTCAAGAGCGCTGAACATCGCCTCAACCACCACCTAGCAGGTCTATTTGGTGTTAGCTCTTTGGCTTGGGCAGGTCACTTGATTCACGTTGCTATCCCCGAAGCTCGCGGACAGCACGTAGGTTGGGATAACTTCCTAACCACCGCACCCCACCCAGCAGGTTTGACACCTTTCTTCACAGGAAACTGGGGTGTATACGCTCAAAACCCTGACACTCCTGGGCATGTGTTCAGCACATCTCAAGGTGCAGGAACAGCGATTCTAACTTTCTTGGGTGGTTTCCATCCTCAGACAGAATCCTTGTGGTTGACCGATATTGCTCACCACCACTTGGCGATCGCAGTACTATTCATTGTTGCCGGTCACATGTACCGGACAAACTTTGGGATTGGTCACAGTCTCAAAGAGGCATTGAATGCTAAGAGCTTCTTTGGTATTCCCGTTGAAGGCCCATTCAACTTGCCTCACCAAGGTATTTATGATACCTACAACAACTCCTTACACTTCCAGTTGGGTTGGCACTTAGCTGCCTTGGGTGTGGTTACATCCTTGGTAGCACAGCACATGTACTCACTGCCTTCTTACGCATTTATTGCTAAGGACTACACAACTCAGGCAGCTTTGTACACACACCATCAGTACATTGCTATATTCCTGATGGTAGGTGCTTTCGCCCACGGAGCAATCTTCTGGGTTCGTGACTACGACCCCGAACAAAACAAAGGCAACGTTCTCGACCGTGTATTGAAGCACAAAGAAGCGATTATCTCCCACCTCAGCTGGGTATCCCTTTTCTTGGGCTTCCACACCCTCGGTTTATACGTCCACAACGACGTAGTAGTAGCTTTTGGTACTCCTGAAAAGCAAATCTTGATTGAACCGGTCTTTGCTCAGTTCATTCAAGCTGCTCACGGTAAAGTACTTTACGGGTTAGACACCTTGTTGTCTAACCCTGATAGCGTCGCTTACACAGCATGGCCCAACTACGGCAACGTATGGCTACCAGGCTGGTTAGATGCGATCAACTCCAGCACCAATTCTCTGTTCTTAACCATTGGCCCTGGCGACTTCTTGGTACACCATGCGATCGCCCTCGGCTTGCACACCACCACCTTGATTTTGGTCAAAGGTGCTTTGGATGCGCGTGGTTCTAAGCTGATGCCCGATAAAAAGGACTTCGGCTATTCCTTCCCCTGTGACGGCCCCGGCCGTGGCGGTACTTGCGATATCTCCGCTTGGGACGCTTTCTACCTAGCATTGTTCTGGGCATTGAACACAGTCGGTTGGTTAACCTTCTACTGGCACTGGAAACACCTAGGTATTTGGCAAGGTAACGTTGCTCAGTTCAACGAAAACTCCACATACCTCATGGGTTGGTTCCGTGATTACCTGTGGGCTAACTCTGCTCAGTTGATTAACGGTTACAACCCATACGGCGTGAATAACCTGTCTGTTTGGGCTTGGATGTTCCTCTTCGGACACCTAGTTTGGGCAACTGGCTTCATGTTCTTAATCTCCTGGAGAGGTTACTGGCAAGAGTTGATTGAAACTCTGGTTTGGGCGCACGAACGTACTCCTCTAGCTAACTTGGTTCGCTGGAAAGATAAGCCCGTGGCTCTATCCATCGTTCAAGCTCGTTTGGTTGGTCTAGCTCACTTCACCGTTGGTTATGTCTTGACCTACGCAGCCTTCCTGATTGCCTCTACGGCTGGTAAGTTCGGTTGATCTGGCTACTAGTTTTGTAGATAAGTAATAAAAATCCCCTGCTTAATGGCGGGGGATTTTTATTACTTAATAATTACACCTGACATTTGATATCTTCAGCTACGCTAATAAAAGAAGATGCTTATTTATGTAAAAACTATGACTATGCAACCTGAAAGTACATCCTTAGGAGATTTGTTTTGTCGTCGTATTCCTTTTAAAGTACCAAAATACCAAAGAGCTTTTGATTGGGAACAAGAAGAAATTGATGATTTTATTAAAGATTTGTTAGTACTTTATAAGGCAAGACAAGTTAATCCTAGTCAACCAAGAAAACATTTCTTTGGTGGGTTAGTAAGTATAAAACAGCATATACCCAATAGTTATACAGGAAATCTTTATGATTTGGTTGATGGTCAGCAAAGGCTAGCAACTTTTACAATGACAATTGCTTCCCTTGTTAAAGCATTCGAGTCTCTTGCTAATGAAGCTGAAGCTGAAAAAGATATAGAAACTTCACAAGCAGCTAAATCTTATGCAAGTACTACTAGAGATGAATACTTAGAATATAAAGAAGTCGTAAATAACCAATTACAGCCGCGTCTTCGCCTTACTCTCTCAAAAGCCGATCACGTCTTTTTTGAAGACTTGATAAATGGCCGCAGTCCTCAATGCTCACGAGATTCTCATAAAAAATTACAAGTTGCATGGGATTCTATTAGGAAAAATCTTATTGATAAAATCCTGAGTGATATTAGTAAATCCAGTGTTTCTGATAAACTCAATTCTCTTCTACAATTACGGAAGTCTATTATAGAAGACTGTTATGTAATTTATATTGTTAGTGAGGATAGAAGTGAAGCTTACAGATTATTTGCGGTACTAAATGATAGAGGGAGAGAGTTGAGTGATGGAAATAAACTGCGCTCAGATACTCTTGAATTACTAGAAAAACACGAGAGAGAACAAGGACTTGCTGAAGATAACTGGGACACAATACTTAGCTATCCAGCAACAGAAGTAGACCAATTCTTTAGAAATTACTATGCATCTCATCAGGGTAAGGGTGCAGCAAAGAGAAATTTAGCAGATACATTTCGAGATGATATATTTAAATTTCCACCTGGAGTAGTTTTAGAAATTTCTGAAACTGAAGAAGCTAAAAAAGTATCTCATACTATTTCTGATATAAAAAATGAGCAACAAGTTTTTATAGAAATATTAGAACGAAGGTGGCCTTATCGAGATGCAACAGCTTCAGACTGGCAACAGGAAAGACTACAACGTTTAATAAAAGTATTAAGGCATACACTTTGTATACCTCTTTTACTTAGTGTTTACCATTGTCTTTCGGAAAAAGTATTTATAGAAATTATAGACATTTTGGAACGCTTTGCTTTTCGCTACATTACTATTGTAGGAGCGCACGCTGAGAAAATATCTACAATATATTATGATCACGCGAAGTTAATTAGACAAGCACCGCAACAATATAATATTTCTACTTTAAGAGATGAATTGAAAGCAGTACAAGAAAAATATGCACCTGATGAGACTTTTGAATCTCTATTAATACAAAAATTAAGCTATCAAGATAATTCCTCCAAAAAAATGATTATTAGACATTTTTTAACTACATTAGAAGATCATATTGAGTGGTATCATAATGGTGCAAATGGGAAACCAAAACCAAATGAAATAAGTATTTTTGATTTAAGCAAAGTTACAATAGAGCATATATACCCGCAGAATGCTAGCAGTACTTCCATAATTGAAGAGCTTGAGTTATTAAAGAACGACATTGGTAATTTGTCTTTTTGGCCTGGTCGTAACAACAATAGTGCAGGTAATAAGTCATTTTTTGATAAAAAAAGTCTTTACGAACAATCAAATGTAACATTCAATAGGGAGTTAGCAAAATTAAATGATTGGGATAAAAATCACTTCGAGCAACGAAGAAACAAATTACTAAAAATGGCGAAAAAGGTTTTTACTGTCTAAAGATTAAGTCAGCCTATGAACACTAAACTTGTGGAATCGCTGTTGCAGGTTATCTTATCTCTTTCTGATGAAGAGCGATCGCTCTTAGAGAAAAAACTTTTTTTCGATTCATCAGAACCTCCAACCCGTGACCTAATACAACTTGCTCAAATTGGTGGTTCATTTAAATTTCTTGAAGATGAACCAGACATATACTCCCTTGAAGACGGAGAACCTATCTAATGTCTCTCCAAAAAGGTGATATCGTCTTGGTTCCATTTCCGTTTACAGACTTGAGTGGAACAAAGCTACGCCCTGGTTTAGTTTTATGGGTAGATACTATGGGGGATGATATCACTTTATGTTTTATTTCATCTCAAAATATAAGTAGTTTGAGTCCAGAAGAGTTTATCTTAGATCCTTCAGAGCCAGATTTTACTAATACTGGATTACGAGTTGCTTCTAAAGTTAGAGTAACTCGAATAACCACTATAGAACGTAAACTAATCACTAGAAGGATAGGTAAATTAGGAGCAAGTCAAGTTCAACATTTGAATACAGTAATACTTCAAGCCTTGAAACTGACATAATGTGAAGCCTGTTATCAACCTAGTGACCGCGATCGCCTAAAATAAACTAGCAGAAATTAACTAACGGAGTTATCAGGTGTCTATTCCCGAAATTACACAAACACTATTAGCAGCAAAAAAAGCTAAAGGACTAAGTTTCGCTGATTTAGAAAAAATTCTTGGACGCGATGAAGTATGGATTGCAGCTTTATTCTACCGTCAAGCTACTGCTTCCCAAGAAGAAGCAAAGTTACTGGTGGACGCATTAGGGTTAGATGCAAGCTACATTCAACAATTGGCTGAATACCCTGTGAAAGGATTGGGGCCAGTTGTACCAACCGACCCACTGATTTATCGTTTTTATGAAATTATGCAAGTCTATGGGTATCCACTTAAAGACGTAATTCAGGAAAAGTTCGGCGATGGAATTATGAGCGCTATTGATTTTACTTTAGATGTGGAGAAAGAAGAAGACCCCAAAGGCGATCGCGTGAAAATTATTATGTCTGGCAAATTTCTACCCTACAAAAAATGGTAGCCTCTTAGTTTTGCAGAGAATAGGGTTTACCTATGTTGATACTAACTACTAACATATAAATATGACGATGCGCTAATTACACAACATTAATTATTCTTGACAGACGAAACTGAAAAAAACCGCCTAACTAGTCTTTGTAGCCCTTATTATACTCAAACTAACGGAGCAGTATATTTGGGTGATAGCCTAGAGCTAATTAAATTCATTGATGATAACAGTATTAATTTAATCTTGACATCACCGCCGTTTGCTCTCACCCGCAAAAAAGAATACGGGAACGAAAGTGCGGAAAAATATATTGAGTGGTTTCTACCTTTTGCCTATGAATTTAAAAGAGTACTAAAAACTGATGGCTCACTCGTTATAGACTTAGGCGGTGCTTATCTTCCTGGGATACCTGTACGGAGTATTTACCAATACGAACTTTTAGTTAAATTATGTAAGGAAGTTGGCTTTTTTCTCGCTCAAGAATTCTATCACTACAATCCGGCTCGATTGCCTACTCCTGCTGAGTGGGTGACAATCAGACGGATTCGAGTTAAAGATTCAGTAAACGTTGTTTGGTGGTTATCCAAAACACCAACTCCCAAAGCAGACAATCGAAAAGTTTTAAAGCCATATAGCCAAAGTATGAAGCAATTACTCAAAAATGGCTATACTCCTAAAATACGTCCGAGTGGACATGATATTTCTGACAAGTTCCAAAAAGATAACCAGGGTGCAATTCCGCCGAATTTATTAGAAATTGCTAACACTGAATCAAATAGTGTTTATTTACGTCGTTGTAAAGCAGCAGGAGTTAAAACCCATCCAGCACGTTTTCCTCAAGGGTTCGCCGAGTTCTTTATCAAATTTTTAACTGATAAAGATGATATCGTTTTAGATCCATTTGCAGGTTCTAATACAACTGGGTTTGTTTGTGAAACTTTACAACGCCGATGGATATCTTTTGAGATTAATGAGAATTATCTCCTAGGAAGCCGTTATCGCTTCAGTCAATAGTCAATGAAGTTAATAGTGAGAGATGATTAAGATTTGTAAATACTGTACGGGCGGGTTTATCGACATATCTTGCTACCAATTTAGTAAGATTGCGGAATTTGCCCCTACAACTTCTGTACGGGCGGGTAAGGAACGCATATCTTGCTACTAATTGAATAAGATTGCAAAACCCGCCCCTACAACTACTCACTCAAATCTCTCCATTAACTTGCATTTGATGAACTTGATTTGCTAACTCTTGACGACCTTGATCATCAAGCTTGTCAATCGCTAACATCCCCATAAGAATAACTTCTTTCAGGGTTAACCGTGTTGAATGTGCCTGTTTTTGCACAATCTCCTTAATAATTGGACTAACACCAATCGCTGTACTAGCTCTTGCCACAGAATAATAGGGAAACACTAATCACTTCGCCTAAATCTTAGCACTTTCAATGAAGTTCTTCTATAACAGATAGAATTGATTTTAATTATGTAAAAACTTATATTTATGTGTTGAAGTATAAAAACTAGAATTTATAAATTTAGCTAATAAAAGATAATCAGATAGATAAGTTAAATTCTGACATTTCTGGACAATTTTTACTAGATGCTTAATCACACTATCAGAAGTACCAGCCAAATTTTACACGGAAATCAAGCAATTTTTTGATATTTAATCAAAACTTGCACTGTATATAACAGTGACATTAATTGCTATCAAGCTATTTGAGATCTATTTGATGTTCGGCAGTTGTTTATAGTTAGTAATAACTATCAGTTTGACTAACTTTCTGCTTGCTGCTTGATAGGCAAATGCACTTAGATGTTGCATTATTGTCTGTGAATATATTCATTAGTCATTTGTAAACATAAGATCTAGTCCACTTACTTCAAACTTAGAAACCAAAGCAACGCAGTGGCTCCTAATGACAAGTGAGAAATGACAAACTCAATAGTACCGCTACGCAAAAGTCAAAATTCCAAAGTAAAAATGCTTATAAACTCAGCTTTTCAGTGGATATGTCAACTAAATGCATAACAGTCTGAATTCAAATTTCCGAATTTAGGTAGAGATTTCGTGTTTTAGCAAAATCAAAAGCAAAAACTCTTGCCAGTTGTGGTTTTGACAAATTTTAGTACTTGCAGCTGATAAAAAGATGCGTTAAAGAAATTGTAAATTGTCAAATAGAATCTCGTTAAGTCGCTTTACAGAACTATACAGTACCCCTGAAAATAATTACTTGACCAAAGTAAAATTGCCGTAAATACAGGCAATTGATGCTGTCAAGCGTAAAAAACAGTAATCAGAGGAGAGACAAAGTGATGAGAGAGCCTTATCTGTTGGCAGCAAGCTTGTTAACAGGATTAGCATTACCAACATCGACTCTTCCACAAGTGTCGATGATGCTACCAGAAAGTTCTCAATTCCTGTCTGATTTTAAACACAATTACCAGCCAACAGTAGGTAAAACTAGCATTCCCAGCTTTGATATTTATTTCGCACAATTCAGTAGTCAGATGTTGCCATACTCACATGCTTTACAACCAAAAGTAGGTCAGAAAAGCATCGCCAGCTTGGACACATCCTTACCACAATTCAGCAACCAGGTATCAACATCACCAACAGAACCATTAGTCAATGATAGTTATCAACCAGCTAGACTCCCACTCACATCTGGCAATCAACTTTATTACCAAAGATTAGCGGCACTAAAAACAGGCCAGATTTATACACACATGTATGGTCATAGTGTGCAGTCATTATCGGAGTCAACCCAGAAGCGTCAACTCACTTATGAAGACTGGAAAAATTTATTAGCTTTAGAAGCTAAAGCAATCACTAAAATTCAAGATGCAAATAATTTGAGCATCTTAGTAGGTGATTCTTTAAGTATGTGGTTTCCCACAGAAAAATTGCCTGCTGGTAAATTATGGCTAAATCAAGGAATATCTGGAGATACTTCTGGAGGCATTTTAAAAAGATTGGCAGCCTTTTCGGCAACAAGACCAGAGGCGATTTACATTATGGCTGGGATTAACGACTTACGCAAAGGTGCTAGTGATGAAACTATTGTGCGTAATCACCGCCAGATTATCCGCAGTCTGAAGCACAGTCACCCAAAAACAAAGATAATTATCGAATCAATTCTGCCTACTCGCCTACCAACAATCAGTAATAGCCGTATTCGTCACATCAATGCACAACTTGCGCTAATTGCAAAACAAGAAGGAGCCACTTATCTCAATATCTATAGTTGGTTTGTGGATTATCAAGGAAATTTGCGTTTAGAGTTAACTACAGATGGATTACATTTATCACCAGATGGGTATGATGTTTGGCGCTCAGCACTAGATCAGATGGAATTTCAGCTGACTCAGCGCGGGAAATGAGCGATCGCAGTTTAAATTTATGGAAATTACTGATAGAGATTTTGTCACCATACGTTCTGTCATTGAACGTCAATTAGAAGCCTTTCAAAAAGATGATGCTCAAGGTGCTTTTGCCTTTGCCAGTCCTGGAATTCAGGAACAATTTTGCACTCCAGAAAATTTTATGCAGATGGTGAGAAAGCATTATCCTGCCGTATACCGTCCTCGTTCTGTCTTCTTTGAGAAGATTACAATTATCCAGGGCAACATCACTCAGCCAGTGCTGCTACTTAGTCCTCATGGAGTTCCTTTGAGAGCTTTATATTTTATGGAAAAACAGCCAGACGATACCTGGAGGATTAACGGTTGCTTTCTAGTGTCTGTGAAAGCAGAAATTATTTAATTTTGGGAATTGGGAATTGGGAATTGGGAATTGGGAATTGGAAATGGGGAGATTGTTAACAAATTACCAATCATCAATTTAGGAGTTGGCACTTAAGGGTTGTTGGTTTAAAACCTGATTTAACTTACCACTGCGGTAACCTTCTAAATCTAAGGTGACGTAGATAAAGCCAAAATCTTGAAATGCAGAAACTACTGAGGGTAAATTTGTAGTTAAAACAAATTCTTTAATTTGTTCTGGTAACAATTCAATGCGTGCTGTGTCTCCTTCAGAGCGCACACGCAAATTATGCCAACCTAGCTTTCGCAAATAAATTTCTGCCCTACCTACTCGTTGCAACTTGGCTACAGTAATTTCTTCACCATAGGGAAAACGAGAACTCAGACAAGGTTGGGCGGGTTTATCCCACCAAGGTAATCCTAGTTGTTGTGAAAGTTGACGGACTTCAGCTTTTGTGATACCGACTTCTGCTAAAGGCGATCGCGCACCTCTTTCTTTAGCTGCTTGAATACCTGGGCGATAATCATGCAAATCATCGGCGTTTACCCCATCTACCACAAAAGGATAACCCAACTCCAAAGCTAAAGGTTTAAGAGTGTCGTGCAATTCGCTTTTACAAAAATAGCAACGGTTAACAGGGTTAGAAGTGTAATTGGGATTGTCCATTTCGTGAGTCTGGACAATTTGGTGAGGAATCCCAATAGTTGCAGCTTGAATTTTGGCGTCTTCTAACTCTTCTGGTAAAAGAGAAGGAGAAACTGCTGTGATTGCCAAAGCGCGAGATCCCAACACCTCATAAGCAATCTTGGCAACCAAAGTACTATCCACACCACCAGAGTAGGCAATCAAAGCCTGCTCCATTTCTGTAAAAATAGCTTTTATTTGCTCAAGTTTTTCTGTCAGTATCATTTTCCAATCCCATCAAAACCTGATAACGCCCAATAAATATCATTTTAGTCAATAGTCATTAGTCAGTGGTCAGTTGTCAGTGGTCAGTTGTCAGTTGTCAGTTGTCAGTGGTCAGTAGTTA
>NZ_JAECZC010000111.1:0-29981 GCF_016056305.1 Amazonocrinis nigriterrae CENA67 | reverse complement strand
CCAGACTAGTTAACAGTGATAAATCAATCGGTTTAGAGATATAGTCATTAACTCCAGCAGCCAGACAAATTTCGCGATCGCCTTTCATCGCCATTGCTGTTTGAGCAATGATCGGAATCTTTTGATAGTGCTGATTTGACCGCAACTGCTGTACTAAGTTAAGTCCATTTCCATCTGGCAGATTGACATCCATTAAAATTACTGCTGGCTCTAACTCTGTGAGAACAGTCCACATTTGGCTAGCAGTCTTTACCCAAGTGACGTGATAACCCAATTTACCTAAATAAGTTTCCATCAATTCACCATTGGGTAAGTCATCTTCTACCAATAAAATCTCCTTTGAAGAACTAGGTGTAATCGCCAGAGGATATAAAGAAGCTGTTACCCCCAGATCTCCCCCATCTTCCCTAACTTCCCCCGCTTCCAGAAAAGGTGTAAATGGAAGAATGATAGTAAACCGCGAACCGCGATTTACTTCCGATTCCACCTCTACGTAACCACCATGAATTTCAGCAAGTTTGCGAGTTACCGCTAACCCTAAACCAGTACCTTCATTGCGACTAGTGACATTGGAAATTTGGAAATAGGGTTGAAACAGTTGAGCCTGATCTTCTTGAGAGATGCCAATACCTGTATCCCAAACTATAAAATGTACGAATACACCTTTGGCTACTACCTCTAAACCCACAACACCTGTGCTGGTAAATTTGAGAGCGTTGAAAAGCAAATTCAGCAGCATTTGCTTGAGTCGTAAGGGGTCAGCCACAACTGTTGTCACATTGGAGTCTAGTTCGAGACGCAGTTTCAAACCTTTGTTAGCAGCTTTCTCTTTTACCAGAGCCAAAACATTCCGACATAGCTCTGGCACGTTTACATTTTCCCACTGCACCTCTAGCTGATTAGCTTCAATTTTTGACAAATCTAAAATATCGTTGATTAGCGCTAGTAAATGCTTGCCGCTAGACTGAATAATCCTTAAATACTCTTGATGCCGTTCTTTTGTTGGCTCATAGCCTTGAGCTAACAAAAGGTGGGTAAAACCAATAATCGAACTCAGCGGTGTGCGGATTTCGTGACTAGTGTTTGCCAGAAACTGGTTTTTCAGTTGATTGCTGCGCTCCAATTCTTGATTAAAGCTACCTAACTGTTGAGAGTGTTGCTGCCAAGATTGTATTTGCCTTAATTGTGCTAGTGCAGTAGCACAGTATTTGGCGGCTCTTGTCATCAACTGCGGTCTGAGTTGAGCTTGTAATGTACTAAACGGTTCGCAATCAGACTGAGGAAATGCTGTGGCGACAATTAGCCAACCCATAACACTCCCAGAATCGTCAGTTAATTGCCAAGCACTAGGGGGTTGTTGGTTCTCAATCTGCTGCAAATCTTTGAGTGCTAATACCTCTTGCAATTTCAACCGTAGCTTTTTGGTTTTTTTCCCGACTACCTCTACAACAAAAGATTCTGCTCTTGATGGAGAATGAGAAACGTAGCAAACTCTAGCCACTGTTTCTTGTGGTTGAAACAGAGCGATCGCCACCCGATCACCATTCAAAGCACTGTCGAGTTCATTCACCACAGTTTGGCAAATTTCTGCTTCTGGGCTGCTTGCCTGTAGGACATTATTAGAAGCAGCAAGCAGGCAATCATTAAGGCTGGTTTGCAAATGGTTGAGGCTGCGCTCCAGCCACAACTCAGCACGAAGTTGCTGGATTTTGATCAAAGGTGTTGGCGTTGCATCTATTTGTGAGTTCTGTTCTGGTAAGCTTGAATACTGCTGCATGGTCAACTAGACCGCTGAACAAATTTGGCTTCGCACAAAAATGCGAAGATTCTATGTATATTAGCTCACAATTCTTTTTTGTTTGTAAAACATAACTTCTAGTGTCAATTGTAACCCATGTAACAAAAGTTTTTTATAAAATCACTCTCCTAAAATTTATTTACAGTAACTATTTAGTTAAAACTATGGATGTACAACTCGCTCAATTAATCGTTAATGGCATTGCTGTAGGTAGTATTATTGCCTTAGCAGCAGTAGGGCTAACTCTCACCTACGGAATTTTACGGTTATCTAATTTCGCCCACGGTGATTTTCTCACCTTAGGAGCTTATTTGACTTTACTAGTCAATACTGTTGGCGTAAATATTTGGCTATCAATGATTCTGGCAGCAGTGGGAACAGTGGCAGTGATGGTGTTATCAGAAAAGTTGCTGTGGTCAAGGATGCGCCAGATCCGCGCTACTTCTACAACACTGATTATTATCTCCATCGGACTTGCCTTATTTCTTCGTAATGGCATTATTTTTATTTGGGGTGGTAGAAATCAAAATTACAATGTACCCGTGACACCGGCTTTAGACATCTTGGGTATAAAAGTGCCCCAAAATCAATTGTTAGTATTGGCGTTGGCAGTTTTAGCAATTTTGGCGCTGCACTACCTCTTGCAAAATACTAAAATCGGTAAAGCAATGCGAGCCGTTGCTGATGATATAGATTTAGCTAGGGTTTCTGGCATCAATGTCGATCAAGTGATCATTTGGACTTGGCTGATTGCTGGCACACTCACATCCTTGGGTGGCAGTATGTACGGGTTAATTACAGCAGTGCGTCCTAACATGGGCTGGTTCTTGATTTTACCTTTGTTCGCTTCAGTGATTTTAGGAGGGATTGGCAACCCATACGGAGCAATTGTTGCAGCTTTCATTATTGGAATTGCCCAAGAAGTTAGTACCCCCTGGCTGGGTTCTCAGTACAAACAGGGAATAGCGCTGTTGATTATGATTTTGGTGCTGCTCATTCGTCCCAAAGGTTTATTCAAAGGTACGATTTGAGCAGCACCACTCCACTTCTAACTATTCGATGATGTGGAAATAATAGGCCGCTACCAGAAAGTTGATAGCTAGCAACAACAGTGCCCAACCCGTGCGAAAGGCATAGGGAGGTTTAGCACCAGTTTCAACAACAGCGGAACTCTTGCTTTTAGCAGTCATAAGCGTTCTCCTAATGTCAGGACTTTTTAAGAAATACCAAACAGGCGTGCCAATTAGACAAATTCTTTAGAAATATTTGTGGGAATTGGGAATTGGGAATTGGAAATTGGGAATGGGGAATTGGGAATTGGGATTGGTTATTTCTCCCCATCACCCCATCACCCCATCACCCTACTCCCTACTCCCCACTCCCTACTTCCTCTTCACCTGCATGGTAAGAACTCCGAACCAAAGGCCCGGAACGGACGTGATTAAATCCTATTTTCCATGCTAAACTGCCTAGTTGCTTAAATTCCTCTGGTGTCCAGTATTTTTGGACTGGCAGATGGTCTAGGGAGGGACGCATATATTGACCAATTGTCAAGCGATCGCATCCCACTGCCCTTAAATCTTTCATTGTTTCGATTACTTCTGAGGTAGTTTCACCGTGTCCGAGCATTAAACCTGATTTTGTGGGTATGCTGGGATCGAGTTCTTTAACTATTGCTAGTACCCGTAGCGAGCGATCGTACTTAGCTCCTCGCCGCACTGGCCCAGTTAATCTTCGCACTGTCTCAATATTGTGATTGAAACAAGCTGGCTTGGCTTTAACAATCATCTCTATCCGCTGGCGTTGACCTAACTCTCCAGCACCTGCACCACCCCAAAAATCAGGTGTCAGCACTTCAATTTGCGTGTCTGGGTTTAACTGGCGGATAGTCTCCATTGTCTTGACAAACTGGCCTGCTCCCTGATCCGGTAAGTCATCACGGGCAACGGAAGTCAGTACCACATAACGCAATCCCAAAAGTTGTACCGCCTCTGCCACCTTTTGTGGTTCCTCTGGGTCAATAGGCATTGGTGCATGACCTTTATCTACTTGGCAAAAAGCGCAAGAACGTGTACAGGTTGGGCCTAGTAGTAAGAAAGTTGCGGTTTTTTGAGCGTAGCATTCCCCTCTGTTAGGGCAGCGTCCCTCTTCGCAAATCGTGTGAATTTGGCGTTGCTTGATAATCCGTTGTACAGTGGAAAGCTCACTGGCTTTACCAATAGGGCGGCGTAACCAGTGAGGCATTGCCGTAATTTCTGACTTGAGTTGGGCTGGTTGTGAGGAAGTCATAGATATCCAAGCAAGATCCAAAAGTACTGTGGGGCGAGTTTACTATGCTTTTGAGCAAGGATTAAGCCTTAAATATCACCATGACACAAATTGAGAAGAACATAAGCACGAGTTTTGTAAAGCACTTGCTGTAATGAGATTTATACCGAAATATACTATCCCCCAATCCATAAAACTTTTAGATATAGTGGGAGGATTCTCAAGGACAAGCGGCTTAGCCGCTATTTACACTTAAATTTTCTGTTAGAGCAATTAGACGTGGCAAGTAACAAGATTTTAGTTATCGATGACACTACAGTTGTCAGGGTAAAAGTCAGAGAAATGTTGCCTCCAGGCAACTTTGAGGTTTTGGAAGCAAAAGACGGTCTGGAAGGACTAAATCTCATCCGTCAGGAAAAACTCAGCTTGATCATGTTGGACTTCCTGTTGCCTAAAATGAGTGGCTGGGAAGTTTTCCAGCAAGTTCAAGCTCACCCTGAGTTAAGAAAAATTCCTTTAGTGATCATGTCTGGCCGCAAAGAAGAGGTGACAGAGAAAATCTCAGAACCTTTTGAGTATTTTGAATTTCTAGGCAAGCCTTTTGATCAGAAACAACTAATTGGTGCGATTAAGTTAGCGATGACAAAAGCGAAACTACCGCGCCCAGAACTAGTTCCAGCAGCTGTTGCAACAAATGGCACAGCAGCAGTTGCTGCTGCAACAAATGGCACAGCAGCAGTTGTTGTAAATAATACACCAGCAGTTGCCCACACAAACGACACAATAGTAACTTCTGATACTGTGGCAGCTTCCTCCGCAGAAATTGAAGCACTAAATGAAAAAATTGCCAAAATGCAAGCAGAAATCGAGGGTTTGAAGAAACAGCTAACTCAAGTTGTGACTTTTATTAAACAGAAAATCAAATAGTATTTGCGCTCATTATTATCCTTGCCACCCTTAATACCCAATCTGAAAAACAGATATCCGAAGGTGGGTAAAGAGAGTTAGTTCAAAATACCTCAAAACAGGAAAAACAAGTAGCACTCATGTGAAACTCAAGCTTGAAATAGGATTGACCTACTCTTCTTCTATTTAACGATTAAACTAGGAATAAAAATTTTCCCACTCTGGAAATTGGTATATTAGTCTGTCTTATTTTGATAGACTGAAAATCAAAATATCTGAGTCTTATGACTAGCAAGGAATATTAACTTCAACTGCCGTGTCATGGAAAGCTGCAATATATCCAATAAATCTGCCGTAATTCACTTTTTATCAAGGGTAACGGCAGGTTTTTTATTGTTTTATTAAACATATATATTGCTAGTTAAAACGGGTATATACAAGATAAATTTTGGTTAGTTGCAGGACTTACGCACGAACTACGATTTTACGTCATTATGAGTGAAGCGAAGTAATCTCAAAAGCTTAGTTTTTCGTCACGAGTGTGTAAGTCCTAAGTTGATATCTTAGACCATTCTCTAGAAGCGTAAGGTAGACACTGCCCACAATATCAAAATAATGGTTTGAGTGAATTATTAGCAGTGCCCAACTACAAAAATTTTTACCAAATCACTGGTGCAAGATGTGAACCTCTAACTAGCACGCAGACGCAAAGCGCAAAATATGAAAGAAACACTTTCTTCCCCGACTCCCTACTCCCTACTCCCCACTCCCTGTGTTTCTTGAAAGTGTCCAAGGGGTGCAATTAACGCTCCCGCAAAATATGAAACAAGCACATTTTTATGATATTCCTCAAAGCCATACGGTATAAGGGTTCTAAAATGTGCAAGTTAGGAGTTAGAGATAACTGACACATAAATGCTAATACTTAACAGTATAACTTAGTATTACTTACCACTATTTTTGCTTTAAAAAAAATTTAATATTCTTAAATTACTTAAACTGAGACAATTGTCTTTATTTAAACTTATTTATTTTCACTGAAAATAAATAAGTTTAAATAATATTTTAGAGAAATTCAATGATAATTTATCTTTCGTAATGGGAATACTGAACAATAGGAATAGAAGTATGGGTATAAACTAAAATGCTAGTAGTATTAGATACAATATATCCTATAATTGGCTATAAAATTACTGAGCAAATTTACTCAGGGAGTAAAACTCTGGTTTATCGGGGTATTAGAGAGAAAGACCAAAAACTAGTTGTCTTGAAACTGATGCGAAATGAATATCCTAGTTTCGTTGAAATTGCCCAGTTTCGTAATCAATACAATATTATCAAAGACCTTGACCTGCCTGGCATAGTCAAACCCCATAGCTTAGAAAACTATCGCAATGGCTATATTTTAGTCATGGAAGATTTTGGTAGTATCTCTCTCAAAGACTGGCGACAGACAAAGCAAGGTATTGGGAAAAATCCTATTTCTTTGAGTGAGTTTTTCCACATTGCTATTGAAATTTCTTCCATCCTTGAAGAACTACATCGTCATCGCATCATTCACAAAGATATCAAACCTGCTAACATTCTAATTCACCCCACCACAGGTGATATCAAACTCATTGATTTTAGTATTGCTACCCTCTTACCTAAAGAAATTCAAGTTCTGACAAATCCCAACAGTTTAGAAGGAACTCTAGCTTACATTTCCCCTGAACAAACGGGACGCATGAACCGAGGTATCGACTACCGCACAGACTTTTATTCCTTGGGTGTGACTTTCTTTGAACTCCTAACTGGACAGTTACCCTTCACCACCACTGAACCAATGGAATTAGTTTACTCTCATATTGCCAAGGAACCCCCAAAAGCAAATCTGATTAACCCCAGTATTCCGCTGATTTTGTCTAATATCGTCAGCAAGCTGATGGCTAAAAATGCCGAAGACCGCTATCAAAGTGGTCATGGACTCAGACATGACTTAGAAGTATGTCGAAATCAATGGCAAGAAACTGGAACTATCACAAACTTTGAGTTGGGAGTTCGAGACATATCAAACTGTTTTGTCATTCCCGAAAAACTTTATGGTCGCCAACGCGAAGTTGAAACCCTACTCGCGACTTTTGATCGTGTGACAAGCGGTCAAACTGAAATGATATTAGTTGTGGGTTCGTCTGGTATTGGTAAAACCGCTGTGGTGAACGAAGTTCACAAACCAATTGTGCGAATGCGTGGTTACTTCATTAAAGGTAAATTTGACCAATTCCAACGTGATATTCCCTTGTCAGGGTTGGTACAAGCTTTTCGAGATTTAATTGAGCAAATACTCTCAGAAAGTGATGTCCAAATTCAAGAATGGAAAACCAAAATTTTATCGGCATTAGGTACACAAGCTCAGGTAATTATTGATGTTCTTCCAGAAATAGAAAAAATTATTGGCAAGCAACCACTGGTTACAGAACTCCTTGGTAGTGCTGCACAGAATCGTTTCAATTTACTGTTTCAACGATTCATCAAAGTCTTGACTAATAAAGAGCATCCTTTGGTAATATTTCTAGATGATTTACAGTGGGCAGATTTGGCTTCTTTAAAACTAATTCAATTATTAGTAACTGAAAATACATCTTCTCCTACTATTAGTGAAACAGAGAATATCTTTGATAATCAAGATGGGTTTTTGCTAATTGGTACATATAGAGATAATGAAGTCTCTAATACACATTCTTTATATTTAACACTAAAAGAAATTTGTAAAACTAAAGTAAATATTAATACTATTAAACTTTTGCCTTTAACTCAGGCTGATTTAAACCATTTAGTTGCTGATACACTTCATTGTACTGAAGTAATAGCCATTCCCATGACACAAATGGTATTTGCTAAAACTCAAGGCAATCCCTTTTTTGCAACTAAATTTATCAAGTCTTTATATCAAGATGGACTAATTAAACTTAACTTAGAAACAGGTTGTTGGCAGTACAGAATTGAAGAAATTAAAGTATTATCACTTACAGATGATGTTGTAGAATTTATGGCAATTCAAATCAAAAAAATGCCAGAAAACACTCAAAAGTTGTTAAAGTTAGCTGCTTGCATAGGCAATGAATTTGAATTAAAAACTATCTCTATTATTCATGAAAAATCTTTGGTAGATACAGCATCAGATTTATGGACAGCATTACTCGACAGCTTAATTTTACCTCAAACTGAAGTTTATAACTTTTTTCCAGAAGATAATATAGAAATAATTGATAGTCAAAAAAAATCAACCGAAGGACAAATTAGTAATTATCAGTTACCTAGATATAAATTTGTACATGACAGGGTGCAGCAAGCTGCCTATTCTCTGATACCCGAAGACCAAAGAAAATCAATTCATTTAAAAATTGGACTACTGCTGTTGGGTAATATCCCTGTTGAAGAACGGGAAGAAAAGATTTTTGATCTTGTCAATCAGTTCAATATGGCAGTGGAATTCATTACTCGTGAAGCTAAACGTTATGAGTTAGCTACGATGAATCTAACTGCTGGACGTAAAGCTGTAGCATCAACAGCTTACTCAGCTGCTGTTAATTATTTAAATACTGGTATTGAACTGCTGGCTGATGATAGCTGGAAAACTAAATATGAGCTAAGCCTAGCTTTGTATGAAACCGCAGCAGAGGCGGCATATCTTAGCGGTGACTTTGAACTGATGCAAAAATTAACAGACATTATATTAGCAGAGGCTAAAACACCGCTGGATAAAGTAAAAGTTTATGAGGTGATTATTCAGGCATTTGGCGCACAAAATAAAGCACTAGAAGCTGTGAAAGCAGGACTGGCTTTCTTGAAGCTGTTGGGAGTGAGTTTTCCTGAAAATCCCAGCCAGAGTGATGTTCACAAAGAAATAGAAATTACAATTTCAAATCTCGCTCATCAAAGAATTGAGGATTTAATTGACCTACCGCAGATGACAGCAGCAGAACCACTGGCAGTAATGCGTATTTTATCAAGTGCGATCGCTCTTGCCTATCAAGCTGTCCCAGAACTTATGCCTCTGATTTGCTTGAAACAGATTAATCTGTCGCTTAAACACGGCAATTCTCCCTTATCAGCATATGCATATGCTGTTTATGGGTTAATGCTTTGCGGACTTTTTGAAGACATAGAACTTGGTTACCAGTTTGGTAAATTAGCTGTAAATTTATTGTCACGGTTCAATGTTAGAGAAATCAAAGCTAAAGTCATCCAGACGGTTAATGCACATGTTATCCATTGGAAAGAATCTATTAGGGAAATCTTCAAGCCTCTTCTGGAAGCTTATTCTGCTGGCATAGAAACAGGAGACTTAGAATTTGCTGCCTATTCTCTAAAAGCATACTGCTACATTTCATATTTCAGTGGTAAAGAACTAACGGAACTTGAGCGGGAGATGGCAACCTACAGTTATGCTGTCAGTCAACTCAAACAGAATGGTGTCTTTCATTGGATTAAAATTTATCGACAGACAGTATTGAATCTAATGGGGGAAGTTCAAAATCCCTGTTGTTTAATTGGTGAAGCTTACGACGAGGAAAAAATGCTTCCCATACAAATACAAGCCAATGATGGAATTGCACTTGTATATTCATATTTATGTAAGCTGCAATTATGTTATTTATTTACCGATTACCCCCAAGCAGTTGAAAACTCTCTGAAACTAGAAAAGTATTTAGTGAGTGGAGCAGGACAATTTATAGTTCCTCAATTTTATTTTTATAATTCTTTGGCGTGGCTAGCTATATATCATAACACCGAGCCGCTTCAACAAAAACAAATCTTAGCTAAAGTGGCGGCCAACCAAGAGAAGATGCGTAAATGGGCTAACCATATTCCCATCAATCATTTACATAAGTTTTATTTAGTAGAGGCTGAGTATTATCGGGTTTTAGGTAAATATCTCGAAGCAATTGATTATTATGATCGTGCCATCACCCTGGCCACAGAATATGAGTATATCCATGAAGAAGCTCTCGCTAACGAACTAGCAGCTAAGTTCTATTTAAAATGGGGCAAAATTAAGATTGCTCAAACCTACCTAATTGATGCCTACTATGGCTACGTTCGCTGGGGAGCATTAGCTAAAGTCAACGACTTACAAAAACATTATCCGCAATTTCTGACACCCATTATCCAGCAAGAAAAATTTAGTCTGGTTTCCAGTGAAAACAGTACAACTAAACTGAACATATCTGTATCTACACCTAGCACTAAAACTCTTCTCAGTACTTATGAAACCGTCGTTGCTTCTCATACCAGCATTTCAGATATGCTCGATTTGGCAGCTGTTGTTAGAGCTTATCAAGCAATTTCTGGAGAAATTGAGTTACAAAAAATTCTTTCTACGTTAATAGAAGTTGTCATGGAAAATGCTGGGGCATCTAAGTGTGTTCTGATGTTGAGCGAAGGTAATAACTTGAACTTAACTGTCACCGCAGTCAGTGCTAGCTCAACTTTTGCACCCACCTGCACAGAATTTATAACAATTCCCTTAGAGTCTAGCTACCAGGTTCCTATTTCTTTGATTAACTACGTCAAACGTACGCGAGAAATATTAGTAATTGATGATGTAAAAGCTGAGCCTTCCTTATCAGCAGATATTTACATTACCCAGGAAGAGCCAAAATGTATATTATGTATTCCGATGATTAAGCAAAGTAAATTTCTAGGCATTCTTTACTTAGAAAATAATCTAACCACGGGAGCATTTACACGCGATCGCCTAGAACTCCTCAAACTGATAACTACGCAAGCAGCCATATCTTTAGAAAATGCCATGCTCTACAAAAATTTGGCACAAGCTAACAAACGCTTGGAAGAATACAACCATATTCTAGAGGAGAGAGTCCTGGTAAGAACGGCAGAACTCAATGAAAAAAATCACAGTCTAGAACAAACTCTACAAGAATTACAGCAAACTCAAGCTCAATTAATTCAAAGTGAAAAAATGTCTTCCTTAGGGCAAATGATAGCCGGAATTGCCCATGAAATTAATAACCCCATCAATTTTATTCATGGCAATATCAATCATGCTAGTGAATATGTCAAAAACTTATTAGATTTAATTGCAATTTATCAACAAGAATATACTCAGCCCTCATCTTTAGTTGAAGAAAAATCTCAGGCAATTGATCTAAATTTTCTAGCAGAAGATCTGCCAAAAATTATAGATTCAATGAAAATTGGTAGTTCGCGCATTCGCAGCATTGTTTTGAGCTTACGCAACTTCTCCCGCTTGGATGAGTCCGAAATGAAACCTGTGGATATTCATGAGGGCATTGACAACACTTTGATGATTTTGCACCATCGACTTCAGAAAACTAACACAGAAGCAAGGCGACTTAAAAATAGAGATTTTGCGGTAATTGAAATTATCAAAGAATACGCAAATCTACCTAAAGTTACTTGTTATGCCAGTCAACTCAATCAAGTGTTTATGAATATCCTCAGTAATGCTATCGATGCTTTGGAAGAGTCAATAGTCAACAGGAGCCAGTTGCGTGCGGTGAGCAGTCCGTTGGGCGGCTTTGCCGACTTGAAGGAACTGCGAACCCGTACTGCAAAGCAGAACCCGAAGGGTAGGGAGGTTCCCTCCGTTGAGCAAACTGGCGTTCAACAGTCAACGGTTAAGAATTCTGAACTATTGACTATGAACTATGGACTTTTGACTAAACCCCAAATTCGTATTCGCACTGAACAAGTGGACTCTAATATTATTAGAATTCGGATTGCTGATAATGGTTTTGGTATGGCAGAAGTGGTGCGACAGAAAATATTTAATCCATTTTTTACCACAAAAGCAGTAGGTAGTGGCACTGGGTTAGGGTTATCGATTAGCTATCAAATTGTCGTTGATAAACATAAGGGTCAGTTAACTTGTAATTCCAAGCCAGGACAGGGAACTGAGTTTGTAATTGATATACCAATGCAATAGATAGACTATCAAGACTGATGTAAATAGCGCATATCTTGGTGTCAAGAGAATGATTTACAGGTTTTTTTTCCGCAATTCCTGCCGGATTTTTTTGTAGGCAGATGGATTTACTGGTGTCATAACTTCTATTATCCGCTGCCAGCCTTTGTGACGACTACTTACACCCATATCTTGTATTAGCTGTTCTAAGTAATGATAGTTGTATGGGGATATACATGTGCCATTGTTACTACCTACAGGCCACTGAGTCTGCTTCCACTCAAAATCTATCTCCATATCCTTGATCATTTCAGCGCGTGAGGGTATAATCACACTTCCTTTCACATACTCTGCTAGCCACCAGGCTCCAACTTCGGAGATTAACTGGGAAAAGAAGGTGATGCTGTAGCCTACAAAACCTATCTCAGGAATATCAGGGTGAATAAGATTGCGGTATAGGTGGAAATAGCCTTGGTTATCAATCAGCATTTGCCGATACTTTTCTTCCAGAAAAGGGACATCCTGGCGAAATCCTGTTCCAAAAATAACTATGTCTGCCTGCAATCGTTCACCATTGGCTAGTTCCACTCCGTCTTGACAAAATCGAGCAATTGTTGTTTTTCTAGTCTGTAATTTGCCAGTGTACAAATACTCGTAAAAACCTTCGGGTGCAATTGCAGTGGAACAGTTAACCGATGTATACATAGGTTTATCAGGCAACATCCCACAAGCATCAAGACGGAGTTGTAGGCGCAGAATAGTCTCTTGTGTCTGCCAGAAAGCCCACACAAGGGGTTTTCCTATAGTGTGTAGTACCCACTCCAATCCTCGAAGTTGGCGATAGGGTAGCCAAGCCTCTGCAAAGCGGCTTAAAAGAAGGTATTTAATATTTACTAAACCCAGGAGAAATCTGGGAATTTTCCACAAGGTTTGCTGAAAGACTAAAGTGCATTCTTTGGCTTGACCGACAGCGTAAGTAGCTATATCTGTAGCCGATTTACCAAAGCCTACAACAATTATTCGTTTACCCGTGATTTGCAAACTATCGTTAAACTCAGTGGAATGTAGCACCTGACCTCCAGATGCTATGAATTCCTCCTTACCAGGCAATAAAGGTATTTTTGGAATGCTGAAAAGACCATTACAGATGAGGACGAAATCAAACTCGTACTTCTGTTGTTTGATTTCACCATTGGTATCATTATGAGAATTGATTGTAACTACCCATCCCGATTGTATGGCAGTGTTTCTTTCTACTTGAGTGACTTCTGTTTGAAATCGAATCTTCTCTAAAATGCCAAATTTTTGCGCGTAGGACTCTAAGTAATTCCGCATTTGCTCAGCTGTAGGCCACTCTGGATAATATGCTGGCATGGGGTAATCAGAGAAAGCATATGTGTCACGGGGATTTTGGGTAGTTAGTCCTGAGTACGTACGAGACTCTTCCCATACACCACCAACTTTCTTCTGCTTCTCGAATATAGTCACTGTGTAACCTTCCTCAATAAAGGTCTTGGCTGCGACTAAACCACTAATACCAGCGCCAATAATACAAATATGCTGAATTGTCATATGTCAGGGTTTATTTTACACATCAGCAAACAGAGCAGGGAAACTCGGGCCCCACTCACTAGCGATCGCGAGGATTAGGGGCACAGAGGAGTAGAGGGGTAGCGAAAGAAATTACCCCCCCTCATCTTTTACACTGAATGCAAATCAGTATTAATTAGTGATGAAATAATTAATGAAGAGCTAAAGTGCTATAGTGAGTAATTGATTTAATTATACTAAACTAAGTGAGTGTTTTTCTTGAAAATTTTTGTGGCTTTTGGTATATAATAAAAGCCCATTGACAAATTTCCCAAAACATTCAAACAATTTTTCGACTAACTCCCAAGCTTCTTGTCGAGTTTCTTCTGATAGTTCAATTATGTCGATAAATTGTTTTGTGTCAGATGAACCTATGATGTGTCCAGTTTCTACTGATAGATGGGAATCTGCAAAATAACGGCATTCTTTTTGAGTAAGTTCTTTAATTTCTCTACCAACTTCTGCTGCATAAGAAAACATAATATTTCCCGTGGCTTCGGTGACTTCAATTATGATTAACTTTTGGATTGGAGTAGCTGTAAAAGCATATCTATATAGTTCATAGTTTAACCAGCGAGTGTTCTTGATCTCTTCACTCCAAAGAAGTCTTAGGGCATCACTGAATTTTAGTGTTTTGTCAAGTTCAAGTTTTTCTAAATCTTCCAAAAACCATAACCAGTGATGGTCATCTTCATAAGTATGTTTGTTAATGATCGCTTGAATTGGATTGCTAGCTGGTTCTTCTCGAAAACAATATTTGTTCAATTCTCCAAAATTCATGATGAAAGGAGCAGCACAAGGTGCCCAAGATAACCTTTGTCTAGGGTCTATACTTTTATCTCTCATATACTCAAATAATGGCAATTGAGCAAACTCTTGTTTTCGTTTTTCTATTAATGCAAGTATTTCTTTCATTGTTTTGATTCCATGTTTCACTGATTCAAATTCGTGTCTGAAGCTGGTAATGAAAAAATAAAAATGTGCCTAAAAAATTTTTTATATTAAATGCAGATAATTAGACTTCTTGCAAAATCTTTTTTTGTTTCGCGCAAAGGCGCAAAGACGCAAAGAAAAGAACGCTAATAACGACTTTTGCAAGAGGTCTATTGTTCAGACTAATTTTAGATGTTGATGAATTTTTAATCATAGATAAGTAAGATTATCTAAGTATACTTAGTGACTAAGAAATGGCGATCGCAGGCTATAGCCAAAGTCTATAAAACCTACATCATCAACTTGTGAATAGTTTTTTTCAGGGAATTATTGTTAGAACATAGATTTTATTTCAAAACAAGACTATTACAAATATCCCTATTGCTGCTATAAGTAAATTTGTAGTTGATGGTTACAAAACTGAATCCTTACCATGATTGTTATTTTTTAAACAAAAAATGGTAACCGAAAATATCTGTAATTATTTAAGCTTAATTAATACACTGACACGAATACTTAGTAAAAAATACTATTATTCCAATTCTTTGCTATTGAAATGTCACAGTTGTGTAAACAGTAAAAATGGCTAATAGCTAATCGCTACAGCAATCTTCAAGTTGAGAGACTACAGTTTAGACAGTAAGTGGGGCTAGCAAGTCAAAAGTAAAATCTCTTTTGCCTTTTGCCTTTTTACTTTTAACTTCCTTTTAGGGTAGTCGTGTAGTTCAATCAATTGAAAACTGCTGTGATTGTCGAATAGCTATTAGCCATCAGCAATAGTCCAGCTTAGAACGCTTTTAATTGTTTAGTAGGGTTCGTCGCAGACGTTGCCAAAGGCATGGCGCTAAGTTGAGTGCTATTAACTGTTGTTGCTTGCAACATTTCAGTATGGGAGATAGAGTTATTAGCCAGTTTAAACAGTGGATTTGATAAAATCCCTGCTATGGAAGTGGCGATTAAAGTCACTACCAGCCCTACCTGCAAAGGTCGTAAACCAGGCAAATTCCAACGCACTTCGGGATAATTCTTCACTGCGTCCGACATTTCTTGGGGTTCTTTGACTACCATCATTTTGACTACACGAATGTAGTAGTAGATGGAGACAACACTGGTAACTAAGCCCAGCAAAACTAATCCGTAAAGACCAGCTTGCCAACCAGCCCAGAATAAGTAAATCTTACCGAAAAACCCAGCTAGTGGAGGAATACCACCCAAGGAAAGTAGGGAGATACTCAACCCTAGTGTTAACAGTGGGTCTTTTTGATACAAACCAGAGTATTCAGCAATCTGGTCAGTTCCAGTCCGCAGGGAGAACAGAATGATGCAGGTAAAACCGCATAGGTTCATGAACAAATAGACCAGCAAGTAAAATACCATACTGGCATATCCTGCTTCAGTACCAGCAATTAAGCCAATCATCACAAACCCAGCTTGAGCAATGGATGAATAAGCTAGCATTCGTTTCATGCTGGTTTGCGCCAGGGCCACTACATTACCCAGGATCATACTGAGAACTGCAAGGGCAGTGAAAACAAACCTCCACTCATCGGCGACGAGGGAAAAGGTTGTCGTCAGTAAGCGGATGGCTAGGGCAAACCCAGCTGCTTTGGAACCAACGGATAAAAAGGCAATCACTGGAGTGGGTGCGCCTTCGTAAACGTCTGGTGTCCACTGGTGGAAGGGTGCAGCAGAGATTTTAAAGCCAATACCTGCAATTACAAAAACCAGGGCAATTACCAAACCTAAAGATTGACCAACGTTAGCACCAGAAATGCCATTGGCGATCGCATTTAGTTCTGTTTGTCCACCAGATAAACCGTATAACAGGGAAACGCCATACAGAAATACTGCTGTACTAGAAGCCCCAATTAACAGGTATTTCAGCGCCGCTTCATTGGAACGGGGATCACGCTTGGTATAACCTGTCAGTAAGTAAGAGGAAATACTGAGGGTTTCTAGAGAAATGAAGATCATTACCAACTCACTAGCCCCGGATAAAAACATACCTCCAAGGGTAGCAGTCAGCAAGATGGCGATAAATTCAGCTAAAGCGGTGCCACTCTGCTCAACGTAGCGAATTGACATCAATATAGTCACAGCGGCAGATAATGCTACGATACCGCGAAAGATGATACTGAGGTCGTCACTGTTAAACTCACCGCTAAAGGAGATGGGGTTGGGATTATCCCATTGAAGATAAAGGGCGACAATCGAAGCAAGTAAACCTGCGATCGCTAGATATCCAATCCAGCGCGAGGATGTGCGCCCCAAAATCAAATCAACAATCAAAACCCCCAAGAGGGTGACAATTACAATCCCCTCTGGCAAAATCGTTCCAGCATTTAACTGGGATGCAAGATTAGCAAAATCCATGAGATATACAGGTTTTGGCGATTAGACATTAAGGCTAGCTGAGTTCATTCTATCTATTGTTCTTCACCAAAGTTGCATTAAAATTTTATGTCGGCGTGTAAAGGTGCGATCGCCTCAAAGCGGCTAGTGCCAGATGTAGTAGTGCATCAAGCAAACATTGATACTATCTCTACTATGCTTACTATCAGATTAAATTATGCTAAAGTCAAAAATTAAAATGTAAAGTCCCAAACAGAGAAACTCACGTTTTGTTGGGGTTGTCCACTCCTGTTTTATGCTTGTTGCCTTGCATTGACATCAATTCTGTATAAAAATGGGAGCATAAAACTGACATCAAACAATACCCTATGCAGGTCAATTCATGAATCGCTTTTAGGTGAATAAAGCGCTACCTCACATAGAATTGGTATTA
Organism: Amazonocrinis nigriterrae CENA67; assembly: GCF_016056305.1. GTDB lineage: Bacteria > Cyanobacteriota > Cyanobacteriia > Cyanobacteriales > Nostocaceae > Amazonocrinis > Amazonocrinis nigriterrae. The sequence continues at coordinate 12,770 of NZ_JAECZC010000111.1, read as the reverse complement.
GACAACAGCTTTTTTAATTCAATTCAAATTTTCACACAAATAAGCAGTTCAGTTGTTTCCTGAACTGCTTACATACAAATATGCTATTCAGTTATCTCCTGAACTGCTGATTTTATAATAAATTTCGCTAGGCGAATGCTGTTTGTGCCTCTGCCTTGCTATCGTGAGTATCCACCACTATTTTTTCCCCAGCCACCACCGCCAGAGCGAGCCGGTTTCTCCTCCTTTGGTCTAGCTTTATTTACTTTCATTACACGCCCCATCCATTCAGCACCATCCAGAGCTTGAATGGCAGCATCTTCTGCGGCTGATGATTCCATTTCTACGAAACCAAAACCCCTAACGCGGCCTGTTTCCCTATCTGTAGGTAGTTGAACTCGCGTTACAGTACCATACTCAGAAAATACTTTAGTGAGGTCGTCTTGTGTGACGCTGTAGGATAGGTTCCCTACGTATATTGACATGAAACTCTCCAGAATCCATTGATGCTGAGATGTTTATCCGGAGAGCCGCTTGCAATTATTACTAAAAACAAGATCCGTATCGCCGAACTTAACTTCTCTAATTTTATGCTAACACAACTTTATATATAGTAAAAGACTAAATCTCTCCATTGGTGCGGATCTATGGTAATATACATAGCTTTTAACTATAGTTACTATTTTTTTAGCTGATTGTGCAATTCAACAATCAAGTTTGTCGGAAAAAATCTTCTGGATCGATTCCCCAATTTATCCAACGGATTGCCTTCCGTGCTGATTCCACAGCAGGTGGAACTCGCAAAACATAAATCAATCCTGTGCTAGGGCAAGTCATTTTTAATAAATAAATTGGTTCAGAGTCAACATCGGCATCGATTTTCAATAATATATATTCAGCCCAAGTATCTAATTCTACTGCTTGTAATTCTTGGCAAATTCTGGCATATCCAATACCTTGAATTAAAACTCGCCGCAGTTCGGCATTTTTCTCTGATAAAAGCCAAGTAGCTTGCCATTGCTGCGGGTGGATTTTGCCGTATTTTTCAGGTAAGGTGACACCGTGATAGGAGTACAGGCTATATCCATCGGTAAATTCAATGGCGGGTTCGCCTTCTGCGTGGAGGCGATTTTGATTATCGAAGCGAAGATGAAGCGGGCGATCGCATACTATACAAACTTTTTCGTAAGGCCAAATCCAGCCACAATACTTCGCTATAGATTGCAAGATTAGCCATCTAATTTGGCTATAAGAACAATCTAATACCGAAATATAAAAATCTACCCAACAGCAAGTACTAGCAAATGATTGTGATTTTAAACAGAGAGTATCAAGATTTGTTTCGAGCCGATTTTTAACTTTTAGTTTATCTATTGATAAATACTGTAATGAAATGTAATCTAAGGGTAAGATTCTCAACTGGTTTATCAGCTGCCTATCTATTTGATATGATACTTCTCTATTTTTATTTGTCAGTTTGGGAAAAATATAGTTAATTAATTCCTTACATAAATTAGTCTCTACTTGCTTGGAACTAAGAATTTCCAAACTAGCGTAAGGACTATTACAAAAAATAATTTCTGGCTCTGATTTGCTGATAGCAGCGTAAGCAATTTTTATTGCTTGTGTAGTTTCATCTCTATCAATTCGCTCAGTTGACAGGGCAATTTTTCGCCACTTCTCCCAGTAAATTGGAATCAAAGCTTCTTGTTGGGGCGTTAACTTATCAATCAGCGACATATCGCCAACCTTCAGACTCGTATTCTCGTTGAATTTTCACCATCCAATCACCTTGGGGAATTGGAATTGCCTCATGTTCTTCGTAAACCAGCAACGCAGTTGGTGAAAATACACGTAAGTACAGTGTGCCATCCTTTTGTAGTAACTCTGCCTCACCTTCAGAAATACGATGTTTGTGTCCGGTAACTTCGCCTGCTGCCAAAATTAAATGATGTATCTTTTGTCTATCAATCTGCTGGACAGGTACTAAAATGACATCACCTTGACGAATTGATTGCATTGTTTTGCCTTTGGGGATTGAGTATAAACCCCACTTCGCTTTTGCTCTCAAGTTTGATTTAATTTTGGCACAACATCTTTGGAAGCAGGGAAGCAAGAAAGATGAGGGAGATGTGGTTCGACTTTGCGGTAGTTGAGCGTAGCCGAAACTCACCAACCGGGAGATGAGGAGATAGGGGGCAAAAGGATAAAAGTTAAATTATTTACCAATTCCCAATCCCCAATTCCCAATTCCCGCCTCTAAATCACAAAAGGTGTCATAGTATTACACTTGCGGGGTATTTTAAAAACTGTAGTCGTCAATTATGCACTAGATAAGTTAAAGATTGAAATAGCTGGCAATTCACAGCTAACATTCGTCTACTATCCTCTAAGAAGAACTGCGCCAAAATTCAGCGCGGATTTTCGCTCAAGAAGTCGCACCGCCTCACCAGGGAACTGTCCTTTGCAAGGCAGTGTTCTCATTTGGTAGCTTCCCCTACTCCACAGGAGAACCCAAAGGGTAAGGTAGGATGAAAAAAAGAAAGCGGTATCAGCCGCCAGGAAGGATAAAAATGAAAAATTTCATAACTCATACTTGTGACTTCACCCATTAGTTGACGTTTTATCTTGACATTTCGCAGAAATTGCCTCAATTTGACTGTTTAGCTTAGCAGCTACTCTTTTTCTTGAAATTTCCATGTCAACTCTCGTCATCGTCGAATCTCCGACCAAAGCTCGTACCATTCGCAACTACCTGCCAAAAGACTATCGGGTAGAAGCGTCTATGGGTCATGTGCGTGACCTACCCCAATCAGCTAGTGAAATTCCCACTGCTATCAAAGCAGAAAAATGGGCGCAGCTTGGGGTAAATGTCGATGCCGACTTTGAACCGGTGTATGTTGTCCCTAAAGATAAAAAGAAAGTTGTCACCCAACTTAAAGATGCGCTCAAAGATGTAGATGAATTGATCCTGGCAACGGACGAAGACCGGGAAGGTGAAAGCATTAGTTGGCATTTATACCAGTTGCTCAAGCCAAAAGTCCCCACAAAGCGGATGGTGTTTCACGAAATTACCCAAGACGCCATCAAAAAAGCTTTGAAAAACTGCCGTGATATTGATGAGCAACTGGTTCGTGCCCAAGAAACGCGACGCATTTTAGATCGACTGGTTGGCTATACTCTGTCTCCGCTGTTGTGGAAAAAAATTGCTTGGGGATTATCCGCTGGGCGAGTCCAATCAGTAGCCGTGCGACTTTTGGTCAACAAAGAACGCCAACGCCGCGCTTTCCGTGAGGGTACATATTGGGATTTGAAAGCTTATTTAGAGCAGCAAAAAAATCCCTTTACCGTCCAGTTGGTGACAGTGGCAGGTACGAAGGTGGCAACTGGGAGCGATTTCGACCCAGCAACTGGTAAAATCGCTGCTGGTCGCAATGTGGTGTTACTTTCTGAAGAGGATGCTGTAGCCCTCAAAGAACGCCTGACTGATAAACCTTGGACTGTCACAGATGTAGAAGAACGCCCAGTCACCCGCAAACCAGCACCACCCTTTACTACCTCGACGCTGCAACAAGAATCTAACCGCAAACTGCGTCTCTCAGCGCGAGACACAATGCGGATTGCCCAGAATTTGTACGAGCAAGGATACATTACCTACATGCGTACAGATTCGGTGCATTTATCGGATCAGGCCATAGAAGCGGCCCGTAGCTGTGTGGAGAAACTTTACGGTCAACAATACCTTAGTCCCCAAAAGAGGCAATACACCACCAAATCCAAAGGCGCGCAAGAAGCACACGAAGCCATTCGTCCTGCGGGTAGCACCTTCCGCACTCCCCAAGAAACAGGTTTGAGCGGTCGGGAACTTGCTGTTTATGATTTGATTTGGAAGCGCACTGTCGCCTGCCAAATGGCTGACTCTCGGCAAACTCAAATTACTGTACTACTGCAAGTTGAAGATGCAGGTTTCCGTGCTTCTGGCAAGCGCATCGATTTTCCAGGATACTTACGCGCCTATGTCGAAGGTTCAGACGATCCCGAAGCCGCATTGGAAGACCAAGAAGTAATTTTGCCTAGCTTGAAAGTAGGGGATCGTCCAGATTGTACCGATTTGGAAGCAGTTGGGCATGAAACCCAACCCCCAGCCAGATACACCGAAGCAACTTTAGTAAAAACCCTAGAAAGTGAAGGCATCGGTCGTCCCAGTACATACGCCAGCATCATCGGTACGATTATTGACAAAGGTTATGCCCAATTGGTGAGTAACGCTCTCATTCCTACTTTTACCGCTTTTGCCGTTACTGACCTATTGGAAAAACATTTCCCTGACATTGTTGATCCCAGTTTTACTTCTAAGATGGAGCAAACCTTGGATGACATTGCCGATGGTGAAGTTGCCTGGCTACCTTATTTACGCGAATTTTATCTGGGAGACAAAGGTTTAGAAACTTTAGTCAAAGAACAAGAAAATCAAATTGATGCCAATAAAGCCAGAACCGTAGAATTAGAAAATTTAGAGGCTAGAGTCCGTATCGGAAAATATGGGCCTTATATTGAAGTCGAAAACGGTGACGGTGTTGTTACTGCTTCCATTCCCAAAGACTTGACGCCTGCTGACCTTGACCCCAAACAGGTAGAAGTACTACTACGGCAAAAAACCACTGGCCCCGACCAACTTGGTCGCCATCCCGAAACTGGTGAACCAATTTATGTCAAAATCGGCGCTTATGGCCCTTACGTCCAGTTGGGTGATAAGTCTGATGAAAATCCCAAACCTAAACAAGTGTCCCTACCCAAAGCTATCACCCCAGAAACCGTTACCTTAGACATGGCTGTGGGTCTATTGGCACTACCACGGACATTGGGAGTTCATCCAGTGACTAGTGGCAAAATCCAAGCAAGTTTAGGACGTTTTGGCCCTTACATTGTTCATGACCAGGGTAAGGAAGGAAAAGACTACCGCTCATTGAAAGCTGGTGATAATGTTTTGACAATTTCCTTAGAACGGGCACTGGAATTATTATCTGAACCGAAAAAGGGACGTAACTCTGCTAATGGCAAGTCTAAAGCAGCCTTACGCGAATTGGGCGTACATCCTGATGATGGCACACCAGTGAATATATACGATGGGCCTTATGGGCCTTACATTAAGCATGACAAAACTAATGTGAGCATCCCAGAAGGGCAATCAGTAGAAGATGTAACGCTGTCTACAGCATTGCAATTGTTGGCAGCTAAAGCATCGACAAAGAAATCCACTGGCAAGACCACTAAATCAACAAGTTCAAGAGCCAAGTCAACGGCTAAGTCATCCACAAATACTGCCAGAAAAAAAGATGCAAAAGCTTAGTTAGGGTCAGTTGTAATTTGTCAGTGGTGAGTCAGTGCGGTCTTGGGGAGCCACTGCGCTATCGCGCTCTGCCGACTTGAAGCATGTGGTGTGGTTTCCCCCATGAGCAACTGACGTTAGCGACGCAGGAGCGTCACCCGAAAGGTCAGTGGTTTTTTGCTACTGACTATTGACTGTTGACTGCTGTCTATTGACTGTTGACTATTGATACAAAATACCCACCTTGGAGGAATACAGTCTTATAGGTTGCTGATGTGATACTCTAAAAAGTAAGGGAGATCACAACACCAAATTTGAGAAGCGGCTTATGCCTCAAAAAAGGAGGTGTGTGTTAGCCCATTTCCAGGCTAGAGGTGCAAAATTACGCCTGTTTGCGCGTAGCTGTTAATCAAAATTTGAGGTAGTATCTCAGGAGCAGTCAGTTCAATGGACTATATAGAAAAGGTGCTGGAAAAGCTTAAGGAATTGGCCCGCAAGCTGATTGAGGCCTTGTTAGGGCCAGAGGCTGAGCCGGAACCGGAACTGATTCCGATTCCTGTAGATCAACGATCGCGTCGTCGCTAAAAAGCTTAAGGTACTGAACTTGACATTGCAATCCTTAAGCATTTTGGCACTACATGGGCCAAACTTAAATTTGCTAGGACAGCGAGAACCAGGAATCTATGGTTCTTTGACTCTGGCTGAAATTAATCGCTTGTTAGAACAAGAAGCAATAAAATTACAGGCGAAAGTTGTTGCAGTGCAGTCAAATCATGAAGGAGTTTTAGTAGATGCTATTCATGACGCCGTAGGGAAACACCAGGGAATTTTGATTAACGCTGCAGCTTATACCCATACAAGTGTAGCGTTGCGGGATGCGATCGCTGCTGTCAATTTACCCACAGTAGAAGTGCATCTCAGCAACATTTACCGCCGGGAAGAATTCCGCCATCATTCTTATATATCTTCAGTAGCGATTGGGCAAATCAGTGGTTTTGGTGCCCAAAGTTATTTATTGGGCTTACAAGCTTTGGTACATCATTTAAGAGAGAAAAGTTAGGAGTTAGGGGTTAGGAGTTAGGGAAATCTAAGAAATTAATTATCCCGGTTGAAGTTGTTGACAGATAACTGATAACTGATGACTGTTGTCTGTGAACATTGATAACTGTTGACTTAGGAGTTATAGCCGTAGTCAGATTATGTCAAGACAGTGTTGATTGCTCAAAGCTTTGAAGAAACTGGGTTTATACTCAGCACGAGCGCACTTTGCTATAACTGTTCACTCCTCACAAGTCACTCCTAACTCTGTATGGATTATGCGCTACTCACTTGTAAGTCGGTTTAGAGGTACAATACTGGGGGTATTACTAGGGCAAACTTTAGCCAAGGACTATGAACAAAAGTCTCAAAATTGTTTTGAGATGGTAAAAATAGCCATTTTGGGTACTCAAAGTTTAATTAGTCTGGGCAAATTAGATTTGGATGATTGGCTAAAGCGTCAGCAACAAAGGTCTTTTGATTTACATATCAACAATAAAGTCTCGCTACAAGCTATTCTTGCCACAATCCCAGTGGCACTTTTTTTTCATGAAAATAAAATCAAACTGCGGGAAAATTTGCTGCGTGTGTTACAAATCTGGGAGTATGACCCAGTTGTTCGTGATGGAACACTAGCAGTAGGCTATGCGATCGCGAAATCTCTCACTGAAAAACTTCAACCTCGAACCCTCATCCCGCAAATAATTGCTTTTCTCGGAGAAACATCTACTTCAATACCACAAAATCTTTTAAAAGTCAATGATTTATTAGAGCAAGGAGTGGGTTTAGAAAAAGCCCAAGCCGAGTTTAGTAAACAAGAAAAGTGGAGTAATGCTATTGCTATGGCATTCTACTGCTTTCTTAGTACCTTAGAAGACTTCCCCTTGGCAGTTTTGCGGGCTACTGACAATGGTAATGTCGCAAGGCTTGAGGCTAGGAATTCACACTTGCAGATTATAGGCGCAATTACTGGAGCCTTGTCAGGAGCTTACAACAGTACTGTTGGTATTCCCGTAAAGTGGCAGATTTTGCTCTCGTCAGGCAATTTAACAGCCTGGGAATTGACCAGTCTTGACCAAATGCTAGAATTGGCTGATGCACTAGTGGCTGTGTGGTCAGGAGTGTATAGTGTTGCTCTACATCCAAGCGAATCTCAAGAACAGGGATGTGTCATGTCTAATGAACAAGCTTTGCTCTGCGTCTATGCAGCTCCTCACGTCATCCGATCGCGTTAATCTAATGGTTAGCAAGAAACAAGGGACTAAACATCAAATACCATCAATTTAGTTATCTACCAGCGAATTTAGGAGTTTTTTACATTACAATTTTTCAATTGTTCCTCAATCAGTTCCTGACATTAAAATGGCCCTCACCGCCGCCACCGCTTGCTCTTTTCCTAGGATTGCCTTGTTTTGAGCTATCAAAGTAAGCAGCCACATGTAATGAAAACACAGCGATTTCTTCAGTCTTTGACTCGACAATTGACTCACTGGCGACGATGGTACAAAGCATTACGCCATAAAAGACAGTTGCTTGGGGCAATGAAATGTAAAAGTGGCAACAACCGACGAAGGAGGCTTAAGAGGGATATCTTCAGCTATGTGCTTATATACATATTAAAAAAAATCAGCGCCAACAGCGAATACCAAAAACGAGAAATAGCCCTAGGCTCAATGACAAAATCGCTCAAAACTCAGGCTGGAATTGATAGATCAGGTTGCAGCTGGGTTCATGAGCAGCGTTTTACCGTCGTTTTGGCGATCGCAATAGTATCTCTCACAGGTGTAATGGGACACAAGTTGTACAACCAACCTCAACTGAAAGTAGGAACTCGCGCACCAGAGACAATTAAAGCACCATTAACTGCGATCATCGAAGACAAAAAAGAAACTGAAGCCCAGCGTAAAGCTGTGAGTAAAAGTTCTCTAACAGTGTTGATGATTGATGCAGAAGTCACTGAAAAAATCAACCAAAATTTGCAAGAACTTCTAGATCTAGGCAATGAAATTCGTACCACTGCTGGGTCTTTTCCTTTTTTTGACACTTCAATTTTGTCTGTTTATATTCAACATTATCTTCGTTCTTGTTCTGCCTCGGAATGGCAAGCACTACTGGCAACTCTAGAAAATAACAGCAAACAAAATTTAGGATTATTACTCCCAAAGCAGCAAATTAGAAGCTTGCAGGAAAATTATTTCCACTCCCAACTCCCAACTCAAAATTCCCAACTCAAAATTCTCAACTCCCAATTCCCCACTCAAAAAACCGACTTTACTCAAGCAGTAGCAGAATTAGAAGCTTACCGCACCACGACTTCAGAACAAAATCTGTCGTCACTCATTACCCAAATCTCCCAATCACGCCAAGCATACGCCCAAGCCAGCGCTCAACTTTTACAGCCAGAGACTACAAACTCAGATAACTCGGAGATGGTATATAGCGAAACTATCCTCCTAGACTTGTCAGATGATGAGTGGGCAAAAACACAAACGGGAATTCGCCAGAGTGCAGAACGGATGCTCACTCAAGGCATTCCCCACGGGCTACCACCAACAATTTTACAGAATGCAGTCAGTTTACAAGTGCAAGGGCTTGTACCAAAAAATGCCGAACCATTGGCAACTAAACTGTTATTGGCTGTGCTGCAACCGAACTTGAAACAAGATGAAGAACAAACCAAACAACAAGCATTAAAGGCTGCTGCTGGGGTGACACCCGTAATGGTGGAAGTGCAGCAAGGTGAGGTGATTGTTGGCAAAGGAAAGCTGATAACTGCTTGGCGCTTTGAGGTATTGGAGTATTATCAACTCATTCGCCGGGAGAACAACTGGCTGGAGTTGGCGAAGCTAGCAGGATTTGTGACGATGGCAATTGGCATTTTTGTCTGGGTTGAAAAGCAAAATAAGTGCCAATTGCGGCAACGCGATCGCTTGTTAGTACTGCTGTTGACTCTGAGTACACCAGGTGTCATCGCAATGGGTGTACAATATACGACTTGGAGCGGGGTTGGTTTGTTGTTGGGTAGCTTCTACGGCCGGACTTTGGGTGTAACTGTTGTTGTACTGCTGTTGTTATTGCTACCCATAAGTATGGAAGTCAGCATAATTGGGCTTTTAGCTGGTGCAGCAGGAGGAATACTAGGCAGTTGCATAGCCCAAAGACTGCGATCGCGCGAGGAACTAGCACTATTAGGTATTGCTATAGCTTTTACTCAGGGCGGTATTTACCTGATTGCCAAGCTGATAGTTGGTGCCGCATTTGCAGCAGGCTGGTATCTTGTACTTCAAGAAGCAGGGTTATTCGCTCTATCCGGCTTAGTCTGGAGTATTGTGGCCTTGGGCTTGAGTCCTTATTTGGAACAACTATTTGATTTAGTTACCCCCATTCGCTTGGCAGAACTGGCAAATCCTAATCGCCCCTTGTTAAAACGACTCGCCACTGAAACCCCTGGAACCTTTCAACACACCCTATTTGTGTCTACCCTTGCCGAAGCTGCTGCCAAAAAATTGAAATGTAATGTTGAATTAGTTAGGGCTGGTACACTATACCACGATATTGGTAAAATGCACGACCCCCTGAGCTTTATTGAAAATCAAATGGGTGGGCCGAATAAACACGACACAGAGATTAATGACCCTTGGAAGAGTGCAGAAATTATCAAAAAGCACGTCAGTGAAGGGTTAGTGATGGCACGGAAACACCATTTGCCTACAGCGATTCAAGCTTTTATTCCTGAACATCAGGGAACAATGGCGATCGCCTATTTTTATCACCAAGCACAGCAAATGGCACAGGCAGATCCCAGCATTACAGTCAACGAGGCAGATTTTCGCTATATTGGCCCAATTCCCCAATCGCGGGAAACAGCAATTGTGATGTTAGCAGATTCATGCGAAGCGGCGCTGCGATCGCTCAAAGACAGCACACCAGAACAAGCATTAACAATGCTGAATAATATTTTGCGTGCCCGATGGCAAGACAATCAAATGGTGGATTCTAAGCTGACGCGGGATGAAATGACAGAAATCGCCCAAATTTTTGTCGAAGTTTGGCAGCAATTCCATCACAAACGCATTGCTTATCCCAAGTTGAAGTCTAGTAATGAGAAATTGGCTAAGGGCTAGGGTTGGGGACTGGTGAACTCGGGGCCACACAACCGGAGGGAGTGTGGATTAGGGGCAATGGCAGGGCTGTTTCGTTCCCTAAAATAGGTAAAATAGTAAGATTCAAAGAAATAAAAATTGAGAGCAAGCGCATAATTCTAGTAAAAAATTTTTGCGCCTTCAACCAAAAATACGGATTTTTCTTTGCGTCTTTGCGACGGCAGACGCTTCAAGTCGGCAGAGCCGACGACACTTGCTTCAACGCTCTTAACCCGCGCAACGCAGTGTCTCCCCAACGCGCTGCCTCGTCTTTGCGTGAGATTATCCTCAGTACAAATCCCCATCATCAGCGAATGAAACAGCCCTGGGGGCAATGGGGACTGGCGACTGGGCAAGGTTTTTCTTATCCCTAATATATGTTATGAGTAAAGTTGCATATATACAGCAGTTTTCGTTGGCATGAAATACAAAAGCTACAGGTTTTGAGGCAGGAAGGAGTGCAAAGTTAGGAGTTATTCTTTGCCTGCTTCCCATTTTCTTCTTCTGCTCCCCTACTCCTATCTTGGGGCATAATACTGTGGATTCATAACTGGCGATTGATAACCGGTTGCAGGCATAGTATTAGGTATAGGAGTAGTTATAACTGGAGACTGATAACCATTCATAGGTACTGTACTCGTGATACCGTTGGGTACGGGAGTATTAATTACTGGTGACTGATAATTAATTGGGGGCGCAGTGATTGTAGTATTGCTTGGTGTAACAGCAGTTTGGTTGAATTGTTGGTAAGCAGCGCTAGAAATTGAGCTAATTAGTTTTTCGGCGCGGGGGTCATTATTGGGACGTTGTACCATCACCGCAGCTATATAGCGTTTACCTGTAGGAGTATCGATGATACCTGCATCTGCCAGCATTGTGCCAATATCACCCGTTTTGTGGTATACTCTCGCACCTGCCCCCAAACCAGATGGTAGTAGATTGTCTCTTGCTGTGCGACGCATGATATCCAGCATCAGATCACGCGATCGCATACTCACGACATTTCCTTGATTGAGCATAGCCATCAAATTGGCCAATTCTCTGGGGCTAGTGGTGTTTGTCCCTTGCAAATCTGGAAGTTGATTACGAATCATTGTAGTTGTCAATCCCCAACTGCGGAAACGCTGATTCAGTGCATCCATACCTCCCAGTCGGGCAATCAGCATATTTGTTGCCGTGTTATCGCTGATTGTAATCATTTTAGTGGCGACTTCTAGGGCACTGTACTGGGTTCCCACTGGTTTGTATTGCAGTTGTCCAGAACCACCTGCTACCACATCTTGTTCCATGGTGAGCATTTCATCCAGTCGAATTTTCCCGGCATCGACATCTTGGAAAAAGGCAACCAGAATTGGTACTTTAATTGTACTAGCAGCGGGAAAACTAGCAGTGCTATTCACATCTACGTAACTGCCTGTATCCAAATCGACTAAGAAAACTCCAGGTGAGAGATTGGGGTTTGCTGCCACCAAATTCTGCACAGCATCTTTTAAAGAGGAAATTTCCTGGGATAAGTATAAACTTGTACCTGCAACCAAGGCACTGGGGGTAGGTTGTGGCTGGGCTTGACCAACCTTATTAGTATTAGATGGCGCTGAAGGTACTGAAGTCATACGAGTAGCAGGGTCTAAAACCGACAACAGTGTACCGACAATTGCCCCCATACCGACTCCGACAATCAATAACCTCAAAGCATACAACAAAGTTCTGGCCATGGGCTTTAACCGCGTCTTGCGTGACACTCGTCTGCCTATCTTTTGCACTGGCTGCTTTTGTACTCGCACTGTCTTCAACTGTACAGTGCTATTTGAGGGAGGAATCTTACCCTTGACATGAGGGATTGGTTTGACTGCTGTTGGCATCATGACGCCTGCTTTTGACTTGCGGGCGCCAGCACCAACTGGGGGAGGGGTAACAACATGATTATTTACCCGCACCAGCGCTGTTTCCCCTGTGGGAGTTCGCTGGGGCTGTTTGGGTTTGGCTTTTTTGCGTTCTACTTTTTGGACTTTAGGCGATCGCTGGCGTCGGTTGGGGGGTTGACGCCGCGAGAAAGCTGTTAGTTTGTCACCCGATTCTGACACTACTACTCCTTGTGACCCACTCGACTTTTTTCTCCAGACTCCCGACCCAATACTCACTCCTGAAGCAGCTTGATGCGGAAATCACTTTTTGCTACTCCGTAGCAGTTTCGTGTTTAGTTTAAGCCATATTATCTAGTTTGGGGAGATGATTGCGTAAATATTAAAATTTTGGGAATGGGGGGTGGAGAGATGGGGGGA
>NZ_JAECZC010000110.1:32962-34845 GCF_016056305.1 Amazonocrinis nigriterrae CENA67 | reverse complement strand
CTTATCATATGAACCACATAAAGTTTTCCCATCAATTGCAACTACTTCACTCGAAGTTATTGTCTGTACTGATTTCATCCAGTTTAAAAAACATGACTGAAATTGCTGCGGATTCAATTGTGCAAATACTCGCGCAAAAGTATCGTGTGATGGTATCCCATTTGGTAACTCCAAAAACGTTTTTAACCACTCAAACTTCGTACAGCCATATAATTCAATTGCTACCCAGCTATCTGCTCCACAGATTACTGCACAAATCGCAATAGTCAAAATATCAATTAACTTGTGTCGCTTTGTGCGATCTATTCGTGGGTCTGACATTTGTGCGAAGTGGTCAGCAATGGTAATTTTGGGCTTAAGCTTCACGCTTTCTTACGGCTTTACTCTACTTTCACTATGACTTTACCATCAATACCCGATCGCTTAACCTCCCTGACACAAGCGACTAGGCTTTTTTTAGTAAACATGTACTACATTTAGATGCGTTCGCCCTGAATATCACCCTCACCAAACAAGATAAAACGCAGCAAGTATTGTATCGGGTTTCCCTCTACCCAGCCAAAATAAGCATGTGGAATCTTTCCGGTTTGATCACGAATATGCAGAAGTAAAGCTGCAATAGCGTTAGGTACCGCTGCACTCTCAGCACGCAGAATCCGGTAATTACCAACTTGGACTCCTTTTACTCTGATAACATCAGCAAAATCTGAAGCATCAGATACCATAATCTCTAAAAAGAGAACCGGATCAGTAGAGGGAATATGGTTGTCCTCGCGTACCTCTTTTTCCTTGCAAAAATACTCTTGCTCGTCGCCCTCATTTAATCGATTAGCAATTATGCGGATTGCTCCTTGGCTTTCCTCTGCAATGAATTGGCGAGCATTTTCGTCAATTTCAATTCGCTCAACTCGCAGTTCCGTTGAACGCCAAACACGCGAAACTAAGGAGGTGAGAATAATTGTACCGATAAAGAACGCAGCAATCCTGATACCTTCCGGCCTTTCGATGATATTGACAACAGTAGTGTATATAAATACCAGCGTGATGATGGCAAAAACAAGTGTTTTTTGCTTTGATCTTTGACGGTGAATTGATAAAGTTACAGCCAACGCCGCTGAACTCATCAACACCAACACACCAGTTGCATAAGCACCACCTTGAGCTTCCACATTAGCCCGAAAGATGATTGTGACAATAAAGGCAATAGTTGTATAGACCAATACCAAAGGTCGCGTTGCTCGTGCCCAATTTGGTGCCATACCATAGCGTGGCAGATAACGAGGTACAATATTCAGCAGTCCTGCCATTGCCGATGCACCTGCAAACCACAGAATACTAATGGTACTCAAATCATAAATTGTGCCAAAAGTATTACCTAGATAAAGATGTGCCAAATATGCAAGGGCACGTCCATATGCTTTACCCCCATTGGCAAATTCTGCTGCTGGAATCAGTAGAGTAGTAATCAAGCTACTGGTAAGCAAAAAGAAGCTCATAATTACAGCAGCAGTAGTCAACAGCTTGCGGGTATTGCGAATACGTCCCTTGGGGTATTGGGGAGTGTCGTTGCTACTACCTTGTACAAGAGGCATAACAGTTACGCCAGTTTCAAAACCTGACAATCCCAATGCTAATTTTGGAAAGAGCAAAGTAGCTACAGCCAGCATTATCAGAGGGTTAGAATGACGGGCAAAAAGTGCAGCTTGCCAGCTAGCGATCGCAGTTGGTTGATTTACAATCTGAAACAGACCAACGCAAATCACAATCAAGTTTAACAGCAAATAAACTCCCACCAAAAATACTGCAATCCCAATGGCTTCTCGAAACCCTCTAATAAAAACCACACCCAGCAATGCAATTACAGCGTTTTTCAATTGAATAGA
>NZ_JAECZC010000110.1:0-32759 GCF_016056305.1 Amazonocrinis nigriterrae CENA67 | reverse complement strand
TCTATTCATCTGAAAACTGCTGTAAAATCAGCGTGATACCAACTTCTTGATGGTGAAGCCAATTTGGCGCCAGCGGATTTTCGATAATGTGAGCCGTGGCATCAGCAGCCGAAAGTGTAATAGTAATGATGAAGTCTGTTGCAACAAAGCCAAGTAAACACAGTACAAACAGCTTACCTTGCCACCAAGATAGCAAATGTTCCAGCATTGCGATCGACCCTTCACCATGAGGACTTTTCGCAGCCACAACTCGATAAATAGGCAAAGCCCCAAACAGTGTTAAAAGAACTAGAATCAGCGTAGCCAGAGGAGAAAGCGCACCTGCTGCTAGTGCTGCAATTCCAGGTTGGTAACCAAGTGTCGAGAAATAATCTACACCAGTCAAGCACATTACCTGCCACCAAGGGTGTTTGCGGTGTATTTCTTCCTTTCTGTAAGGCCCTTTCTTCTCTTGTCGGTCTTCAACCAGCAACCAGTGCATCAATTGTCTGCTGAAACGGTTTGTTAAACTAATTGGTTTAGCCATCAAACATTACTGCTCCCATATAATATCTGTAATGTCTTTGGATTACGTGACTTTGCTCTCATCAACTCTTTATTAGTACTGACTCATTGAGAAATATCAGGCACTAGCCTTGAGAGGGATAATCGATATGTATCAATGAGGGAAAATTCACAACCACTATTAATAGACTTATTTATTGTGTGTCAATAGGATACATAAATGAGAGTTGATAAGAAAGTTGCGTTTATACAGATTTTCAATTGTATACCACTTGACTGGCGAACAGGTGGAACAGCAGGTTATACAATTTCACAAAATACCTGATACAAATATACGACTTTGATGTAATGTTGTCGTGAGTGTCAACTTTACGTCAAAGTCGCATCTTGTGAGGAATTAAACTTCCTTGTTAATAGCAAAAGTCATCGAATAGATGACTAAATATCCCCAAAAATCTTTAGTCTACTTCAGTAGGCTTTAGCTATGAAGCTGGGAATTTATCCCAGGCGGATAACAAAGCCAACAGTCATCAGCCATCAGTCATCAGGAGCCAGCGCCGTGGGCGGGTTTCCCGACAGCCGCGCGACTGGCGTTCATCAGCCATCAGTCATCAGTCATCAACTTCCAAAAATATCATTTTTTCTCTGCACAACCTTCCAAAATTTTATTACCTTGAATGAAAATAGCCGAGTAGGGATAATTTTTATCTGACATTCCATCACTACAAGCGCTGACTTTCTGAATAATTAAAGTATTGTTGCCTGTGCCTTTTAATCGGTATACTCTTACCAAATCTGCGGGACGCCCCTCTGCTTTCAATGGTGCGACATAAGGGAATTTTACCTGTTGCGTTCCTGGTGAATTGTAAACAATTCCCCGTTTGCTAACAGTAACATTCCAAAAAGGTTCTGTACCCCTAGCAATGAATTCTTCATTACTAGCAGCTTGTGCAACAATGAAATTATTCTTATTCACAGATTCGTTAGCAATACTGCGGTTATTAACTAATAATGTAGTAGCAACTCCTAACAACAAAACGTAGACAATTAAGTTTTTCATGGCTCAATACAATATACTCATATTGTCTACTCCAATTCGACTTGATCCATTTCCTGAAAGCGCAATACCTACAGCAAAAAGCTTTGCCTCTACGCATACTTAAATGGGTAAGTACATTATTTCACAAATTGGTAGCTAAAAAATTCCTACCCATCAGACATGCAGAATATTACACTAACAGGACTTACGCAACTGGCACAAATATTTTCTGCGCTGGCAGTCAATAATCAAGAGTCAAGGGGAGCCAGCGCCGTGGGCGGGTTTCCCGACAGCCGCGCGACTGGCGTTCAAAAAACTTTGATTTTTGGACTCTTGACTCTTGACCTAGTACAACTCACACCAAAAAAATATGACACTTGCGTAAGTCCTAATAGAATTAGCCTTAAATTCAAAAATTACGAATTACCCTTACGGTTTCGGCAGTTACTCCACTTGGGGAGCCACCCCTGTGGGTGGGTTTCCCGCCAGCCTTTGGGAGTGGCGTGAAACCCCAAGACCGTACTGCCGAAGCGAATTACGAATTAGTAATTATTGGGTCAAGTTAAATAAGAATCTGAACACGCTTTTCACTAATCTCCTTTGGTTGGCGCAGTTCACCACGTTCTGCTTGCTGAAGCATAAACCAAATTTGAGAACTTACTAAATCAACATCTGTAGACATAAATTGTTCACCACCAAAACGGCGAATATTCTCCGCCTGAGCTTTGAGAACAACACCATCTTGACGAATAATGCTTGATAATAAAAACTTCACTAAAGGTTGCATCACCCAACCAGGAAGTCCTAAACGAAAAGTGACAACCAAAAAGTTGCGGATTTGGAAATCAGACACCGGAGTCATAGCTTGAGTAACCAGCAGGTTATAGTTGTTTCCGAACCGATACTCTACTTGTGCCATAGATGGTAGTAGAAAGCGGTCAAAATGGTTGACTTCCGTCACATTAGGTGCAATGATTTGGGCGGCAAGACCGCTAGGACGTGGTTCATCAAGGTACTCAATCTCAATACCATTCGACTGATTTCTAATGGCAACCGTGATTTGTTTTCTTTTGGGATCGCCACGTAACAAACCTGTGTGAACAAAAGGAGTATGTGATACATCCGTGATATTCTCTAAAGCAGCATGGAGAGTACACTCATAAGCAAACTCTTCACGCCAGGTTGTATAACTGCTGTCATTAATGTTGGGAAACTGGTAGGGAAGTGTTTCCGGCTCGATATCAGCATTGCCAAAAACCCATACAAAGCCATCTTGCTCAACGACTGGGTATGCTACCGCTCTTGTGCCACTCTGATCTGGAACACTACACAAACCAGGCACTACTTGACAAGTACCACTATTGTCAAACTGCCACCCGTGATAAGGACATTCGAGATTACCGTTAACAACCTGTCCCAAAGACAGCGCTATGTTACGGTGCGGACATCTATCTAAAAGAGCAGCAGCCTTACCATCTCCTCCCCGAAAAAGCACCAAGGGAATACCAATAACTGTACGGACAAGTGGCTTGTCAGTTAGTTCTTGGGACTGACAAGCAATGTACCAATAGTTTGTCATCCGTGCTACCGAGATATGACCCTTGGTAAACGGCGGAGTTAGATGTGGTTTTTGTAATTCCATATTTTTAATCTCACTCTAGGCAGAGGGCTAACGCACCTTGAATTGTTGTTGGTGCGTTGCGCTGGGCGACAACGCACCCTACTGGCTACTGCTGTATTTTTATGCTTTTAAGAGGCAACTTGTACTTACATTAAAAAGTGTTACTGATTTTGAGTAGACTAATAACTAATTCCTTGACTTTGCTCTAAGCATATCTTCTCATTTTTGTAGGATTTAATTTACCTCAATGGCTGGCAAAGAAACTTTTCAAGCAGTGGTGATTACTGGTGCATCAAGTGGAATAGGTGAAGCCAGTGCTATTTACCTAGATAATTTAGGATACCAGGTATTCGCTGGTGTGCGGCGTGATGTTGATGGTGAGCAGTTAAAAAGTAAAACCTCAGCTAGATTGACACCGTTTTTGTTAGATGTCACCGATGAAGCGTCGATTCAAGCAGCAGCAAACACTATCAGCGCAACTTTAAATGATGTTGGTTTGGCTGGTTTAGTCAACAATGCTGGTATCGCCGTGGCTGGGCCACTAGAATTTCTTCCTATTGATGAGTTAAGGAAGCAACTGGAAGTAAATGTGATTGGACAGATAGCGGTTACTCAGGCATTTTTACCACTTTTAAGAAAAGCACAAGGTCGTGTGATCAACATTAGTTCTGACAACGGCAAAGTTGCTGTGCCTTTTCTCGGCCCTTATTCTGCTTCCAAATTTGCATTAGAAGCACTTACAGATGCGCTGCGGGTAGAACTGCAACCTTGGGGTATTGAGGTTGTAATTATTGAACCTGGCACAGTGACAACGCCAATTTGGAATAAGTCCATAACTTTAGCCGATGATATCTTGAACAAATTGCCGCCTCAAGCGTTGGAATTATACTCACTAGCTGTAGATGCCACCCGTAACACAGCCAAAAAGTTAAGCCAGAATGGTTTTCCTGCATCAGAAGTTGGCAAAGCAGTAGCCAAAGCGCTGAGCGCTAAAAAACCAAAAACTCGTTATGTAGTGGGATGGGATGCCCGAATGAGTATCTGGCTGTCGAAAATTTTAAGCGATCGCCTGCTTGATAAACTGATTATTCAATACCTTGGTTTACCCAAAAATTCCTAATATCATCATTGTGTGACTATTACAACTTCTCGAAAATTACCTCAACTATACTGATACAATATTTCTTCTAGATACAGTGATTTTTTGCCCAATTTTTTATAACTACACACTGTACAAATAGAGCCTAATATGCATTAACGAATTTGATTGTAGGCAATCATATTACCATGATTGTTCAACTCCACGCGCGAGAACTAGCTAAGTATCTTAGTGTCTGTTTTGTGATCTGCTAAGTCCCTTTTTAAGGTAATCTTGGTAAATTTAAAGACATGAAAGTTGCTAGCTGAATTTAGTATTTCAGGGGAGTCAAAATTTGCTTTTAGAAAATCTCGTTAAATTCTCCAGTCTAGTAGATATATTGTGCGATCGGGCGCTCTCCCAACCAAACAAACTGGCTTTTACCTTTTTGCACAACACAGAAACAGAAGAAGTCAACCTAACTTATCAAGAGTTAGACCAAAAGGCAAAAGCGATCGCTGTGGTGCTGAAGAGCATGAAAGCCACTGGAGAAAGGGCACTCCTACTCTACCCGCCTGGAATAGAATTTATCGCTGCTTTTTTCGGGTGTTTATATGCTGGAGTGATTGCCGTTCCTGTGTATCCACCGCGACGCAACCAACGCATGAACCGATTGCAAGCCATAGTGGCTGATGCACAGGCTGCTTTCGCACTCACCACAACATCTGTTTTCACCAATATTGAACATAGCTTTAAACAAGCACCAGAACTCGCAGCTTTGCATTGGCTAGCCACCGATGATATTGCCAGCAACCTTGCTCCTGATTGGCAGCCTACCAAGGTTAATAGCGACACACTGGCATTTCTTCAGTATACTTCCGGCTCTACCGCTACTCCCAAAGGAGTAATGGTCAGCCATCAAAATCTCCTCCACAATCAATTATTAATCCAGCAAGGATTTCAACATACCCAGGAAACCATAGTTGTCGGCTGGTTGCCCCTGTACCATGACATGGGTTTAATTGGCAATGTGCTGCAACCTTTGTATATGGGTGTACCATGCATTCTCATGTCTCCGGTAGCTTTTTTACAGCGTCCTGTGCGTTGGTTAGAAGCGATTTCTCGCTACAAAGCTACTACCAGCGGCGGCCCCAATTTTGCTTATGACTTGTGTGTCAGTAAAATTCCCCCCGAACAACGGTTAAACCTTGACTTAAGTACTTGGACTGTGGCTTTCAACGGAGCCGAAAAGGTACGCGCCGAAACCATAGAACAATTCACAAATGCCTTTGCTGAGTGTGGATTTTCTCACAAGGCATTTTACCCATGTTACGGTTTGGCAGAAGCAACTTTATTTGTATGTGGTGGAACCAAAGCTGCTGCACCCGTAGTTGAAAAAGTGCAGAGCGAAGCTTTAGAGCAAAACCAAGTAGTTCTATCAAACCAAGAAAGTGGTAAAGTCCAGAAAATCGTCAGTTGTGGTCGAGCCATACTAGAACAACAAATTGTTATAGCCAACCCAGAAACTTTAACTACTTGCGCCCCGAATCAAGTCGGTGAAATCTGGGTTGCTGGTTCTAGCGTCGCTGGTGGTTACTGGAATCGACCTCTTGAGACAGAAAATACCTTCGGTGCATACTTGCAAGATACAGGTGATGGCCCATTTCTGCGTACAGGAGATTTGGGATTTTTACACAATGGTGAGCTATTTGTTACAGGTCGCATTAAAGACTTAATTGTCATCCGGGGACGCAATCATTACCCCCAAGATATTGAACTGACCGCACAAACAAGTCATCCAGCTTTGCGACCCAGTGCCAGCGCTGCATTTGCAGTTGAAGTTGATGGCACTGAACGGTTAGTGGTGGCTTGTGAAGTAGAGCGCAGTTACATACGGAATGGAGAATTGGAGGAAGTAGCAAAAGCTATCCGTCAGGCAATATGGAACGCTCAAGAACTAGAAGTGTATGCCGTAGTGTTACTGAAAACTGGCAGCATCCCCAAAACTTCTAGTGGGAAGATTCAACGCCTCAGTTGCCAAACTAGCTTTTTAGCTGGCAGTTTGGATGTATTGTATACTTCCAGTACTAAAAATATAGTAAAAAATATTTCTGAGCAAATCTCTACAGAACCTCTCAGTTACTCAGAACCAAAAATGTATTTATCGGCATCAGTTGCGGAAATTAGTAAACAGCGGGCAAACGATGTTATCGATTGGTTTCGCAGTTACGCCAATGAACGCATTAATTCTCGTCTAATTGATGAGCGACGTTCGATACCACCGCACATTGTACTCGATTTCGGAAATCGCGGGCTTTTGGGAATGCAAGTACCTGAAAATTATGGAGGACTGGCACTCACCAACCGCGATATCATGCGCGTCATTGAACAAATTGCCGCCAGCGATTTAACCCTTGCAACCTTTGTCGGTGGCAACAATACTTTGGGTATTCGCCCTATCCAGCGTTACGCCACACAAACGTTAAAAGATGAACTTTTACCCCTACTCTCCTCTGGTCGGGAAATGGCTGCACTGGCAATCACAGAACCCGGTGCAGGCTCAAACCCTAGAGCCATTTCAGCCACAGCTGTAGCAAATGGCAAAGGTGGCTGGCAATTGCATGGCACGAAAATCTGGAGTGGTTCTGCTGCTTGGGCTGGTGTAATTAACGTTTTTGTCCAACTGTTAGATGCTAACGGACAATCGAGTGGTATGACTGCTTTTGTTGTGCGTCAAGGAACACCAGGCTTGCGAATTGGCCCGGAAGCTTTGACTATGGGAATGCGGGGCATGGTGCAAAATACAATCTATCTTAACGATGTCCCAGTGGAACCCAGCCAACTGCTTTGGCGACCAGGAGCAGGTATGGAAGTCGCCCAGGATACATTTATGTTTGCTCGGTTGGGGTTGGGAGCAATCAGTGTGGGAGGGATGAAACGAGTAGCACAACTCATGCACCGTTATGCAACTCGGCGTTCTATTGCTACTGGTAGTTTGCTAGAAAATCCTGTGACATTGGCGCGGTTTAGTGAAGTGACAGCAGCCATTACTGCCGTAGAAACACTAGTGAGATTGATAGCAGATTTACTCGATACTGGGCAGAATGTCCCCGAAGAAGCCTATGTAGCTTGTAAAACTTCCGGGCCAGAATTCTTGTGGAAAGCTGCGGATACCCTAGTGCAACTGCTGGGGGGTCGTGGCTATCTGGAAAATAATCTTGCACCCCAGATTCTGCGAGATGCTAGACTCTTCCGCATTTTTGAAGGGCCTACGGAAACCCTGAACATGTTTTTGGGATCGCGAGTCCTGCACAGCAGCAAGGAACTAGATTATTTTCTCTCTCAAACCCTAGGAGCGCCAGCTGTCTCGAATCGTTTGCAAGATGCTGCCCAAAGCATCAATGCCCGTTGTGGGTCAAATTCTGTTTTTGGTGAGCGTTCTAGTGCAAGTCGCTGGGCATCTGTTTTAATTGGGGAATTAGCTACATATGCTATTTTGCTGGCAGCAGTACAAAAAGCATATCAGTCCAACCAATCGCCACCAATCAGCAGGGCTGTAGAATGGGCACAAATGAAGTTTGAACTGACACTGAATAACGCCCTCATGGGTACACCAGATGAACTTGTAGCGCTGAGTGCCAAGCAAACCACAAACCTTGTATCCAGCTATAGTGAAACCATTGGGGATTTAGAACAGACGCTTTTTGGTGAAGATCATGCAGTTGATGAGTTATTGCGTCAAAACTTAGCAACAGCAAACCCAACTCAGAGCAATCACTCCAGAGAATCTTTCAGTTTGAATGGTAAAGGTTTGGCAACAAATTGGCAAATTTCTCCTTACACTGCTGAATCGATTCAAAATTGGTTAACAAAATGGATAGCCAACGAATTAGGAGTAGAGTTGGATGCGATTGACATTGACAAGTCCTTTGCTGAATATGGTCTAGATTCAGTCACCGGCATCAAGTTGGTTAGTGATTTGGGTAATTGGTTAGGACGCGAACTTTCTGCCAATAGTACCTGGGACTACCCCACCATCGCTAGCCTTGCTGAGCATCTAGCCCAAGAAATTGAGATTCCTACTGTAACTAACTCACTTGGTATAAATGAAGTGACATCAAAAGTGATGAACAATGGCAGGATTAAATATCCAGACGAAAAGATTCCAGCGATCGCATCTGCCAACAACAACGAAATTCCCCTTGAATACTATAATTTCGATTTTGCACCAGAATATCTCAATCTCAAACAGCGACTTGCAGAAATCAAAATCATGGGGGGAAACCCGTATTTTAGAGTCAATGAGAAAGTATCTGACGATACAGCTATAATTAATGGGCAAGAACTAATTAACTACTCCAGCTACAACTACTTGGGCATGTCTGGCGATGCTGTGGTGACTAGTGCAGCTATTGAAGCGATCGCCCGCTACGGCACCTCCGTATCAGCAAGTCGTGTGGTATCAGGCGAAAAGCCGTTGCACCAAGAGTTAGAAAAGGAACTAGCGCAACTTGTAGGGGTTGAGGACTGTATCGTTTATGTCAGTGGACACGCCACCAATGTCACCACCATTGGCCATTTATTTGGGTCGAAAGACCTGATATTGTACGACTCACTCATCCACAACAGTATTTTAGAAGGTTGCTCATTATCTGGAGCCAAGACTTTACCTTTCCCGCACAACAACTGGGAGTCACTTGATAAGATACTAAGCGATCGCCGAGCCGAATTCCAAAAAGTGCTAGTAGCCATAGAAGGCGTGTACAGCGTCGATGGCGACATCCCCGAACTACCCCAGTTGATCGAAATCAAGAAACGCCACAAAGTATTCCTGATGGTAGATGAAGCCCATTCCATCGGTGTGCTAGGAAAACACGGCCGCGGCATTGGCGAGTATTTCGGCATTGATCCCCAAGATGTAGATTTGTGGATGGGTACCTTGAGCAAATCCTTTGCAAGTTGTGGTGGTTACATTGCAGGTAGCAAAGCATTAGTTGAATACCTGAAATATACAGCTCCCGGCTTTTTGTATAGCGTTGGCATCACACCAGCAAACGCCGCCGCCGCCTTGAGTGCCATTCAAGTACTCAAAGCCCAGCCACAGCGAGTAGCCAAACTGCACGAACGCGCCCAACTATTTTTAAAACTAGCCCGGAAACACAACATAGATACAGGTCTGTGTAAAAACTCACCTGTAATCCCGGTAATTGTCGGCAACTCCTCACAATGCGTCCAACTGTCACAAGCACTTTTTGAACGTGGGATCAACGTCCAACCAATGATTTATCCCTCAGTAGCAGAGAACGCCGCGCGTCTACGCTTCTTCATCAATTGCACTCATAGCGAAAAACAAATTCGTTTGACCATAGATGCGATCGCTTCTGAGTTAGCCAGAATTTGTCCTGACTATGGAGTGAAGGTATAATCTTTGTGCAGGCAGTCCGTTCAAGTCGGGAAACCCGCCCACACGGCTGCCCTTGTCTTTGTGGTTCAATTATTCACCACAAAGACACGAAGACACGAAGGTTTTTCATCCACTACACGCAGTTCATGGGGGCTACTTATGAGCAAAACCTGGAAAAACTGGGCGGAATTAGTGAAGTGCCAACCGCAGCAATTCTTACAGCCAACCAGTATCAAAGAACTTGCTGAGATTGTCCACTCCCATGTAGCATCTGGGCGTTCACTGCGTGTAGTTGGTAGTGGACACTCGTTTACTCCTGTGGCGGCTACCAACAGTACGATGATATCTCTTGAGCAGCTACAAGGTGTGGAACTTGTTGAAGGTGAAACAGCCAGCATACTAGCCCCCACTAAAATATATACCTTGGGTAAATTATTGGCAGACTACGGTTTAGGACTAGAAAACCAGGGTGATATAGATTCTCAATCATTAGCAGGTGCGATCGCTACAGGTACCCACGGCACAGGCACAAAGTTAGGTATTATGTCAACCCAAGCTGTCGGTTTCACACTAGTTACAGCCGACGGCAACATTTTAGAATGTTCTGCAAATCACAACCCGGAGATTTTTAAAGCCGCGCAAGTATCACTTGGTTCTTTGGGTATCCTTGCCAAAATTCGCATGAAGCTAAAGCCTACCTATCGCCTGCGTGAAGTTAGGCGTAGCACCAATTTAACAACTTGTTTAAATGAACTTGAGTCAAAAGCAAACCAACACAGACACTACGAATTTTGGTGGTTTCCCCATACAGAACAAGTATTAATCAAAACGCAAGATTTAACAGATGCAGCGATTAAATCCTCCCGCATTGAACACATATTAAATGATGTAATTTTAGAAAACGGTGTTTTTTGGGTATTGTGCGAAATTTGCCGCTTCTTACCATCCATGTGTAAAGCCGTCAGCAAATTATCAGCAGAATTAGTTTCCCAAGGAGAAACCACAAACTACAGTTATCAGATTTTCCCTACACCTCGTTTAGTACGATTTTATGAAATGGAGTACGCAGTTCCAAAAGAACAAGGGCCAGACTGTCTGCGAGAAATTAAAGAATTTGTCACCCGCAAAAACATCGCCGTACACTTCCCAGTCGAGTACCGTTGCGTCAAAGGGGATGACATATATTTAAGTCCCGCCTATCAGCGTGACAGCGCCTTTATCGCCGTTCACATGTACAAAGGAATGCCCTACAAAACCTACTTTGAGGGAGTAGAAGCGATTTTTAGGAACCATCAAGGCAGACCACATTGGGGCAAACTCCATACCCGCACAGCCAAAGAACTACGTCAACTGTATCCCATGTGGGATGAGTTTCATTCCATCCGGCGGAAATTAGATCCTACAGGGGTGTTCATGAACGATTATTTAAAGCAGATATTTGAAGATTAATAACTAACCCTGTGCAATTAATCTTTAGCTCTTAACTCTGTGTTCTCTGTGCCTCTGTGGTTAAATAAATTAACGTGAGCTCGATGAACCTCTCCCTCCCGGCCTCCCTCTCCTAAAAGGCGAGGGAGGAGAAACGAAAAAATAACGGTTTTACTCCCCTCTCCTTGTAGGAGAGGGGTCGGGGGAGAGGTCAAAACAGCGCTTGTCGAACTCACGTTAAATTACTTTTAAACCGCTAAGACGCAAAGTACGCAGAGAGAAATAACAGTTATTAATGCCTAACTATTAAATTTTCTCTCATCTTTAATCAGGCCTGAATTAAATGCGAGCTTTACTGATTTATCCCGAATTTCCCAAAACATTTTGGTCATACGAAAAAACTTTAGAATTATTTAATCGCAAAGTCTTACAACCACCCTTGGGCTTAGTCACCGTAGCGGCTATCTTACCTCAAGAGTGGGAATTCAAACTTGTAGATAGAAACATTCGCTCTGTCACAGAAGCAGAATGGCAATGGGCTGAGGTAGTGATTATCTCAGCCATGATTGTGCAAAAGCAAGATTTCCTCGACCAAATTCAAGCAGCCAAGCAGCGCGGCAAATTGGTAGCTGTGGGCGGCCCTTATCCCACATCTTTACCAGAAGAAGTGAAAGCTGCGGGTGCGGACTTCATGATTTTAGATGAAGGGGAAATCACCTTGCCCATGTTTATAGAAGCGATAGAAAAAGGCGATCGCGCTGGCATTTTCCGGGCTGACGGCGAAAAGCCCGATGTCACCATCACCCCCATTCCTCGGTTCGACCTACTAGAAATGGACGCTTACGGCTCAATGTCTATCCAATTTTCGCGTGGGTGTCCCTTTCAGTGCGAATTTTGTGATATTATCGTCCTCTATGGTCGCAAACCCCGTACCAAAAACCCAGCCCAACTACTAGCAGAATTAGATTGTCTCTACAATTTAGGCTGGCGTGGCGGTATTTTCATGGTAGACGACAACTTTATTGGCAATAAGCGCAACGTCAAACTATTACTAAAAGAGCTAAAAGTTTGGCAAGCAGAACATCAATATCCCTTTAACTTCGCCACCGAAGCTTCTATTGACTTGGCGCAAGACCCCGAATTATTAGAAATGATGGTTGAGTGCAACTTTAATTCCGTATTTATGGGAATTGAGACACCAGACGAAGACAGTCTGCATCTCACCAAGAAATTCCAAAATATGCGAAATCCTTTGGTAGAGGCTGTAGACACGATAACGCGGGCGGGGTTGTGTCCGATGGCTGGGTTTATTGTCGGCTTTGACGGCGAAAAATCCGGGGCTGGTGCGCGAATTATCGAGTTTGTCAAACAAACAGCGATCCCCGAAGCCTTTTTCACCATGTTGCAAGCCTTACCCAACACCGCCCTTTGGCATCGGTTAGAAAAAGAAGGGCGGTTAGTTAGTAAAGATGGCAACATCAACCAAACCACTGTAGTGAATTTTATTCCCACTCGACCCATAGAAGAAATCGTCAGGGAATATATTGAGGCCTTTTGGGAATTGTACGATCCAGAATGTTATTTGGAACGTAGCTATCGCTGTTTTTTAAAGATGGGTGCGCCTAAATTCAAAGTACCCTTTAAAATGCCTAGTTGGATAGAATTACGAGCCTTATTAATAGTTATGTGGCGACAAGGTTTCAAACGTAAAACCCGCTGGAAATTCTGGCATCACTTATTTAGTATTATCAAAAACAACCCAGCCGTTTGGGAACACTACATGAGGATGTGTGCTTACAGCGAGCATTTTATCGAATATCGGCAAATTGTTCGCAACCAAATAGAAGCACAACTAGCTGAATATTTAGCTCAAAAAGCAGCAACTCAAGTAAGTGTAATATCTGCGAAATAATAGGGACTGGGGACTGGGGACTGGGGACTGGAGAATAGGTAAAGAATTTAACTTTTACCCCCCTGCACCCCTACACCCCTGCTTTTCCATCAGCTTTCTCGCCGAACTGGCAAAGGTGCGGGACTGACTGCTAATTCTGCTGTTTGCCCGTTGCGTTCTACTTGTATTTGTAAGGGACTGCCGATTTTACTGTTTTCTACAAGCTTTTGTACTTCTTCAATTTTAGTTACAGATTGATTATTAATGCGTTGAATAACATCACCGGCTCGTAGTCCAGCAATATCTGCTGGAGAGCGAGGGATGACATTAACCAACAATACGCCTTTATCTGTGATTAAATTGATGCGTTCGCTTGCTCTATCGTTAATTCTTTGTTTAATTTCTGGGGTCAGTGTCACCATCTGAATACCCAAATAAGGATGATCAACTCTGCCTTTAGCAATTAATTCCTGGGCAATTCTTTGGACAGTATTGATGGGAATAGCAAATCCCAAACCTTGAGCGCCTCGGATAATGGCTGTGTTCATCCCAATTACTTGACCACGCGCATTCAGCAATGGGCCACCGGAGTTACCAGGGTTAATCGCTGCATCGGTTTGTAGATAGTCAACGCGCTTATCACTAGCACCGATGTCATTACTAGAGCGACCTGTAGCACTAATAATTCCAGAGGTAACGGTATTATTTAAACCTAGAGGATTGCCAATGGCGATTACCGCTTCTCCTGGTTGTAAGGTTTCGGAGTCGCCTACAGACAAGGTTGGCAGGTTATGGGCATCAATTTTGATTAAAGCTACATCCGTTATCGGGTCTTCGCCCAGCACTTTGCCATCAAAAGTCCTGCCATTCTTCAGGGTTACAGTTACAGTATCAGCACCGTCCACCACATGGGAATTAGTCAAAATTTGACCTGAAGAACTAATAATAAATCCAGAACCACTACCCCGCTCAACCCGCTGTCTTGGTTGTGATGGTGGTACATCCCCAAAAAATCGGCGTAAGAATGGATCGCCAAATTCGTCTGCTGATGGGGTAACTGTTCTAGAAGAATCGATGCGAACTACTGCATCTCCCACCTGTTGTACGACTTTGACCACAAAGTTAGGGTCACCTGACGATGAGATAATTGGTGGAGGAACAATTGCTGGACTGTTGTTAGTTGGCTTTTGACCGGAAACTTGAGACTGAGGTTTATTTGTTTGAGCTTCAAAGGTGTTTGCAGGTAGAAAAGAGCAGCTTTGTAGGGATACCATTGCGATCGCACCTAGTAGCATCAACAGCGTAGCTTTGGGACTGGGTACTGGGTATTGGGTACTGGGTATTGGGTACTGGGTATTGGGTACTGGTAAAGAGATAAAAATATGGTTAGAAATTTTTCCTAATCCCCAATCCCTAGTCCCTAATCCCCAGTCCCTTTTACTATCTTCGATTTGCAAGTCATGCTCTTTGGTCTTCATGTGTCTTTGCTTCTCCGTGCTGGTCAGTGGATGCTAGGATATTGCCTACCGGGTATGCCCCAGAATCATTACAACTCGAAAGCTTGTCCCAGGTCTAGGGCTTGCTGAATGCTAAATTGGTGCTTGCTCATATCTTCTATTGTGACGATTAGCAGCAAAGGTGGTAAATAATGGAAATTCCCATTGACACTCTCTGGAGTCAGGTGCTAGAGCGCTTACAACTAAAACTATCTCGTCCCACCTTTGAAACTTGGATTAAAACTGCTAGTGCAGAGCGGTTAGAAAATAATTGCTTGGTCATAATTACTCCTAATCCTTTTGCTCGCAATTGGTTACAGAAATATTACATCAACACCATTGCGAATGTAGTACAAGATATTCTGGGGCATCCCATAGAAATTTATATTACCGTTGCTCAAGGTGATGCAGTTGCTCATCTGGGTGAAGCAGAAGTTTCTTGGGAATTACCAAACCAAAGTGTCGTCTCTGAAAATGTTGATAAAAAAGGACAAACAACTACTGAATTAAACTCTAAATATATATTTTCTCGCTTTGTAGTAGGAGCCAACAATCGCATGGCTCATGCAGCATCTTTGGCTGTTGCTGAATCTCCAGGCAAGGAGTTTAATCCATTATTTTTATGTGGTGGTGTAGGCTTGGGAAAAACCCATCTCATGCAAGCCATTGGTCATTATCGCTGGGAAATTGATAGAGATTCCAAAATATTTTACGTGTCTACAGAACAGTTTACTAATGATTTAATTACAGCAATTCGTAATGATAGTATGCAAAGTTTCCGCGAGCATTACCGTGCTGCTGATGTTTTGCTAGTAGATGATATTCAGTTTATTGAGGGTAAAGAATATACCCAAGAAGAATTTTTTCATACTTTTAATAGTTTACATGAAGCCGGTAAGCAAGTTGTAATTGCTTCTGACCGTCCTCCTAACCAAATCCCTCGACTGCAAGAACGTTTGTGTTCGCGTTTTTCTATGGGTTTGATTGCTGATATTCAAACTCCAGATTTAGAAACTCGGATGGCAATTTTACAGAAAAAAGCTGAGTACGACAATATTCGCCTTCCCCGTGATGTGATTGAATATATTGCTTCTCACTTTACTTCTAATATTCGAGAATTAGAAGGAGCTTTAATTAGAGCGGTAGCCTATATTTCTATTTGGGGTTTACCTATGACTGTTGAAAATATCGCACCAGTTTTAGAGACACCAAGTGAGAAAGTTGAAGCTACGTCAGAGGCAATTTTAACAGTGGTTGCTGATGCTTTTAATGTCTCAATTGAAGACCTCAAAAGCAATTCACGCCGACGGGAGATTAGCTGGGCCCGTCAAATAGGTATGTATTTAATGCGTCAACACACTGATCTAAGTTTGCCGAGAATTGGTGAAGAGTTTGGTGGTAAGGATCATACAACGGTGATCTATAGCCATGATAAAATAGCTCAACTCCGGGAGAGCGATCGCACTTTAGCACAAACTCTACGTCAACTGAGCGATCGCATCAACATGACCACCCGTTCCCAAAAATCATCGGGTAAATAATTTCTGGTTTTTAACAACCTGCAATAAGATGTTTACTAAACAGCTAACTGGGGTGTATTAAGCAAAGTATAAAAACTGATTAAATCTTAATTCTTCTGTGGAAAAAATGATAATTTTCTGTGGAAAACTTCATTAAGTATAATTACCTTGTGGAAAAAATACGGGGTTTTTCCACAAGTTTTCCACAGATATCACAAAGTGCTGAGTGCTGAGTAAGGTACTTCCAGAAAACAAATTATTCCGGTTGGAGTTGCTGACTGATGAACGCCAGTTTGCTCAAATCGGGAAACCCGCCCATGCAACTGGCTCCTGATGACTGATGACTGTGAACAATGGAATATTTTTTTACTTGAAATTCCCTAAAAACCAAGTTGTTTCAGGGTTTTAAGCAATCAGCACTGTCCTCAAGTATGCTTCCACTGCTATACCAACTATAGCAACTATCTTTGTAACAGACTTTTAATAAGTTTTCCACAATTTCCACAATTTATATGAAAAAGGGAATTGGGAATTGGGAATTGGGAATGGGAAAAAGAAGTTATTCTCCCTCATCTCCCTCATCTACTCCTGCTTCCCTACTCCCCTTGGTCTTTGTCTTTCTGCTAACCACGTAAATAAAACAATACCGCCAAGGTCTGCGGCTAAGTCAACTAAATCAAAGCTGCGGTAGGGTACAAAGAATTGAATCATTTCATCAACTAGGCAGAAAAATATCACAATCAATGGTGCTAGAGGCAGATAAATGTTTAAGAGTTGAATTTTACGTTTGTGTAAAGCGAGATGACTCAAGTAAGCAGCAATTCCTAGTAAGAGAAAATGCAAAATCGTATCGTAATACGGAAATTTTGATATTTCAGTTGGGATGATTTTTAAGTAAGCTGACACAGAGATAGACATTAAAATGCCAAAGTAAACCCAAAATGCAAACACCCAACGCCGATTAGATTTCATTTTGATAATTTTAAAAGTTATTTATTATGATTACAACGTAAATAAAAAGCGTTCCGCAATTGGGAACGCTTTTTTTAGTAAAATCTTTTGAAGTAAATGTGAATTTCAGTTAAAGTTATTGTAAGTGAAATGTTGGTTTTCTTGAAAAATCAAGCATGGAGGTTAGCTTGTTCTTGCAACCACGGATCTACAGGTTGTCCATCTTTGCGACGTAATTCAATTTCTACTACCATCACTTCTTTTGAACCTGGAGGAGCAGGTTTTTGATGGAAAATAATGTCATAATCCAATGGATTGTGTTTGCGTTCTTTCAACCATTCCTGCACTTTGGTTGTAGCAAAGAATGATTGCCCTTGTTCAAACATTCGGGTAATCTGCATTTGCAATGTATAGGGATTTATTCGACCCATTTTTTACCACCTTTTTCAATTAATTGTTAGGCATAGCTAATGCCTACTTTACAGGATATTTTACGAGCGTAATACTAATTTGTAATTCGTAATTAACACCTAGTTCACAAAGCTTGGTACAGGCTGTATACAATACTCGACCCTCTTCATCAAAGTTGATTTATAAAATAAATCTTAAATATTAAATTTTGTGTAGTAAGGGCGTACAGTTGTACGCCCCTACATATGGTTCTTGTGTTGCAAATACTGTGGAAATGGTATTAGAGATGTGTCTAAGTGTATTACATAACTGCTGATATAAACTTTTGTTCTCAAATCAGGGTTCGGTAAACCTCATAACTTATGTTTCAGAAATCGCAGCAAAACTTAATCTATCTAAAGGATAGCCTCAAAATTTCCTGAGTACGGTAAACTCTAATACTAAGCCTTTTAATAGACCGTTAAAATTAAAACTGTAGAGCGAATTGAGGAGCCGCCAGGATGCAAGTTTCATTCGATTCTGATAAGCGTAAGTTGCTGTCATCTCTGTGTCATGGGGCGATTTTCTTTAGTACAGCATTATTTTCCATTGGTGTTCCTATTGTAATTAACTTACTTTCTGACGACCCAGTTGTTAAAAGTAATGCGAAAGAATCGATTAATTTTCACTTTAATGTTTGGTTTTGGGCTACTGTAATTGGAGTTCCAATTGCGATTCTATCTTGGATAACTTTTGGCATTGGCGGAATTTTGTTCTTCCCCGTTATTGCTTTGGGCTTTGCACTGCATTGGGGACTGACAATTTGGGCAATTTTGCACTGTCTCGGTAAGCCTGATGAACCTTTCCGTTATCCGTTTATTTTTCGAGTTTTCTAATTAAGTTAAGCTAATATAATTTTTGTTTTTAAAAAGGGATTGAGTCTATCATCCCTTTTTTATTTATTATGATTTATCAAGCGATCGCTCTTTGCAGTACAGGGTTTAAATTCTAAGAGGATGTTTGAAAAGTCATGATTGATGTATCAAATATGTTTTTACCCCACCCTAGCCCTCCCCTTTACAAGGCTACGGTGTACACACAAGTCTTGAAATCCTACCCAAAACTTGGTTTCATTGCCCTATTCCTAAAATTAAGGGGATAAATGAAGTTTCCAGTTGCCCAAAATTTGGGCATTTATAGGGGCTAAAAGAGTTGAAACCTTTGCTGGCTATACTTGTGTGTACACGGTAGCCTTTACAAGGGGAGGGAACCGGATTTTTCTTATTTCCCCCCAATACATCGGGGGGACTAAGGGGGGTAACAACGCAATAAAAATCACAGCCAATCACTTTTCAAACAACCTCTAAGATAGATTATATATAGTTGTCTTATTTTAACTTTAGGCTGTTAATGCACTTAGATATCTATGTCTCCAAAAATTCAAAGACATTTTATTCAAAAAACACCTGGAGTTTGTGGAGGAAATGCACGCATCCGCGATACTCGCATTCCTGTTTGGACTCTAGTTTCTTTTCGTCAGCAAGGCGCTTCTGAAGAAGAATTACTAAGAAATTATCCGGTGTTAACACCTGAAGATTTAAAAATAGCTTGGTCATATTATGAGGAACATGCACAGGAAATTGATCGAGTTATAGCTGACGATACATAATATGACCAAGTTCTATACTAATGAAAATTTTCCTCTAGATTTAGTTCAAGAGTTACGTCAGCTTGGTTATGATGTGCTGACATCCTATGAGGCTGGACAAGCAAATCAGTCAATTAGTGATGCAGAAGTATTAAACTTTGCTCATGAACAGGAACGAGTTGTCATTACTCTAAATCGAGAAGATTTTATTAGTCTTCATAAACAAGGTCAAAAGCATAGTGGAATTATAATTTGTAAGGAAGACCGAGATTATAAAAGACAGAGTGAGATAATTTACGAGTTCCTCATTCAGAATACCCAGCCTTTAACAGGCAAATTGATTAGAATTAAAAAACAAAATCAAAAAGGCTATTCAATACAGGTGTTTGTTGTTCAAGAATATTAAATATGAATCGTATTTTGTGTTAGTGCGATCGCAGCTTACACTAATTTAGCTTAAGAGACACCATGACCCCATAATAGCTGAGTTAAACTTGGGTTTTAATTTATTCATTCCAACTCATGAACCTATACTTAAGGAATATTGAATCTGTTTAAGAACCTGGATTACATCTAAAGCAGATTTTTCAAACTCAACTTTTGCTTCTTGAGGTTTTTCTTCAATCCATTTCATTACTTCTTCAAAAAACTCTTTTTTCTTTTGCTGTCGATGTTTACCGCTTGGCATTTGTAATATAGTGTTTACTTTAGGTTGAAATTCTGTTGGATAATATCGTTCAAAATCATGTTCAGTAAATTGAATAAAATTATCTGTTTTCCAGCCACTCTTAGTATATTTATTTTTCAACTTTTCAATAATTTTTGCCTCTTCTTCTCCTCCATCTACAACTACCCAAGCTTTATTTTTATAAATAGGTTGTAGATGTAAAAATACAAATAGATTATCAAAATCTCTAAACTTAGTTTCAACTTCACTAAGTGAATTAGCTGAGTATGTACGTAGTCTACCTTTCAATTCAGGCACAAACCAAGGGATGAGATAATCTCGAATTATTCTCTCTGCTGAAGATTCTTCAAGAATTAACCAAGCTGACCATAAATCAAAATCAAAAAAATCATATCCTAGTTCTTCAAGAACACGATACCTAGCTTCTGGAGTATTATCTATCTCTTCTATTTGTGATGTAGGTAGCCGATTTTGAAATTCCATTGTAACTCTAAATAGTTTAGTATCAGATTGCGCTCCTAAATATTTAGTAACAATATTTGAGTGGGTGCTGATAACAAATTGATTATTTTGAGATTTTTTTGCAATGAGTGCTAAAAGGTTTTTTAGTGCTTTTGGGTGTACATCATTTTCTGGTTCTTCAATTACAAATAATTGATTTTCTGCCAGACATAGATCAACAATCAATCCTAATAAATTGGCAATACCTTCTCCCATTACATCTAATGGGATATTGTCATGATTGCTTACTATATAAGCAGCTTGCTTGCCAGATGATGAAGGTGTTGCTGTTATTTGAAAACCTAATATATCTTGACATGCTTTAACATACTGTTCATTGGCTGGTAATTGTGGATTTAATATACGGTCAATCTTGGCATAAAGGTTTGAGAGATTACCTGTTACAGATGAAGCTGATTGTAAGTTAATTGTTTCATCAAAAGAAACAACTTTTCTTTTTGATAGATATGGATATATGAAGTTATAAGGTTCTCGATTTGAAATATCATAACCAAGACTACTTAGACTACCATTAGTTTTTGTATTAGAACTATTACCATGAACTTCAATTAAATCAATTTTTAAACTGTTATTTTTTGATAAAGCAAAACGAAATGTTTTTTCTTTGAACTGAGGATTTATATTCAGAAATTTTTGATCAACTTCATTTAGTTTAAGTTCAATCAAACCATTTTCCTGAAACAAACGTAAATCTCTATTTTGTAAAGCAAAGCCCTGCTGAAGCCATAATATAGAGTGCAACAATGTTGATTTACCGGAATTATTGGGGCCTATTATTAAATTAATTCCTTTAGACAGTTGAATACTTGCATCAGGAAAGCTTCTCAAGTTGTTCAATTTGATTTCAGAAATCCACATAAAATTTGATTTGAGAGAATTAGGGAAATACTGTTTACCAAGTATAATTGATTTTTAGTGCAAATGTACTAATTATTAAAAATAAAATTATGGTAGGCTACAACTTACACGTAACCCACCATAATAATTTGTTAATAAATAATTTAAAGACAGGTATCTTGCCTGTCTACAAGAAAATACAATTAACCCAACGCGGACTTTAAATCACTCCGCGCTTGTTCCAACGCCTCTGGTAACTTACTTGCATCCCGTCCGCCGGCTTGGGCTAAGTTTGGTCTACCGCCGCCGCCACCGCCGCAAATTTTCGCAACAGCACCCACAAATTTACCTGCTTGCAATCCTTTTTTATTCACTTCTGGACTGAAAGCTGCAACGATGCTTACTTTTCCAGCTTCAGGAACTGAACCCAGTACCACCGCAGCGTTACCGATTTTTTGCAGCAAGCGTTCCGCAGCAGTTTTCAAAGATTCAGCATCAACATCATCCAATTGGGCAACCAAGATTTTATAATCGCCTACAGTTTCAACTGTTTGCAGCAAGCTGTCAGATTTAGCGATCGCTAACTGTGATTTCAAAGTCGCAAGTTGTTTTTCACTGTTTCTCAGTTCAGTTTGCAGAGTTGTGATTCTCTCTGGTAGTTCTTCGGGTTTGACTTTAAAGCGATCGCTCAAATCTTTAACTACTTTATCCCGCACGTTGAGATAATCCAACACCGCTGGCCCTGAAACAGCTTCAATTCGCCGCACCCCAGAAGCTACACCAGCTTCTGAGATAATTTTGAATACGCCTATCTCCGCAGTATTACTGACATGAGTACCGCCGCACAATTCCATCGACACGCCTGGGAAGTCAATCACCCGTACCTCTTCACCGTATTTTTCCCCAAACATGGCAACGGCACCCCTAGCTTTTGCCTCTGCTAAAGGTAACACTTCTACTTTTGCAGCATGTGCCTCGGCAACCCAAGTATTTATCTGTTCTTCAACTTGTTGAACTTCTTCTGCTGTCAAAGCACGGGGACAGTTAAAGTCAAAACGCAACCTGTCAAAGGAAACCAAGGAACCAGCTTGAGATATGCCTTCATCGACAATTTTCTTCAAAGCTGCTTGTAACAAGTGGGT
Organism: Amazonocrinis nigriterrae CENA67; assembly: GCF_016056305.1. Lineage (GTDB taxonomy): Bacteria > Cyanobacteriota > Cyanobacteriia > Cyanobacteriales > Nostocaceae > Amazonocrinis > Amazonocrinis nigriterrae. The sequence continues at coordinate 10,600 of NZ_JAECZC010000110.1, read as the reverse complement.
TGCGGTATGGTTGGCTTGGAGACGACGGCGACAAGCGCGGTCAATTTGAGCAGTTACAGTATCTCCTACTCGGATTGTACCGCGTTCGATGCGTCCGAAGTGAACAAAAAAATCAGATTCTTTTTTCACGTCTTCGATGCGAACGACGATTCCATCACCGGAGATATAACCGCGATCGCCTATTTGTCCGCCAGATTCAGCATAAAATGGTGTTTGGTCAAGGACAATTTGCACTTGTGTCCCTGCTTCAGCTTCCTCAAAGGAAATACCATCTACTAATATGGCTTCGACTTTGGCTGTCGCCGCAGGTTGGGTATAACCTAAGAACTCGGTGGCGTGGATATGTTCTGCAAGCTTGTCGAGGGAACCTTGCACAGTTAAATCGATGGTTTCATGTGCTGCTTTGGCGCGTTCCACCTGCTTCTGCATTTCCACATCAAAACCAACTTCATCAACTGTGAGATTATTTTCCTCTGCAATTTCTTGGGTGAGTTCTAGGGGAAAACCGTAAGTGTCGTAAAGTGTAAAAGCACTTTCACCGCTAATAGAGGTTTTTCCTTGCTGTTTCACCTGCTGGATAATTTCTTCTAACAGTTTTTCGCCTCTATCCAAAGTTCTCAGGAAATTAGCTTCTTCCCGTTGCAACTCAGCTTTAATAGCAGCTTCCCGTTGCCGCACGTTGGGGTAAGCTGATTCTGATAGAGCCATCGCAGTTTCCGCAACTTGGGTAATAAATTCCCCAGAAATGCCTATTAATCGCCCATGACGCACTACACGCCGAATTAATCGCCGCAACACGTAACCCCGTCCGACGTTGGAGGCGCGAATTTCATCAGCTATCATGTGGACAACGGAACGCACATGATCACCAATCACTTTCAGAGAGACTTTAGTTTTCTCGTTGCTAGCGTGGTAGTCAATACCAGCAATTGCTGCTGCTGTTTGGATAATTGGAAAAATTAAATCAGTTTCGTAGTTATTCGGCACTTTTTGGAGAATTTGCGCTATTCTCTCCAAACCCATGCCGGTGTCGATGTTTTTATTTTGCAGCGGTGTTAAATTGCCTGACGCATCCCGGTTGTATTGCATGAAAACCAAGTTGTAAAACTCGATAAACCGAGAATCGTCTTCTAAATCGATGTTGTCGTCACCACGTTCCGGATGAAAGTCGTAATATATCTCCGAACAAGGGCCACAAGGGCCAGTGGGGCCAGATACCCAAAAGTTATCATCTGCACCCAAGCGCTTAATTCTCGCTTCTGGTACACCAATTTGATCACGCCAAATGTTAAAAGCTTCGTCATCATCTTCAAAGACGCTGACAACTAAGTTACTTGGCGACAAGCCAAACACTTTGGTGGAAATTTCCCAACCCCAAGCGATCGCTTGTTCTTTAAAATAATCACCAAAGCTGAAGTTACCCAACATCTCAAAAAAGGTGTGATGGCGTTTGGTGCGTCCGACATTTTCAATATCGTTGGTGCGGATGCATTTTTGCGATGTCGTAGCCCGTTTAAACTCCGGCGTGCGCTGTCCCAAGAATATCGGCTTAAATGGTAGCATCCCCGCGATCGTCAGCAGCACGGTTGGATCTTCTGGTACCAGGGAAGCACTGGGGAGAATTTGGTGTTCCCGTTGGGCGTAGAAGTTAAGGAATAAATTGCGAATTTCGTTACCGCTGAGGTACTGGGGATTAGAAGGCATGGGTGGACTAAAGTATAAAGTTATGTAAACGCCCTCCGAGTGGCTTCCCGTACTCCACAGGAAAACCCAGAGGGTAGGGTAATGTGAAGTTTCAAAGGTGAAGTCTGAAGCCGCTAGTTGTTTTCTCGTACTTCATCCTCTATCCAGTTGCTTCACGTTTCTGTAGTTTTATATATTTTTGCATTTTGTTTGGGATTGCTGCCAGTCAATTCTGCCTTTGGGCTATGATGGGCGGCTATTGTGTACTGCTATGTCTGTAATGCCACAGTTACCTTACTCTAGTCAGATGCGCGATCGCGATCAGAACTACTACTATTACCTCTGAAGTAGAAATTAAGGTTTACATAACGAGGCCAGTAATGTTACTCAAAGTGAAAGTTCCGAATATCGCCTGTGAAGCCTGTGGCGAAAAAATTACCGAATCTATTCATACTATGGAACCTGATGCTCAAGTAAATGTAGACGTGAAGTCTAAAATTGTCACTGTAGAATCTCAGGCTTCTGAGGAGTCTATTAAACAGGTAATTGTTGCTGCTGGTTACAACATAGAAGGCTATTAATTATATTTTGGCAATTTTCCCTCAAGTTTAGATAAACTAGCTCAGCCAACATCATTATTTCCGCATGTTTCACAGGCGGAAATAATCATAGATAAATTGATTTTTATTAAAAAGTTTTAAACAGTTGGTTTATTGACGTTTTCTGTATATTTACTAGTAGTTTTGACATCTCATTAAGAAAAACATGGCTAATTAAATATTTATGCTCAAGCTGCTGCTACTAGTTTACATAACTATCACTTAGCACTTGTCATAGTGTATAAAACTGCTAGCGAAGTAGCTGAAAGCATTAACTAACAAGGAAAAACACTAATTTCTTATTTGGTATATAACATTTTGAATATTCAAAAGACATCTCGGTTTATACGGAGAAAGAATAAATTTTATTTTTTTTTAAAGATTACATTTATATAAAAAGATTGCTATTTAAGGTGACGACGAATATAAACGGTTTATACTTAAAATGTTTGCAAATTAATCACACCTTGAAATCACAGTCGAATTTGACATTGAAAAATAATATTCAGTATTTATACTGTTTCAAAAGAAATCCTTAAAAGCAGAAATTAATTAACAGGGTATAAACTTTAATAGACTGTCTTAAAATTCAGGGATTAAGAGGAGATTAAAATTGAGAGGTGGTTGTGAATTTAACGCTAAGACTATCAAATATAGGGTAATAACCCTGTAAAACAAATACCGGATAGATTAAATATTCGGAATAAATGCCAGTAAGTTTTAGCTTGAAATAGGGCAGAAAGCACAGCAATGAATATTTCTATACTGGTCTTTGGAAGTGATAGCTTTCTCTCTACACTTCCCATTCAGATCAGTGACACAACCGCTTTTAATTTAGAAGTTATTGCCGATATAAATCAGGCAATATCACACATTCAAATTGCACCGCCCGATATCATACTTGTCCAAGGTAGTCTCAATGACAGTATGAAACTTTGCTCTTGGTTAAAAGAACAGACTCAGCTATCTTGGATATACTCTATATTCCTAGAGGATCGTCCCCAGAAACTTGCTACTAAAAGTAAACATGGCTGGGAGTGGGAATTGCAGATGACCGCCAGCGTACTCAATCAAGGCGCAGATGCTTACATTTGGCATATTCCTGAAGAAAAAACAGCCCAGGCTTTGGGGGATGTGACAGCGAATCATTGCTTGATACTAGCTCACTTGGCGGTGGGTTTACGTCAAGCAAAAAAATACCGTGATTTAATTCAAAAAAATGATTTATTGTCAGCGATCGCTTTGGCTGATTCGTTGACCGAACTTAATAATCGTCGTGCTTTAGAATGGGATTTACCCAGACAAATTCAAAAAGCCCGCACTCACGGAACTCCCTTGAGTTTAATTATTCTAGATGTAGACTATTTTAAGAAAGTTAATGATACCTATGGGCATTTAGTTGGCGATCGCCTCTTGCAATTGCTGTGCAATCGGGTACGCCACAACCTACGGTCTCAAGATACTGCTTTCCGCTATGGTGGCGAGGAATTCGTTGTGATTTTGGCTAACACCACTGGGGACGAAGCATTACTGGTTGCAGATCGTCTCAATCGCGTAGTTAGCGAGCAACCATTCGCTATCAACAGTAAACTAACTATTGATATTACCATTAGTTTAGGTGCTGCTAGTTTGCATCCTGATGATGATGATAAAGGGCTGAGTCTATTACATCGTGCCGATCAATGCTTGTATCATGCTAAAGCTGCTGGGCGTAACCAAGCTATTGGTTGGGACACGTTATCCCATTATTCGCATCTGCAAGCTGTTTCCTCATAGGAGTGCTGAGTTGTTAGTTGTTAGTTGTTAGTTGTCAGTTGTCAGTTGTCAGTTGTTAGTTGTTAGATATTATTACTTCCTAACTCCTCACTCCTAACTCCTAACTCCTCACTCCTAACTCCTAACTCCTAACTCCTAACTCCTAACTCCTAACTCCTCACTCCTAACTCCTAACTCCTCACTCCTAACTCCTAACTCCTAACTCCTAACTCCTAACTCCTAACTCCTAACTCCTCACTCCTAACTTTTAATGGCGCTTTGACAATCTGTCACTGAAGCGCGTTCTCGCATGGCTTGGACTAATGCTTGGTAACTAGACCAATTTTCTTCTAGTAGAGTCTTGGCTTGGAGAGCATGAAATCGCTGTTTTTGCTGATAAACTGACTCAGAAAAACCCAAAATTTGCAAAACTTTCGCCAGCTTGCTTTTATCGTCAGATCCACCTTCAGCATTCTCAAAAACTAAAGTTTCAGCAGCAATACCAGCCATCCAAAGGGTACAGTAGCGATCGAGCATTTGAGCGCCGATTTTACCGTTTTCTAGTTGCGATGCTAATTCAGCATCATCGAAGGTAACACCACCTTGTCCAGTTTGTCCTTGCTTCCAGGCTTCCCAGGCGCTGAGAGTGTAGCCTGTTACGGGAATACCCAAAAGATGAGCAACGAGGAAGTGTCCAGCTTCGTGGTGGATAATGCGATCGCGGTGTTCGGGCGAAAAACTAGCAATCCAGTCTAAAAAAATAGTACCTCCCTTACCTTGCAAGCTGAAACTATCTAAAGTCGCTATTCCCAAGATAGTGAAGGTCGCAAGCGCTGGTACTGTCGGGGACAAGTTGACTAATGGCCCCAGCAGCACCGATAAAGTCATGACAAATATAGATATGGCAACTAAATTTAATGCTGTCTGGCTCATTGTAAGTTTGTTAAATTTAGCTTAATATTTCTTTATTATGCAGCAAGATTCGCTCTCAAGAAAATAGTATTTAGGCGCACCACAGTGCTTCGAGGATTGAAGGAATTTATGAGTCAGTCATCAGAGCGCAATAAACCTGTTTGGTAAAATTAATCGACAAACTTGCTCAGTTGATAAAAATATCAACCATGAATAGAGTAATCATCATTGGTGGTGGGATTGGTGGTGCTGCTACTGCACTGGCTTTGAGTCGTGCTGGTTTTGAGCCTGTAGTTTATGAGCGTACCAAAGAATTACGAGAAGTTGGGGCTGGAATTGCGCTTTGGGCAAACGCGACACACATCTTAAAGAATTTAGGTTTATTGGAAGAAGCGAAGCAGGTAGGCTACCTCACCACCAATTATCAATTTAATTCGCAACACGGCAAAGAGTTGGTGAACGTCTCAATCGATAGATTTGAATTACCCGTTGTCGGGATTCATCGTGCGGCATTGCATCAGCTATTATGGCGCAATGTACCAGGTGATAAATTTAGGTTAGGAGAAACCTTTGAGCGATTAGAGCTACAGCATAATCAGGTTCATGCCTACTTTGCTTCCGGTTTGAGGGTTGAAGGGGATGCATTGATTGGTGCGGATGGATTGCGATCGCGGGTACGATCTGCCATTCTTGGCGATGAACCCCCTACCTACCGGAATTTTAAGACTTGGCGTGGTCTGACTGATTACGTTCCGAATAAATACCGTCCTGGTTATATTCAGGAATTCTTGGGGCCTGGCCAGGGTTTTGGCTTTATGATGCTGGGTAAGGGAAAAATGTATTGGTATGCAGCAATGACTGCACCCGAAGCACAACCGGATGCGGCGGTTGGTCGCAAAAAAGAGCTTGAGACAATTTATCAGGATTGGTTTCCCACTATTCCTGAACTTATTGCTGCAACCGATGAAGCTGACATTTTGACAACGGATCTCTACGATCGCCCTCCAACTCAGCCATGGAGTCAGCAAAATATTACGCTACTAGGCGATGCTGCCCATCCCATGCTACCAACAATGGGGCAAGGAGCATGTACCGCTTTGGAAGATGCATATGTGATTGCCAAATGTTTGCGAGAACAACCAAATCCGATCGCTGCTTTCCAGCAATATGAATCCCTGCGTTTTCCACGGACAAAGGCGATCGTTGAACAGTCTTTGCAATCTGCCAAGATGGGCGAATTCAAAAATCCTTTAGCTGTGCAGCTTCGCAACACCTTTATCAAACTAATGGCTTCAGCAATTAGTAGCAGTTTCACATCTCTTCATGCTTACCGAGCCTAGCCACTCATATCAATTCGTAATTCGTAATTCGTAATTCGTAATTAAGAAAGCTAGATTTAGTCTGGGTTTCTCGTTTAAACTTCTGCCAGATTTTAGAGAATTAGTATTACAAATAATACCTCTTAGTCTACTAACGGAACTTTTTTGAGTCAAATAAGCTAAAAAACATTCAATTTGCACAATTACTTATATTGGTTGTTTTTTGTCATTTGTCCAAAGTCATTTTTAAATACTTTTGTTAAATGACAAATGACTGTCTTTACGAGTGATGATGCAACTTGGATGCACATTAGCTTAGTAGGATATACCGCTCTATTTTTTTAAAATAATCAGTATTAATCAGTTATTTTTAATATCCATAAACACTTTTGTTTTGAAGATTTATTCAAAAAAGTAGGAAAAGTAGGAAAAGTGAGAAAAGTCATAAAGGTAGGTTATTTTATTTTTATATGAAAATATCTCTAATATCAGTGGTAATATGCTGATTAAATAATTGAATCAAGTATTTTAAAAGTAACTGCTCTTAAAATACTGACTAAAGCATATTGTTCAAATCAAAAATGCTGTTGGAGTGCAGTATGAAGTAGAAATTGTTATTAAGCTTGGTAATACAACAAACGAGAAAATCAAGATTTTTTCGGAAATTTGATATGGAATAAAGCCAAACTTGTAAAGTGTTTTCAACATTTTATATGCATTTTGGCGAGCAGAAATTTATTCACACTTCTTATGCTCATATTTTGAGCGTAGTTATGTTGTGTGAAGTAACAAAACTCAACCCAACATCGAACTTAACAGAGGATCTTTCACGATGAAAATACAAAATCTCTTGACCAAGTTTTTTTGGTTGACATTGGCTTGTATTACAGTCATAGTCGTAACTATTTTCAAATTAAGTCCTAGCTTGGCTCGTTCTACGGCTACACCGCCAGCACAACTATCGACAGCAGATGTAACCATAGCTTATTCTGGTTCACAAGGCTTAGTAGGAAACTCTCTTTATAAGAGGCTAGGAGGTTACAATGGCATAGCTGCTGTCATAGACGATGCTGCACAATACATATTTAATGACCCACAAATTGGTAAATACTTTATTGGCTTGAGTACCAACTCAAAACAGCGTCTGCGTGAGTTGCTGATAGCTCAATTTTGTGAAGCGGCAGGTGGCCCTTGTATTTATACAGGGCGGACAATGAAGCTTTCCCATAGTGGAATTGGTGGAGGTCTGACAAACAGTGAATTTAACGCTTTTGCTTATGATATAGGGCTAGCCCTTAAGGACAACAAGGTTAATCAAAAAGAGAGAGAGGAAGTGCTGGCATTTGTTGAAAGTCTCAGAGACCACATTGTCGAAAAGTAATAAACAAGTGATGACGGCAGGGCGTTTTTAAGTTTCTCTGCAATGTAGTAGTGCGCCACACAATAGCTGCTACGTAGAGGCACACAGATGTGCGCCTCTACTAATGATTTATAATTTCCAGCAGTAAAGAGAATTAAGCTTCTTTAATCACAGCTTGATAACGACCAAGAGCTAGTAAAGGAAAGTATTGCTGATACATATGATACTTGAGGTAAAAATGACAGGGGAAACCAGTACCTGTAAAATCTGCCTCAAACCAACTACCATCTGGCTTTTGCGTAGCCACAAGATAATTAATTCCTCGCTCAATCGCCTCATGAGCAAATTTGCCAGTTGCTTCACCCGCCGCCATCAGTCCAATTAAAGCCCAAGCAGTTTGAGATGCAGTACTATTTCCTTTTCCTTTGAGACTGGGATCGTCGTAACTACGGCAAGTCTCGCCCCAACCACCATCAGGTTTTTGACATCCGATTAACCAAGCTGCACCCCGTTCTATATTTAATTGATATTTTTGAGGAGCAATTAAAGCTAAAGCTGACAAAACGCCGCTAGTACCATAGATATAATTTACACCCCAACGACCAAACCAGCAGCCTTCACTTTCTTGCTCGTTAATCAGATAAGTAAGTGCCCGTTCTAAGTTCTTAGCGTCAATCGCTAAGTTACAAGCACCTAGCATTTCTAATACTCTGGCAGTGACATCTGCGGTGTTGGGGTCAATCATGGCTTTTAAGTCCCCATAGGGGATGGAGTTGAGCCAATCTTGATCGTTATCTAAATCAAAGGCAGCCCAACCACCTGGTTTACACTGCATTGATGCGATCCAATTCAGGGCGCGATCGCACGCAATCTGCTTTAATTTTTCATTGGGGAGTTTGGCTAAATGTAAAGCCATGACCACCACAGCCGAGTCATCCACATCTGGATAAAAGCGGTTATCAAACTCAAACGCCCAAGCCCCTGGTTTTCCAAGGGTGTTTTTGATATTCCAATCACCGTAGTCTAGAATTTGCTTTTGCAGCAGCCATTCACCAGCCTTGACCACAGCCGGATAATCTGGGGCAAAACCAGATTCTACTAAGGCACGTATCACCCAAGCTGTATCCCAGACTGGTGAAACACAAGGCTGGACTCGGTAGCTAGATTCTGTTTCAATAGCAAAGTTATCAATGGCTTGCAGACCTCTTTCCACAATGGGGTCGTTTGTGTCATAACCTAGACACCGCAAAGCTAACATTGAATTCAGCATGGCGGGAATAATGCCACCCCAGTCACCAGTGGCTTCTTGCCGTTCTAAAATCCATTTTTCTGCGGCTTTGATACCTTCTTCTCGAAAAGGAACCAAATTCCAGCTTTCTGCTAACTTAAACCCCTGATCAAGCGTCAGGAACAAATCTGTCCAATCGCCATTTCGGGGTAATTCATAACTGACTTGATCTACACCTTCAGCATATAGTTCATCCAAGGTGATAGCTGGGTCAGTAACAAAAACAGGTTTTTGGTCACATACAATTAATAGTGGTACAGTGCTAGAACGCGCCCAGCTAGACATTTCATAAATATTAACTGGGAAAGTCGGTGGTAAAAGCATTACCCAAGGTGGCAGTGAAGGAATACCGCGCCAGTCGTAGCAGCCAATCAAAGCCAGGTGTAATTTGGTAAAAATGCGAGTTTTGCTAATGCCACCCCGCTGGAGAATAAAAGATCGCGCCCGAATCATCGCCGGATCTGTTGCTGGTACACCTAACAACTTCAGCGCCATGTAAGCTTCAACCGACGTGCTAAGTTCTCCCCCATCTCCATAGAAAAGTTCCCAACCCCCATGCTGCCGTTGTTCTTGACGTAGGTAAGCTTCAACTTTGTGCAAGGGTCTTGTTTGGTCTGTCCCCCAGATTTTATGCAGGAGGACGACTTCCGCTGTAATGGTGGCATTGGATTCTAACTCTGCCCACCAATAACCTGCTGGATTTTGCATCGAAAGCAGATATTGTTGGCTAGATGCGATCGCCGCAGCGACTTTATTGACTTTTTCCCGCTCTTGTGTTTGCATCAACTGAAGAATGAAGGATGAAGTGTCAAGTATGAAAGAAACATACCACGGTTAGACGCTGCGGTTATTACGAGGTATAAAATATCAGGGTTTGAACTGTAATTTTTTGTCATGGGTGCAATTCTACTAAGTCTAACGCTTTTATCTTTGGTGATTTGGTTGGGATTATTGAGTTTACGGGGGCAGTTTTGGCGGTCAGACCAGCTCTTGGAGGTTGGCGAAAGTCAGCTAAAATCTTTACCAACAGTTTGTGCTATTATTCCAGCCCGTAACGAAGCCGACTTGTTACCTATTACTCTGCGATCGCTCTTACTCCAAGACTATCCTGGTACTTTACATGTCTTTTTAGTAGATGATCGCAGCACGGACGGTACAGCAGGTTGTGCTGAAGGTGTTGCCCACGCTATGGGTAAAGCCGAACAATTTCATCTTGTTTCTGGCGAATCATTACCCCCAGGCTGGTCGGGCAAACTCTGGGCTGTTGACCAAGGCATTCAAAAAGCTACAGCACTCACACCAGACTACTTTTTCTTGACTGATGCAGATATCGAACATGACCAAAACAATCTCCGACGACTAGTCGCTAAAGCTGAACAGGAAGATTTAGACTTAGTTTCTGTGATGGTACGACTTAGATGTGATAGCTTTTGGGAAAAATTATTGATTCCAGCTTTTATCTTTTTCTTCCAAAAACTTTATCCTTTTCGTTGGGTCAATGACCCCAACAAAAAAACAGCTGCTGCCGCCGGCGGTAGTATCTTAATTCGTAGAGAAGTATTAGAACGAATTGGTGGTATCCAAGCCATTCGCCAAGCTTTAATCGATGATTGTGCCCTAGCTTTGGCTGTTAAGGAGAGGGGCAGGGGAGCAGGGGAGCAGGGGAGCAGGGGAGCAAGGGAGC
>NZ_JAECZC010000014.1:89411-147327 GCF_016056305.1 Amazonocrinis nigriterrae CENA67 | reverse complement strand
GTGGGGGCCCCGAGTTCCCCTGCTCCCCTGCTTTTATTCAGCGATGATGCAGCAGCCAATACCAACCTGAACCTTGACGGGTTAGCCAAGATGAATCGTCAAAGGGGATATGATTGTCATCTAAATGGGGATTGTAGGTTGGGTAATCTGCAAAGTCTGAGTCATCTTGCACGCGAATTCTAACATTTTGACAACTGCCTTCTATTTCAATGGTTACAGTGTCAACATTGGGTGTTAAGAGATGATCTCTGATGATACGCCGCCTTCTATTAACTTGCTTGTGATCCTTAGATACACAATGCACTCTCACCAATGAGTTGTCATTGGAATTATCCAGTAGATAGGGTAGGATTCGTGAGTTATCAATTGTACGAGATGGGGTTTCAGCGCTTGCTAAAGATGTTACAGATAGCAACAGCATTGTACTGAGAGCAATCATTCCCCCACCTAGCTTGCTGTTCATAAGTTTCTCCTGATAGTAGATAAAGTAATAGCCAGGGCGCTGACCCCGGCGTCTCAACAATTCAAAATTAATTACTCAAAACATAAGAGGATAGGGCAAAGGAGGCAGGAGGGATAGAATAACAACAGTTATCAGTCATCAGTCATCAGTCATCAAACAATTATTTATTTTCCAGTAGTTGATTGACCTGTTGTCCGCGACGACCAGTTTTGATTTCATAGCGGCGGGTGAGGTTATCTTGGTAGTTCATGTCTCTGGCTGCGGCGGCGTTGACAAAAGCATCACAATTCTTGCCTTGAACTACTGTTGAGGTACTATTAGTCTTTTCTTCGGTGCGGTTGCTACTTTGATCCTTAGAATCACTATTATTTTGGCTTCCTTGGCTAGCACCACTACCACTGACACCAATACCTAAGAAGCTAACACCACCGCCACCGCCATCGTTGTGACTGCGGGAAGAACTAGAACGGCTGCTGCTAGAAGTTGCTAGGGCAAATTTGCTGGAACTGTTGCTGGTATTGTTGCCTAAACCAACATCGCTACACAAGGCGCGGGGATCATTTGCTAAAGTTTTTGGATCAACCCAACCCTGATGGTCGCCTAATCCTTGAATTTCAGAATTTCCAACTGAATTACTGGGTGTGCTGGTGGGAGTGCTGGAAGTACCATTACCTACAGATGCTGCGGGGGTGAGAGGAATGTGGTTAAAGATACCCGCAGGTTTGGCATCAAATGGCCCAGCGAAAGCTGGTAATGTAGAGGTAAACAGTGCGGTAGCTGTTAGCAAAGAACCTGTTAAGTGGCGGAATTTTATAGTCATGCTACTAAAGTTTCAGTGTTAGTGTGTATTTTGGGTTTCAACCCCTTCACTTACTCAATAGGTAGACCTTCATTCGTTTATGCACTCTGTTCCCAATTTTTTTGTAAATAGCTGAATCCTCAGCAGCAAAACCTGTACCAATGACATCTGAATGTAATTCAATTGTTATAGAAGATATAGTAGAATTCCTCAATCGCCTGTTTGCTGTTGAGCGGTTTCCCGCAAGTGAAAGAGGAGGCGTGTATTTACCTTCACTACGACCTGTAAGACGTTTGGGGTTAGCACTGGAACCAGGGATGCAATTGCAAGAATGGGTAAGGGCCCAACGTTTAGATGCGCTGTTCTTACATCGACCGTGGAAACTAGAAGCCGCACAAATCCCGCCCGATATTGGGGTAATCTCTTATCATCTCCCATTTGATGAATGCTTGACGATGGGTTTCAATTTTCGCTTGGCTCAAGTATTAAATATGTCTAGTTTAGAAGTATTGGGAGAGAAAGATAATAGAGCAATTGGGATGTTAGGAGAGATTCCCACTCAAAGTTTTACGGGTTTGTGCAGTTGTGTAACTCAAATTTTTGGCGGACAAGAGCAAATATATTTAGCAGTTCAAACTGATGTCAAACGCATTGCTGTTGTTGGTGCTATGACAGATTTGTTAATACGTGAAGCAGCAGTCCGTGGTGCTGGTGTTTATATCACGGGACAATTTCGACAGCCAGCTTTAGAAGCGATGCGAGATAGTAAAATGGGAGCGATCGCTATTGGTCATCGTCGCAGTGAAGTATGGGGTTTACGCGCACTAGCCGGACTGCTGCGGGAACGCTGGTTTAGTTTAGAGGTGATCACGTTAACTGTACTTGGTGCAACTTGCTGGCAATTTATGATCAACTATTTCGTGATTATTCAAACTTATATCTAGGAGAGTTCTGAGTTGAAAAATCAGATTTACTTGATATATCAACTAAAAATTAACATCATCCTGTAATTAATAAGTTTTTTGCAGATTTTCAATTGTGAGGAATAATTCATCATCAGCTATTTGGCTGTTGTAATCGATATTAATTTGAGTTGGGTAGCCAAGTTTAGGGTCGTATTTTACAGTTAAGTTAGCTGCTCTACGGGCGATGGCATCTTTAATAATATTAAAGAGCTTCGGAATTGTATTGTAACTCTCGAATAATTTTGGATCTACTGGTTGACCAGTCTCTACAGAAGTGATGGAGGTTGTAACACCGTTACGTACTTCAATGACTACTGGTTCTGTGGCTTTGGGTACACAAAAACAGCTTCTGGTGAATGTATAGCGATAATTAGTAATTTTTTGTTGATACCACAACCGCCGATTAATTGTGAGTTTCTTAAAATTTGAGCTAGCGATCGCTGGTGATTGTGCCACTTGTATAGCAGGTTGAGACATTACTGGTGTGTTCCAGCTGAGAGATGCCATTAAAATGGCACTAATTCCAATAGGTAAACGCATATAAATTTATCATTAACTCCAGTTAATAACTTCAATCTGCCTGAACCTAATTCCAGAAACAGCGTATTGTATTTAGTTAAAGAATTATCATCAAGGCATCTCGTGAGCAGGATAGAAAATTTATATATAAATAGTAGGATGAACAAGTAATAAGCGTGGATGTAATATCAAAAATCTAAAATTCAAAATCTAAAATCCAAAATCCTATAAGAGCAACGCCAGCTGGAGAACCAGAAATATAAAAATAATCTTAAGTATATATGCTTATCTATCTTCGGTCAGAAGTTAAGAACTTTTAAGCCCGTTAAGATGATGAATAATAAAGTTTAATAAATTTTTCAATCAATCTATAACATCAGGAGTGTTATTCGGCATGATTTCAACTTGGCGAAATCCATTGCCGATGGAGGAGTACGCAAACCGCCGAGTTGTTGTGTACTTTTACAGTGGCAGATGGATTCCGATTATGTTTTATACTTTGAAGGAAGCGATCGCGCTTCACCATAAGGCACAGCTGTTGGAAAAAGAACTTTTTGTTTTTCCACCAGATTGCAATCCTAACAACGAACTTACTAGTGTTATCTCATTATTTCCCAATTGGCAAACAAATTCTATCGCTGGTTAAGAAAATAAATTCATTTCAGTAAATAAGCAAAAAGTAATAGTGGGATTGAGCAAATTAAGGAAAATTATCACGAATTTTCTGCCCAGCGCTAGAAGTAATATATATAGCGATTAGCTTAAATTTAAACCTAGAGTTTAAACTATTGTTTATGAACTTCAAATACAAATGGAAGAATGGCTCTGTGCCTTCACGAGATCAGGCGGCACGGGAGAAGTATCTATTGGATGCAGATCAGTTTGATAACGAAAATGACCGAAATCAAGCGGAGGAACAAGCTCGTAAGCGTTTAGGAGTGCCTACACGAATTCCAGACGATGATCTATCTATACTGCCTCATGCTGCTCAACAAGAAAGTGGTCTTGATGCAGACGAATTATAATAGCATTTTGGATTTTAGATTGTTGGATTGTGAAAGGGGAACATCCCAAAGATGCAAGTTTAGTTTCATACGTGTTTTAATTTAGACAGGAGAAATAAAATAACGAACCATAAAAGGCACAAAGAACACAAAGGAAAGAGGTTTATCAAGAATTTTTGTGCTAGGTTTGTGTATTTTGGCAAAATTGGGATGTTCCCTAAGCAGCATTGTTTAATATTTTGGTATAGCCTGTTGGTAAAGACTTTTAATCCAAAATCAAAAATCAAAAATTTAGTATCACTAAATAGTTGCTATTTCAATGGGTAGAGTCATAAACATTGCAATACCTTTCTCATAATAAGCTGCTTCATTGATGAAAACTGGGTACACAACTTTGTCACCTTCATAAACAATTTCCTCACCATCAAAGGTCAAAAATATTGGTTCTCCTGGATGCAAGGCTTGATAATCTTGAAATTGCAATCGCGGATGAATCATCGCTTGAATTTCTCCAGTTGCATTCCTGGGATAATCTATCGTGCGAATGCTTTGATAAACCATGAGTGTATCTTGTACTCTTAGTGGCGTTTCTTTATTGTAGGCTTCTACATAATCTAGAATTGCGTAAATAAGTTCTTCAGTTTGTTGAAATAAAGTAGCATTCAATGTTCCCTGAGCAACAGCACCAACTTCGATACTGCAACCAAATTCACAAATTGAGTCTAAATAAGGATTTTCTAGTGTTTGGGGTTCTGAATAAAGTATTTTGACGTTTGGATTTACGGATGTGAGATAAGCAGCCAACTGTAGATTATATGGAAGCTGACGTGCCAGAATAATTGTTAACCCCATGTTAGAGGTTGAACTGTGTAAATCAATCATCAAATTTGCCTCTAAAGTACCTTTAGTTCCATAGGTTTGGTAAATTACTTTGGCTCGTTGTGCTTCATAACTCGATAGATTCAGATTGTGCAAATCTTGGCGTTGAAAACAGCGATTTAAATCGGTATCTACAAATCGTTTGCCGATTTCATATGCTTTGGGATTGGCTAACAACGTGCAAGTTTCAAAGCTACTTCGCTGGATTAATTGGGGCGATCGCTCAAATTTTTTCACCAGATAAATACCTGTCAGTTCGTTTCCGTGGGTTCCACCGACAATCACAAGCCGTTTAATTTTATTCATAGTTGCAATATTTCTTCATGAGCGGCTGAAACGCTACATAATTAGGAATGAACGGATGTTATACCAATTCGTAGTTCGTAATTCGTAATTCGTAATTAAGAAAGTTTTATATGGCAGGGCTTTCGGGGTTTGAATGGGTTGCTTCATTTGAAATAATTAGTATTATTTATTACACTATGAGAAAATTAGTATATTTACAATGCTAATTTATTTAAGATAAAAGTGACTGCTTACACAAAACGTAGGAAGAACTGGTAACAAGTAGACAATGGGAGACAATAGAAGCTTTCAGCAGCAAGCTACAAAGGTAAAACATCCGGTGAATGGAGTGAAGGGTCGAGTTCGACAAATTGCTGCGGTGATAGCTAGCATTAGTGGATTGCTAGGTGTCAGCGGTGTTGCAGCAGTAGGATATTATGCATTTGTACCGCCGCCCATAAAACAGTTGCCACTTCCACAAAATCTGATTTCTTTAGAATCACCTCTGGGAAAGAAAATACTAAATTCTAGTAATATAAAACAAGACTACACGCCACTTATTACTTATCTAGAAACTCAAAAACGCTTCGCCTATTGTGGTGTTGCTAGTGGAGTCACAGTACTTAATGCTTTAGGTAAAGGCGAAAGTAGATACAAGCGTCTTGATCAGGAGAGTTTCTTTGATGACCCTGCCCAAAGTGTTCGCTCACCATATTTAGTCACTTTTTTTGGGATGACGCTTGATGAACTAGCAGCACTTGTGCAAAGCCACAATCGTAAAGTGGAGGTACATCACACATCAAGCAGTACGTTAGAAGAATTTCGTCATCAAGCCAAAGCAAATTTAAAAAACAATCAAGATTTCATAATTGTCAATTATGACCGTTCACAGATAGGTCAAAACGGTGGAGGGCATATTTCTCCAATAGCAGCTTATTCTGAGAAAATGGATAAATTTCTCATCCTAGATGTATCGACTTATAAGTATCCTCCTGTTTGGGTTTCAGCATCAACACTTTGGAATGCGATGAATACCTTTGATGCTGCTTCTAAGCAAACACGGGGATACTTAATAGTTAAAAAGTAGATTTTGAAGGTTGTTAAATACCCTACATTTGGTTCAGTTTTCAGCAAGCTTATTAGTTAAAAGAATGTCAAAGAAACACCCATGAATACTAAAACAAATTTGCAAGGCGATATGGATAAAGCTATCGAACAATTTAATCAACAAGATGAAGAAATATTCCAATGGACAAAGCAGTGGTATCCAGTTGCAGTTGTAAATTTCTTAGATCCATCTCGCCCACATGCAATACAGTTATTAGGAAGGGATCTTGTTTTGTGGCGAGACAGTTTTGGTAAATGGTCTTGCTTTGAAGATTTTTGTCCCCATCGACTAGCTCCTCTTTCTGAAGGGCGTGTTGAGTCTGATGGCACACTTTTATGTGCCTACCATGCTTGGCGTTTTGATTCACAGGGAAACTGTGTTAGTATTCCCCAATCAAAAGATCAGCAAACATCCTCTGTAAACTGCTCAAATCCTAGATCATGTGCTGTTAGCTATCCAACACAAGAACGCCAAGGTCTACTGTGGGTTTGGGCTGAGTCAGGTCAACAGGCACAGTTTGAAAGCCAATTGAGAACACCACGAATTGTTCCAGAACTTGAGGATGAGTCACTTCAAGTAGTACATATGTTTTGGAATATTCGTGACCTAGCCTACGGATGGGACTTTTTTATGGAGAATGTAGCAGATCCGGCCCATGTACCTGTCTCACACCACGGGATTGTAGGCGATCGCTATAAAGATGCGAATTACTATGACATGCATTGCATCAAAGATATATCTACTCAAGAAGGATTCGCCTTTGAAATTACACCGACTGCGCCCACAATTCAACAAGCTTTTCACGACTTCCAACCACCTTGTCATATGAGAATTGTCTCAACTTCTGTTGATGGTGGCAAACTCATTCTGGCATTATATGCAACCCCGACCCGTCCTGGATGGTGTCGTCATATTGGTTGCCAAGTATTAGTTAAGAATGATTCCGGGAAAACGCCCAAAGGATTAGGAATTTTTGGTCTACCAATGCCGACTTGGTTAGGTCATGTTTTATCATCCCTATTCTTACACCAGGATTTGGTATTTCTCCATTACCAACAGAAGATTCTAGCCAAACGGCAAAACAGCCGATGGCTGGATACAGTCTATACACCTAATCCTCAAGATAAGATGGTAATTACATTTCGCCAGTGGTTAGAGAAAAAAGCTGGAGGCAGTATACCTTGGGCTAATGGACATGAATCGAATCTTTCCTGTGCAGAACTAGACAAGCAAAAGCTTTTTGATGTCTGGACAACCCACACTCAACATTGCTCTGTTTGCCAGGATGCTCTCAAGAATATTCAACGCCTTTATGTATTGGCTTATGGGTTAGCTGTAATTTGTTTGTGTGTGGGTGTAATTGTGGATGCAAGAGCCATAGCAGTAAAGGCTGCCCTTGCATCTGTAAATCAAATGCCAATACCACTTTTAGCATTTCCCCCTATAGGATTTTGGTGGGCCCTTGCAGGCGCAACCCTATTTGCAGTGATAGGATACTTGTTAAACAAATTTAGCCGACTATTTTACGTTTATGAGTTTGAACACGCCCACAATGACTGATATACAGATATAGCAAAGTGCTGAGTGCTGAGTGCTGAGGAGCCACTGCGGTGAGGCAGTACGGTCTTGGGGTCTCACGCCACGTGCTTCAAGTCGGCAAAGCCGCCCAACGCAGTGGCTCCCCAAGTGGAGCATGTGGCGTTGCTGAGTAGAAAGCAAGTTATTTCAAGGCTAGTAGCAATCAGCACTGTCCTCAACTATGCTTCGACTGCTATATCAATAACAATACTTTGGTTTTTGGCATGACTCTTTGCCCTTAAGGGCAGAGTCTGTTTTGGTTCGATTTCTACAACAAAGTTCAACAAGTATCGCAGCGATCGCATTTATCAAAGCCTTTTGCCAACTGTCAAGTTCTTAAGCGGGTTAATTTTTCCAAATCCGAGCCTGTTACTGCATCCCATATTTTATTGTGCTCAACGCCTTACGGCATCACAGGTTTAGTCAGAGCGAGAGCCGAAACCGTTATCATAACACCGCGCTTGTTTAATTGCTTCTCGAACTGTTGAGCGTCCTGTATCATCTAATGGTACGTGAATCAGTACGTTATCAGCGTGATAACGAATGCGGCCTTCTTGAACTGTAATTCCATGTGCCGATTCTAACAGGTAAGCATAGGCGAGAATTTGTAAGCGATCGCTCTCCCAAGCAGATGGTTGATTATTCTCATCTCGGTGAGCGCGACCGCGTTTGTGTTCGTAGGGAATTGTTTGTCCATCGCGGGTGCGAAGAGCATCAAGCCGACCACGTAAACCTAATTCTTCGCTTTCTAAAAAAAGCTCCTCCCACTCCTCATCTTCTTGTTTTTCGAGTTCGGTGTGCAGTCTGCGTCCGGCAAATACGGCTGCATCTTGCGTGTAAAGTTCTTCGACTTCTTCAAGGTAGAACAGGCGGGGACAGTAAGCAAGGGCGTGGAGGGCAGATACGCGGATGGTTGCGAGTTTGGCGGGGATTTCAAGATATTCAAGAGTTTGCATATATGTCTGTAAGGTAATTGTGTTTTAGCGCCTTACGACATCAGAGGAAATTGAATTTTAGGGCATTGCTGAATCAGAATATGAAATGCCAAAATTACCTTTCCTTTTCTTTGTACCTTTGCGTCTTTGCGCCTTTGCGTGAAACTAATTCATATTTTCAATCAGCAACGCCAATTTTAGGGATTTAACCCAGCTTGTTGAAAAATTGCATTAGGGGTAATTTCCAATTTTGGTAGCAAATCATCAGTAATTACTTGATCAGATCGATAAGTAATTAGCAAGGAAGATGACGCAAATACAGTTACAATTCTAGCTTTTGTATCAACCACCCAAACACGAGAAACACCAGCTTTGACATAATCTGTCGCTTTTTCAGCAATTTCACCAAAAGTTTGACCAGGTGAAATAATTTCAATCACTAGTTCTGGTGCAACAGGACAAGCTTCATCTAATAGCCAATCAGCAGGAAGACGGTTATAAGAAACATAGGTCAAATCTGGTACAGGTATCCAATCTTGATTTTGAAGTTTTAATTTAACAGCCCATTCAACTTCTACACGACCTTGATTGTGAAAGCATTGGTCTAGAAAAATAAGTAAAGTTTTTTGAACCGTAGAATGAAAAAACTTTGGTGACATTTCATCATTTTTATATTTGGGGACAGCTTCACCGTTAACAAACTCGTAGGTAATATCCCCTTCGGGAAGTGCAAGAAATTCTTCTAGGGTTAGGCGTTGATTAGAAGACTGAACCATATGAAAAAGCAGGGGGGCAGGGGAGCTTTCAAAGCAGAGGTTCAAAACCAGGCCGCTTGCGGGCAAGGCTTTGAAGCTGATTTTTTTGGTAAAAGAGGCTTACTTTTAGTTTAAGTGACAATTGCTAAGTTGCTTGGATTAATGTCCAGGCAGCTTCAGGAGGATGAGATATTTCAGAAGGTTCAAGTATTATATATCTCTGCCAACGAGTACCCTTTGAACCGACATGATCTACCCAATAGGGTAAAGTCAACAACCCATTTTCATCGCACACCAGCCATTGCAAAGATTGACTTTGATAGTTTTTTGGCAACAAAGTAACAGCATTGACCAAATCGCGGCTTTCTCCTAAACAAAGACCCCCAAAACGATTAATCGAAGCAGGGTTAGCAAATGCAATCTGTAAGCGTTCGGGTAACGTTGGCTGCGAATTATCTTGTCCAGCATCAACCCAAGTAATAAATTTAATATCAGTTAATAGTTCCTGATAATCTGGTCTAGCATTGCTGGGGTCATGAATATCTTTCTTTTTAAAGCGGCGAAATGTGCGAATGACGGTTGATTTTTGTGGTTGGGAAATTAGAGCGATCGCTAACCTGATTCCACAATGTTTATATCTGTCTATTTCTCCCACTATGGAAAGTAGCATACCATAAACTGTGGATGGTGGAGGTACTGGGTAAGTTTCAGCGTACTCTCTTGCACGAGATTGGCGAAAGCTCGCTATGGGAACTTCTACTTCTAAAGCTAACATTTTCTCGGTTTTTGTCATCGAATCAACTCCAGTTGAGGTAGCTGTAAATCTCTAGCGATGACTTGTTTCATGCTTTGTACAGCTAGTTTAATTCCTGGGAAAATATTCACTCCCAATTCTTCTAATTCTTCCACTTCCTCAGATTCAGTAATTGCACCTGCTATCCATAACTCCTGCGGTTCAATGTCCTGATTTTTCACCTTTCTTACCAATTCCCCAATTGATATTTCTCCTTCGTTCTCTTCATAGCAGTAAAGGATTCGGGGTGAAAAATCATTAGTCCATCTTAAAACTAAACTTTCAGGAGAAAAATCGTAGAGAAAGCGAGAGTGATTACCCGCTACTTCACCTAGAGAACTCAAACCATCTAAAACTGCAATTATCCGAGATTTATTTTTCAAACGTTCTGGAGTTAATGCAAATCCATATTGATAACGAGTTGCATGAACCTCAGTTCCATAAAGTGAAGTCCGTCCTTTTTTACCACTAGCAGCATTAAAGGTTAAATCACCACTAAAAGGTGTTGTAGAAACAGCACGAGTTACTTCTAAAACTCCTCGTTTAGCAGTTGTTGTACCTTTGGGTGCTTTTTTACCTTTTTGTTTAGGTTCATCTGAAGCTTCTACTTTTGCACCCTCTGCACGCATAAAACCTAACACATCATCATCGATAAAATTAGTATCATCAAAATTCTCATTTTGCCAAATATTATCATTTGTATCATCATCCCAACGGCGATTTACTTGATAACCATTGCCAGCAGTTTGCCAATAATAGCGTAATGCCCAACGAATTGCCTCAGATGAAACTGTTGTATGTACTTCTCCTTTCCACAGAATTTTTTGTAGGGTAGTGATATTACCTTCATTTTCTCCACGGTTATTAGCAGCAGTACCATACCCAGTCAACACATTTCCGAATAAATGAAACGACATTCTTGAAATCTCCTTGAAATTACAAACATTCTCAAAAATTAGACTTCTCTGAAATTTTTATGACTTACGCACACTCTACGAATTCTTGGCGTTCTTGGCGTCTTTGCAGTTCGATAAATTAAGCTTTTTCGTAATTTTTGCGTAAGTCCTGATCTTAAATACCAAGATCAATCACATTATCTTCATTAGAAATACCTTTGCCTTTATAACTGGCTAATGCTAACAAAGCTAAATCTCTTGATTTTTTCCAGTTCTTATCAGCCATTACAAAGTCCATTAACTCTTCCCAATGTTCCTGTAAAGTAGGAATTTTCCCTGCTCGTGACCAAAAATCAGTAATAAATTCTCGAAATGTATCCGAATTTTTACATCTACCTAATCCAGTTCTAATGCGTACTGTTTCCCTGTCGAAGTTTGGCACTTCTCCTCGTTTATTTGCTTGTTCAGAAATTTGACCATATGTAAATTTAATCGCCTCATGGCAAGCTTGAACAAATAGTTTTTCGCGTTGATCTGATTTAACTTTTTGAATCACTTGATAAAGTCCTTCCCTTTCATAAAATAACTTTTTGAACAGTTCGTTACTGTTTACTTTTTCTGAAATTCCTGAATACCAAGGTTGATTTCTTGCCAAGTTTTCAGATATTAGTTCTTTTGCAAAGTTAGTGGCAACAAATCTGCCTTCTTTACCTTCAATGTCTTTGTCTTTCAACCAATTATCACAAACTTTATAGTTATGACAAACTTCATCACTGGCTTCTACTACATACATATCTGTCCGAGTTTTTTGTTGAGTTGCCCATGCAACAGTTCCCAAAGTTAAAACTTGGCAACGCTGTACAGCAAAAGTATGAGTAATCTTTACAGTTTCCTCCAATGTCAAAAATCGTAATCCAGCATCGCCTAAACCTGATGCATGAAAATCTTTATAAGTGGCATATATCAAGTTATGATGTTGGCGGTATTGAGCATATTTTTCTAGATTTGTGATTTCAGGAACTACCAAGGCATATTGTGCGCGTTTATCTCGCAACTTTGAGCGCAGAATGTAGTAATAACAAGCAACAGAAGCAAATAATAAAACAAATGCATTTTCTGGACGTTCTTCAAAACTGGTATCAGAACTAAAGGCTACATGACGTACCACCGCACCAGGATTTAACCATCCAGCAACACTAATAGGTTTTGTCAGCAATTGTCCGTTTTTATCACAAAGGTTACTAGCAAAATCTTGATAAGCATAGCTTTGTAAGGCTTTATATGTCACCTGAATTTCTTTTTCTTCTTCACCTAATGATAGAGATTCAGTTTTAGTTCCACTCGATTTATGAGTGCTGGTATGTTGTAAAAAAGTGCCAAGAATCCCCTGGTGGACAATCACCTGAGCATCCTTACGCATTGTTTGCGAATCTAAACCGCGAAGGGCAATTAGTCCATCATTTATTTGAAATGATTCTTTTAATAGCCATTCCAAAACTGTTTTATCGCTTTCCTGCCAATTTAAGATGATTTTTCGGTGAGAAAGCTGCCAATTTAAACCCTCCGGACGAGCCACTTTTTCTATTTCTAACTGCTTTAAAGTCATCCATAAACCAGCTAAACCAGCACAATGCAACCAAGTAAAGCTAGGATTACCTAAATCAAATTCTAATTTCACTGTTCTGCTCCTACCTCTTCGCTATAATTAATTCTGCCGGTTGGAGTGATAGGATAAAAGCCCCTACGTTGCCATTTGTGATAGTCTGGTTCAATTCGGATAGGTACTGACCAAGCTTGTGCTTCCCGTTTGAACAATTTCATCCGGGATTCATTGATACCTTGTTTGAGTAATTCTTGTCTGCGTTGTTCGGCAATATTCCAGATTGCTGTTTCATCCTCACCCAATAATACGGTAATTGTGTATCCACCTTCGCGTAGAAAATCTGGGCGATTACACCAATTTTCTTCTAACCAACTTGATTTAATTTGCTGGACTTTCTCAGCATTCAGACAGCTAGCAAATTCAGCTAAATATCTTTGAGAAATACCTGTTTTACCGGAAAATTCTTGAATTAGTTGCTCTCCTGTGGCGAGTTCTGCTGTATCATAGGGTCGCGGATTATCCCAAGGATAAATAATTGCCAACTTTGTTCCTTGTTCCTGTTTGGTCATTCTGCGGTTCAGTCTTCCCAAGCGTTGAATTAAAGATGCTGCGGGAGCCATTGCAGATATCAATAAATCAGCACTTAAATCTAGTGACATTTCACAAACTTGCGTAGTGATAGCCAAGACTGGTTGATCTTTTCCAAAGGCTGCAATTACAGCTTGATGCTTTTTGAGTCGATCTTTGTAACGGTAACGACTGTGATAGATTAACGGTTTAATGTCTAATTCTGGTAATTGTTCAGCAAGCTGAATTTTGGCTGTACGATAAATTTCGATACAGGTTTTGACAGAGTTTGTCACCCACAAAACTTTTTGCTGATTTTTGAGAGCTGCTATTGCAGATTCCCAGATTTCCTTGAGTTCATCCAAGTCAGTTACAATCGGGACATATTTAATGTCGTAACGCTTAAGTTCCTCCAATTCCTTTGGCCCTTCGATGGGTTCGTCTAATTCTTCCCCTTGTTCTGCAAGTACTTGGCGAATAGCTTGTAACTGTTCGGGAGTAAAGCTAGCACTCATCAAGAGAATAGGCGCACCACGAAAAGCTTTGATAAATTTCAATAGCGCCCCGAAAAGACGTGTATCGTAGGCAACCTAAAAAGCTTGAAAAGTAACCGCTACAAGGGTTTATCGCTGATCACTATGTATTATGGGCTTGACAGCCAGAGATCCATGCAACAACGCCAATCAGATAAGTAAGTCAGTGAAGAGCGATCGCTTGGGGATATACTTCAATGAGTTGACGAAAGCGATTTTCTGGAAATCTCCTATCCTACTTGAGTTTTGTCAGTCAAACAGCTACGTTAGGTGTATAGGCAGCTTTCAAAACAATGTCAACTTTACTGTATCTTCTAATTGGTGTTCTTCTGCTTTTAGCGATCGCAATTGTGGCTTATTTCCTGACTGCTCGCAAGTATGAATCTTCTGCCACAGTCGCCAATTCCTACGATCAATGGACTGTTGACGGCATCCTAGAGTTTTATTGGGGAGAACACATTCACCTCGGTCACTATGGTTCGCCGCCACGACGGAAAGATTTTTTGGCTGCTAAATCTGACTTTGTACATGAAATGGTTAAATGGGGTGGTTTAGATCAATTACCTCCTGGTACTACCGTCTTAGATGTTGGCTGTGGTATCGGGGGCAGTAGTCGGATTTTAGCGCGAGATTATGGTTTTGCTGTCACCGGGATTACCATCAGCCCACAGCAGGTAAAACGCGCCCAGGAGTTAACGCCCCAAGGGCTAAGCGCCCAGTTTGCGGTGGATGATGCTATGGCTTTGTCGTTTCCAGATGCCAGTTTTGATGTAGTCTGGTCGATTGAAGCAGGCCCCCATATGCCCGATAAAGCCGTTTTTGCTAGAGAATTAATGCGGGTGCTAAAGCCTGGTGGCATATTGGTTGTAGCTGACTGGAATCAAAGGGATGACCGCCAAAAGCCGCTAAATTTCTGGGAAAAACCAGTGATGAAACAACTCCTTGAACAGTGGTCTCATCCGGCTTTTTCTAGCATAGAAGGCTTTAGTGAGCTTTTAGTAGAGACGAAATTAGTCGAGGGGGAGGTAATTACCGCAGACTGGACGAAACAAACGCTTCCTTCTTGGTTAGATTCGATTTGGCAAGGGATAGCTAAACCAAATGGGTTAGTGCGTTTTGGACTGTCTGGTTTTATCAAGTCTGTGCGCGAGGTGCCGACTTTATTGTTGATGCGTTTGGCATTTGGTGCGGGGCTGTGTCGATTTGGAATGTTTCGGGCTGTGCGGGCGAACTCACGCCCAGAATTGATGGATAGAAACTTTGCTAAGCAAACTCCCTCTAACTTGGTGAGGTAGCGATCGCTGATGAGATTATCTTTTCACAGTGTAGTTTCCATCTTGCTTCTCTACAATCGGCAATATTTGCATAAAACTATCGTCTGTTTACCTCTTCAGCAATACTGAAAATCTCTAGTATTAATTTTGTGCAATTGCCCCTAAGATGCCATTGACTGCACGTAAATAGTCAGATGGAGATAGCAAAAACAACATACCGCGCATTCCCCCAGAAACAGTAATCTGTTCAAACAAGGTTGCTGTTTCATCAATGTAGACTGGATAGTTTTTTTTACTAGCTAAAGCCGTTACACCCCCACGTATGTATCCCGTTAGTGGCTGAACTTCCTTGAGGGAAACTGTCTCAATCTTGCGATTTCCTGAAAACCGTGCCAAGGCTTTCAAGTCTAACTGAGCGTTTCCAGGTAAAACAGCAAAACAGATACCTGTCTGATCACCTCTAACTACTAGGGTTTTAAAAACTTGTTCTGGAGGAAGACCAACTTTCTGGGCTGTACTCTCTGCTGCGAGATCATCAGGATCTACATCATAGCTGAGAATTTGGTAGGGAATACTTAGTTTATCGAGCAGTCGAGCAGCATTAGTTTTCATTCAAGTCCAATATCAGAATAATTTGCTACATTACTAACTACGTATTATCTCTTGATCACACTTACAGCAGTTTTCGCAAAAGGCAGGAGGTAGAAAGTTTTCATATATGATTTTGAGTTCTGTGTTTTTTACCTTATTTACTTGCAAACTACTGTAACAGCTTCTCTTCCACAGTTATGAAAAATATTTTTTTAACAAATCGCTCAAATACAGAGAACACCGAGATAATAAAGAAAGATTTTTACGAATGATTTAAGATTGCTAACTCAAGCCTTGTCAGAGTGTGTCTTAATTACTAATTAGTATAATTATAATGGTTTTCAAACATCAGCCTCGATTAAATAGCAAACTCAAACTATTGCTATTAACTTTAATAGTAGCCACCCTGATAATTCTTGCTCAACACTTCCAACTTCAGGAATTTTTGCATAAATCAGTTATTTGGGTTGAGAGTCTTGGTACTCTAGGGCCCATTGCCTACATGGTCATTTATAACTTAGCAACATTACTTTTTATACCAGGCTCTGTTTTAACACTCAAGGGAGGTTGCTTGTTTGGCGTATTTTGGGGTTCAGTTTATGTATTGATTGCTGCAATGCTGGGAGCAACTTTGGCTTTTCTTATAGGACGTTACCTGTCGCGGGATTGGGTTTCTCGTCAGATTGACAAACATCCTAAATTTAAAGCCATTAATGTAGCAGTTGCCAAAGAGGGATGGAAAATTGTGCTGTTGACTCGCCTTAGCCCCATTTTTCCCTTTAACTTATTAAATTATGCTTTTGGAGTGACACAGGTTTCTCTCAAAGACTATATATTAGGTTCTTTGGGTATCATTCCCGGTACTGTGATGTACGTTTACATTGGTTCCTTAGCTGGTAATCTTGCCATGATTAACACACCTAATCAACCAAGCAGTTCACAAGCTCAAATTTGGCAGTGGGTGATGCGAGTAGTTGGATTAATTGCTACTGTTGCAGTCACAGTATACATGACAAAAGTTGCTCAGAAAGCTCTTAATGAAAGTATGAAACATGAATGATGAAAAAGACGATTATTTTGCTTTTTTATACTTGATATCAAAAAAGGTAAGTTGAAATTTTGTTTTTTTTTCTATTGCAATTTATGAAAAAACCGCTGAGGGCTAATCTATTTGATATCACCAACATACAGAAGCTTTTCCAAGTGGCTGTGTTAATATTGTTGAATCTGGCGATCGCTCTATTTTTAGACACGAGCAATGCTTGGGCACAAGAATCAGTGAAAACCAATTCTTTCAATCCTCAAGCAATTTTACTGAATGCTTTGCAGTGGATTGATAGCCTTGGTACGGTGGGAGCTATTGCTTTTATTGCACTTTACATTACTGCTACCGTTGCTTTCTTACCAGGTTCGATTTTGACTTTAGGTGCTGGTTTTGTCTTTGGGGTAGTGTGGGGTTCTGTTTACGTATTTGTGGGTGCAACTTTAGGTGCCACTGCTGCATTCCTTGTGGGGCGTTATTTAGCCAGGGGTTGGGTTGCTCGTAAAATTACAGATAACAAAAATTTTGCTGCTATTGATCGAGCAGTTGGTAGAGAAGGATTAAAAATTGTTCTGTTAACTCGACTTTCTCCAATTTTTCCTTTCAATTTATTAAACTATGCCTTTGGGATTACGGGAGTTTCTCTCAAAGACTACTTTATCGGTTCTGTGGGTATGATTCCAGGAACAATCATGTATGTTTATCTTGGTTCTTTAGCTAGCAATTTAGCGATGATTGGAACTGAGGCTCAACCCACTAACCCTAATGTGCAATGGGCAATGCGGATTTTGGGTTTTGTGGCAACAGTCGGCGCTACTATTTATGTCACCCGTATTGCCCGGAAAGCTTTAGAAGATGAGGTAATTAATAATTAAAAATTCAACTTAGGCTGTAGGGTATCTGGAAATTATCAAATGAACAAATAAAAAAGAAACTGTAAATTTTATACTTTATACTTCATACTTCAAATGTCAAATTCAGAATTAGAAAGAGTTATTGTTCGTCCAGTGGATGAGTATAACCAAAAGTTGGTGTCCTACGTTCATCCACCAAATTGGGTTAATCCTCAACCTGCTGATATTTACGACTTGGTTGTCATTGGCGCTGGGACAGCGGGTTTAGTGGTGGCGGCGGGTGCAGCGGGTTTAGATTTAGGTTTGAAGGTGGCATTGATTGAAAAGCATCTCATGGGGGGAGATTGTTTGAATGTTGGTTGCATACCATCTAAAACTATTATTCGCTCTGCTCGTGTAGTTGGGGAAATCTGGAATGCGAAAGATTTGGGAATTAACATTCCTACACATGTTGATGTTGATTTTCCCGCAGTTATGGCAAGGATGCGGCAGGTAAGGGCTGGTATTAGCCATCATGACTCGGCTGAGCGCTTTTCATCACTGGGTGTAGATGTATTCTTGGGTAGTGGTCGGTTTGCGAGTAAAAATACTGTAGAAGTTGGCGATCAGATTCTCAAGTTTAAAAAAGCTGTAATTGCCACTGGTGCTAGAGCCACGCAACCTTCGATTCGAGGAATTGAAACAGCAGGCTATCTGACTAATGAAACGGTTTTTTCTCTGATTCAACGACCAGAACGGTTGGCAGTAATTGGCGGTGGCCCTATCGGTTGTGAATTGGCGCAAGCTTTCCGGCGTTTAGGTAGTGAGGTAGTACTTTTTCATAGCGGTTCTCACATCTTGAATAAAGAAGATGCTGACGCTGCTGAAATTATTCAAAAAGTCTTGATTAGTGAAGGAATTCGTTTAGTACTGAATTGCCAGTTAGAAGAGGTAGCAACTGTCACTGACGGCAAGCGGCTTTATTTTTCTTCTCAGGGTCACCGAGATTCCGTGACTGTAGATGAAATTTTAGTCGGTGCAGGACGTGCCCCGAATGTGGAGGGTTTGAATTTAGAAGCCGTGGGGGTGGAATATGACAAACGCCAAGGTGTGAAGGTGAATGATTACCTGCAAACTACCAATCCCAAGATTTATGCAGCTGGGGATATCTGCATGGACTGGAAGTTTACCCATGCAGCGGATGCAGCAGCCAGGATTGTGATTAAGAATACACTGTTTTCTCCCTTTGGCTTAGGACGCTCCCGACTCAGTAGTCTGGTAATGCCGTGGGTAACGTATACTGACCCGGAAATTGCCCATGTGGGGATGTACGAACACCAAGCACAGAAGTTGGGTATTGATGTAGCTAAGATTACAATTCCTTTGAGTAGTGTAGACCGAGCGATCGCTGACAATCAAGAATCAGGATTTGTGAAAATTCTCCACAAAAAGGGGTCTGATGAAATTCTGGGTGCGACCATTGTCGCCAGTCATGCAGGCGAAATGATCTCCCAAGTGACAACAGCAATTGTGAATAAGATTGGTTTAAACAAATTAAGCAGCGTCATTCACCCTTATCCTACTCAAGCCGAGGGCATTAAAAAAGCAGCAGATGCTTATCGTCGCACACTGCTGACACCGCGTACCAAAAAGTTATTAGGATTTCTGACTAAGCTTTCTTAACCTGACGTGAGTTCGACAGATTTAAAAGACCCCTCTCCAAACCTCTCCCCTGAAAGGAGAGAGGCTTTAAAAGCTTGATTTTTCGTTCTTTACCGAAGATGCTAAAGCCCCTCTCCGCGTCGGAGAGGGGTTGGGGAGAGGTTCATCGAACTCACGTTAACCTGGTGCAGGGGTGCTTTGGATTTGTATCAGTAATTGAGTGAAATGGTATTAGGAGTTAGGAGTGCTGAGTTAGGAGTTTAGGAGTAAAGAATCATTCCCCTATCTCCCCATCCCTACCCTCTTCTCTAAGCGGGTGTATATCTGACAATTCTGCCTGCATACAAGTCTGCATAGTACAGATTGCCATCCAGCCCAGTACTGATTTGCACAGGCGCTCCCACACCAGAAGCAAATCGGTTAACTGAAATTACTTTGCCATCACTATCAAATGTCAAAGTATCGATAGTTCCTTTACTTGCATCACCGATAAACAAGGAATTTTGGTAAATAGAGGGGAAAGTAGAGCCTGTGTAAAAATCACCTCCAACGATCGCATCAGAACTGTTTCCATTAGAATCAGTGTAATGTTTGTAAGCGTAAGTTGGTGCTGTGGCAGTGCCGCTGCTATATAAGGCTTGTAGTCTTGAGGCTATAGCTGAGTAGGAAGCGTAATTTGAATTTTTGATGCTGGTAGGATTACCATTTGCATCAGTGCCACCTTCATAGGCTGGCCAACCAAAGTTAGCTCCTTTTGTGCCAACGTTGATTTCTTCCCAACGTGTCCAGCCGACATCACCGATGTAGGGGGTGTTGGTTTTTTGATCTATAGTGAAGCGGAAGGGGTTACGCAAACCGTAGTTCCAAACTTTAGAAGCATTGCTATTGGGCTTACTAGAGTCGTAGAACGGGTTATCAGACAATCCTTCACCTGTTATGGGGTCAATCCGCAAAATTTTGCCGGACAAGTTATTAGTATCCAGAGCGCGAATTGCACGAGGGTCTACGTTGTTGTAGGAAGTACCATCACCGGTGCTAACAAATAACGATCCATCAGTACCGAATTGCAAACTTCCGATTGAGTGAGATTGGCTATCGGTGGCGATGAAATCTTCAACGTTGACAGCGTTGTCAAGATTACTAAGATAATCTTGCAGGCTGGTAAACAGTTGACCAGTATTTTTGTTGAGAATTCCTGATGGTGCAAAGTTCTTTGAAACATCTGTGCTATCGTCATCGGGGTGAACGATATACTGCCAAGTAGTGTTTTTGCCTAGCAGAACCACTTCTGTACCAGCTTTGGCAGTAGTGTAGTTGGTAGCAGGGTCAGCTTCCACCCTTAATAATTGTGCGCCACGATTACCAGACTTATCAGGATCGTCTAAGGTACTACTGCTATTATTGCTGGGATTGCTGGTGCTGGTTTCTGGTGGATCGTAGGTGTACAAGAGGTAGATGTAGTTTTTGGGGTTTGTAGTCTTACCAAAATCTGGATGTACAGCAATACCTAACAAACCGCGATCGCGTACATTATTGACTAGCCCAGAAATATCTATAAATGGCGTTTTTAGTAAAGTGCCATTGTCTACCACTCGTACTACGCCATTTTTCTGGGCAATGAACATGCGCTTACCATCAGATGTCCAGTCAAAAGCTGTAGGTTGAGTCAGCCCAGAAGCCACAGTCTCTGTTTTAAAATTACCCGAATCATTATCGATGATGGAAATCACAGCTGTGTCTTGGCCCAGTCCCACACCGATGGCGTTACTGAACTTCAAACTAAACTGTTCATTGGATTCGGCAACAGTGTCATCTTGAATGGAGATGTTGATTGTTTTACTGCTTTCTCCGACTGCAAAGTTCAAGGTTCCAGATATAGCTGTGTAATCTAAACCAGCTTTAGCAGTATCATCCACGGTTGTGTAGTCCACACTAGCAGCCGTCCCAGTGTAGTTTCGTGTCACTGTCACCTGAACAGTACCAGCATCTTCCTTGACTTGTGGTTGAGTAAAGTCTAGATCGGTGCGATCGTCATCTTCAATTGTAACTGTGAGAGTTCTCTGCAATCCTAGATCTGCTCCCTCCACTTGATCGACAACGAAAGTCAAGGTTTCATCTGATTCTGCTATTGAATCATTCAATATCGGAATGGAAATCTGTTTACTAGTTTCTCCCGCTTCAAATGTAACCCTGCCCGTGACTTCAGTTGTAACGTCTTTCGTGCCGTAGTCACTCCCTGGTGTAGCACTCACAGATGTAGTGGCATACCGAACTGAAGACGTGCCACTTAAATCTTCACCACTCCGTACCACATTGATAATCACATTACCAGCAGATTCCTTCACAGTCGTGACAGATGAACCCAAGGTGATAGTAGGTGCGAGGGCTGGTAAATACAGTTGTGACTGGGGAATAATTTGTTTTGCAGTAGAGGCACTTGACCAAGCAAGTTTGGCAACGGCCTGGCCAGCATTTTCGTAGTACTCTAGCTTGATGTCGTACTTCTGCCCTGCAACCAATGCGATTGTGCCGCTGATTTCTTTGGCAGCTTGATTGACAAAGTTATTGATGATTTGCTTACCATCTACCCACAGTCGCACTCCATCATCTGTGGTGGTGTAGAAGTTGTAAGTCTCGCTGTACTGGGCTTGTACTTGACCTGTCCAACGCACGGAAAAAGTATCCGCACCTATGGATGAGTCAGGAGAACCCGAAGCCCAGTTAAAGTCAACTTTGTTGTCTA
The DNA here is from genome assembly GCF_016056305.1 of Amazonocrinis nigriterrae CENA67. Classification (GTDB taxonomy): domain Bacteria; phylum Cyanobacteriota; class Cyanobacteriia; order Cyanobacteriales; family Nostocaceae; genus Amazonocrinis; species Amazonocrinis nigriterrae. The sequence continues at coordinate 125,500 of NZ_JAECZC010000014.1, read as the reverse complement.
TGCGAGTTAGCTTTAGGTTGGTGAAGTCTTTGTTGTCGTAATACTCTGCATAGAGGCCGTTCCCTTGAGAGGACGTGCTGTCGCTAGCAGCAACTAAACTATTGATTTGTGGCTGTTGAGTTATGTCTAGAGACGATTTAGTAGCACTTGGTGAACTGACTGATGGGTCAAGAACCGATGAACTTTGCAGGCTGGTGTTGTCACTCATGGAGATATATACCTCAAAAGAAGGTTAAAACTAATGCCCTGATGGAGGTTTCAGGACTAGCTTTGTTTGGAAAATCTGCGGAGAATATGCATGGAAATGAAAATGCATATATCTAATTCGCAGCTTTTTTAGCCTCTGATTTAGATCGATTAATACTCCGACAATCTATTTTTCTTGGTCTCCTTAAGAAGCAAATATGTCGAGAAAAATGTATCAACAGAAATACTAAAGATTACTTTTATAGTGCATGGAAAGTAGAGTTAGTTTTACTCGTTTCCATCTATGTAATTAATATTACTAGTGCAAGAAGCCAGTTATGCTAGAGGCTATAATACTCATCACTCAACTGTTCTATATATTTTTATCACTTAGTTATATATAGTACTTATTAAAAATAAGTACTTTTAGGGCTATTTTTGGTAAATTTTAATTTAAGTTACATGCTAGTTCACAAAGCTTGAGGCAAAGCAAGACCTAACAAATATAAGTACGCATTCTAATAAATTAGTATTAATAATAACGTTCGTCACTGGTTCCTCAAGATAAATTGATTACATATTTCAATACCTTGGCCAAAAATAAAGGCAGTCTAACTTTTGTCCAAACAGACTAAGACAAGGATGTGCTTGACTATCAGGCAAAACGTAAAACCCTTATCTAGGTGAACAACATAGTATAAATTCTTTCCACAATAACCATAGAGGGTTTTACTGGCTAAATTTTTTGCCTGATGGCAAAAAGAAGTCTGTATTCTGTGGATTTACTTTATACCAGTCTTTGCAAATTGGCTAAGGTATTGATATTTGACACTATATTTCGTAATTATGTCTATTCTTTTTTGAAGCATTATTGAAATATTTACATTTTTCTACGGTTTTTTAAAGCTAGCTCAAAGTTTTGGTGAATCTTGATTGATATTTACCAAAATACAGCATAATTTTTCATACTGGATAAATCTAGCTACTAAAAATATCAAAATTTCAATATTTCTTTATATTTATCCAGAAAAAAACAATATTTTTGACTAACTCTTTTACACCGTGTTGTCACATAAATCAGACCTGGTGTATTTTATATTAAATTAATATTAAAATTTCAGTACATATCGGTAAATAAATATTATGTGACAAATCTTGTAGCTGATACAGTCAAGTTGCAAATAAAGGTTTTTGGGCTGTGAACTATTTTTTATCATCAAAGTTTATTTGAATTCAAAAATTACATTTTATTGTAATTATTTATACTAAAAAATTAGTTTGAATCTAAATAGCCGACTTTGTTGGTCAGACTGAAATAATAGAGTAGGGTTTGGAAGGCTAAGATACAGCGATCGCCTGATCTGTCAGTTCTTACTAGGAACGATTAGGGCAACGCCTTCACTTATATATTTAGATTTAGGAGCGGTGCATCTTTGCCTTTTCTCCTAAATCTTCAGTTTACAGTTCTGATGCTGTTTGTGGGGCAATAATTTCGCCAGTACCTAATTCTAGTATTAAATCTTGGTCAGTAATCAATTCGCTGAGTTCCTTAACTTGTAAATTCATTGTTTCACAAGCTTGCCGTAGTTCTCGTGCAAAAGTGTTGAGGTCATCACCATAGCCACATTGGTAAGCAGCAGTTTCAATTCCCTGCTTCGCATTTGCTCTAGCACAATCTACTAATTCTGTGCCATGCAATGGTTTTGCAGATGCCATAAGCTTTCGTTTTTAGTTATTAAATGTTCGTCGTATGCTAGATTAACAATTCTTCAGGATTAGTACATCTCTCTCATGGAAGACACTGCGGATAGAGTTAAGAGTTAAAAGGTGGAATTGATTAATTAAAAATTAAAAAATTATCATAACTCTAAACTCATAACTCCTAACTTTCTTTAACCATTAACGACCTCTCCACCATTGGGATGTAAAACTTGACCAGACATATAAGAAGCATCATCCGAGGCTAAAAATACATAGCTGGGTGCTACTTCTTCAGGTTGTCCGGCTCTTTGCATTGGCACTTGTTTACCGAAACTTTCAACTTTCTCTTCCGGAAAAGTTGAGGGGATTAAAGGTGTCCAAATAGGGCCTGGTGCAACAGCATTCACTCGAATTCCCTTGTCTACTAAATTTTGTGATAGGGAGCGAGTAAAAGCAACGATCGCACCTTTTGTGGAAGAGTAATCAAGTAGTTGTGGACTGCCTTTATAAGCTGTGACTGATGTAGTGTTGATGATGGCACTGCCTTGGTGCAAGTGTTTCATCGCCGCTTTGGTCAAAAAAAACATTGAGAAAATATTAGTACGGAAAGTACGCTCTAACTGTTCTTTGGTGATATCTTCAATGTTTTTTTGTGGATGCTGTTCAGCGGCGTTATTGATGAGAATATCTAGCTTACCAAACTCATCTACTGTTTGTTGCACTGCTTGCTGACAAAAAGTTTCATCGGTAATGTCGCCTGCTATGGCTACCGCACGGCGCCCTTGTTTTTCTACCAAATGTTTGGTTTCTTTAGCATCTTCATGTTCATTCAGGTAAACAATCGCCACATCTGCGCCTTCTTTAGCAAATGCGATCGCTACAGCACGACCAATACCACTATCTCCACCTGTAATTAATGCTACTTTATCTTGTAACTTGCCAGAACCTTGATGCTGAGCATCATCTGCTTTGGGTTTTGGCGTCATTTCTGATTCAGTACCTGGTGGTTGCTGTTGCTGTGGTGGCTGTAATGTTTGCTCTTCCGGCATAGAATTCTCCTGATAATTAACTAAAAATTAGAGCTTAAGTAATCAAAAGACATAATTTCTGGGTTTTCGCTTTTAAGAGGTCAAAAATAAACCCTGGATCGATAATTCAACCCAAGGTTTACTTATTACTTGGACACCCACTTACTAATAGCAAGTTTAAGTGTTTTCAACCCGGATAATTCGCCAATCGTACTTAATTGTCGACAACTACACGTCACCGACTTCCTTGCTCCTCACACCTGGCACACACTCTTAATCTGACCACGAAAAACAAGTACACAACTCTCTTGTGATGAAGGATTTCTCCTGTTCATCTACTGTTAAGTAAACTATTTATTTTGCTAGAGTTTATCACTCTGGAGATGGAAAGAAATTTGTAATGTACTCAGTCTTAAGGGGTAGAGTCAATTAATAATATTTCCGACTGATTAAAGTAGTTTGATTATTGTTGAAAGCTGGAAGCTAAAAGACAAACCCCCACTAAAACCGTCTTTTGCTTGTTTTTATCGCTGGTGACCACCTGATTGTCAACCAAAGGGAGACTCTGTTTAACTTACTTTTAACCGCAAATACTCAATTTTGATACAGGCATCCATTACTACGTTTAATCCTGCATTGAGGACTTTTTGTGCTGATGAAGAATCAGAAATACCTAATTGTGCCCACACCGTTTTAGCATTGATAGCGATCGCTTCAGTGATAATTTCCGGTAGGTACTCCGAACGGCGAAAGATATTGACAATATCTACTGGTTGTGCAATATCCCCAAGAGAAGCATAGCAGGGTTGACCGTCAATTTCTGAAACTAATGGGTTAACAGGAAAAACTGTGTAGCCGACACTGCGTAAAAATTGGGCAATTTGATAGCTGGTGCGATGGCGTTTATCAGAATGACCGACAACAGCGATGGTTTTGGCTTGGGTCAATACTTGACGTAGGGCGTTATCATCTTCTTTGAGATTTGGCATTTTTTAAATATTTTGATCAATGGGTTTACTGATGACTATAGTTTGTTCTGATCAGGCGATCGCTGATTTGGTGATGTCGTTTAATAAATATTCAGTCCATTTCATGGGTAATGAGTATAATTACTAACTGTTTAAATCAAAGCATATTTAGAACTGTTATATGACAACTCAAACACTAGGACTCGAACCAATTTTATACAACTATTTAGTCTCTGTTTCTTTACGAGAACCAGAAATATTAACTCAATTGAGGCAGGAAACAGCCCAGTATCCCATAGGTAGAATGCAGATTGCTCCTGAACAGGGACAGCTGATGGCATTGCTGGTGCAATTAATGGGAGCAAAGAAAACTTTAGATATAGGGGTATTTACGGGGTATAGTTCCTTGGTGGTGGCATTGGCATTACCCACCACAGGCAAGGTAGTAGCTTGTGATATCAGTGAGGAGTTTACAGCGATCGCTCGTCGTTATTGGCAGCAAGCAGGGGTGGCGGATAAAATTGACCTGCACATTGCCCCAGCACTGGAGACTTTAGATCGATTGCTAGCAGCAGGTGAAGCAGAAAGTTTTGATTTCGCCTTCATTGATGCCGACAAAAGCAACTATGAGAATTATTATGAGCGATCGCTGCAACTAGTGCGTTCGGGGGGACTAATTGCGATCGATAATGTCCTCTGGTCAGGCAGAGTTGCAGATCCCCAAGTACAGGACAATAGAACTAAAAAGATTCGCGCATTTAATCAAAAGCTACATCAAGACCAGCGAATCAGTCTCAGCTTGATACCGATTGCAGATGGTTTAACTCTGGCGCTGAAGAATTGAACAGGGCATTGGGCATTAGGCATTGGGAATTGGGAATTGTATTCTACTATTAGTCATCACATCTGGCCCATTACCCATCACCCATCACCCATTACCCATCACCCATCACCCATTATCCATTCCCCATTCCCCATTCCCTTTTAATTGATATTGTCGCCATTTTTCCTGCTGACGTACTCTTTTTTCCTCAGTGAGGCTATCAAAGCAGTAGGCACAGGAAATGCCTTCCTCATACTTAGGAGATGCCTTATCTTCATCAGAAATCGGACGCCCACAACAGAAACATAACTCATGAGTTCCTTCCGCCAACCCATGACGCACGGCTACCCGTTCATCAAAGACAAAACACTCCCCTTCCCATAAACTCTCTTCGGTTGGGACTTCCTCCAAATACTTGAGAATGCCACCTTTGAGGTGATAAACTTCAGTAAAGCCTTGGGCAAGCATGAAAGATGAAGCTTTTTCACAGCGAATGCCGCCAGTGCAGAACAGGGCAACTTTTTTATGTTTGTTTGGGTCAAGGTTGTGGCGGACATATTCCGGGAATTCCCGAAATGTTTCAGTTTGAGGATTTTGTGCGCCTTTAAAAGTACCGATATTGACCTCATAATCATTGCGGGTATCAATAACTGTCACCTCCGGGTCAGAAATCAGGTCATTCCATTCCAGAGGGCTAACATATGTACCAACCTGCTGATTTGGGTCAACTTCAAGCAACCCCAGAGTCACAATTTCTCGCTTCAACCGCACCTTCATGCGCTCAAAGGGTGGAGTGTTAGTGTATGACTCTTTGTGTTCTATGTCTTGCAAACGGGGGTCAGAACGCAGAAACGAAAGAACTGAATCAATTGCTTGACGCGAACCTGCGATCGTACCGTTAATACCTTCTGCCGCTAGCAGAATAGTCCCTTTGACACCTTGCGCTAAGCAGTAAGACAACAAGGGGTCTTGTTTCTCGGCAAAGTCTGGTAGCCTGACAAATTTATATAGTGTTGCAACAACTTGGGTATTTTCTTGCTTCATTTCTTTGGCAACGGCACAATATTCGGTTACAATAACTAGGAAAGCTAAAATTACACAGCTTTTTAATTTTACGGGGGTTTAGCTCAGTTGGTAGAGCGCCTGCTTTGCAAGCAGGATGTCAGCGGTTCGAGTCCGCTAACCTCCATTTTACAAGGGACTAAAATCTGAACTCTACCCTACCAAAGCTATGCTTTGTTTCCCCTCCCCCCGTTGATTTAGTGCTATTTATTCCAAAAACCTTGATGCAAAGACCATAGAATAGCAATCCTAAATCATTTGTGAGAAATTTAGAAATCATATCATGTCCGCTTGATTACTTATTAAACCGTAAGAACCCCACCTCACCAAAGCTACGCTTTGTTTCCCTGCCCCTAATCCCCAGAGGGGGCCCCGAGTTCCCCGTTCACGGGGAGGGGTTAGGGGTGGGGTGCAATGACTGTGGGAATCATAACTAATTAACCGGACTTGATATCACTGTGCAAAGAGAATTTCCTACTACGGCATTAATTCTACAAATCGGGTCAGGCAATAAAAGAACTAGTAAAAATAACTAAATATTTATGCAAGTTAACTACTTTTTAAGGCTACAATTGATTTTTCGGCATCCATGATGACAAATTTCTCACTATCAATTTCAATGATTTTATAATTTTCTATCACCAATAAAGAAATGAAGCTCGCCATAATATCAGCAATCGAAACCTTAAACAATACCGATAGTTGTAAATTGAGAAGCGATTTTGGCAGAGTTTTAACAATTAAACACAATTTTTGCTCATTTACATGCCATACACCAGTAAATTTATTGCCTGTTATAAATTCTTTAGGTTTAGCTAAAAAGAATGTTTGAATTCTGGTTTGTTCATAAGTCATGTCTTCCTTAAATTGCAGAAAAACTTTTTCCCAATCTGTATCATAACGCCATTTACCAATCAGTAAAGTCTCTATTTCTCTATCAGAAAGGCTATTAGTATTCATCATTTCAAACCAGGGTAAAGGGTACTAAATACAATTGTGTGGTAACAAATTTGATATGTTATGTACTGATTCATCTATGTTAGTTAACGGATAGCGATCGCAGAATCTATTTCCCAAGTTTATGAGTTTTCAAAAATTATTTTATCTTTGTACCAATAAACAATTCATTATTATACTTGATGGAAAATTCATAATTATTAATTTTCCTAATTTCATATTTTTCATTTAATAAAGAAGAACCAACACTAACTACCTTGTTGAGAATATCATTTTTAGATAATTTCGGTAAATCTAAATTGAAAATAAATTTAGGGATAGACTTAACCATCAAACACAATGTTCTTTCATCTACATGCCATACCCCAGTAAATTTATTACCTGTTATCAACTCTCTAGGTTTAGATAAAATGAATGTTTGTATCCTGGTTTGTTCATAGGTCATATCATCTTTAAATTCAATATAAATTTTTTCCCAATCTGTATTAAAACGCCATTTACCGCAAAGTAAATTTTCTAGTTCTTTGTCAGAAAGACTAATATTACTCATATTAATTTTGTGACTCTTAGTTAATTAGTACTTTCAAAACAGCGTTTACAATTAACTTGCGTGATATTTTTTCCTGTGATTAAGAAATTTACTATTAACTCATGGGCAAGTTACGTTACAAATTTTTACACGAGAGAAAAATAAGTGCATCTGCCAAATTAACCAAGAACCTACGCGCCACGCACCCATTGAAAGGGGTTCCGCAGATGAATTTGGGGATGAGTCAAACGCCTCTTGATCATAGTGTAACCATTTAGCCGGGAGGTGTCCTATAGGTGTCGTGGAGGATAATTTGAAAGTTAGTTGGTCATAGTCTAACCAATTTCCTTCTTTTCGCCAACCAAGGCGATCGCCAAGTCTCTTTTCTGTTTCATAATCTACTTGACCACCTATTTCATTCCAAATGCTTTGCTGAACACTAAAGCCGAAATAACCATGACTGTATTGTTTCCAAAGTTGATCAATGGTCTGAAGATGTTTACAAGAAAAGTTTTGAATATCTTCTTTATAAACTTCATTCCAATAACTTTTACCGATAACTTGTAGCATTAATTTAGTAGTTTCCATATCAGCTTCTTTCCATTTGTGCTGTGCAAGGAGATTTTGCAGGTGAGTATAATCAATATTTTTACTACTTTTAAATTCTTCTGTGGCTGTAATCTTGTCATTAGTCAGTTGCGCTTCTGTTACTTCTGTTGCAACAACAGAAATACTAGAGCTAAATTTTTTTTCTACTACACCCAGGACTTTCCTTTGATCAACAAATTGTTTGTAAATATAATTAGATATTAATTCAGTCGCATTTTCTAGAGCTATTTCATCCTCAAAATTTAAATTTTGGACTTGTTGATTTAGTAACTGAGATTGGAATAGAGCATCGTTTAATCTTTCTTTCTTCTCATAACTTGCTACTATAGAATTAATAATATTGGTAGAAATATCCTCCGCTGCTTCTAATCTTAATAAATTTGATTCGCCCATCAAGAAATTATTTGCTAAGCTTTTAATTTCTCCTACAGTTGCATAAAAATTTTCATCTACTTTTACTACTTCATCTATTAAAGATTGAAAGGGACTGAAGTAATCTTGTAAATAATTTTCAAAATTAATTGCTGTCTCAGCTATTTTTGCTATTTCTTGACGGACTTTTGTAGCTTTTATTTGGTATTCATAAAACTCTTGATATACCTCTAATTCTTTAACTATTTTTTGAATAGTTTGTTTTTGATTTTTGGTATCTTCTGCTAAATTTTTAATTCCATTACTGAGCAATTCCACTTTTTCTAACATTAAAAAGTTAGTATTACTCAGCAGTAAAATTGATTTAAGATTTTCTTTCTTTTCTCGCTTTAATTTATCTAGAATTTGATAATTATTCTGATTTTTAATTTCTAATTTATTTCTTTCCTCATTCAATTTTTTGATTTCAAGATATTTTTGTGTAAATAAACTTTTCCAGTCGTCTGTAAATTTCAACAAAAAATCTTGATAACTGTCTTTATAATTTTCCAGAAAATCAATTACATGAGTATAATCTCTCATTAATAATTGGATTTCTTGAAAAATTTCAGCCTGACTAATTTCTTTTTTTCGCTTAATTAAGCCCCAAAAATCATTACGATATCGAACACCATCCTTAATAAATATTTGACAATCTCTAATTTTTTTTTGAATCTTTTTTAATTTTGTATTTTTTATAATGGGTAATCGATAAGTTTTTTCATAAATCGTAATAGATTCATAACTAATTAATCTTCTTTGCTTTATAGTGAGCATTACACTGATTCTAAAAAGTATGAATAGCCGCTAATCTCTGATCCATTTCAACACCTTTGGATCTTTATTATAACGGTAGGTCAAACCATCTTTAGCAGTGATGGACTTGCCTTGGCTGGCCCTACTTCTAATGGTGGTGATAGAGTAGCCTGTTAACGCCTGCATTTCTTTATGAGAAAGTCCTGTAATTGTGTCTATTGTTGCTGAGATTTTGGGTTTGCTTTGTGATTCCTTCTCAGAGTAAGTGTCTATTGTTGTTAATATTTCTGGTTGAGTTTCTGATTTATCCTTAGAGGAAGTGTCTATTGTTGCTGAAATTTTTGTTTGAGTTTCTAATTCACTCTCAGAAGAAATATCTATTATTGCTGAAATTTTTGGTTGGCTTTGGGATTCATTCTCAGGAGAAGCATTGATTGTTACTGAGACTTTTGGTTGAGTTGGGGATTCATTCTGAGAAGAAGTATCTTTTGTAATTTGAGTTGTTTCGGGGGAATTAATCATAATTGCTTTTTCCCGCCGATAATCCTCCACGGTAATCAGTCGCCAACTGGAGTCTTGTAAAAGTTCCAAAACCCATTGATGATAATTAAACAAACTCTCCCGATGTCCAACACTGATAAAAGTTGTTTTTGTTTCTTGCAACTGTTGATATAAATTACCTTCGTTTTTCAAATCCAAAGCACTGGTTGCTTCATCTAATATGGTGAAACTAGGACGTGTAATTAACAGTCGCGCAAAAGCAAGACGTTGCTGTTCGCCTAACGACAATATATTTTCCCAAGGAACTTCTGTATCAAAGCCTTCTACGCGGGTAAGCAAGTTTTGCAGGTTAACTTGTCGCAGAACTTCTTCGAGTTCTCGATCGCTCATTTTCCGAGTTGTATGAGGATAGAGTAGCTGTTCGCGCAAAGTTCCCAAAATTATATAGGGGCGTTGGGGCAAAAACAGCATATCTTCTAGGGGAGGTCGCACCAAACGACCAGTCCCAGCATTCCATAAACCTGCGATCGCTCTCAACAAAGAACTCTTACCCCGACCACTAGGCCCAACAATCAGTAACCCTTCTCCTCGTTCAATAGACAGCGATAAGTCTTCAACGATCACCTGCTCATAATTTGGCGTTTGTAAGGTGACATTTTCAAAAGCAATACGCCTATCTTCTATAACTTTAATAGTATTTACATTCTCTGGTTGTTTGCTAACAGCTTCTAACGCATCCGTAAACTCTGCTAATCGCTCAACGTAACTAGAAAATCGTCCTGAAGCTCCAAATTCACCTATTATTTGTCCGAGAGCATTGGAAAACATAAAGCAAGCTAAACTAGCTTGACTAATTTCTCCATAATCAATTTTATCTTGAATAAATAAAGGTGTGAGGATGAACATGGAAAATACAGCAATAGCAGACTGATATGCTCTATTGAAAATCTCCTGACCTCTTTCCCAGTTCAGTCTGCGTTCAGCAGCGTTCATCACATTATTAAATCTGCGCTGAACTATAATTGATTCTTGGTCTTCGCCTTGAAAAAAAGCTATGGATTCAGAGTGATCCCGAACATGAGTAACGCTGTAATTGAAACTCGCTTTAAACTCCAGTTCCTCTCGATTAATTTTATTCAACTGTTGAGTTAAATAAATAGCAATTAAGTTACCTGCAATCGTATAAATAATCAGATAAATTGTAATTTCTGGAGAAATGTCCCATAGAACGAATAAAAAAGTGATTATTTCCAGCAGTTTTTCGTAGAAAGTAGTTGAAAATCTCAATGCAATGCTGGTAATGGGTTCTATTTCTTGAGTTAGGCGTTGGTCTGGGTTATTCAGATCAGATTTAAAAGTGATTCTATAATAAGCACGATTGCTCAAATATTTTTCTAAAATATAATTACTTAGCCATTTGTACCAATCAAGAGCGATTTTTTTTGCCAGATATCTATAAAATCCTACCGATAACACTGTCAGTACAATAGCAAGGCTGGAAATCCATAACGTATCAATATACTTAGAAAGGTCTCTCTCTTCAATAATGATATCCAGCACATAGCGGTTCCAGTAGCTACCTAGGGCATTTAAGCCCACAGCCCCGGTTATTAATAATATTAGGAGAATTAGCATTCCCCATGAGCGAATGACATCTGAAAATGCTCTTCCCCCTGCTTTTGTTGGATACCAGTAAGGTTGAGCTACCACTCTAAAATCTTCCCAAAACTGAGTAAAAGCAAAGAAAGAATTCGTTGTGGTTTGATCACGAACAACTTGAGTTTGCATATGCCGAAAATATCATGGTTCAAATATAGTGATTTTCATGACGCTGAAATTCACTATAAATAAAATGATGGCCTTTGAGGGTTAAATCAGACTCAGAGGCCATTTATTACCCTACCGCAATTTGGTGCGATCGCTTAATTTTTTACATTCTTTGTAGAATATTACCAAATTTAAGTAGGTAGGCAGGAATAAACCAAATTATGCTGCAAAACGTAAATATGGCTAAAACCCTTACTACAGACAACTGACGACTGACAACTGACAACTGACAACCCTCACTAATTACCTTTATTCACACCGACCTACTTAACTGCAATTATTCCTCCTCAACGATTTCAATTGTCTTTGGAGGCGCAACATTTTCAGTTTCAACAGTACCTGTGGCTACTGGGCTAAGTTCATTTTTGAGTTTGAGTTTGAGTTCATCTGTGATAGGTAAATCTTTAATTTCTTTAAGCAGGAATCTCACAGATTCGGTTTTGCTACGTTCTAAATAGACAGCCTTGAGAATAGCTTCAATTCCATATCCCGCTATCAGATCTCCTACAGAGGCTAAAAGACCAAGCAAACCTAAACCACCTAAAAAGCCGAACGGCCCTCCCAACCCTGTGAGGACGCCTATAAGGGCGGGAGTACTAGTCACGCCCCCAGCAGCAGAGGTTAAAATCACAAGAATTATACCAGGAAGACCTAGACCGGCTATTTTTTTTACGATTTCATCCATTAGAGTTACCTACAATCCTTACATTCATGGTTAAAACATTACTCAGGGTAGAAGAATCTATTCACCCTTGTCTGATATTTATGTCTTGATTGCTGACACTTGTTGTTCTTTATGAGTGTTATTGTTAATTTTGATCACAATATTTTCATTGTTTGACACACTCATTAAGAATAATAAGATTTAGCTGCACAAAATGCTACACAATTCATCAATTTGTTGACTTCTTTCTGTAATCAACCGATTCGCTATTGCTTGGAGCTTACGAATATTTTCCGGCTTTGTATTGTCGATTTCTTCCAGTTCACTTGTGAGGAATGTCTGAAACCGATAATAAGAATTTTGATTACCTTTATGTTCAAACAACCGTTCTAATTCCCCGGCTATTACCTCACTACCACCATCAAACACGATATTTAAAAGTGGTCTAGCCCATTGCAACAGCCCCCAATTTTTCACTTCTTTATAAGGGTAGTTAGTAGTCAGAGAACCCGTACCTAGAGAAACTACCAATATATCCTCAGTATTGAAGAATTGATTGTTTTCTTGCCTACTAATTTGTGCTTCTACAATAGCTAAATTTGCTGGATTATTAGCTACCAATCCGCCATCGACTAAAGTATAGTAGCCGTTGGGATTATGAGAAGTAGAAACCCGATGCGGAGCAAAATAAGTCGGAGTAGCACTCGTTGCCAATGCCGCATCTGTCACCGTAAAAGCTGAACACAACTTACGAAACCTTTTAGATTCTATCTCTTGTTTTTCAACTTTGTTTGTAAAGAATACAGGAATTCGCAACTCAATATCATAGCTAGTTACGAAAACTTCTTTGAGGTTATTTTCTAGAGGACTGTCTCCAAAATATTTCTTTAAAATTTCCTCTCTTCCCTCAGAAGAATATTTTGGCTGGATAAATATATCTTCTATTTGACCGAGTATTTTTTCAAAGAATGGTTCGTAAAATATCTCAGCCCCGTATTCAAGATATATTTGTAGGAGATCCTCAGCACTGTATTCAGCAACTGACAAATTTTCAGATAGTTCTGAAGTTAATCGGGGTTTGGTTAATCCGAGTGCAAGAATTCCTCCGGTTGAAGTACCAGTAATTAAATCGAACAAACTAAAAATTGGTTTTTTTGTCCGCTTTTCAATTTCTGCTAAGAGGATTGCTGGAATAATACCTCGAATACCGCCTCCATCAATGGCAAGTATTTTATATTTGGACTGGGGTGTTGTATTCATGGTAGCTTTCGATTGCTCCTGAGTTAATATTTTTGGTTGTTCTTGCTGTTGAACATTGATTGAAACTTCGCTTTTGGTTTCTTGACTCTCTGGTTGGAGAATTAAAGGAGTATTAATTGAAACTTCACTTTGGCTAGTTTCATCTGTTTGGGTTTCTTCACTCTCTGGCTGGAAAACTAGAAGGGTTTGGATACTATCAGATTCTTCACTATCTGTGTTTGTCTGCGTTGTTTCCTTCGCGGTTTCAAGTTGTATCTCGCCTTCATTCGATAATTGTGTCGCAAATGGAATCTGTGCTATTTCCCAACTAGGATTACCACGCAAATTTCCATTATGAACACTTCCAGCCTGGTTGCGGACAGTTGTTCCTTGTCCTTCATCTAATTTCCAGTAAGCTACTAATCCTTCTTCATTACCGACTATCAACCCACAACGATGCGTCTGAATTTGTTCTTGAGTACAAGGATAATTCCAGACGCTAATGTGAGCTAATTGTCCAGTGAAATATATGCGATTGTGTAAAGTTGCGCCCAGAGTCAAAGAACTAGTTGCTTTATTTAAAGAAGAACCTCTAAAAGACCCTGTATATTTATGTTCATCAAGATATATAGTTAGTTGACCTTGATTAAAAATAATGGCGAAGAAATGCCATTGTCCGAGAGTTAATTCTCCATTGCCAAAGGTTCTAACAAATTTTTCAACAGTCTCATCAATAAATAGATCTAAATTCCCGTCTTCACTAATACCGAACTCAAAATTATCACTGTATCGGTCTGAAGAACGGGCAAAAAAGACATTGCGCGTTCCATAGGTAGTAGCTTTATTTGTTAGTTGATGAGGATTTACCCACCCTGAAACCGTAAAAGCTGAACTACCCTGTGCAAAAACACCACCAAGATCATTTCTGCCAAAATCTATATAATCATCCTGACCATCAAATGTCAGAACGGATTGGGTATGTACCTGGTTTGTCACAACATTTCCAGCTCCAAACAAGAGTAAAAAATTATAATAATTTGTAATTAGTAGTTCTTAGTTTATAATTCATAATTTTTTAATTTTAAAAAAGTCAAATTCAACTCACTTTATAGATTGACAACGATAAATAAAAATAACTAACTGATTAAAAACAAACATGATTAGGTTACAAGACGTAAATATATCTGAAACCCTTACTACTGACAACTGACAACCTACTAAAAACTTTAGACAGTAGTTAATACTCCCTCTTGGATTAAGCGACGTACTAAGGTTAACTTGCTATTATCAACAAGACCTGGTATTTCTTTGATAGCAAACTCTTCAGAATCCAAAATGAAGCGAATCGCTCGCTCTGATCTGTTTGACTCCATCACGGTGTTCCCTGCAAATTGAATCCCCACTTGACCGATTGTTTTAATAAAGCGATATATGCCTTCTCTTTTTTTAACAGTTGTATCTAGAGTCAATTTATCAACATTTTCTAGCTGATAAAACTGTCCATCAGCTAATGGAGAAATTTCTCCTATAAAACGTTGGGTAATTTCTTCAACTGCAACCTCAACTTCTGATTTGTCTGCCAGGATTTGTAAGAGTTCTTGGAATTGCTCTTTTAAAGATACCTTGGCTTCGCCGTGCTGCATAAAACCTATCGGTAGTGACTCTCGAAAACGAACATCTTTTTGAGCTATTAAATTAACGGCACTATTTATTAAGTCAAACCATTTATAGGTATGGATACCAACTGTCAAATGCATAGAAAAAGAGTCAGAAGTATATACTTCATGAATATAGCCACGAGGTATATATAATAAATCGCCAGCATTCAGGGTAAATTCTGCTACAGGAGATGTCAGTTGATTCTTGAACTTTTCCTGATATTTTAGATCAGAAATTAGAGGCAAAGTTATAGGAGAATCATAAATACGCCAGTTCTTTGAGCCTTCAACCTGCAAAATAAAAACTTCATGTGTATCAAAATGTGCCTGAAAACCCTGCGAATTTTTGGGCGACATATACAGATTGATACCCACAGGATGATTGAAAAAAACTTGTAATTTTGTGCGTAAAGCTGCTATGGGTTGCGAATGCTCGTGAATTCTCCCAATTCTCAGAGTATAACCCTGAGAGTAGGCTTTGTATAACTGCTTAAAATCAACAACTCCATCACGAATCAAATAAGAGTTTTCCTTGATCAGATCAACATCCGAAAGGTTAGAACCATGAGAGAGGATAATCGAGTCAATATCTTTCAATGAAAGAAGATGAGAATAGTAATCCGGCTCAGTTCTGGAAATAAGACAATGGCGTTTTTCCCAATATTCACTAAAAAAAGTTTTGGCGTCTATCGGATTAAGTATTCTTTCAAAATCAAACTCAGACTTTGACATTAGTTACTTCCTCCAAAAAGAAGATGAGGAGGCAGTGCGGTCTTGGGGTTTCCCCAAGTGGAGCAACTGCCGTGGGGATGAGGGGGATGAGGGGGATTTTGCTTTCCTAATCTTCGCCTGCTCCCTCATCAATTGTTTCCCCTATGCCCTATTTTTGAGTAAGTAGAATTTCTGCGATCGCCTGCGAAATCGGGTAGTGTGGTGAATATACCTCCGTCCAGAAAAATTCGCCAACTGGGTTAACCTCAAGGAATACATGGCGACCATCGGGAGTGACAATAATATCAATAGCCCCATAGTTCAAGCCAAAATGCTCCATCAGTTTGAGCAGCTTTTTCTCAACATCTTCTGGCAAGGTGTAGGGTTGCCAATTCTTAACTAAGGCTCTACCTTCTTTACGCCAATCGTAAGTAGAACCCTCCAAACTTTGAGAATCTACTGCGGCAGTAAATAGCTGGTGTCCGACAATAGTCGTCCGTAACTCCAGCGCCTTTGGCACGTTTTCCTGAAACGTCATCGGACAAAAACGCAGTCCTTCGAGATTCTCCAAATCATCATCTGTAATTGGAGTCGTAAACACAACGAACTCTTCCCCGCGATCGCCAAAAATAGCAAAGGAAGAAAGCATTTTTGTGATTATACCTTGGTCTTTACACTCCAAAGCAAATTGCTTAACTGCTTCTGGATTGTTTGTAGTTAAAGTGCGTGGAGTAAGCAGTCCTACTTCTCGTGCAACTTGCAACTGTAGTTGTTTATTATTAGCCCGATCCACATTGATCATTTTGTCGAAGTGGAATCCTTTCAGGCTGGCAATCATACCCCTAACAGTGGCGCGACATTCATTAATTGATGCTTCTCTATACTGCTTGTCCATTGATTCGGGGATTTTTAGCCCGTAGCGCATCCGGCGATACCAAACAGAGGTAACTTCACTCAAATCGATCTGCTGTTCGCCATCAGTAATAATTACCCGTTCAGTATCACCGGAGTAAATATCCAGCTTGACTTCCGTGGGATATCTATCTGTGTCAAAACGAAATGCTTTTTCGCCTCTAGCCTCAATTGCTTCCATTACTAGAGGAATACTTTCGTTGTCTTTGCTAAAAGTAACTATTAATACTGTCATTTGATTTTAGATTTTGGATTTTAGATTTTGGATTTAGGATTAACACCAGCCCCAAAAGGGGAAAGTCAAAAGTCAAAATTATTAAACCCCCTCATCTCCCTCATCCCCCTCATCCCCCTCATCTCCCTCACCTGCAACTCGCTACTAGCCTTCATCCCTTTTTTCAAGTAGCGCATCTGCGATCGCACTAGCGATCGGCAAGTCTAAATCTCTCTCGATCATTCCCCACTCTCCTGCGGGATTATTTTCCAAAAACACATATTCTCCTGATGGTGTCAGAATGAAATCCAACGAGCCAAACAACAGCCCAAATTTACCCATAAAAGCTTGCAGACGACGCACTACTTCATCAGGAAGCTCATGGTGTAGCCATGCGCCAACATCAACACCAGGTTTACGCCAATCAGCTTTAGATGCTGCATAAATACCAGCATCTAGCGCCCCCACAAATACTTTGCCATTCACATACACCACGCGCAATTCTAAATGCTTAGGAATTTGCTCTTGAAAAACCATCGGACAATAGCGCAAAGACTCAGCATCTTGTAAGTCTTCTTCTTTCACCGCGCTGGTGTAAAGAAACGACGACGAGGCGGTAGGTTGCATACTGTGGGAAAGATGAGTTAATAATTTGCTCACCATTTTCCCCTTGACTTGCTGGAAAAACTCCCGTGCTGCTTCAGCTTTGTTAGTGACAAGCGTCTTGGGAATCGTCAAACCGACTTCAGACGCAACCCGCAACTGACGCAGTTTATCTTGTGCAGCATCTACGCGATCTATATGATCCACCCAACGAGCATCTTTGAGGCTATCCCAAAAACCATTTAAAGTCGCTCGTGATTCTCTAACACAAGCTTGTTGGAACTGTGGAGCCAATTCTGCACCCAGTTTTGGCTCCCAAATGCGCCGCAACCATACAGCCTGCACCTGCTCTGTGCTGATAGAGTGGCTGCCATATTCTATGGTGTGATAGCTTTTGGAATTGTCAAATTGTGCTGTTAATTGCACTTCCAGGGGAAACAAATCAGTATCGAGGCGGAACGGTTGCGCCCCTCTTTTTGATATGGCTTCCGTTACTCTATCTATTGTGAAGAAATCACCACTATGAGTGATTAATAATACAACATCACGCGACAGGTGCATAATAAATTTTCTTTAAAAAAATTACAGCAGATTGCAAATTGATCAACTACACCCCACCCTAACCCTCCCCTTATCAAGGAGAGGGAACCGAATCTCTAATTTCCCCCCTTTACAAGGGGGGATTAAGGGGGGTAAATCCCACTTGTGTGTACACCGTAGTTTTGTAGGGTGCGTTATGGACGATAGTCCATAACGCACCGCAAATCTCTGGCGATACTGAACTCTAATCAGCCCAAATTTTATTTTGTTATGTGTGTTATGCCTCTGGCTAACGCAAATAACAGACTATTTGATAGACAAATGCACTTTAAATTTAAGCTCAAGCAAATTTAAAAAGTTCATTACTCATGACAGCCATCAGTCATCAGTCATCAGCCATCAAAACTTTACTCTTCTAGCAAAGCATGATAAGCTAAAGCACACATATATGAATCACTTATGTACTCCTTCGCTTGAGCAGACGCTAGCCGACCGATGACCGATAACAGTAATCAGTCATCAGTTATCAGCAAACAAAACTGATTTAGCGTTCTTCCCAATCTGAAGGCCACTTTAGAGTCCAGATTGGGATAGGCGTTGGTTCTTCTTCTGATGGCTTTGGTGGTTCTTCTTCTACCAAGAAGCGAGCGAAGAATGGCACTGCTTGGATATCCAATGCTGCGCTTGTAGACATAAGATTTGCTCTCGAATTTGGTTGTTAGCTTGGATGAGTTTTCAGTTATTCAATAACTGAAAACTACTTTTTTAATTCAGAGTGAAGCTACACTCAGATTTAGTATTCTTCCCAATCTGAAGGATACTTTTTAGTCGTATAGGGAGTATTATCTGCCTGTGCAGATTGTTCTTCTAAGAAGCGGGCAAAAAATGGCACTGCTTGGAGATCAGATGCTTTGACTGTGTTGTTAGACATGGTATTGATTCTCGAATTTGGTTGTTAGCTGGGATTAGTTTTCAGTTATTGGATAACTGAAAACTACTTTTTTAATTCAGAGTGAAGCTACACTCAGATTTAGTAATCTTCCCAATCTGAAGGATACTTGAGAGTCTGAGGGATTGCAGGCTGATTATCAGGCTGTGCAGATTGTTCTTCTAAGAAGCGGGCAAAAAATGGCACCGCTTGGATATCCGATGCTTTGACTGTGTTGTTAGACATGGTATTGATTCTCGAATTTGGTTGTTAGCTGGGATTAGTTTTCAGTTATTGGATAACTGAAAACTACTTTTTTAATTCAGAGTGAAGCTAGACTCAGATTTAGTAATCTTCCCAATCTGAAGGATACTTGAGAGTCTGAGGGATTGCAGGCTGATTATCAGGCTGTGCAGATTGTTCTTCTAAGAAGCGGGCAAAAAATGGCACCGCTTGGATATCCGATGCTTTGACTGTGTTGTTAGACATGGTATTGATTCTCGAATTTGGTTGTTAGCTGGGATTAGTTTTCAGTTATTGGATAATTGAAAACTACTTGTTCAATAGACCTATTGCAAAAGTTCCCGAACACCCCACCCCCAGCCCCTCCCCTTACTAAGGGGAAGGGAGACTTTGACGCTAGTCAAAGGCGGGGTGGGGTTCTTTTTTTTGATTTATGCAAGAAGTCTAATTCAGAGTGAAGCTACACTCAGATTTAGTATTCTTCCCAATCTGAAGGATACTTTTTAGTCTCAGCCCATGGAGTATTATCAGGCTGTGCAGATTGTTCTTCTAAGAAGCGGGCAAAAAATGGTACTGCTTGGATATCCGATGCTTTGACTGTGTTGTTAGACATAGTATTGACTCTCGAATTTGGTTGTTAGCTAGGATTAGTTTTCAGTGACTGAATCACTGAAAACTACTTGTTTAATTCAGAGTGAAGCTACACTCAGATTTAGTAGTCTTCCCAATCTGAAGGATACTTTTTAGTTACATAAGGAGTATTATCTGCCTGTGCAGATTGTTCTTCCAAGAAGCGGGCAAAAAATGGCACCGCATTAGTATCGGATGCTTTTACTGTATTTGTAGACACGCTATTTCCTCCTCGGAAATTTGCTGTAACAAATTAACGTATATCACTAATTTAATATGGATGCAAGGACAGTTAAGACAGTTAAGAACTATTTATAAGAAGAAAATTTAAATAGTTAAGACAGTTAAGACAGTTAAGACAGTTAAGACAGTTAAGACAGTTAAGACAGTTAAGACAGTTAACTCACATCTTCCACCTAGCCCTAGCGATTAGAAATCGCGCGCCACATGCTTCAAGTCGGCAAAGCCGCCCAACGCAGTGGCTTGGCTATACAAACGAAGTCCGCCTACGCGGACTAATGGGAAATCAAGGTTTTTAAACCCGCGCAGGCGGGTTTTGCCTGTGTAGCCGCGACTTCTAGTCGCCTGGTGCAAGAAAATATAAATTAAGACAGTTAAGACAGTTAAGAAATTTAAGAAATTTAACAAAGAGTAAATTAATTATTGAAATTTTGGCTATGAGACTAAAAAATAAAAACTTCTTAAATAACTCTGCAAATAAAATAATCCAAATTAAAAGAAGTGAGACTTAAATGTGGTAAGGTAATTAGCCATACCTAAAAAAATAAGCTAAAAAACTTGGGCTAAAAATGTTTATTTTTTCTTTGGCTGCAAAAGTAATTTTTACAAAAAATTAACAAATCCTGGAATGCAGCACTATTAATTTAACTTATATTTCACCCACAAACCGTTGAAAAAAGAGGTGAATAAAAGTATGGAACCTGTGGTAACAAAACGATTGATTATACGCCGTTTGGCAGAGACAGATTTACATGATTATCTGCAATGTCAAACTCACCCTGAAATTTTGCCTTATATGCCTGGAGAACCTATTACTGAAGAGGGAGCAAAGCGCTATGTTCCTCACCTAGCAGCAGTAGAGATTGGCGATAAACCCGTTTTTATTGTCTTTGCTATTCAGCACATAGCCGATGCCAAAATGATTGGCCAGGTTAGCATTAACCTCTCAGCAAAGGAACAAAGTCAAGGCGAAATCGGGTGGATACTTCATCCAGACTATCAAGGGCGTGGTTATGCAACAGAAGCAGCACAAGTATTACTTAACTATTGCTTTGCACAGCGCAAGCTACACCGAATCACTGCAATGTGCGACACACGTAACACAGCATCTGTGCGGCTAATGGAACGTCTTGGTATGCGGCGTGAAGCCCATTTGAAGCAAAGCATTTTCATCCAAGGCGCCTGGCGAGACGAGTATATCTACGCTTTGCTACGCGATGAATGGCTTTTGCAGCAAGAGCATTTTAATGAAAGTAAATCTATCAAGATGATTCAGTAATACCAAGTCTGGTTAATTTAGTTATATTTCCCACAATCATTGCACCCCACCTCTAACCCCTCCACGTTTACGGGGAGGGGAAACAAAGTTTTGTAGGGTGCGTTATTGCGCCAGCATAACGCACCGCCAGAGATTTACGGTGCGTTAGGACTTGAGTCCATAACGCACCCTACTGGCTGAAATCTTTAGCTATTAGCCACTTAATTTATTAAGAGGCGGGTAAGGTAGCCAACAGTTAAGCTATTTCAGCT
This sequence comes from Amazonocrinis nigriterrae CENA67, assembly GCF_016056305.1. Classification (GTDB taxonomy): domain Bacteria; phylum Cyanobacteriota; class Cyanobacteriia; order Cyanobacteriales; family Nostocaceae; genus Amazonocrinis; species Amazonocrinis nigriterrae. Next base: position 104,030 of record NZ_JAECZC010000014.1, on the reverse strand, counting down.
TAAGTTGACACCAATGTACAGCTGGTGTGCCCCTACAGATAGATCATTCATGTGTTGCCAAGATTTTGAGAATTGGTATTAAACCTATCATTAACCAGCTTTTGAGCAGGCAAAATTTGTTGCAAAAATTTTTGCAACAGTAGTTGACAAGTATAATTTTATACTATATTATAGTAAGCATGAGAAAGGCGATCGCCTCCTGCAAGAGCCTGCAATCGCCTTCTCTACCCCTTTATCAGGAGCTAACTTATATCATGGCACAAGAAAAGAACTTCTTAGATAATCAAGACTTCGATGCAGCCAACATCAAGCCATCTGAGCAAAAGCCATTACCAAAAAGAGAACCAATTAAACATGTATTAATTGGTTCTCCCAAAACTGTCACCAGCACAATTCATTTTTTACAGATGATTGGCTACGCAAATGTAGGAGATTGGAGTCCATTACAACTAACTGGGAATCCTGACGAAGTGATGAGTATTTTAATCCGTCAGATTTTAGTTGCATAACTTTAAATAAGAAGCCCGACTTTTCAAAAAACTTGGGCTTCTAGAGGTTATTTATTAAGTAAAAATAAAATTTTTGTAGGGTGTGTTAGGCGCATCTTTCAATATGATTTGTAACGAGAAATATCTGAAAAGCGCCTAACTATTGCAACATTTTAGTCTAGACATTCCAGTAGTAGCGCAACCGGACTAATTTAGTGCATAAATTTCTTCTAATATCTCTGTGTTCTCTGCGCCTCTGCGGTAGCCTGCGGCAAGCCCTTCGGGTTCGCCAGTCGCTCATGGGGGAAACCCCCAAGACCGCGCTGGCTCACCGCTTACGCGTCTACGTTAATGCATTATTTTAGCCCGGTCACGCCAGTAGGGTGCGTTAAGCGTTGCTATAACGCACCGAAAATCATTGATGGTGCGTTGCGCTTCGCGACAACACACCCTACTGTTTCTTTGCTTGGCGTCCTTGGCATCTTGGCGGTTCGATCATTTTCACACCAGAAGAATGTATATTGTACAATCGCTCTTAAAGACAATCTGGAGAGCGACTTGCCTAGATCGATTCAGTCTACTCAACCACCACTAAAATTTATTCCCCAACGTTTTAACCCGCTTGTACTCCAGATTTTGCGTTGGTTTTTGCCCCTGATACTGCGGTTTCGGACTCGACCTTGGCTACCTGCGGGTATTGTGCATATTGAAGCGAAAAATACCGAGGTATTGGCGGAACTCTATCAACAATTCCAAGCTGGTAAAATTCGCTTTTTGATAGCATTTCGGCATCCAGAGGTGGAAGATCCTCTGTGTATGCTGTATCTACTATCTCGCATTGTGCCAAAAGTTGCTCGTCAGCAAGGTATTCCACTGCAAGACCGAGTTCACAGCTACTTTCTCTATGACCGAGGAATGACAGTGTGGGCTGGTAATTGGCTGGGTTGGTTGTTTTCTCAAGTCGGGGGTGTGCCGGTTCGTCGCGGTAGACGACTAGATAGACAAGCCATCCAAACAGCACGAGAGTTATTTGCTAATGGCAAACTACCGATCGCAGTTGCACCCGAAGGCGGTACTAATGGTCATAGTGGTATTGTTAGCCCCTTAGAACCTGGTGTTGCCCAAATGGGGTTTTGGTGTGTGGAAGATTTGCAAAAAGCCAACCGTTCTGAGACTGTTGTGATTATCCCTATCGGTATCCAATATCGCTACATTCAGCCACCTTGGTCAAAATTAAATTGGCTTTTGAGTAAATTAGAAGCAGATAGCGGTTTACCAGTGCAGTCAATCAATCAATCTAATATTGATAGCAGCCCAGAGATTTACCATCAACGACTTTGCCGGCTAGCTGAACATCTAATTACCGAGATGGAAGAATTTTATCGCCGCTTTTATCATCAAGATATTCCCAAAACCATCTCAACTGTAGAATCTACTAGTCCCAATGAACTGTTAATTGCTAGACTCCATCGCTTACTGGATAAAGCTTTACAAGTTGCCGAGGAATATTTTGGAGTTCAGCCACAGGGAAATTTCATTGACCGCTGTCGCCGTTTAGAAGAAGCAGGTTGGAATTACATCTACCGTGAAGATTTGGCAGACATCAATACTTTACCACCATTCAAACGCGGTTTAGCAGATTGGATTGCCGAAGAAGCAGATTTGCGGATGCGGCATATGCGGCTAGCAGAAAGTTTTGTGGCTGTGACTGCAAACTATATTGAGGAACAGCCAACCAGTGAACGGTTTGCTGAAACAATTTTGCTGATTTTTGATATGCTTTCTCGCATCAAAGATACAACACTTCCAGGACGACCCAGTTTAGGTTGGAAGCAGGCACAAATCACAGTGGGTGAGCCAATTTCAGTCACTGAACGCTGGTTAAGTTCTCAAGCTGACAGACAAGCAGCTAGACAAGGCGTTGCCAATTTGACAAAGGATTTGCAGGTGGCGTTGGAGAAGTTGATTGTTGATTAATTCGCTGATGGGGTGCAGGAGTGCAGGGGTGCAGGGGTGCAGGGGTGATGAGGGAGATGGGTAAATAACTCCTAACTCCTAACTCTTAACTCCTAACTCTTAACTCCCTACTCCCTACTCCCTACTCCCATTTATTGCATTTCGTCGTATTCTGGGGCTTCTACTCTTCTGGCTTCTGTGCGAGAGGAGGGGAGAAACTCAGCGCGACGTACAGGTACTAAGGGTGGTGTGGGGCCTTGGTAGGGGTGAATCACCTGCACTGTACGGGTAGGACGCTGGCGTGGTGAGAATAAAGCCAATACTCCAGCGACAACAACGCCACCGCCAATTGTTAAAGTTGCGCCTCCCACTGCCCAAACGATGGGTGAAGACCACCAAGGGTTCTGAGGTTGAATTGCTGGTGTTGCTTTTTGCAGGTTATTTTGCATTATTTGCTGCTGCAAGGCGTTATAATTTTGCAACAATCCTTGGTTTTGCGACCTTAGCTGATCGTTGTCGTTTTTTAAACGATCTACGTCCATTTTCAGCCGTTCCATTTCCACACGCTGATCAGGATTGGGCGCAGCAGGCGGCTGACTACCATAAGGTGGTTGTCCATATGGTTGATATGGCACTTGCGGTTGCATTACTGGCCCTACCACCTGGGGCATTTGCGGAGTCATAGCGAAGTTTGGTAGGGAAGTACTTGTACCCTTGAGTAATACAAGAGCCGCTAGCCCAGCTACGGCGACACCGCCGATAAACGCCATACTCTCACTCATGGCTTTTGCCCCTTAATTGCAATGTAATTATAGATTATTTGTAACTGAGTCACTCTCACACTCATCTTGTTTTGCCTAATTTAACTTCACATAATACTCAAAGTATAAGCAACTATATTAGCTAGTTTTTTTACAAGCTGGTATCTGCTGTTAATATTCAAGACTATATCTGCCAAATTGTCCACCAACCCAGAATAAAAAAACTGCTCTATTATACTTTTTTAATCTACTAGTTTGAAAAAGGGAGTGGGGAGTAGGGAGTGGGGAGTAGGGATAGGAATATTTTGCTTTGTTCTAGTGTAGGAAGTTTGTGATGGCTATTTTTCTTGATTGGAATGAGTATTTGTGCTGTTGTCGGTTGTAGTGATGGCTGATTTGAGACTTTGACAAAATTCGGCGATCGCACTCAGTCCTTGTTCTGGTGTACCTTCTGCTAAAAGTTTGACAAATGCACTACCCACAATCGCAGCATCGGCACCCCATTCTTTTACCTGTAGTGCTTGTGCTGGTTGGGAAATGCCAAATCCTACCGCAACTGGTTTTTCAGTAACATTACGAATCTGTTTTAATAAATCTGATACTCTATTCTCTACCTTGGTTCGCACACCTGTGACACCAGTAACACTGACTAAATAAATGAATCCTCTAGAATAACGAGCGATCGCTTCTATTCTTTCAGGTGAACTGGTGGGAGCGATTAACAAAATTACATCAATTCCCATTTTACTGGCTGGTTCTAGCAAGGTTGCGGCTTCTTCTAAGGGTAAGTCAGGTACTACCAATCCTGATACGCCAGCAGCTGCAACATCTTGGAGAAACTTGTCAATGCCACGGTGCAAAATGGGATTATAGTAGGTAAGCAAAACGATGGGCGATCGCAAACTGGGAGTAGTTGCTTGCAACATTTCCAGCACTTGATCAAAATTGATGCCTCGTTCCAAAGCGCGGGTAGCAGCTGCTTGAATCACTGGCCCATCTGCTAAAGGGTCGGAGTAAGGAATGCCCAGTTCAATAATGTCTGCCCCATTTTGGTCTAAAATCTGCAAAGCTGCTGCTGTTGTTGCTAAATCTGGGTCGCCAGCAGTAATAAAGGGAATTAAAGCGCACTCTTGATTTTGTGCTAATTTTTCAAAGCGATCGGAAATGGCAGTCATTAGTTAAATGTCACTGGTCAGTGGTCAGTAGTTAATCGTAACAAACAACTGACCAATGACTTTACACCTGAGTTTGTCGTTCTTGTTCTATTTCAGCTTGAATTTTCTCCAGTTCTTCGGGAGTCAGTTCTTCCAGCCGCTTTTGGAAAAAGGTTTGTTCATACTGTTCCCGCTGTTGATGGTAGGTCATTTTTTTCCCCACTGCGCGGAAAGCATAAGTAGCTAACCAGCCAATCAAGCCACTAACTAGCAAAACTTGGCTCCATATACCAGCTTGCTGACCGTCTAAACCAACTAGCTGTAATCCTACATATGCCAAGCCACCAGCGATAAAAACGCCTAAGCCGATTCCAATAGCATCAATGCGTCGCATGAGAGTTATGACCTACCAATCTCGTTGTACTGGGTGCTGGGGACTGGGGACTGGGTAATGGGTAATGGGTAATGGGTACTGGGAAAGAGATATGGTTATAGATTTTTGTAATTCCTAGTCCTATGCCCATTCCCTAATATCATGTCCGGTTAATTAGTTATGATTCCCACTGTCATTGCACCCCACCACGCCAGATGCTTCAAGTCGGCAAAGCCGCCCAACGCACTGGCTCCCCAACCCCTCCCCGTCAACGGGGAACTCGGGGCCCCCTCTGGGGATTAGGGGCAGGGAAACAAAGCGTAGCTTTGGTGGGGTGGGGTGATTCGGGTTTTGTAAGTAATCAAGCAGACATGATATATCCCCGATTCCCAGTCCCCAATCCCTAATCACCAGTCCCCAATCCCTTTTACGCTTCAATTTTTCGCCGTTGTGGTCGAAAATTCAAAAAAGGCGATAGAACTAACAAACCTGGAAAGAAGAAGAATACCAGAAAGTACATAAAGGTGCGCTCTACAGCACTAGCTACATACCAGCGCTGTTTGAGGTAAAACAGTACAGCAACCGGGATGATCAACAGGTAAGCCCCAGCCAAAACCAAATACAGCAGGGGGACAATCAGGGATTCTTGCTCTAACAACATAGATAAGATTATTCCGTGCATCTGTTTTCCATCATAGGCTGAACGGATAAACTCAGGAAAGTAGACTTGATTGCAAAATTGGTTGATTTCGCAGTTCATCCCACATCCAGACGGGTTGACCGCTCATTAGATGAATGCCACCAACAGCGCGATCGCTATTACTAATTTCCCACCAATTCAGCTGTTTTCTCACCAAAGCCTGTCCGATTTCGGTTAGCTGGAGTACTCGCTTCGGCCAAGGCTGGTTTATGGATTCAATAGTAATTTCCAATGGTGGATAATTACTTTGCAACATTTGGCTCAGCACATACCAATACATACTGTCTCCCAAATAGGGAAGTGGTTCCTTCTCTAGAACCAGTATTGTAAACAGTTGATCGGCTGCGATCGCTTTAAAATCTTTGAGAATCTCTAAAGTTAGCTGCTGTGTCAAGCTGAGTCCATTGTCTATCCAAGGGAGTTCTTGGAGATGTCGCCGTAACGCTTTCGCCATTGAGGGAAGTTCGGGAGTTTGCGTATTCACAATCTGCATCAGTGCTTGGGGTGATGCAGCACTCAAAGCTAGCCAAACTCGATGTCCTAATTCTAGGCGATCGCGAGTTATCGGGCGTCGTCGTTCCCAAAGGATGCGGAGTGCTTCAGATGAAAGTTGTCCCAGCCCTACAAAGCGTTGAATACCAGGGAAAGAATCGATACAAATTAACTCTAGGCGTTGGGGAAATGATTGATGTTTCCAAAAGTGGTGAAGAACACGAGCTAGAATTAGCTGGTCGTAGGAATCATGCTCAAACCACAGCACCACTCGCTCATATTCATGGCTGCGATGCAATTGGCTGTATTCTCGTTCTAGGCGGTTTTGGGCATCTTTGAAAGTAATACCGTATGCCTGTGAGATGAAAGTGGCTCGTGTGTTGAGAAATTGCGACTGTTCAGTGTCTAAAGGAACAGGCCCCTGGCAGTATGGGTCAGTAAATTCTAGGAAATCACCACAGAAACCTGCGATCGCTAGTTTATTTTGAATATCTGAACCACATCGTATATGCAGTGTCTTGAAATCGGCATCGAAAGCTGTGACAATGCCACGAGCAATATCTTGACTAACTTGGTCGATGCGTTGGATATAGGACTCATATTTGAGTTCTGAACAAAACTCAGTACACTTTTATTCCTTCTTACTGTTCCCCGTTCCCTTCCTACGCAAATGTTTTCAGGAATCAAATCGGATTCCAATACCATAGTTAACATGATCTAGGAGTAAACGCCGTCCAAGCATTACCAAACTGAAATATGCTTGGACGGCACTATACGCCTGTTATACGGGCTGGCTTTTAATTACTGCAATGAAGCACTAGTTTCTTAGTTACGGCTTCTGATAGTCAAAATAAAACCATTTATTGTCTTTCACATCTTCAAACAGATGATTAACCTTGCCTATCTTTTCTCCTTTGTTTAGTTGATCCTCCAGTAGGTCAATTCTTGTATCACCCTCTTTTGCTGGCGGCACATACAGATCAAGCTTTTTCACTGTCTCTAAGTCAGCAAACAATTCTTCCAAATCAACATATACTGGATATAAAGCCCTATTTAATTCAAAGAAATAGCGCTTATTCCCATGATCTACAACAGTACGCCAGACTGTAGAGGCAAGGAATGGGTTATCATCTATTGCCTGAACATTTAAAGGCGTTGACATATTACGAATCAACGAAAAAGCTCTGGCAAGACCTTCGTGTTTTGACCAGTCTTCAACCCATGTTTTATAAGATTCGGACTTGCCAGGAACTCTTTGAGTCTCATCAATAAATGGTCTTTTATTTTTGGTATCGTTATCAATTTTATCGAGCATATTGCTGTAGAATGAAGCGCGGACAAATCGAATATCAGCGCCATTCATTGGCGGATTCATCTCTTTAACCTCCTCATTTCGGGAATTATACTTCTTCAGATCATCCCAGCTAAAAACTTCATTTTCATCTCCCCAATTAAAGTTTTTATTCTTGTTTTGAAATTGCTTTAAAAGGTCTAATTGCTTGTCCAACAGTCCGTTAGTCAACACATTGAGCGTTTCTTGTCCTTTGACTTTTTCCTTGTCTGGAAGGTAGTAAATTATTAACTTAGATTTGCGAGTTGGCTCGTCCTTCACGTATTGAAAGACTGCCGAATCACCCTTAGAATCTGAAATGGACAAATGTAACACTATCTTTTTAAGGTATACATTGAAACGCTCGCTGTTTTTGTCTAACATTGCTACGGCTAGGTCAGAGGTAACAATAAAAAATGGATCCTGCTTTAAATCGTCTACAGCTTCTTTGACAGTTGCGTAGTTGTCCAGTACATACTGTGCCAAAGCAGTAATCGGTAAACGCGGTTTCTCCTGGCTCTCTTTATGATGCGTATAGTCGGCTTGTAGTAGAAAAAGCAGATTGGCAACTAAGCCTTTCTCGTTTATGCCATCAGTCGCAGACTTGTTATAGTTACATACAACCACGCTCTTATATTGAGATTTCCATGTATGCGGATAACCCTCATCACTTTCACCAGCAGCTGTGCGATCGCTACCTCTAGGTGATGCCCATAGACTTGTGGGTATATTGGGATCAGACCAGTCCATAGAACGCACGGTAAAGATTGATTTTGTTTCCTGGTTAGCAACATAGATGGCACGGGTACAACCGAGTAATACTAGTGGTATTAATCCCAAGTGCAAATCATTCATCAAATTGCTCAATGCTTGATGAATGTTAGAAGATTCCTGTGTGAAATCGCAGGCTACTAGTGCGGCGATTCCAACAAATAAAAACGGTATAGCCAATGAGAAATTTTTGAGGTAACGTTTCATACGTTTATCTCCTGGTGTGTAAATTACTTTCAGAGTTTTGCAACTTACAATGCTTTTCGCTATGAAATTTGCGAATCTAGCAATCCTGTTTGAACTTGTGAAAATGATTAACTGCAAAGACGAGCCAGGGTAAATGAAGACTTTCTTATTCTCACGGAGACTGGCGCAGGCAAGGTTGCCAAGAAAAGAGAGAACAGAGAATCTGAGGTTTTGTTGAATGTTTTACAGGCTAGCTTCTAGACTATAGAAATCTCTAGACTTGTGTCAAGCTAGGACATAGATCTTAACTGTATTTTTGTGTGTAAATAATACTATATTTGCAGTATTTATAAGATATACGTCCTTAATCATACAAATTATGTACTGAGTTTCCCACGCACTGCCTCCCCATACCTAGTTGGAAAAAATTTTTGAAATTTAGTTGGACAAAATACACAATTGATGTTCAAATAGATAAGGGGATATTTACTGCCCCTACAAAACAAGTAACTCCTAAGTAAATTAGGGGGGTGTGGCGGAATGGCAGACGCTACGGACTTAGCTAACTGAGCCTTGAAGGAGAAATCCCTCAAGTGGATGCTCTCAAACTCAGGGAAACCTAAATCTGGTGACAGACATGGCAATCCTGAGCCAAGCCCAAAAATTTTAGATTTGAGATTTTAGATTGCTAGTCAATCCAAAACCCAAAATTCAAAATCTAAAATTGAAGGAAGGTGCAGAGACTCGACGGGAGCTACCCTAACGTAAAGTCGAGGGTAAAGGGAGAGTCCAATTCTTAAAGCCCAAAGTTGCTAAAGCTGGCAGGCAGTAGTGAAAGCTACAGAAGAATGAAAATCCGTTGACCCTAAAAGGTCGTGAGGGTTCAAGTCCCTCCACCCCCACTAAAAAACTCCAGATTCAAATCAGACCTGTCTAGCAACTATAGGCAGGTCTAACTGTATATTTGCTATGATTTTTCACCTTTGATCGTGAATCACTTAAAGTGACCAGCAAGCCATCTACATTACTAATCTAGCTTGAGGTTAAGTGACTATTCATCAACAGTGACACGCTGCCCTGTGAACGAAAACGTAAACGGTTCACCTTCACCCACAGGTTCGTTTTTATCTAAAGGATTTTTAGTTAAATCGAAGGTACGAATTTCAAATTTACCTTCCACTGTCTGAGTCGTTGAATCAAATGTGAAACGATAATCGGCTCTAGCAGTAGTGACAGAGGCTGTACTATCTGGAGCTGGGAAATTGAAGTTAAATGCAGTAGCGACAATTTCTCCTGATTTGTTAACCTTCCAGACTCCTTGTCCATCAGTAAAACGGTTGTTGGGGAAGGACTGAGCAGCCACAGGTACGCCCTTTGTGCCACCTTGGTTTGAGTCAATGGCGAAAAAGTTGCCGTCTTGAGTCAGTGTGATCACTCTACGTCCTATAAAGTCGCCATTGAGGAAGGTAGACAAGATATATGTCCCAACAACGAATTTGCTATTATCACCCTGTTGCAAAAAAGTTGAGTCTTTTACGGATTGAGCTGTCATAAAATGCGGGAAATGGTGAGTGTTGATAAAGCACAAACTGCTAGGGTGGTGAAAGTTTTACGAATTGGCACAACTCACCTTTGCTTGATGTCTTTGATATTGTTAGCGTTAATGTCCAAGCCTAAGTCTATTTTGATTTTCGTACCGACTTAGGCGGCGTTCGGTGTGCGCCGAAGTATTTTTCACTGCGGTAGCGCAGCCACACCCGCAATACTTGCGGAATTTGCTCTTTTTCTTCCTTGCTGAGGGTATTGTAAAGGGCTAGGGCGCGATCGCGTTCACCCCGACAAGCAGCATTGTTGTGAGCATCCCAGTAGCTACGGGCTACCCGAATCCGGCGACAGACTTCCTTGATGAGCGCTTCTCCCGTAAGTGGAGTGTCTTGTTTTTCCATGCTCAATAGGTACAGGTTAGTAGGCAAAGCAGTGCAATTACTTATTATACGGAAACTTTCCTGAATTTCCGTAATAGTGTGCATCTCGGCTCAATGCCAAATTGCTCATACAGTATTGCGATCGCTTAAAATTTTAAGTTTTAGTATTTTTTCCAATTTTTTGATTATTTAAATTTTATATTTAGCTTTTGATTCCGTAAATTTATCAAATCCCCGTAAAAAAATTACAAAATCTTTGAACACCTAGATTGCTCCTCTTATTCATTAAAGGTAAGCTGAGAACAATAGGATCAGAAAATTCATTGGTCTTAAAAACTAGGATGAATGCTAATAATTTACCAACTATTTATAAACATCCAAATGATGTTCAGTTAAGGTCTAAACAAATAAACCTAAAAACTAGACAAGAAAAAATTTATAAATTATTGGTGGAAATTGTTAGCCAATGTCCACCAGAGGATGCTTTACAAGAATTTAAACGGTTATTTATAGACTATTTTGGTTCAGTCAATTTAAATATTCGACCAGTATTTAGTGAAATCTATTTCATCAATAACGAGCAGGAATTTTGCGACACACTCAAGCGCTGCTGTTACATTTTAGTTAATCACTGGATATCTCAAAGAAAGACTAGATATATCCAAGAATTAATTAACATTTTTGAAAACTACCACTCTCATTATAATTCAACTCAGTCTACACCTATAAACATTTACAAAAAATGGTTAGACAATTTTATCAATAGTAGAGACTATGAAGGACTAAAATTATTTGCATATAGACATGACAACAAAGACAAAACTAAATGGGCTAATCGCTATATTGCCTATTTACTAGTTCCTCAATATTGTGACAAAAATAATCCCAAAGAGCAACAAGAGGCAGCTGCAAAACTCTCTAAGCAGATAAGAAACAGATTCAAATTTGAGTTAGCAATGTACATTGCTCGTTCTCAGTCTGCTGCCTCTAGTGAAACACGCTATAAAAATCCCAGTGCTTTGGGAGATAACGTTTTGCGTATAATTAAGTTGATTGTGATCAAAAGAGGTGTCTTCAATTATGAAAATATTGCCAACATATTTATTAAACAAAATCAAAATGAATTGTTAAAAGATTTCAAAAAAAGTCTACATAAATATTTATTCGTATCTGTTAAAAATTCGGAATTGGTAAATATTTTAAAGCAGTCTTTAGAAGAGTTGCTAGCATATTGGAAGGCAGAGGAAAATGAAGAACCTATCAATGATATTTTGTTGCTAAAAATTTGTATCAGAGTGATAGACAGCCTAACCATAGAAAATGGACGAGAGCCTTCGCAATTATTTACCTTATTACTTTCTCAGGGTCATCCTTTAACATTAGTAGTTATCCTGCTGAAAATTATTTTAATTTGTCCAGATGCACGTAATCATTTAGAAATTAGAATTGCTAATTTAATTACTTATTACCAAAATGATTCAGAGGATAATTGCAAGTGGTTAATTAATTTTATAGAAATTTTTAATATTATGTTTGCCATCTATGTAGAAAACGTTGAATACAACTTGATTAAGATGGAAGAAGATATTGATTGCAATTCGCAATCAAATCTAGAAGCTTATCGAGTCTTTTCTCAGTTAAAGTGAAATACTCAAAAATGAGTCAAGTAGCTGGATGAAGATAAATAGACTCATGAGGTTTGGGTAGTGGCGTTACGGCTAAAGCCGTAACCCAGTTTTATTAGGACTTACACACTCGTGACGAAAAACTAAGCTTTTGCGATTACAACGCTCAGCTCGTAATGACGTAAAATCGTAGTCCGTGCGTCAGTCCTGATAACTTAAGACTTAACAAGTTGTCCATCAAGCCAAGCTAAAGCAGCACCAGCAGTTTCAGCTATGATACTAATTAGACGATATAAGGCGATCGCGCTAATAACTAACGCTGCTGGAAAGTGATGCTGCAAAAGTGCGATCGCAGTGGCTTCAAATACACCCAACCCACCAGGGGCACCAGGAACAACTAAACCTAGCAACCAAGCGAAACTAAAAGCGCCTAGCAATAAAGGAATTTGATTCGAGTTCAGTGAACCCAAGGCAAACATCGTTAATATAAATCCAGTACCACGCAGTCCTAAAAATCCTACTTCTCCTAACAAAGGTATTAGGGGATAGCGTTCGAGACTTAAACTAATGGCTGACTTAGTATTAGATTTTCTTACCTTCAAGCGGGATAAAAACCTAACTGCTGGGTTCAAAAACCGAGGATGAACCACACAAAGCACTGCTACTAAACTCAGCAATCGTAGCATTTGCACAACAAAGTTATTATTAGCGATCGCCAATTGGCTACCAAATAGAACAATAATAATTAAAGCGGCTGCTGCCATCAGCAGCGGTTCCAGCAAAACACTTAAAGTCGCTGCACCAGCAGAAACATTGGCATTTTTCGCCGCGACAATTCGTCCGTAATAATGCCAAACATTACCGGGTAAATACTTAGCAATGTTGGTTTTGAGGTAAACTTGAATAAACACAGCAGGCTGTACAGGTTGATTTAACTCTTGAAGAACCCAAGTCCATATCCAGCCTGCCCAAGTATGTGCCAGTAAAGTTACACCCGTGGCGATCGCTAGAATTGCCCATCCCACTCCATCAATACGGATAGCTGTCACCTCGATCCAGTGATCCTTCAGGGCTTTCCCTAAAAAAAACAGCGTCCCGCCCAAAATTATCCAGCGTAAAATTCGTTTCATCATTTTAGTAATTTAACAGCGAAGACACCAAGGGCTGAATACCTCAAATCATATGGTACATCAGCGTTATACCAAATTTTTTGAAAAATTACCTTCAGATATCAAATATATTGATGTATTTGTTTTAACGAATTTTATTGTCTTTTTGAGCAATAACAAATTTTCTTTAGAAGTTAGTTAACTTCGTCTTCTTGACTTGCATTGAGTAGACGAAAATATATACTAAAGATGAATTTAATATCCTTCTCAAGGATGAATTATTTGTTTAATTTATTTGCTGAACTACTAATTAATTTATTAACTAGAACTATACAATTCAAAATACATAATATTATTCTATATCTCTCTTGAGTTAGAGCAATTTCATGTATTTTGTCCAAGAAAGATGTTACTTTCGCTAGATGTAAATCTAATTAATTCAAGCTTATATTGAGATTTGTTAGTTAAATATAGTCAACAATAAATAATAATGCAGTCTCGTATATTCTAAGAATATGTTCAGCGAGAAAGCTTGTTATTAGTTGAAAGGAGGACTTGGTGAAAGGTTTGAAAAGTTTATGGAAAAGGCTACCAGTGCGTCAGATTTTAACTGTATTTCTGGCTGGTATATTCTTAATAGTTAGCACTGCTTGTAGTGGAGCAAATGCTCAAGGTGCAAATCCCCAAAACCCTGCTGTGCAAGCCGGTGGCGCAAACAATCCTTACAAGGGTGGTGGAGACAAATATACCAAATATAGGGAATCAGCTAGCCTACAGCCAAATTTACAAGTATTGATTGCCACAAATAATCAGTCTGAGATACTTTATCCGGGTGCTGAGACACCAGCAGGTCGAGTCGAAAAACAAAGAGAATTGCCACTCATTACTGAAGAAAACTTCCAAAAGCCTGAACCAGGTAATTTGATTCAGAACGAACCAGAATTAGGAACTCGTGTTAAAGAGCGTCTGGAAACAGTAAAAGAAGCAGTTCAAGACGCTTCTGGCTTTTTGAAAGAGAAAGGAAACGAAGCAAGTTCTAGACCTGAGTTACAAAAAAATCCGGCAGTAGGTAGATAGAAATCTGGTTTTGTTTTCGATTTAGAGACTTAAAGTCAATCCCAATTCCTATTGTGGTGAAGATTTAACTTAGTTACAAAAACGCAAGGAGAACACATGAAAAGAGTGATGAATTGGCTAAAAAACTATCGTCCAGTGAAAGTTTTAACTGTTTTTTTGGCAGGCATCTTCCTAATTGTGGCACAAGCTTGTTCTGCACCAGGAGTAGCAACACAGCCACCACAGCCTTCAGCCCAGCCACAAAGCTCTGGCGCTCAACCCTATGCTAAGCGATACGATCCTACAAAAAATTATGGTCTCAACAGTCCTGAAGGTGGGATGAACAACTTTAGTGATGTAGAGCCTAGAGCAAAAGGTGATGATCGAGCTGCAAGCGATCGCGGTGATGCCCTAGCGAAAAATGCTCAAAGAAACATAGACCAAAAAGGCATTGACAGCCGAGAGCAATATGTTCGCAATTATCAGCAAGGCACACCTTTCGGTGAAAGAGTCAAACGCATAGGTGAAGATGTCAGCGGTTCCGCTGCGGAAGTGGGAGAAGGCGTAGCTAAAGGTACTCGCCGTGGAATTGAAAATATCAAAGACAATACCCAAGATGCTGGCAACTACGTTAAAAGTGCAGGTCAAGAAACAGTAAAGGGGGCAGATCAATAAGCTGTTTAGTCAAAAGTT
>NZ_JAECZC010000014.1:0-88988 GCF_016056305.1 Amazonocrinis nigriterrae CENA67 | reverse complement strand
TTGCCATGCCACTTTCACCCGCACTTGGCCATATTCAGTTTTTACCGCTTGAATTTCTCGTTGTAAGATGGCGCGTTGCTGGGTAGTTCGCCGAATTCCTAAAGTCGTGGTTTCTCGGAATATAACAGCTTCACAATTGTGTAAATTTTCTGGATGACAAATCACAGTCAGTAAAATTCCTGGACGGGACTTTTTCATCCCTATTGACTGAGTAAAGACATCCACCGCACCAGCGGCAAACAACGCCTCAAACACATAGCCGATCGCTTGGGGATTTAAATCATCAATTTGAGTTTCTAATACAGTTATGGTTTCGATTGAATTGGTATCGGCAGTATAAACGGAGTCTGACTGTATACTGGGGCTTTCTCCCACCCAGAGCCTTAATATATTAGGTATTGGTAAATTGATCGTACCTGCTCCCAGTCCTATCTGCTTAATGGTGATTGGAGGTGTAGCACCAAAATCCCTAGCCAAGGTAGTGGCGATCGCAGCTCCTGTTGGTGTCACCAGTTCCCGTGCAATACCATTACTATAAACTGGGCAACCCCGCATTTCCCATAGCTTCAATACTGCTGGTACTGGCACCGCCATCTGACCGTGTGCTGCCCTGACAGTACCGCCTCCAGTTGGAAATGCCGAGCAGTACAGTAAAGGCAATCCTTCGTGATTGCTTTCAACACCCAACCAATCCAAGCCCAAACAAGTGCCGACAATATCCACAATCGCATCCACAGCACCCACTTCATGGAAGTGAACTTTTTCAGGCGCAATTCCATGTACTGCCCCTTCTGCTACTGCCAACTGCCTAAATACAGCCAAACTCCAAGCTTCTGCCCGTGATGGCAACCCCGCTTTGAGAATCATCTTCTCGATTTCCGGCAGGTGGCGTGTGTGATCATGGCTGTGGTCGTGGTCGTGGTCGTGGTCGTGGTCGTGGTCGTGATGATGGTCTACTAAATCCACATGAACCTTAGTCGCCTGCTGACCGTTGCGTTGCACAAGTTCTGCCCTTAATTGGAACTCTTGGCTAATTCCTAAGCCATTGAGTTTTTCTGTTAAATACTCTATGGGAACACCTAAACTTACCAACGCCCCCAAGCACATATCACCAGAAATTCCCGTCGGACACTGAAGATAAGCAATTTTAATCATACAGATAAATTAGTCAGCTAATTTGAGATGATGCACAATTATTGTGATGGAAACTTCGCGTATTTGCACTTATGAAAAGGAAATTGGGAATTGGGCATTGGGAATTGGGCATTGGGAATTGGGCATTGGGCATGGGGAGTTAATAGAAATTTAACTTTTAACCTTCTGTCTCCTACTAACAACGACTAATTTTAGGGACTTCCAACTAAAAAAATAACCCACTGTTCACAATCATCAGTCATCAGTCATCAATCATATTGAAAATTACTTATGGCAAAAATTTTTGCAGTCCATCCTGATAACCCGCAAGTTCGCCGAATAGAGGAAATAAAATCAGCGCTCTCTGGTGGCGCAGTTATGCTTTACCCTACTGATACAGTTTATGCTATTGGTTGCGATTTAAATGCGAAGTCAGCGGTGGAACGAGTGCGGCAAATTAAACAGCTAGCAAACGATAAACCATTGACATTTTTGTGTCCTTCACTATCAAATGTGGCGACTTATGCGTTTGTCAGTGATACTGCTTATCGGATTATGAGACACCTGATACCAGGGCCTTACACGTTTTTGCTACCTGCTACCAAGTTAGTACCGCGACTAGTACAAAGTCCGAAGCGGAAGACTACTGGAATTCGCGTACCAAATCATAATGTATGCTTGGCACTCCTGGAAGCTTTGGGAAATCCGATTATTTCGACTTCGGCACATCTACCACCAGATGAGTCAGATGATGGGAACATAGGGCTAGATTCAGAAATTAGATTATCACGAGTGGAGCTATTTGACCGTTTAGATAACTTAGTAGATGTAATTGTTGACACTGGTGAAGAACCGACATATGAAGTATCTACGATTCTGGATTTGACGGGAGACGAACCAATGATTACAAGGCGGGGTTTAGGTTGGGAAGCAGTAACGGCATGGGTATAAAAACTAAACTTCACAGACTGTTCCGTTAATTTCGGAATAATGTATCAAAAACACTCCAGTTTAGCGATCGTCATACTTAAAATAACTAAGAGCAGTTAGAATAAAATAGCGGTAAAAGTCGGCACAGCAAGTGTTTTGGCTACCTTTTGGGCATGGCAAATTTTCTTGTGCCAACCGCAATTTAGTTGCTGATGAAAAAACCGACACACTACTATCCCTGTAACTTTTTTGCATTGCCTACAGTCATATATATGAACAGTACTTGCAGCAGATGCGGATGGATGAAACCAAATCATTCTTCTAGCAAGATTGGCTTCAGGTGCCGTGTTTGCGTTGTAGTTAAGGTGCAATACCACACCCAGGAAAAGTCATGAAAGCTAACCTTGCAAATCTACCAATCTCTACGTCTACTTTTGAGACCCGCGTTTCCACTGAAGAATTGGCAGCTAACAATCCTGATCTTCTGATGCAACTGCTGTGTCAGGAAATGCAGGCTCAAGTGAAAGCAACCTCTGGGTGTGTACAAGCTGTAGCAGAACGCATAGCTAAAGAAGTTAAACGTATCTGTGATAAAAGCTACCGCATTCAAACATCAGGAGAAATTCAATCTTGGCAACTAACTTTATCTAGGCATCGCTTGCAAAAGTGCCTGCAATACTACCGACTTGGTTCTAGAAGGGGACGCGTGGAATTACACGCTACCTTGGGTGCTATAGTTTACCGTCATGTTACCATTCCCGGCTCAGAGTTGGGCTTTGAGGCTCGTTCTAACCTGATTGAAGATTTTCTTCAAGCATTTTATATGGAAGCAATCAAAGCTTTCCGGCGGGAAAACGAATTAGCAGAAGATTACACACCGCGCACACAGCTGCAATTAGCAGAATACATGGCTTTTACAGAACAGTATGCCAAGCGCCGCATCAATTTACCTGGTGGTAACAATCAGCAATTAATTATCCTACGCGCCCAAAGTTTTGCTCGTCGTCAGCCCCAAGAAACTAATGTAGATATTGAAATGGCGGTGGAATCTGCAAGGAGTGAAGAAGCAGAATCTTACCAGCGTAACTCGGCGGTGCAACAAATTAGATCGCAAATGATTGCACAACCTAATTTTGACCCATCGGAAGCATCAGAACGCGATCGCATCATCTTGGAATTGATCAAATACTTGGAATCTCAAGGTCAATCTGACTGTGTAGACTACCTCACCCTGAAACTCCAAGACCTTTCAGCACCAGAAATTGACCAAATTCTCGGTCTAACTAGCCGTCAGCGTGATTATCTCCAACAACGTTTTAAATA
This sequence comes from Amazonocrinis nigriterrae CENA67, assembly GCF_016056305.1. Classification (GTDB taxonomy): domain Bacteria; phylum Cyanobacteriota; class Cyanobacteriia; order Cyanobacteriales; family Nostocaceae; genus Amazonocrinis; species Amazonocrinis nigriterrae. The sequence goes on along the minus strand of NZ_JAECZC010000014.1, from coordinate 85,601 downwards.
CCATGCGGAAAAGTTTGCCAAGCAACATCAATGGCAGTTAGTACACCAATGGTTAGGCGCAAGTTTAGAGCAAAATTTGGGATTGTCTTCTCAACAGTGGGAAACTTTCGTGGGTATATTATCTCCCCAGCAACAGCAACTTTTGCAGTTGAAAATTGCCCGCCAAAGTGACCAAGCGATCGCTAAAGTCATTAAATGCACTCCCAAACAAGTCCTAAAGCGCTGGACTCAACTGTTAGAACTAGCATGGAATATCCGCAACGGTAACGCTGCAATCTAAACAGCTTCAAGTCAAACTATAGTTATTGAATTTATTTCAGTTCAATTCCAGTTATTAGTTGTTATAGATTTAAGCTGATGTTTGAAAATAAAACTTCTTTATGGAGAATTGGTACAATCTTTTATGATGTAACTGACGCAAAGAAGGGGGTTTACAGCCAAGATTCAACAGACAATGCTTTTAAAAGTTGAATCCGCTGAAAGTCGCGATCGGCTGATACAATACTAAGACCGTGTTGTAGACCTACAGCAGCAATCCAAAGGTCATTTTCATCAAAACCTAAATTAGTTATTTTAGTTTTTCTGCGCTTGCTTTTTTCTTTCGGTGCAAATTCATTGAATAAAGCTGCTTTGAGTTGTCCGTAGATAGTAGCAGTAAATTCATCAATGTTGTGGATATATATACCCGTTAAAAAACGGTGAATCAGAGCTAAGTTATTTTCCCGACGTTGAGAACGTTCTGCCATATCTATCAGTTCACCTTGAACAATGACACAGGTTGTAATCAAAGAATTTTCCACTTCGGCGAAGTGACGAAGCACATTAGCATTACCCAGAATTGCAAGACTACAGTGATTTGTATCCAATAAATACATTATTCAAAAGGGTTATCATAATCAAACTGGGCTTTGCCGCGAGTAGCATAAACTAGCTCAAGACACTCTTGTAAATCATCGCCTTCCCATTGGCCAATCGTTTTTAAGTGTTCTAGCAAGGATAGGCCTGTAGAATTTACTAATTCTGGTTTTGGCTGTGTTTGGGTTTCCTTAGTTTTGATAAAACGTAAAAAGTCTAGTGTTTCAGCCAAAATGGTATCTGACGAAGATTCAATTTCTTGGAGAAGCAGTTCTTTAATAGTCATAGTGGATTTCTCCTCTACTGGATGGTAAATTTTAATTATCGAGGCTTAGGACTGGTACGAAAGCCGCGAATTTACGTTAGGTGCTGAGTTTCCACCCTGTGTTGACACCTGCCTAAATTTAATTTATCCTTGTGCATCCAAAATTAATAATTAATATTAATTAACTAATATAACCATTTGCTCCTGCGTCCTGGGAATCCTAAAATCAGGAAACCTTGTGAAAATAATCAGGATAGATATGACTCAAGGCGGAAGAGCAGTTACATCTGGTAATGTCTTAGAAACAACTGTGGAAGGTACTTTACGCGGACATAAATATATCGAAGTTGGCTTTGATTTACCAAAAAAACAACGATTGGAATGTCTTATCAACTCTCAAAGCATACCGAAACGATATGCCAAGCAAGTTTATATTGGAGAAGGAATTTATGGTAACGACATATATGTAGATTTTTATATTATCGGTTATACATCTATAGATTCGGGATTGATTATTGAGTGTAAATGGCAGCAAACTAGTGGTTCAGTTGATGAAAAACTACCTTACCTTAACTTGAATATTCAAAAATGCTATCCTACAAAAGCAGTAGTATTAATTGACGGTGGAGGAATGAAAGCGAAAGCTGTTTCATGGCTAGAAGCACAAGTAGCTGAAAATCATAATTTGTTAGCCGTTCATAACTTAAGTTCATTTCTTGCTTGGTCTAATAATAATCTTTAATAAGAAGTGACTAGTACTTCAGTAATATTTCCCCGCTTCTTGGCATCAGAATTAATTGATCTCGCTGCGGATATAGTATATATTTTAAAACTGCTATATAGATTACGTATAAATTCACAATCGGAATTAGATAGCATAACTTTTACTCCCCGATCAGCTAGTTTTACAAATACATCTCTGAGTTTAACTTGCTGTTCCTCAGCAAAACAATATCTACTATAAGCTGTAAAATAGCTAGTTTGACTGACTGGATAATATGGGGGATCACAATAAACGAAATCTTCACTACTAGTTGCCTGATTCAGTACATCTGTAAAATCTGCCTGTTTAATCTGTGATGTAGAAAGTGCTGCTGAAGCTGCTCTGAGTAAATTTTCTGGACATATATTAGGATTTTCGTACCTGCCTAATGGTACATTAAATTGTCCTTGAGAGTTGACTCGATATAGACCATTAAAACAAGTCTTATTCAGATAAATTAAACGAGCAGCTTTTTCTAGAGCAGTGCCTCCAGAATTAGCTCTGATATTATAGTAATAGTCTCTATTATGTTTGATTTGATGTTCTTTCAGTAAACAGATTAATTCCTCAACATGATCTCTAACACAGCGATAAGTAGTAATTAATTCCGAGTTAATATCAGTTAAAACAGCTGCGGTCGGTTGGAGATAGAAAAAAACAGCACCGCCACCTAAAAAAGGTTCATAGTAATTCTTGTAATCTTTGGGAAAATAAGGAATATATTGTTGAATTAACCTACTTTTACCGCCTGCCCACTTTAAAAATGGACGTGGGTAAGCTGCTTTAGGGATTTGAGTTACCATTTAGTCAAAATTTAACTGAATCTAGGCTACTAAATATAACAAAATTTAACTGGAGAAGCATATTTTATATTAACTGGTTAATTTTTCACCTGTATAGATTACAATTGGTAATGGATAAAGCACATCAAAACAAACCTTAAGTTTATAGCAAGGCAGTTTATATTCAAATGTTTGATGGATTTTGGGATAACGTCTTTCGCTACCCCCGCTACTTCGTTACCGTTCTCTTGGGCGTGTTTCTGAACACGATCGCGCCGTTAATGCCCCTTTTAAAACGTCCTGTCACCTTAATCGCCCTTTTGGGCTTATTTGTAGGCAGTTTGGTGTTTGTGACTCTCACCCTACGCGCCATGCTAGGCTTGAGTACAATCTAAACGTAGCTCTATTAGGGGTCTGCCCTACAGGCTGTTACCACTCTTCAGGCAAGGTCAAGGATTTTCCTTCACCAGCTTGCTATTGTTAATGTCGTACAACCTCCCAGAGGAGGCGTAACTATTATGGCTACAAATCGCCGCGTTTCCCGTGTTGCTGAATTAATTAAACGGGAAGTTAGCCAAATGCTACTCAACGGAATTAAAGACGATCGCGTGGGTACAGGAATGGTAAGTGTTACTGATGTAGATGTTTCTGGCGATCTGCAACATGCCAAAATCTACGTCAGTATTTATGGTACAGAAGAAGCCAAAGCAGCAACAATGGCAGGCTTAAGGTCAGCGACAGGTTTCGTCCGTAGCGAACTCGGTGCGCGGGTAAGGCTACGTCGCACACCAGAAGTAACTTTTATCGAAGACCGCTCAATAGAACGCGGTACTAAGGTGCTGTCACTGTTGAACCAACTCCAGTATGAGCGATCGCCCCAAACTCCAGGAGTAGCAGAAAATACTACAGACGAACATGATGATAAATCTTGGGAATAAGTAACTTACACAACAATGTAACTTTAGAACAATTACTTCCTACGGCATCCGCCAAACACTTTACAGACGTGACACAATCACGTCTGTTTCAATGTGAATATACAGGAGCGGGGAGCGGGGGAGCTTTCGGAGCATTTAGATAATTTCTCTTTGTCTCCCTCATCCCCCTCATCCCCCTCATCTCCAAATTTACTGATAGTGGTGTGAAACTTCCTTGAAATCATCATGCGTTCGCTACGGCTGAAATAGGCGATTTGGCGAGTAATTCATACAAGTTACTGCTAACTTAGAGGCACATCATCCGACCGTAGAACAAGTGTTGAGCTAGGTCTGGTAAGTCAACTTTATTGGTGATAGGTAAATGTGACAAACACAAAAAACTCTTTCCCCATCGCCCCTTATCCCCTCCAGGGGCCCCGAGTTCCCCACTCCCTACTTTCCACCTTCACCCGTCAATTTTGGGTTGCTAGACCACTAGGGCAGTCTGTCTATTTGCTGTCTTACAATGGCCTCAAAAACTATGACCGTTTTTTAAAAAATTATTAATAGATGGCGGTTTACAAGTTTTCGTGGTGTACGGTAGCCGTTAGATTTTGCAACAGTTTATACCGTTGCTCGTAACATAAATCCTTGGATTATTGAGCTATGGACAAACACTAATATCTTTGGACATAGCTTCATACTGATTTTTAAACACATCAGTAATCGACCATAGGAACTCTTCAAAAGCCACACAATTATGCCTAAAAGTAGTCATAGAAAAACTTTCAAACCTGTGAAATGCCTGCCAGACAATGTTTTTAACAGGTTAAGTTAATAACCCAAATATGACAAAATGAAGCATATTTACGACTATTGTCAGCAATTGTTGACAAACTTAACATTTCTTTAGATAATTTGAGGATATGTAGCGTCAAAATGAAATAAGTTCCGTATAGCAAACTACAAAACCCTAGCCACAAGTCTAATCCCTGCCATGTTTGTTCCCAATAATTAATGGGAACACTATCTACGTGTAAATTTGTGAGTAAAAACAATGAGTGTGAATACGGTGCCCTCTATCAATTACTACTCTCTGGATGTAATTCAAGACGAAGCTCGCCGACTAGTGCAAAAGGGGATGATCAGCCGACAACAGCCAATATATACACTCTGCCAATACATCCCAGCAAGAGAGTGGGTTTGCGTCGAATGTGAGTTGGAAAAATGTGACTTTCTATTACGCGATCGCATCGGCGATCTGATTGGTCGTGAAGAATGGGACAACGACTAATTTATTGTGTAATTTCAGATTTTGGATTGGGACTTGATTTTGAATGACTAGATTTGACAATATAACGATTAACCGCCCGAATTGAGGGATAATCTCTGGTTTTGTGCAATATTTCCCGATCCAAAATCTCTAATTTTCCATTAACCCAAAAGCATTAGAGTCTAATTTATACAACTTTTCACCAAGCGCGCGCGATCGCATTGAAAAAAAGTTGTGTGAAAATTCAGTGTTATTACTTGAGTATTCTATGTAGTTTTACTGTCCGGGGTAGTTTTGCGTAATTAACTACTCCGGTAATTTTTTATAAGTATTGTTACAAGTGCGTTGCTGACTGTTCAGTGTTGACACCCAACAGGAGCCAGCGCCGTGGTGTTAGCGTTAGCGCAGCGTTAGCGAGTCTTCGAGCGTCAGCGGTAGCGAGTCTTCTCCCAAGGGGAGACGCTGCGCGAACGAGCGTCGGCAGCGCGGTCTTGGGGGTCTCCCCCATGAGCGACTGCCGAAAGGCTCTGCCGACTTGAGGCGACGGCAGTCAACAGTCAACAGTCATCAGTCAACAGTAGACCTCTTGCATAAATATTTTTTTGTCTCACGCAAAGACGCTAAGGCGCTAAGAAGAACGCGAAAAAAATGACTTTTGCAAGAAGTCTAGTCAACAGTGAGCAAATTACCCCACTTGCTCTAAATACTGGTTAACATCTTCAATAACCCTGGTAAGTTCAGCTTCTGTAGTGAGGCGAATGTTGATATCGCGGACGGTAAGCAGGACTTTGGCAGCAAAGGGGGTAGGCCAGATATTAGGATTACAGAAAATTTCTAAAAATATTTCCCCAGTGTAACGATATTCTAAGGGAGGCTGGGGAGTGGCTTTAGTGCTGCCTGGAGTGGCTTTAGCAGCGACAGCTTTCAGCCGTTGCATCAATTCATCTATCGCTGCTTTTAATTCCCGCGCTGCTTGGGGTGAAAAACTGAAGGAAACAGAACCTTCAACTAAGTTAAGTGTGAGAGGAGTCGAAGACATGAGCTATTGATTAAAACTTCTTGATAATTACCTATCTTACTGGAATAGTTGATCTGGGTAGAGAGAACTAATATCAACAGGAATCACGCGTAGAGGTACTAGTGTAATATGTAAAATTCAGCAAGACTGTGAACTTAACTCAAGGATTTGCAAACAAAGCTAATTAATTAAAATTTCTCTGCTATTAATGCCAAAAATATGCTCTTATCTACTAAGCCATTACTATGAATCATCAAGCTTGTAGCTAATGTTAGTCAAAATTAATCTCAATAAAATCCTATATATTTTAAAGACTATAGAGATAATTAATTCTTACTGTGTAAGATTTTGATACATTTTAATTTTGTTTTAAGTTTTACAGTAGAAGTCATAGAACTTGAGTGACAAATTATCTATGACATACGATAACCGCGCCACAGTGCGAAAGGTTTTAATTATCACCTTATTCCTCAACCTGTTCGTGATGGGATTGAAAGCAGTAGTGGGATATTGGACAGGTTCTTTAAGCTTACTTGCTGATGCTTTGCATAGTGTGACAGATAGTGCTAACAACGTTTTAGGCTTATTTGCGAGTAAGTTTTCTTCACCATACCCCGATCGCGAGCATCCTTACGGACACCAGAAGTTTGAAGCTGTAGGCGCTTTAGGAATTGCTGCTTTTTTAGGAATCGCCTGCTTTGAAATCCTCCAAGGTGCAATTGAGCGAATTCTTAAAGGTGGTGCCCCTGTGAAAATATCACCACCGGAGTTATGGTTATTACTAGTTGTCTTGGGTGTAAATATTTTTGTCGCCTATTACGAACGCAGTGTAGGTAGGCGGGTAGGTAGTCCCATTTTGATAGCCGATGCGAAACATACCATGAGCGATGTTTGGGTGACAATTACCGTCATCGCTGGCTTGATAGGAGTTTGGCTAGGTTATCAATGGCTGGATATAGTCTTAGCTTTTCCTGTGGCTTTATTGGTATTTTGGAGTGGTTGGTCAGTTTTAAAAGAAAATTTACCTTGGCTTGTAGACCAAATGGCGATCGCACCAGAAGCAATACACGCGATCGCAACTTCTATACCTGGGGTAATTAACTGTCATGATATCGCTTCTCGTGGTGTTCTTGGTCGCCAAGTGTTCATCGAAATGCATTTAATAGTAGATGCACCAGATGTAGAAACAGCCCACCGCATCACTGAAGAAGTGGAAAGACGGCTTGAAGAACGGTTCAATCCAGTCAGGATTTTAATTCACGTTGAACCACCAACATATCAGTCTGAGCAAATTAGCTTTGAATCTAGGGCAGAATAATCTATTTTATTGTGATGACTGATGAGTGATGACTGATGACTGGTGAATGTCATAGATCAACGACTTTTACAAGTAATTATGCGATGAATATGTGCTTTAACTTAATATTAGAGGTGCTGTGATGAATTAAAAAATGCAGCATAATATCCAAATGCGCCGCTTATTTGCCAGTTTTACCTGTGGCTTACTAATTTTACTCCCTAGCTCTGGCACTCTTGCCGAAGATGAAATCAGTCCACCAAAATCTGATAATTGTCAACATAATCAGTCTTCACCGAATTTTCTGGTTGTGGGTGGTGGTGGTGCGCCTTATTTTAATGAAATCGCTTTAGAGAAAAATGTACTTTACTTTCAGCGCACTCTGCAATTTATGGGGTACAACCCACAGCAAGTAAGCTCGATTTTCTTTGCCAATGGTAACGATGGACAAGCTTCTGTTCGCTATATCAATCCCCAAGGAGAAGAACAATTTAAACAACCAGAAATTCCTAATCTTAAAGGTGCTACTACTTTCAGTAATTTACAACGTTATTTCCAACAGTTAGCACGACAGCAAAATTCTCAACTCTCATTTTTATACTTCACAGGACATGGAGGAAAAAACAAACAAGACTTAGATAACAATTCCTTCTATTTGTGGAATGAAGCACAACTGAGTGTGAAGCAGTTTTCTCAAATGCTAGACAAAATGCCGACACGGACATCTGTTGTCACCATGATGGCTCAGTGTTTTTCTGGCTCATTTGCTAATTTTATCTATGAAGGCGGCGATACTAAACGTCCTGTAGCGCTTCAGACTCGTTGTGGTTTCTTTGCCACCATTAAAACTCTACCTTCTGTAGGCTGTACAGCAGAGGTAAACGAAGCGGACTATCGAGATTATAGTTCTAGCTTTTTTGCTGGTTTAAGTGGACGCGATCGCACGGGTAAAGCTGTGAGTTCCGCCGACTACAACAAAGATGGACGGGTAGCCTATGCTGAAGCCCATGCTTTCGCCAAAGTAGATGAAGAATCTATAGATTTGCCCATATCCACCTCAGAGGCTTGGTTGCAGCGCAAATTTTCTCAACAGCAGCAATTGGCAATTCTGAGTCAACCGATTAGCAAAATTTTACAGACAGCGCGTCCAGAACAGCGCTATGTAGTCGATTCTTTAGTCAAGAAGTTTGAATTAGACAAGCAAAAGCCTTTTAAGCAAAATTTGCAGAATTTGAATAGCGCCAAAACTCAAACCGACGAACAGCAAGCTTATATCAACCGCTTAGAGATGGAATTGATTAACATTGCTGGAGAAAAGCAAATCCGTAACTCAGGCAATAAAAAAGATATTGGCATACTTGAGCGTTTGGTGAAATGTGAAAGCGGTTCTTGGAGGAAATGAGAGGATGGGGGATGGGGGAGATGGGGGAGATGAGGGAGAGAATAACTAATGACAACTGACAACTGACAACTGACAACTGACAACGAACTAATTTCTACAAGAAGCAACTACATCTGCTACAATCTCCACCAATTCACTTGGATCTACTGGTTTAGGCACATGAGTCTGAAAACCAGCTTCTAAGGCACGGATACGATCCTCACTATCAGCATAGGCAGTTAAAGCAACTGCGGGGACTTTTCCCCCTCTATATGCTGTCATTGCACGGATTTTGCGAATCAGGGTGTAGCCATCTTCACCAGGCATGGCAATATCAAAGATAAAGACATCAGGTTGCCAGTGATTTAGCGCTTCTAGAGCAGCCACTGCCGATGCAACTGCAAGGACGGTGGCGCCATCTGCTTCCAATACGGTAGTGATGTAAAAGCGGCTATCATCGTCATCATCAACTACGAGGATTTTTAAGCCAGCAAGAGGTAGAGGAGGTTGCATAAAATCTCCATTGTGTTGGAAAACAGATAATTACAACTAATGAACTATTCAGTCTTTCCTCAGTTAGCATCTCAATGGCAATTTTACTGCGATCGCGCCTATTGTTATTGCTCAACAATTCCTTTCATTCAAGAGGAATAGCTGGTGTTTGTTATTCTTGCCCTAGGAACTTCCCAAAATACTGATTTTTGTAACTACTGATACAGAAAATTTTGCAATTTAGTATTTTACACAAAAGTGTAATTTAAGTTAATAAATTTAAACTTTTTTTCACACTGCTGTAAACAGAGATTTACGCAAAAAAGCAGCAATTTTAAAGGAATAATGGACTACTCGTTCAACCAGTCAAGAAACATTATTATAAATCGGATTGACTACATCTGTACTATAGTTATGCTTGGACTGTAGAAAACTATTGGTCAAAACAGCAGCTAACTGTGAATACCAAACAAGGAGAAAGATAGCAAACTCCCCTGTTAAAACAAAGGTTTAAAATCCTAACATTCGATATAGAACGTTAGTCACTAGTCATTTATCATTAGTCATTTGTCATTAGTCATTAGTTATTCTTCCCCCATCTCCCCATCTCCTCATCTTTTCATCTCCTCCTAACCTCTACTCCACTTCAAATTGTTAAATGGGAACTCGAACGTGAATACCAACGATATTACTGTACCCTTAAGCGTTGACCTGAGCAACTGCAACAGAGAGCCAATTCACATTCCTGGCTTCATTCAGCCACATGGAGTCCTTTTAGCGTTAGAAGAAGCAGATTTAACTATCCTACAAATCAGCAATAACACGTTCAATTTATTTGGGTTATATCCAGAACAATTACTTAATCAAAATTTGAGTATTTTACTCGAATCAGACCAAATAAATTTATTAAAAGATTGTTTATCCCCAGAAAACTTTCCCATAGTTAATCCCATTGATTTTAATATAATAATTAATGATAGAATAGTTAATTTTGATGGGATTATCCATCGCCTTAATGGAATTCTAATTTTAGAATTAGAACCTTTAGGATCTGAAAAAAATAATGCCTTCTTTAAATTTTATCACTTAGTAAAACTGGCAATGTCAAGGTTGCAGACAGTATCAAATGTCAGAGAAGTGAGTCAGATACTTGCCAAAGAAGTGAAAAAGATTACTGGCTTTGACCGAGTAATGGTTTATCGATTTGATGAAAGTTGGAATGGCGTAGTTATTGCTGAAGAGAAGCCGGAATATCTCACTTCCTATTTAGGTTTACACTACCCTGCCTCCGATATTCCCCAACAAGCAAGAAAACTCTACAGCGAAAATTGGCTGAGACTAATACCGGATGCGAAATATCAACCAGCAGCAATTGTTCCAATGCATAACCCTTTAACTGATCAGCCTTTAGATTTAAGTAAATCCGTACTGCGGAGTGTTTCACCTTTACACATTGAGTATATGCATAATATGGGGGTAGCAGCATCAATGTCAATCTCCATTATGAAAAACCAAAAGCTGTGGGGACTAATTGCCTGCCATCACCAAACTCCTAAATATATTCCCTATGAAGTTCGTAATACTTGTGATTTTTTGGCGCGAATGGCATCATTAGAAATGAGTGTAAAAGAAGATAGTGAAGATGCTGAATATAGAATCAAATTGAAATCTTTTAATGCCAAATTAATAGAGTATATGTCATTAGAAAATAACTTTATTGATGGGTTAATTAACCATGAACCAAATCTGCTAAATCTTGTAAATGCTCAAGGAGCTACCGTTTGTTTTAATGGTAAGTATTTTCATGTTGGTAACACTCCAGAACAACAAGATATTCACAATTTAGTGGAATGGATTTATCAAAACCTGCATGAAGATATTTTCTATACTGATGCATTAGCACAAGTTTACCCAGAAGCAGAAAAATTGCGGCATGTTGCCAGTGGGTTGATGGCACTTTCCATTTCTAAAAGTCAAAAAAATTATGTTTTGTGGTTTCGCCCAGAGGTGGTACAAACGGTGAATTGGGGAGGAAACCCGAATAAACCTGTAGAGGTGACTGCAAACGGTAGTATACGTTTATCACCTCGCAAATCGTTTGAGTTATGGAAAGAAACAGTATTGTTAAAATCGCTTCCTTGGAAAAATTGTGAAGTGAATGCAGCGCTGGAGTTGAGAAGTGCAATTATTGGCGTGGTGCTGAAGAAAGCTGATGAATTAGCACAGCTTAATATCGAATTAGAACGTAGCAACAATGAATTAGATGCCTTTGCTTACATTGCTTCCCATGATTTGAAAGAACCACTGCGTGGGATTCACAATTACTCGAATTTTCTGATTGAAGACTATGGCGAAACTCTCAACGAAGAAGGTAAAGCCAAATTACTCACCTTGATTCGTCTTACCCAGCGGATGGAGGATTTAATCGATTCGCTGCTGCACTTTTCCCGCTTGGGGAGGGTGGATCTTTCCATGCAGCACACTGATTTGAATATTGTGGTAGAACGAAGTTTAGATTTATTAAGTCCGCGAATTGAAGAGATGAAAGTAGAGATTCGCATTCCAAGACCGCTACCAACAGTGTATTGCGATCGCGTCCAAATCAGCGAAGTCTTTAACAATTTGATTGCCAATGCTATTAAATACAATGACAAAGCCGAAAAATGGATTGAAATTGGCTATATTGATCATCCACCTGCACCCATAACATTCTACGTGCGAGACAACGGCATTGGCATTCGAGAAAAACACTTGGAGGTGATTTTCCGGATTTTTAAACGACTGCACGGGCCGAACAAATATGGCGGTGGTACCGGAGCAGGATTAACTATCGCTAAAAAAATTGTGGAACGACATAGAGGTAAAATTTGGGTGGAATCAATCCAAGGTCAAGGTAGTACTTTCTATTTCACATTGCAGGGAGTAGACTAAATTCATGATTGGCAACGCCGACCAACCTTTGCTAGTAATAGAAGACAGCGACGAAGACTTTGAAGCCTTGTGTCGAGTCATGTATAAGCAAGGTGTTGTCAATCCAGTCTTTCGCTGTACCGATGGCGATGAGGCGCTAGACTTCCTCTACCAAAAAGGCCCCTACTATAATGAGCGAAACGCCCCCCGCCCCTCAGTTATTTTACTCGATCTAAATTTACCAGGAACCGATGGCCGAGAAATTTTAGAGCAAATCAAGCAGGATGAAGACTTCAAACACATTCCTGTGGTAGTATTTACCACCTCTTCTAACCCAAAAGATGTAGAAATATGTTACCGATATTGTGTAGCTAGTTATATTTTGAAACCAATCGACATCAATAGATTGGTACAGACTATTCACGGCTTCATCACCTATTGGTTAGATATTGTAATTCTCCCTGATGCTGTTAGCAAGTAGTCATGGCACAACCGCTAACTGTTTTAATTATTGACGATTGTCCGGAAGACCGTGAGGTTTACCGCCGTTATCTGCTGCAAGACACTGAACACAACTACACAATTCTCGAAGAAGAATCAGGAGAAGGAGCGTTAGCTTTATGTCAGCAGGTTCAGCCTGATGCCATTTTATTAGACTTTCTACTTCCAGATCTCGATGGATTGGAATTTCTGGCAGAATTACGACTTTTGGCAAAAGAAGCTATGCCTGCCACCATCATGTTAACAGGATATGGCAACGAAGCCTTAGCTGTGCAGGCAATGAAAAGTGGTGTCCAAGACTATTTAGTCAAAGGACAAACAACAGGTGAGCGTTTGCGTTCCACTATCCACTCAGCAATCAAAAATGCTCGCCTACGCCAAAAACTGCACGCCAGTGAGGAACGTTTCCGCACCTCAGTTGAGAATATGCTGGACTGCTTCGGTATTTATTCAGCTAGTCGCAATCACTTGGGTGAAATCGTAGACTTTCATGTAGATTATGTGAATGCTGCTACTTGTGAATTTTGCAAGATGAGCCAGGAGGAACAGCAAAGCAAGGGATTGTGCGAAATTTTCCCCAATCTGCGAAAAAATAAGTTGTTTGATGAGTTTTGCCTAGTTGTGGAAACCGGTCAGCCATCAGTGCAAGAATCACAGGTGTGTACTTCCTTTGATAGCAACCATCAGTTCAGCAAAGCCATTGATATTCGGATCAGCAAAATGGGAGATGGCTTTGTTGCTTCTTGGCGGGATGTGACTGAAAAAAAGCAAGCGGAAGAACGATTAAGGGAGAGCCAGCAATTTATTGAACGTATTGCCGAAACTACACCAGGTATTTTATACGTTTACGACATAGCTGAACAGCGGACTGTTTATATCAATCATCAGGTTAATAACCTACTTGGTTATACCCCTGAACAAATTCAGGATATGGGTAATGAAATAATACCACAGTTAATGCATCCTGATGATTTAGCTCTATTCCCTATGCATGTGCAACTAGTTTTCACAGTTGAGGATGGCGAGATTACAGAAAATGAGTATCGAATGCGACATGCTAATAGTGAATGGCGCTGGTTTTTCAGTCGAGATACTGTATTCACTAGAAATAGTGACGGTTCGCCGCGTCAGATAATTGGTACAACCTTTGATATTACAGAACGCAAGCAGACAGAAGAACAGCTACGCTTAAGCAATGAGCGTTTCCAACTAGCAGCAGCAGCAGTTAATTGTCTAATATATGACTGGAATCTGGGAAAAAATACGGTTGACAGAACAGAGGGATTAACAAGAATTTTGGGCTATTCTCCCCAAGAGGCCAAACCAACCCATGAATGGTGGAAAGAGCAGATCCATGTTGAAGATAGAGACCGCTTAGGTAACTACTTTGGGAGTATACCTGTTGATCAAAATCGCTATGCAGCTGAGTATAGAGTGCGTCACAAAGATAACCACTATCTGCATATATTAGATCAAGGAGTGATTACGCGAAATATTTTTGGGCAGATAGTACGAGCAGTAGGCAGTACAACTGATATTAGCGATCGCAAATATGCTGAAGCCGCACTACGCCAAAGCGAAGCCAAGTTCAGACGCCTTGTGGAATCCAATGTAGTTGGCATCTATTTCGGTGACTTCAGTGGTCGCATCTATGAAGCGAACGATGCTTTTCTTTCCTTGTTTGGCTACACCCGTGAAGAACTGGAAACCGGAAGTATGCGCTGGGACTGGATGACACCTCCAGGATACCAAGACTTCGACCAGCAAAAAATCCGAGAACTGCAAATATCTGGAGTTTGCACCCCCTTTGAAAAAGAATATTATCGTAAAGATGGCACGCGTGTACCGATTCTCTTGGGCATTGCTCGCATTGATGGTACACAGGAAAATGGTTATAGCGCTTGTTTCGTCCTCGACCTCACCCAACGCAAACGTGCTGAAGCAGCTTTACGCGAAAGTGAGGAACGCTACCGCTACTTATCAAATGCCATACCACAACTCGTCTGGATTTGTGATACTAACGGCAACTTCGAGCATGTCAATCAGCGCTGGTGTGAATACACTGGGCAAACCCTTGAGCAGGCGATGAAATTTCACTGGACAAAAGTTATAGAGCCAGTTATACATCCAGACGAGTTCCAACTAGTTATCAAAGCATGGACAGAAGCCTTGCAGACAGGGGAACCTTACGAACAGGAAATCCGCTATCAAAGTCGTGACGGCACTTATCGCTGGCATTTAGCACGAGCTTTACCCATGAAGGATGAGCAAGGACGTGTTATCAGGTGGTTTGGCACAAGTACAGATATAAACGATCGCAAGCAGTTAGAAGCTGAACGCGATCACCTGTTGCAACTCGAACAAGCTGCCCGTGCCGAAGCTGAGGCAGCTAACCAAGCTAAAGATGAGTTTGTGGCTATAGTATCTCATGATTTGCGATCGCCACTCAATGCAATTATCGGTTGGACAGGACTGTTGCGGACTCGAAAACTCGATGCAAACACCTTCGCCACTGCTTTAGAAACCATAGAACGCAATGCTAAATCTCAAGCAACCCTCCTAGAAGACTTGCTGAATATCTCCCGCATTCTCCGAGGCAAATTACACCTTGAAATCAGCCGAGTCAATTTAGCTCATATTGTTGCCATGGCGATTAAAACTGCCTATCCATCCGCAAATGACAAGGGTATTCATTTAGAATCTTTTATTGATGAGTCAATTCCACCCATTCTTGGTGATACCAACCGTTTGCTACAAGTTCTGGGTAATTTACTCTCGAACGCTATTAAGTTCACTCCATCACAGGGACGAGTAGAAGTGCGACTTAGTTTGTGTCCCAATCCCAACTTTTCTGACTCAGAACTCAGAACTCAGAACTCAGCACTAATACAAGTCAGTGACACAGGTATCGGTATCAGCCCTGACTTTCTGCCCTACGTTTTTGAACGCTATCGTCAAGCAGGCAGTATTCACAAACAAAGTGGTTTAGGATTGGGTTTAGCGATCGCGCGTCATTTAATAGAATTACACGGCGGTACTATTTATGCTACTAGCCCCGGCGAAGGACAAGGATCTACCTTCACTATTAAGTTGCCTTTGTCGTAATTTTAAAACTACCTGCGATCGCGCTGATGTTAAAGCGCGATCGCGTTCCGAATGATCCCGTAATTATGATATTTTACACAAAACTAAAGCCACTACTAAAATCTGCAATCGAAACTCCTTGAACAAGAGCAATTAAGTCGTTGTTAAAAGATATCCCTGTCCCTGTCACATTATTAATAGTCGTGTTACTTAAGGTAAAGGAAGGAGCCTGAACCCCAGTTAGGGATATTTTATAGTCTCCAAATGATTCTCCAGTATTTGTGAAACCATCTTGTAGTGACCCAACAGGACTATTAGAAAAGCTGGCGATCGCTAAAAAGTAAGTACCTGTGGGTAAGAACAAATCCAGTGTAGATTGAAACGTGCTATCAGCGTCGTCGCTGGCACTAATGAACGAGCCATTAGAGTCAAACAAGAACAACTCAGTATCAAAGTCTGCCCCATTGACTGTTGAAGCAGAAAAAATTTCATCGTCAGTTACAGAAATTTGGAACACATCAACGTCGTTGACATCAGAGATTGTCCCAGTTATGGAGCTGAGTTTCCCAAGTCCGCCAGGAATGACCTGAGAATCAGAAATCGACTGCCCTGCATCACCGATTTCAGCCGCAGTTAAAGTCTTCTCTTTAGGAGATGATGGCAGTTCAATTAAATCTTCGTTGATATTAAAATCAGTAATCAGAGCAAAATCACTATCTCTAAAATCATTATAGAAAACCTCAGTTCCTGCTCCCAAGACAAAAGTATCACTTCCTGAAGAACCAGTCAAAGTATCAAGTTCGCCCCTTCCGAATCCAAATTCTCCGACAAAAGGTTCAACCCCTATCAAGCGATCGCTACCCTTTCCACCCGATAGGGAATCGTTCCCAGCTCCACCAATCAATGTGTCTGCGCCATCTCCACCACAGAGGGTATCATTGCCAAAACCAGTGCCACCAAACAATAAATCATTGCCGACTCCACCACTGATGGTATCATCCCCAGCATCACCATTGATTTGGTCGTTACCTTTATCACCTGATATATCGTCATTTCCGGCACCCCCAAAAATGCGATCGTTGCCATCGTCGCCAGCAATTACGTCTTCACCGTCGCCGCCATTGAGGTTGTCATTTCCAGCATTACCATTAATGACATCATCTCCATCATCACCAAAGATGCGGTCTCCTCCACTACCAGCAATGATGCGGTCATTGCCATCGCCGCCATTGATTACGTCAACCCCACTACCACCATCAATAAAGTCATTCCCCGCATCACCATAAACTTGGTCGTCACCACTTCCGGCCTCAATGATGTCGATTCCATCTCCAGCAATGATCAAGTCGGCCCCATCACCGCCAAAGATTTGATCGTCGCCCGCTAGGGAGATGATTGTATCATCACCTTCTTTTGCAAAAATTTGATCGCTCCCAGTTGTGCCAGAGAGGAAGTCGTTTTCAGCTGTACCTTTAATAGCCATATATTTTTCCTTTGGAGTTCATCTTCAGTAATTTCCACATCTGAAAGCAAATTTCAACGCTCAGCAAGCAAGCATCAAATGATCTAGGTCATCAAGACTATTGTTGATGAAGCTCACTGTTAAACTGTATTTGGGCAAGCAAATAAATTGCTAGTGTCAGCTTATTGGCTTTTGGGTATCCTGAGAATACTACTCTAGATAGATGCAAATGTTAATACTTTGAAAAAATAAATATTTTTTGTATAAAAATAATATTTAACTATTTATGCTTATTTAAGTACATTTTAGTATGTTTTATTACTTATATTGCTGCCCCTGAAGTTGCTATCTTTGAATACAACTTGGTATTAGAATCACCTTTATTTAAGGACTTGATGGAGATGCGATCGCCTGACTGCACTATCTCCTTTCACAGCAGATTTATTAGTTAATAATTGATATTCATAGTTTTTATTCTGGTTTACCGAACCAAAAACATTCGAGTTAACCGTAATCTTTTTTCATTCTTTAATTGGTGCGGTAATCATTATTTTTGAGGTGATAACAACCGAATTTACATGAATTTAAATCTTAATAATATGAATATGTAAGCACAAAACGAAGTGCAAAAACGATTAAATAAAAGCTAACTAAAGCGAGGAAGAGTTATGGCAATTGTTCGTTGGAACCCCTGGAGAGAAATCGACACTCTACAACGTCAAATCAATAGTTTATTTGAAGATACAAGAGTACCATCTACATTGTTTGAAAGAGGCATGATTAAAGTTCCAGCTGCTGAACTCCAAGAAACTGAAGATGCTATTCATCTGAAGCTAGAACTGCCAGGACTAGAAGCTAAAGACCTGGATGTACAAGTGACAGAAAATGCCGTTTACGTTAGCGGTGAACGGAAGTCTGAAACTAAAACTGAGGAAAAAGGTATTACCAAGAGCGAATTTTACTACGGTAAATTCCAACGTGTCATTCCTCTATCTGCACGAGTTCAAAATACCAATGTCACCGCAGAATACAAAGATGGTATTTTGAATTTGACACTGCCTAAAACTGAGCAAGAAAAGAACAAAGTTGTCAAGGTAAATTTGGAACAACCCGCTGCCTAATGTGAAACTACTTTACCTCCAATGATTTATTGAGATAGCTAAGAGCTTGGTTACGACCAAGCTCTTTTTTTGCAATTGTCTGTAATATGCGATCGCTGCTTTATTTTCCTACAAAAATTGGGGCGATCGCTTTACTTTTACCACGGCGCTGTCGCAGCAAAACACCAACGCCTATATTTTACAAATATAGTGTGCAATATCAATCACTGCGGTAGATATAGCAAAGTGCATAGAAGCGATCGCTTAATTTTATGGATTTCTCAAACTTTCTGTATTATCGGCAGTACGACCTGTATTAGCTGCTGTGCGAAATGCCACCATCAAACCTTCTAAGCCAACTCTAATCAATATTATGTACAACAAGGAAGCCAGCGGTGCAACCAATAAGGTAAAAATCCCAGGTAAAAATCCGCCACGAAAACTAGCTGCAATAAAACTTAGCGCTCCCAAGCCAACAAAAAATATCGCAATTCCGTAAAGAACACCCACGACTCTGGGGGTTATAAATTCCGAAAACGAGAAGTCGAAAAGTGCTGTAAAAAAACTTCTGGAGTTAGCCATACTACACCTATCTATCTAATCGATTAAATTTAAAGCCTTTAATTTTTATAATGCTTAAGTTAGATAAAATTCATACAAGCATCATAATTATTTGTATTTTTCTGGCAAAATTGAGAATTATTTAATATTATTTATTCTTGGTTAATTTATTGTAAAAAAATAGACAATACCGAGGCTGAAAACGAGTCAAATCGGCATTGTCATTTTTTAAATATGTGAATTTAAATCAACGTGAGTTCGCTACTACCTCATCCTCCCAACGTCCCTCTCCTTGTAGGAGCTACGGTGTACACACAAGTGATTAAATCACCCATTATCTTGTTTTGTAGGGTGTGTTACGCCGCAGGAATCGCGCACCGCCAGAGATTTGTGGTGCGTTAGGACAAGAGTCCATAACGCACCCTACCAAACTCAAATCTTTTATTGAGTGTGCCAGTTGCGTAAGTCCTAACTCAATTATTCCCACTCGATGGTTCCAGGCGGCTTGGAGGTAATGTCATAAACCACGCGGTTAACGCCTTTGACTTCATTCACAATGCGGTTAGAAATTACTTCCAATACGTCGTAAGGTACTCGCGCCCAATCAGCGGTCATGCCATCTTCACTCTTGACAATCCGCAAAACAATGGGAAAAGCGTAGGTACGTTGGTCACCCATAACGCCAACGCTACGAACTGGTAGCAATACAGCAAATGCTTGCCAGTACTCATGATATAAACCGCGTTGGTTAATTTCTTGCCGCACAATCAAATCTGCATCACGCAAGATGTTTAACTTCTCAGCAGTGACTTCGCCTAAAATGCGAATTGCCAAACCAGGGCCGGGGAAAGGTTGACGTTGGACAATTTCTTCTGGCAAACCAATGGAACGCCCAACTCTACGGACTTCATCTTTAAATAGTTTCCGTAAAGGTTCCACCAATTTAAACCGCAAGTCTTTGGGTAAACCGCCAACGTTGTGATGACTCTTAATTTTCACCGCTACCCGTTCACCAGTTTGGGGATCAACATTGGTGTCTGCGGATTCGATCACATCTGGATACAAAGTTCCTTGAGCGAGATAATCAAAGTGACCGAGGCGTTTAGATGTTTCTTCAAATACTTTAATGAATTCGTGACCGATGCGACGGCGTTTTTCTTCGGGATCTGTGACACCAGCAATTGCAGCCAAAAAGCGATCGCGGGCGTTAACATACTCTACGGGAATGTGAAACTGCTCTTGAAACAGCTTTACTAACCGTTCTGGTTCATACTTCCGCATAAAGCCTTGGTCAATGAACACGCAAGTTAGCTGATCCCCGATAGCTTTATGCAACAAGAAGGCTAAAGTAGAAGAATCTACTCCCCCAGACAACGCTAACAGTACTCGCTTATCACCGACTCTCGCGCGAATTTCCCGAATCGATTCTTCCACAAAAGCCGCTGTTGTCCAGGTGGGTTCGCAGTCACAGATGTGGTAAACAAAGTTGCGGATTAATGCCAAACCACCAACAGAATGCACCACTTCGGGATGGAACTGCACGCCGTAAAGTTTTCTTTCATGGTCAGCAATGGCAGCGCAAGGAGTATTTTCTGTATGGGCTAGTAATTCAAAGCCTGGTGGCATTTGAGTTACTGAGTCACCATGACTCATCCACATGGTAGTGCCATCTTCGACGTTAGTGAGTAAATCTGTGGGATCATCTATATATAGTGATGCCTTGCCATATTCACCGCGATCTGCCCTTGCCACTTCCCCACCGAGTTGGCTGACCATCAGTTGCATTCCGTAGCAAACACCCAAAATGGGAATTCCTAATTTCCAGATTTCTGGGTCACAATGGGGAGCGCTATCACCATAAACTGAACTTGGGCCACCAGAGAGGATGATCCCCTTGGGATTTAGCTGGCGTAAATGTTCGGCTGTAGTGCGATAAGACAAAACTTCCGAGTATACTTGAGTCTCGCGGATGCGACGGGCTATGAGTTCGGAATACTGAGAACCAAAGTCGAGAATTACAATCATTTGACGATCCAGTCGCCCCAAAGGTTCTAGTGTTTGGGGTGCTTGGTCGGTTAGTAGAGTCACCGCTGTATTCATGATGGGGGGTGTAAATGTAAGGTAGATAGTCGCTGTGTGGCTTAACTAAATACCACTTATCTGCGGAGTCAGGCTAGTAAATGGTAAGTTAATCCTCCACAAACGCCGGATTGAAAGCGTTAGCTTTGACGATGGTTATGACATGGTATCAGAAAGAATAACTTATCTTTCAGTGGCTACTGAAAAGCTAATTATTTGGATTATTTATGATTATTCATAATAAATTAACATAATTTTTCCATTAAGATGCACGCAGTTTTGCTCTTAACGATAATTTTACGATCGCGGTCAAAGAGAATTGAGCCACAAACTGTTGTTGCTGCCAGGTCGCGGCTGCTATGGCTTTGGATGTATTCTTGAGAACGAGTATCAATAGCTTCAGCGATCGCGCCATAAACTTGCTCAACCCAAGTACTACCAGTGGATTCATCTAGCGATCGCAGGTATTTTAATGCCGCTTCAGCGGTAGGACTATGAAACACTACTTGTATATCTGTTGACTTTAAATTAACTAAGGCACAGTGCGCTGCCAGAATTTCTCGCCGTCCATCAGCCAAGTGGTGATGAGTGTGAAAAATTCCTCCAGCCAGTTTCAACAACTTGCCATGATAGCCAAACAATAAGATTTCTTTAACACCTAAGACATCAGCTTCTACTAACATTGGCCCTAGCCAATTAGCAGTTTTTACCAGTTTGTCGGGATTAATACCGATTTTTCTGGCTAAATCTAAGCCATTCTCGCCAATACAGAATACTAAGCTTTCAAAACGCTCAGCTTTCTGTTGTAATTCGCTGCGAAATACGTTTAACTGATCTGGTGTACTCAAAGGTTGAGAAATTCCTGTTGTCCCCAACAGAGAAAGTCCTTCAACAACGCCAAAAGCAGCATTAGAAGTGCGAACAGCAAGTGATCGCCCTGAAGGTAGAATAATTGTCACAGTGATTTTTTCTGTCCCTACTAGCATTCGGGACAAATTTTCTTTTAACAGCTTTTGAGCATAAGCATAAATAGCAGGCTGATCATCAGCATTCAGCTGCTTGCCAATTCCTTCCCCCCCTTTAATAATCACTGCTTCCTCATCCCCCCCATCTCCCCTTTTCAATTCCACTAACGCCCAAATCGGTGTATTTCTAGTCAGGTCAAGATTATCACCAGGGTCACTGCGGGTAATTGCCAAAGCCATATTTTCAGATAGTCCCGCTACCTGTTCAATTGGGATTTCTGCTATTTGTGCTGGTTCAATTAAATCCACTGACACAGCTTTCAGTGGTTGACGATGGTGCAACCAGTGTAAAGCTGCAACAGCAGAAGCACAGGCAAATACCGGGAGTGTATATCCAGAATGGGACATTGGGGAAAGAGTTAGGGTTAGTTAGGAGTTAGGAGTTAGGAGTTAGGAGTTAGGAGTTAGGAGTTAGGAGTTAGGAGTTAGGGTTAGTTAGGAGTTAGGAGTTGGAAGTAATACTGAATTTTGGGATGAAAAGGCTTTACCAAAAGGCTGTTACAAGAGTTTAAAACAATACGAATGTCAGCATTTTTACATTGTTCAGTCTATATTTTTAAGTTTTAACCATTGCTTTTTCAAGATACGCTCATAGGAATTCCACAAAACTACACGCTACTTTCTTTGGGTAACATGAATTGCCCCTACGTGGAGAAAGCGCAACGTCACACAAAATTGGTATTAATTCCTAACTTCCAACTCCTAACTCCTCACTTTATACGCCCACTTCTAACAATAAAGCTTCCATAGCTTCCCAAGAAATTCCTCTTTCAATATAACGAGGTGCTTCAGGATTATACGGACTTTTGATGCGGTCAATACTGACAATTGTGGCTCCATCTGGTATTACTGGTTCTTCGGGATCAAATGCAGTTGGACGCATTAAAGAACTGGAAAAACCTTTGAAAATAGCAACTTTATCTTGCTCATCGCCTATTGTCACTGTCACTAATAATACTTCTTGCGGACGTTTGCTAGTGTATTGTTCTAGGCGCTTGCCAATGGAATTGTTCATTTATGGGAACTTTACCATTTAGTTGGTTATCGTTGGGTAGCTGAGCGTCCTTGCTTGCCCAGCCTAATCAAAACAAAGTAACTTAAGTAAGCCACATAAATTACTAAAGCGAGTATGGCAATAAAACCTAAGTCCTTGAGATGGAAAATTTCTTTAAACAGCAAGGGGGTTTCAAACCAGACGCGACAATAAGGAGTGGCGATCGCTGTTTGTGACAAAGCACAACCTATAAAAGGTGCAAAAGCGATCGCACTCAAAATACAGTAAACTGTTGCTGCCCAGCGCCAAGAATTAAAAATCAATTTCAAAGACCCACTTGGCTGATACTCGATTTCATCGTTGAGATCGACCCAAAACCATAATGAAATGGGAATCAAGACAAGCGCCATTAACCCGGTGATAAAGCTAATTGGATA
Organism: Amazonocrinis nigriterrae CENA67; assembly: GCF_016056305.1. Taxonomy (GTDB): domain Bacteria; phylum Cyanobacteriota; class Cyanobacteriia; order Cyanobacteriales; family Nostocaceae; genus Amazonocrinis; species Amazonocrinis nigriterrae. The sequence goes on along the minus strand of NZ_JAECZC010000014.1, from coordinate 62,405 downwards.
CTTAGCAATCATTAAGTAAATTGTGATCAGTAGTAGACTAGCTACTCGCCAGTAAATCATTAACAGTCGTTGTATTGCTTCTGCTTTCTGCACAAAGGCCCAAATTAGCAAAATCAAGGGAATTACCACTGTGAATAATACTGCCAGCCAGTAATCAGTCCAGACGTAAGGGCGAAACCAAACTTCCATAGTGTTTTTCAAATGTAAAGGGATCAGGGATCAGGGATCGGGGATTGGGGATTGGGAATTGGGAATTGGGAATTGAAAGAATCTATAAATATATCTCTTTTTGAGTCCCCAGTACCCAGTACCCAGTCCCTAGTCACCAGTACCCAGTCACCAGTACCCAGTACCCAGTACCCAGTACCCAGCCCCCAATTAAAAAAACAAGCAACTTACAGAACTTACACTGAAATATCTTGTACAAATTTCTAACAGCGTCCGGGAGAGTTGCGGAACTCTTCCGAAGCTATCTGCTAGTACACTTGAACAAACCTCAAATTTTTCAAAGCTAGGAGTTCCTTTTAAGGCAAACCAGCCTCAGAGGATAAAACCTAAACTTACCAAGCATAACTTTGTCACCTAACTCCCGTCAGTAGGGAAAAAGATGATCAAAAGGGTGTGGATTGAGGTTTGATACAGGAGTTGCGTAAAGGTACAAGATATCAGTAGTCAGATTCTGGTTGCTTGCTTATCAGATTACAAGAAATATTGATCAACTCAATTTCTACTCATCATAAACTCGGCACTCAACTGCTTCTGGGTTGTCATCACAGTACTTTTCTAAGGAAGTTTTGGGCTTTTGTTGGCGCTGGTGGGAGGCTTCAGCTTGCAGTTCTTCAACTGCATCCCAAGCCGCGGCACACTCAGCGGAATTGCTACCAGAAATATCGCAGACAGCGCGAGCTTGTTCAACTTCTGCTTGAATTTGTTCTTGGATGTCGCTCATACCTTTAGTCTCTTTGTGTGGTGTTAATACCAGTATAGAAAAGGTGCAAAAATGGCTATTTTTTGTTCTATCAATCACCATTCTACCTAATCAGCGGATTTACTTGCTGTTGTAGCCTGATGATCGATCACGATTACAGCTATTAGCTGCGTCTATAGTGTATTGCTGTTGATCTTTTAAGATTTGATAGAGTCAGTACTGCGAAAGCGTAACAATACACTATATTTAGTGCATGTAGTCACAAATCACAACCCTAGCTGCTTAGCATAAAGCAAGTCACTAAGGGAAAATAGAAAAAGCTGGCGTCAATTGATTGTGAGGATGCGATTCTTAAGAGAATAAAAAAATCAACAACTACTAGCCCAAAAACAAAGAAGCCCAAAACTCATGGCAGACCAAATGCAGTGGGCAAATGCCCTGTCAACCCGTCCTTCTCTAGAAGCAGCCATAGCAGATGTGGTAGAAAGAGCTGTCTCGTCATTAACAGCACCTGCGGATCTAGGGCTGGTATTTATTTCATCTGCTTTTGCGAGTGAGTATTCTAGGCTTTTACCCTTGTTGGCCCAAAAGCTTTCTGTGCCAGTCATGATTGGGTGTAGTGGTGGTGGCGTGATTGGTACCACAGCTATAGGACAAACCCAAGAACTGGAAGCAGAAGCAGCCCTCAGTCTTACTTTGGCGCATTTACCAGGTGTGAATTTACAAACTTTTCATGTTGTTGCTGAACAATTACCTGACTTGGATAGTTCGCCAGATGCTTGGATTAATCTGACTGGTGTGCCATCGTCACCCACACCCCAGTTCATTTTACTGTCTAGTGCCTTTGCTTCGGGAATCAACGATCTATTGCAGGGGCTAGATTTTGCCTATCCTGGCTCGGTGATCGTGGGAGGACAAGCCAGCGCTGGGGGTTTTGGTGGTCGTGTCGCTTTATTTTGTAACGATCGCCTCTATCGTGAAGGAACGGTAGGCTTGGCTTTGAGTGGCAATATTGTGCTAGAAACAATTGTGGCACAAGGTTGCCGACCAATTGGCGAACCAATGCAAGTTACAAAAGCTGAACGCAATATCATCTTAGAACTCGATGAAAAAGTACCGCTGGTGGTATTAAGGGATTTGATTTCCAGTCTCAGTGAAAAAGAACGGATGTTGGCACAACATTCGCTGTTTATCGGTATGGCAATGGATGAATTTAAGTTGTCTTTACAACAGGGGGACTTCTTAATTCGTAGCATCCTGGGAGTAGATCCAGCCGGAGGCGCGATCGCCATTGGCGATCTCGTCCGTCCTGGTCAACGCCTGCAATTCCACCTCAGAGATGCCCAAGCATCTGCCGAAGACCTTAAATTACTCCTAGAACAGTATCAAAATCAACAACTATCCCCACACTCTGCCGTTGCAGCCTTAATGTTTTCCTGTGTGGGCCGTGGCGAAGGACTTTACGGCAAACCCAATTTTGATTCTGAACTATTTAGGCGCTACATCCAAGATATCCCCATAGGTGGATTTTTCTGTGGAGGAGAAATAGGCCCTGTGGGCGGTAGTACATTCATACATGGTTACACATCAGTATTTGGCATTTGCCGACAAATTAGTGCTGAGTGCTGAGGAGCCAGTGCGTTGGGCGGCTTCGCCGACTTGAAGCATCTGGCGTTGCTGAGTGCTGAGTGCTGAGTTGGGAGTTATGAGTTGGGAGTTATGAGTTGGGAGTTATCTTTTGATAATTATCTTCTAACTTTTAACTCCTCACTCCTAACTTTTAACTCCTCACTCCTAACTTTTAACTCCTCACTCCTAACTTTTAACTCCTCACTCTTTAGTAACAGGGTGCTATTGTTATCTATAAATGTCGGCGTTCCACAAGTGGCGATCGCACCATAGGTCTGAAAGTAGCGGCGCACTTTTTGGGGAAAGTGGGGATAGTCTAACATCGCATCTCCATCGGCAATGGTTGCCCAAAAATCACGCAAACTAGGAGCGAGTTCTTCTGCCTGGGCTAAGGGTAAGTATAAAGGATGCTGAGTTAATAGCTTGACTAAAAAGGGGAAAGAGCGATCGCCCATCCATTGCCGTGACAATTGTTGCAAGTCAGGAAAATCTGGTACTGATGACACGCGATGAGATAAAATTTGCAACCATTCTCTGCCGTAATTATCCTGTTGAAACTCTAGAACACGATAAGCATGAGGATAACTGACTAGAGAACCTGTGGTAATATCGTATACTCCACCTGCATAAGCAACATCTTGAACGTGTAAATGCCCTGTAAAAATTAACCTCACACCGTAGCGTTGTAATATCTGCAAAAGTTGAGGCGCATTTTCCAACATATAGCGATTTCCCAGCGGATGGCGCGATTGCTGTGGTATATGCTCAACAACATTGTGATGCACCATTACCAGTACTAATTCATCAGATGCAGCTGCTAAAACTTCTTCTAACCAATTTAGCTGTTTGACATCTAAACGCCCTACTTGCTGACCTTCTTCATTAAAAAAGTTAGAATTCAAACCTATCAGCCTGACTCCAGGCAGCAACTGTTGAGTATAGTAAAGTTCATTGGAATCGTGATAGCCAAATTGGCGATAATAGTTTGGAAAATCGGCACAAGCAATGGATTGTTTATCTGCCATCAGTACAGGAACATCATGATTACCAGGAACAACATAAACTGGAAAAGGTAGCTGTGCTAAACGTTTTTGCAACCAGATATGATTCTCTGGTTCACCATGCTGGGTTAAATCTCCCGGAAGTAAGAGAAAATCTAAATTTAGTTGTGCTAAATGCGCGATCACACTTTCAAAAGCTGGGATACTAACTTCCACCAAATGAAAACGACTGGGATGATCCCAGATTGTGTGAGGAAGCGCGATGTGTAAGTCACTGACTACAGCAAACCGAAAATTTAGAGACATTGATTCCACAAGAATTTTATAAATAGGGGTTAAAAAAAGCTCTTTTTTTAAAAGTATAACTCTTGCTTCGGCAAGCTGCGTAGGAGTACTACTTAATATTTGTATACATTAACCTCTTGCATAAATATTTTTTGTCTCACCCTTCAGACGCACAAAAGGGCACTTCCATGATCAAGCAGTCACTCATGGTTTCCTGGCTTGAGGAAAGTGTCCATCGTGTAGAGAAAAGAGCGAAATGACTAATTTTGCAAGAAGTTTTTTAACGTTACTGAATTATATAGCACAGTGACAATTGTCTTAAATAACACTTGTAACTCTTGTTATCCAGAAAATAGGACAGAGTATATTTAAAAATTAAAAATTAAAGCTAAATTTATTATTAATAATTAGATTAATATCTATTAATATGTAATTAAAAATATTATCTTTTAAGTTTATCTAAAATTAGATAATCAAAATAAAAGTACAGCTTAAAATTAATACAAATTAACCACATATAGCAAAGTGCTGAATGCTAAAGAGCCAGCCGTGCTACCTCACCACGCGGCTGGATCCTCCACATCCTACACCCTGCCCAAACTAGGTTCTATTTATCACAAGGGCGTAAATCTTACCTAGTTTTGATCAAGAAGATAGATACTGTCCAATGTCCGGTTGTTGACGACGCAGAATATTCATAGCTTGCTGCTGGATTTGGCGAACTCGTTCTCGACTGACATTTAGTTTCTCCCCAATCTGAGCCAAACTTCGTTCTTGATTATCTAAGAGTCCAAAGCGCAAAATTAATACTTCACGCTGCATGGGTTTAAGTGATGCTAATAAATTATTTAAGTCTTGGCGTAGCAGTTCTTGGGTGATATGTTCATTTGGTGAGACGCCCTCATCGCTGAGGAGTTCGCTGAGTTCTGTGTCTTGGTTATCCCCCACTTTTAAATCTAAAGAAACTGTCCCACTAGCAGCACTCAGATATTCTCGAATTTGGCTTGGCTCTAAGTCCAATTTTTGGGCAATTTCTGCGACAGTAGCACGGCGACCGAGTGCTTGAAACAATTCTCGCTGCACCTTCTTAATTTGATTGAGTTTTTCGTTGATATGAATCGGTAGCCTCACCGTGCGGGATTTTTCTGCGATCGCTCTTGTAATTGCTTGACTAATCCACCAATATGCGTAAGTTGATAATTTATAACCTCGGTTGGGGTCAAACTTTTCTATACCCCTTTGTAAACCTATTGCCCCTTCTTGAACCAAATCCAAGAACTCGAGATTGCGACGCTGATATTTTTTAGCGATCGAAACCACTAGCCGCAGGTTTGCCGTTACCATCTTTTGCTTGGCTCCTTGACCAAGCTTTAGTATTTGAGTGACTTCAGTTTCGCTTTTGTTTACAAAATTAGCTAATTCTGCTAGGCTTGGTTCCCGATGCAATTGTTGACTAAGCTGCTGTTTTTGCTGCTCAATGGCAATCATTTGTTGTACTTGCCTGCCATAAGTTATTTCTTGGTCTGATGTTAATAATGGAAACTGACCAATTTCTTGCAAATACACGCGTACCATGTCAGAACTCAGGCTGGACATACAACTTTAACACTTCTCCATAATTAGACGAATCTAAAAGTATAAATCAAATAGCTCAAGAAATTTTCCCAATTTGGCTAGTTGAAAAATTTTAATTTGTGATTATGATGGCTGAACCTTAACCCAATCAATCAGGGACTGCAATCTAGTGTAGCGGGTGTAGCGATCGCCTTTGTTGAAGAACTCTCTCAAGCCCAATTGCAGCAACTGCAAGATAAACCCGCCAAAACCCCAGCCGAACAGCATCAGCAGTGTCAAGCTCAATTGTCCTGTTTTGGTCAAGGAAGCTCGCCTCAAATCATCTTTACTATCCCATTTTAGGTAACTCTACGAACTTTCCTTAGATATTTTCAGGCTTTATGGGGGTAGGAAATCCCAAAGAACGATAACGTGCTTTGTTCTCAAACCTGGGGCGACCAGATTTTTTCCCGTTGCTATCACCCTTCAGCCAGCGTTTAAAAGTCTTTTTTGGAGCAATGCTGATCAGCTTCCCTTTCTTGAACTGCCTATAATGCTGATATAGCAGGGAACAGGGAAGAGGGAACTCTTAATATCATGTCCGCGCTTATTACTTATGATATGTCCGCAGCGAGCGCAACAAAGTGGAGCGTTCGCCGTTGGGTGTTCGCCGTTGGCGTTCTCGTACCCCTTCGGAGAAGTAAGCTAGTAAGAGCGTCTTCTTCACAAGAAGAGTAGCCTTTCCCGCAGGGTAGGCATTCTCGTTCGTGGTCTTCTTTTTTGAAGGAGAAGAGTAGCAATTGCAAGGACTCTGGGATTGCTTCGCTCTCCTGGGGAAACGCAAAAGAGCGAACGCTCGCAATTGACTTCTAATCAACCGGACATGATATAACGCTCTTCCGTCACTCTGGGGAAAGAAAAATCTCAGACAACTTTTAAACATCAGGCTGCAATTATTCCCTCTAAGATAAATTCTTGGTTGCTACCTTTAACTCCAGCTTCGTTACCTAAAAATAAATTGACCGTTCCTTGTGCTACATAAAATGCTTCGTGTTCGTAATTATGAATATGTGGTGCTGGCCCACCTCCTTTTGGTACAAAGAAATCGAAGGCATTGAAGGTAAAATTAGTCTCTTAAGATGTTGCCAAAAGAGTATATAGATCACCGGAAGTATAAAACGCCGGACGTTCATTTAATGGGGCATCTTGGGGTGAAATTAAATAATAATTATCAATAGCTGGAAGGTCTAGAATACTGAGGGAATCACTATCTATGTGGTGGTTAGGATAATGAGTGTGATCGTGATCTGTTTACCCTGGAGAATTGAGTGGTAAACCGTTGATTGAATGTGTCATTTTCTCTGCTCTTCTTTAGTTCACGTTGGTAATTACTGGACTTTCACAAACAATAGCTGAAACCCTTATTTTCACTAAGTAAATTCATGAATTACCCAAAGTAGGATATAGTTTTGTGTAAGCAATACCTCTGCCAATTTACAAGGGTTCAACGCTTGTAGAAACGTTATGAATACGTCCTAAAGTAGTAAGCTTGGCAAAAATCTGGGTTAATAAAATAGGCTCAGGGATTTCGGGAAGCATTTTTAACATTTCACAAACATATCGAAAACCACGATAGTAAGCCTTAAGATCAATAATGCCGGAACCGGGATTAAGTTGACGGAAATCAGCAAGAAGATTGTGGGATAAATTGACCATAAAAAATGCTAGATTAGCAGCATTAGTCACGGCAGTTTGTCCCAGGTTCATAAAATCTTCCAATCCCCAAAACTGCTTGGCATCCCTAAAATTAAACTCGATTTGAAAACGAAGCTTGTAATAGTCAACGATGTTTTCAAATGACAGAGTTAGGTCGCTAGAAAAAAGAATTACATGGCTGCAAGAATGAGTTTTAAGATTGGTTTTGACCAAAATCACTACATTGATAGCCTGGGCAAATTCTTTGTGAAGAAGAGTGGTTTGATAAATATCAGTTTGAATCTCATCCTCAATATCACTTTTACATAAATATTTGTCAGGGATATTACGATAGTCTAGCTTGTCGCCGTATTTACGACGAGAGCGTTTACTGGAGTCAGGATTTTCATAAGGGACGTATAATGCTGAATCATGACGCAACTTGGAAATTATGTGCAAGTTGACAAGACGTGCCATCTGCAAAGCATTGTTGTTACCGAAGTGACCATCTAATACTAAATATGTTAGAGGGATAAAGTTACCTACTAACTCGAATAGTGAATTAATCATCTTCTGAATTAGTAATAACTCAGATGTTAATATCACTTGGGCTTTATTTTTGTTTTTACTCCCTTTTGGTCGTCCTCTCCCCCGTTTTTCTTTGGATTTTACTTTTTTGACTGCGGGCGTACTATTTGTTTGATTCTCACTCTTAATTACTTGTTCTATCTGAATAGGAAATGACTGCCTTCCTCCAACACTAACTAATGATAAAGCAAAAAAGGATAGACCATTAATTGGTTTGCTTGCTAGGCTAGAAAAGAATCTATCTAACCCATAAGTTTGTTTACCCGATTTACTGACTACAACTTCATCTCCAGCCAGTAGATATACTTCATTTTCTCGCCACAAATGTTTACGAAAAAATAGCCAAAACAATGTTGCCCAAGGTATTACTGTATGAAAGAACCTCAACGTCGTCCGATAACTGCCACCAACGCCTGCCCAACGAGAAATTCCTAACATCGTCACTCGGCCACTCATTGCTAACATAGCCAGGATTATCTGGTTCAATTGCCGCATCGTTGTGGCGTTTATCTGCGGTAATAAGCATTGTAGCAGTGATAAGATATCGATCATGGGCTGTTCGTGGGTTTTGAGTTGTCGTTTGGGAAGACAACAACTCTACTACGTCAGCCCTATCTCTTCATACTCTTTTTTTGGCAACGGTATTGGTAAGTCATAAAATTACAGCAGTTTGCTTTTAAGTGAGGTACAAAATCCAGGAATCATTCATCAGATATGGAGAGCTTATACCTGGTGTGTCCTGCCTCAAAACCTGTAGTGTTGTAGTTCATAGAAAAGAAAACTGCTGTAAATTAGTCTCTATACTCAACTGCTAGAAACTGAGGCTACACCATAAGCTGTATAACAGTCAGTAGTTTACATATGAAGGATAGGTAAACGAATCTGAAAACGTGTCTCGCCAGGTTCAGAAAAACAACGAATTTCTCCATGATGCTGAGTTACTACAATTCGATATGAAATCTCCAAACCTAACCCTGTACCTGACCCCACCTCCTTAGTTGTAAAAAATGGCTCGAAAATTCGAGATTGAATGGCAAGGGGAATTCCTGGGCCATTGTCCATAATCTCAACAACAACATAGTCTTTGTTTTGGCAAGTTCGTATCCGAATCTCACCTTGTTCACCTAAAGCATCGATCGCGTTATCAATCAGGTTAGTCCACACTTGATTCAATGCACTACCATGAGCTTGAATTTGCGGTAGGTTTTTATCATACTCGCGTGTCACCACAATATTGTGCTTTCGCAATTTGTAGCGCAGAATTGTCAAGGTATTTTCTAGACCCTCATGTACATCTATCTTCAATAGTGAAGCTCGATCCATGTATGAGTAGTCTTTAATCGCCTTGACTATTTCCGAGACACGAGTAGTACCTTGTTCCAGTACCTTCAACTGCCCGATTATAGACAAGGTTGCTTCCAACCAAACCAGCACATCACTAAAGGTCTGAGTGGCTAAATGTTCGCTAATCACTTCTAACTTCTGATTATTTAGCCCAGCAGCAACAAGGGTAGGAACAAGTTTCCACCCGTCATTCACATTATGTGACTCTAACCATTGCGCTAATTCATCTTCCAGATCAATCTGAGCCAATGGATCGGAAGAGTCTTGTATATCAGACTGTGCAGCCTGTTCAATAGCATCTTGTCTAAAAGTTAAGAGTTGTTTGAGCTGTCTTTGTGTGAGATTTTGGCCAATCAGTTTGAAAGTAACAGCATCCAACGACTTAACTGTATCCTGCAATTGACTTGCAGCTCTATGGGCTGCGGATACTGGATTATTTAGTTCATGGGCAAGACCAGCAGACAAAGTACCCAAAGCAACGAGCTTTTCATGTTGCTGAGACAACAACTGTAACTCCTGCATTCGCGAAGCCATATGACCGAGAACAATTTTTCTGATACTTGGGCAAATAGTAATCATTTGCCAAAAATCATTTTCATGCAAACAATACATATGGCTTTTACGTACTGCTTCACCGCTTGCAAGGTGAGGTGTACCTGCAAGCAGAGGGACTTCACCAAAGAATGTACTACTACCGTATGTAGCTAGTAGGATTTTTTGGTTAACAATCTCTCGTGAAAGCTGGATTGCTCCTTCAAATACTATATAGAAGTACTCGACAGGATCTCCTTGGTGAAACAAGATGTCTCCTGAATCCAGCCATAATTCAGTACCATTGATAAAGCACTTCAGCTCGTTTTCGGTCAAGTGTTCAAAAACTGATATCTTACGCAATGTCTCAAGCATGGTCTTTACCCGAAAGATCGCTACACAGATGCTAAATATTGGTGAACTAATTGAACAGCGATCGCTCCCTCACCCACTGCGGAAGCGACTCGTTTAACTGAGTTACAACGCACATCGCCTATGGCGAAAATACCCGGTACGTTAGTTTCTAAAAAGAAAGGATCACGCTCTATTGTCCATCCTTTCGGCGACCTCCCATTCGGCATTGCACTGGCTCCAGTCAGAATAAAGCCGTTTTCATCACGCTCCACAATGTTTTGTAACCAATCAGTACGCGGCTTGGCACCAATAAAGCTAAACAAAGCATTGGTAGGAATGGTTTCGACTTCACCTGTTATTGAGTTAAAAATGCTTATCGCCTCTAATTTGTCTTCTCCGATAAATTCTTTAACCTGAGTTAAGAGCTTGACGTTAATATTGCCAATCTCTTCAATCTGGTCAATCAAATATTGAGACATACTTTTTTTCAGTGAATCCCCGCGAACTACAAGGTTCACTGAGCCTGCGTATTTAGAAAGATACACAGCTGCTTGTCCAGCGGAGTTACCCGCACCCACAATAAACACATCTTCGCCTTTGCAAGTCAGTGCTTCGGTCATAGCAGCGCCATAGTAGACACCTGCACCTGTCAATTTTTCACTTCCAGGTATGTTGAACTTGCGATAAGATACCCCTGTGGCAATAATCAAGGTATGGGTACTAAGTTGGGAACCGTCTGCGAGAGTGACCAATCGATATTGACCATTCAGACGCACATCAACTACTTCTTGCGGCGAAATAATCTCTGTTCCGAACTTTTGAGCTTGTGTGACAGCACGTTTGGCTAAATCTCCACCATGCACACCACCCGGAAAACCAAGATAATTTTCAATCCGGGAACTAGTACCTGCTTGACCTCCTGGCGCCTCTCGTTCAATCAGCACTGTCCGAAGCCCTTCAGAAGCCCCATAAACAGCTGCTGCTAAACCAGCTGGGCCAGCACCCACAATAGCTAAGTCATAAAACGGCATATTGGGACGTGTTTTTAGCCCTATTTTCTCGGCAATTTGGGTATTTGTTGGCTCTATAAGATGTGAACCATCAGGGAAAATAACTAACGCCTGGCATTTAGTATCAGAACTAACGGCGTAACTCAAAAGGCGATCGCCTTCATCTGACTCTATATTCAGCCACTGATAGGGAACATGATTGCGGGCTAAGAAATCTTTGGCTTGATGTAATTTAGGCGACCAACGAGAACCAACAACCCTTACACCTTCAAAAGGTGGACGGAAAGAAGCTTGCCAAACCTCAAGCAAATCGTTAAGTATGGGATATAAACGCTCTTGAGGGGGGTTCCAAGGCTTCAAGAGGTAATAATCAATCTTGGCCTTGTTGATGGCATGGATAGCTGCATTAGTGTCTGCATAGGCTGTGAGTAAGACACGTTTGGTCAGGGGAAAGATTTCAATTGCCCGTTCTAGGAATTCCACCCCACTCATTTGTGGCATTCGCTGGTCTACAAGAAACAGGGCTGCTGACTCATTACGCAACTTTAACTTTTGCAGTACCTCTAAAGCTGTTTTAGCTGAGTTGGATCGCACCACCCGGAAGCGATCGCCGTACTCTTTACGTAAGTCAAGCTCAAGCGCTTGCAAAACTTCCAAGTCATCATCTAATGCCAGTATTACAGGTTTAGCCATAAGTTCCTCACAAATGCTGCTTCTAGCAACATCCAGCTAACGACACAATTGTTTTTTAAAGTTGGTATTTATTCAGTCTCCTCACAATTTTTGATGTGAGTTTAAGCTAGTGAACTTTTAAGTTGTATAGGCTAGGTAAGCTTTAGAACCTAACCTACAAAAATTTTGTTTGAATACAATGTGCAAATTCAAGGTATCAGCTAGTGAACTATCGCCCTCAATTATCAAAGATAAATGTGTTTTTAGTTAAAACTTTTGCGATCGTCCACTAGTACCTAAAATACCAACTCTGTTGGAGGTAAGTAGATGTGAGAAACAGAAAAAACTCTTTCCTCACTCTCTACTTCCCACTCCTCACTCCCCACTACACCCTAGTGGCAAGCTAAAAAAGTTTTTGCACTTACCTACACAGTTGCCAATTCAACAGCGTCATACTGTTCTAAAACAATTACGCCTTCACAGAATGCACCTTTCTTCAAGTAACTCAATACATTCTCATTGGCGCCAACTAAATAGATATCAACATCACTACCCAGTTTTTGCTTGGTGAAAATGAGATATCTTAGACCAGCCGCACTGATACATTTCAAATCCTCTAGTTGCAAGACTAGACGTTTGATAGATTGGGCTGTTGCTTTGTGCAATTCTTCCTCAAGTAGTCCCACAGCATTGGCATCAAGTAAACCACTTAAAGATAGTTTGGCAGTACCTTTGCTGACTTCCAGTAAAGTTGCATTGAAAAATACTTGTGTGGGAAGAAGTCTAACTCTAATTTTGATTTCGTCCTGAGTTGTTGGCAGTTTGACTGTCAGGTTTTCAGCATCAAAGTCAAGATAAGGCTGGCCATTAATCCAAACTTCACCAATTTGAACACTGCCTGGTGGTAAGATATCTGGCTGAACCCGGAGGATGTTATCTTTAAATGCTCCTGGTTTTGGCTTAAAATACAAATCCATTGGCTTCTTAGTCAGCAATAGATTAGTATACACACAAGCTAAGTACGCCAGTTCAAACGAGTGGTAACCACTCATCGAGTGACTACCCTTACCTCTCTCAGTTCCTAGCAAGTAAGGAAGTCCATTAGCCAAAACATTGAAGTAGATACCGCCATCTGCGTAATCGAGGAACCAAGCGTTATAGAAAGCTGCTGATTCACGGGCTAGTTTTTGATACTCAAAATTGTTAAGTGAACCAGCCAGGATCAAGTAGGCTAATATGGCTTGTTCTTGCTGCCACCAAGCTTTGCGATCGTGCCAAACAAAACGATGTGTTTCCTGACCTGGTTTTAAGATACGCTCTACTACATCGTACCACCCTCCACGCTGTTGGTCACTGCCAACAGCAGGCATGATGTCTGCAATCTTTTCAGCTAAAGCAACATACTTCTCTTTTGGTTTGAGGTGGTGCATCCGCATCAGGTTCCAAGCGATTTTGAGGTTGTGACCTACAACTGCTCGGTTCTGTTGCCATCCCCATGTTGTATCATGACTCCAATCTTCATGAAAACGTTCTTGCACAAATGGACTAGAGTCGTAGTCTGGAAAATGCTTTTCAATTGTGTCAAAAGTATACTCAAGTAAATCAGCATACTCTTTCTTACCACTCGCCAGCCAAAGATTGATTAAGTATGCTGGGGCATGGTCACCTACTGAGTTCCAGTTCTTTTTCGCCCGGTTATGGCCCAAGGTATTACTGTGGGGACTCAGAGTAATCGGATCAATGTGTGAGTAGAATCCTCCTCTGTCTGTTTTGTCTAGAAAATAGCGTTTGAACAGATTCAAAGTCAATTCAATATCATTCAAGATATTGGGATCACCCGTGATTCGATAAGTCTGGGTTGGGCCAGCTAGTGCATAGATTTGTTCATAAGCTGGTATGGCATCATAGTCATCCCCAAATTCTGAGGAAAATATTTTTTGCTCCCTACCATCTGGTTTAACGTCAATTGCATGATACCAATAGCAAATTCCTTCACCTTCATCCAGAAAACGCAAGTGGTCGCGCAAGTATTCGGTGCCTTTTTCGGCAGCTTCTAGATAACGGTCATCTCCAGTCATCAAGTAGGCTGTAGCAAAACCGTAAACCAAACGCGAAATGGTGTCAGTTTCTTGTCGAGTACTGATGTCTTTCGTACCAACCAAGCCTAAATTAGTACGATATTTACCATAGTCAATTTCACCATCTTCAAACTGCACTTTTAAGTAAAAATTGGCTAGGTTTCGTACTTGATTGACCCACCAGTCTTGCTTTTCAAATGCATACTCACTTTCAGCTTTGCCAAGGAATACAATATGTTTACCTTCAAACTTGTTTTCACCATTCTCTGGATAAAAAGTGCCATACACAAAAAGGTAGCGTTCTGGAACTAGCATTTCTTTCAATTGCAGAGTGCAATCATAGTAAGGCTCACCCAGATTTCGCACTAGTTCTGCATAGGTGTTTGCAGTTAATGCTACCTCAAATTCTCTGCTATCGGTGGTTTTTAGATTAAAACTTCCAAAAGCACCTTTTTGAGAATTAAAGGTAGTAACATACCCAGCGATTAAATCTGAAAATGGGAAAGTCACTTGATTCATGGAATTATCTCCCAAAATGTAATGTCGATGATCAAAGCCTTTCAGGACAAGTATCAGAGTGTGGTTGAAAGAATTAGCTTTGCAGGATATTGAAAAATCAAGGAGATTTTTAATGCAAACTCATGGAGTGAAGAAAAAGGTTTTCTGACTTGATGTCATTACCTTTAGTTCTCAAATGATTCTCAATCCACTGCAAAGCGCATTAATTAGTAAACTATTTGGAAATTAAAACCACACTGCTACGACCTTCAACTAAAGAGAAATTCTCTGGAACTAAAGTCTCTTGTCCAGCTTCCACAATATCCCTTGGGGAAGGTTGAGCAGTATCGATGACTTTGTACCATTTTCTACCTGGAACAGAAGGAATTTCAAATTTGAGAGTATCCCAGTACATATTGAACATGACGTGGATATCTGCTGCTCCTTTGAAACCTGCTAATGTAAAAGCGAGGACTCTGGCATGAGGATCTTCCCAAGCAGGTCTATGCAGATTTAAGCCATGCCAAGAGATGTCTGCCAAACCTCGCTCATTCACTTCACCATTGAAGAAGTGACGACGGTGTAATGATTCATGACAGTAGCATTTACGAAAACTAATTAACAGTTTGAAGAATCTGTATATATCAATATTTTTGTCTACAAGATCCCAATCAAACCAACTAATCTCATTATCTTGACAGTAAGCATTGTTGTTGCCCTTTTGAGTGCGTCTGACTTCATCACCATATGTGATCATCGGCACACCCTGCGAGAGCAAAAGGATAGTTGCAAAATTCTTAATTTGTCGCCGCCGCAGTGCATCAATATGTGGGTTATCAGTTTCTCCTTCTACACCACAATTCCAACTCAAATTGTCATTGATGCCATCTCGATTGTTCTCGCCATTAGCTTCATTGTGTTTGTGGTTGTAAGAAACTAAATCATTGAGAGTAAATCCATCGTGGCAAGTAATAAAGTTGATGCTGTTAATTGGTAGGTGTCCGCTTGATTGGTAAAGGTCGGCACTTCCAGACATGCGCCAAGCCACTGCACCTACAAGTCCTGGATCTCCCTTGACAAAGCGCCGAACGTCGTCCCGGAAGCGTCCGTTCCATTCTGCCCAACGATAGCCAGGAAAGTAGCCAATCTGATATAGTCCAGCAGCATCCCAAGCTTCAGCAATAATTTTGGTCTCCGCCAGGACTTCGGATGTTTCAATTTGCCAAACTACAGGCGGATGAACCATCGGAACCCCATTTTGGTCACGGGATAAGATTGAGGCTTCATCAAAGCGGAAGCCATCGACGTGCATCTCTTCCACCCAAAATTCTAGACAATCAACAATTAATTTCTGGATTAAGGGATGGTTGCAGTTGATGGTATTGCCACACCCTGAGTAATCCATGTAATATTGCTTGTCGAATGGTACAAGGTGATAGAATATACTGTTGAAGAATCCCTTAAAGTTAATAGTCGGGCCTTGATGGTTTCCTTCACCAGTGTGGTTAAAGACCACATCTAAGATGACCTCGATACCTGCCTTATGTAAGGCTTTGACCATATCCCGAAACTCTGTGATGGGGTTTTTATCACGGGGAGAGGCGCAATATGAAACTTCTGGTGCAAAAAAACTGTGTGGGTTATACCCCCAGTAATCTTTGAGTTTGTTACCGTTGACTTCTCGCAAAACTTCCGTTTCGTCAAAGTCAAATACTGGTAGTAATTCAACAGCTGTGATTCCTAATTCTTGCAGGTAAGGAATCTTTTCGATCACTCCAGAAAAGGTACCAGGATGTTTGCAATCAGAGGAAGATGATTTAGTGAACCCACGAACGTGCATTTCATAAATGATGGTATCATTCATGGGTCGGTTCAGAGGGCGATCGCCTTCCCAGTCATAATCTGATATATCTATGACTACACTACGCATTGAAGTAGACAAGTTATCTATTGTCCCTAAAGCATCAGTGCGCTTCCACAGCGTAGTACTATTTCCCTTTGAGTAAGGATCAATCAATACTTTGTTTTTGTTAAAGCGGTGTCCTTTACCGTGTAAATCCTGAGGGCCATCAACGCGATAAGCATAAGCAGCACCAGGTTTTAAGCCTCTGACATAAATATGCCACAAGAAAAAGGTTTTATTGACCTTTGGGTCTAACTGAATAATTTGTATCGGATCTGGGTCATCAGGTGTCTCAAACAACAATAGTTCTACAGATGTGGCATGTTCAGAAAAGATTGAGAAATTGACTCCATATTTGTCAGGCTTTGCACCCAAAGGATAAGTGCGTCCCAACTCTACTTCGTACTTGGTTGTAGTTTCTGCTTGATATTGAAATGTTGTTGCAATCATTTTCTCTTTCTTCTCACCTGGAAAATTAATTGATATTTGACTGAACAATTAAGCAAGAGTTTGTCAGAAATACACATATTTTCTAGAACATCAATTCAAGTTTGACAACAGAGACAAACATAGTTGATGCACCGTATTTGAATACTGAATAGATGTTCTAGCTAATGCGTAAGCGATCGCACTGAATCTTATCTGAGAGAATTGCACTAGCTAGAATACCCGTGTGAATTTCCAGATCGGCATCAGGAGGTGCTTCAAAACGAAAATCTTGTTTTGGGAAAATAACTCGTTCAAAGTACCAATTAGGAATATTTACGATCCGAAGTACCTGAATCTGGCTAGTAGAGTTAACGTAATTGCAGACAATCCAACCAGACTGGTCAGGAATTAGCAGCGTTTTTCTTTCCCACATGACAGACTCAAATTTTTAATTTTAGTTGCTTACCTGGTAGCCACCTGCAATCTCTGCTCACTAATTGCTTTTAAGAAAACTTCCATGAATTCCTCAACTACATTAGGATGTTTGGCTGTAATCAAATTACCATCAATATGTAAATTCTTAGTTCCATCGCCATCAAAAACAATAATGCCTCCAGCATTTTTGACATCACAGATTATGTTATGGGCACAAGTTACTTCACGATTCCTCAAAAGTTCTGGATCAGCACAAAACAACCAAAGACTATGACAAATAGTTCCAATCTTTAATTGTCCTGCATCCATAACTTTTACAGCTTTGCGGAGAAATTTGACAGCAGGAGATTGATTGGGTTGTCCTTGCTGAGGATACTGTTCATAACGAAGACGATCCATAGCATATGCACCGATGAGAATGATGCCTTCATAATCAGTAGGTTCAACTTCGTTTACTTCTACTGTAACAGTAATTTCTTCTGTTAAGTCTACACCCTTAAAAGTCAGTTGCTCTTGATTCCAAAGATGAGAGATATACTCTATCTCGTACCCATGTTGTGGAAAGAAATTATTAAATGCTCGAAATTCAATTTCATCAAAGTGTTCTTCGATGAGTACACCTATTTTACCCTGAGCTTTAGTACCATTAGTTACCATGATTTTATCCCTCACTTGTACATATTGGTGACAGGTTTTGCTTGACACAGTTACTCAGTCACTGGCTATAGGATTCCAAATTTAGTCTTGCTTGATCAACAAAACTATACCCAGCAAGCTTTCAGTCAGCTTGGCTTTTGAAAAATCAAATTAGTTCCTATAGATTGCCGATTAACATTTGAATAAGTGTCTGCTCATCCAAACAATTCCATTTCACTTAAACGAATTTTCCAATGGTAATCGGTTGGTATTTGTTCAAGTTATTGTCTAGCACTGCATCATATTATGTCCGTTTAAACACTTATGATACTTGTGGAGGCCGGGAATTGGGAATTGGTGAGCCAGCGCGGTCTTGGGGGTTCTCCCCCAATCCCCACTCACGAGCGGTCGTGGGGGCCCCGAGTCCCCCATGAGCGACTGGCGTTAGCGCAGCGTTAGCGACGCAGGAGCGTCACCCGAAGGGGAATTGGATTTTACTATTAGTCATCACATCTCACCCATTACCTATTACCAGGCAAACCGACTATATCGTAAGTAATTAGCCGAACTTGATATCAGTCTGCTATTGGTTTGAATTGAAAATATCATTCAGAGTACCAAAACACCCCGCAGCCTTATTAAATCCTGCGTAAACGCACATGAACAACAAAAGTTCTTCTATTTCTGCACGTGTAGCGCCTTGTTGGAGAGCCATATTTACGTGTGCTGCAAAAGGACTACCACTCCCAACCTGATCTTGATTGACAACATCAATAGCAATTGTGATTAAAGCTTTGGTTTTTTGATCGATTAATGGAAGACCCCATGCTTCACCGGCTACGCGAGTACAAAAATCACCAAACTTCGGGTTGATACTATTTAAAGCCTGTTGAAGTTTTAGATCATCTAAAACAGCGTTTTTATATGGTGCTGTCTTGCTATTTTGCTCTAACGTTATATGATTTGTCTGACTCATACTTTTTCTCCACCTCTTACACAGGTTTTGCTCTTCTATTGCCAATCTTTTTTGGTACAAAAAGCAACTAAGTGCTTTACTTGGTTATTACAGCAATTCCAGATAGTTCGTGAACAAAAAATAATCACAACGATCGCAAAGTCAAGGCAGCGTATTGCTCCCTTTGTCAAATCTGTAGCGACGCCAGTCGCCAAGTACACGAAGAAAGAAAACACAAAACATGTCCACAAACAATTTAGGATTGCTGTAATATCAAAAATTTTGATGATAACTTGCTTTAGGTTTCCATCGACTGTACCAATGCAACTATACTGATAATTCTTCTGGCTCTTCAGTACGTATTATACTAGGTTGCTTTATCATCATTCAGAATGCATTAATCGCAGGCGTTACAGCTAAGATTCTCTCTTAAATTTCGTATTCAGCAGCCTTAAATTCTTTTCATAAAGAATTTAGATAATTGCTTAGTTGAAGTATGAAATTCCCAAACAGAGTGTTTAAAACTCTTATCTTTGCGACGGACAGTTTGATGCCAGTTGCTATAATTTACTGGCTTCTCAAGTCGGAAAACCCTGACTGTGCAATTGTCCTCGTCTTGGCGACGGCAGTCGCAAAGGTTGTTTGATGACCGAACGCGCTACCTCGCTTTTGTGTGATACTAGATTCATACTCTTAATTAGCAATACCGCCTTGGGAGGTGATAAGCTAATGATTAGCATAGTAAGTACTAAAGAAGTATTCTTGTTTACACTTCATTCTGATGAATCAAGGCAACTTGTGTCTTTATTTATTTTTAACAATTTCAGAAAGTATCAGCCAGCTAAAATCTTCGAGTTAAGGTTCAATTTAAGCTTTTAGACTGTAAACTAGTGAGAATTTTGTAAAAATACTCTTGCTTATGGTACTATCTCTAAAATATAATTGTCAGCCCGCTGTACTTGTTTTCAGCAAATTAGGATTCCTAGTCTTTAAGTCCTTTGTATCAGATGTTGACCTGTTTTGGAAACCGGTTTCCAGGCTGGCGAATTATTTTTGCAATACATCTAATAAATTATGAATCAGCCGCAAATTACTTTGCAACTGCTCATACCAATTCTTAATGAAGCTGCCTGCGCTAAATAAGGCTTCAGGGAAAAAAAAGTGCTAATACCGTTTCACTTTAAGGTTGATACTTAAATAAATTTCTTCGCCACTACACCCAATCAGCCACACCCCACACCCAAAAGCCTTATGCTTAATAGATTTGCGATTATCTTGGTGTCATTTGTCTTTAACCGCTCAATGTATCGCTAAAAACTTTTGTCTAATAATTCACCAATATTTGAGCCGTCAAGCACCATTGATGACGCTGCTTTACATTGTGTTAGTGCGGGTCACAAACTTAAGATTTACTTTATCAATCAACTCTTAGGGCTTTTTCTAATTCATCTTGGTTCCGTATTATCTCAAAAAGTAATCTCATTCTCATAACTCTCCATCCAAATGCACCCATCTCCTATTTTGACCCATCTTCATAAAGAAATAGTATGAGCCTTTACCGTGTTAAGTTAGTCCTTAAGTTATCGATCTTCATTTCACAAAATCTTGTAGGGCTGCAAGACTCTGGATCAATAAGACTCAGGATTAATAAACTTAAGTATATTTATATAAATTTATAAAATTTAAAAATTTTATAAATTTATCTGAATAAATCACTGAGTTTACCCTTCAAAATTGCCATTGGACTCTTATATTAACATTAACCGAATATTAACTATTCAAGGGCAGTATTAGATATGTCAACCTTGCAGTTGAAGTCTTTTGTTTCTGAAACTGCTTACCACCATAGATTTACTCCGCAATGATCAGCAAAATTACAAAAAAATTCAATATGTTTACAATTTCTCTCCAAAAATTCTAAAATCATGCTAGTATCGGTGAGTGATTGCGTATAAAGCCAGAAATAAAGCCTAAATAAACTTTAATCAATGTTTTATAACTAGAACTTTTATGATTTGTCTAGTAAAGTTATTTGAATGAATATATGCAATTGTTTATAAACTACAAGCTCTCAAAAAGCACTCTATCGCGCTGTAAAATATGGAATGAGCAAAGTTTCTCTCCTTGAAGCAGATATACTAAATTGCCTCTAATAAGCTGTAAAAGCCGTGCTGGGGCGGGCTATTAATTTGCTTATTGCTGCAATACACCTTTATTTTTCCAGGAAGTAATACGAAGGAAGGGCAACATTGTGTCTAATTCTTTTATTTTGCCTGTACATTCTCTGTTCTATTGCAAATTTAAGTCTGGTGTTCTACACTTACTTGCAAATACTATGGCTACTTTTTGGGTATATAGAAATCCGCATCAGGAATTAGAACTCGCCCAGAGCAAACGCATCTTGTCAACAAGGAAATCCTGTTCTTAATAAAGTCTAGATTAATCAGATTAAGCCATGCTTATTGACAATAATTTAGGCAAACACTTTGAAATTTGGAAAATAAATCAAATGATAAATACTGATTTTCTCGTTGATTTTTAATCTTGCTCGTGATCAAGAGTACTTGAGATGCGTTTGCCCTGAAAACTCGCCTGTTTTTTGAGGTGGATCGGCAAAATCGCCAAAGCCCATATAGTTGCAATATCTTCTAGGCTTGATACTTCTTACAAATAGGCCTTACGTCCAAGACCTGAAAACGCGATGTGCAACCTTTAGGTATTGGCAAGAATTTTGTTAGAGTTAACATCTCTTGAGCATTCATTGAGGTCTAGTGTTAGGTACTAAAGTCGCTTTAGACTAAAGACCTTAAAAAAGTACTTTTTAACTTTTGTACTAAAGTTCTTCAAAAATCAAGTACTTTTTCAGGGGCTTTAGAAACTATGTTCCAAAAGTGTTTTTAGGCGAGTAAAGCACTTATTGAGAATAAGTTGTGTCTTGCATTTTAGAGGAATACATCATCAGAAGTAGGTTTACCTGACATTTTGGATTGCAATTTGCTATGAACACAAACCATACAACTGATTGGACACATCGCTTTTGGCTTAATACATGCAAATATTCGGCAATAACGGCAATAACATAGCTCCTGCAATATTATGAGGGGTTTGATGCCACTACGCATGATATCTGTGTGAGCGATTACCGATTCAGGTTTTGCCACTCCTTCTCCTTGGAAGTGGTCGTTAGTGAAATCGATAATATCAATGATGTGCTTGATTTACCGGAGTTTACCAGCTATGAGTGCAACAGATCATCCCATCAACACAAACACAACTGAAAAGTTAGAACAAAAAACCCTTGTTTCATTCACGCCAGATCACACCGACTGCCAAAAGTATTCATCCGATTCTTTCATTTTTCCACCATCTGAGTCAGCTTTTACCTGTTCGTCTTTTGCAAATAACTATTCAAATACCCTATTGGATAAGTTGCTAGGGCAAAGCAAGCAATCCACGGCCATTTCCGTAGCCTCTGCTGTAGTCAAGATGCTGGAAGATATGGGAGTCCAATATGCATTTGGTGTCTCAGGTGGTGCGATCGCACCCTTATGGCAAAAGCTACAAGACAGTTCCATCAAAGTACTTCACTTTCGTCACGAAGCGGGAGCTGCTTTTGCTGCTAGTGAAGCCTATTTTACAAGCGATCGCCCGGTTGTGGTGTTCACCACTACCGGGCCGGGGATCACGAACGCGTTAACTGGGTTATTGGCTGCTCGCTGGGAAGGAGCTAAGGTGATTTTTTTGTCACCTTCCACCTCGACATCACAACGTGGACGGTGGGCTTGCCAAGAAACCAGTACCTACACTATGCCTAATGCCGGATTGTTTACCTCAGAACCAGTGTTTCATTATGGAACTACTCTCGAATGCAGTGATGAACTCCCAGAGGTTTATCGGCGGCTGGCTCTTGGCTTAGCCCAACCAGGTGGCTTTGTAGCACACTTGAGTATTCCCACCAACATCCAAACAAGCTCAGTCAAGACACCATTGCCACGAGTCAATCTCTCTTTTAATTGCGCTACTGCCAGTGATGAAACCATTTCAGAATCTGCCCGGCTGCTTTTGGAAGAATCATTTGCCATCTGGGTAGGCTTTGGTGCAAAGAGTGCAGCAGCAGAGATTCTCCAACTTGCTGAGATAACTGGGGTGGGGGTGATGTGTTCGCCACGCGGCAAAGGTATTTTCCCCGAAGATCACCCCCAATTTGTGGGTGTCACGGGTTTTGCTGGGCATGAATCAGTTCTGAGGTATATGCAAGAATATCGCCCTTTGCGAACCCTAGTACTTGGAACACGCCTAGGTGAATTTACCTCATTTTGGAATTCCGCGATGATCCCGTCGCGGGGCTTTTTGCATGTTGACATCGATCCCCAGGTTCCTGGAGTAGCCTATCCATCGGTTGAGACGTTCGCTATTCAGTCCGAGATCAGAATGTTTCTGAAGGCGCTGCTAAAATACTTCCCAAAGAGTCCAAGCCAGAGAAAAATCCAGTCTTTGCCTCGACCAGAGCGTAATGTAATCGATACAAGCATGAATGATTCAGTGCGACCTGAGGTACTGATGAATGTCATCCAACGGATAATTGTTGAGGGTAGCGATGCAGTAGTAATGGCTGAAGGGGGAAGCTCATTTGCTTGGGCAATTAACTTACTGCGATTTGCCACACCAAATCGTTTCCGGGTCAGCACTGGATTTTCCTCTATGGGCCATTTTGTTACAGGGGTTGTAGGTAATGCACTGGCACGCAAAGGTAAGGCTGTGGCGATCGTTGGAGATGGTGCGATGCTCATGAACAACGAGGTCAGCACAGCTGTTAACTACCAGATTCCCGCTGTTTGGATTGTACTCAATAATGGAGGCTACAACATGTGCATCCAGGGAGTAGCTATGCTTGGGTTCAACGGTATGGATGCAAAAATTCCACAGACGGATTTCGTTAAGATTGCTTGTGGTTTGGGAGCCGATGGCATCCGCGTCGAAAAAGAGTCCGACATCGAGGCAGCATTAAAAAAAGCTATGGCAGCGACTGTTCCCTTCATTGTTGACGTAGTAATTGACCCGACTCGAGTTGCACCGATTGCAGGTCGTATTCACAGTCTGATTTCCCAAGGTGCTACTAATTACTAAAGAGGAGATTTTTCATGGTTCAACACCCAGTAGGTATTCGCTCGCTTGCCGTGAACTTTCCGAGCATCATACGTACAAATGATTACTATAGAGAAAAATACCCACAGATAGTTGCTCAGTCCGAACAAAAAAGTTTAGCAAAGCTATTTTCACTTTCTGATTCCACTGCCAGCAATGAGTTTGACTTAGAGATGATGCCTTATTTGTCAGACCCGTTTCGTGGTACTGTCGAGCGAAGGATTCTTGCTCCTGGAGAATCGTCACTGATGTTAGAAGAACGCGCAGCTCGTGATGCTCTTGATGCAGCAAAACTTACTCCTAATGATGTCGATCTGATGATTGTCGCTTCTGTCTGGCCAGAACAAATTGGATTTGGCAATGCTGCTTTCCTTGCTCAGAAACTGGGTCTGGAAGCTGCTGCATGGAACCTTGATGGAGCGTGTGGGAGTACTCCACTAGCCATACAAAATGCTTGTGCCCTAGTGCGAGCAGGAGAGTATCACAATATATTAGTAGTTATCTCATGCACATACTCTCGCTTTGTCGATGAGGATGATACTGTCTCGTGGTTTCTTGGCGATGGTGCTGGAGCTTTCGTAGTCGGTTCAGTTGAACCTAACCAGGGAATCCTAAGTACAAAAACACTTGCTGCTAGTGTTTTAAATGATATTGGTTCTTTAAATATAAACAAGGATAAGCAAGGCAATCCTCAGATTCGTATGCAACTCTCCAAGGATGCAAAAAAGATATTCAGCGAAACAGCCGCAGAGCTTTTGTATACATGTTGCGATGGTGCTGCTGCTGCTGCGGGTGTAACTATGGAGGAAATCGACTTTTTTCTTTTCAATACATCCACAGCTTGGTTTGCACGCTTTGCTACACGCGTACTGAGCATTGACCCAGAGCGCACACTCAATCTTTACCCCCTGTACGCAAATATTGGGCCAGTTCTTACCGTAGCTAATCTTTACCATGCTGCACAGTTAGGCAAAATTCGCAAAAATGACTTGGTTCTCGTCTATGGTTTCGGTGCAGCAGGGGTCGCATCTGCAAACCTGATGCGCTGGGGTAATGTAGCACTGGGTTCTGATCCACATTTCAAAGAATCCGACTCGCCAGTAAAAAGTTTCTCAGACAGAAGTATTATTTGTCGTTAAGAATATCTACCAAGATAGAAAGCGTATAGCCGTAGTCACATAGGTTCAAAGAGTGTTGATTGCTCATAGCAATGAAGCAACTGGGTTTATAATCAGCACTCAAAACTCAACACTTAGCGCTTTGCTATATCTAGGAATTAACTGTGAAAAAACAAATTCTCGCAACAGGATTTTTTCTGTTGTCTTTGATGTTTCCGCTGAAAGTTTCGGCACAGAATTATGACGAGATTTATGTCTTTGGCGATAGCTTCTCTGACACAGGTAATTTTTACCATGCGACTAAAGGAGCTATTCCTCCAAGTCCAACCTACTTTGAGGGACGTTTTTCCAATGGCCCAGTCTGGGAGGAATATCTTGCACAACAACTAGGATTAACCGTAAATCTGAGTAACAATTTTGCCTTTGGTGGTGCTACAACAGGATTGGATAACATTGGTCTTCCTGGTTTACCGGGATTGCAACAGCAGATCAATAGCTTTACAGCAGAAAATCCGTCTGCTAATCCCAACGCTTTATATATCGTGTGGACTGGTGCTAATGATTACTTCAGCTACTTTTTGGGTGGTGTTCCTAATTTTAATAAGACAGTTACCAATTTATCTCAGGCGGTAACGTCGCTAGCTCAGGTTGGCGCTCAAAATATTATGGTGGTTAACTTGCCAGATTTGGGTTTGTTTCCGGTTACAGGAGGCAATAGTCAGATTTCCAGCTATCTCAGCACTTTGACCAATGCCCATAATTCCAAGTTGAACACAACCCTCAAGTTATTGAGTCAGCAACTGAGACCTGAGATCAATATTATTCCTCTTAATGTTAATTCTCTGTTTAATCGGGTCATTGCTGCTCCTGGAGAATTCAGTTTCACGAACGTGACTGACTCTTGCATAGGAAACTCATCAGTGGTGCCCATAGACATTTCCACGCAGCCAATTACATGTACCCCAGACAAGTTTTTGTTCTGGGACGAAATCCATCCAACGACGGCCACTCATAAGCTAATCGGAGAATTAGCATTTTCAGCGCTACACTTAGCACATATCCCCGAACCTTCTACTGTGTTAGGAGTATTGTCGTTTGGTATCTTAGGTTTATACCAGTTTTCTATGAAGATGCACTCAAGACGGAATGCTGTGCCAAGCAAATATCGTTCTTCGCAGACTAAAACAACTGCTCGTTGACTGGCTCAGGCGAAACACCGTTAAGTTGACGCAATTACTTACATATTAATAGTATAAGGTTTGTTCTACAGAATATCCAAACAAAGGCTTTTTCTGTTACCTTTTGTTACCTGCCCCCAGTTCATGCTCAATTGCCCCTAGACTCTTGAGAGTGGCGATTGTCCCCTCCGTTAATCCAGTAACGCCAGTAAGCCTCATGCCCTCGTAAGGTTTTTTGCTTCTCAGACTTCTGATGCACTCACCTGTTGAAAAATCCCAAATTCTAATTGTCTCATCTTCACTGCCACTAATTAGAGTATGTCCCTTGGGACTGAAGCTAACTGATAAAATTCCTTTATTATGTTCGTGTAAAGTTTTGAGACATTGACCAGTATTGACATCCCATAACTTCACTGTTTGATCAGTACTACCACTGCTGAGAGTTTGCCCGTCTGCATAAAAAGCGACTGACCAAATTGCCCCACAATGTCCTTGCAATGTTCTGAGACATTGACCAGTCTTGACATCCCACAGCTTTACTGTCTGGTCATGACTGCCACTACATAGGATTTGTCCGTCTGGACTAAAGGCGACTGACCAAACCCAATTCGTGTGTCCTCGCAGAGTGCTGAGACATTGGCCAGTATTGACATCCCACAATTTTATTGTGTGATCGTTACTACCACTAGCTAAAGTATTACCATCAGGACTAAAACTCACTGACAAAACTCCATGGTTCTCTTCATGTAAAGTTTTCAGAGATTGACCAGTATTGACATTCCATAGCTTAATTGTGTAGTCATGACTACCACTGACTAAAGAATGACCATCAGGGCTGAAAGCAACTGACCAGACCCAACTTGTATGTCCTTGTAGAATTCGGTAGCAATTACCAGTATTAACATTCCATATCCTGATTGTCTTGTCATCACTGCCACTAGCTAAAGAATGACCTTCTGGACTGAAACTCACTGACCTGATCACATTGTCATGTCCGGTAAAAGTTTTTAAGCATTGACCAGTGTTGATATCCCATAACTTCACCATTTTGTTGTCACTGCTACTAGCCAGCATTTGACCATCAGGACTTGAGGCAATCGACCAGATTCTATCACTATATCCCTGTAGAGTTTTTAGACATTGACCTGTCTGAAAATCCCACAATTTGAACGATTGGTCATCACTGCCAGTCGCTAGGATTTTACCATCGGGGCTAAAAACAACTGCTCGTACAAGATTATTATGTCCTTGCAAAGTTTTTAAACACTGACCATTACTGAGATCCCACAACTTCACTGTTTGATCCCAACCACCACTTGCCAGCGTTTGCCCATTTGGATTGAAGTCCACTGACCAAAGCCACCCAGAGTGCCCTTGCAAGGTCATAATACACTCACCAGTTTGAAGATCCCACAATCTAACTGTTTGATCGCCGCTAGCACTAGCAAGTATATGCCCATTTGGGCTGAGGGCAGCTGACCAGATTCCCTCATCGTGTCCCTCGAAACTTCTAATATGTTGACCAGTGCGAACATCCCACAGCTTCAGCGTTTTGTCTACGCTGCCACTAACTAGCATTTGGTCGTCAGGAGTAAATATGACTGCTCTGACCATATTATTATGTTCTTGCAAAGTTTTGAGGCATTCACCAGTACTGACATCCCACATCTTTATAGCCTTGTCATCACTGCCACTTACCAATGTTTGTCCATTTGAGTTGAAGGCTAGTGACCAGATCCCCTTTTCATGCCCTTGCAAGATTTTGATACATTCACCAGTCGTGACGTTCCAAAGTTTAATTGTTTGATCATCACTGCCGCTTGCGAGAATACGACTATCAGGACTAAAGGCAATTGATGTTACCCAATCAGCGTGACCTTTACAGGTGAATAGTTCTTTCCAATCAGCAACTTGGTACAAGCGAATCTCAGCATTCATATCGCCTGTAGCTAAAAATTTTCCATCAGGGCTAAATGCTATTGACAAAATTGCACTGAAGGTTTCCGCAAACACAGATCTATCCAAATTAGCATGAGAGAAATTCGTATTGTGCAAATTCACATTGCGTAAGTCTGCTTGCCAAATACTTAGATGAGAAAAATCATAGCCGCTGAGGTCAGTCCCCAGATGACAAAGTAGATTCAGGACATTGCCAGCCGTATAACTTTGTTCTAAGGGTGATGTTTCTCGGAGATTTGCCAAGATTTTGGTTAGCTGATATTCTAGATTTTTTTTGCTTCTAAAAATACCAAGCAACCCATCTATAACTGGTTGGACAATCAGACGAATTTGAATATCCCTGATGTAGTCTTTCGCCGTTGCCTTCATTAGCCCATGACACCTGAACAAATCAAGATGATCATTAGCAATTTCTTGACAAACTTGCTCTATTAATCGCTGAGTCATATACTCCATGACTACAGGTTGTAGCGTGAATAGCCCTTCACTTTTCTCGATGAGCGATCGCCTCACCAAAGACTCCAATGACTCTAGCATTTTTTGCGGCGGTATTTGTGATACAATATCCTCCCGTATTTCTGATAGCGAAACTGGCTCTCGATTGATGGCTAGCCAATACATCGCATCCTTTTCTAAATTTGATAAACGTCTAAACTGCTGCTCTAAAAGCTCATGAATATCACCAAAAACACTTGTTTCTTGTTGTAAAAATTTAGAAATATTACCACCAAATACATCTTGAATAGTCGTAGCAACCACTTTCAAAGCCAAAGCATTGCCTGCATAACGCTCTACCAGTTGCTGAGATTCAAATTCAGATGCAAAAACTCCCTTGACTTTCAAAATTTCTTGCCCATCCGCGGACTGTAAACCACCAAGAACAAATGAACGTACACACAGTGTTTCTCCTTCTAATGCTGCTACTTCTTTAGGTTTTTCTCTACCTGTTAAAAGCAAACAGCTTTGGTGAGTTACTTCTCCCACTCGTTTGAGCAGATCCCCATATCCCTCATATCCTTCTCGGTAAAGTCCGGCTCGACTACCACCTTGCATAATTGACTCTATATTATCTAGTATTAAAAGACAGCGATGCTGGCGCAGATAATCAATCAGTAGGGATATTCTCTCGCCTACACTTTCTGGTAAGGAAGCTTCTGTCTCCTGCTCGTCGGACAAAAACTGAATCAGGCTAGCTAAAATATTTTTGATGGGCGGAGCTTCTCGCAGCGATCGCCATATGATATACTCAAAACTATCTTTAATACGCTCCGTCAGCTTGATCGCTAAAGCTGATTTACCAATTCCTCCCATCCCTAATACTGCCACTAGCCTGCAACGTTCCTGAAGGAGCAACTGTTCTAATGCAGCCATTTCTTCTGTTCGACCATAAAAAATTGAAACATTAGTCGCTTCTCCCCAATCTTGGTGCTGAGATTGGTCAGAGTTGGTGTAACAATCTTTCTCTAGTTTGATATTAAAAGCTTGGAAGAACAACTCAATTGTTCGTTTGTCAACTCCGCCTTCACGAGACAGCACTTTGGAAATTGTAGCAGTGTTTATGCCAATCCGGTCGCTGAGATCTTCAAGCGTATACCTGTTTCCATAATTTTCGTTTAATTCAGCATTAAGTTTAGCGGACTGAAGTTTTTGTAATCCTTCTGGAGTGAGAATAAGACCACGTTTACGTTTCTGCTTTGTCAGTTTCATCTAATCCACCTTTGAAGCCATAAAATCAATGACTCTGCTATATGATTAATCGAGTTACTTTCAATGCAATTTTTTTTGGGATTACAACTTGGTCGGTGCTTTTTAGCGATAACTTAAGATATTTAACATCACAATGGGAAAACCACGTAAGTATGAATATATCACAAAAAGTCCTTTTGGCTCTAAGGACTTTAATACAAAAAAGTTTAAAAAAAATTAACTTTTATAATTAACTAGTTATCAAAGATATAAGGAATAGAAATGAACAACATTACAAAAAGTAAAACTAAATCTGAAATACTGACTTAAATTCTTTGAAAGAATAATATTTCAGTAGCTCAAAAAGTTTTTTCCCCTGGAATGAACGCTTAGAAATATTGTTATCTGTAATACTTTTGCTCAAGTCAATCTTGAATTAGCAAAGCATGTATTGAGTATAATGACTTCAGAAATCTGCTGCTCCTGCTGCATTCATTACACAATGAAATATTGCATTTGATTTGATCCACTTTACTTTCACGAATTTTTACCAATATGACCAATTTTCTCGAACCACCAAGATTACGAGTTGGTGAAGATATCGAAGAAGAACGACGCACCACCTGGCTAGAACTTTTTTATGATTTGGTATTTGTGGTTGCAGTTTCTCAACTCGCCCACAATCTCAAAGAGGATATCTCACTATCTGGATTATTTGGCTTTGTAGTTCTATTCATACCGATTTGGTGGTCATGGATTGGAACCACACTCTATGCCAACCGCTTTGATAGTGATGATGTGGTACATCGGTTATTAATTGGTCTACAAATGCTGACAGCAGCAGCAATGGCTATCAACATCCACCACGGTTTGGCCGAGAGTTCTGCTGGTTTTGCCCTTTCCTATGCTCTTGGTCGTGCTGTACTCGTAATAGAGTATATTCGAGCTGGAATACATATCCCTTCAGCACGCCTTTTGACCACTCAATATGCCACTGGTTTTGCGATCGCAGCCTTTTTCTGGTTAATATCAGCAGCTGTACCGATTCCTTGGCGGTTCGGATTCTGGACATTGGGAATCATTATTGATTTTGTCACACCCCTAATAGGAAGTAAGTTTCAGATCGGGTTACTCCCCCACGCCTCCCACTTACCAGAACGGTTTGGGTTGTTTACCCTTATTGTCTTAGGCGAGGCAATCATTGCGGTAGTCAATGGTATGTCTCAACAGAAATGGGATGTTTTAACCGTGATTGCCGCAGTATTTGGTTTACTTATCGCTTTTAGCTGGTGGTGGGTTTATTTTGATAATCTGGGTGGCACACCAATTGAGATGGCGCGGACACATGGCAGAATCAGTGTTGTCAATCTCTGGCTATACACTCATTTACCGCTAGTGATTGGGATTGCTGCTGCTGGAGTCAGTGTAGAACAAATCTTGTTAAGTAAGCCAACCATAGCACTACCAGATTCCCAGCGATGGCTCATTTGTGGTTCAGTGGCATTATGTTCGCTATCTGTGAGTATTCTCCATAGATATGGGGTGCTACGCTATTGTAAAATCCGTTCCCAGTATCGACTTGTGAGTGCAGGAGTACTGCTAGCGATCGCTATCTTTGGTCAAGGTTTGTTACCTGTTGCAATCATCAGCCTTGTAGCTTTAGTTTCTGCGGCCCAGGTCGTTCAGGATTTGTATCAGAGTCGTCCCACTACCCGCTTAGTCGATCCAGAAATTTAGTGTAAAAAAGACTGGGGTAGCGTCACCCCCAAACCCGAATGGTACGCTCATTAAGCGTTTTAAAATTTTGGTGCGTTAGGACTAGTGTCCATAACGCACCCTACCAAATTAAAGTCGATATAGATTGTGTATCCTGTGTCCTACCTTCTTGTTAATTCCTCATTTCATCAATTCACAAATTATTTTTTCTTCCACTATTTGTGCAAAATTGATATACTTCCCCCATTTGTACCCATTGCTTGATGAGTACATATAAAATAGAACGTATCGTGACTCGTTTTTGAGTGCAAAGCAATTTAAATTGACGTTTTAAAGATTTCGGCACATATGCTTTGACATCTTCAAACTCCTGGTTCAACAAATCCATAGAAGAAAATTCACCCACAGGACTGTCTGTTTGTATCCAATGCCTGATTAAATTCTCCAACACCTCACTCATTTCCAACTCTTTCTGTACACAAAGAACCTTAAATTCCAGCTTTAAAGCTCTTGGTATCGATCCCTTGACAACTACAGTTTCCTCACTATGATTTTTCACCACACAAGTATATTTTCTCTGAAATTTACTATCGAAAAAACTGTTTTTATTAGTGCCTTCAATAAATATCTGGCAAGATTATTTCTTGTACTGCAAAACCTAATTGTTTAATTATTAGGTCATTTAGAAACAGTTACCTTGCAGAGCCAATTTTATGGATAATATCAACTAACTCATTATTTATGTTCTCCTTAGCTTTGTAATGAACTATGAAGCCAAACTCATGAAGTAACTCAATAGATACAGCTGTGATTGCCTACGGAGTTTACCAACAATCTCTTATTTCATATCTAGGTCTAGTGTACTGTCGTTCGTTTTTCTCTCCTATATACTGTAGATAGACTTAGGTTTCATCATAATGACCATATTTTTGATATCACTCATCTACTGTTAGGTTGAATTTGAGAAACAGGATTTTTGCAAAAATACCAATTTTATGTGACGTTGTGCTTTATTCACGTAGGAGTAATTCATCAATTGCTCCTAAGAGGGTGTAGTTTTGCGTCAGTCCTATAGGCCCATCTTCATACAGAATTGGTATAAGTCTAATTTATTTAGCCCCAGATTTGAAGTTGGATTTTTGAGCTGCAAAAAGTGCTTATTGAGCATATCTTGTCGTGATCAACACTCTTGACTTAGTTACATATATATAGTTAAGTTTTTGGAATATCTTGACAAGCTAAGAAAGAGAATTTAAGAATGAACTTAAAACTGCGCTAGTAGGGCAACAAAAACCTGCATAAACAGGGAAGGGGGTAGCTCAACTCCCCTCTCCTACGAGGAGAGGGGTAGGGGGAGAGGTTCTTACAGGATTACTGAATTGGTGTTCTAGAACCTCGAAATTAATCTGATAACACCTGTTCTGCACACTGCTGGATTAATTTGGCGATTACACCTGTCCAACCAGTTTGATGACTGGCACCAATACCAGCACCATTATCTCCGTGAAAGTATTCATTGAACAGAATTAAATCCCGCCAATTTGGGTCATTTTGGAATTTTTCCGTTCCCCCATAAAAAGGTCGTCTACCAGAAGCATCTGTCAGAAAAATATCGATCATCCTTTGAGCTAATTCTATGGCTACTTCTTTAAGTGTTAGCATTTGCCCAGAACCAGTGGGACACTCAACTTTGAAATCGTCGCCAAAGTAGCGATAGAACTTTTGCAGCGATTCTAGTAGTAGATAATTAATGGGAAACCAAATTGGCCCCCGCCAGTTGGAATTACCACCAAACATCCCTGTACTAGACTCGGCAGGTTCGTAATCTACCCGATACTCCTGACCATCCACCGTTAAAGTATAAGGGTGAGATGCATGAACTTTAGAAACAGAACGAATACCATAAGGGCTAAAAAACTCTGTTGCATCTAACATCTTTTCTAGGATGCGGCGGAGTTTATCTGGATAAGCGATCGCTAACAACCGCCGTTCACCAACACCTTGTTTCTGCATACAAGCGATATTTCGGGTCAAGTCAGGGCGATTTTGCAAAAACCATTGGGTTCGTTGCTTAAAGCCTGGGAACCGATCCAAGATTTCTGGTTCTAGGATGCTGACAGCACACAATGGAACTAACCCCACCAGCGATCGCACTTTCATCGGGCATTGTCGCCCATCTGGTAAATGTAGGGCATCATAGTAAAAGCCATCACCTTCATCCCAAAGCGCTATTTGGGCATCACCAACGCCGTTCATGGCATCAGCAATGTACAGGAAATGCTCGAAAAACTTGCTGGCGATGTCTTCATAGGTGGGATTGTCCTTGGCTAACTCGAAAGCGATCGTTAGCATGTTCAGACAATACATCGCCATCCAACTTGTACCATCTGCTTGTTGCAAGTATCCACCAGTTGGTAGTTCAACACTACGGTCAAACACACCAATATTATCCATACCCAAAAAGCCACCCTGAAAGATATTTTTGCCCTCGAAATCTTTCCGGTTAACCCACCAAGTAAAATTCAGTAGTAATTTCTGGAAAATACCTTCCAAAAACTTTTTATCTGCACGACCATACATTTTTTGCTCAAGCTGATAAACTTGCCATGCCGCCCAAGCATGAACCGGCGGATTCACATCGCCAAAAGCCCATTCATATGCTGGGAGTTGGCCGTTAGGATGCATATACCACTCCCGTGTCAAGCGACTCAGTTGCAACTTGGCAAAGTCCGGGTCAATCATCGCCAGCGGAATTACATGAAAAGCTAAATCCCAAGCTGCAAACCAAGGATATTCCCATTTGTCAGGCATGGAAAGTATATCCTCGTTAAATAGATGAACCCATTCATGATTTCTGCCATGAAGTCGTGATGCTGGCGGCGGCGGCCCAGCTGCATCGCCTTTGAGCCATTTGTCAGCTACATAGTAATAAAATTGTTTGCTCCACAACATCCCAGCAAAAGCTTGCCGCTGCACATTCCGCCTATCTTCTGACAACGGAAACGGACAGATTCGCTGATAAAATTCATCTGCTTCACGCTGGCGTTGTTGCCAAACTGTATCAAAATCAGTTCCAAATGGCACAGTTAAATTTTGTACGTCACTTAACCGCAACCTTACAGTTTTGGTTTCACCCGCACCGATTTGTAATTCATAACGAGCAGCAAACTTAGTACCAATACGATTGGGATTGACAGCGTTTTTATGCCCATTTACTACATAATTATTAATTCCATCTTTAACATATGCTGAAGCATTATTGACTCCAAATAATCTTTCATAATTAGTTTCATTTTCTGTAAATAGTAGTTCTGGAGTTTCATTGCAGTAGAGCCATCGAGTTTCTAAATCATGGTGATAAGCTTCGATGGTGCTGAAATTAGAATTAGATTCGCTAATTTTGAGCCAAGGTTTCTCTTGTTCATTTAAATTCCAAGACCAGGTGTTGCGAAACCAAAGCGTTGGTAGCAGATGTAGTGTTTTTGCTTCTGGGCCTCGGTTAGTGATACTAATCTCAATCAAAATATCTTCGGGTGCAGCCTTGGCATACTCAATAAACACATCAAAATAGCGGTCTTGGTCAAATATACCAGTATCGATTAATTCAAACTCCCGACTGTGGCGACCTCTGCGTTGATTTTCTTCTACTAGCTGGCTGTAGGGGAAAGCAGCTTGCGGATATTTATAAAGATATTTCATGTAGGAGTGAGTAGGAGTGTTATCCAGGTAGAAGTAATATTCTTTAACATCTTCCCCGTGATTTCCTTCATTCCCTGTCAGACCGAAAAGTCTCTCTTTGAGAATTGCATCCTCACCATTCCACAGAGCAATAGCAAAACACAATCGCTGATGATTATCGGAAATTCCAGCAATTCCATCCTCTCCCCAACGATAGGCGCGAGAACGGGCATGGTCGTGGGGGAAAAAGTCCCAGGCTGTACCATCAGCGCTATAGTCTTCTCGCACTGTTCCCCACTGCCGTTCGCTCAGATAGCAACCCCATCGTTTCCAGTAGGCTGTACGCTCTCGGTCTGCTGCCAATCTTGCTTCTTCTTGAGTCATAGCGATTTTGTGTTTTGAATTTTGGGAGTTAAAAAAGTTCTAATATCAAGTTCGGCTAATTACTTACGATATAGTCGGTTTGCCTGGTAATGGGTAATGGGTAATGGGTAATGGGTAATGGGTAAGATGTGATGACTAATAGTAAAATCCAATTCCCCTTCGGGTGACGCTCCTGCGTCGCTAACGCTGCGCTAACGCCAGTCGCTCATGGGGGACTCGGGGCCCCCACGACCGCTCGTGAGTGGGGATTGGGGGAGAACCCCCAAGACCGCGCTGGCTCACCAATTCCCAATTCCCGACCTCCACAGGTATCATAAGTG
Source organism: Amazonocrinis nigriterrae CENA67 (assembly GCF_016056305.1). Taxonomy (GTDB): domain Bacteria; phylum Cyanobacteriota; class Cyanobacteriia; order Cyanobacteriales; family Nostocaceae; genus Amazonocrinis; species Amazonocrinis nigriterrae. The sequence goes on along the minus strand of NZ_JAECZC010000014.1, from coordinate 26,696 downwards.
TTTAAACGGACATGATATGAATATTTGATTTTTATGTAAAGGCAATTGATGAATTGCCCCTACAAAATGTAGTTTAGACTAAGTTCTATAGGAGCAATAATACTTACTGCTCGTGATAGTTGCGGCTTAAACCCCCATCTACATAAAAGGTTGCGCCTGTGATGTAGTCGGCATCTGATGAAGCTAAAAAAGCAACTATCGGTGCAATATCCTCTGGCTTGCCTAAGCGACCCAAGGGAATGTTCTTCAACAGCGATCGCAATTTTTCAGGATCGTTTAATAGCTTACTATTGATTGGTGTTTCAATTGCTCCTGGAGCTACGTTGTTAATTGTGATGCCCAAAGGCCCCAGTTCAACTGCTAAATTACGCATCATCATCTTCACACCGCCCTTGCTGGCACAATAGGAAGTGAAGTGAGGAAATGCTATTTCCTCATGGGTAGAACTAATATTGATAATTTTGCCAGTTCGTTTGCTTTCAATGAGATGCTGTACTATCGCTTGAGTAGCAAAAAATGTGCCTTTGAGGTTAAGATTCAGCACTGCATCATAGTCTGCCTCAGTGATGTCCCAGAAGTCTGCATTTCTGCCGTCGATACCAGCATTGTTCACTAAAATATCTATTTTACCAAAGTGTTGAATACCCTGGTTTATCAGCTGGCGGATGTCGCTGATGACACTTAAGTCAGCTTTTACAATTAAACCTTTGTGTCCAGCAGCTTCCACTTTTGATAGAGTCTCTTCAGCTCCTTCCACATGAGAGCGATAGTCAATTACAACATCTGCACCTTCTTGAGCCAAACGCACGGCAATAGCTTGACCAATTCCACTGCTGCTGCCAGTTACTAAAGCTACTTTACCTTCAAGTTTACTCATTGTATTTACTCTTGATTTTGATATTTGTTTGAGTTTGAACTGAATCCTTACATGGAAATCAAGTAAGTTCTGTGAATAGGTGTAGGATTAAATCTAGTACTGCTTCTTCAGATGTGGCACTTTAACATTTTTGAAAATGCAAGGATAATGGTGAACATGAAAAAGTTTTCCTGTTAAAACTTCGCGTTCACCCATAGATATTAGTCGAAAAACTCCTACACCAATTAATGCCCCTAGTGGTGGTGCAATGCAATAAAGCCACTGGTCTTGCCAGAACCATGAGATGAAAGCAGGGCCAATACTGCGTGCCGTATTCAGACTAGTACCAGAAATTGGCGCTCCCAACCAGACCATAGTTGCCACAAGTAACCACACCATTAAAGGTGTCCAGCGTAATAGCCGACGATGACTTAAGAAGATAGATATCGATAATATTAACAGACAGGTCATGAAAACCTCAGCTAAAAATACATACCAAAGGGCGTAACTTTTGCTTGGTAAAGTCATGCAATTATTGACACTGAGAGCGTATTTACCCCACAAATTTGTCACCACAAATGTGCCCAGTATTGCCCCCAATAATTGCCCAATAATATACCCTATTAAGTCACGTTTATGCATCTTGCCTTGTAACCAAAAAGCCAGTGACACACAAGGGTTGAGGTGAGCGCCACTCAGTTTTCCCAATGGCGAAATGGTAAATAGTGCCCCACTACCAGCAAAGATCAGACCATTAATTAGTAAACGAGGACTTTCTGCGGGGATGAGATGCTCCATAGGCAAGCCCTTGCCAAAATTGAACGTGATGATGCTGAATCCAATTAAGAGATTGAATGCAGTTCCCAGGAGTTCTGCACCATATTCAGACCAATTGAGGGTTTTCCAATTTGTGAAAGTATTCATGAGTTTCTTTCTGCTGGGCTTTCAGCAATTAAGCAGCGCAGGCAAGTTGCTTTAATAGCATTTCCCATTCGTGAGAGGAAAATAAAACAGATTATTTGAATTGCATAATCAGGGTGGGCTGTCTAGCCCACCCGATGATACTTTTATCTATAGGACTTACGCATGGGAAACGAGAAATTAAGGGTTTGGGCTGGGCATGGGGTATGGGGCATGGGACAGAAAAAAATCCCCAATGCCCAATGCCCTATTCCCGAACTCAGCAAATAATCTCGCTGCGTAAGTCCTGATCTAACTGAGATTTGCAATCTTTAGGTTTATGAGCTTAATAGCCTGAGTGCATCCAGTTGAGAAGGTTGTGAAAAATTTAGTAGAGCTTCAGTAATATGTTTGCTACATTCTTACCTAGCTTCTCAATAGCTTCCTGCTTTTGGGGAGCTTTTAAGCTGCCATCGGCGTTGAAAGCTTCGTAAGCTTTGGGTACGGCTACCTGATGGGGAAGCACCAAAACTCCGAGACTTTCCAGGATATTCCGCAGGTGAGACAACCCCCGCAGACCACCAAGCCCGCCAGGTGAAGCACTCATAATTGCAGCAACCTTATCTGCAAAAGCAGCCAATGGGGGTTCATTGGGAGATGGACGGGATGCCCAGTCAATGGCATTCTTCAAAACTCCTGTGAGTGAACCATTATATTCAGGTGAAGCAATTAGCAATCCTTGGTGAGAAATCAGCAAGTCTTTGAAAGCCACAGCATTGGCAGGTAAACCTTCTTGAGCTTCCAAATCCTCATCAAAAAGAGGTAGAGGCAAATCCCGTAGGTCTAGATAAGTCACTTCTACTTCTGCGGCTTGAGCGCCACCCGCCGCAATTTTTACCAATTTTTTATTGTAAGAATCAATGCGAGTACTGCCAGCAAAGGCGAGGATTTTAAGTGTAGATGACATAGGTATTGGTATTACAGTTATCAGTGGATTATAGGGCTGCTGCCACGACAAAAGCGATCGCAACAGCTTTGTTTTCTGAACGCAGATATAGACAGAGAAATAGCCTTTATAGTTCAAGGCTGATTATACTTGCAAACTACTGTGAGTCAAAGCTCGTCCATAAGTTTCGGTCATGCTTTTGAGGCGATCGCGCAGTTGTTTGGTTAAAGCCGCAGATTCATAACGCCATCCCCAATTACCTAAATTTTGGCCGGGTAAATTCATCCGCGCAGAAGTATTCAATCCCAAAATATCTTGTAGAGGAATAATCGCTTGATTAGCTACAGAACTATATGCTAACCGAATTAAATCCCAGTGGATATCGGCAGGATTGGTACAACCTAAATAGTGAAAAACTGCTTTGGAATCTTGGTCTTGTAATTGATTAAACCAGCCTACTGTTGTGTCATTGTCGTGAGTGCCAGTATAAACCACACAGTTGCGGGGATAATTGAACGGTAAAAAAGGATTATCAGACCCCGAACCAAAAGCGAACTGTAAAACTTTCATCCCAGGAAATTCAAACTGGTCACGCAAAGCTTCCACATCTGGTGTGATTTCTCCCAAATCCTCGGCTATGATTGGCAGTTTGCCTAACTTTTGGTTGAGTAATTGAAAGAAAATCTCCCCAGGAGCTTGCATCCATTCACCATTAACAGCTGTTGTTTCGCCCTTTGAAACTGCCCAGAATGCTTGGAAGCCTCGAAAATGATCAATCCGAATCAAGTCTACATAATCAAGGATAGTTTGGAAGCGCTGTACCCACCAGTGAAAGTCCTCTTTCTGTAACTGCACCCAATCATAAACTGGGTTACCCCATAGTTGGCCAGTGGTACTAAAGTAGTCTGGTGGTGTTCCTGCCATCAATGCAGGTTCACCTGTTTGTTCATCAAGACAAAAGATTTGGGGATGAGACCAAACGTCAGCGCTATCGTGGGCAACGTAAATCGCAATATCTCCAATAATTTGGATGCCACGTTCATTGGCATAACGCTTTAAGTTTGACCATTGAGAGAAAAACTCAAACTGAAGATATTTATAGTAAGAAATCTCATGGCTTAATCGTTGTTGCCATTGCTGAATTGTATCTGGTTGACGTTTGGCCAGATTTGGTTCCCAAGTATTCCATTTGGCATCACCGTGAACATACTTGAGCGCCATAAATAGAGCATAGTCATCTAGCCAGTAAGCCCTAGTTTGACAAAACTGTTCAAATTCCTTGCACTGAATAGATGAAGCATAGGCTTTAAAATTCTTAAAAGCTTTTTGCAGCAAAGGCATCTTCGTTTGGATGACCCGCTCGAAATCTACTGTTGCAGTGCTATATTCTGGCAAATCAAAAAGGTCTTCTGGAGCTAGGAAACCCTTTTCTATCAATACTTCAGGACTCAGCAGCAATGGATTTCCTGCCATCGCTGAATAAGATGCATAGGGAGAATTATGATCTCCCGTAGGCCCTAATGGCAATATTTGCCAAAGCTGCTGTCCACTGTCTACCAGAAAGTCAACAAATTGATAAGCTTCCAACCCTAAGTCACCAATACCAAACCGACTGGGGAAAGAAGTGGGGTGTAGTAAAATACCGCTAGTTCTAGGAAAAGGCATAATCAAATACTGACCCTATACTCAAGCCAAACATATTTCCTGGGGCATTGGGGAATGGGGAATTGGGAATTGGGAATGGGGAATTGGGAAAAAATTTCTCCCCTGCACCCCTGCACCCCTGCACTCCTGCTCCTCTGCTCCCCTGCTCCCCTGCTCCCCCTTACTTAGGCAGTCTTGATTAACTTCAGCAGTTCACTGGGGGCAAAAACATCCCTGTAGAAAGTCAATTGTTCTGTTTTCAGATAGCAGGCGCCTCTGTGTCCACGGCGAATCCAGGTGACATTTCCCTTGGCGAGTGTTTCGTTGGTTTCATCATCCACACACTTCCATTCAAAGAAGACTACTTCACCATGAAACATGACAATTGGCCAGCACATCGTCACACCTGGTTGAGCAATTAATGCCCACCAATGCTGTTCGCGCTCTTTTTGTTGTTCCAAGCCTTGATAGGGGCCATCTTGACACAGATATACTAAATCGTCGCGATACTCACCAGTTAATATATCGCCTCGTCCCTGCCTCAAAGCCTCACAATGGGTAGGCCACCATTCTTTGTTTTCTTGTTCAATTTGTTCTAGGGTGTAATTAGGCCCAATTTCTGGCAAAGTCCTTTCTTTCATTGCCACAATTTTCTCAGCATCTTCGATGAGTTTCTTCGCTACATAAGAAGTTACGAGTCCAGGCCGAGAATAATCTGCGGATAAATCTTTGTAGTAGTTAGTTCGTTTATTAGACAATATGTTGGTCGTGTTATTGGTTTGATAACCATTCGAGTGACCATTTGAGTAGGAAACAAGTTTCTGTTCTAACATAAGACTAACTACGTCCTCCTTGAGTTGATTAGTTGCGCCAATATTTGCAATCAGTTCTGCTACTGTGGAACTCCGCTGACCTGCGAGAGTCATATTGCCGTCGTAAACAAAAGTGTAAGCAGTTCGTTCGGGAAATGGTAAAAGCCGCTGGACATATCTCGCTTGGTCTTTAACAGCGATCGCATATTCTTTGGAAGCAAAGAATGTTTCCATTTCCAAAGGATTAGCAAAAGCTATTTCAAAAGCAGCTTGATATTGTTTTTCTGGGGATTCATAATGAGAAACTCCGGCCGCGTCCGGGCGAGAGTTATCTACTTCCTCAAACAAATGTAGGCGGAATTTGAGAACAGAATCACTTTGAATAACAGCTGGTGCAAAGCTATTGGTAAGATATCGGCGAAAATCTTCCACACTCACGGCATCAGATTTTTTCACCATGACGTGAAACTTAATTACACCTAATTTCCCGTTGGGGTCTCCTGTGGGGATGCCATCAATATAAGTTCGAGAATTACCAAAACTAGTGTTGTAACCAATGGCTTTACTGAATACATTATGTTCGTCATCCATCAGGATAGCAGCAGATTTAAACCAGAGATCGCGATCGGTTGCCGTTTCAAAGGTTAATTCGGCAATACCATTAAATTGATCTGCTTCTGGACAAGTGTATTCAATGCCGTTAATGGTTGGCCATAGACCACCTTCATTTGCAGCTACATGAAACTGCCAGTATTGATGCTGGCCTGGTAGTCTAGCACAGACTGGCCCGTGAACATCTCTCCAATAGTCATCAAAAAGTTCTAAAGAAATTCCTTTACGTTTCCATAAGAGAACGTAGAAAGATACTTTACCTTTTTGATCGCGGACTGCATAATCGAATTTTCTAATTGTTGCTAACATTACTGCTTTCCTTTGCTACATCTACTGTCTTGATTGAGGCACAATCTGATATTCGCTAACTTTGATTTTCCTTGAGGACATCGAAACAATTAGCTAATTTAATCAAGCCCTCTAAAGACAAAAATCTAATGGATAAAGTTGTTTGATAATGCCAGTTTTCCTGAATAGCCTTAATTTCTTACATACATGTGCAACGCCTAAACACTAAAAGAGTGGCGAGTGAAAAGCAGGCAGCCACGAAAAAAACACTATTAATTCCCCAAATGCCAAAAGCTATTCCCATTAATAGTGGCCCTAAAGTTTGCCCAAATCCTAAAAAGGTTCCATTTATCGACATAATTGCAGCTAGATATTCTTTGGGCGCCATCTCTGCCAAGAGAGTTTGAATACTGGGGAAGCCTATACCAAGACCTAGTCCAAAAATCGTCGTAGAAATTAATAGCAGCCAAATACTGTGAATAAAAGGAATTATTGCTAGAGCTATAGCAAAGATGACAAATGATGCTCTAATCAAAGTTTTGCTGGAGAACTTTCTGGTTAATCTGCCCAATTGTAGTGATGTGACTGTAATTGTAGCAGACATACTTGAGATCATAATGCCAATGGTGAAAGCAGATGCATTGAAAGAATTTTTCATCACAATTGGCAAATAGGTGATGAAGGCTCCATAGAGCAGCATGAATGTTGCAACTGTGCTGAAGAAAATTCCAAAAAATTGTTTGTTTCTGACGCTTCCCCATGCATTTTTGAGGTACTCAATAAAATTCTGCTGGCTTTTTGGTTCAGGATTTTTGAGTGAAAACAAAACAAGCAATCCTATGGGTATAGCCAATATGGGAAGCATAAAGGGATAATTCCATCCCATGACTGCAATTGCTCCCCCAATAGTTGGATAAGTTGTTGTACCTACACTACCGACACTGGCGTTGTAACCCATAGCAGCGGTGCGTTCTTTACCTGAATATAGATCGCCAATCAGTGTCACATTCAGAGAATTTAAGGAAGCTGCACCCATGCCCTCAATGAAACGTAATATCAGTAACAGGTTAAAATCGCGAACAAACCCACATGCTACTCCGGCAATTCCAAATAATATCAGTGAGGGAACGAGTATTTTTTTTCTACCTAATCGGTCTGCCAAGACACCGAGAATAGGAGTTAGTAAAATAGTAGGAAAGGTGAATACTGTCACCAGTAATCCAACATCTTGAGGTGGTACATTTAATTCTTGGGCTAGCTTGGGGAAAGTTGGAGTCACACTAGAAACCCCCAGTATACCTATCAAAGTAATACAGAAAATAATCAGAAGGTTTTTATCAAGATAGACTGGATTACGGTTCTTACCCTGACTGATATGTTCAATTGAATCCATATTAAGCTTCCTTTTATGAATTGGATGGATAATAAGTTGCGGGCGATGAAGCTAGCTGATGCTGATTTTGTGGGTTGGATTGTGAGGATTGACTAATATATGAATACAGGTTTTAGAAGGAAAAGACAGTTCGCACAGTACCAGTAAAAATAGTGCCGTTACTGCTCTGGTTACCAGGGTCGATGATTACCTGTACCAATGGCGTAACCCTGATGTTGTCGCTAATTGGCATGTTATAAAACGCTTCACGACTGGTAAGTTGTAAAATACTCAACTAACTTTGGATAGTACTACTATCTGTCCCTAGTATTTGACCAACCTAAAATTACCGATTGTGTTGGCAAGCCCTTGAGGTTGGGGAGAATAGAATTTTTTTGTAGCTTAGTCTGTAGCGTAATACCTTTGGGTTAAGCTTTTTTATCTTTCTCTGCTTACCTTGTATACCTCAATAGATAAATTCACTTAAACCCAAGTATTACTCTCATTCCACAGAAAATTTAACCAAGAAGAACATAACTCAGGATATAAAAAACTCATAGCTATAAACTCCAAAATCTAAAATTCAATGACAAGCTCCTAGCTTCAGACATAGGGTCAATCTAAAATCGAAAGTCGAATGTGAGTTCGATGAGTGATTATATGACCTCTCCCCAGTCACTTTTCTACAACGAGAGAAGAGTAAAACCCTTGTTGTTGCGTTGCCCCTCCCTCGCCCTTTAGGAGGTTTGTCAAACTCACATTGAATAAATCAGTCAGATTTTAGAGAGTTAGTATTTTAATTTCAGTTAAGAGACCGAGCGGTTTAGCAACTGCTTTTTGATTGGGTGAATCGACTTTTGCAAAGTGTGTAAGCTATCGCTCAATGATCAAGTGCGGTACACCTTGCATAGCTGCGGCAAGACTGGCAGGAATCTCAAAAGATTACCTACTTGGGTATAATTGGTGGTAGTGACAGTCCCATAAGCACCAGAGCTTTTGGCGTTTACAACTCTTTGTGGAATAAACTCTTGATGAGAGTGCGCTACCTTTTCATTCAAATAAAAGTCTTGCATTAATAACGGGCCGCGTGCGCCAGCACCCAACAAGTTTTGGTTATCGCTAACTGGAATGCCAGCATCCGTTGTCAGGACTTCTTTTTCTTTATTCATTGTTTAATTGCCGCTTTCGCTAATGGATTTTTTTGCCCTAGTGTTTACAGTTTGTGGTGATCACCATCATCAAATTGAGGGTTATTCGTGTATTTGCACAGGCAAAGCGCAAGGCGCTTTTTTCCTTAAACACAAATGCTAGCGGTTGGAATCCAGTTTCTTTGTGAGGGTCATTCCAGAAAGGTTGATTGCTGGAATACCCATAGTTACAGCAATAATGTATGCTAAGTTATAGTTTCATTACTACTACTTTTTTGTTAGCGATCGCAAGTTAATTAGTTTGTTGATTAACTAATGTTGCGTTGCTCGACTCGTTAGTACTCTCTTGATGAAAGTCTTATTCAGTACTTTCTCTGTGTCTTAAATGACTAGTCAATGAAAGCAGCAATCAAGCCATAGACATACATTTGTCAATCAGTTTTTGCAACTAGTGTGTTGAACTGTTTCAATCACGTAATAATTATTTACTTTTTCTTAATTTTTGAGTAGAGAAGATCGATCAATTAAGGATCAAGTTAAGAGAATGGCTGAAAGATCAGAAATTTCACAGTCATACTTAGTTATTTAGGGTAGATTTTCCTGCGAAATTTTAATAGTACTAGAGTACTAAATCCTAATAAACTTAGTCCAGAAGTGGATTCGGGAACAGAGGTAAGTTTAAAATTGTCAATCAAAAGTCCAGAATCAATATCACTATCTCCCACATCTAGAACTCCAAGTCCTAAGGTGTATGTTCCTGTAGTTGGCAACTTGAACGAAAAAGTCTTAAAGCCAGTCTCTTGAAAAAAGTCTGTCAGAGAAAATTCCGATGTGGTATCGGTCACATCAGCCAGTGCTAATAAGGAACTGACGGAGTTGTCTTGTGAACTAATTGAAACAAAGGAGAAATCTGAAAAAGTAATTGGCGGTAATACCTCATTGGTCAAGAAATCCCAATCGAAACTCAAAATGTCTCCAGCTTTAGCTGTGAATGTTTGTTGAATAGCTGAACCTTGAGTAACTTGTCCTTTGCCAAGACTATTCAGACTCTCATCTTCTAATGCCAGAAATTTTTCTAGAATTGAATCATTAAATGTAGCGCCACCAGTTGACAACAAAGCTTGCGAATTTCCTTGCGTTGGGCCACTGCCAAATGTTGTCGTTTCAATATTGGTAGAGCCTAGTGTTGTCCATCCGTTAAAATTGCCAGTTTCAAAACCACCATTGACTAGTGTTGAATTAGTCGAACTACTGGGTAAAGCAAATGTTTTTAATGATAATGTATATAAACCAGATTCAAAGTGGTTTCCTTTGAGGTTAATGTCTCTCAAGCCAGACACAGCAAAGTTCAGGCTGCCACTAGCAGGTATCTCTCCGGTTAAGATGGGCAGAACATTGTTGTCAGATTGGTCATCGTTGATAGCGATGATATTACCAAAACTATCCAGTTGCCCTAGAAGTGGATCAAATGACTGTGAATTTACCTCGACAGTAAATAACTTTCCAGGATCAAAATTGGAAAAGTTGTAGAAGTCAACTTTCTCATTCTCTAGTTGTCCTTCTACACTACTGAAACCATCTGATAGAATATTTGTGCCAGTATTAGTTTCGCCTTGAGATGCTGCATGAACAGGTGAAACTATAGTGAGGAAACTGAGCGAAATTGAATAAGCACTAATAGCTAGAGTGGAGAGTAACTTCATAAAATTTATCTGCAAACTGGATTTGGTTACGTATTAGTTGTCAAAATAATTCGTAATTCGTAATTCGTGAGGCAGCCCCCATCTTGGTGAGTCCACTTGCCGTCTTGGCTTCTGCCGAGATGGCAAAGTGGCGAACCCGAAGGGCGGTTTCCGTCGTTAGCGTAGCTAAGCTGTGTCTTCTCCCAAGGGGAGACGCCAAAGGCGAACGAGCGTCTGGGGGACTGCCGTTAGCGCAGCGGTAGCGAGCTTGCGAGCGTCACCCGAAGGGTAATTCGTAGTGACAATCAGTGTGAGCTGCTGAACCCACCACCAACGAAGCATCACCAAATTTTCAATTTGGTGTTGGCTGCTGTACCCATTTAATTACGAATTACGAATTACGAAATGGTATTACGCGCAGTGAAAGTAGCGGTGCTAGGCTATTATCTCGAAAGGCAACATCATCTCATTGTCCTCATGTCCAAGCATATGGCAGTGCCAGACGTAGGTTCCAATAAACGAGTTGCCGAAGGGTAGGTTCTCGGCGGCTTGAGCGCCAAACGGGACGATTAGGCGGGTGACTTCATAAGGGTTGACTAGTACTGTATCTTTCCATCCAGCCTCGTTTGGTGCTGGTGGTCTGGCTGGGCCGATCGCAAAGGGGGTAGGATCAGGTGGTGGGTAGCTACCAGGTACCTGGTGGCCACCGGTTGCATGTTCTGAGATGACTGTACGAGGCCCCTTAGCATAGTATGCTTTGAGATATTTGCTTGCATTAATCTTTTGTCGATTTAGAATCTGAAACGGGACTAGATGCAAGTGCATTGGGTGAGCAACAGGCTGAAGATTGATGATATTCCACTGCTCCACGGTATCCACTTTCGGTCGTTCCATCAGTTCCGGGTTTTTGAATCCCTCATCCCAGTAGAGATAGTTCAGCAGTAACACAATCGGCCCAGTTGGCCCCGAAATCTCTACCAGTGTCAGGAACCGTTGCCGTACCGGCTCAACAGCAATTGGTTTTATCAGTGGTTTATGCAGTCTCAGTACACTAGGAATTGGCTTCGGAGCAGCGGCACCAGCGTTGACTGTGAATTGCATAATTTCGGGCAGTTCAGGGTTAAATACGAAGAACTTAGGCCTACCAGATGGATATGGTGAAATCGCATCATTTTCTAAGACAATTTTCTCTCCCGACAGACTCTTGGAAAAGTCGATCAACACATCAGCCCGTTCGCCAGGGGAAAGCAGCAGACTGGACAAATACACCGGTGCGTTGAGCAAACCTTGGTCGGTACCGATTTGAATGATTGGCTGCTTTGAGGACAGCTTGAGATTGTAAGTCCGTGCGCTTGAGCCATTAATAATCCGGAATCGGTAGAGGGTACGGTCTACATTCAGATTCGGCCAAGCTTTACCATTAACAGTAGCGACATCAACGACATACTCTATTAACCAGGGTGGTTGGTTGGGGTGAGATACAGAGCCATCGGTGTTGAAAGAACGGTCTTGTATAACCAGTGGTATTTCATAGGGCGCTCCAGCTGGTAGACCCAGTGGCCCATTGCCACCCGCAGGATCATCAATGTCCCTGATGAGGTAAAACCCCGCAAGACCGGCTAAGACATTTAAACCTGTAATTCCCATTGAATGGTCGTGATACCAAAGGGTAGTTGCTTCCTGATTGTTGTTGAAGTTGTACAGGTAATTCTGCCCTGGCCTAAACGTGTCCATTGGGTAGCCGTCACTTTGAGGTTCGGTGTTGCTACCATGCAGATGCACCGATACTCGGGGGCTAGTTTTGTCAGACTCTAGAGTACCAGTCAACTCCGGGTCAACTGCTTGCAAAAACGGATGGTCTCCAACAATATTGTTAAATACGTTGATGCTAACAGGCGTGCCTCTTGTAACTTCGATAGTTGGGCCAAGAATAGATAAACCACCATAAGCCAATGTGGGGCCTGCGCCTAAGTTGGTGTGGAACGAGTGTGAACTGCGTGCGATGGTCAAAGTACTGGGTGGCGCAGTTGGAAACGGGATAGGTAGAGTTTCAGTAAACTTTGTGATCTCCACAGGCAAGGTCGCACGAGTTTTACTTGCCTTGAGCAGGCCAGTGGCAAGAAATGCTGCTCCACCGCTGGCACCTGCAAAGATAAACTGTCTTCTGCTTAGTATTGCTGCTTTCTTTCTATATGGATACATAATGTATCAAACAAATTTACGTAAGTTGGTTAAGGCTGCTGTGGCCTGATGGGTAAATAAACTTGAAACCGCCTGTTGCCCACTGTGGACAAATCCAAATTACGGTTCATTTGTCAATAGTCTTCTTGCCAAACAAAGAAACACTTTCAAGGAAAAAGCTCGATTTAATAAATAGGACTTTGGGCGAGTGTTTCTTAAAAAAAAGCATGGCTCTGGAAAATTCTCAAAACCCTTAAAGGATAAGAGGGGTTTGAATTCACATCAGTGGTGAATTAGAATTTGAGTATAGTTTTCACTTTCAAAAAATTTTTTACCAGATAAGATCCTAATTTTAGGTAAAAAGTTAGTGCTTCAGCGGTGGGGGAGCAAGGTAGAGTGTTAACAACTGACAACTGACAAATTACTCAGCTAGCTTCACCGATTAAGGTGAAAGCAGCCCAATGTAAGGGTTTTTGATATTTTTTCTGTTGCATTGTTGTCAGCATGGCTTTTCTTAGTGCAGTGGCTTTATCTAGTTTTTGTTGCAGATTTTGATAAAATTCTGTCATCAGAAATGAAGTTGAATTATCAGAAACCGCCCACAAGGAAACAACGACGCTGGGAACACCTGCGCTAATTAAAGAACGAGATAAACCAATCACACCATCACCAGTAATACGTCCGCGTCCGGTGTTGCAAGCGCTGAGAACGACTAAATCTGCATTTAGCTTCAGGTTCAAGATTTCTTCTGCGGTGAGCAAACCGTTATCTTGATTGGAGGGTGCAAGAGCGATCGCACTTCCTAATCCCCGGTTATCATCAAGTAAACCGTGGGTAGCAAAGTGAATAATTACAGCTTGGGAAATCTGCTGTAAAATTGCGGTTTTGCTGGCTTCGTTACCTGTCAAGGCTCGCGTTTTCAGGATTTCAGCAATATTTTTAGCCTCCTTTTCCGCCCAAGGTAAATTTCTTAATTGTTCAGGGGGTTTTTCTGGTTGCAACTCCACTTTTGGCATTGTAGGATTACCTACAATCAAAGACTTGGGGTTTAAAGGCTTTACACGTCGTTGTTGCTTGGATGTAAAATCCAATACCTGAATTGATGGTGCAGTCAGGATGGTGTGTTTTTCAATTAGATATTTATCTTCGTCATATTGCAACGCTGGGAAAGGAACAAGAAATAATTCACCTTGAGGGATAAAGATAACTCGGTCATTGGGATTATTGGGAAGGATATCTGCAATCGGTTTGATTAAAAAATCATGGAGTCGCTGTAAGCCTTTGGGTTGATTTATTTTCTCTGTTAGTGAAACTCTAAAGATACTGCGAGAGTTGCGCCTATTGATATCTATCACACCCATAGAAAAGCGGGTTTGGTCAACTAATTCCTTGAGAGTTATCTTTTCTGTTTGCCACAAAGGCTTAAGATCGCTACGATGAAATGTGACTTCACCTGTGGGTTTGATGACCCAAATATATAGTTCTGAATCTTGAATTTGCCGTTTACCACCAACTTGAAATTCATCAGTAATAATTGAATATTGAACCAAAGTTGCATTTTCGTTTTTAGCAATTTGTTTAATTTGTGCAATATTCAGTGCTGTAACTTTTGATTGTTCTGTTTGATTAGGGGATACTCGTTTATTGAGTAAATCAATAAAAGCTCTTGCCCTACCACGTTCAGATATTTCTAAAGCTTCAGTGATTTTATTTTGAGCAATCAAGACTTTTTGTAGCAGGCGGTAGGTACGGGCTTGTTTTTCAAAGATAGAGATTTTGTTGGCATCGTCTAGTTGAATGCGGAGGTTTTCCCAAATAGCGATCGCTTCCCGTAAATGTTTCTCAGCCTCCGGCAATTTACCAGCTTGACGGAGGGAATTAGCAAGATTGTTTAAAGCATTACCCTCAGCTTCTTGATCTTCATTTTGTTGTGCTTTGGCTAAACTTGAAGAGTGAAACTCAATCGCTTTTGCAGTATCGCCCAGTGCAAGGTAAACATTACCTAAACCTCCTAGTGCTTCACTGGGTATAAATTCAACAGCTTCTTTATAATATTGAATTGCTTTATTGTAATCATCCAATGAATAATAAATATTTGCTAATTTAGCTTTAGTTTTAGCAAGACTAGAGGTGTTTGTGTCAATAGCTAATGCTTGGGATAAGTCTGGAATTGCTTCGTTATACTTATCTTGAGAAATGTAAACATTACCACGACTTTGTAAAACCTGTGTTTCGAGTTGTGTGTCTTGGTACTGTTCTAGAATATTTAAAGCATCGTTGTAATACTTAATTGCTGTTTCATAGTCAGCTAAGGAATTGTAAACATTACCAAGATTGGCGAGATTTTTGACTTTTATTTGGGGATAGTTAGATTTTTGGGCGATTTGTAAAGCTTGCGAGTAGGATTTAATGGCGTTGGTGTAATCGCTGAGGCAATAATGAGCGTTTCCGAGTTGTTCGAGGATGACTGCTTGATTTTCGTTGTCAGAGATTTCTTGATAGATTTTTAGAGCTTTTTGCCAAGGGTCGAGTGCTTGGGCGCAGTTGGGGGCGTAGAATTGGCGATCGCGCAGGCGATCGGCTTCAGCTTTTGGTGAAGAAGGCGGTGTTGCTAATTTCAAGGTAGTTAAATGCTTGCCATTTGTATCCCAAATGCGGGTAGTACCATCTTCTGAGGCAGTAACTATGCGTTTTCCGTCTGGACTAAAGCTAGCGCTATTGACTCTGTTGTAATGTCCTTTGAGTTCCGCCACCAGTGTGCCAGAAGTTTCCCATACACGAGCAGTACCATCAAAAGATGCAGTAACGATTAGCTTTCCATTTGGACTAAAACTCGCATCACTAACTGTGTCTTGATGACCTTTTAATTCCAATAGTTGCTTGCCATTCGTGTCCCACACACGGGCAGTACCATCCCTAGATGCAGTGATAATGTGCTGCCCATCTGGGCTAAAACTTGCAGCGCCGATAAATCTCTGATGCCCTTGAAGTTGGGCCAATAGCTTACCATTCGTGTCCCACACCTTGGGAGTCAGGCCATCGGATAGAGTAACAATCAGTTTTCCATCATTGCTAAAATTAGCAATCGCATTACGGGGGTTGCTCTTGAAACCGCGATCGCCGCCTTGGAGTTCTAATAACAACTTCCCGGAAGTATCCCAAATACGAGGATTATCAGAATAATCGCTTGCTGTGACAATTAGCTTTCCATTTGGGCTAAAATTAGCAGTAGTGACACCTGCCTGATGTCCTTTAAGTTCTACCAGCAGTTTACCCAAAGTATTCCACACACGAGCGATTTTATCATAAGATGCAGTCACAATCAACTTACCATCAGGACTAAAATTCGCACTATAGAGGTTGGGTTCATGCCCTATTAGTTCCGCTAGCAATTTACCATTGATATTCCAGACACGGACGAGACCATCCCAAGATGCGGTGACAATCAGTTTTCCATTAGAGCTAAAATTCGCACTTTTGACATCAGAATCATGTCCTTTGAGTTCTGTGAGTAAATTACCAGAAGTATCCCAAACGCGAGGGATTTTATCAGTAGATACAGTAACAATTCGCTGCCCATCAGGGCTAAAACTAGCTCTTTTGACCTCAGCCTCAATCCCTTCTTGCAGTACCGCCAAAAGATTACCAGAGAGATCCCACACCCGAGCAATTTTTTCAAAACCCGATAGAGTGACAATACGCTTACTATCGGGGGTAAGGCGAGCCTGATTGAAATTCTCTTGAATGTTAATTTCCGATATTAGCTTACCGGAAGTATCCCATACCCCAAAAACACCATATACATTCAAAATGAATTTTCCCTCAGAACTAAAACTAGGACGGTTAACTTCCCCAAACTGAACATCTTTAATTTCTGTTAAAAGTTGACCAGAGATATTCCATAAACGCGCTGTCTTGTCTTGTGAAACAGTAACAATTAATTTGCCATCTGGGCTAAAATTGGCACTGCTTACATCATCCTGATGCCCTTTGAGTTCCGCTAGTAAATTGCCTTTAACGTCCCACACACGAGCTGTTTTATCTCGGGAAGCGGTAACAATTAGTTTGCCATCTGGGCTAAAATTGGCACTGCTTACATCATCCTGATGCCCTTTGAGTTCCGCCAGTAAATTGCCTTTAACATCCCATACACGAGCTGTTTTATCATAAGATGCAGTCACAATCAGTTTGCCATCCGGGTTAAAATTGGCGCTGTTTACATTATCCTGATGCCCTTTGAGTTCTGCCAATAACTTGCCAGAGGTATCCCACAAAAACGCATTTTCACCATATGCAGTGACAATTAACTTGCCATCGGGACTAAAATTTGCGCTACCCCCGTTGATTTGCACCAAAGATTTGCCGTTCATATCCCACACAAGGGTAGTGTTATCATAAGCTGTGGTAAGAATAAGCTTACCATCCGGGCTAAAACTCGCATTTTGAATAAAGCCCCGATGCCCTTTAAGTTCGACTAGCAGCTTACCGGAAATATCCCATACGCGGGCTGTGTTGTTATTGGTTGGGGTGATAACGCGCTTGCCGTCAGGGCTAATACTAAGGAAACCGAACAAATCCCCAACTTTTGATTCAGGTTCTACACTATTGTAAGAAGGTGTTTCTGGTAACTTCAGTTGGGCTAGCTGCTTTTGAGAAAGATTCCACACTCGTACTGTTTGGTCATCAGATGCAGTAACTATCTGCTTACCATCAGGACTAAACTTAGCGATAGTGATATCACCTTTATGTCCTTGAAGTTCTGCTAGCAGTTTGCCTGAAAGATCCCATACGTAAGCAGTTTTGTATGATATAGTCACACTTTTTTGTCTATCAGGACTAAAGTTAGATTCTTCACCGTAGTCATAACCTTTCACTTTTGTTACTAACTTCCCGGAGATGTCCCACACATAGTTACCGTCTGAAAGGCTATCTGCAATAATCATCTGCCCATCTGGGCTAAAACTGGCTCTCTGGATATTAGGGGTAGCAACATCAAAATCTGTGATTTGGGTTAGCAACTTCCCGGAGATATCCCACACATGAATAGAACTTAAAGATGAGGTAAGAATCAACTTTCCATTAGAGCTAAAACTAGCACTTGTCACCCAAGAATCATTTTCCTTAAGTACTGCTAGT
This sequence comes from Amazonocrinis nigriterrae CENA67, assembly GCF_016056305.1. Classification (GTDB taxonomy): domain Bacteria; phylum Cyanobacteriota; class Cyanobacteriia; order Cyanobacteriales; family Nostocaceae; genus Amazonocrinis; species Amazonocrinis nigriterrae. The sequence continues at coordinate 9,119 of NZ_JAECZC010000014.1, read as the reverse complement.
AGCTTTTTACTTGAAACGTCCCACAACCGGGCAGTGCCATCGTTTGCTCCTGTAACAATTAGCTTACCATCTGGGCTAAAACTGGCACTTTTAACCTCCGCTTGATGTCCTTCGAGTTCAGTTAACAGCTTGCTTTGTGTATCCCACACTCGCGCAGTTCCATCATTTGCTGCTGTCACTATCCACTTTCCATCCGCACTAAAACTGGCACTGTTAACCCCACCAGTATGCTGTTGTAATTTTCCTACCAGCTTCCCTGACGATTCCCAAACCAAAGCAATTTTATCTACCGATGCCGTGATGATTAGCTGTCCATCAAGACTAAAACTAGCGGTATATACACTATCTTGATGCCCTTGTAAAATGGCTAACTGCTTACCCGACACATCCCACAAACGTGCTGTTTTATCATCAGAAGCAGTAACAATACGTTTGCCATCTGGGCTAAAATTCGCATTCAAAACAGTGTCAGTATGTCCTTTTAATTCTACTAACTGTTTGCCCGATGTATCCCAGATCCGAGCAGTTTTATCTGCACTTGCCGTGACTATCCGCTTACCATCGGGGCTAAAACTGGCACTAGTGACAATGTTTTCATGCGCTGTAATTTGTGCTAGTTGCTTACCGGAAATATCCCAAATACGAACGGTTTTATCTGCACTTGCCGTTACTATCTGTTTAGCATCCGGGCTAAAATTCGCACTGTTAACATTACCTTGATGCCCTTTTAACTCAGCTAGCTGTTTACCCAAAATATCCCAAATACGGGCAGTACCATCAAAGGATGCAGTGACTATCAACTTACCATCCAGGCTAAAATTCGCACTTTTAACACTGGCTTGATGCCCAATTAATTCTGCTACTTGCTTACCAGCAAAATCCCAGACACGGGCAGTGTTATCAGCACCAGCTGTCACAATTAACTTGCCATCAGGACTAAAACTGGCACTGTTAACGCTACCTTCATGTGCTTTAATTTCCCTTTCCTGGGCGAAGTAATCGATAAAATTACCAAAGACAGCCTGAGTTTGCTGCTGATTTGGTGTTTGTGCTAACACCTGGGGTGCAGAGAAAAATACTGAAAAATTCTGTGGGAATGTAGGTGCAATTGTTACCAAAAAAGCACTCAAAGCGATTAAAATAAGTCTGGTTGTGCGATCGCGCATAATAGCTGTCATAATTTGGAACGACATCACACCGATAAGGGTAAAGGCTGCCCAATCTCTGGAATTAGAGTATTTTTTCTTAGTTGCTAGTATCGCATGACGCAAGGCAGCAGCTTGATCTGGATTTTCATTGTTGCTGCTACCTCAATCATGATTATTTTGCAATAGTTTAGCTAGCTTCTATCTCCTTAACTGCGTTATCTGCTTTTTGAGCTAGTTCCAGTTTGCCTTCTTGTTTAAAGAGTGTAGATGCTTTGCGAAAATCTGCGATCGCTCCTGGTTTATCTTTTAAGGCATAGTTGGCAATACCACGAAAATAGTAGGCTATGGAAATATCTGGATTAATGTCTAAGGCTGTGTCAAAATCTAACTTTGCCGCTTCATATTGTTCCAACAACAGCTTTGCACCACCTCTGCCAACATAAGCATAAATATTTTTGGGTTCAATCTTCAGGACTTGGTTAAAATCTTCTATAGCTCCTTGATAGTCTTTCGACTCAAAGCGCTCAAATCCCCGTTGTAAGTAATCTTCAGTTTGACTGTTATTGGCAATCTTGGAGTTGGGTAATTGTGCAGTAACTTTTGATGCTGGTGTATGTTGATTGTTGAATAAGCTTTTGGCTTCAGCTTTGGGGGTCAAAGTCAATGTTGCCAATACAATCACGGCTACTGCTAATTTCAAACCTTGCATAGTTATGTTTCCTAAAATACTAAGTTTTGCTAAGTGTCCAAATAGTCCAGTAAATAAGTTGACTTACTGGTTCACTACCAATACGGTTCGGATAAGCATTTTCAACTCACAATAGGGTTTTGGGAAAAGGTTACTGGGCTTGGGTTAAAGGTTTTTCTTCCCCTTTTCCCTTTCCCCTTTCCCCTTTAACCGAACCGTCTTGGGTTCACCACTATATATCTCTGAGGTGTTGGAGGTTATGTAAAATCCACATTCCGCACCCGGAACTGTCACGAATAGGGGGTAGAGGAATTGTGAATTTGGCATTTATAACAGATTTTGTGTTGCTTCAATTTGCGATCGCATTCCCAGATTGTCAAAATTCTCTAATGATTTAGTTACCCAATGTTGAACACCAACTAAGTTGCTTTTCACCTTTGCCAGAGTGTATAGTAAGCGTTAATAAAATACAGCATATCAATTTAATTTTTGACCATATCAAGGATATTTTCGATTGCAAAAAAGTTTTTACAAAATAAATTTTGTGGGGAGAAAAATATGTTGAGTTGTTTTAGAGTTTCTCTAGGCTTAGTTCCTGCTGCTTTGATGTCGATTGTGCTGCTAAGTGCGATCGCAAAAGTGAAGGCCTCAGATTTAAAATCCAATGATGACAACAGCGCGAATCAATATGTGCAATTGGATTTGGCACAAATTACCTCAGTTTCTCAACTTTCTGATGTACAACCAACAGACTGGGCATTTCAAGCCTTACAGACTTTAATCGAGCGTTACGGATGTATAGCTGGATACCCGGATGGGAGATTTAAAGGCGATCGCGCCATGACTCGCTTTGAGTTTGCTTCTGGATTAAACGCCTGCTTGGATAAAATTAACCAACAAATTAATACTGATATCGCAGATATAGCTATTAAAGAGGATTTGGTGACTTTGCAAAAGCTGCAAGAAGAATTTGCAGCAGAAATCGCTACCTTACGGGGTAGAATTGATACTTTAGAAGCACGTACAGAAAAGTTAGAACAACAGCAGTTTTCTACAACCACTAAACTCGATGGTCAAATCATATTTGCAGTCACAGATGCTTTTGGCGATGCTAGCCGTAGTGGAAATAGAGATAATAGCAACCTTACATTTTCTGATCGAATTCGTCTCAATTTCGTATCCAGTTTTACGGGAAAAGATGAATTGAGGGTAAGAATTCAGGCGAGTAATGTGTTTAACCCCAATGGGCCTGGAAATGATACTCGCTTAAGTTTCGCATCTGGTACTAATACAACTAATGATGCTTTGCTGAGTAAACTGCAATATCGTTTTCTTGTGGGCGATAAACTGAGTGTTTTAGTTGCTACAGGTTTTAATACTTACTTTGATGATTGGGATGTAATTAATCCTCTATCAAGCGATGCAGAAAGTGCTATTTCTCGCTTTGGTCGATATAGCCCTATTTACCGTTTGGGTGGAGATACTGGCGCAGGTGTGACTTTTAAGCCTACTGATAATATTAAAGCAGAGCTGGCTTATCTAGCAAAAAATACCAACGACCCTGCTAGCGGCTTGTTTAACAGTGGCTATGGTGCGTTAGGGCAAATTATTTTTTATCCAAATAAAAAAGACCCAGCTACCAAAATTGCTTTGACTTACGTCAATAGTTATAATACTGACGGTTTAGGTCATAATACTGGCAGTTTAGCATCCAATTTAGGAGGCAGAAAAGTTTCTGCTAATGCCTATGGAATTGAAACCAATGTCAAAGTTAGCGATCAATTTCAAATTGGTGGATGGGTAACTTATATCGATGCGCGGGCGCTGACTGGAGATGTCAAAGGTGATGCTGATGTCTGGAGTTGGGCTGTCACCATGGCCTTTCACGATTTGGGTAAAAAGGGCAATTTAGGAGGAATTATTGTGGGGATGCAACCTAAATTAACTGGTACTTCAGCACCCCTATCAAACTCAATTCGTCGTGACCCAGATACGGGATTTCACATTGAAGGGTTTTATCGATATAAAATCAACGACAATATCAGCATTACTCCTGGTTTGATTTGGCTGACAGCACCAAATCACGACGATAGCAATGGTGACATTTTCTTAGGAGTAGTTAGGACTACCTTTAAAATATAAACAAAAACTCATTTTAGTTCTTGTCTGAAAACCCTGGCTTCTTGAAGAGTATGGGTTTTCAGAGCCTTCATTGTCACAAAGCAAAAAAACGTTACTTTGAGGATATTGCAAAAATCTTAGCTATATTTCAGAATTATTACGTATATGATACTCTTATAAAAGTCATTTTACATACATATAAAGGAAAAATTTATACAAAATTCTAGCAAGATGTATTGTTTCACCGTACAGCGTAAAGTACCATAACCTGGCTTGAGCAACCTTTTTAAAGTGTGGATTAATTACAAATTAGTACTGCCTTTTTGAACATTTGGATGTAACCAAGAGAAAGATTTATCTAAAAAGTATCATCTGGCTTTCAAGCTTTGATCACCAGTGTGTAGCTAAAGTAACGTTGAAGGTTAATCAATGGATAATAACGGTTCCTCTATAGAAGTTTACTGCACTCGTCCAAATTGTAATAGCCCTCACAATTTTATTCCAGAGGAATCTCTCACTTCCAGTTCTAAAACAGAAATACGCTGCTCTTGTTGTGGAATGCCTTTAATTTTGGAGGGGCGTTTTGTACCGCTAAGATTATTAGTTCCAGATGAAGAACGAGGGGGATTTGGTAGAACTTTTTTAGCAGAAGATATTAACTTTCCTCACAGACCATTGCGTGTCATCAAACAGTTGCACCCTAGAAATCCTCCTGGTCGAGTATTGAGTGCGTCAGAACTTCAACGCATAGAAAAATTGTTTGAGGATGAAGCGAGTATTTTAGCAGAGCTAGGTCATGAGCAAATTCCTCGTGCGTGGGCATTTTTTGTGGTGGAAGTTCAGGAAGAAACAGGCAGTTTGCAAAGGTTTTTTTACTTAGTACAAGATTATATCGAGGGTCAGAATTTAGCTCAAGAATTAAGGCAAAGAAGACAATTTTCAGAGGATGAAGTTGTCAACATTTTACAGGAAATTCTGAAAATATTACAATATATCCATAATTACGATGGTAATCGCATAGTCATACACAGGGATATTAAACCCTCCAATATTATGCGCCGTACTAGAGATAGCAAACTATATTTGATAGATTTTGGCACAGTTAAACAGGTAGTAATTGAAGGATTACCTGCTAATGAATCAACTATATTAGGAACTCCAGATTTTGCACCACCTGAGCAATTCGCAGGTAAAAGAGTATCCGCTGCATCAGATTTATACTCTTTAGCCGCCACCTGTGTGTGTTTGTTGACAGGAGGCGGAAATCCTAGAGAACTGCTGTTGAATTCAAATTGGAGACAACATACAAATGTGAGCAACGAGCGTTTTGCAAATGTTTTAGACTCGATGCTCAAATACAGACAAGAAGAGCGGCCACAGTCTGCAAAAGAAGTTCTTGATGCTCTTGCTGGTGAAACACAGCCTTCTACCGTGCTTGATAACTTGCTCCATAGGCTCAAAAGGATTCCTAGACGGTGGCGTTGGCGGATAAGTTTAGTTTCTTTGGCTTTGTTAGCACTAGCGATCGCTGTTATTGTACACATACCACCTGAGCCTATACCACCAATCGCTGCAACAAATCCACCACCGCCAACATCAACACCAACACCACCTCCTCCTTTTGCAGATTACTTTAGCAGAGGAGAAGAACCTTTAATTAAGCAAAAACCAGAAACTTACGCCATTACAGAATGTACGGAAGCTTATGCTTTAAAACAAAAAGGCATAGATGCCTTTAAAGCAGCCAGTGATTCAGCTTCTTCAGACGGTTTCCAAGAAGCTGAAAAATATTTTAAACAAGCTACAGATAAATTTAAAGTCGCTTTTCAAAGATCACCTGCTAATAATAAATGTGAAGTTGATCCAGAGACATGGATTTATTATTACAACTCTAAAGCAGCTAAAACTACATCGATTACGAGCCTTCCAACCATTGCAGTTGTTGTTCCCAGCCTAGACAAATATGGTGATATTGCTTTAGAAATACTGCGTGGTGTTACTCAAGTAATGCAGCAAAATCAAGCTGCGCCATTATTTCAAGTTTTACTTGCCAAAGAAAATACTGATAACAAAGACGAAGTAAAAAAAATAGCCAATTTGCTTGCGGATGAAAATCAAAATATTCCGGGAGAACTAGTTTATTTTTATAATAGTAAAATTTTAGGTGTTATTGGTCATATCACAAGTGACAATACATGGAATGCAGGAAATATTTATGAAATCAAAAAACTTGTTTTAATTTCGCCTACAAGTACTGCTCTTAGAGAAGGTAACTCACAAACAGGTAAGTTGAGCGAATATGTTTTTCGTACATCTTCTAATGACTTCATAGCAGCTAGAGATTTAGCTAACTATATAGTAAATAAGCTGACACAGCGAAAAGTGCTAATAGTTTTTGAATCTAATAGTGAATATAGCAAATCATTGAAAGGAGAATTTGCCAACACGCTGAGATATTCTCCAAATGCAAATCAAAACGATATTCAAGTAAATTGTGATTTATCAACAGAAAATAAAGAAGCTTGCATTAAAAAAGCACAAGATGCAAAAGTGCAGGCTTTGATGTTAGCACCTAGTCGTAGCAAACTTGAAGCAGCACTAGAAATTGTTAAGCTTGTCAAGCAAAATCCTGAATTGGCAAATCAACAGCCGTCACTCCTGCTTTTAGGAGGAGATGTTCTATATAGTAGGAAGACCCTTGAGACGCTTGGAAACGCTGCTAATGGTATGATTGTCGCTGTATCTTCCCATGCAAGTCGTGCTAACAAAGATTTCATCAAAGAAGCTAAAGAACTTTGGTGGACAACAAATGTGAGTTGGAGAACCCTGTCTTCCTATGATGCAGCACAGGCATTTGTGAAAGCTTTGACTGATTTTCCCAAACAGGAAAATATTAGTTCAAGCCGTCAACTTGTATACGAAAGATTAAAGAATATTTCAGCATCAGGTGCTACCGAAGTCAGTGTGAAATTTGACAAAAATCACGATCGCAAAATAGTCACAGGTGTTGGAGTTTTAGTGCAAGCTCAATATTCTTCTAACCCTAATCGTGATGAATATGGGTTTATTCATCTGAACACACCACAGCGAAATAATCAAGATAATCCTTAGTGGGCAAAGCCCACCCTTTTAGCCTTGCTACACTACTACTTCAGTCTTACCGAACGCCTGTTTTTCTTCCTTGCTCTTGTTCACATCTTCCTGATTTGATCAAATTCATTCCTGATGACCCGAACGGTAAGTTATGATGACAATTACGAAAATTTATATCAAGCTCATTCTAGTTGCATTTATTTGGGGCGGCACTTTTATTGCAGGTAGAATTGCTGCTCCTTACCTCTCTCCATACACCGGAGCAGCACTTCGGTTCACTTTTGCAAGTATATGTCTGTTGTGGCTCGTATCAAAGACTCATTCATGGGTTGCACCATCTCCTAAGATTTGGCTACAAACGATTCTAATGGGTCTAACTGGGGTAGTGGTTTATAATCTATGCTTTTTTGAGGGACTTAAGCATATCTCAGCCAGTCGTGCTGCTTTAGTTATTGCTACAAATCCTGTTTGTGCATTATTAGCAGCACGTATATTTTTGGGCGAACACCTCACACTTCGCCGTATAGTAGGAATCTTAATATCGTTATGTGGTGCGGTAATCGTGATAACTCAAGGAGATTTAGCACTTTTATGGAATGGTGGAATTGGAATAGGTGAAGTTATTATTTTTGGCTGTGTTTTGAGCTGGGTGACTTATACACTGTTAAGTAAAAAAGCAATGCAAACTCTCTCTCCACTAACTGCTACAACTTATTCAACGTTAATTGGATGTACCTTCCTCATTGTCTTTGCAATTAGTAAAGGAGGAATACAAGAGATTGCAACAATTCCTATCAATGCGTGGGTAGCGCTGGCATTCCTGGGAATATTGGGTACAGCGGTGGCTTTTAACTGGTATCTAGACGGGGTACGCGAACTAGGAGCTGCTGGTGCAGCACTTTTTATTAACTTAGTCCCCGTTTTTGCAGTTTTACTTGCAGTTAGCATTTTAGGGGAATCACTAAATTTAACCACTTTGGTAGGAGGTGGGCTTGTTATAGGCGGGATTAGCCTAACAAATCAGATTAAAGAACCCAAGTTGCTATAAAAATCGATTGCATTGGGTGGGATATGGGTTTTATTGCATGAATAAGTAAATACCAATTTTGGATTTTGGACTAAAAACCTTTGCTTTTGATGCATTCACTTTTTATCTCCGAAAACGCGAATTAATTCCCCTATAGAAGCGACAATTGCAGATACTGAAATTAGCAACACACTCAGAGCATTAATATCAGGCTTGACTCCTGTTCTGATGCGACTAAAAATTTCCATTGGCAAAGTGTTATAACCGCTACCTGCGGTAAAACTGGCGATGAGAAAGTCGTCTAAGCTCAGAACAAAGGCTAGCAGACAGCCGGCTATAATACCAGGCATTAACTGCGGCAATAATACTTTAATAAAAGCCTGCACTGGTGTGGCTCCTAAATCTAGTGCTGCTTCTTCTAAGTGAGGATCTAAATTAGTCAGTCGTGAGGAAACTACAAGTCCGACGTAAGCTAGACAAAACACTATATGAGCCGCAACAATTGTCCATAAACTCAAGGGGATGGCAAACGCTGCTAAAAAAACTAAAGTGGCTACTGCGATCGCAATATCAGGAATAATCAACGGTAGATAAGAAATACCGCGATACAACTTCTTACCCACAAATTGATAACGCGCTAAACCTACCGCCATTAACGTTCCCAGCACTGCGGAAATACCCACTGCACAAAAGGCAACTATCAAACTGTTTTTTAAAGCTGATAATATCCGCTCATCACTGAACAATTTGCGATACCAATCGAGAGTGAATCCTTGCCAAGTTGCACTATAGGGTGACTGATTGAAGCTATAAAAGCCAAGTACCAGTATAGGCAGGTACATGAACATAAATACGATTACTGAGAAAACCGCCTGCCATGCGACACGCGGTTTTTTTCTAGAGGAAGAAATATTCACACTTACTGTTACTTAATTCATATGAATAGCCTTTGTATCATATTTTATCTAAAAAGTCAAGCTGTGGGGGATGGGGAGATGGGGAGCACGGGGCCCCCACGACCGGAGGGAGTGGGGATTAGGGG
>NZ_JAECZC010000109.1 GCF_016056305.1 Amazonocrinis nigriterrae CENA67 | reverse complement strand
GTGCAGGGGTGCAGGGGTGCAGGGGTGCAGAGGAGCAGGGGAGCAGGGGAAGATAAGGAAGATAAGGGAGGAAATACTACCTCATCCCCCCCATCCCCCCACTCCCCTATCGCCTGTCTCTGGGTGGGAAATGCCATAGATCAAGTCCGAGGCGATCGCCACGCTCACATTTTTCTGCTTTACGTCGAGCCAGAACATCGACGACGGGGAATTGGTACAGCTTTGTTACGATATCTGGAAAATTGGGCAACTCAAAGAGGCGATCGCCAAATTGGATTGCAGGTGTTTCAATCCAACCAAGCCGCTTTAAATCTTTACAGTCAACTCGGTTATGAAAGCCAATCTCTGTGGATGGTAAAATCACTCAATAGCAATAAACAAACCGGTGCATAGAGTTAGCATCCTATAGCGTGTTAGTTATGGCAATTCTCCTGCGGCTAAAAGTCAAATAGATGGGTGAGAAAGTGTACAATAATCCAACTAAAACCTATCAAGCTTTGACTTGGTGACGTGGGGGGTTACATAAAAATCCCAACTGGGTATGCAAATAAAATATGTATGACGAAGACGATTTAAGCTTACTCGATGTAGAGGAAGAGCTAGAAAGCCCCCTAGATAAAATGGAGCCACTAACGGCCGAGTCAGAAGTGGCAAAGCCCGATCCAGAAGTAATGCTAGCTCTTTTGGAAAATCCCCAACCGCAGCAAAGGATGCTAGCGGCTCGTGCTTTTTGTGATATTGAAGATAGACGAGCTATTCCCTATCTGATTCGCTTGCTAACTGATACCTGTCCTTTAGTGCGAGTCAGTGCTGCTTATGGTATCGGACGTAATCCCAGTCCAGATGCGGTGGAACCGCAGGGCGAACGCATCTAAATGTAGTACATGTTTACTAAAAAAAGCCTAGTCGCTTGTGTCAGGGAGGTTAAGCGATCGGGTATTGATGGTAAAGTCATAGTGAAAGTAGAGTAAAGCCGTAAGAAAGCGTGAAGCTTAAGCCCAAAATTACCATTGCTGACCACTTCGCACAAATGTCAGACCCACGAATAGATCGCACAAAGCGACACAAGTTAATTGATATTTTGACTATTGCGATTTGTGCAGTAATCTGTGGAGCAGATAGCTGGGTAGCAATTGAATTATATGGCTGTACGAAGTTTGAGTGGTTAAAAACGTTTTTGGAGTTACCAAATGGGATACCATCACACGATACTTTTGCGCGAGTATTTGCACAATTGAATCCGCAGCAATTTCAGTCATGTTTTTTAAACTGGATGAAATCAGTACAGACAATAACTTCGAGTGAAGTAGTTGCAATTGATGGGAAAACTTTATGTGGTTCATATGATAAGAGTAATGATTCTTGTGCAATCCAAATGGTAAGTGCTTGGGCAACTACAAATAAATTAGTATTGGGACAGGTAAAGGTAAATTCTAAATCAAATGAAATTACAGCAATTCCGGAATTATTAAAAGTATTAGAATTGTCTGGATGTATCGTGACAATTGATGCCATTGGTTGCCAGAAAGAGATTGTGAAGTTAATCACGGAGAAATCAGCAGATTATGTAATCACATTAAAAAAGAATCAAGGCAATCTTTATGATGAAGTTGAAAAATTATTTAAAACAGGGATAAGCACGAGGTTTGAAGGAATAGAACACAGTACATA
>NZ_JAECZC010000108.1 GCF_016056305.1 Amazonocrinis nigriterrae CENA67 | reverse complement strand
CCCCCTCATCACCTCATCACCCCATCCCCCTATCCCCCTATCCCTAGAGTCGAAATTGGCGATAAACTTCACTAGCGGCGCGATGCAATAGAGAGTGACGCCAGACAAGAGACTTCATATCGTCAGCATAGCCGCCACCAATGACGCAGGCTACGGGATATCCACTACTGACACAGGTACTTAAAACCTGCATTTCCCTGCGAAAAATGCCAGCATCGGTCAAGGCTAACTTGCCTAAGCGATCGCCTATGTGGGGGTCAACGCCTGCATCGTAAAATACTAAATCAGGCTTGACATCCGATAATAAATCTGGTAGAAAATTCGCCAAAGTTTGTAAATAGGCATCATCTTCCATTCCTACTGATAGGGGAACGTCCAGATCGCTTTTTTGCTTTTTGTTGGGAAAATTAACATCACAGTGCATCGAGAAGGTAAAAACTGTCTCGTCGTCTTGAAAGATAAAAGCAGTGCCATCGCCTTGATGGACATCTAAATCTACAATGAGGATTTTTTGGACAAGTCCAAGTTTTTGCAGAACGCGAGAGGCGATCGCCAAATCATTGAAAATACAAAAACCAGACCCATAACTGGGAAAGGCATGATGGGTACCACCAGCAGTATTGCAAGCTAAACCCTGACTTAGTGCCAACTTAGCAGTCAGTATTGTACCACCAACCGCTACACAGGTACGATTAACCAATGCTGGACTCCAAGGCAGACCGATGCGGCGTTGTGCTTTGGGTTCTAGCGTACCCTCGCAGTAAGCTGTAACGTAGTTTGGGGTGTGAACTGTCTCGATTAACTCTTGAGGCGGACGCTTTGGCGTATGAAATTGTTCTGTTTGCGCCACACCCTCAGCTAAAAGTAATTCATAGAGTTTTCGGAACTTGGACATCGGGAAACGATGACCTTCAGGCAGCGGTGCAACATAATCTGGATGATAAATAATTGGCAGATCCATACTTATTAATAATTTTTAACCATAATCTTGACACTACTCCCTACTCCCTTCTAGCAAATATTTGAGTCTTCAAAACGACTTTTCAAACATCGCTTGAGGCACTAACAAGGTAAAATTTGGCAAGAATGACACCACACCTGTGGCTACATGAAATTTTTAATTCCCAATTTCAAATTTCTATGATTGACTGGATTTTACCTTTGGCATTGATTATATCTGGCTTGCTGTTCGGTGTAATTGGTGAGAAATTTATTTTCAAAAGACTAAAATTATTTGCTAGCAAGAAAAATATTCCTGGCAGCGAAATCATCTTTAAATCTCTGCAACGTATGCCATTTATATGGTTTGTACTTGCTGGGTTTTTAGGCGCAATTATTAGCGCACCTCTGAAGCCAGATATTATTAATTTATTGCAAAAAATCATTACGGTTGCTTTTTTGTTTTCAGTTACGTTAGTTTTGGCAAGGCTAACTGCTGGTTTTGTGATTCTATACACTCACAGGACAGAGGGGGTTACAGCATCACTAATTTCTAACGTCGCTAAAACTGCCGTTTTAGTTTTGGGCACTTTAATTTTGTTGCAAACTGTGGGTATTCAAATTACACCCATAGTCACAACTTTAGGAATTGGTGGTATAGCAGTAGGTTTGGCACTGCAAGACACTTTAGCAAATTTATTTTCTGGTTTTTACTTGATTCTTTCTAAACAGGTAAAAACTGGCGATTATGTCAAATTAGATAGTGGCCATGAAGGATACATAACAGATATTACTTGGCGCAATACAACTATTAAAGAGTTTTCTAATAACGTAATTATTGTACCTAATTCTAAACTAGCTTCGGCAATTTTTACTAATTACCATCTGCCAGTAAAAGAAATAACTTTAACCATGAATGTGGGCGTAAGTTACGATAGTGATTTGGAACAAGTTGAACGAATCACTGTAGAAGTTGCCAAAGAGGTGATGCAAGAAATTGCACCTGAATTAACAGCAAATGAGCCATATATTAGGTTTCATACTTTTGGGGATTTTAGTATAGATTTTACGCTTTATATGCGGGTAAGTGAATACTTCGACCAGCGTATTGGCAAACATTTATTTGTGAAAAAATTGCATAAACGCTACCAGCAAGCTGGAATTTCAATTCCTTTCCCTGTGCGAGATGTGTATGTGCAAAATAATAATGATTGACAGCATGACATGAAAACAGCATGACATGAAACTAATTTGTATATGGTTCGGTTTAGTTTGGATCTTACATACGGAAATAGAAATCTAGGATTTCTTTGGCATTGCCTGACGCTAAAATTTTAGGGGGAATAGGGACTAAATTACCACGAAGAGCCAGTATTTTGAGGTTGTTGAGTTGACCAATTTCTGCTGGCAGTTTCGTCATTTGATTGGAGTTGAGGTAAAGTTCGCGGAGGTTGTTGAGTTGACCAATTTCTGTTGGTAGCTTCGTCAATTCATTGGAGTGGAGGTAAAATTTGCGGAGGTTGGAGAGTTGACCAATCTCTGCTGGTAGCGTCGTCAGTTGATTAAAGCCGAGGGAAAGTTCACCGAGGTTTGTGAGTTGACCAATCTCTGCTGGCAACTTCGTCAGTTGATTCGAGTGGAGGTAAAGTTTGCGGAGGTTGGAGAGTTGACCAATCACTGCTGGCAGCGTCGTCAGTTGATTGTCGTTAAGGTCAAGTTCGGTCAGATTGGAGAGTTGACCAATCTCTGCTGGCAGCGTCGTCAGTTGATTGGAGTAGAGGTAAAGTTTGCTGAGGTTGGTAAGTTGACCAATTTCTGCTGGCAGCGTCGTCAGTTGATTGGAGTAGAGGTGAAGTTCGGTGAGTTTGGTGAGTTGGCCAATCTCTGCTGGCAGCATCGTCAGTTGATTGGAGTAGAGGTGAAGTTCGGTGAGTTTGGTGAGTTGACCAATCTCTGCTGGCAGCGTCGTCAGATGATTCAAGTTGAGGGAGAGTCTGCTGAGGTTGGTGAGTTGACCAATCTCTGCTGGCAGTATTTTTAAACCTTTAAGAGAAAGGTCTAATTCTGTCACTTTGTCTTTAGCTGCTTGTTCAATGATTTCTAGCACCTCTTCGTTAGTCATGAGCAGAGTATCTCCTAACTAGCACCAAGAAAGAGTTATAAAATTTTGTTGTATGGATATACTTTGAGACGTACTGTTTAAGGTGACAGCGATCGCCTTGAATTTAATCTTGCCAATGTGGCTTTTTATATTTACTCAACTACAATACAAGTGTCCATTGGTAATCTACCAAAGCAACGCTTATCAGTCATCAATGATTAATCAACTTCAAGACTATAACCCCAGCGACATAGGTGAAATTAATGGCAACCTCTTGGGTTTGCCGTTTGATTACGAGTCTGCAAATTTGATTGTTTTTGCCGTACCGTGGGAAGTCACGGTTTCCTACGGTGCAGGTACAGCCAATGGGCCACAGAGGATTCTCGATGCTTCGACTCAACTAGATTTATTCGATTTTGATCATCCTGATGGATGGAAACAAGGAATTTTCCTACAGGAAATTCCCCAAGATATTTTAGATAAAAACACATACTACCGTACCTTGGCAGCAAAAATTATTGAACGATTAGCGCAAGGCAAACCACTTACAGAAACGCCAGATTTAACTCCTGTCCTCACAGAAATTAATCAGGTTTGTCAACAGATAAATCAATGGCTGTTTGCACAGTGTCAGGAAGCAATTAACAAAGGTAAGCGAGTCGCAGTCATCGGTGGTGATCACAGTTCGCCGTTAGGTTATTTTCAAGCATTAGCAGCTAAATATTCCAATTACGGCATTTTGCACATTGACGCACATGCTGATTTACGCGACGCCTACGAAGGATTTGAATTTTCTCATGCGTCTATTATGTTCAATGCAATGAAAATACCGCAAATTTCTAAGTTAGTACAAGTGGGTTTGCGTGATATTTCTCACTACGAAGTGCAAATGATTAACGAATCTAATAATCGCATTGTCGCTTATTACGATCCAGCTATTAAACAAAAGCTTTATTCAGGAACAACTTGGATTGATTTATGTCGAGAAATTATCAATCATTTACCTGAATACGTTCATATTAGTTTTGATGTAGATGGACTCGATCCAAAACTTTGTCCGAGTACAGGTACTCCTGTTCCAGGCGGACTGGAATTAGAGCAAACTTTTTGTTTGTTCCGAGAAGTCGTAAATAGTGGTAGAAAAATTATTGGCTTTGACCTTTGCGAAGTCGGTGATGGTGAGTGGGATGGTAATGTAGGTGCGCGTATAGTTTACAAGCTGGCAAATTTGATGGATTTATCTCATTTGAAAGTGCTGAGTGCTGAGTAGGGGAGCAGGGGAGAACTCCTGACAACTGACAACTAACAACTGACAACTAACAACTAACTCCCAAGTCTATAAGCAAGTGCGACCCATTCGTTTAATCTTTCAGAATCGATGACTTCAAATCCTACTGCTGATAAAGCTGTCACAACATCTTCCTCGTGATCGGTGGTAAAACCAGCTGTAATTAGTAGTTTAGGGTCTGTGTGAGTTTGACGAAGCGATCGCTGATAATCTTCAGCAAGGGCAATATGCACTCGTGCTAGGATATTGGCGACTATCAGGTCAAATGCCTCTTGAGGCTCGATTTTGGATACATTGTTGATTGCTTCTCCACCCATCCAATGTCCCATATCGCTACCAGATCCCAGGCTTCCTTGTATAACTGTCACCTGCTGTTCAACGCCGTTACGATGTACAGCATCCTGAGTGGCTTGTACGGCAATGATGTCGTTGTCTAATGCTAAAACTGTTGCACCAAGCTTTGCCATTGCAACGCTCAAAATACCTGAACCCGACCCCAAATCAAGGACATGCATTTGAGGAACGATGTACCGCTCAAGCAGTTTTAGGGCGAGAATAGTTGCAGGATGCAGACCACTACCGAAGGCGAGGGTGGTCTTTAGTTTCAATATTATTTCGTCTGTTGCTTCAGATTCATCAGCTGCATCAGGAGCAACTACAACAAATTTTTTCCCAATGCGATGCACAAGAGGTTTAGGCTTGTCTACGCCTGTGAACTTCTCCTCAACTACAGCTGTTTCAACGGCTGTCGCAATTCCTGTACGGTGCAGTGGGGAAAGTAGATTGACAATTTTTTCTCTGCGTACCCTTGAATGGACATCGTAAGGTAAATACAAACGAATGGTAAACGACCAATGAGAGTCTATTACATCTGGTTCGGTTTGATCGCTTGGGCACTGTTCGTCATATTCGGTGATGTGAACATCATTCATATCGATGTTTTCAGCAAGCAGCGTACAAACCCAATCAACCGCTTCATGTGTTGTATCAAGGCTCAATTCCATTAACGGCATGTTATTTTCCTTTTGTAGCTGCATTGCTGTCAACAGTCATAAGTCATCAATCCACAATTTCCGCAGTCCTTTATTTTACAGCAATCCTAAAGCTTTAAAACTGCGGCGAGTAATTTCAATTCGAGCCGGAGCATCATCAGGATTACGCAAATTAATATTTGTAGCGAAGAAATATACATTATTGTTTTGTTCTAAAAATCCCACAAACCAACCAATATTAGGATTAACACTAGTTGCCCAACCTGTTTTTCCTCGCAGTACATAGTTTGGGGTGCTTTCAAAGACCATAATATCTTTAACTAAATCGAAAGTACGTTGAGAAAATAGTAAATCTTGGCGATATAGACGTTGCATAAACTCAATTTGTTGTCTGGGTGTAATTTGCAGTGGCCCTTCTAACCAAAATCGATCAATCTGTTCAGGTGTACCAATTTGACGGTTCCCATAGCCAACTTGATTGATAAATTTCTGCATCCGTTCATGACAGATTTTCCTCGCCAATACTTGATAAAAGCATACTGTTGAATTTTTGAAAGCTTGGCGGATATTCGTGTCTTGGTTCCAAGCAGGAATTTGGCGTTGAATGCCGTCCCAAGTCAATACAGCTACGTCATCTTTAATGACGCCAGTTTCTAACGCTACCAGAGAATTAAAAATTTTAAAAGTTGAAGCGGGAAAGAATGCTTGTGAGTTGCGAGCAGCGTTATGTTCGTAGAACTTTTTGTTGTTTTGGTCGTAAATTAGAATTGAACCTTCTATACCTAGTTCTCTAAATGAGCGTCCAAGGTCAACACTTTGAGCAACAGGGATTGTAGAAACAAGCGAGGATGTGTCAATTGCTTGAGATTGTGCAGATATACCTGGGAAACTAGCCATGTTAAGAAGTATGAGCAAGATGGGAGTTGCGATCGCAATAGCTGAGAATTTCCTCATGAGAAAATAATACAATAAAGTGTGTAAATACTTTATCAGACTAGGTTTCAGTCAACCGATTTAAACAATAATTACAACAGATGGATTTATAGTAACTGAATGCGAAAGAAAATTTTAAATCCAACATTCAAATTGGTATATAGCCATATTCTTCTAGTGCTTTGATTACTTTTGCGATACTTTCATTTATAGTTTCATATTGAGTATTACAAGTAATTTCTGGATTTAAAGGTTCTTCATAAGGACTATCAATACCTGTAAATTCTTTAACTTTTCCGGCTCTGGCTAATGCGTATAATCCTTTGACATCCCGTTGTTCACAAGCTTCTAAAGATGCTTTGACATAAACTTCAACAAAGGTCTGATTCATGTGTCGTACTTCGTTGCGGACATCTCTATAAGGGCTAATTGCAGCCACAATAGCAATAACCTGATTCCGACTCAACAGACTAGAAACAAACCCAATTCGCCGAACGTTTGTATCTCGGTCTTTTTTACTAAATCCTAATTCAGAAGACAAATAAGTCCGAACTGTATCCCCATCTAATACTTCTACCCGACAACCCCGTGCCTTTAACTCCAATGCCACGCCTTTTGAAATTGTGGTTTTACCAGCACCAGAAAATCCTGTAAACCATAGGGTAAATCCTGAATAATTCATAATTTCGCCTACTTTATTTATAGCAAAGTTAATTAAATTATTATACAATATGCAAAAGCAGCCTTTTAAATATCTAAAATATTAGATAATATTAAATTTTTTCTGTCAATTTACTTTTAAATTTATGAGTTTTTATAATAAATGTTAAAATCAGAGCTAATTTAAGATAAAAAATTATATATATTTTTATTTTATCAAGCAATATATTATTAGTAAAATCACAGAATTTATGAAAAGTTTATATTATTATTATTTTATTTGATCAATTAATACGGTTAAGTTCAGGTATTTATCTCACCTAATTTTTCAAGGCAGGTACTGCTGGTACAGGGTATTGAGTGCTGAAAAAAGATTCTAAGCTTTGATATTAGTAATAGCGATGTCAAACAGCTGATTATATGTTTACAATTCCAGTAATTGATTTAGCTACCTTCACTAATGGTGATCAAAAAAGTCGGCAAACTGTAGTCAAACAAATTTATCAAGCTTGTCATGAAATTGGCTTCATGTACTTGCAAAATCCAGGAATCTCAAGAGAATTGGTTCAGCAAGTATTCACCCAAAGTGAATCTTTCTTCAATTTACCTTTGACAGTCAAACAGCAACTAGCTTGGAGTAATGAATTCAACAACACAGGTTATGTTGGTATTGAAAGAGAACGCCTCGACCCTAATAAACCAGGTGATTTAAAAGAAGCGTTTAATTTAGGTAAATCCGAATTAGTTTCTCGCCAGGTATCTTCGATTTCTCCAGCCAAAGACCCTGCAATTATAGCCTTCTATGAAGCTTGCACAGAAATTGCTAACACAGTTTTGCAAGTATTTGCTTTGGCGTTGGAATTGCCAGAAGATTTTTTTACTATACGACACAATCAACAACAGCATACCTTGCGATTGCTGCACTATCCCCCATTAAAAATACCAGCTAAACCCGAACAAGTGCGTGCGGGTGAACATTCTGATTATGGGAGTATAACTTTACTTTTCCAAGATCAAGTCGGAGGTTTGGAAGTGCAAACAACTTCAGGAGAGTGGATTGCAGCCCCTTCAATTCCTGATACAGTAGTGGTCAACACTGGCGATTTAATGCAAAGATGGACAAATCATATTTTTTGCTCAACCAAACATCGAGTGATCATTCCCAATGACAATAGGGTGAAACAGTCGCGGTATTCTATCGCTTTTTTCTGTCATCCTAATGATGATACAGAAATTGCTTGTTTGGATTCTCACAAAGACCAGTCTATTTATCCACCCATCCTTGCAGGAGAATATCTTTTACAACGGTTGCAAGCAACTTATGGAACCTAATAGTATTTTGGATTTTAGATTTTAGATTGTCAATCGCCTTCTGCGTCTAGGTTTTGTGAAGGTATCTCTCGCAAACATTTTTTAAATTGGTATAAATTATCTACCTGCTTAATTTAATTTTTGGTAATTTTATATCCATTGTATCTGATGCAATTAAGTCTGCGGCTTCTTGTAAAAGCTCTTTTTGTTCTTGTTGAATAACTGCTAATCGGTTAGAAATTTCTGCTAATCTTTGCTGCTTATTTTGAGAAAGCATTTGAGTATCTGTAGGTAGAAAAAGTTGTGTATTATCAGTTTGTTTAGCAGGTGTTATTTTCTGAATAACTAAACTGCTAACTTTGGTCAAGGATAAAAAGCTAATTTTTAGAAAACTGGAAATTAATTTTAACGGTAATTGTAATATTGACCAACTTGCTGTTTCAATCAAGCGGATAATTGCTTTGATGATACTCCAAATCAGAGCTAGACCAAAAAGCAGAATTACTAAACTAATAATTGGATGATTAACTGCCCAATTTAGTATTTGAATCAGTCGCAATAATGTAGGGTGTTGTATTAGCCAATTATTCACAGAGTCAGTGATGACTCCGCCAATACCTTCAGCGATCGCATCTTTAACTGCTGCCGATGTTGTATTCTTGACTTGTTCGGCTGTTTGCCAACTTTGTTCTAGAGAACCTTTAGCTTCCTCAAGAGAAGTCGTAACTGTATCAATTGCTTTATTAGTCGTTTGCGTGGCGTTTGTCTTTAGAGACTCTCCGACTTGTTGTGCTGAGTTGGTGAAAGAATTAACGCCTTCACCAACAAAAATTGTGAAGTTTTGCAAAGCTTGCAAAACTCCGTCAGGCAAATGTATGTCTACTTGAGATGCCATAGAATATTTCACCGAGGCTGAAATCGAACTCGCAACCCATCTTTGGGGTGATTCGTGGGCAGTCGCACTATATCTAAACTTTGATTAGGCAATATCTCCCAATGATAGCCACGTAGAAGATGGGCAAGAACAATCTTCATTTCCATTTTGGCAAAGGCTATGCCTATACAGATGCGTGGCCCACCACCAAAACCAATTAAACTAAAAGGATATTGTTTATTTTCTTGACGCTGGGGGCTGAAACGGTCTGGATCAAAACGTTCTGGTTGAGGGTAAATTTCCTCTAGGCGGTGAGTTACGGTTATTGAATAAAGCAATTGCCAACCAGCTGGAACATAAAAACCATTATATTCAAACTCTTTGACAACACCACGGAACCCCCCATTAACAGGCGGATAAAGTCTCTCAACTTCCGAGAAAATTTGCTCTAAATAAGGCATTTGATTTAATTGTTCTAAGTCTAAACCACCTTTACTCGCAAGTTGTAATTGTTCTTCTCTAGCACGTTGTAAAATTTCTGGATTCCTAGCCAATTCTAGACATATCCAAGTCAGCATAGAAGTTGTAGTTTCATGTCCTGCAAAGACTAACAGTACTGCTTGGGCAATCAGTTCTTTCTCAGTTAAGCTGTTACCATCTTCATCTTTAGCTTGTATTAATAAACTCAAAGCGTCTTTAGTAGGATGTTGCTGACGTTCTTTAACAACTTTGGCAATATATTCTAGAATCTGATTGCGAGCTGCTATAGCTTTACCCAGTGTAGTAAATGGTAAAGGTAGGGGATTAATCGCAAAAAAACCATTTGTCAAGTCTTTAAATAACTGACTAAATCGCTGATTATCAGAACCAGCATTAGTACCTATCAATAACTGACTAGCAATATCAAATGTTAGTTGTTTAAATTCGTCCATCCAAGTAAATTCTTGTTTCTCCTCCCATTTTTTCAAATAACCAAGTGTAATATTCTCCATTTTGCTTACATAATTTGCCAATGCTGGCCCATGTAGCGCTGGCATCATCAGGCGACGGTTTTTACGGTGTTCCTCTCCATCTTGCAGAAACAGTGATTCACCTAACAAGGTTTTGAAATTCTTGGGCCATCCCTCACGCCAAGAAAAATACTCCATATGTTTGGCAAGTACAAATTCAACTACTTCTGGCCCTGCTATCACTACAGTGGGTTTGCCAAGAAGATTAGTTTTAAAGATCGGCCCGTATTGGCGATAGCGCTTGTTAACAAAGCGGTAAGGATCAGAAATAAAGCCAAGTGTCTCACCTAAAAAAGGTAGACCGAAACTTCCTGGTGGTAGTAGTTGCTCTTTGGTCATATGTTAATTGAATTAGCTTGTCACAAAAAATAACTTTGTTTAAGATGAATTAATAATATTTAAAACTTATCAACAATAGAGGTGCCCTCAATGGCTAGGTCTGCAATGTTAGTATCTTTGCGACGCGCTTATAAGATTGCGAGAGCATCGATTAAAATGGGTATTCCCACGGATGAATTAGTTGATATTTTAAAACAAAAAACTAATCGTCGGCGAATACTTTACGGAGGTTTGGGATTAGCAAGTGCATTTGCTACGGTTACTTGGCGTAATGCACGTAATTCTACTGCTTTTGCCACGATTCCTAAAGTGCTGGTAGTGGGTGCAGGAATTGCTGGATTAACTGCTGCATACCGCCTGCGGCAAGCTGGAGTTCCTGTAGACATCATTGAGGCTAGGAACCTTGTCGGTGGTCGAATACGTAGTTTACCGAACGCAGCAAGTACTGGCATTACGGTAGAAATCGGTGGAGAATTTGTTGATACAGATCATACAAGTTTGCAAACATTAGCGACAGAACTAGGTTTAACAATAGCTGATTTAAGTGCTGCTGATGAAGGATTAGTCAAAGAAACATGGTATTTTCAAGGACGTAAAATTTCCGAATTAGAAATTATTACTTACTTCATTCCTTTAGCAGAGAAAATTGAACAAGATTTAGCTGCTATTGGTGATGAATCTGTAAATTATCGTTCTCACAATCAAGCAGCGATCGCTTTAGATCATACATCAATTACACAGTATTTAGCACAAGCACAAGTTCATCCAATACTGCAAGAAATGCTGGATGTTGCTTACACTGCTGAATATGGTCGAGACGCAGCAGAACAATCTTGTTTAAATCTGCTGTTTTTGATTGGTACTAATACTGATGAATTTTCAGTTTATGGGGAAAGCGATGAACGTTACACCATTCGTGGTGGTAACGAACAAGTACCCCGTCTGTTAGCAAATTCTTTAGCAAATAGTATCGAAATAGATACAGAATTAGAAGCTATTAGTATTCGTCCAGATGGTCGCTATCGAGTTAGTTTACGGTCTGGCTATAGAACTTTTAATCGTACCTATGAAAAAATTTTACTGACATTGCCTTTTAGCACTTTACGCTTAGTGGCGCTGAATGTCAATCTACCACCAGTCAAACAAAAAGCGATCGCAGAATTAGGATATGGCACGAATGCGAAATTAATTACAGGCTATCAACAAAAATTCTGGCGGACTCGCTATAATTCAACCGCAGCAACCTTTATTGATACAGGCTACCAAAACACTTGGGAAGCCAGCCGCTACCAACCCGGCCCCAAAGGTGTGATTACTCAGTTTACTGGTGGTCAAAATGGTTTATCTTTGGGCAAGGGTTCAGCAGAATCTCAAGCCCAAATATTGCTGCCACAATTAGAGCAGATTTTCCCCGGAATTACAAACCAGCGCCAAGGCCAAGCCATTCGCGCCTATTGGCCTGGTGAACAGTATACACAAGGCTCCTATAGCTGCTATTTGCTAGGACAGTGGACAACAATAGCTGGAGTTGAACAAAAACGTGTAGGCAATTTATTTTTTGCTGGGGAACACTGCTCTGAATCTTATCAAGGTTATATGGAAGGCGGCTGTCAAACAGGTGAAGTTGCAGCCAAGAGAATCCTCAAAGATTTAGGTTTGCAAAATCCCCGTACTCTACAGCAACAGCCAATTAATAATTATCAACCACATCGGTATCGCAAAATTCCCAGACATCAGCGTTTTTCTGAGGACTTGACTGAAGAGTAGGGAGTAGGGAGTGGGGAGTGGGGAGTGGGGAGTGGGGAGTTAGGAGTTGGGAGTTAGGAGTGAAAAATTATCCCCCTCATCCCCCTCATCCCCCTCATCTCCCTTTTAAAACAAATCCAAATCAGTGACAGCACCAAGACTACTAGAAGCAACCAACTTAGCATATTTAGCTAACACACCTTTGGTGTAACGTGGTGCAGGGGGTTGCCAATTAGCACGGCGACGAGCTAATTCTTCATCAGAGATATTTAACTGCAATAAACGTGCAGGGGCATCAATGGTAATACTATCGCCTTCAACTACCAGCGCGATCGCACCACCAACTGCCGCTTCTGGTGCAACATGACCCACTACCATCCCATAAGTACCACCAGAAAATCTGCCATCGGTAATTAACCCCACAGCATCACCTAAACCAGCACCAATAATTGCTGAAGTCGGTGCCAACATTTCCCGCATCCCTGGCCCTCCTTTGGGGCCTTCGTAGCGAATCACCAAAATATCACCCGGTTGAATCTTTCCTGCCAAAATTGCCTCTAAGGAAGCTTCTTCTGATTCAAACACCCGTGCTGGCCCAGTTATTACTGGCTTTTTGACTCCAGTTATTTTCGCTACAGCACCTTCTGTTGCCAAATTCCCTTTGAGAATCGCTAGGTGTCCTTGAGAATACATCGGATTATCCCACGGACGAATCACATCTTGGTCAGCAGGTGGTTCTGTTGGTATATCTACCAAGACTTCAGCTATGGTTTGACCACTAATGGTCAAGCAGTCGCCATGTAGTAAATCATGCTGTAGTAGCATTTTCATCACTTGGGGAATACCACCAGCTTTATGTAAATCTGTGGCTACATATCTACCGCTTGGTTTCAAATCACATAAAACTGGCACACGGGCGCGGATGGTTTCAAAGTCATCCAATGTTAACTCTACTTCGGCAGCACGGGCGATGGCCAAAAAATGCAAGACGGCATTGGTGGAACCACCCACAGCCATGATGACACTAATGGCATTTTCTATGGATTTGCGGGTAATAATTTGCCTGGGTAAGATTTGCTTTCTGATGGCTTCGACCAGAACAAAAGCTGATTTTTCTGTACTGTCGGCTTTTTCGGCATCTTCTGCTGCCATTGTGGAGGAATAAGGTAAACTCATGCCCATGGCCTCGAAAGCTGAGGACATGGTGTTAGCTGTGTACATGCCACCGCAGGAACCTGCCCCAGGACAAGCCTGACTTTCTACTGCTAATAGTTCTTTTTCGTCAATTTTGCCTGCACTGTATTCACCAACGGCTTCAAAAGAACTGACAACGGTTAAGTCGCGTCCGTTGTAGTGACCGGGTTTAATTGTGCCACCGTAGACGAAGATACCAGGGATATTCATACGAGCGATCGCTAGCATTGCCCCTGGCATGTTTTTATCGCAACCACCTATGGCTAGTACTCCGTCCATGCTTTGCCCACTACAGGCGGTTTCTATGGAGTCTGCAATGACTTCCCGTGATACGAGGGAATATTTCATCCCTTCGGTTCCCATAGAAATTCCGTCGCTGATGGTGATTGTGCCAAATATTTGCGGCATTGCCCCAGCATTTTTGATGCCTATTTCTGCTCTTTGGGCTAGTTGATTGATTCCCATGTTGCAGGGGGTGATTGTACTGTAGCCGTTGGCTATACCGACTATGGCTTTGTTGAAATCTTCGTCTTTAAAACCTACTGCACGCAGCATAGCTCGATTTGGCGATCGCTGCACTCCTTGCGTCACTACTTGGCTTCTTAAATTCTCTGACATTGTTTTTTCACCCATTGCTCTGGTCTCAAGCAAATCTCTGTACGAGTATCATAGATAGACTTCTTTGAGATGTCCAATATATATTTATTTAAGTTTAAAACTTATAAAGTATCAAAAATATGGAACTACGACACCTGTGCTACTAGTTCACCACGCAAATTTTGACTCTTGAAGACCGCTTAAAGGGAAAAGGGGAAAGGGAAAGAAATTAAAAACATCCGCCCCTTTTCCCCTTACCCTTTCCCTGTGCCTGTCAAAATCTTTTTGGCAGGCTACTACTCTATTGCTGTAGCTGAGGAACTATGGCAAAGTGCTGAGTGCTGAGTACTGAGTAGAAAGCAAGTTATTTCAAGGCTTCGAGCAATCAGCACTGTCCTAAACTATGCTTCGACTGCTTTACTATCTCTAAGTTAAAGTTCGTTACTCAGAAAACTGCATAAAAAAACTGAACTGAATCTATTAAGTCACTGAAGGGTTTTAAACCGATAATCTGGAATGCCATTACCTGCGCTTGTAGCTAAGTATCTGCAAAGGGACAGGCTGACTAGTAGTTCAGCTTTAAGTACATATTAAAGAGGAAAAGGTTTGATATGCAAAAGCAAGTTTTGAGTGTAGTGATCCCCTTGGCAACAATATTATTCAGTGCATTACCGAGTTTGGCAAATACAACAGAATCTCCTATATCTAAAGTTGGGAATTTACAATCAGTTGTTGCAAAACCAGAATTTGCAGCTCCTGTGACTAATAATCAACTCATTCATCTTGGTGGCGCTAATGAATCACCTGGCCCAACCGGTATTAAGCCAGGAAAAGGCCCAGGGCCCAATCCTCCTCGCAGAGATCCCTTGTTGCAACTCGGTACAGGCTTACAAAATACTGTCAATTCTAGCCCCGTAAATCTGAACATAGAAAACCCCGTTCTTGATCACTAATCTTAGGGTTAGTTTTGAGGTAATCATCTAACAATTCACAACTGCGAATCAGAAGATGATCTAAATCTTGGGTTTGCAGTTCTGTGCTAAGAAGACGCCAAAGTTTAGCTTTACCATCAAAACTGGCAGAAGCCAAAAATTTACTATCGGGGCTAAAACTGACGCTCAATACTGCATCAGTATGCCCCAAAAAAGTTTTGAGTTCTCTACCATTACGATTCCACAGTTTGATGGTTCCATCACCACTAGCTGAGGCTATCAGCTTGCCATCATGATTAAAGCTGACGCTCAACACGCCATCAGTATTTCCTGTCAGAGTTTGTTGTAAAGCCCCATTACTAACTTGCCAAAGCTTGATAGTTTTGTCAGAACTAGCCGAGGCCAGTACTTCACCATCAGGGCTAAAACTAATGGCATTGACAGCATTGGTGTGTCCTGGCAAAGTGTACAGCAACTTGCCGTCCTGAACTCTCCAAAGTTTCACCGTATGATCTCTACTGGCTGAGGCCAGAAGTTGACCATCAGGACTGAAACTCACGCTCAAAACTTCAGCCGTATGTCCTAGGAAAGTTTTAATTAAAGCTTTTGTTTGCACATTCCAAAGTTTAACAGTCATATCAGCACTGGCGCTCGCCAGAATTTGACTGTTAGGACTAAAACTGAGACTATTGACTTCGCGGCCATGCCCTTTGAGGGTTTTAATCATATAGCCGTCACGAGTCCGCCAAAGTTTAATGTAATGGTCTTGACTAGCTGAAGCCAAGGTCTCGCCGTCGGGACTGAAGGCTAAGCCATAGACATCAGCACTATGTCCATAAATTGAAGTACTGTAACCTTCCAGAGTTTGGCGCAAAGTCCCGTCACGCCGCCAAAGTTTGATAGTAGTATCTTGACTGGCGGTGGCTAGAGTTTGCCCATCAGGGCTAAAACTCACATTATAGAGTTTACCTTGATGTCCAGTTAGAGTTTTGAATAAAGGATCATATAGCTGCCAAAGTCTAACAGTTTTATCAGCACCAGCCGAAACTAAAGTTTGGTTATCGGGGCTAAAACTGGCGCTGTAGACTGCAATGCTATGTCCTAGTAAAGTTTGGCGTAAAGAGCCGTCTTTCAGGTTCCAGAGTTTGATGCTGCTATCAGCGCCAGTGGAAGCTAGGGTTTGACCATCATGACTAAAGTTGACGCTGAGAACCTCTGCACTGTGGGCGGCAATTATTCTTAATAAACTACCATCTTGACGCCACAGTCTCACAGTTTTATCTTCACTGGCTGAAGCTAGAGTTTGACCATCGGGGCTAAAAGCAATACTAGAGACTGGGGCACTATGCCCAAGGAGTGTTTGCCGCAACAGTCCATCGCTAACACTCCAAAGTTTAACAGTTTTGTCTGCACTAGCGATCGCTAGTATTTTACTATCAGGGCTAAAACTGACACTATTGACAAAATCGCTATGAGGGCTAAAAGTTCTCAGCAGCTGTCCGTCGCTAACCTTCCAGATTTTAGCAGTGCCATCAGCGCTACCAGTAGCGATGATTTGACTATTGCTAGACCAAGATAAGCTCAGAACTTCCGCAGTATGACCGTTGAGCGTTCTCATTAAAGCGCCGTCGCTAGTTCTCCACAGCTTGACACTATGGTCAAAACTAGCAGTCGCAATCATCTGGCCATCAGGACTGAAACTGACACTCCGCACTGTATCAGTATGCCCGATTAATGTTCGCAGCTTTGTGCCATCCCGTCCCCAAACTATGGCTGTTTTGTCGTTACTGGCTGATACAATTGTTTTGCCGTCAGGACTGAAACTCACGCTCAATACTTCAGCGCTATGTCCTTCCAAGCGGTTACGCTCTTGAGTTCCAGAAATTACTTGTTGCAGGATACTCAGAGTCTGAGTTTGCACTTGGGCTGGTGCGCCAAGAGTATTTTTTAGCTGTTTACCTGCTTTGACACTAACCATCAGTGCTTCTAGTTGCTGATGTAATAAAAGATTAGCTTGAGATGAGGCATTTAAAGCTTCAATTTCTCGCAGTTGGGCTGCTTGGGATTTCCAATAGGCTAAGCCACCGAAACAGACAGATGCTAATCCCAAAACACTGAGTGCAACGACAGCCGTTTGGGCTTGCTTGAGTCTTCTTTTCTCTTGTAGTTGCTGTTGTTTTCTTTGTGCTAAGCAAGCTTCAATAAAGTGTTGGACATCAGCAGAAAGTTCATCAGTGTATTTAATATAGATATCTTCTGCTTCGGCTAGTCGCACTCCTTGCAACAAGAAATCAGCTTGTTGATGACGTTGCAACCATAGTTGGGAAGCCTGCTCAATTTGCCTTTGTTTTCGCAAGCGATCGCGGTTTTCTTCTAACCACCAGCGTAAAGTTGACCAATGGCGAATGAGGATTTCATGGGCAACTTCTACTGTTATAGGGGAAGCGGACAAGGAAGATACAGGAGAAGTTTTGGGTTGTTCTGGTGGGGTACTGTTTGTGTTGTCTCCTTTACTATTGGGAAAAATATTTGTATCTTCTTCTAAATTCATCACTACTAACTTGGCAGTAGTTAAAGCGTTGAGGGTTTTTTCTACCAAGGCGGCTGGATATTTTTTGACTATCAACTCTGATTTATATACTCGCCTGCGAGTATCTTCTGTACCCTCACCTAGTTGCGTCAAAGATAAAAAAATCCACTTAGCACACTCCCGCATTTGGGGATCTAAACTTTCGTAAACAGCCTGAGATGATCGCTCTAATGCTCCTTTAATTCCGCCTAGTTGCTCTTGATAGGTCTGTAAAGTCAATTCACCAGCAACTCGATGTTGCCATAATTGCTCTAAAACAAATTCTAGTAACGGTAAATCTCCTGGTGAGTAATTTAGCTCTCGCAACAATACTTCCACCAGTTCTGGTTCTATTTTTAACCCGACTTGTTGAGCTGGGTTAATAATCACCCGCCGATAATCATCTAAACTCAGCTTCGGTGGAACTAATACGCTTAAATCCTGCAAAGCCTGAGCCAGTGCTGGGACTTCTAAACAGGAGGCCATAAAATCTGTGCGTAAAGTGATAATTAATTTGAAGCGATCGCCAGCATATTGTACTGCTCCCAGCAATAATTCTAAAAATAGCTCTCTGTCTGGGGTTGGAGCTAGGGTGAAGAGTTCTTCAAACTGATCTACCACTAGTACCATAACTGGGTGGGGTTGGTTGCGTATCCAGTAAACAAATGCTTCTATTCCTTGGTGAAATATTCCTTCTAATAAAAGATGGGGAGATGAAAAGTTTTCCCCCTGGTCTCCTACTCCTCCCCCAAGCCGCCGTGCTAAAGCTTCTAGAGGATTTGCTCCTGGACGAATGCTTTTAATCCACCATTGTTCGCTACCAGGTATTTGTTTACCCCATCGCAGTTGGGGAATTACACCAGCTTGCACAATTGAAGATTTACCGCTTCCAGAAGCACCAATGACGGCTAGAAAAGAGCGATCGCGTAGTTGGTGAATTAACTGCTGAGTTAAAGCTTCTCTGCCGTAAAAATATTGACTATCTTCTTCAGAAAAAGCACTTAGCCCCATGTAAGGGCATACTCCCAAATCCAATCCTGTGGTTGATTCTTGTGTGTTTCCATAAGTTTTGGCTCGGAGAATTTCTATAATACCTTGTGTGCCTGATAGCCAGATGTATAGAGGAACACCGCTATCTGCTAAGGACAATTGTAGTTGAGCGATTGCTCCGGCTGCTGAGAGTCCATCTGCTTGGGAAGCCGCCATCAAAGTATCGAGAAATTTCTGAGCAAAGCGTTCTGGTGCATCAGCGCCTGAAGTGTAAGCGATTAAACATTGTCCTTGGTGGGAGTCAATTTGCAAATCTTCTACCCAATTTTGCAAAGATGTATTAACGACAGGACAATCGAGGATGACAATTTGTTGAACTGTACATAGGCGTAGCTGTTGTTTCAACCAAGAACGCTTGATGCGGATATTGTCTCCCAGTAATAACCATTCCCCTGCGTCAGTTTCTTCAATTCGTCCCCGTAGATAAAGCAGAATAACTTCTGATGCTGGTTGTTGTAAATGATGAGCGATCGCTTCTTTGATATGATCAGCGGATACTTTTGTTGCTGGCAAATACTCCAGTGCAAAACCCCCAGCACTACCTAAAAATTTACTAATATCTAGTGTTGTTTTGCTAACTGAAAATCCCTCTACTACTATTCCTATCCTGTCATGCACCCCAGGAGTTGCCTTGGTTAATTTTTTACCTACAATTAGTTCTCCAACTCCCTCAACAATTCTTTTAGGAGTTTGCAAAGGATATTCTCGAAAGATTTGAGTTTCTCCTTTGCTTTTTTTTTGTTGGTTAATTAGCCGTAGCTGTTGATTAATTTTATCTATATATTGCAGAGTTTTATAATATACATATCTATACAAATTATCTACAGAAATCAAGCCTTGGTTATCTGCTGCTTCTCCTTGCAGTCCTTTAATTAAATAATAAGTAAATACTCCATGTCCCAAATCAGAAAATTCCCATGATTGCTGATTATTGTCGCAGGAAAGCAAAGCATAAAAACCTTTGGTTTTAGCAGCACATTGTTGTAATAACTCAACCATTTTTGGTGTAGAATTCAGCAATGGTTCTATTGTTTTACCCCTGAGCGTCATTCCGCCACTATGACAAGCATCTAACCAAACAAGCTGATTTTGTGCCCCACTATTACCCAATAATTGCAAAAGTTCTTGTAAAGCTAAAGCTGTATTTTTTAGATCAGATTTTTGAGTATCTGCCAAACACAAAAATACTTGCTGTGTATTTAGTTCTAGAATTCCATGTCCAGAAAAATAAAATAAAATAGTATCAATAGGTTGGGCCGCTTCTGTAATTTGTTGGAGATTGACACGGATATTTTCTAAAGATGGTGAGTGGGGTGCAAAATCATGGTAAATTTTAACTTCCGTTTGGGTAAATTGTGCGGCTGCATCTACCAATGCTTCTGCTAATCTCTGACAATCTACTGTTGAATAATTAAGGCTGGGTAGTCCGTCATCTTGGTATTTACTGACTCCCACCAATATGAGCCACAGCTTAGGAGTTGCAGTTTGTTGAACTGAAGTTGAGCGACCGGGAATACCAATTGGTGACATTATTTGAATTGATATTTATAAGATAAACATTTCGCCATTAAAACTTGTACTTTTTCGCCGAATAGACCAGCAAAAACTTGGGTAATTTGGGTAGATTTTTTACATCCTTGATGATAACGCGATCGCTAATTTATAGTATATATACTATAAAAATCCATTCCAAACTCAGCTTGTGTCATAAAGTTTGTGTAGGGGTCATGTAACGCTTTCACTTTTCCTATAGGTTGTGTCTCTATTTTTTATGCATCCTCGACCCTGATTCGCCGACTTTGACTGATTTCACTTTCAGCCCCTTTTCCCAAGCATTGAAACAGCCTATATTGCTGGGATTGTTTTTGCCCATTCATTGGTGTCAACTTAACGCAAAACTGATATCCCACAAGGAACTGAAGTTCAAGGCGGGTTATGAAGCCAGCAGTTATAGCATAAGCCTTGGTTGTTAGGACATCAACAGATGATAAAACTTAGACACAAAAAGATTTTTCACCCAGTACCCAGTCACCAGTACCCAGTCCCCTGCTATATATCGTGTCAGATTGATTAGAAATCAATTGCAAGCGAAACACTCTCAGAACTTACGCACAGGTAACGAAAAATCGTAGACGCGAAGCGGTGAGGGGGTCGCGTCTACGATAAATTAAGCCCAGGAGCAATTTTTGCGTAAGTCCTATCAGTGATCAGACTGGAAGAAGCGGTTAGCGGGGCGGGTGAGTCCCAGATTTTCGCGTAGGGTTTTGCCCTCATACTCTTTGCGGAAGATCCCACGCTGTTGGAGTTCTGGGATCACCTTGTCTACAAAATCGTTCAACCCTTCAGGCAGAAAAGGGAACATGATGTTGAAGCCGTCAGATCCTTCTGAGAGCAGCCATTGCTCCATCTCATCGGCGATGGTTTTGGGTGTACCGACAAAGGCTAGTCCGCCATAACTACCAACACGTTGAGCTAACTGGCGGATAGTCAATTTCTCGCGTTGCGCTAGGGCTACCACCCGCTCACGAGAGCTACGTCCGGTGTTAGTCTGGGGAATTTCTGGCAAGGAGTCATCCGGATTGAAGCCAGAAAC
Organism: Amazonocrinis nigriterrae CENA67; assembly: GCF_016056305.1. Classification (GTDB taxonomy): domain Bacteria; phylum Cyanobacteriota; class Cyanobacteriia; order Cyanobacteriales; family Nostocaceae; genus Amazonocrinis; species Amazonocrinis nigriterrae. Next base: position 172,435 of record NZ_JAECZC010000108.1, on the reverse strand, counting down.
ATCATAGCCAAGAGCGCTATTGAGGCTGGCGATGCCACTGTCATAATGTACTAAGCTATCCAAATGTTCACGCTTGGCACGCGCCTGGACAACAGTTTCGCCCACAATCACCAAAGCTCCCGGAAGAATTTTGATGCTTTGTGGATCACGTCCGATCGCCTGCGCCCGTCCTTTAATGTCTGCAAATAAAGCCTTACCTGCCTCCAGATTTCCAGCCGGTGCAAACACAGCCTCGGCGGTTTCGGCGGCTAATTGTCGTCCAGCTTCGGAAGCACCCGCTTGAACGATAACTGGCCAACCCTGGACAGGTCTAGCAATGTTCAATGGCCCCCGCACGGAGAGATATTTCCCTTTATGATGCAGAACGTGAAGCTTTGCAGGGTCGAAATAAATCCCTGCTTCCACGTCACGAATAAACGCATCATCAGCAAAGGAATCCCAAAGACCCGTGACAACATCATAAAATTCTCTAGCCCGCCTGTAGCGTTCGTCATGCTCCATCTCTTCTTCTAAACCAAAGTTGAGTGCTGCGTCTGGATTAGCTGTGGTGACAATATTCCAGCCAGCACGACCGCCACTAATATGGTCGAGAGAGGCGAAGCGGCGAGCGATGTGGAAAGGTGCGTCATAGGTTGTGGAAGCCGTGGCCACCAGCCCAATGTGTTCGGTGACGCTGGCGAGGGCAGAAAGTAGGGTGAAAGGCTCAAAAGAGGTAACGGTGTGGCTGCGCTTGAGTGCGTTGATCGGCATATTCAGCACTGCTAAATGGTCGGCCATGAAGAATGCATCAAACTTGCCCTGCTCTAGTTTCTGGATGAATTGTTTCAGCGCTGGAAAGTTGAAATTAGCATCAGGCAAAGCTCCAGGATAGCGCCAAGCCCCAGTATGTATACTAACGGGGCGCATGAACGCACCTAGTTTCAATTGCTTCGAGCTACTCATGAAACCTCCGTATCATGATTCTAAATGTGCCGCTCTCCCGTGCAAACTCATGCGGGATGAGGTGAGTTAATGGATAAGCAATAGATATAGGACTTACGCGCATTGTCATATTTTTTTAGTCTGGGCAGTACTTGGTCAAAAGGAGCCAGTCGTGTGGGCGGGTTTCCCGACTTGAACGAACTGGCGTTCAATAGTCCAAAAAATTATGCATTTTGACTATTGACTCTGGACTATTGACTGCCATTGCAGAAAATCTTTGTGCCAGTTGCGTAAGTCCTAAGATATTAGAACATGGAGGCGATCGTCATGAAATTCTTTGATGTGTCGTTTGAGAATACGACCTCGATGCAACACCTCAATTAACTTTGATAAGGACGCGGCAGTTGGCGTAGTTTATGAGCAGTATCTAATTCACTATTGTTTTTTCTGCCATATCCCCAACCCAAGATGCGACGATATTCACCCATGATGCCACTAGCAATTAAATCTTCTTCATTGACTGCAACATTGGTATGAGATTCAGGTGCAACATAGAGTGCGTCCGCAGGGCAATATGCCTCACACATAAAACAAGTTTGACAATCTTCTTGTCGGGCAATCACGGGTGGTTGGTTGGGTACGGAGTCAAAAACATTGGTAGGACAAACTTGCACACAGACATTGCAATTAATACAGAGTTGATGGCTGACAAGCTCGATCATGATACTGCTCCTACTACAACTTTGATACAGAGGGTGTGGTTTGAGTAGTTATTACTGGTGCTTTCGCGATCGCATCTGTAATCCAATCACGCCTTACCCAAAGTCTATCTAAGCCGCCGGTGGCTTGATAATAAAGCTGATTGGGATCGGTTTGGGGATAGTCTATACGAATATGTTCACTACGAGTTTCAGTACGATGTAATGCGCTAAAATATGCCCATCGTGCTACAGCCACTAGAGCAGCGGCTCGACGAGAAAATTCTACATCGCGCACTGTATCTTGCTTCGGGGTTTTTTGTAGCTGCTGCCACAGTGTTTCTAATTTGGCTAGGGAATTCAAAAGCCTCTGCTCACAGCGCAAGTAATTCTTCTCTAACGGAAACATCTCAGCTTGGACACCACGCACAATTGCCTCACTATCGAATGTTTCGGAAGTGGGGGATTGCGATCGCAATCCCACGCTTCCGGCAGGACACACAATCCTTTCATGGGCATGAGAACCCAAACTCTTGGCAAAAGCTGCTGCTCCTTCCCCTGCCCATTGTCCTGTAGAGATTGCCCAGGCGGCATTGGGGCCGCCACCTCCAGAAGCTAAACCAGCTAAAAACTCCCGCGATGCTGCATCACCGGCGGCGTAGAGTCCAGGAACTTTTGTACCGCAATTATCATTTACAATCCTAATTCCACCTGTACCACGCACCGTACCTTCTAAAACTAGTGTTACGGGTACTCGTTCTGCATAGGGATCAATGCCAGCTTTTTTATAGGGTAGAAAAGCAATGAAATGAGACTTCTCAATCACTGCCTTGACTTCAGGAGTGGCTCGATCCAAACGAGCATAAACGGGGCCTTTCATCAGGGCATTGGGAAGGAATGATGGATCGCGACGACCGTTGATATAACCACCCAGATCATTACCTGCTTCATCGCTGTAACTAGCCCAGCCAAAGGGAACACCTCGTGTGACTGTGGCATTAAAAGCGGTGGAGATAGCGTAGTGATTTGAAGCTTCCATACTGGAGAGTTCACCGCCGGCTTCCACTGCCATCAATAGTCCATCACCTGTGTTGGTATTGCAACCTAATGCTTTACTCAAGAATGCACAACCACCATTGGCCAAGACTACTGCACTAGCACGAATAGTATAGGTACGATGATTTTGTCTCTGCACACCTCTTGCTCCTGCCACTGAGCCGTCATCAGCCAATAAAAGCTCTAGAGCAGGACTTTGGTCGAGAATCTGCACACCAACACGCAAGAGATTTTTGCGAAGTACCCGCATATATTCCGGGCCATAATAACTCTGGCGCACAGATTCCCCATTCTCCTTGGGGAAACGATAGCCCCAATTTTCCACTAAAGGCAAACTGAGCCAAGTTTTTTCGATTACACGCTCGATCCAACGTAAGTTAGCAAGGTTGTTTCCTAAGCGATAACGCTCTGATAAAACTTTGTCCCAATTCTCTGGAGAAGGAGCCATGATGCCGTTGCCACTAGCCGCAGCAGCACCACTCGTACCCAAAAAACCTTTATCAACAATAATTACCTTGACACCTTGAGATGCAGCTGTCCATGCAGCCCATGCAGCGGCAGGGCCACCACCAACTACCAGCACGTCAGCAGTTAACTGTAGTTCATCGTTGCTATACACTGTAAGCAATTTTTATTCCTCCTTTTTGGCTGTCAATTTCCATACTTTGCCTCTGTTACCTATGTTCAGCACCAGGTTTTGTCAGTAATTCTTTTTAGGTAGCATGTTTAAAATGCGACTTTATCCAAACACAAAAATATGCTCTGAGTGGGAGATATGAGACAACTGCTGAGCCACTACACTGGCGAAAACTGCGGGTGCGAGAGCCATATGGATTACAAGGCTGTGGTGAATATCTGTGAGAATTTTCTCAAGCTAGGGGTAGCAGTCAAATCTGCATATTGTGGTCTATCCATAAATAGAGGCTGGAAGCAAAAGCCCCATTGCTTTGTGGGTATTGTTGTTAACTTCCTATCAAACTTTCTTTTAAATACTTATGCCAAGCTTTTCAGGTTTTTTTGCAATTTTAAGTGGGTATGCAAAATTATTGATGTCATCGCATAGGTAAGGCCAGTAAGTTAGGACTCACGAAACGAAATATACCCTTTGCCCAAAGCATCCCCGCTTCCTCAACGAAGTTTACGACAGGGTAGGGTAGGAATCTTCACACCTATATATTCCGCTAAAGCCACCTTTGCCAAATGTATATTGAATCTTGTCTGACTACTTATGCAGTAGATAGAGTTTGCATAATACATACAAGGAATGTCTACGGCAATTTACAGTTATTATGATACCCTAATATTTAGTTTTTCAAACATTAAATCTAGCAAAATGATCTTTCATCGGATTGGAACTGGTAAGTTACGTTGAAACTGCTGTCAATTGACTCAGTGTCTCTGATGCTTGATGCAGCCATGATTGATCAATAGCAGTGTGGTAGGTAGGATGATTAGCGATCGCCTCCACAACCTTTCCCAAGTCAGCGTTACCAGCACGCGCCCCTAATCCATTAATAGAGCATTCAATTTGTCTTGCTCCTAGTTCCAATGCAACCAGTGAATTCTCAACCGCGAACCCCAAGTCATCGTGACAGTGGACTGCAAGGGTGGACTGCTCAATATTAGGAACTCGGTGCATAAGCATATTAATTAGATCAGAAAACTCACTTGGCTGTGCAACCCCTAGACTGTCGGGAATACTGATTGTTGTTGCACCACTTTTAATAGCTGTTTCCACCGCTTTGCATAAAAAATCAGGATGGCTACGTGTGGCATCAAAGGCTGACCATTCCACGTCTGGGCAGTGGTCTCTTGCCAACGATACACTACTGCTGATGATTTGTAGTACCTCTGATGCTTCCGTATTTGCCTTCAGGCGAACTGGGGTAAACAAATTGATGCGTCCTTTGACTGCTTTTTTGATCGCCGCCGCCACCGCAGTAATTTCTTCTGGGTTACTACTGGCCAAACCGCAGATTGTAGAATGTTTTACCTGCTTAGACACCATGAAAATTTCATCAGCGTCTTTAGAAAATGCCCCTGGATAACCAACCTCAATGACATCCACTCCCATTTTGTCAAGAATTTTTGCCAAGCGAATCTTTTGATCAACTGTTAACTTGCGTTCTAGGGCTAGTTCTCCATCTCGTAAAGTTGTATCAAAAATTGTAATTTTAACGGTTTGGCTGAGGTCATACATAATAGGTTGGATACTTTTACGATAAAAGTATTTACGAGTTTAAGCTTTTTTAAGCGTCAGACTGACGCGATCGCTCATGGGCAGAATTTATGTATCGATTTGTTGTCAAATTGTAGTGCTAGTACAACCGCTTTCCTTTGTCCTTCTGGCTGGGGTGTGATTTGAGCCAAAAGCTTGGCTGCGATCGCACTAGCACCAGTGCAACTATAGCGTTTCTCGGTAAGCGTGAAGTACAGTTTTGACCTCTCTCCAAACCTCTCTCCTTTTAGGAGAGAGGCTTTGAATTGTTCCCCCTTCCCGCTTCGGGAAGGGGGTTAGGGGGTTAGGTCTATTTGCATACCTGTACCTCACTAGATTGAAAATGGCTATAAATCGCCTTTCCTTTCAGAATCAGTCTTCGTTCATGCTTTGAAAGCACATCAGTTTTACTCTTAATATTTTTATAAAAATATTAAGAGCAAAACTAGTAGTCTGCCAACCCAAAAATGTTAGGTGGAGGTTGGGTAAAGGTCAAAGGGAAAAGGGTAAGAGACAAAAACCTTTCCCCTTTCCCCTTTCCCCTTTACCCCGCCAAGTTTTGGCGTACTACTAGGTACTATTTAATTCCTGAGATATCAGGCAATTCACAAATATGGGAGTGATTAATTTCCACTCTCAAATCTCCATATTTTAGTGTAATTTCCTTACCCATCAATACCGTGACAATCAGTACTGTAGATAAAACAACACTGACAAACACAGTATAAACTAGACGATTATCTTTTCTAGAAGAAATCACCTTTCGTGGAAACATTCTTGTGTCTTCCTTTTTTTCAGCAGTGAAGGATATCAGCAAGAGAACTTGAAAAAGGAAGACAATTAAGGCGCGACCACTTAAGAATCTGTCTTTCTCAAAATTCTCAATGCTGACTCCGGCGTTGCTTTTGAAGCAACGTTGAATACATTATAAGCTAACGCTTAAGCTCAGTGCAGCAAATATGATGTAATTCTGAATTTAGGCGTAATTTAGGAGTTATTGCAGTTTCGATTTCAGAAATAACTAGCTACTACAGCAATTAATCTAGTATTTTTAATGAGTAATTTTTATTACTAAAGTTTTCATTTTTTGTGAGGTTTTTAACTTCTTAGAAGAACTAACGCGCTTTAACTGTAGCCATTCCTAAAAAATATAATTTAAGCTTATATGCTGTTTTTTATCAGCAATAAATAGTGTTTCTTGCTGTACGTATTATATTAAAATAATAATAAAAATTATACATTAATACGACTTAGCAGTTGAATTTACTGATTCAACTGCTAAGCTGTTTTTTTCCAATAAGATGGCTGCCAGAAGACAGACTCTTAAGTGGTCGCTTCTTAATCTTAAACAAGTTTCTGAAAAATGTCAATAAATAAAACTTTTTACTATAACTGTTTTGAATAGTAAACGTCAACCGTAAATACACACAAAAACAGCGTTGTCATATTTTACTATATATATTTATTTAAGGCTTGCCAATTTGACAACTTCATGCATTCTTTAATAAAGATTCACTAAAATTAAATATTAATAATGGACTACTCCTTGCACGCAAAAAGATTACCGTTTAGGCATCTCTTGACCACAGGAGCAGAGGAAAAGAAGTTGCATCGGTGCGCTGACACCAAAAAGGGAGTAATTAAGCGCTTGTGAAACAACGAAGTAAAGCAATCACAAAGATTGGAGCGATCGCTACCCTTTGGCAAAGTTGAACAGCGAACACTTCACTTGTTTGCGATCGCTGCGGACTTTTTATCACTCTCCTAGAATTTTAAAGCAGTCCTGCTGATTTATACAGTCGTTTAACCATCGCTGTAATTTTTGTACCATAATCTAAATCTGCTGACCAGCGCCCTGAGAGCTGATAGACTGATGGTGCAATGCCACGAGTCACAAAACGAAACCGTGGATCTACAACTTCGCTCACTAAAGGTTCTAAACTAGCGTAAGCTTTGAGATGTTGGATATGTGCCCTCACCCCAATTCTAGCACTTTCAAAAGTTGCTACTTCTGAACCACCACCAATTGCACCTAAGCCTGCAAAGTTATTTTGCTCAGGTCTAATATCACCACCAAAAAGTAAAAATCCAGTTTCTACACACATTTGGCAGAAGGCAATATCATAGTTTACCCCCTCTATATTGGCTTCTTCTCGATAGAGTTTTGGGAGATCAGGAAATTTTACTAAGGCATTTTCATTGTTATTTCTGAGGAATAATTGCAACTGCACTTCCGAGGTATTACCATTTGACATCACCTGATCTATTTGAGCAGGACAAACTGCTAAATTGGATCGTAAGGTGACAGTGCGAGTGCCAGCATCCCAGGAAATAGCAACATTAAAATCCCCCAATTCAACAGCTTTTACATAGACTATTTTACGATAGGTAATACGGCGGACATTGGGTGCTGTTGACAGGTCAATTCGCAAGCGATCAACTAAATCAATGGGGATATAAGCATTACCATTAATTAGTACTCCTTGTTCTTGATAATTTTGCCCATTAATATTAATATTAATTGGCGGATAATTTGGTTCTTGGGGGGTTTGGGGATTTGGATCAATTACACGGCTCCAAGATGCCAAACCATCAGCAACTCCTAGAGCAAAATCCCGGCGGCGAGTTTGTAGCAAAGCACGATCCTCTGGACTGCTGAGAAATGCGACTTGCATCACCAAGGCAGGTAATATTGTTTGACGACAGAATGCTAAACGACCCAATCCACTATCTGTATCTGGCTTAACTCCGCGATTTGGCAATTGGGGTACGCGGCGTAGTAACCCTACTAATAGCAATTCAGCATTACTTTTGCGATCGCTGTTGCTAGCAATGTAGAAAACGCTAGCCCCCCGCACAGAAGGACTACTAGCCGCATCAGCTTGAATTTCCAGGGCGACATCACCGCTACGGCCACGAGAATTAATCCAAGCGATGGTGTCTGCCGCACTCAAATCATCGGGAACTGCTAAAATTTCAAAACTCCGCGCCCTTAGTTCCGTTACAATTAAATCCCGTAGCAGAATCATCTCCCTGGCTTCGGTTGTACCACCTGCGATCGCACCTGGGTCAATTCTTCCTGCTTCTTTGCCTCCGTGAGCCGCTGAAATAAATATACGCCCCATCTACAGTATTTCCTCTTATAAAATTAAGCGTCAGCAATTCTATACATAGATTTGTGGCTTGGCAACAACAATATAATAACTATCAGAAGTATTTTGTCATTTGTCCTTTGTTATTTCTCTAAAGTTCATAACTGATGACTGATGACTGATGACTGATGACTGATGAGTGGGGATGAGGAAAATAACAACTGACCACTGACCACTGACAACTGACCACTGACCACTGACCACTGACAACTGACCAATATGCAAATTCCCCGCTTGCACCCAGATACAATTGAGGAAGTTAAACAACGCGCTGATATTGTAGATGTCGTATCAGAACATGTACTTTTACGCAAGCGTGGAAAAGATTTTGTGGGGTTGTGTCCCTTTCATGATGAGAAAAGCCCTAGTTTTACAGTCAGCCAGACAAAGCAAATGTACTATTGCTTCGGCTGTCAAGCTGGGGGAAATGCTATCAAGTTCCTCATGGACTTGGAAAAGCGCTCTTTTACTGAGGTGGTGTTGGATTTAGCGCGGCGTGCAGGCGTGCGTGTGCAAACTCTTGAACCCGAACAACGCCAAGAATTACAGCGTCAGCTGTCTTTGCGGGAACAATTATATGAAGTTCTCGCATCCGCAGCACAGTTTTATCAACATACCCTCAGACAATCCCAAGGACAAAGAGCAATTGAGTATTTGCGATCTAACCGCCGACTTGGGGAAGAAACAATTCAGCAGTTTGGTTTAGGTTATGCACCCGCAGGTTGGGAAACCCTTTATCGCTATCTAGTAGAAGATAAACACTATCCAGTACAACTAGTAGAAAAAGCAGGATTGATTAAACCGCGCAAGGAAGGGAACAGTTATTACGATGTGTTTCGCGATCGCTTGATGATTCCCATTCGTGATGTCCAAGGACGCGTCATCGGCTTTGGAGGTAGAACTCTCACAGATGAGCAACCTAAATATTTAAATTCACCAGAAACCGAACTTTTTAGCAAAGGTAAAACCCTATTTGCTCTCGATCAAGCCAAAGGAGGAATTTCTCAGCAGGATCAAGCGGTAGTGGTAGAAGGATATTTTGATGCGATCGCTCTCCACGCTGCTGGTATTAATAATGCTGTCGCCTCCCTCGGTACTGCCCTCAGCTTAGATCAAGTCAAACTGGTATTACGTTATACTGAATCAAAACAGTTGGTACTCAATTTTGATGCTGATAAAGCAGGGACAAATGCTGCTGAACGAGCAATTGGGGAAATTGCCGATTTAGCATATAAAGGTGAAGTTCAACTCAAAATTCTCAACCTCCCCGATGGCAAAGATGCAGATGAATACTTGCATACTCATACGCCAGAAGACTATCAACAACTATTGGCAAATGCTCCACTTTGGCTAGACTGGCAGATTCAAAAAATTACCAAAGACCGCGACTTAAAGCAAGCAACTGATTTTCAACAGGTAACTCAGCAGATAGTTAAATTACTGAAAAATATAGCTAATAGTGATACCCGTAACTATTACGTTTCTTATTGTGCAGAAATACTCAGCTTAGGGGATACCAGACTTATACCTCTACGAGTAGAAAATTTACTGACTCAGATTGCTCCCGCTGCGGCTACATACTCTAAGCCTTTACCAACTAAAAGAGAGTGGAGTAGTAGAAGCTATTCCCAGTCCCCAGTCCCCACTGGCGAGGGCTTTGCCAACGCCAAAGGCGATCGCAGTCTTTTAGAACTAGCAGAGGCTTTATTGTTACGAATTTACTTGCATTGTCCAGAACAGCGTCAAGCTATTATGGTAGCCCTAGATGAACGGGATTTAGAATTTAGCCTTTCTCACCATCGATTTTTGTGGCGGCAGATTTTAGAGTCAACAGATGAGCAAGTTGATTTAATTTCAAGTCTGCAAGACAGATATTTGGAATTGTCTGAGGATATAGGATTAGTTTCCCATCTGTTTCATCTCAATGAGAAAAGTAAGAAAGAAATACTTCGCACTCCGCAAGTGATTCAAGCTGCGATCGCTTGTATGGAACGCGTATTCCGTGAAAAGCGCTATCGCCACTTTTTGGAATTATGGCAGGAAACAGATCCAGATGTAGCACCAGAAAGATGGCAATCATACTATCAAGCATTCTATGCTGAAAAACTGCGGCTTCAAGAACTAGACCGTCAACGGCAATTTTCGCTTACTGACTTACTGTGATTCATTATTAACGTTTTAAGCGTCTGATAATCCTAGTCAATTCAGCCGATAGCCTCGGAATCACAACCTTTTGCCTAATTTGGCTGAGTGCTTTGGGCTACAAGTCTTACTTGCTCTATATCTAAACCTAATGCTTGTGCTATCTGTTCCACAGTTGCACCCAAGCTCATTATAAAAGGTACTGCCTCTAATTTGCCCTCAATCTTGCCCTCAATCTTGCCTTCAATCTTGCCCTCAATCTTGCCTTCTAACTTAGCTTCTTGATAAACTCTAGTTTGTTTTAACTCACTTAAGCCCAACATTTGCTCAATCTCCTCTTGTTTTTCTCCCAGCAATTTTTCCAAAACAGCAAGCCGCTTGTTTTGGGAAAATAACACAATCTTGACGCTCAATCTCTAAGAGGTTGTGTGCAAAGTATCAATCTTGATCTTGTTCCTGATTTGACTGAGTGCTTTGGGCTACAAGTCTGACTTGTTCTATATCTAAACCTAATGCTTCTGCTATCTCTTCCACAGTTGCACCTAAGCTCAGCATAAAAGGTACTGCCTCTAATTTGCCTTCAATCTTGCCCTCAATCTTGCCCTCAATCTTGCCTTCAATCTTGCCTTCAATCTTGCCTTCAATCTTGCCTTCTAACTTAGCTTCTTGATAAACTCTAGTTTGTTTTAACTCACTTAAGCCCAACATTTGCTCAATCTCCTCCCGGCTTGCTTTAGGAAATTTATAAATAATTATCGTCTCTATTAATTGTAAAAGTTCCCGCTGGGTAACTTCATCAGTTATTTGTTGCCTAGTGGCTTTGATCAATTCCTTGGCTTTTGTACCAACAGTTGATTCTGGTTCAATTACTAACTTGACTGTCTCAATGCCAATAGACTGTTCTCCCTCTGAGTCTAGTTCATCGAGATAAATACGGCTTACCCGCTGACTTGTCAGCAATTCAATATATCTTTCTGTATCTGCTGTATCGATACTCCTGCTGGGATAAACGACAACTCCCTGCCAATTATTAGCCAATTCGGTTTTATCCAAATAAAGGAAGATTTCTGTAAAAAAGCGTGAATAGAACTTTTTGTCAACTTGGAATTGGACTTCAACAAAATAAATGGGTGGTGATGGTGCATTGTTCCTAGGGAGAAACACACCATCAATTCGGAAGGCGAGTTGTTTAACTTCAACTGATGAAAATTGATAGGTATTTGCTGTTTCTGGTGGTTGATGTATCAGTTCAAAGAAGATGCTGGGGAAGCTTTGGAACAAGCGGTAAAAAATTGTGTCTGTTTTCACACATTTTGAAAAATATGGGTTAATTGCACAACTTTATATTTTGTGCATCTAAATTGCATATTTTCAGTTTTGTGCCCAAACTGTCAATACCCATCTCCATCTGCGAAAATAGTCAAATTCAATACCTCAAACTTCCTTTTGTTTGCATCTTCACTCCAACTGTTGTACAAATTGAGTATTGAGATAGAATTAAGCTGACTTGGACTGTCTTTGAGAATAAAGATTATCGCAATATAGCCCCCAAGCAAGTCCAAATAAACCACTTAGCGAACCTGCGATCGCAGCTGTTACACCCCATCCCAATGGCCCAGTCCAGTTAGTAATTTCCTTCAAGATTGCTGTACTTGCTTTGGTAACTACATAAGCTGTTCCTGTTGCACCAATTGTTACTAAACCTAATTGTGCCAGTATTTCTAATAATTCCTTCTTGGATAAATCCTCCTCAAAATAGATTTTCCAAATATTGGTATACATTAAAATATCAGAAGCTGTGACTAGTAATTGTTTAGGAATTTCTACACCTGGGGTTGGAACGGCTGAGGCAGTACCGCTACCAATGGCATATGTTGCGATCGCTACGGCTGTGTCCAATCTTTTCTTGCCTAGATTACTCATAGTCTCATCTCCTGTAAATCTTGCAGATATGGTATTCACTAGTGAGGGTGTCCTCCATGTTATCAACCCTACACTGTTACCTACCCTAACTAGGATAAATCATCTGTTCATCCAAAAATCTGCAAAATCTTCTCTGCTTTACAGAAGAAAAGTTTCGCCCTATGCTTTGTAATGTGATTAATAAAGTCCGCTAAAGCGGACATACTATAAGGGCTTATTGCTACCTGATTGGGCAATAATCAGGTAGTATTTTTATTTTCTCTATTTATAGAAAAAGTTCAAGCCTTTTCAAGAAAAAATTAGACATAATTCCTGATAAAACCATAAATAAAAGTCCGCTGGCGCGGACTACAGACATTGGATAAGGTTAGGTTATTACAAAGAACCCCTACTATTTGTTAGAGGCTATCTTTATTTTTAGTCATAAAATTTTCAAATTCAATATCTTGAAAGTAAATTGTTAGACTTAAATAAAGGAGTTATGTCTAGTTATAAATCTACTAAAATTACCTTCAAAATAGTAGATTTTTATAGACTTCAAACTTTTTACATAGCAATGATAAAAATCAAAGCGTTTAAATTTGTTTCAACCAATCATATCAAGTAATTTATATAACCAAAATAATAGACAAAATTAAGAAAATTATGTCTATTCTCTTGATGTTGCATCAATTATTTTTAAGTTACAAATAAAAAGGTGGTTCAAGAGGAAAATCCCCAGATTTTATTAAGTCTGGGGTTTTATTTTATTGGAAATGATGATGCCCAGGTTGCCTGTCTTGAAAATACTTTGTACGGGCAGTTTGCTCAAGTCGGCAAAGCCTTTCGGCAGTCACTCATGGGGGAGACCCCCTTTGTGCGCGCTGCCTCACCACGCAACTGCCCTCGTCTTAGTGCCTTAGTGGTAAAAAGTTCAATCACCCTTCGGGTGACGCTCGCAAGCTCGCTACCGCTCTTGAGATCGGCAGTCCCCCAGACGCTCGGAAAGCGTAGCGTCTCCCCTTGGGAGAAGACTCGCGCAACGCTTGCGCTAACGACGCTGCGGCGCCAAGACGGCAACTCCCTCACCAAGTGGAGGATGTGGCGCCCAAGACGGGGGCTGCCTCACAAAAGACACAAAGACACAGAGAGTTTTCATCCGTTCTGTTGTAGGCAGTTGATGACAACTACTGAGGCTAATGTAACAAGAAGTATTCAATGGCAACTTAATTTTCTACAAAAGCTTCAAACCTCTTCCCTACACCCCTACTCAAGATGCCTCGCAGTTTATTTTATCGCCTGTATTACTTGCAAACTACCACCTGCATACAAACTGGGCTTACCTACATCAAACCCAGCTGTAGTTAACAACCCAGCCAAATCAGTTTTCAGCAACTGCCAAGCCGTTTCCGTCTCAAACAACAATAAAAACAGTGACACCCCAGGCCAAAATATCGCATTAGTAGGTGCGTGAAAATCCACCAGTGTAAACACTCCTCCTGGTTTCAGCACCCGATAAACCTCACTAATAATTTTTCGTAATTGCTCAGGCTGCATTTCATGCAGTGCGGCGCTGGTATGCACTACATCAAACAAATTATCTGCAAAGGGCATATTTTCAGCAAAAGCTTCCACATAATTAGCTTCAGGGACATTCTGCTGTGCGCGTCGCAAAGATAATGGGGAAGCATCCAATCCTGTTACATTTTGTGAATATTTCACTAAAAATTGCGTTGATTGACCACTGCCGCAACATAAATCTAATACCTGATTATCTGAGTAAATTGTTAAGCCTTGCAAAGCAAGTTGCCGAAAACGGGCTTCACCGCCTACACTAACAGCCGCCAAACGTGATATGCCATCATATAGCCATTGATAGCGGTAACTCCAATCGCGTAAAATTGTTGCCATTACATCTTTCCTGACTATTAACCTTTATATTTAATTAAAGATATATTGTTAACATTAGTAAAAAAATTCTGAAAAGATTGGGGGAAAGTAACTGCTATGGGTCGTGTAGGCGTCTTATTACTCAATCTGGGGGGACCTGACAAGTTAGATGATGTTGGGCCGTTTTTGTATAACCTATTTTCTGATCCGGAAATTATTCGCCTACCATTTCGCTGGTTGCAAAAACCCCTAGCTTGGTTCATTGCCTCACGGCGAACCAAAACATCTCAAGAAAACTACAAGCAAATCGGCGGCGGTTCGCCACTACGGCGAATTACTGAGGCTCAAGGCGAAGCCTTGAAGGAACAGTTGGATTATTTGGGGCAGGAGGCTAATATTTACCTGGGAATGCGTTATTGGCATCCCTACACAGAAGAAGCGATCGCTCAACTTACCCAAGATAACATCGAGCGCTTGGTGATACTACCACTGTATCCTCAATTTTCCATTAGTACTAGTGGTTCTAGTTTCCGGCTTTTAGAAAGACTTTGGCAAGAAGACCCAAAACTTCAACGCATTGAATACACTGTCATTCCCTCGTGGTACAAACAACCAAGCTACCTTCAGTCAATGGCAGAACTCATCGCCCAGGAACTCGACCAATTTTCTAATCCTAATGAAGTTCATGTCTTCTTCAGCGCTCACGGTGTTCCCAAAAGCTATGTTGAAGAAGCTGGCGACCCCTACCAGCAAGAAATTGAGGATTGTACTGCTTTGATTATGCAAACCCTCAATCGCCCAAATTCCTATACCTTAGCTTACCAAAGTCGCGTCGGCCCAGTAGAATGGCTTCAACCTTATACTGAAGATGCGCTCAAACAACTAGGGGCACAAGGCGTTAAAGATTTAGTCGTCGTACCTATCAGTTTTGTCTCAGAACATATAGAGACATTACAAGAAATTGATATTGAGTATCGAGAAATAGCTGAAGAATCAGGAATTGAAAACTTTCGTCGCGTACCTGCTCCCAACACCCATCCGGTGTTTATTAAAGCACTGGCAGACCTAGTGATTGATGCGCTCAAAAAGCCCAGTCTCAAACTTTCCCAAGTTACCCAGATGAAGAAAAAAGTCAAAATGTACCCCCAAGAAAATTGGGAGTGGGGGATGACTACTAGCGCTGAAGTCTGGAATGGTCGTATTGCCATGCTGGGCTTTATTGCCCTCATCATCGAGCTAATTACCGGCCGCGGTCTGTTGCACATGATAGGTCTTTTGCAATAAATCAAAGGAGTTAGGAGTTAGGAGTTAGGAGTTAGGAGTTTTATTTCTAACTGTTCACTCTTAACTCCTAACTTTTCTTCCAATACCAGTCATACCATTGCTTAGCGCTACGCACTGCAAACCAGAGCAAGATTAAAGCAATTAATCCTCCTTGTCTGGGGGCACCAAAGGCGAAAAGCACCAGAGCAATGCACAAAGTGTCTTGAAGAAAAACTGCCCACAATGGCAAGCCACGCAAGCGATAGAACCAACCAATTTGCACTAGCTGAAGTACTAAAGCTAACAAACCCCCAATTAGAGCAATTAGCCAGTCCGGTGCTGCTGTAGCTTCAGCGACTGCTAACCCCATAATTGCTCCTACGAGCGGAGACAATAATAACTGAACTAGTTGCACCAGTCTTTGTCCCCATAGCTTTTTTGAGGCAAGCAATTCAACTAATGACCAACTAGTGAGGCAGCCTAACAAGACTGGCGAAGAAATGTGAGATAAAATTGGAACTTCCGACCACAAGTTACTGCCATGCAACAGTCCAATGATCAATAGTGGTATGCCTATTCTCATTCCTGCTGCCGCAGAAGCAGAGAGTGTAGCTAGGATTTCAATCATCAGCAGACTCTAAGCGCTACTAAATAAGCAGATAGTTATTATTTATACTACCCATTGGTGGTGAAAATGGTAGCATCAAACTGAAATTTTTCAGCAATTTAGCCCATCTTGAATCCAATACGGTTCGGTTAAAGGGGAAAGGGGAAAGGGAAAAGGGGAAGAAAAATTTTTAACCCAAGCCCAGTAACCTTTTCCCCAAACCCTATTGTGAGTTTAAAATGCTTATCCGAACCGTATTGATCTTGAATCTAGTGCTGTGTTGACAAAAGTACAAATAGATCTACTATTGACAAGTAGCCTGTTATCATGCTGCTGTGGGGGGGGGGTAGCTCCATCTTGGTTATCCGTTAGTGCTTTCTAGGCGCGATCGCTCCAATAATCCATATATTTAAATCAATAGATACTATTGCTTGAGCTAAATAATAATCATAGACTGCAACTAATATTTACCATTGAATAATAATACATAAGAATTTATTAGAGTTAATATCGCTTAATTATCTAATAAGCTTATTTCCTTTTGACACATATAAAGCTAATCTATTTCTAACAAGATTAAGCAAAAATTAATTTGTCTTAGTTTCCATACTGAGATTACCTAAAAGGAACGCTTGTATTTTTACAACTGCGCTTTGTTTTGCTGCAAATTTTTTTGAGGTAAGTTCATGGCTCAATTTTTGCTTGAAACGGTTTGGCTAGTGCCTTTATACGCTTTGATTGGTGGGCTTTTAGCCTTACCTTGGTCGCCGGGAATTATTCGACGCACGGGGCCAAGACCTGCGGGTTATGTCAATTTAATCATGACATTTTTAGCATTTGTCCATGCGACTTTGGCATTTTTGGTAAGTTGGAATCAACCACCCCATGATGTATCTATACCTTGGTTGAGTACTGCTGGTTTAAACCTCTCCATTGATTTAGAAATTTCTTCAGTGAGTGTAGGTGCAATGGTAGTGATTGCTGGCTTAAATTTGCTAGCACAGATTTACGCCATTGGCTACATGGAGATGGATTGGGGTTGGGGACGCTTCTATTCTCTATTAGGCTTATTTGAAGCGGGACTTTGTGCCCTAGCCCTTTGTAATAATCTATTCTTCAGCTATGTGATTCTGGAAATGCTGACTTTGGGAACCTACCTATTAGTTGGGTTGTGGTTCAGTCAGCCGATGGTTGTCACCGGTGCTAGAGATGCTTTCTTAACTAAGCGGGTGGGAGATTTATTCCTGCTGATGGGAGTGCTGGCAATTTGGCCCTTAGCTGGAACCTGGAATTACACAGAATTAGGTAATTGGGCAGTTACTGCCGATGTCAACCAGACACTTTTGGCACTTGTTGGTTTGGCACTGGTGGCGGGGCCAATGGGTAAATGCGCTCAATTTCCTTTGCATCTGTGGTTAGATGAAGCGATGGAAGGGCCTGTTCCCAGTACCATTTTACGGAACTCAGTAGTAGTTGCCAGTGGTGCTTGGGTATTAATTAAATTACAACCTGTTTTGAGTCTGTCGCCCATAGTGACATCCGCAATGGTAGCTATTGGTACAGTAACGGCAGTGGGTGCTTCCATAATTGCGATCGCTCAAATTGACATCAAACGCTGCCTATCCTATTCTGTTAGTGCCTACATGGGTTTGGTGTTCATTGCCGTAGGTACACAGCAAGATGAAGCCGCACTGTTGTTGGTACTTACCCACGCCCTCGCCTCAGCCTTGTTGGTAATGAGTACTGGCGGAATCATCTGGAACAGCATCACCCAAAACGTCAGCCAGTTAGGTGGACTGTGGTCACGCCGTCCGATGTCGGGACTAGCTTATATTGTCGGGACTTTGGGATTAATTGGTTTTCCTCCCTTGGGAAGCTTTTGGGCATTGTTGAAATTAGCTTCCGGGCTGTGGGAAATTAAACCTTGGCTGGTAGGAGTAGTAATAGCGGTCAATGCTTTAACAGCCTTCAGTTTAACAAGAGAATTCTGTCTGATTTTTGGTGGTAAACCCAAGCAAATGAGCGAGCGATCGCCAGAAGTTCACGCTCCTATGGCTCTACCAATGATTATTTTGCTGGGTTTTGTTCTACATCTGCCTTTAGTGTTACAAAGCTTATCACTTCTACCGAGTTGGGCAGATCTCAATAAAGATGTTGCCTTATTACTAGTTTGGTCAACTATTTTTGGTTGCAGCATTAGCAGCATCATTTATCTGAGTAATATCGTTCCTAAACCGATTCGCCTGCCTTGGCAACCTCTGCAAGACTTAATTGCCTACGATTTTTACACCCCAAAACTTTATCGGATGAGCATAGTTTTGAGTGTTGACCTGCTTTCTAAATTGGTCGATCTTATTGACCGCTTTGTAGTCGATGGCATTGTGAATATGGTTGGTTTGGCTTCCATTGGTAGCGGTGAAAGTCTCAAATATAGTACCTCTGGACAAACTCAGTTTTATGCTTTCACTGTTCTACTAGGAGTTAGCGTTCTGGGAATATTTGTTACTTGGCCATACTGGGGAAATCAATTCTTAGACTTGATATTTTAGTTTGGCTCATAGCTCATTGTTAATAGTTCAACAATTAACAATGTGTCTGCCGATTTTTCCAGTGTGAGGAGAATACAATGAAAAGAAATGTTTCCAGAAGAAACTTACTGAGATTAGGTGCAGGAGTAGTAGGTACAGGCATAGTAACAGCAGGAGTAAGTTCTGAGTTAGTTTTTCCCCAAAAAGCAGTTGCTAAAGAAGATCTGACTCCTGAACAAGCACTGCAACAACTAATAGAAGGAAATAGCCGATTTGTTAAAAGACAACGAAAAAATCCCAACCAAACTTTTACACGTCTCATAGAAGTTGCTAAAGGTCAAAAACCCTTTGCTTCTATTCTCGGTTGTGCAGATTCACGGGTTCCCTCAGAGATTATTTTTGACCAAGGATTTGGGGATTTATTTGTATGTCGTGTGGCTGGTAATATTGCCACGCCAGAAGAAACCGGCAGTTTAGAATTTGGCAGTTTAGTATTAGGCTCAAAAGTAATTATGGTGGTGGGACATAAAAGATGTGGTGCAGTAGAAGCCACAGTCAAAGGTGCCCAAGTCCCTGGTCAAATTGCTACCTTAGTGGCTGCTATTCAACCCGGTATAGAATCATCCTTAAATCAACCTGGAGATAAATTGGAAAATGCTTGTAAAGCCAACATTTTGTCACAAATAAGAAAATTGAAAACATCCCCTATTCTCTCGCAGTTAGTTTCTGATAAAAAACTCATTATTGCTGGTGGGTATTATGATTTAGATACTGGTCGTGTCACAATAGTTGCTTAGCATTCGATGAATCTCAAACAGAACACTACAAACTTTAAAGTTACCCATTAATTAAACTTAAAATCACTATGCTCAGTGTTTTGATTTGGCTCCCAATTTTGACTGCGGCTGTGATTGCAGTCCTGCCTCTCAGTATTCCTGCCAATCGCGTTCGTTTAGGAGCATTAACCCTTTCTGGAATAATTCTTCTGTGGAATCTTTTCCTACTCTTGAAATTTGACATTAACAATCCAGGGATGCAATTACAAGAGTATCTACCTTGGAATGAAACTCTTGGTTTGAGTTATCAACTTGGGGTTGATGGAATTTCCATCTTAATGCTGATTTTAAATAGTTTGCTCACCTGGATTGCTATCTACAGCAGCAATCAGTACATTGAACGCCCCCGGCTTTTTTATTCCTTAATTTTATTCGTGAGTGGTGGAGTTGCAGGGGCATTTTTAGCAGAGAATTTACTGCTGTTTTTCCTGTTCTACGAACTCGAATTAATCCCCTTTTATCTGCTGATTTCCATTTGGGGTGGTGCAAAACGAGGCTACGCGGGGATGAAATTCCTCATATACACCGCTGTTTCCGGAGCTTTGATTCTGGCAACATTCTTAGGTGTAGTCTGGCTAACTGGTTCCTCCAGCTTTAATTATGATGCAATTTCTACCCAAGGCTTATCAACAGCACTGCAAATTCTTCTCTTAGTCGGAATCATCCTAGGTTTTGGGATTAAAATTCCTTTGGTTCCCTTACATACTTGGTTGCCAGACGCTTATGTTGAAGCTTCCGCCCCGATCGCAGTTCTGCTTGGTGGTGTGTTAGCAAAGCTAGGAACCTACGGCATTTTGCGGTTTGGCATGGCATTGTTTCCCGAAGCTTGGAGTATTCTTGCCCCATCTTTGGCAATTTGGGGAGCAGTCAGTGCTATGTATGGAGCTGTAGTAGCGATCGCTCAAAAAGACATCAAGCGCATGGTAGCCTACAGTTCTATTGGACACATGGGTTACATCCTCCTCGCCACTGCCGCCAGCACCCCCTTAGCACTCGTCGGTGCAGTTGCCCAAATGTTTAGCCACGGTATTATCCTCGCCATCCTCTTCCATTTGGTGGGAGTTGTAGAAACCAAGGTGGGAACCCGCGAATTAGATAAACTCAATGGCTTGATGAGTCCCATACGTGGTTTACCCCTCACCAGCGCCCTACTTGTTTTAGGCGGTATGGCTAGCGCGGGCATTCCCGGTATGACAGGATTTATCGCTGAATTTATTGTTTTCCAAGGCAGCTTCTCTGTTTTTCCTATCCCCACTTTATTGTGCGTAGTCGCAACCGGCTTAACTGCCGTCTACTTTGTCATCCTTCTCAACCGCACCTGTTTCGGCAGACTTGACAGCAAACTTGCTTACTATCCACAAGTTCAATGGTATGAAAAAATGCCAGCCCTCATCTTGGCAGGCCTAATCATCTTCTTGGGAGTACAACCTACTTGGTTAGTGCGTTGGACAGAACCCACAACTACAGCGATCGTTGCAGCCGTTCCTCCCATCGAAAAAGCTGTAACTCCCCAAGTAGCCCTCAAAGAATGAGGGGGAGATGGGCAGAAGGGGAGAATTTAGAATCTTCTTTCTGTCTTGCGCCTTATTTTCAAGCTGGACAGTTATGTGATAAATCACATAACCAGAACATAAAAATATCTCTTCCCAATTCCCAATTCCCATTCCCAATTCCCAATTCCCAATTCCCAATTCCCAATTCCCAATTCCCAATTCCCATTCCCAATTCCCAATTCCCAATATCCCAATTTCCCAAAAGAAATATGGTACAAACTCCAGATAAACCCCTAACTAAATTACCTTCTTCTAATCATGAATTCGCAGAAGTAATTCATCGTTTGGAAGCTGGCGGTTCCATGTTACCGGATACGCCAGAAAACCTCATGCAAATTATCGGCATATATAAAGCTTATGCAGTGCCGATGGATTTTTATTGGCGCGACTTGCTTTATATTGCCGAACGTGTATTTTTAGAACCGTTGCCTTTCTTTAAATATTTCTTGCCCAAAGAATATTTAGAGCGTCACAATCACTATGCAGGTGATGATGCCGATTTACGAATTTGGCGTGGTGAAGCAACTGCCCACCCCGAACTTTTGGCATTTATGGAAAAGGGTGAAACTTTCAAAATGCCAAAGCTACTGCATCACTTGTTTCACGATCGCATCAATATGGAATTTGCCGAAGCTTGTATGCGGGCTATGCTTTGGCATCGTCACATGTACGCACCAGTGAATCAATTTGATGCTTATTTGGATAGCGAAGAGTACAAAGCCAATGCAGACAGGGCAATTAAGGCATACTTCCAAGGCAATCCCCTAATGCTGGGACTCTACAAGCTGTTTCCAGATATGTTTTTAGAACAATGCCGCCAGATGTCTTACTACTCGAATTTGGGCTTGTTCTGGGAAGTTATGGCCCCGGTTTTCTTTGAGATGTCAGACATCTATGATGAAGGCGGCTTTAAAGGCGTCCCCGATGCGATGCAATTTTTGGTGAATGCAATTTTTGCTATGGCAGGGCGTCCCATTTACCACCATGTCTATATTCGCGGCGAATGCTACGAAATTATCCCCAAATCTAAAGGCTTTACCTGGCTTTACGAAGCAGCATTACCCTACGTCGAAGCTGTGTTTTATCGTACTGCTCCTTTCCGTGGTACAAAATCTTACAATGCTCAGGCAGGTCAAGTACCTGATCAGCAAGAAGATTTCCACTATGGTATTCTCTATGCCGATGTATTTCCTGTTGGTACAGCAGGCATTCCACCAACACTATTAATGCAAGATATGTTGCATTTCTTGCCAGAATATCTTGTTGAGTATTATCAAAAACATTGCCGGGGTGAAGATGATATGTTGATTCAGTTGGGAATTACTTTCCAACGGTCAATGTACAATGTCACCTCTGCGGTAATTCAAGCTTTACGAACTGCACTGTTATATCCTTTAGAAGACCAAAATCCCAGGCATTTACAAGCTAATCGGGAATTTTTTGAAATGCAATTAAATCGTTTTTGTCGTGCTGAATATGGTATGCGTGATGCGGCTCGTTTACGAGATATTCAGCGACAGGATTATCGTTAGCAGATCCTCCAAAGCCCCCGAAAGTGCAAACTAAGGCACTCACAATTGAGTACAGAAACTCCGTCCGCTAATGCGGACGGAGTATTTCGCTTCTGCACCCCTACTCAAAAGCTGTCTATTATAGCCGTAGTCACATAGGCAATACCGTTCGGTTAAGACATCTCTTCGTTGAGACAGCAGAGGGGAAAGACTTACTGCAAGTCTTTCCCCTCTGCTCCCCTGTGCCCCTAATCCCCACTCCCTTCGGTCGTGGGGGCCCCGAGTTCCCCTGCTCCCCTGCTTGCCTTCACGAGTAAATTTCTTATCCGAACCGTATTGGTCACATAGGTTAGGACAATGTTCATTGCTAAAAACCTTGAAACATACGTTTCGTAACATAGTTTGGTTTATTTCCACCGACTTACTTAATAAGCGCGGACATGATATGACTATGCAACTTTGACAGACATTAGCTTATAACACTCTGCGGAAATACTCACGATACAAATTGCACCTAGGCATTACCTGATTGTCCTTTCGTTGCACTAATCCCATACTGTGCAACTTATAAATTTGCATTGAATCTAATTCCACTGGCTCAGGTGAAGTAACTACCTTTGTTAACGCTTCCTTTAAACCTTGGGCCTCTTCCGAGTGCAGCGTCTCTAAGTACCGTCGCAAATGGTTGCTGTAAATTCCCGCTTCTGTCGAAGCATCTTGTAATAGCTGCTTTAGCGTTGCCTTTTGAGTGTAAACTTCGTACATTGCTAACCGCACCAGATAAGGATGCCCTCCAACTATATTCATTAACTCCCTTACCTGAGTATCATTCCAATTCAATCCATGAAGGTGAGCTAAATCTGTCACCTGCTTGTGGTCAAATTCCTGCAACATCACTGGTAGTCCCGCATTAAAGGGAGATTGGTTCATGTCTAAGGGAATATAAACTTCGGTAGAATGTGCCATCACCAGCCTGAGTTGTTTCCATTGCTCAGAAATTTTCCCTTTTTCATGCCAGCTTCGCAGCATTCCTAAAAAGTCTTCGACAACTTGGTTATAGGGAAAAATCCGATCTACTTCATCTAACCCTAAAACCAAAGGACAGTCTATTTCTGGCAATAAATACTCCTCAAAATAAACTGTGCAGTTATCATTGCTACCTAAAATCTCTGTATCCCAATAATCTTTTAATCGGTTTTCTAACTTTAACTTCCGACCAACCATTAAACACAACCAGCGCAGAAACTTATCCAAATTCGTTAAAATTCCTCGCTCTACACTACTTAAATCTAAATATACCGTTTGATAATTCTGGGATGCAGCATAAGATAAAACCCTAGTCATTAATGAAGTTTTGCCCATCAGCTTCGGTGCTTTAATGCGAATTAGAGAAGCGGATTTAACAACTGTTTCGTAACAAATAGACTCTATATTATCTCGCTCTATGTAAAAAGGAGAATCCAAAGGAACTGATCCTTCTGGAAATGGTAGCTCTGCTAACGGGGATTGTAGCTGCTTGAGGTTGCTATCAATATGTGGAAATAGTTGTCTTCCCCAAGCTCTCTCTAGCGCTCCTTTAAAATTACTCTTTGTTACCTCTTCCCCTAGTGCCTCTGAAAGCTTTTGCCATAGCTGAGGGCCGATATCTCCCCTGAGATAGTTGACAGAAAGATGGGACTGCTCAGCCATCTTTTCATAGGTCAGACCCTCCCAGGAGCCTCGAAGCACTTTCATTTCAATATCTTTAGGGTGTTCTCCAATATTATTGAATACAATTTGCTCTACAACCTGTTTAGCTTTTTCCCAGGTAAAGGCTGATGTTGAATTCATGGATGTTGAGGAAGCAAAAATAACTTCTAACAATATCCTAAAGTAAAATGGGAGAATTCCAAAAGCATAAAACAGCACCTACAAAAGCTAATAATACGCATCTATCTCAAGTTATAAAAATAACATCTGTATACAAAGCTGCTAAAAAGCACTTAACATCTGATTACTGAATTGACTAGCCCTATTAACCTGACTTTAGCCAATATTTTCATACCTATAGGCTACTACAGCTAGTTACTTCAGCCTAAAAATACCTGATTTTTCCCCATTGTACTATTTTGAATTTAATAGGAATCTAAATTACATCAAGAGTTTACAAAAACAACCAATGTAAAAGTAATTCTTTTCGTGTTCTTCTTCGCGTCTACCTTTGGGGTTATGCTTTGCAGTATGCATTTTTGGGTAAGGCAAAAAAAAGATTTCTGCCAGAGGTCTAATATATTTGATTGACCTCAACTATAGATATATCTCAATAAATCAGATAGTTTTGTTGTCCAAATTAGAGGAAGATTGTAATGAGTAAGGGAAATGTTGAGCAATTTTTGGAAGCATTAGGTGCATTTGAATCGGGTAAAGCGTCAGGAGATCCACTACAGTATAGTGCCCAGAACCAATATACTAACGCCACAGGCAAATACCAATTTACAGAAGTAATATTTCTAGATCTTGGTTATTACAACAGCGATGGTAATAATTATGATGGAAATTTTAATGGCAGCTGGACAGGCAAGAATGGAGTGAGTAGTCTAGACTCTTGGAAAGCAAAAGCTGCTGTTCAAGAAACAGCAATTAGAGAAGCTTTTAACAAAAACTATGGTTATGTTAATGATGGTTTGAGTAACCAGGGAATTAACTCAATTGACCAGTATCTAGCCAATTCTGCCAACCAAGTAATAAAGACAGTAAAATTTTACCAATTAAATAATGACCGTACAGACTTTCTCAAAGATGCTCAGGGAAACCGAATAATCAATACACAACAAGTCAGTATCTCCTTGTCTGGTATCTTAGCAGGGGCACATCTTCGCGGCGGTTATGGTATTGCAGAAATTTTAGTTAAGTTGAATAACCAAAAACAATTCGACTTTACTGCCTCAGAATTCAATCTGGATTACTACAAGACTTATATTGTAGATGAAATTAACACACCAGTTTTTAAGTATCTCAATGATTTCGGTGGGTATGATGTTAAGAAAGCAGATTTCTCTCTTGGCAGTTATGGGAATACGACAGATTATGTTCTGTATGGCACTCCCAATAATAATACTATAAATGGTGGTTCTGGAAATGACAAAATCAATGGTGGTTCTGGTTATGATTCCCTGATTGGTGGTAGAGGGAATGACATTCTTGATGGTGGTTCAGGCAATGACATTCTTGATGGTGGAGAGGGAAATGATATTTTGCGAGGAACTAATCAAAATAGTAGTTTTCGTAGTGATGTTGATACACTTACAGGCAGACAAGGTGCAGACACTTTTGTTTTAGGGACTTATTTATCCAATGGAATTAATGACATATTTTATAGCGGGTCAGGTGTTGCTCATATTACTGACTTCAACAGAACACAAGGAGATAAAATTCAAGTTGCCGGAAATAAAGTAGACTACTCAATTAGGTACAATAATGGCAATGCATATATCTATTACAAAGGCAATGAAATAGCTAAAGTCTTCAAAAATACAAATCTTTGTTTAGCTTCAGACTTTCAGTTTCTCAGCCCATCCATTGAAATTTTTGAAAAGTCTAACTATCAAGGTAAAAGTTTAAAACTTAGTCCAGGTCGCTACGATTACAACTACATTAGTACTTACTTTGGTAATGATATTCTCAGTTCGCTGAAAGTATCTAATGGGTTGTCAGTTAGGCTTTACGACAATGGTGATTTTCAGGGTAAAACTCTAAATATTACCAGTAATACTTCTTATGTAGGTAATAGTTTCAATGATTTAACTTCTTCCATAGAAGTTACACCAATTTTTTGAAATTAATTGGTTGGAAACAGGTATGGCAACAAAAAATGTAATAAATTCTCAAGATTGAAAGCTTTGTAATAGCTTTATTTTGTTGCCTAGCTTATCTTTTAATTCATCATATTCACTAAATTGAAAAGATAAGTGTTTACCTGATTATAAGTCAACAAGATTGATTTAATCAATTCAAGGAGAAGTGTATGAATCGCTATTATATAGGTTTAGCTAATACCTGTCACGATCCAGCGATCGCCATCGTTGATTCTACAGGCAAAGTCATGTTTGCAGAAGCCTTAGAACGTTATCTACAGAACAAAAGAGCTTGGGATGTTCAACCGGATAACTTTAATCAAATTGTGCAACTGATTGAAACTTACTGCGACCCCAAGGCAGAGTTTGTAGTGTCCACGACTTGGAACTTTGATACCTGGCAAGTTTATTTACATCAATTGTACTTTTACTTCTATTTGGGTATAGAAGGTACTAAAAGCATTATGCAACCTTCCTGGAAACAGCTTTTGTCCCATCAGCAAAACTTCGATTGGTTGGCTGTTCTCCAGTTTACAGCGCTGTTAAAAACAGGGAGAAATTTAGCCTTTCAAATGCGATCGCGATTCAACAGCGATCGCATCCTCTTCAAGCGATACCGACACCACCTGACTCATGCAGCCACTGCTTGCTATAGCAGTCCCTTCACTGAAGCTGCTTGCATGATTGTAGATGGCGAAGGTGAAAAAGGCTCGCTCAGCTGCTACAGCTATAGAAACGGACAATTAAAGCTTATACAAGAGTCCACAGCTACCGGTAGTTTAGGAGTTTTGTACGCCCAAATTACTGAACTTTGCGGTTTTGATTGGCGCAAGGGTGAGGAGTGGAAAGTGATGGGTTTAGCACCTTACGGCAAAGTTAATCCTGAACTGTACAACTTAATCCGCTCGCTGATTGAAGTTAAGGACTGTAGTCTAAAATTTGCCCCTCCCCGTCAGATGGCTAGTATATTCGCCGACCTCAAGCGTAAAGCAGCGCCTGCTAGCGCTTCCTATTGGGAAGTAGTAGACCTAGCCGCTAGTGGACAAAAGGTATTTAGTGATGTGATGGAGGAACTTCTCAACAACTTCTATAAATTAGGCATTTCCGACAATCTGGTTTTAGGTGGGGGATGTGCATTAAATTCATCATTCAACGGTACCCTCCTCGAAAAAGTCCCCTTCAAAGCCTTGCACGTTCCCTCCGCGCCAGCAGACGACGGAAATGCAATTGGTGCAGCTTTACTAGCCTATTATGATGATCATCCAAACGAATCACGCCAACCCAGTTTTCAATCACCTTATCTAGGTTCCGCCATTAATGAAAAATCGCTGCACAATCTACTTAAGTTTGGTAAGATTTCGCGAGTCCGCCACTTACCAGGCACTGTACATTTAGAAGCAGCAGAGTTGCTATCTCAGGGTAAATTGTTGGCATGGGTTCAAGGACGCGCTGAATTTGGCCCCCGCGCACTAGGCAATCGCTCTATCCTTGCAGATCCTCGTTCTCCAAATATGAAAGAAGAAATCAACAAGCGGGTCAAATTCCGTGAAGAATACCGACCTTTTGCTCCATCTATCTTGCATGAGTTTGGACACAAATACTTTGAAAACTACCAAGAATCACCCTATATGGAACGCACCCTCTCCTGGCTACCAGAAGTTAGAGAGCAAGTACCAGCGGTAGTTCACGTCAATAATACCGGGCGTTTGCAAACAGTCAAGCGGGAATGGAATGAAAAATATTACAACCTAATTGAAGCTTTTTATGAAATTACAGCTGTACCAATTATTCTCAATACTAGCCTCAACGTGATGGGTAAACCAATTATCCACACTGTTGAAGATGCTATTAGCGTATTTTATACAACTGGTCTTGATGCACTGGTTATTGAAGACTATCTGATTGAAAAGTAATACCATTTTGGATTTTAAATTTAAGATTTTGGATTTCAGTCCAAATCTTAAATATTAAATCTCAAATTCTCTCGTCAAAATTATCAAGATTATGTCCCGATGTACAAATTCATCTATTCCTGAAAATGTGATACCTGCTTTAGCAAAGTTACAATCCGAGGTAGAAAAGGTTGAAAATTCCTTGTTAGAATTACGCCAGAAAAAGCAAGAGATTATGCAAAATCAGTTAAGTGCCGGTATTCAGAAGTTGGCAACTCTAGCTAATAATATCAATACTCTATCTAATAGTATTGAAAGTGAGATTTTGAATTTTCAAGCTACTGCTATTGAGGTTAATCGTCTTTATCAGACTATGCAAGATTCTCCTATTTTTAAAGGACTGATAGAGGAGAAATCGATACGGCTCCCTCGGATACCTCTGAATATCTGGGAAATTGATGATCCAGCTATTTTTGTTCCTACTGTGATTAGGAGTAAATCTCAGTTCATCTTGACGGCAAAGTCTGTTGATATCAATAAACAAGAGATGATGCTTCAACAAGTTGATAGTGCTGATTAACTGTAACGGGTGCTAATACCAATTCTCCGTAAACTTGAGCTTAATTATTAGACTTCTTGCATAAATCTTTTTTTGTCTCACGCAAAGGCGCAAAGAACGCAAAGTAAGAGGTAAACAAGAGGAATGGGAAAGTTGATTTATCTGGACTAATTTTTGCAATGGAGAGTCCACAGGAAGTTTGTATTCAATTTTGAGAGTCATCGCCCATGATTATTACATCTGATAACTTGAATTTGGAATTTTCTCAAGAGATTGCTAATCTAGTAAATCTTCTGCGCTATAGAGCTATCGTTCAACCAAATAAAGTAGCTTTTACTTTTGTAGAGGATGGAGAAATAGAGAAAGCAAGCCTGACTTATGGAGAATTAGATCGGCAAGCTAGGGCGATCGCAGTACAATTACAATCACATGGAGTTGCAGGCGATCGCGCTTTGTTACTCTACCCACCTGGACTAGAATTTATTGCTGCCTTTTTTGGCTGTTTGTATTCGCAAACGGTGGCTGTTCCGGCTTATCCGCCACGGCGTAATCAGAATTTATCACGGTTGCAAGCGATCGCGTCAGATGCGAAGGCTAAGGTTGCACTGACCACAACCTCAGTATTAACCAACTTCCAAAGTCGGTTGGTTGAAAATCCAGAGTTGGCATCTCTGCAATGGTTGGCTACTGATGATCTCAACGGTGAATTGGCATCAAACTGGCAAAAACCAGAAGTGAGTGGGGACACCTTAGCTTTTCTCCAGTACACTTCTGGTTCTACGGGTATACCGAAGGGTGTAATGCTGAATCATCGTAATTTACTACACAATGAGGAAATGATCCGTAGGTCATTCCAACATACTGAAGAAAGTATAGTTGTTGGTTGGCTGCCTCTATTTCATGACATGGGATTAATTGGGAATGTGCTACAGCCTTTGTATTTGGGGATACCAAGCATTCTCATGTCACCTGTAGAATTTCTCCAGCAACCTTTGCGTTGGCTTAAAGCAATTTCTCGCTACAAAGCAACCACTAGCGGCGGCCCTAATTTTGCTTATGACTTGTGTGTTCACAAAATTACGCCAGAACAGCGCCAAGGTCTAGATTTGAGCAGCTGGAGTTTAGCTTTCAATGGTGCTGAATATATTCGGAAAGAAACGCTAGATCAATTTGCAGCTACTTTCGCGCCTTGCGGTTTCCGTCGAGAAGCATTTTACCCCTGTTATGGAATGGCTGAAACCACTTTATTTGTCTCAGGGGGTGAGAAAAAAGCACTACCTGTAGTTTCTCAGGTGGAGGCTGAGGCGCTTGAGCAAAATCTGGTTGTACAGGGTGAAGAACACAACTCTAAGAAAATTGTCGGTTGCGGTCATGCATGGTTAGATGAAAAAATCGTCATCGCTAACCCCAAATCTTTACGAGAATGCTCATTTGGTGAAGTGGGAGAGATTTGGGTGTCAGGTGCAAACGTCGCTCAGGGTTATTGGAACCGACCTACGGAAACAGAAAAAACTTTCCATGCTTTCCTAACAAGTGGTGAAGGGCCATTTCTCCGCACGGGAGACTTGGGATTTATCAAGGATGGTGAATTGTTCGTTACCGGTCGCCTCAAGGATGTAATTATCATCCGGGGTCGCAACCATTACCCTCAAGATATTGAACTAACTGTAGAACAAAGCCATCCAGCACTTAACCCAGGTTGCGGTGCAGCTTTTGCAGTGGAAATCGACGGTGAAGAACGGCTGGTTGTGGTTCAGGAAGTTGAGCGTAGTTATTTACGAAAACTGGATGTCAATCAGGTAGCTGCAGACATCCGTAAAGCAGTGGCGCAACAGCACGAGTTACAAGTTTATGGCGTGGTACTGTTAAAAACTGGCAGTCTCCCGAAGACTTCTAGTGGTAAGATTCAACGTCATGCTTGTCGCAGTGGTTTTATCGCCGGAAGTCTCAATGTTGTGGGTTCGAGTATCCTAGAGCAGACAGATAATTCAGTTGCAGATACTAACATAACTCCAGAGATAGCAGCGATCGCATCGCCGACACAATCCCCACTAGAATTAACATTGCGCGACAAAATCGCCCAAATATTGAAGATTGCTGCATCTGGACTGCAACTAGAACAGCCTCTGCATACCTTGGGTATTGATTCACTACAAGCGATCGCAATTAAAAACGAAATCGAATCTAATTTCGGTCTTGTTTTACCCATAGAAGTGTTCTTGGAAGATATTAGCATTTCTGAATTAGCTGCCCGTATCCGCTCTCAAGAAAGATTACCTTCTCCAAGCATCTCAACTAAATTACAATCTACTGTTCAAATCCAAACCAAGCCACAAATACAAGAAAGTTCCGCCATCACCCACAATCAAGTTGTTGAAGAAGGTTTGCAATTTAGCTTATTTTACTTCTCAAGTAACGAAGCTGAATTTACAGACAATAAATATAAACTTTTGATTGAAGGAGCAAAATTTGCAGACCAAAATGATTTTACTGCGGTTTGGATACCAGAACGACATTTTCACGCCTTTGGCGGACTCTACCCCAATCCTTCTGTATTAGCTGCTGCTTTGGCAATGGTAACTCAGCGGGTTCGCATTCGTGCTGGTAGTGTTGTCTTACCCCTGCAAAATCCCATCCGAGTCGCTGAGGAATGGTCTGTGGTCGATAATTTATCCCAAGGAAGGGTAGATTTGGGCTTTGCTAGAGGTTGGAACCCCAATGATTTTGTACTTTCACCAGATACCTATGCCAATAGTACAGAAGTGTTGTATTCAAGTATTGAAAAAGTACAAAAACTCTGGCAAGGTAAATCAATTTCGTTACTAAATGGCATTGGTCAAGAAACAGAAATTCAAATTTATCCTTTACCCAAACAGCAAGAATTGGCTATTTGGTTAACTTGTAGTGGCAGCAAAGAAAGATTTATTGAAGCTGGAGCCTCTGGATTTAACATTTTAACAGCCCTACTCTTCCAATCCCCTGAAGAATTAGCAGAAAAAATCGCTCTTTATCGACAGTCACGAGCAGCAAATGGTCACGATCCAAATACAGGACGCGTTACCTTAATGCTACATACATTTATCGGCGATGATATTAACGATGTTCGTCAAAAAGTCAGAGAACCATTTATTGAATATCTGAAAACATCTGTGAATTTATGGCGACAAGGTGCAAAAAGTCTAGATGATTTAAACGAGCAACAACGCTCAGACTTATTAGCTTATGCCTTCGAGCGCTACTTTCAAACTAGTGCATTATTTGGCACACCAGAAACCTGTTTGCAAATGGTTAATCGCCTTGAGGAAATTGGTGTTAACGAAATTGCCAGTCTGATTGATTTTGGTATTGATGGCGATTCCGTAATAGCTGGTCTTGATTCTTTGAAAAAACTCAAAGAACTTGCTAATCAGGGCGAAATTCCAGATACAGCTACCACAAAGATTTTTCCTCTTTCTCGCAATCAGCAAGCACTATGGTTTTTGTACAAACTTGCACCAAAAAGCCCAGCTTACAACACTGCATTAACAATCCGTATCTGTGGTAATTTAGATAAACAAGCTTGGCAAAATGCTCTGCAAAAACTAGTAGAGCGTCATCCCATTTTACGAGCAACTTTTACAGAACACGAAAGTGAATCTGTACAAGAAATTCGGTTAGCTCAAAAAATATCTTGTGCAGAAATTGATGCTAGAAATTGGACTGAAGCAAGACTGAAAGAGGAAGTAATAAAAGCCTATCAACTTCCCTTTGATTTGCAGCGAGATTCAGTATTGAGAGCCAGTTTGTTTACTCGTTCTGAACAGGAGCATGTTTTCTTACTAGTAATACATCATATTGTGCGTGATGGCTGGTCAGTGTTAATTTTGCTGGATGAGTTGCAAAAGCTGTACTCGGCTGCGAAAGCAGGTACAAAAGCTTCCCTACCGCCAATCAAATATCACTACAGCGATTACGTACAATGGCAAACGCAGATGTTGTCAGGTGCAGTGGGAGAGCGTCTATGGCAGTATTGGCAACAGAAACTTTCTGGTAAACTACCTATTCTAGAATTACCTAGCGATCGCCCGCGTCCACCAGTACAAACATATCAGGGAGCTTCCCACGTTTTTCAGCTAACTGAAGAAATGACTGCGCGTCTCAAGGGGATGGCTAAAGCCGAGAAAGCTACCCTATTTACACTCCTCTTAGCAAGCTTCCAGGTACTGCTGCATCGCTACACAGGCGCTGAAGATATTCTTGTGGGTTCTCCCTTTGCAGGTAGACAACACACTAAATTTGCTCGGACGGTTGGTCATTTTGTCAACTCTGTAGTTTTAAGAGCAAATCTTGCCGGAAATCCCACCTTCAAAGCATTTTTGGCTCAAGTCAGACAAACAGTATTAGAAGCGATCGCTCATCAAGATTATCCTTTTGCGCTACTAGTAGAACGCTTGCAACCAAACCGGGATCTCAGCCATACTCCTTTATTTCAAGTCAACTTTGTATATCTGCAACAAATCGAGCGATTTGGTAAGACTTTAGAGTTTTTCCTACCTGAAGAAACAGAGGTGGAAATTGACTGTGACGATTTGCAGTTGAAACCTTTTGTGATTCCCCAAGAAGAGGGACAATTTGATTTAACCTTGGAAGTCGTAGAAGCAAGTCAATCTTTATTTGCGGCCTTTAAATACAACACTGATTTGTTTGATCCTAGTACTATCGAGCGGATGGCGGGGCATTTCCAGACAATGCTGGAGGGGATTCTGGCTCAACCAGAACAACCCATTTCCCAACTACCTCTGCTTTCCCAAGCTGAACAACAGCAATTGCTAGTGGAATCTAACCAGACTCAAACAGACTATCCCCAAGACAGATGTATTCATCAGTTGTTTGAAGAACAGGTAGAACGTACTCCCGATGCAGTGGCTGTGGTTTTTGATTCACAACAACTCACCTATCGACAATTAAACGAGCGTGCGAATCAATTAGCAAACTACCTGCGGACTTTGGGTGTGAAACCAGAAGTACTAGTAGGTATCTGTGTAGAACGCTCCTTAGAAATGGTAGTGGGAATGTTGGGAATTCTCAAAGCGGGTGCAGCTTATGTACCTCTAGACCCAGCTTATCCTGATGAACGTCTGAGTTTCATGCTCTCGGATGCTCAAGTGCCAGTATTATTGACACAACAGCAACTTGTTGCAGACTTACCCAACCATGAAGCTGTTGTAGTTTGCCTAGACTCTGACTGGCATCATATCGCTCAGCAAAGTCAGGAAAACCCTATCACTGACGTGACATCTCATAACTTGGCTTACACCATCTACACTTCAGGGTCTACAGGCAAACCCAAAGGCGTACAAATTATACATAACGCTGTGGTGAATTTCTTATGTAGTATGCGCCAACAGCCAGGAATGACCGCAGATGACGTACTTTTGGGAGTGACAACTTTTACCTTTGACATTGCCGTCTTAGAAATTTTTCTGCCAATGATTGTAGGTGCTTGCTTAGTCATGGCAAAGCGTGAAGTCACCATTGATGGTAAACAGTTGTTAGACTTGCTGATCAACTCTGGTGCCACAGTCATGCAAGCTACCCCAGCAACCTGGCGATTACTGCTAGAAGCTGGATGGCAAACTTCCCATAAATTAAAAATACTTTGTGGAGGTGAAGCTTTACCCAGAAAGCTAGCCAACGAATTACAACCTAGAAGTACTTCCTTGTGGAACGTTTACGGCCCCACAGAGACTACCATCTGGTCACTAATTTCGCAAGTCGAATCTGAACAACAATTAATTTCCATCGGCCATCCTATTGCCAACACAGAAGTTTATATCCTAGACCGCCATCTGCAACCAGTTCCCATCGGTGTACCTGGGGAATTACATATCGGTGGCGCAGGCTTAGCGCGAGGCTACCTGAACCGTCCTGAATTGACAGCAGAGAAATTTATTCCCAACCCCTTTTACAGAAGCAGGGGTGCAGGGGAGTGTGGGTGCAGGGGGGGGAGAGAAGACCAATTCTCTAATTCTGCACGGCTTTATAAAACTGGGGACTTAGTGCGTTATCTGGGCGATCGCAGCATTGAGTACCTGGGACGTATAGATTTTCTAGTGAAAATACGTGGTTTCCGCATTGAATTAGGAGAGATAGAGGCTGTACTCAGCCAAGATCCGAGTGTACTCCAAGCAGTAGTTATTGTCCGCGAAGACATTCCTGGCGAACGGCGCTTAGTCGCCTACGTAGTGCCAAATCAGGAACTAGCACCGACAACCACTGATTTGCGTCGTGTCCTCAAAGACAAACTACCTGATTACATGATTCCTTCAGCTTTCGTCATCCTGGAAACCTTGCCACTGACACCTAATGGTAAAGTAGACCGCCGTGCTTTACCAGCTCCTCAAACTTTGCGCCCAGAGATAGCAGCTAATTATGAAATGCCTCAAACCGAAACCGAAATCTTGATTGCAACCATCTGGCAAGAAACACTGCAACTAGAAAAAGTCGGCATTCATGACAACTTCTTTGATTTAGGTGGTCATTCCTTACTCATGGTGCAGATTCATCACAAACTGCAAAAGATGTTTGCCCAAGAGATATCGATGATTGAAATGTTTAAATACCCAACAATCAACTCTTTAGCTAAACACTTAACCCAGAACTTCAGTGAAAAATCTCCTTCTTCACCAACCTACCAACAATCCCCTAATCGTCATATTCGCAGAACTGCCATGAATCAACAAAGACAGTTAAGGACTCAAAATCGCTCATTCAGCAAATCATAAACCTCTTGTATGAATCAGATGATCAAACGCTAAACAAACATAGCAATCCTATCCTTCCTTCTTCTCTCTGCGTTCTCTGCGTCTTGGCGGTTCGTTAAAAAAAAGACATAATCAAATAGTTTTAACCTTAATTGAAAAGTATTGCTCTTTAACGAACCGCCCTCCGGGTTCACCAGTCGCCTACGGCGGGAAACCCGCCTACAGCGCTGGTTCACCAAGTACGCCAAGTACGCCAAGAAAATAAAGAGATTATTTAATTAATAATTTAGGATTGCTGTAAGTTTCTTGTTACTCTCTGCGCCTCTGCGTGAATCTAATCAATATGAGGATATTTATATGAGAACAATTGATGTATTTGATACCAATAATAGAAATGGTTTAGAAATAGCCATCATTGGCATGTCTTGCCGTTTCCCTGGAGCAAAAAACATTGATGAATTCTGGCATCACCTCAAAAACGGTGTAGAATCAATATCATTTTTCACTGACGAAGAACTACTATCTACAGGCATAGACCCAACATTATTAACTAACCCTAATTACGTCAAAGCGAATGCCATATTGTCAGATGTCGAAAACTTCGATGCTTCATTTTTCGGCATTTCTCCCAAAGAAGCAAAGCTCATAGACCCACAACACCGCTTATTTTTAGAGTGTGCTTGGGAGTCTCTGGAAAGTGCTGGTTACAACCCAGAAAATAACAAAACTTCCATTGGTGTTTATGCTGGAGTAGGGATGAATACTTACCTATTGAAAAACATTTATCCTAGCTTAGACAACTTAGATTTATCAGTCAGTAATTATCAACTGATGATTGCCAATGATAAGGATTTCCTACCAACGCGAGTCTCTTACAAATTAAATCTCCAGGGGCCAAGTGTCAGTGTGCAAACTGCTTGTTCTACTTCCTTAGTTGCTGTCCACATGGCTTGTCAGAGTTTGCTCAACGGCGAATGCCATATGGCTCTAGCCGGTGGTGCTTCTATACGCGTTCCTGAAAAGACTGGTTATTTATATCATGAGGGAATGATTTTTTCGCCTGATGGGCACTGTCGAGCCTTTGATGCTCAAGCTCAAGGCACAGTCGGCGGTAATGGTGTGGGAATTGTCGTGCTGAAGCGGTTGGAAGATGCGATCGCCGATCGCGATTGCATTCATGCGGTGATTAAAGGTTCAGCTATTAACAATGACGGTTCTCTGAAAATTGGTTACACAGCTCCGAGTGTAGATGGTCAAGCAGCAGTAATTTCCGAAGCCCAAGCAGTAGCAGATATTGCAGCATCAAGCATCACTTATATAGAAGCTCATGGCACTGGTACAAATCTCGGCGACCTGATTGAAATGGAAGCTTTAACAAAAGCTTTCGGCGCTAGTACCCAAAAGAAAGGCTTTTGTGCTGTTGGTTCTGTGAAAACCAATATCGGACATTTGGATGCTGCATCTGGTGTGGCTGGTTTAATTAAGACTGTCTTATCTCTGAAGCACAAGCACATACCACCCAGCCTGCATTTTCAACAACCCAATCCTCAAATTGATTTCGCTAACAGTCCTTTTTACGTCAATGCTACCCTCTCAGAATGGCAAACAGACAATACTCCGCGCCGGGCTGGGGTCAGTTCTTTTGGTATCGGTGGCACCAATGCCCATGTAATTGTGGAAGAAGCCCCTGTTTTAGTTCCCGATGTATCTGAAGTTGAACGTAGCTGGCATATGTTCACTTTGTCAGCTAAAACTGAGAAGGCTTTGGAGGAATTAGCACAAAGCTATGCAGACTTCTTGGCAGTTCATCCAGAAACACCATTGGCAGATATTTGCTTTACTGCTAACACCGGGCGATCGCATTTTCAACACCGTCTGGCTATCTCTACTCAATCTCATACACAGTTACAAACGGCACTCAATGATTTTACCGCTCGTAGAGAGCATCCTTTAGTTATATCCAGTCAAAGCAACAATAAAAAACACCCAAAAATAGCCTTTTTATTCACCGGACAAGGCTCACAGTATTTAGATATGGGTCGTCAATTATACGAACAAGAGCCGATTTTCCGGCAAACCCTCGACCGTTGTGATGAAATTCTGCGTCCCTATCTAGAAAAACCATTGCTACAAGTCCTTTATCCACAAGAGGCGGAGTCTTCACCCCTAGACCAAACCGCCTACACCCAGCCTGCCTTATTTGCTTTAGAATATGCCCTGACACAACTTTGGAAATCTTGGGGAGTCGAACCAACTGCCGTCATGGGTCATAGTCTCGGCGAATATGTCGCGGCTTGTGTAGCAGGAGTCTTTAGTTTAGAGGATGGACTCAAGCTGGTTGCTGAACGGGCCCGCCTCATGCAGAACCTACCGCAAACTGGAGAGATGGTGGCAGTATTTGCCTCAAAGACAACCATCCTAACAATTACGGCTATTGATGAGGAAAAAGTCAGCTTTGCTGCCTGCAATGGACTGCAAAACACAGTAATTTCTGGAGAAAAACAAGCTATTCGGGAAATTTGTATCGCCTTAGAAGCCGCAGGAATTAAAACTAAAAAGCTACAAACTTCCCACGCCTTCCATTCACCTTTAATGCAGCCAATTTTAGCAGAGTTTCATCGAATTGCTGCAACTGTTAGCTATAGCGTTCCACAAATTGACATCATTTCTAATCTTACTGGAGAGCGGCTAACAGCTGAAGCGATCGCTCCTGAATATTGGTGTCGTCATTTACGCGAAGAAGTACAATTTGCCCATAGCATAGAAACACTGCATATTGATGGTTATGACGTGTTTGTCGAGATGGGGCCAAAACCAATATTATTAGGCATGGGTCGCCATTGTCTACCAGAGGTTAAGGCAACTTGGCTTCCTAGCTTGCGTCAAGGACAAGAAGATTGGCGAGTTTTACTCTCAAGTTTGGCAGAACTTTATATTAGGGGAATATCAATTAACTGGTTTGGTTTTGACCAAGAATATGTACGACAACGAGTCAATTTACCAACTTATCCCTGGCAACGCCAACGTTATTGGGTGGAAACAGTGGTTGACCGCAATCAAACAAGATTGCCAATCAACAATGATAGTTTAATTCTTCCTACAATTACACCTGATAATAACAGCGATCGCTCTCAATCATTGCGTTCTTATTTGTTGGCAGAAATCGCCAAAACCTTACAAATTCCTGTTGCCAAACTAGACATCCAGCAATCTTTAAGTAGCTTAGGAATGGATTCCTTAATGTGTTTGGAATTAAAAGACCGCATTCAAGCTGAATTAGAAATAGAAATTCCCATAACTAACTTTTTTGCTGCCCCCAGTATTGACCTATTAATCACCCAACTACTATCTGATATCAAAGCAGATACAGACCCAACAGAAAGTCTCATCATCAATCAAAATGAAAACTTTACAGCAGCCGACAATTGGTTATTAGAAAATCTCTTGTCTCATCTCGATGAATTTTCGGACTCAGAAATCGATTCATTACTACAAGAAGCATTGAACTAGGTCTGGCAATTCAACTTTGCTTAGTCAACCAAGCTTGAGAATCTCCCTTTTCCTCCTTCTCTGCGTTCTCTGCGTCTTGGCGGTTCGTTTTTTCCCCCTTCAAACCTTGCTTACCAGACTACTAGGAGCATAAAAATGACAGAACTAACTACAAACCTATCAACTTTATCTTCAGAAGAAAAACGCCTACTTTTGAAACAACTCATTCAAAAAAAGACAACTGCAGTAGAAACATCTTCTAAAGATAATGATGATATTCCCCTGGCATACTATGATTTTTCCCATTCTCCACAGTACCGCAACCTAGAACAAATGATTGCCAGCATCAAAACCAAAGGTGGAGTTGTTGACCCTTATTTCAAAGTTCGTGAAGGGTTAAATAGCAATACTATAGTCATAGATGGGCGGGAAGTTATTAATTATTCCAGTTACAATTATCTGGGATTTGCCAACGATCCAGATGTATCTTTAGCAGCAAAAACAGCCATTGACCGCTACGGGACATCCGTATCAGCTAGCCGCTTACTATCAGGTGAAATTCCCATACACCGCGAGTTAGAACAAGAAATTGCATCTTTAATAGGTGTAGAGGATGCGATCGCTTTTACAGCAGGTCATGCCACTAATGAAAGCACAATAGGTCATCTTTTTGACAAAAATGACCTAATACTCCATGACGAGTTAATCCACAACAGTATCCTCCAAGGATGCTTATTATCTGGTTCTACCCGCATCAGCTTTCCACACAACGATTGGCAAACTGTAGATCAAATACTTACCGAACAGCGCCGTCGCTACAAACGGGTATTGATTGTCATCGAAGGTGTTTACAGCATGGATGGCGATATTCCTGATTTGCCCAAATTTATCGAAATTAAAAAGCGTCACAAAGGGTTTTTAATGGTAGACGAAGCCCATTCTATGGGTGTGATTGGCGATCGCGGTCGTGGTATTGGCGAGTATCATAGCGTTAATCCTGCTGACGTAGATTTGTGGATGGGTACAATCAGCAAATCATTCGCTAGCTGTGGAGGTTATATTGCAGGTTGTCAGGCTGTAGTCAGATATTTGAAATATACTGCACCCGCTTTTGTTTATAGCGCTGGTATGTCGCCAGGAAACACAGCCGCAGCACTAGCTTCCATACGCAAACTGAAAGCAGAACCACAAAGAGTACAATCTCTGCATGAACGAGCTAAATTGTTTTTAGAATTGGCAAGCGATCGCAAGCTCAATACTGGTATGAGCAAGCACTCAGCAGTGATTCCGGTCATTGTGGGAAATTCCGTGCGTTGCATCCAACTCTCCCAAGCCTTGTTTGACCGGGGAATTAATGTGTTACCTCAAATCTATCCTGCGGTAGAAGACAAAGCCGCTCGTCTGCGATTTTTTATCAACTTCAACCATACACCTGAGCAAATTCATTTCACTGTTAACGCTGTTGCCGAGGAATTAAGTCAAATTTAGTAGTCTGGCATCCAATTTTAGATTTTGGATTAATTCCTCATGATCAGTCTTTAACCGGACACAATATTATTTCTCTCTTTCTTTGCGTTCTACCCTTCGGGAAGCCACTTCGTGTCTATGTGTTCTTTGTGGTTCGTTTATCTTTCTTCAACTTTACTCCCTTCCCGACAGAAGAATACTTATTTTGGCGTTGCTGATTATTGGTATGAATTTTTCACGCAAAGGCGCAAAGACGCGAAGAATCTACCTTTAACTTTGGTCAAACATCTCAATTCATACTCAAATTCACCAGCGCCCTTATTTTTAACCACAGAGGCGTAGAGAACACAGAGTGAAAAGAGTCTCTACCTCTACAAATATGACTGCCATAA
The DNA here is from genome assembly GCF_016056305.1 of Amazonocrinis nigriterrae CENA67. GTDB lineage: Bacteria > Cyanobacteriota > Cyanobacteriia > Cyanobacteriales > Nostocaceae > Amazonocrinis > Amazonocrinis nigriterrae. The sequence continues at coordinate 131,783 of NZ_JAECZC010000108.1, read as the reverse complement.
ACATTGCAACTATCAAGAAAAGACATGGCCAAACGTATCATAACTGATAAACTACAAGTATTTATTATTACCTGGCTTGGGCAACTCATCTCACTCATCGGCTCAGGACTGACTGGTTTTGCTCTTGGTTTGTGGGTTTACCAACAAACAGGATCAGTTACTCAGTTTGCGCTAGTTTCTTTGTTTACTACGTCGCCTGGGATTATACTATCACCTATTACTGGTGCGCTTGTGGATCGCTGGGAGCGACGCGCAACCATGTTACTCTGTAACACTGTGGCGGGTCTAACTACCCTGGTTCTTGTATTACTGCTTTTCATGAATCAACTTCAGGTTTGGCAGATTTATACTGGCATGTCTGTCATTTCAGTTTGTACCGCCTTTCAGTTTCCAGCTTATACTGCAACTATCACATTGCTTGTTCCCAAAAAGCATCTTGGTCGCGCCAGTGGGATGACAAACATCGGGGAAGCATCAGCAAGGCTTTTTGCCCCAGCTTTGGCAGGGGTAATGGTTTTGACAATTGGAGTTTTGGGTGTGCTTTTGATTGACTTCGCCAGTTATCTCTTCGCTGTCGTTACTCTGTTGATTGTCCAGTTCCCCAAACCTAAAAAAACTACCGCAAGTAATCAAGGAAAAAGTTCGCTGTTAAAAGAAGCAGTTTATGGCTGGACTTACATTATCAAACATCCGGGTTTATTGGGGCTGTTATTGTTTTTTGCCGGAAGCAATTTTGGCTTGGGAATTGCCAGCGTCTTGATTACACCTATGCTTCTAGCCTTTACTTCACCTGCAATCCTTGGCAACGTGATGTCTATTGCAGGTAGTGGTATGTTAGTGGGTAGTATTATCATGAGCGTTTGGGGAGGCCCAAAGCCGCGCGTGTATGGTGTGTTCGGTTTCGGTTTGCTACAAGCAGTGTGCTTACTCCTCGTTGGACTGCACCCTTCCATACCACTAATTACAGCAGCAGCCTTTGGCGTTTTTTTCTGCGTGCCATTTATGGATGGTTGCAATCAAACCATCTGGCAGACCAAAGTACCACCGGATGTGCAAGGACGAGTCTTTGCAGTGCGGCTAATGATTGCCTGGTCTTCGTTTCCGTTGGCCTATCTCCTAGCTGGCCCCCTAGCCGATTATGTATTCGAGCCACTTTTGGCTAGTGGTGGTCTACTGGCTAGTAGTGTCGGTACAATTATCGGCGTTGGAACAGGGCGAGGCATTGGTCTATTATTTATAGTTTTGGGAATACTCAATTTTTGGGTAGCAATTTTTAGTTATCTATATCAACCTCTGCGAATGATAGAGAAAGAAAATATTGCTGCCATTTATCAGCTACAGGAATAATACCAATTCGTAATTCGTAATTCGTAATTCGTAATTGTAGAGACGATTCGGCGAATCGTCTGTACTCAGATATGGCATGGTTTTCGTGGTTTGAATGTGTTGCCTCATTTTCGAGAATTACTATAATGTGAAAAGCAATTTAATGACTGATAAATGATGACTGATGGCTGTGAATAATGGGATATTTTTTATTTGGGAATCTCTGTAAAAATATCAATTAAATTGTTGAGGTTGTAAAGGTGAATTTAGATTTAGTTTTTAAGCCTTCAGGTAAAAGGCTAATTCCAATGGCAATCGTTGGTGTTTTAGGAATTGGTATGATTAAAATTTACCAATTTTCTCACACCCAAGCACCGAATTCTCAAATGCCGATCGCAAAGATTCAAAGCCAAAAAAATCAGGTAAGGTCGGTTGCAGCGCTAGGTCGGGTAGAACCTCAAGGTGAAGTAATTACAATTGGAGGTAGTGTTGGAGAGCGCATTGATAAGTTGTTAGTTCAAGAAGGTCAGCAAGTAAAAGTTGGTGATGTCTTAGCCTATTTAGATAGTTATCAAGAACAGTTAGCCGCAAAAAATGCTGCGGCTACTCAGTTGCAAGAAGCTCGTAATCGCATGAAAGCTGAGAGCATGTTTGGCAAAGCTCAAATTGCAGAAGCAGAATCTCGAATTGGGCAGATAAAAACGCCTCAAATGTCAGAAATTGTTGCTCAGAAAGCAACAATAGAAGGAATCGAGGTAGATTTACAAGCTAAACAAAAAGACTTAGAACGTTTCACTTATTTGCATAATCAAGGAGCTATTTCCCAACAATCTTTAGATGATAAAGTATTAGAAGTTCGTACCAAACAAAATGAATTAAATAATGCCAAAGCTACACTAGCTAAGTTAGAACAAGGACGAAGTACCGACCTCCTCAATGCACAGACGCAAGTCCGGTCAGCACAAGCGAGTTTACAGCTAGCAGAAAGTAAAGTTCAAGTAGAATCAGCAAATAGTAATTTAAAGCTAGCGATCGCGCGTTTAGAACGTACAATAATTCGTACCCCTCAGTCTGGTCAAATTCTCAAAATTTTTGCTCATTCAGGAGAAGCAATTTCTGACCAAGGTATTCTGCAAATTGGTAACACTAAACAAATGTATGTCGTTGCAGAAGTTTATGAAACAGATGTCAGTAGAGTAAAAGTTGGTCAAACAGCGGTTATTTCTAGTAATGCTTTGCCTAAAGATATCATAGGTGTAGTTGAACAAATTGGTTTAAAAATTGGCAAAAAGGATGTTTTGAATACTGACCCAGCAGCCAAAATTGACGCCAGGGTGGTGGAAGTCAAAATCCGTTTAACAGATAGTCAACTGGTTGCAGGACTGACTAATTTAGAAGTCAATGTACTCATCAAACCTTAATACAGGTTATTCACTATGAAGTTTCCATTGATTGTAGCTTGGCTACAACTTACTCATACAAGAACTCGGTTATTAATTGCCCTAGCGGGTATTGCTTTTGCTGTAATTCTGATGTTTATGCAATTAGGCTTTAGCGATGGTTTATATAATAGTAATATACGCGTACATACCAAGTTGAAAAGTGACATTTTTTTAATTAGCTCTAGAAGCATTGCCTTGAATACATTAAAAACCTTTTCCGAAAGACGTTTATACCAAGCACAAAGCTTTGATGGTGTGGAATCTATAAGTTCTGTATATCTAGACTTTGGTTTTTGGACTAATCCAGAGAACTATACTAGTCGGCAAATTTTAATTCTAGGAATTAATCCTGATGAGGATGTTTTAGATTTACCAGAAGTAGAACAGAATATAGACAAAATTAAGATTCCAGATGTTGTTTTATTTGATCGGGATTCTCGACCAGAATTTGGCCCAATAGCTACTGAATTTGACCAAGGGATAACAATCACTACAGAAGTCAATAATCGACAAATTACCATAGGAAGTTTATTTGAGCTAGGCACATCTTTCGCCGCAAATGGTACTTTGATTACAAGCGATTTAAACTTTTTACGTATATTTAGCAATAAACGCCAACAAGGACTGATTGATATCGGGCTAATTCGATTAAAACCAGGTGTGAATGTTGAAAATTTAGTAGAAACTATGAGGAAAGAATTACCTCAAGATGTCAAAGTGTTATCTAAACAAGAATTTATTCAGTTAGAAAAAGATTATTGGCAGAGTAGTACAGCTATTGGATTTATTTTTACCGTAGGTACAATTATGGGATTCATGGTTGGAGCCGTAATTGTTTATCAAATTCTATATTCAGATGTATCAGAACATTTAGCAGAATATGCCACTCTCAAAGCGATGGGATATAAAAGTACATTCTTGTTTAGTGTTGTGTTTCAAGAAGCTATCATCCTATCGATTTTAGGTTATATTCCCGGTTTTGCATTGTGCCTGGGATTGTATGACATGACACGCAATGCTACTATGCTGCCAATTTTTATGACCTTTAGTCGAGCGGCAACTGTTGTCATTTTAACAATTTTGATGTGTGCTGCATCGGGAGCGATCGCAATACGTAAAGTGCAATCAGCAGACCCAGCTGATATCTTTTGACGGGATTGCAAGTTATGACAAACTCAATAATTTCAAGGTTTATATAACTATGAAACAATCTCCTATTATCAACATTCAAAATCTCAACTATTATTTTGGTCAAAGAGCATTACGTAAACAAATTTTATTTGATATCAACCTCCAAATTCACCCTGGTGAAATAATTATTTTAATGGGTCAATCAGGTTCAGGTAAAACAACATTGTTAACTTTAATCGGTGGCTTACGGTCTGTACAAAATGGCAGTTTAAAAGTTTTTGGAACAGAACTCTATAAAGCAAATAATCAGCAAATTATCGATATCCGACGCCATATTGGATATATTTTTCAGGCTCATAACTTGCTAGGATTTTTGACTGTCTTACAAAATGTTCAAATGTCAACTAAACTGCATAGAGATTTTTCTCAACAAGAAGCTGACGCTAGATCCAAAGCTATGCTAGAAGCAGTGGGATTGAGCCATAGATTAAATTACTACCCTGATGATCTCTCCGGTGGACAAAAACAAAGAGTTGCAGTCGCTCGTGCTTTAGTAAGTTATCCTAAATTGGTCTTAGCTGACGAACCTACCGCTGCTTTAGATAGTAAATCAGGGCGAGACGTTGTAGAACTGATGCAGCGACTAGCTAAAGAACAAGCTTGTACTATTTTGATGGTCACTCATGACAATCGCATTCTCGATATTGCCGATCGCATTATTCACATGGAAGATGGTCATCTAGTAGGCACTTCAGCTAAAACATGAGCCTTATTCATGATATGTCGCTGAACTAGAAATACTTACCGAAGCTGAACAGATATCTTATTCCCTGTTTAACTGATGCGATCGCGTAGGACTTGCCTTTTTAAGCGCTTATATATTCTTAACGCTAAAAACTAAGTTTTTATACCGCATTCATTATAAATTCCACTCCAAATATTCAGCCCGTTATTTAATTTACTAATAGAAGTTTCATTTTCATCTTCTCCTACCATCACATTCACAGTAAAAGGTTGTAGTTGCCTCCAATCGTAGTCATTGAGAAAACTTTGATATGTGACAATTACCTTTTTAGGTGATTGAGGAATGAAACTCCGCGATTTGTGCTATTGGCGGTGAAAATTACCTTTTTAGGTGATTGAGGATTGAAACCAAATGACAACTGACAACTGACAACTGACACAAAAGTTAAAATTACCTTTTTAGGTGATTGAGGATTGAAACAGTTGTGAATTTAACGAAAATAAGGAAGAATGGGGTGACAATTACCTTTTTAGGTGATTGAGTGAGGATTGAAACCATAATTTTTACATTATTCAGAATGGCGAAAGTATGCAGCACATCCTTCTATTGTTTAACACTAGCTTTGAAATTTTTGGCAATACCAGGGGTGTTAGTTGCCTTATATCAGGGTAGCGCCTTGGGTTATATTTTGCCTGATGGCTTTCAAGGTGCTGATAGTTCACGTCTGAGTTTCAATGTTAAAAGTAGGAGACAGTCTGTTGACACAATTGCAAACCTAGCGGTGCGAGAAACTCGCCTGTTGACCAGCAAGCCTCAACTCCATCAGAACCAAACACTGACATCAGTGCCAATTTTGTCTCAGGTTCTCGATTCACAACCGCCAAAACCGCCTCCTATTCCACAGCCACCATCAAAACCTGACCTTGAGCTTCCTCTTCAAACATTACCCTCTTCTGGAGAACGCTTTGACCTTCCGCAAAGTATCATTGTGAGCAAATTCGAGTTTGATGGCAATACGGCATTTAGCGACGAAAAGTTAAGCGAAGTCACTGCCAAATTTACCAAGCGATCGCTCACTTTTGCAGAATTACTACAAGTTGAAGCTACTATAACTCAGCTCTACACCGATGCGGGATATCTCAATTGCGGTGCTGTGATTCCAGCTGGTCAAATCTTATCTCAACAGGGTTCTGTCGTCAAAATCCAGATTATTGAAGGAGGGCTAGAAGATATTGCGGTGACGGGTACACGACGGTTGAACTCAAACTACATCCGCAGCAGATTAGCCCTAGCCACCGCTAAACCCCTAAATCAAAAGCGCTTGCTGTCAGCTTTGCAACTGTTGCAACTTGACCCCTTGATTGGGAATATATCAGCCGAATTGTCTGTTGGGTCGCGTCCCGAATTAAGTATACTGACAGTCAAAGTAGTAGAAGCTAACTCTTTTAATACAGAATTTTTTATAGATAATGGTCGTGCGCCTAGTGTTGGTAGCTTACGCCGTGGTGTCCGCATTAACCAAGGTAATTTACTCGGTTTTGGGGATGCCTTGAATCTGGAATATATCAATACTGATGGTAGCAACGCCTTTGATTTACGCTACAACATACCTGTTAATCCTCGTAATGGCACTATTACCCTCAGAGGGGGATTGACAAATACTGAAGTTGTCGAACCACCCTTTGACCGCATAGATATTATTGGTAATTCCAATTACTTCGAGTTAGGCTTTCGCCAACCTTTAATCTTATCTCCCAACAGAGAATTTGCTGTGGGTCTATCTGGGTTACGCCAAGAAAGCAAATCTGAACTTTTAGGTAGTGGTTTTCCCCTTTCAGCCGGTGCTAACGAACGGGGAGAGACTCGCATTTCAGTCTTACAATTGTTTCAAGAATATCAACAGCGGAATTCTCAACAAGCCTTAGCCCTACGCTCTCAATTTAACCTTGGTTTAAATATCTTCAATGCTACCGTCAACAATGACCCTCCTGATACTCGGTTTTTTTCTTGGCGGGGACAAGGACAATATGTGCGACTTTTAGCACCGCAAACTTTACTAGTGTTACGTTCTGACCTGCAATTGTCAACCCGTGCCCTTGTGCCTTTAGAGCAATTTGGGCTGGGCGGTTTGCATAGTGTCCGGGGTTATCGACAAGATATTTTCTTGACAGATAACGGCTTTTTTGCATCAGCAGAAGTGCAATTACCAGTAATGCGGGTAGAAAACGTAGGAGGAGTCTTGCAAGTAGTGCCGTTTATTGATTTTGGTGTGGGTTGGAATAGTTCCGGCAATCCAGACCCAAATCCTAATACCTTGTTGGGGTTGGGATTGGGTTTACAGTGGCAAATGAGCGATCGCTTCAATGCTCGTCTTGATTATGGTCTGCCATTGACAGATATTCAAGACAGAGGCAGGACTTTGCAGGAAGACGGTATTTATTTCTCAGTAGTGGCCAATCCTTTCTAAAAGTTTAGGAATCAAAAATTATGCAACATGCCAAGCGATCGCTCCTGTTTGATACTTTACGTCTACCTCTAGGGGTAAATTTTGTGTTGGCTTTGTTGTCTTGTATCGCTCCCTGGTCGGCAAAAGCACAAATCACACCCGATACAACTCTCGGCGATCAAAATTCAGTTGTAGTACCAGACACTCTTTACAACAGTCCGATTGACCGGATTAATGGCGGAGCAATTCGAGGCAACAATCTATTCCACAGCTTCCAAGAATTTAACGTAGGTGAAGGAGCAAGAGCCTATTTTACAAATCCCGGCGGAATTACAAATATTTTCACTAGAGTCACAGGAAGTAATCCCTCGAATATTCTGGGAACTCTGGGAGTTTTGGGTAATGCCAACTTTTTTCTGATTAATCCTCATGGAATTGTCTTTGGCCCCAATGCTCGTTTAGATGTAGGAGGATCGTTTGTAGCTTCTAGTGCAGATAGCCTATTGTTCGATAATGGGTTGGAGTTTAGCGCTACGAACCCGCAAGCACCACTGTTAACAGTTAATATTCCTGTGGCACTGCAATTGAGGCAAAATCCGGCGAGTATTGTGAATCAATCATCTGCTGTTCTGGCGTTGCAACCGACAAACACTTTGGCACTGGTAGGTGGAAATGTTGTGCTTGATGGTGGCAGCTTGCAAGTATCAGGGGGTCGAATTGAGTTAGGCGGATTGACTGGTGCGGGAACAGTTGGTCTAAATATCCAAGAGTCCCAAGGATTTCCAAAGTTAACTTCTTTGAGTTTTCCCGATGGTGTTGAACGAGCTGATGTATCCCTGTCTAAAGAAGCAGTTGTGAATGTTGCGGCTGGGGGTGGCGGTAGTATCGTGATCAACGGTCGTAACGTCAATATTGTGGGGGGAGGTCGGTTATTTGCTGGAATCAGCCAAGGTAATGGTTCACCTGGAACTCAGGCGGGAAACATCGAAATTAATGCCACTGATCAGGTGGTCTTGAGTGGGGTATCTCCCAATAATGCCATCAGTGGGGCGTACAACCAAGTAGAAACCGGAGCGCAAGGCAACTCTGGTGACATCAAGATTCAGGCTGGTTCTTTTGCAGTGAGTGATGGCGGTCAACTGAATGCTAGCACCACAGGTAAAGGAAATGCAGGCACCATTAGAGTAACCGCTACTAATCAGGCGGTTATTGATGGGCAATCTGTTATTGGGCAACTTAGCTCACTATTGAGCCAAGTTAGAGGAAATGGCGAAGGTAATTCTGGCGGTATTGAGATTAGCGCAGGTAGCGTTGAGATAACTAACGGTGGTTTGCTGGATACCAATACTTTAGGAAGAGGAGATTCGGGCAAGATTCGTATTTCTGCCACAGGTCAGGTGTTATTTGCAGGAGAATCTCGTTACAACAATCTCAGTCAAATACACAGCCAAGTGGAAAAAGGTGCTGTCGGTAACTCAGGCGGAATTGAGATTAATGCAGGTAGTGTTGCCATTACCAAAGGCGCTCAACTTAGTGCCAGTACTTCTGGACAAGGAAATGCAGGCAAAATCAGCATTACTGCTGGGAATCAGCTACTAGTAGATGGTGAATCTCTCTATAACTACCGTAGTACAATATTCAGCCAAGTGGGAAAAGATGCCGTGGGTAACTCAGGCGGAATTGACATAAATGCAGGTAGTGTTGCCATCACCAATGGCGCTCAACTCGGTGCTAGTACTTCTGGACAGGGCGATGCAGGCAAAATCAACATTACTGCTGGGAATCAGGTAATGGTAGATGGCGAATCTAGTACAAATTTCCTCAGTACAATATTTAGCCAAGTGGAAAAAGATGCCGTGGGCAACTCAGGCGGCATCGAGATTAATGCAGGTAGTGTTGCCATCACTAAGGGTGGTCAACTTAGTGCCAGTACCTCTGGACAGGGAGATGCAGGCAAAATCAACATTACTGCTGGGAATCAGGTATTGATAGATGGCGAATCTCTCTATAACTTCCGTAGTACAGTATTCAGCCAAGTGGAAAAAGATGCTGTCGGCAACTCAGGCGGAATTGAGATTAATGCAGGTAGTGTTGCCATCACTAAGGGTGGTCAACTCAGTGCCAGTACTTCTGGACAGGGCGATGCAGGCAAAATCAGCATTACTGCTGGGAATCAGGTAATGGTAGATGGCGAATCTAGTAAAAACTTCCTGAGTACAGTATTCAGCCAAGTGGAAAAAGATGCTGTGGGCAACTCTGGTGGAATTGAGATTAATGCAGGTAATATTGCCATCACCAACGGCGCTCAACTTGGTGCAAGTACTTCCGCACAGGGAGATGCAGGTAAAATCACCATTACTGCTGGCGATCGCCTACTAGTAGATGGCGAATCTCTCTATAACTTCCGTAGTACAATATTCAGCCAAGTAGAAAAAGATGCTGTGGGCAACTCTGGGGGAATTGAGATTAATGCCCCAATCTTTGAGTTGATGAGAGGCGCTCTTGTGGATGCTAGCACCAAAGGCTCAGGCAATGCAGGCACGACCAGCATTACTGCCACTGATCAGGTAATCTTTGATGGTGAATCTACCAACGGAAACCGTACCGCTGTACTCAGTCAAGTTTTTGACGGTGCATTTGGTAAATCTGGCGGTATTGTGATTAACACCCCAGTATTAGAGGTGACTCAAGGCGCTTTTTTAGATGCCAGTACCAAAAGTTCAGGTGATGCAGGTGCAATCCGTATTACTGCCACTGGCAAGGTAATATTTGATGGTGAATCGAGCCAAGGTAATGGCAGTGCTGCAACTAGTCAAGTGACAGCCGCTGCTATAGGCAATTCTGGAGGAATTGAAATCAATACTCCTATTTTCAGAGTTACCAATGGCGCACAAATAAATACTAATACTTTAGGAAAGGGCAATTCTGGTGCGATTCGAGTTACAGCTACTGATAGTGTAGTTGTTGATGGCACATCCAGCGATCGCTTTTTGAGTTCTGCTCTCGCCAGTGAAGTCGGGACTGGCGCAACCGGAGCCTCTAAAGGTATTACAATCAACACTCCTCGCTTGCAAATCAGCAATACAGCTTTTCTCAGTGCTAATACTAATGGAAATGGTGATGCTGGTAATATTGACATTACAGCCAACACTATTGAACTTTCCAGCGGCGGACAAATCCGTACTAACACTTCAGCTAGTTCCAAAGCAGGCGACATCACGCTGAATGTACCAAACAGTCTGACTCTCTCTGATTTGGGGACAGCAATCTTAGCTCAGACTGAAAACACTTCCAGCAGTGCTGGTGGTAGTATCTTCGTAATTGGCTCGCCTCAAAATGTACTGATTCAAAATGGTGCTGAACTTTCTGTGAATAGCAAAGGCAGCGGTACAGGAGGCGATATATTTTTACAAGCCAATTCTCTGACGTTGGATCAAGGAACAATCTCAGCCGAAACCAGCAAAGAAAGAGGTGGCAATATTACCCTACAGGTAGCAGATTTGTTACTCATGCAAGACGAAAGCAAGATCACTACCAACGCAGGTACCCAGAGCCAACCAGGGGCAATTGGTACTGGTGGTAACATTGCCATTAACACCGAATTTCTCATTGCACCACCCTCAAAACCAAATGGTAGTGATATAACCGCCAATGCAACTTATGGTGATGGTGGTCGTGTTGACATCACAGCTACCGGGATCTATGGTATTGAATTTCGCGACAAACCCAGAGATTTTTTCAATGACATTACCGCTAGTTCAGAGTTTGGCGGAAATCCGGGAGTGGTGAACATTAATGAACCGATTGATCCCAGCCGCAATTTAGTGGAATTACCTGCAAATGTTATCGATCCCAATGACCAAATCGCCCAAAATCCTTGTAGTAAAGGTGTTGGTAGCGAATTCACTATCACAGGACGTGGTGGCTTACCTCCTAGTCCTAACGAAGACTTGAGCCAAGAAGCTACTCAGGTTGGTTTAGTTGAACCAGTCTCAACCGTTAGTAATGTAAACCCAGTGCAAAAAACCTCTGCAAGTTATAATTCTCCCTCGCAAATTGTGCCGGCTCAAGGATGGGTATTCAACAATCAAGGTGAAATAGTTCTTACCGCCTACAATCCCAACGTCATTGGAACCCATCGTTTACCTAAGAATTTCACTAGTTGTCCTGCACGATGAAAATAGGTAATTTCAGGAATCATTTGACAGAATGAATAAAATATGCATAAAAAACAGCAGAGATGGCGATCGCGCAAAACAAGATTTTTCTTACAAATTAGCCGTCACAAACCTAGATACTATAGTAGTCAAGTGCGATCGCTAATCCTTGCAGTTCTCTTATTTTTCTTGTCTGTGGGAGGAGTGCTATTTACTACCCATGTTTGGGCATCAACTGCCATTGTGCTAACTCCACAACAGCCTTTGCAGTTGGTAGAACAAGGCAAAATGCTTTACCAAAACAGACAATTTGAGTCAGCCCTAAAGGTTTGGGAACAAGTTGCTGCGGCTTTTGCAGCGCGAGATGATAAACTTAACCAAGCGATGGCGTTGAGCAATCTTTCCCTGACCGCTCAACAACTCGGAAAATGGGAGCAAGCAAAACAAGCGATCGCTACTAGCTTAAATATCCTACAAACACAGCCAGAAACATCAGCAAAATTGCAAATCCTCAGTTCTACATTGGACATCCAAGGACAGTTGCAATTAGCAGTGGGAGAATCACAAGCAGCCTTAGCAACTTGGCAACAAGCAGCTGAAATTTATCAAAATATCGGCAATCAAAATGGTGCAATTAGAAGCCAGATTAACCAAGCTCAAGCTATGCAAGATTTGGGTCTTTATCCTAGGGCTTGCAAGACTTTATTAAAAGCTTTAGAGCTTGAACATCAAAAATGCCAAATTACAAAAGAACAATTGCAAACCTTAAAAGAAAGAATTAGCAACAAAAAAGATTCCTTTTCTTTAGATATCTTGGCTTTGCGTAGTCTCGGCAATGTTTTGCGATTTGTGAGTCAACTTGAACAATCGCAGATGGTCTTACTTACAGCTGGACAATTAGCTCAACAATCAGGAGATTCGCAGAATTTTGCTGCTATTTATCTGAGTTTAGGCAATATAGCGCGAGCCTTGGCTATTAGAAAAATACAGTTAGAAACGCCAAGGCAACAAGCGGTACTCACAGAATCTCTAGACTGTATGCAAGCAGCCATTACAGCTAATGCTGCCCAATTATATCAACAGGCAACTACTTGCTATCGGCAGGCTGAATTATCTATTTCATCAGAGATTAAAAGACAAGCACAATTGAATCGATTCAGTCTGTTGGTACAAACTCAACAATGGTCTGAAGTACCAAAATTGCTGTCTGACATTCAAACAAGTTTCAATAATTTACCAGCTAGTCATTCAACTGTCTATGCTGAAATTAAATTTGCTCAAAGTTTGATGTGTTTGCAATCAAGACTGAGTGAAAATTCATCAAATAATCTGTCTCCGATTCTACAACTATGTAGTTTCACCAAAAATCCACCTACAAGCATTGGTGCGAAAAGTCTTGAATCTGCAACAATTCCCTCATGGGCAAAAATTGGGCAAATTTTACAAACTGCTCTCAACCAAGCTCAACAATTGGGAGATAAGCAAGCACAAGCTGATGTGCGTGGTTATCTAGGGGGAATTTACCAGCAAATGGGTAAATTAGCACAAGCACAACAATTAACTGAACAAGCTTTACAACAGAAATCTGCTTTTAATAATTCCAGTATCACCTATCTTTGGCAATGGCAACTGGGACGGATTTACCAAACTCAACAAGACCAAAAAAGCGCATTGCAAGCTTATACCTTAGCCTATGAAACTCTTCAATCTTTGCGTCAGGACTTGGTTGGTATTAACCCAGAAATTCAATTTACTTTTCGTGACAGTGTAGAACCAGTTTATCGAGAGTTGGTCAATTTACTGTTACAACCTGTTGGTTCTCAACAGATAAACCAAACAGAAATTAGTCAGGAGAATCTGCAAAAAGCTCGTGATGTTATAGAAGCACTCCAACTAGCAGAATTAACTAACTTTTTTCGAGAAGCTTGTGTTACTAGCCAACCGCAACCAATTGACCAGTTAGACCCTAATGCTGCTGTCATATATTCGGTTATCTTACCAAATCGCCTGGCTCTGATTTTGTCTCGACCGCAAAAGCCTTTAAAATACCATGCAACTCCTCTAGTATCTGATTCTCAGCCAGGGAAAACAGGGGAAGTTGAACGCGTCTTTGATGATATGTTCACCAGCTTAAATCCTTATATCTCTGACTCAAACTCACTACGGGCGCGAGAAATTCTTTACGAATGGTTAATCCGTCCAGTTGAAGCAGAATTGCAAAAAGATAACGTTAAAACTTTAGTGTTTGTACTAGATGGAGTGTTGCGGGGAGTACCCATGTCAGCACTTTATGATCATCAAAATCAGAAGTATCTGATTGAAAAATATAACCTAGCTTTGAGTCCAGGATTGCAGCTGTTGTATTCACGTTCCCTTTCCCCAAATAAATTGCAAACTTTAGCAGGAGGTTTGGCTGAAGCTCGTCAAGGGTTTTCCAAATTGCCAGGAGTGGAAGAGGAAGTGCGGGACATTGCAGAGATAGTTCCCACAGAAGTTCTCTTAAACCAAGAATTTACCCGCAAACGCATAAAAGAGCAAATCGATAATGTACCTTTCCCCATTGTTCACTTGGCAACTCACGGTCAGTTTTCTTCCCAAGTTGAAAATACCTTTTTGTTAACGTGGGATGGTCGGATCAATGTTAAAGAATTAGATGAATTATTGCAAGCACGCGATCGCCCCGGTCGCAGTCCTTTAGAATTGTTAATTTTGAGTGCTTGCCAAACCGCCGCCGGTGATCAGCGGGCGGTTCTGGGACTAGCAGGGGTGGCGGTGCGTTCAGGGGCACGTAGTACATTAGCAACACTGTGGTCAGTACAAGATGAATCTACAGTTGAACTGATGAACAAGTTCTATTCCGAATTAAACCAACCTGGAGTAACTAAAGCTGTTGCACTTCGGACTGCTCAGTTGTTCTTGTTGCGATCGCCAAAATATCGTCATCCTTATTACTGGGCACCATTTGTCTTAGTCGGTAATTGGTTGTAAGTTGCAAGTAATTTGCTGTATTTTCGGAATTGAGAACTGTTAACTAGTATTACCTTAAGGATCTCTGACTTTACCGAAAGATAACCGATGTTAAATAGTCAACAGTTGATTTATTTAATTGCCGTAGGGTCGTTTCTTATAGGGACGCAACCAACAATTGCCCAATCAACTGCAAATATTCCAACGCCGACTAATCGGTCAAAACCCCAGCAGATAATATTCAAACCACCACCAAATGACGGGAAGCCAAAAACTACATCATCAGCAGGGTCGCGTCGTGATTGGCAATGTCCTCAAGATGCAACATCAACCACCCCAGCCAACCAGACCCCTATCATGGCTCTTGTTCCTGCTGATAGTAACTACGGGTTGACTATAGCAGAGCATCCAACATTTTTAGTGTATCTGCCACAAACATCTGCCAAGCAAGTAGTCTTAAGCTTGATGACCGAAGATAATCAACTGCATTCCCAAACTTTCATTCCTATTCAAGGTGAACCTGGTATTATTAGCATCAAATCAGCAGATAGCTCTCCCCCTTTGGAAGTAGGGAAAAATTATCAGTGGGTTTTGGTGTTGGTATGTGGGGAAAAACCTAGCCCTAATGACCCGGTAATTAGTTCCTGGGTACGCCGTGTGGCTTTACCTCATCCCCAAAATCATCAGAAGACAGCTTTGGAACAGGTAGATGCTTACAGTGAAGCAGGAATTTGGTATGATGCTGCCATTACTCTGGCGCAAATCAAAAACACTCAGCCTAACAATCAAGCCATAGCAGATATCTGGACTAACTTTCTCAAGTCTGTAGGGCTAGAAGCGATCGCTACTCAACCGCTACGATTGTAGAAGTGGCGATCTGTTTTTCTTGCAACTGCTGTTTAATCAAAGCCTGATGCTCTTGACTTTCTGACTGCTTGAGGTATTCAATTGCAATTGCTCCAGCAAGGGGATGATCTTGACGCATTTCTAAAAGCAGTGCTAAGGTTCGATGAAATTGCAGTCTTTCAATTTGGTTGTGAGTGACAAGCATTAGAGCGACTGCTGATCCCAAAAGCGCCAGCAGTGAGGGAGTAACGGGTAACCACCAACCTAACCAAAAGGCTAAAAAGCCAATTCCCACAAGCCCACCACTAGCAAGGGTGATACTAATAGCGATCGCAATTGTAGACTTCAACTGTCGGCTAATCACTGCTCCTAATCCCGCCCAAAGTAAAATCCACAGCCATTCTAGGGGGTCTTGCCAAACATGCAGTAAAGGTCTACCATCAATAGCTGCACTAATGATTTGACTGATAATATTGGCATGAACACTCACCCCAGGCATCGGTTGGGAAGAACTAAATAGACCACTGCTGTAGGGCGTATAAAATACATCTTTAATGCTTTCAGCAGTCGTGCCAATCAGAATTAGGCGATCGCGTAAACTATCAGGGGGGATGCGGTTTTTCAATACATCTCTCAAAGGAAAGGTAACAAAATTTTCCTGATTACCTCTAAAATTGAGCAAAATTTGATAACCTCCAGCGTCCGCATGGATGTAGCCGCCGTCATTGCCCAAAAACCGCTCAATAACTGCTTTACCCCAACGTAACCTTTGACGTTGGGGGTCGTTGTCAATTAATTCTGGGTTTATCCTTTCAGACTTGAGATAGTGTTGCGCCAACTTCAACGCCAAACTGTAGCGCACTTCATTTTTCGAGAGGTCTACTGATAATAATGCACGACGTATTTTGCCATCTGCATCTAATATTTGATCAGCAAAACCTACTCTTTCTGGGTTGAGAGTGGGAGGAGGCGCAACGGTATTAATGTTACTTCCCACGATTTTTTCAATTCCATATAAATTAGAAGTTGATTGGAAGATGTTAACTAAGTTTTGATGCCCAGGTTCTACAGGCAAATCTCGATAAATATCTAAACCAATTGCTCTAGGTTTTTGGGCTTTAATATTGGCAATTGCCTCAGCTAAAACTTGATCGGGGATAGGCCACTTTCCTACCTTTTTGATATCTTGTTCATCAATAGTAACAATCGCTATCCGCAAGTCTTGTGACTCTGGCAAGCGCCAGCGAAAAAACTGATCAAGCATATTCCACTCGCCACCTTGCAACAGTCCAGCAAAGCGTAGTAGCAGAATCGGTGCAGTCACGCCTATAGCAATCCGTGGTATCCAACCCCAGCCAATTCGCTGCTGCAAAACTTCTTGTTTGGCTTGTTGTCTGGCTTGGACTAAAAGTTGATTGGCATGTGCTAGTGTTTGTAGTGAGTTTTGCGCTTGGCGTTTGGCTAAGTCTTGACTTGCGACTAAAAATTGATAATCTAAATTGCCAAGGCTTTTACCCAATGCCCAAGCTAAAGCATCTTGTAAAGCTTGTCCTCGCAATAGATAGGATTCATCTTGACAAGCTGAGGCTGACCAAGCTGCGATCGCTTCTGCATAAGGTCGCAACTGTGCTAATTTACTGTCAACCCAACTTTGGTTAAACACAGCTTCGTAAATGCGGTTATATACCTTGAGCTTGCCTTGTCGTTCGACTACTAAACCTGACAGTCGTAGTTCGATTTGTTCAGGAGTACCATCGGCAGGAATTTCTCCATGCTGTAAAATTTGCTGGTATAACTCTAATAACCTAGCTGTACGTTTTTCATTTCTGTACAAGATGCGATCGCGAATTGTCCGCAAATGCTCAGGTTCATCCTGGGATTCCCAATTTTCAACAATACGCGATTTTACCACTTGCTCAACCAATGAAAATCTTTGAGCAGTTGACTCCAAAACTATAAACTGACACAGTTTTTGTGTAAGAAACGGTTGTCCACTTGTCCATTCTAGTATCTGCATTAAAACCGTTTCGGGGTTGGTCACTCTGCCTTTCAAACCATCTATTAATGGTTGCACTTCATCAGGCTGAAATCCTTGCATTTCAATTGCCTTGCCAATATTAAATGGTGTCTGGGTCTTATCTTGAATTAATTCATTAGGATTTGCTACCCCCAATAGGGCAAAAGTCAAACGCCTATATTCATCACAAACTTCTCGTTGCTGCAAGAAAAATTTCATTAAAGCAAAAAAATCATCCAATGAGAAATTCTGACTCAAAACTCGATCAATTTCATCAATAAAAATAACTATATTTTGCTTCACCTCTACTAATACTACTTCTGCAATAAATTGGTTCAAACACTGCACCGATGAAAGCAAATCCCGCCGCTCACGCCACCAAGTCCGCCATTGAATTTTTGAGTTCAGTTGGCAACCACTTACCAAAGATTGAACAATCCCTGCATACCACTTTTCCGGCGTTACATCTTGCGTACCCATCCCTGTCAGGTCAATAAAAACACAGATTATCCCTTCTGCTTGCAGCTTTTGCATAGTCCGTACTCGCAAGCTAGACTTACCCATCTGTCGTGAGTTCAGCACATAACAAAACTGACCCGCTTTTAACCCTTCATAAAATTCTGAATCGGCTTGTCGTTTCACATAGCTAGGAGCGCTACTTTCAAGACTACCTCCAATTTGATATTCAAAGTTTGACTGAGCTGCTGTCATCAAGGCTATCCTTTACAAAGCGAGAAGAAAAACATAACGATGAATGGGTTTATATTGTTGGCATTTTATATTGAATTAGGTTCACTTAATTAAAAAGTAATTTCTCTATCATAAACTGATTCATTGTATTGACTTAATTTTAAGTTAAAAAACCGACTTTTTCATATTTTTACCTAAGTTTTTACCATTTTGTATCCAATTTTTCCATATTTTTTATATTTTTCACAAGTTTTTCATTTATAAATATCCGATATTTTCATATTTTAATTTTCTATGAAAATTAGCAATATATTTACTATTAATTCATTTTGTGATGACCTCTAATAGCAATTGTATATACATTGCTATCCTCAAGCTATTAGTAATTATGGCTGCTTTATTTTTGTTTGTATTTTTTCATGATTGATTTAGGATTCCTATACCTATGCGTACTCATCTTCTTGCAACAATTCTTGGGTTAACCACAGTTTCCCTGTGTACATCTTTACGTGTTCAAGCTGCAACTTTCGACTACGATCAACTGAAAAATATTTCATCACGACCAATAAACTCTAATAATCGCCTAACTTTTTCTGGAGACCCATTTCAAAACCAGGGATATACAGTTTTCTCTAATTTAAATCCCACTTCCCTAGACTCCGGTCATCCAGTTATCAGCCTAAATGGAGTGGGTAAGGCTCCTTATTACGTGACTGGTCGTCAGGGAAGTCCAGAAGTACCTCCTAGTGGTGCTACTAGAGCGACAAGTGCGACTGAAATCGCTGGCTTCCCTACATTTAGTAACTACCTAAAAAATAATGGAATTTTGCTAGATAGTGTTGGCTTTGGCTTTGGTCAAAAGAGTGACCATGATTTTATTAAAACGTGGAATTTGGGAGATGATATTCTCGGCAAAGATTGGTTTGGTAGTCCCAATTCCAATATTGAGGAAAAAATTTATAAAGCTAATCCAGATGATGTTGAAGTGTTTCTTACTTTTGGTACACAAAAGATAGTCAGTTTCGGATATTCGGATATTTATGCAGCTATAAATTACGGTTCTACAACATCAGTTTCTGATGATAGTGACGTTGCTTTTACCGATCCAATTACAGCCACGAAGGTGACTGGACTAGATCCAGTTGGGGATGCTTTAGCTAATGCTTTCTTACAAGATGTTGCTGTCGGTGGTGGTAAAATCCAGCTAGTTCACGAAGAATACCAACCTGACGAAACTAATTTTATTCTCGGAAATGGATTTGGTGGAATAAATCTTCGATTTGGAGCTTCTATACAAGTCGTCAGACCTACAACAGTACCCGAACCTTCTTCTGCATTGGGCTTCTTAATGTTTGGAGCATTGAATGCAATTTATTGTCTCAAAAGAAACAAAAAAACAGATGAAAGGGAGGTGTTGTAACAACAATTCTTTGTCAACTTGTATTTGATAGATTCTCCTTTGGTATTAGCATAACTTAGTGAATTAGTCGTCTTTGGCGGATTTATCGCCAGAGACGACTATTGAGATGTTCTAATCGCTTCATTAATGGCGGTTATGTGTTGTGGTTTTGTGTTGACCTTGTATTCTTTGACAAATATTAATGCCTATGGCGACCTGAAGTGCGATCGCCATCAATAATATTCTTAAATCTTAAATATTTTTAAAAAAACCATTGGCAAGAATGGGTTAAATAGGTTACTGGTTCCGCTGTTGACCCTATACTTCCTGTACTAAATGTCCATTCCTTATTACTCCTGACTGGAATAGGTAAATAAACTCCACAGTAGACCTCTGGAAGAGATAGAGTGAGAGAGGGTAGGAAAAGGAAGACTTAGCCGTCCAAGACAGTAACCTTTTGATCACTTTGCCTCTAAGTACTCTCGCTATACTCTAAAATAAGGAAACACTCACCAGTCACTAATTTAATTTTATCGGGGGGGTAAAATGTTACATTAATTAAAAAATAGGGAATATTAATTAATAAGTATACAAATTTATTAGTCATATAGACAGGATGAAACCTCAACCACAAGCCATTCAATACGGTAATCATTGTTCTGTCAATCAGATATTGGAACTTGACCAAACCAGTAAAAATTGTCAAGAATTAGAGCATCAACTTTTAGAGCAAAACTTGAAACATTTGCAAGACAAGCTGTTGTTACTAATACAACACAATCCTTTGCCGATAATTGAGTGGAATGCAGCCTTTGAGGTCACACAATGGAATCCGGCGGCTGAAAAATTGTTTGGATACAGCAAAAGTGAAGTACTCGGTTGTCAGCTGACAGAACTAATTGTGCCAGCAAGTGATAGGGCACAAGTTAGCAAAATCATGGAGTTACTCATTGAACAGAAACTAGAAGGTAACAATCTCACTAAGAATCTAACCAAAAATGGAAAGATTATTATTTGTGAGTGGAGTAATACTCCTATGACTAACCTTGATGGCAAAGTAATTAGCATTGTTTCAACAGTGCAGGACGTGACGAAAGTAAAGTCGTTTGAAACTGCCTTGCGTGAAAACGAAAAGACCTATCAGCAAATCCTTGATGCGATTACTGATATGGTACTGGTTAAAGGTGCTAAATCTCGGATTATTTGGGCTAACAAAGCATTCCGTGATTATTACGGTATGAGCGATGAGCAACTCCGAGACATAATTGATGCGCCCTTCAACGAGCCTGACAATACTCTCCAATACATCAAAGATGATGTTTACGTATTTGAAACTGGACAAACCCTAGAAATTCCCCAAGAGCCATCAACTCGCTATGATGGCGAAGTACGCCTATTTCATACAATTAAATCTGCAATCCGTAACGAACAAGGTCAAGTGGTAATGACAGTTGGCGTATCTCGTGATATTTGCGAACGTCAGCAAGCACAAAAAGAACAGGCAAAGTTACTAGCAATTCTAGAAGCATCGCCAGACTTTATTAGCACCTCTGACTTAACTGGGCAAGTTCTCTACTTTAATCAAGCCGCTCGGAGAATGTTGGGTCTTTTGGAAGAAGAATCTTTGGGGGACAGAAATTTATCCCAAAATCATCCCAGTTGGGCAAACGAGATTATCCAAAATCAGGGATTACCAGAATCAGTAAAATTAGGTAATTGGGTGGGAGAAACGGCTCTTTTGGGAGCAGATGGACGAGAAATTCCCCTTTCCCAACTGATCATTGCTCACAAATCACCTGAAGGTGAGGTTGAGTATTTCTCTACCATCGCAAGGGATATCAGCGAACTTAAAGCTGTTGAAGAAGCTCTGCGACAAAAAGCGCAAGATTTGGAGGTAACCCTCAAAGAACTCCAATGCACCCAAGCTCATCTCATCCAAAGCGAAAAAATGTCTTCTGTCGGTCAATTGGTTGCTGGAGTTGCTCACGAAATCAACAATCCTACAAGTTTTATCTACAGCAACATTCAGCCAGCCAACCAATACATCCACGATTTACTGGAGTTGGTTGAGCTTTATCAAGAACATTATCCCAATCCTGTAAAAGCCATTCAAGAACACATAGAAGCCATTGATCTGGAATTTCTCATGTCAGATCTGCCGAAATTACTCTCCTCTATGAAAATGGGTGCAGACCGGATTAAACAAATTGTTCTCTCTTTGCGAAACTTCTCCCGTATGGATGAAGCAGAGTGCAAAGCTGTAGATATTCATTCAGGTATTGACAGCACTTTAGTAATTCTAGAACATCGTCTCAAAGCACAACATAATCGTCCAGCAATTGAAATCATCAAGGAATATGGCAATCTGCCTCTAGTAGAATGCTACCCAGGACAGCTTAATCAAGTTTTCATGAACATTTTAGTTAATGCTTTAGATGCACTAGAACAACGAGATCAAGAGCGGTCTATGGAACAGATGGGACAAACACCTAGTAGCATCCGTATTCATACCCAAGTAACTGAGACAAACAACGTTGTAATTAAGTTTACTGATAATGGCCCAGGAATACCAGAAAATGTACTCAAACGCTTGTTTGATCCCTTCTTCACAACTAAGGCAGTGGGAATAGGTACGGGGTTAGGACTATCAATTAGCTACCAAATTATAGTGGACAAGCATAAGGGAAAACTTACTTGTCTGTCGATACCAGGACAGGGGGCTGAATTTCAATTTGAAATTCCTATTAATTTAACTTAACTAGGAGGTCAAAGCGTCATTGGCACAGGGTGTAGGGTGTGGGAAACCCGTCCAACGCAGTGGCTTACCATGAGCGACAGTCGCGCATGGTTTCCCGACTTTGACGTTCCTACCTCGCTACCGCTTCGCGCTTCGCCGCGACCCGTTGAAATTTTTGTAGTTCATAACTATTTGCTTTTACAAAAAGTTATTATTTTAATAATGCTTATAATTAGTTTATTGAAAGTAACTTCAAAAATTAGTAATTTCTTACTAATTTAGATAAAAATACTTAAAAATATTTTTTAATTACAATATAAACTAAATAATTGAGATTTTGTCACAGACAATATGTGAATTAAATTTGGGTTAATTAATATTAACCAAACTGCATATGTCAAGCTGGGAAAGCCTAAAAAAATTGTAAAAATTTGAGGATTGGCAGATGAGATATGGAATTGATATTGGGCATAATTGTCCTCCAGACACAGGCGCTAGAGGGCTAAGATTTGAAGACAATCTCACCTTAGAGGTGGGTAACAAAGTTATAGCTAAGTTAAAAGATTTGGGGCATGAAGTCATAGCATGTAAGCCAGATGCAGCTAACACAGTCAGAGATTCACTGGCACAAAGGTGCAATAAAGCGAATGCTAGCGGAGTGGAAGTGTTTGTTTCAATACATTTTAATTGCTTTAATGGACAAGCCAATGGCACAGAAGTATATGCAACTAGTGAGACTGGTAGAAAAATCGCAAAACCTGTATTAGATGAAATCGTTAAATTAGGATTTTTTAATAGGGGTGTTAAGAGTGGTACTCACTTATTTGTCTTGAGAAATACAAACATGCCTGCGATTCTGATAGAAAATTGCTTCCTCGATTCGTCAAAAGATATGAAACTATATGATAGCGAAGCACTTGCTAATGCGATCGTCAAAGGTTTAACTGGGAAATTGCCTAGTACTCCTGTTTCCCCTGTCCCAGATGATGAACAAAATACAGATACCACTACCCTGAGATTGCAAAAAGCTTTAAATCGACTAAAAATAACTGATAAAGCAGGTAAACCTTTGGTAGAAGACAATATCGCGGGCGAGATAACAAAATCAGCAATAGAAAAATTTCAAAATATTGTCGGAATTCAAGCAACTGGAGTGGCTGAGGAAACCACATGGAATGCAATTAATTTGATTTTGGCGAAACGTATCATCAGACTCAACCATGCTGGCGGTACAGTTGTTAGATACCTACAATACCGTGTAGGTGTTGAACTTGATGGTGTCTATGGGCCTCAGACAGAAGCAGCGATTAAGACATTTCAAAGACAGAATGGTTTACTTGCCGATGGGATTGTAGGAGGAATAACCTGGCAAAAATTAATCGGTTAGTTTGATTAAAAAAGTGTGAAGTATAAAGGATGAAGTGGCAAATTATCATTACATAGCTCAAGAGCAAGTAAAGTGAAAAAAACACACTTGATGGTATTTATACTTGGCTCTTTAGAATCAAGGTAGAGTCATTTCATACTTTATACTTTATACTTCAGCTTGAATGTCTGTCAGTTGTCAAGAGGCAGGAGTGAAGAATTATTTATCATCCCCTCCATCTCCCTATTCCCTGCCTAATTCCAACGAAAAAGATTTACCCTGCTTACTTAGTATGGCTTTCGACTATCAAGACGCACTCGTTACCATAGCATCTGTTAAATTTGATAATTTAGTAAATTTCTATACCGATTTACTTGGGAAAAAACCAGCCAGTTTCATACCAAATGTGTATGCTGAGTTTCAGCTTCCTGGTGTGCGATTAGGTATTTTTCAACCCAAAAAAATACACGAGTCAGAATTTGAAAACTCAGCTAAAAGTAAGCTAAGTTTGTGTTTAGAAGTGAGTAACTTGGAAGATGCGATCGCACACCTGACTAACTTAGGTTATCCTCCACCAGGAGAAATATCGATTGCTTCCCACGGCAGAGAAATTTACGCCTACGACCCCGATGGTAATCGTCTGATTATACATCAAACTAATACTTGAAATGTAGAAAAATTCACTTTTTCTATACTTATGGCAACGGTACAGTAGACCTCTTGCAAAAGTGCTTTTTGCAAGAGCTGGGAAAAGGGAAAAGGTTAAAGGGGAAAGAGAAAATACCAAACCTTTCCCCCTTTCCCCTTCCCCTTTTCCCGACTTATGCAAGAAGTCTAGTAGCGATCGCATATTGGCGTAACTATCAACTTGCTTTAGTAGTTGCTTGTGGTGGATACTGCTGCAATACCTGTTGCAAATATTGCCCAGTATATGACCTGGGATTCTTTGCAACTTCCTCCGGCGTACCCACAGCAATGACTTCTCCCCCTTTATCACCACCTTCAGGCCCCAAATCTATCACCCAATCAGAACAACGAATCACATCTAAATTGTGTTCAATCACTAAAATGGAATTACCTTTATCCACCAAACGTTGCAACACATCCAACAATTTATGAACATCATAAAAAGATAAACCAGTCGTCGGTTCATCTATTAAATAAAGCGTCTTACCTGTAGCCCGCCTCGATAATTCTGTCGCTAATTTCACCCGCTGTGCTTCCCCACCAGATAAAGTAGTTGCAGGTTGACCAAGTTGAATATAACCCAAACCCACATCTAATAAAGTTTGCAAACGGGCGACAGCTTTGGGAATGTTTTGAAAAAATTCTAAACTCTCCTCAACTGTCATGTTGAGAACATCAGAAATAGACTTATCTTTATATTTAACTTGCAAAGTTTCACGGTTATATCTTGCACCTTTACAAACTTCGCATTGCACATAAACATCTGGCAGAAAGTTCATTTCAATGACATTCACGCCTTGTCCACTACAAGCTTCGCAACGTCCACCTTTGACATTAAAAGAAAATTGTCCGGGTTTATAACCTCTGGCTTTCGCTTCCACTGTTTGCGAAAATACATCCCGAATCGCATCAAAAATGCCTGTGTAAGTTGCAGGGTTAGAACGTGGCGTGCGTCCTATGGGCGATTGGTCAATGACAATTGCTTTATCAACAGCACTTAATCCTTGTATTGCATCTAAATCTTTGGGTAAAGGTACTTTTTTAGTTAAATGGTGTTGCAGTGATGGATAAAGTAATTCATTAATTAAGGTTGATTTCCCAGAACCAGAAACACCAGTTACAGAGACAAGTTTACCGAGTGGTATTTCTATATCTATATTTTTTAAATTGTTACGATGAGCGTTTTTAATTATTAAACTTCGCCCATTTCCTTCTCGGCGTTCGGCTGGAGTATTAATTACCCTTCTTCCTGATAAATATGCACCAGTCAAGGATTTTTCTGCTGTTAATAATGCTTGTAAATCACCTTGAGCAATAATATGTCCACCGTGAATTCCTGCACCAGGCCCAATATCAACAATGTGGTTGGCTGCACGAATGGTTTCTTCATCATGCTCAACCACAATTAATGTATTACCTAAATCGCGCAATTTAGTTAAAGTTTTCAGTAGCCTGCCATTATCTCGTTGATGCAAACCAATACTTGGTTCATCTAAAACGTAAAGAACTCCTGTTAAGCCAGAACCAATTTGTGTTGCTAGACGAATTCGTTGGGCTTCGCCACCAGAAAGAGTCATGGCGGGACGGTCAAGGGTGAGATAATCTAAGCCGACATCCAACAAAAATTGCAATCTGGCTTTGATTTCTCGCAATACTAAATCGGCAATTTGAAACTGGCGATCGCTCAACTTTAACTGATCAATTCTCTGCCGACAATCTCGAATCGATACCCCAGTCAAATCTAAAATTTTATACTGTCCCAATCTCACCGCTAAAGCTTCCGGTTTTAACCGTTTGCCTTGACATACTTCACAGGGCTGGTCAATTAAATACTGCTCTAATTTTTGCTTAATTAATTCCGAACCACCATCATACTGCCGTTGCAATATGGGAATTACACCTTTATAATTTTGGGTTTTTTGTGCTTTATTTCCTTCCTCTTTTTCTCCGTACAGAATAATTTGCTGCTGTAACTCTGTCAGGTTTTTCCAATTAATCTGCAACTCAAATCCGTGAGCCTGGCCTAAACTGTAAAGTAATTCCAGATAATATGAATTATCCTTTTCTGACCAAGGCGCGATCGCAGCATAAACTGGCGCTTCTGGGTCAGGTACCACCAAATCCGGCGAAAATCTTCTTAAAGTCCCAATACCATGACAATGGGGACAAGCACCATAAGGTGAGTTAAATGAGAACAAGCGCGGTGATAATTCTTCCATCACCGCCCCATGTTCTGGACAAGCAAAGTTTTCAGAAAATACTAATTCTTGTTCGTTGTCAGTTGTCAGTTGTTGGTTGTCAGTTGCTTGTTGATTATCACTACTGACAACTGACGACTGACTAATAACTATGTTTGCAATACCACTCGACTGTTTTAAACACGTAGACAGAGAATCGACTAAACGCTCCTGAATACCAGCTTTTTTCACCAAACGGTCAATTACCACTTCAATAGTGTGAGTAAAATTTTTATCCAATTCAATGGAATCTGACAATTCTCGCACTTCGCCATCGACGCGCACACGTACAAAACCTTGGGATGCCAGACTGGATAATAACTTGCGGTGAGTCCCTTTTTTACCCCGAACAACGGGCGCGAGGATTTGAAAACGGGTACGGTCTGGTAATTCCATGATGCGATCAACCATTTCATCAATGGTCTGAGGGGAAATACAGCGATCGCATATGGGACAATGGGGTTCACCCGCCCGCCCAAACAACAGCCGCAGATAGTCATAAATTTCCGTTACCGTGCCTACAGTCGAACGCGGGTTATGGGAGGTAGACTTTTGATCAATGGAAATCGCCGGACTTAATCCTTCAATAGCCTCCACGTCCGGCTTATCTAATTGTCCTAAAAATTGCCGTGCATAAGCGCTGAGGGATTCCACGTAGCGACGTTGCCCTTCAGCGAAAATTGTGTCAAACGCCAGGGAAGACTTACCCGAACCAGAAACGCCAGTAAACACAATCAAGCGATCGCGTGGCAATTCCAAGTCAATATTTTTCAGATTATGCTGCCTAGCACCCCGAATCCGGATGGTATTCAGGTTATTTTGGCCCGAGTGGGGAACATGCCCATTTAAAGATGCTGCTAGCTGTTGGTCTGACATATTAACTGGCTGAAAGGGAGTTTCCTGTGAAACAGTCCTTAATAATACTATCTTTAATTGGTTTATAGTAGAACAAGAGTACTGTTTAACATCGCCATACCCTAGATTCATGCCGCAGACATCCTCCCTTGTCTGCCAAATTGGCAGCATCCGTTTTAAATATCCTTCTCAAGGTAAAGGCAATACGGTTTGGATTATCATGGTGCAAGGCTACCCCAATCAGCTAGGGATTGGGTTACGATCTTGTCACACTTTCTTTTTGATTTGAGAATTCATATTGCAGAATTTTCTGGCTAAAATAGTATATCTGTTCTACTCAAAACTCCAAAACCAACACTCCTTAAATCCATATACTTAGAGGCAGGAATGGCTATCAACACCGATACTTCTGGCAAGCAAAAAGCGCTGAATATGGTACTCAACCAGATTGAGCGTAGCTTCGGTAAGGGAGCAATCATGCGCTTAGGCGATGCTACCCGGATGCGGGTGGAGACGATTTCCAGTGGCGCACTCACCCTGGATTTGGCGCTGGGTGGTGGTTTACCCAAGGGACGGGTGATTGAGATTTATGGCCCGGAAAGTTCCGGTAAAACTACAGTAGCCCTACATGCGATCGCAGAAGTGCAACGAGAAGGTGGTATTGCTGCCTTTGTTGATGCTGAACACGCCCTTGATCCCACTTATGCCGCAGCATTGGGTGTAGATATTGAAAATCTCCTGGTTTCCCAGCCTGACACAGGCGAAGCGGCTTTGGAAATTGTCGATCAGCTTGTTCGCTCCGCAGCCGTTGATATTGTAGTTATTGACTCGGTAGCAGCACTAGTTCCCCGCGCTGAAATTGAAGGGGATATGGGTGATGCCCACGTTGGTCTGCAAGCGCGATTAATGAGCCAAGCTTTACGTAAAATTACTGGCAATATCGGTAAATCTGGTTGCACAGTAATTTTTATTAACCAGTTGCGGCAAAAAATTGGTGTCACCTACGGTAGCCCAGAAACTACAACTGGTGGTAACGCATTGAAGTTTTATGCTTCAGTACGCTTAGACATTCGCCGGATTCAAACCTTGAAAAAAGGAACAGATGAATTTGGTAACCGTGTCAAAGTCAAAGTTGCTAAAAATAAAGTAGCACCGCCTTTTAGAGTGGCAGAATTTGACATTATTTTTGGCAAGGGAGTTTCAACTTTGGGCTGTCTTGTAGATTTAGCAGAAGAAACTGGCATCATTATTCGCAAAGGTGCTTGGTATAGTTACAACGGTGATAACATCTCCCAAGGACGAGACAACGCTATCAAATATCTAGAAGAAAAGCCGGAATTTGCTGAACAAATTAAGCAACTAGTACGTGAAAAGCTAGATAAGGGCGCTGTTGTTTCTGCTAACTCCGTAGCGAAGACTAGTGAAGATGAAGAGGAAGAAGAGGAATTAGAGGAAGAAGAATAACATCAAGGAGACTTCAAGAAATATTATCTGAGTTGAAGTTGTTGACAGATGACAGATGACTGTTGACTGTCAGCAACTAATAACTATAAAAAGGATATTTGTTATTTGCAAGTCTTTAAATGCTATTAAGTAAAAAGATTACCCCAAATGGAGGTAATCTTTTTGTATTTTGATTTAGATTTTTCTAAGTGGATTATACCAATTCTTTAAAATCCAGCAATACATTCAAACCCGGAAACCCAAATGTGTTATGGATTTATTAATTACGAATTACGAATTACGAATTAGTATTAGATGGTATTGATCTCTTGAAAAAGCGATCTAAAATTTCTGATTGCTGTTGAGTATTCAAGCTGCCATGTCCATCATCTAACTTCTTAATTAAGCTGAGTTCTCTATAAATCTCTACATTGTTATCTACATTTTCCGAGCGAGCTTTTTGTGACTTGACAACTGCACTGAGTGTTTCATCTATACCACCATCTACTCTAGGCGCAAGCTGCATCAGTAACTCCATTGCTACAGTCGGTAAAATACGGCTGGAATAACTCAAGAAAAAATCAAAAGTCATATTGCCTAGGCGGATGCGATCGCCATCTTTGAGTTTCTGCGGCTGATAAGTGCGTTGACCGTTGACAAAAGAGCCATTGGTACTTTTGAAATCGATTAAGTAAAATCCCTGATTCTGAATATATTGAATAGCAGCGTGGCGACGAGACAGATATTGATCGGCAATGTAGATGCCATTGTTGCGATCGCGACCTATTGTCCAAATCTGCTGCGGTTGTCGTAAAGCTTGCGTCTGATTGTTGCACAAGTTAGTGTTCACATACACAGCAGAACCATCCACTACACCCTGTAGATAATGTCCCTTCACCAGAGTTAACTGGCTATCTGGGTTTTCCAGCTGAAGGATTTCATCTAGAAGCGTACTATGGTGTTCATACAACTTCAGGAATACTTGATATAAACTTAATCGCCGTTTTAATTCCTTATCTTGAGACTCAGCTATCATCGCTAATTCTTTCACATTCCATAAATTTGACTTGCTGATTTCGGTCATCGTGAATCTCTCATCTCAGCCCATAATCAGGGATAATTGCCTTTTGACTCGCCGCTATCACTATGGGCAATTGAGCGGCTGTGAGCGTTCGACTTTTCAACTTTAGAGTAAGAATTTTTCACCAGTATTTAAAGCCATAAATATAATCAAACATGTTTATAAAATAATTAATGTGTTAGTTTGTTTTTTATTGTAAAGTATCGTACTAAGTTTTTAACAGATGGCAATTATTAAGAATATTGTTAAATATTCTTAACGTTAATTAGAAGAAATTTATTGGCAAAATTAAACAACAATAGTAGAACTACTTAGCTCCAGAAAATCATACTGGCTAGTTGCGATCGCACCAAAATAGATCAATGCCGAAATATTAACACAACAGTTTGAATTGCTGTATTCACAAGAGGTTGCTATGGTAGCAATTTCTCAATTTCAATAAGTAGGAGGCAGAAGGCAGGAGGCAGCAAGTAAAAACCTAGTGATGAGCAGGTTTTTCTAGTTGTCATCTGACATCTAATTATGTCCATCTACTTAGTAAAATTTCCACTTTCATTTCTCACATCACAATAATCCTCGTTTACCATTAGGACGTACTGTCATCCAATTAGTTTTTGCCAGTGCTAGCTGTTCATCAGAAATCTTGGCACCACTGAGATTAGCACCACACAAATTAGCACCCCGAAGATTAGCATTGCTGAGATAAGCATGGCTGAGGTCTGCTCCTCTGAGGTCTGCTCCTTCTAAATCAGCATGGTTGAAGTAAGCTTTGCTTAAATTAGCGTCCTTGAGATTTGCTTTAGTCAGACTGGCTCTACCAAAGTCACTATTGTGGAGATTAGCTCCTTGCAGATTAGTACTTTGCAATTGAGCAGAATGGAAATTGGTTTCGGATAAGTCAACACCTTGGAGGTTTAGCAGATTTAAATTGTGTAGGGCAAAATCTCGTCTACCCTTGAGATAAGCTGTGAGTAAAGTTTGGGTATCTAATTTACGCCCAATTTTAGATTGTTGAGGCTGTGAAGCAGTACTATTACTGTTAGGCAAAGACGTAGATTTAGCAGCGGTAGCTCCCTGACGTAATCCTCTAGGATCTGATCCAGCTGCTTCTGTAAGCTTAGCTCGTCTGGCTCGAATTGCTGCTGCTACCTGTGCAACTCCCATACCAGTATCAGCAGTAGCAGGATTACTCCATAAAACACCAGAATTTGCGTGCTGGTTGTGTGTTCGCTCCTTAACCTGATTATCAGATTTAACTAACAAGCCCTTAGCTAAACTTTCTAGATATGGTTCTATCTCTAAAGCTCTCAGTACATCTGTGGCTGCCTGGTAGCGATTGCGAACAGACACATCTAACATTTTCCGTAGCACATTAATCAAGTGGTCACTGACATGGACTAACCGCTCCCACATCATCTCGCCGGTTGTGGGATTGTAATCTATATCTTTAGGAGTTTTGCCAGTTAATAGATAAATGCATGTTACTCCCAATGCGTAAATATCACTAGCGTAGACTGGACGCATAGCCATTTGCTCTGGTGGTGCAAAACCAGGGGTACCAATTGCATATGCAGTTAGTGCCGTCTGGCCAAATTGGTTGTTTGTGGCTTGGGTGACTTGGTTTTTGACAGCACCAAAGTCAATGAGTACCATTCTGGCATCTTGAGTACGGCGAATTAAATTAGCTGGCTTAATATCGCGGTGAATTACCTTTTGTTCATGGATGTATTGCAGTAGTGGCAAAATCTCACTCAAGAATTGCTTGACTGCGGTTTCACTAAAGATTCCGTTAGCTTTCACCTCTTGTTGTAAGGTAGCGCCGCTAATGTATTCCTGAACTAAATAGAATTGTTCTTGCTCTTCAAAATAGTCCAGCAATCGCGGTACTTGAGGATGATTGCCAATCTTACCTAGAGTTTTGGCTTCTCGCTCAAACAGTTCTCGCGCCATCTGCAAGACGTGTGGCGCAGTTCCTGAAGGTCGTAGTTGCTTGATTACACAACTCGGTTCTCCTGGTAAGGCTTGGTCATGGGCTAAGAAAGTTGCGCCAAAGCCACCTTGACCTAATGGTTCGACTACCCGATAGCGATCGCGTAACAGTAGTCGTGAGCCACAAGACTGGCACCTTTGGCTATACGCCACATTTTCTGGATTTGGACAGATAGGATTTAAGCAGTAGCTCATGCACTGTCAACTCGCTGCACGAATAATCATAGAGAGTTTTATACTCTCTTCCAATTATTTAGCTCCAAATCAACTCTTACCAGGTTATTTTTGCTGGAAATCCTTTGAAGAGTTCCTAAAGGAAAACCAGGGTTACGTAAACTAATTTTCAAAATAAGATGATTTATTATACTGAGTCTTCCAATGGGCATCTCAGCTATTCTTACATTTGAATCTAACAAAACTAAAATTAATTGTTGCCCACCAGTACTAACATTTGTTGTATTATTTTATTTTTACTTATTAAGTATTTACACAACCTATTCAAAATTATACTTACTCTAGCTGTAGCTGGCGATCAAATTAACAACCCCGTCCAAATACTGGACGGGGTTGATCACAAAAGGGTAGGGGAGCAGGGAAGATGGGGTGATGAGGGAGAAATAACTCCTAACTCCTGTAGGGGTGGGTTTACCCGGCATATCTTGTTGCTACTTGAATTATGGCTAAACCCGCCCCTACAACTCCTAACTCAGCAACGCCACTTGCTACAACAGAGGGAACCTCCGCAACGCAGTGGCTCCTCAGCACTCAGCACTCAGCACTCCTCACTTAGCACTCAGCACTCAGCACTCCTCACTTAGCACTCAGCACTCAGCACTCAGCACTCAGCACTCAGCCCTTTTAAAGGCTAGACAATACATCGCGTGCAGCTGCTAGAGTCTGCTCAATGTCTTCTTCAGTGTGAGCCAAAGAGGTAAATCCAGCCTCAAACTGAGAAGGCGCTAGGTAAATACCGCGCTCTAACATAGCGCGATGGAAACGCCCAAATTTAGCTGTATCTGATTTTTTGGCATCTTCGTAGTTATGGACGGGGCCAGAAGTGAAGAATAAGCCGAACATGGCGCTGATCTGACCGCCACAGGCAGCATGACCAGTTTCTTGAGCAATTTGCAACAAACCGTCTGCTAACTTCTTAGTAATCCGGTCAAGATACTCGTAATTACCAGGCTTTTGCAGCAATTCCAGCGTTTTAATACCAGCAGTCATCGCTAGAGGATTACCTGAAAGAGTCCCAGCTTGATACACAGGGCCAGCAGGAGCAATCATTGACATGATATCCCGACGACCGCCATAGGCTCCCACTGGCAAACCGCCACCGATTACTTTGCCTAAAGTCGTCAAATCAGGTGTGATGCCAAATTTTTCTTGAGCGCCACCGTAGGCAATGCGGAAACCGGTCATTACTTCGTCAAATACGAGTAAGGCCCCATGCTCGTGGGTAAGCTCACGTAAACCTTCTAGAAAACCAGCATCGGGAGGAATAAACCCAGCGTTACCGACTACTGGCTCAAGAATGA
This sequence comes from Amazonocrinis nigriterrae CENA67, assembly GCF_016056305.1. Classification (GTDB taxonomy): domain Bacteria; phylum Cyanobacteriota; class Cyanobacteriia; order Cyanobacteriales; family Nostocaceae; genus Amazonocrinis; species Amazonocrinis nigriterrae. Next base: position 98,687 of record NZ_JAECZC010000108.1, on the reverse strand, counting down.
CACCTGCAATTTCGTCGCGGTTCTCTTCAAACAGGGCTTTGACGGCTTCCAAGTCGTTGTAAGGCGCGGTTAGTGTGCTGCTAGTTGCTGATTTCGGCACTCCCGGTGAATCAGGTAAGCCGAGTGTGGCAACACCAGAGCCTGCTTTAACCAAGAACATATCAGCGTGTCCGTGGTAGCAGCCTTCAAACTTGATGACTTTCTCCCGTTGGGTGAAAGCCCGCATCAGCCGCAAGACTGCCATACAAGCTTCAGTCCCAGAATTTACAAATCTTACCATTTCGATACTCTTAACGGCACCGATAACCATTTCTGCCAAGATATTTTCTAGGACTGAAGGCGCACCAAAACTAGTGCCTTTTTCTAGGGCTTCATGTAATGCAGCAATGACTTCTGGATGAGCGTGACCACAAATAGCTGGCCCCCAACTGCCCACATAGTCGATGTATTTGTTGCCATCTACATCCCAAATGTATGCGCCGTTAACGCGATCGAAAACTATCGGTTGTCCGCCCACAGATTTAAAAGCACGAACCGGAGAACTAACTCCTCCTGGCATAAGATTCTGGGCTGCGGTGAAAATTTCTTGTGATTTTGTTGTTTTAATCGTGGTATTTACCAAGGCTCTCTCCTAATAGTGGGCAATAAAAAAGCTCTATCTAAAGCTCTATCTTAGGATAGGGTTAAAAACTACTCAAAACTTTTATCTTATAAAATTAGCGGAACCAGGAAAATAAAAAATGTTATACAAGTCTAATGAAGACTTGCCTTTAGAGATTCGGACTCGATTATCTGAGGCATACCAGGATCTTTACCGGGCAGCTTTTAACTCAGCTATAGATTGGTATGGTGAAGCATCAAAGGCTCACAAAGTTGCTTTGAGTGCTGTAAAAATGCAGTCTGCGATGGACAAGAGCGTTTTTGTGTGGGGCTAGTGCGACTAAGCGGAATTAAAAATTAAAAAACTTTGTATTCCCAGGTAGTACCCTATTGTGCAGCCTATCTTTCATTTTGGTAGGGCTGTACTGAAAAATAGGTTGTTTTGCAAAAATCATCCCAGATGCCCTATTTAGAGTGGTATCGTGAAATGAAAGAATCATTCTCATTAGAGCAAATTAGCTGGTATGTTTTCTACTCACCTGCATTCATTGCACCACAGTATCCCTGTTGAAAAAATTCGCTACGATGAACGGGGTCTGGTGCCAGCAATTATTCAGGATTATCTCGACGGCACTGTCTTGATGATGGCGTGGATGAATCAGGAGTCATTACAAAAGACTTTGGAAACCGGAGAAACTGTTTTTTGGAGTCGTTCCCGTGAAGAGTTGTGGCATAAGGGGGCGACTTCTGGACATATTCAGAAAGTGCAGAGTATCCGTTATGACTGTGACAGTGATGCACTACTGATTGGGGTAGAGCAAGTGGGAGATATTGCTTGCCACACTGGTGAACGCAGTTGTTTTCATCAAATAGAAGGAAAAATTGCCCCACCACCAGGGGATACTTTGTCGCAATTGTTTCAGGTAATATGCGATCGCCGTGACAACCCAACAGAAAGTTCCTACACCTGTAAGTTACTGGCGGGTGGTGACAACAAGATTTTGAAAAAGCTAGGTGAAGAAACTGCTGAAGTGGTAATGGCTTTTAAGGATGATGAGCCAGACTCGATTGCAGGCGAAGTGGCAGACTTGCTATACCATACCCTCGTAGCTTTAGCCCATCATCAAGTTGATATCAAAGCAGTTTATCGCAAGTTGCAAGAACGGCGGAAATGAGAGCAGGGGAGCAGGGGAGATAGGGAGCAGGGGAGCAAGGGAGATGGGGAGATGGGGGAGAAATAACTCCTAACTCCTAACTCCTAACTCAGCACTCCTAACTCTTAACTCCCCTGGTTTAGAAAGTGAAGGTGGTACGGAGTACACCTACAGTTGTTGTATCGTTATTGCTGTTACCTTCAGGATTAAACAGGACAAATGCGCCCGGAGTAATGCTGATATTGTCACTTACCTTAAAGCGATAGTAAGCTTCCAGATGGTAAGGAACGGCTCTATTTGTATTCGCAGGCGCAAGCTGAGCCTGACCACTGGCATCGGTGCGATAAAGTGGTTGTCCAAAAATAATCCCAGCGTTGTTCCCCTGTTTGAGTAAATCGTTGAAATGAAGACCTACCATCCAACTGGTGAAGGTAGTGGAAGCGTCAACAGCACCAGAAGCATCATCCACAAAAAAGGCTGCACCATAGCCAGAAAAAGCAATCTTTGGGGAAAATCTCCAGGTTACAGTCCCGCCAACGGAGTTCAGTTTTACAGGTGTTCCCAAATTAAGACCTTGGCCTACCAAGGAGCCGATGTCACTACTGCTTAATCCTGTCCCCAAAATGTTGATCTCGTGATAACTGTTGGCATAGTTCAGACCAATATCTATGGAACTGGTTGGTTTAAAAGTCAATTGCGCTGCTACTACGCTACTACCTCCAAATACACCTGAACCCAAGGGTGTACCAGAAACTCCTGGCTGAATATCAGCACCTCGTTGAGGAATGTTAGCATTTGCGCTGCCGTACAAAGCCCTCAAATCCAGTTGTGGGGAAATCTGAAAAATAAAGCCAGCAGCAGATGCTAAACCATAACCAGAAGTACCACCGGAGACGCGTACCACAGGGTTCAAACTAGCAAAGCGAGAAATTGACTCTTGTCCTTCTCCATAAAAAGGAGTGATGGCAGGAAAAGCATCTGATACTTCAGCAGCAGTTCCAGCAAATAATGTTAATTTATCTGCGACTGGAAAAATGTAAAGCAGTTTGTAAAGCTGAAGAGAATTAGGATTGATTCCTGACAAAGTTTTGGCATCAACCCCAGGAAATTGAGGTTCAAAGCTAGTACGGGCACTGCTAGCACTAAGTAAATCTGATGATAATCCCAAACTATTTTGCAGGCTACCTTCACCAGTCACGCCACCCAAGAAATTGTAAGCTTGCAACCCAGTGATGAGTAAGTCTTTGCCTGTAAAGCTGGTGTTGAGATTTAACCGCACACGGTTTACCAGGATGATGTTGGGGTCGTTACCACCTCGAGCGCCACCCGTGGCACCGATCGCTGAGATAATTACTTCACCATTGAGTTTGGTAGTTGTGGAAAACTGATTCGCCTCTAATTCGGCTGTCCGCGCTTCCAAACTGTCCACCCGACCCCGCAGGGTTGCTAATTCAGCAGAAAATTCTTCTTGCAGTTTTTGCAAGGTGGTTAAATCTTCTTTTTTTACCAAATCACCGGTTGCTGTAGCAATTAGCTCGTTGACCCGATCTAAGCAGGCATTCAAACCAGCAGCAAATTCATAGCGAGTCATGGCACGGTTACCACGATAAACACCGCTTGGATACCCAGCTATACAACCGTAGCGTTCAACTAAAGATTGTAATGCTTGAAAAGCCCAATCTGTTGGCTGCACATCCGAGAGTTGCGATACTGATGTTACTTGCGCCAATGAGCTTGAAGACTCGGAAGTAGTTGGAGATGAGGAATCATCAGAAGCAAATACTGTCAAGTCAGTACTTTCTTGCTGATTATTAGCACTGAGAGAATCTTGGTTTTTGCTTTCAGTTGATGATGCTATTAATTCTGTGTTGCCAAAAAGCTTGTTGGAATTATTATTGCTTGTTTCATAACTATTATTAGTTGTAAAAACAGCGCTCTTTTCCGACAATTTTAGAGCTTGGGTTTTTTCAACCCTTGGTGTTGCTTGTACAGGCAATAATCCTGCGAGTAAGTATAGCAAACTTACTCCACTAACAGAAGCTAGTAGATTTACTTTCACGGTGTCTCCTCACAACAGCACAATTTGTCATCAATGGCTACATGAATTTCATGGCAACCCTTGAAATAGATAATGCATAAATATGCATTTTTTTAAACAGTTATTTCTTAGATAACTAGTTAAAGTTTAGTTAAGTCTACATATCAATTTACCATTACCACAGCAATCATTAATTACAAGTAAGATTGCTGAAGTGAATAATTAATAATAAAAAATATTAGTAAGTTTTATATAATCGATATGAAATTAACTTGACATTGAACACTGTTTAATGTATAGCTTTACACTCAACAGCAAAGAAAAGAGAATGACGGAATGAGGGAACAGAGGGCTTTAGGGCATCTTCTGGGGTTGGGGGCAATGGAGAAGCTGAGGCAAATAAGAAGAATAACTCTCGGCTTGTTGTATTAACGTGAGTTCGACAGATTTAAAAGACCCCTCTCCAAACCTCTCCCCTTTTAGGGGAGAGGCTTAAAAACCTTAATTTTTCGTTCTTTATCAAGAATGTTAGAGCCACCTCTTTGCGTCGGAGAGGGGTTGGGGAGAGGTTTATCGAACTCACGTTGTATTAGAGATATTTAGAAAGCATCAAGCCTGATGAGAACGTATTAGCATTGAAGATGGCACTACAGCGATCGCACAAAGCATCCTGTTGCCTAACTGAACTCCTGAATTTAGCTTGATGTGAGTAGGCAATTGCAGACAGTTTTTACCAAGCACCGCGTATTCTGGGCTATTGTACTTCTGAGTACAGCAATGGTGGTAACCTTAGCACTTTCTCTTTCTCAAGGAGCAGTACCTCTGAGTTTCCCTGAATTGTGGCAAGCAATGCTGCACAAAGGTGATACGGTTAAACAGATCATTCTCTGGGATTTACGTCTCCCGCGTATTACCGCTGCGATGATTGTCGGTGCAGCCTTGGGAATGTCGGGCGCACTGCTGCAAGGAATGTTACGCAATAGTCTTGCCGATCCTTTTATTTTGGGTATTTCAGCTGGTGCAGGACTCATTGTTATCCTGATGATCGTTTTGCAAATATTGCCAATAGCGATCCCCCTAGCAGCGTGGATAGGAGCAATTTTGACATCAGCCATTGTGATTTTGCTCGGTCGTGCAGGTTCGGGAGTCTCCATTGAACGGTTAATTTTAGGCGGAGTAGCAGTAAGTTCTTTATTAGGTGCTGTACAGAGTACATTGCTTTTACTAGCCGAAGACGGTCAAATTCAAATTGCCCTGAGTTGGCTGGTTGGTAGCTTGAACGGGCGAGGTTGGAAAGAAGTTTCCACAGCTGGCCCTTATATTATTGTTGCCTTATTCGGGGGGTGGTTGCTGGCGCGGTCAGTGAATGTTTTAGCCTTGGGAGATGATTTAGCCGTGGGGTTGGGAGTATCATTAACGCGATCGCGTCTTTTAATTGGCGGTGTCGCCACCTTATTAGCCGCAGGTGCAGTTAGCATCAGTGGCTTAATTGGATTTGTCGGGCTTGTGGTTCCCCACGGTGTCCGCCTGATTGTCGGTACAGACCACCGCTTTGTTTTGCCACTTTCAGCACTTGCAGGTGCATGGTTGCTTACCTTTGCAGATTTACTCTCTAGATTGGGATCAGTAGAACTTCCAGTAGGTTCCGTCACCGCCTTGCTAGGTTCACCTTTGTTCATCTGGTTACTTTATCGCCGTTCTGCTGGGATGGGTAAGTCTTGATAGTGCTGAGTGCTGAGTTAGGAGTTAAGAGTTAGGAGTTAAGAGTTAGGAGTTAAGAGTTAAGAGTTATACCAATTCTTCAATATAAAGCTACAGATCAAGCTAAAAAACTCAGATTTAATCTGACTTTCTTAATTACGAATTACGAATTAGTGTTAATTGTTAAAAATGCCACTTGAACTACAAAATCTCACAGGCGGTTATACAACTTTGCCAATTGTCCAAAATATTAACCTCACTCTGCAAACAGGAGAATGGTTGAGTTTAGTAGGTGCTAATGGTTCTGGTAAGTCTACATTGCTTAAGTTGCTGAGTCGCATTCTCTCTCCGCAACAGGGAACAGTACTACTTGATGGTAAAGCTATTCACTCTCAACCCCCAAATTTAGTTGCACAGAAATTAGCTTTGTTACCGCAACAACAAACAATTCCTGTGGGGTTAACAGTACGACAATTAGTGAGTTTAGGACGCACACCACATCAGGCTTGGTGGCAATGGGAATTAACCGTAGAAGATTGGCGAAAAGTTGAAGCTGCAATTCATAAAACACAACTAGAAAAATTTAGCGATCGCTTAGTCGAACAACTTTCAGGTGGTGAACGTCAACGGGCTTTTTTAGCTTTAGCCTTAGCCCAAGAACCAAAAGTATTACTATTAGATGAACCCACAACTTATTTAGATATCAACTATCAACTACAACTCCTAGAATTACTCAAAAACCTGAACCAACAACAAGAATTAACCATCATCACCGTTTTACACGAACTGAATCTAGCAGCCCGATATAGCTCCCGTATTGCCTTACTAAAACAAGGTCATCTTTGGGAAGTTGGTACACCGGAACAAGTACTAACACCCCAAGCGATCGCCCAAGTCTTCGGTGTAGAATCCGTGATTATTCAAACTCCCGTCGGCTTACAAGTTTGTGCGATTTCTGCCGTGTAATCTCAAGCCTTTCTATTTTACGAAAATCAGCTTTAAAAACTCTTTGCGTCTTTGCGTCTTTGCGTGAGACAAAAAAATCTTTATTCACCAGATCTAGCCGACTTTATTAACATAAAAACCCTTCCCAACAACTAGGAAAGGGTTTTAATTCTTCAACTTAAATTGATATTAATCTTCAATTGGCGCGTTAGGAATTGCCGCATCAATATCAGCTTGTGTCAAAGTGGGGATCGACCAGTTAACATCACCTGCTTTGTACACTTTTGCAGGAGCAACATTGAATTCAAGTGCGCCAGTTTGAGGATTAGTTGTAGCTACTAACTGAGTTCCATCCACCACCTTAATAGCCAAGGGTTCTGCTAGTTCTTGTCCTTGAGCGTCAGCACCAGCGATACCAGCTATCTTAGTGCCACTTGGTAGGTAAACGCCATCACAGTCCCATTCATTCTCTGTAATTTGACCATTTCCTAAGAAGTAAAGGCTATTTCCTTGAAGTACTTTTTTGGGTTTATGAGCATAGATAGCTAAAGTCTTACCAGTCTGATTAAGACACTGTGCCCAGCTTCTTGCTGTTTGTAAAATATATTTTTGTAGCTTCAATTCACCTAGTTGTTTTTCAATCTCTTCGGGCGTATATTCAGTTTGATCGGGTGTATTTTTGATTTGCAACAGGTTATCAATCGCTTGAGTTACTTCAGTGTAATCAGGACTAGTAAGTAGATTTGGTTTGCTTGCCCAAGAAGGCTGAGCAACTACCAAATTCAACATTAGTACTAAAGCAACTAGACCAATTTTAAAGAGTTTCATGACTTCTCCTTTTGAGGATGACAAAATATTTTCAATTGAGCAAACTTTTTAGACGAGACAGTTTGTATGGATTCTTGTAGCTTTGTTCTCAAACAACCTCGCAGATATTATTGAATGATTATTGTGGAAAGTCAACGCCTTAAGATATTGTTGTTTGACCATTCATTCCATACAGTTTGACGGCTCCGATTAAACACAGACAGCTAGCGACCAAAGCGATTGGAGTTAACGAGGCACTGTCTAGGATAATAAACACACCCAAGCCGATCAACACAAAGGGCACAATACCGTTGCCGTAGCGAGTTAGTAAATTAGCGATCGCAGACTGACAAGTAAATCTGTATGTCATATAACACCAAACGCCAACCAGTAACAGAAATACTGCAATAATTACCAGCAAATTAGGCAGGGCAGTGTTGGCAAATAATGGCATATAGATACCTACATTATCACTGCCATTGGCGATGGTAATAGCCGCCACACTATAAGCTTGGGGAGATAAAAAACCAGCGAAAGCTGAGGAATGTGAAAACTCGGTTTCTGTCTGTGTCTCGGAGTCAGAATCGTTTTCTGGATTCAACAGACGATTTAGTCCGATGGTGATCGGCACCAAACCCAGAAGACCAATCCAATTAGATGGCAATACTAAGCCTCCCAGAAAACCAACTAAGCTGGCAATCACTAGAGTACAGAAGCCTAAGTACTGACCAATGACGATGTGCCGACGACGGAAACTTGCATCTACCTGAGAGAATAACAGCGTCAGGATAACTAAATCATCCAGATTTGTGGCTGTAAAAGCTGTGATTCCGGTAGTAATTGCGGTGACGAGTTCGTTCATTCCTATTTCTCCTCAATCTTCACGCTGGTGTTGTCTAACAAGAGCGTCTGTTTATGTCTGCAAATCCTTGGTGGTAAGCTGCTACTTGATCCCAGCGTGGAGGTAGGTGTAGCATCTCCAATTCAACTAATAGGCTATGCTTGCTGGGGATAAATTAATTCGTAATTCGTAATTCGTAATTCGTAATTAAGACATGCATAAAAAAAAGCTTGATAAATACTTCTCTGGCAATCCTAAATCATTCATACAATTCTTGATTCTTTCTTCATTTGTATACTTTGAATTCATCAAAAGCATTTTTCACAAATTTTCTGAATATGAAGTGAGAAAAAGCACTTGTATTTCATTCTTATTTACTAGTCAGTTTCTCAACAACTTTGTTATTATCGCTAAGTGGTTGGTCAACAGTAAAAGATTTATTAACGGAAGTTTCCTTGGCAAATTTGCTGTTAGTTTGGAGGTGAAGTCCTGGCAAGAGACTGACTTTAATATCTTTATTATCTTTCGCAGCAGGCACTAAACTTACTCTCAGTTCATTAATAATTTGCTGCTGTTCTTTGACAATTTGGGTCAGTTCTGCTAACTGTTGAGAGTGTAATTTATCCAATTTTTCATGTAGCAGTTCAATATTTTGTCCAGCTCTGCGATTGACTTGGTGGTCAATTTCAGCGTTTCTGCGATCTGTATCAGACTGGCGATTCTGGCTCATCAAAACGATGGGAGCAGTGTAGGCTGAAGCAAATGAAAACACCAAGTTGAGCATGATGAACGGTGATTCATCCCAGTGGGGAACCCCAGGCATTAAATTCATTCCAACCCATCCTGCCAAAACGGTGCTTTGGCAAATGAGAAATTTCCAAGAACCCACATGACTTGCTAATTTATCAGCAAGGCGCTGCCCAGAAGTCAATTCAGTGGAGAGATTTGGCGTTGCTGATTGCTGTATTTCCACAATATGGGGCTTTTGAGCTACTTCTTTGTTGGATGATACTGTTTCTACTGGATTCATCTTGCACCTGTTGGCGTCATTTGTGTCTGTGTTTTTCCTGATGACTTTTAATGTACGCTGCATCACCGATAGGAGCAAATATTCTTTCTTTTTAAAACGATAGATAAAAATGATGGATGTTGAAAATCTAGCCTTAAGGCAATTCCAAAGCGCATTATGTCCAGCAAAAAGCCCAGAACTTGCGTCAATAGTCATCAACAGCACATCTTCGTGTAGTATTAGTTAGTTTTTCTGGCTTGTATTCATCGTAATCAGGGAATCAAGCTGCTAATTCAACTCAAAAAGCCCCTATGAATCAATTAACGCCTAAAGATTGGATGCTGATCAAACAACGACTAACTCCTTATTTATTCTTGTTACCTGCTTTGGTGATTTTGGGGTTAACCGTCTTTTGGCCTGCACTACAAGCGTTTTATCTCAGCTTTACCAGTTACGAAGATATCTCCCAACCACCGCAATGGATAGGTTTTGCCAACTTTCTGCGCCTGTGGAAAGACGCAGTTTTTTGGAAAACATTGAAAAACACTTTTCTCTATCTTTTAGGTGTAGTACCGATTCTGGTGATAGCTCCTTTATGGTTAGCAATTTTAGTCAATCAGAAACTGCGGGGTATAAATTGGTTTAGAGCGGCATACTACACCCCTGTAGTAATTTCAACAGTAGTTGCAGGGATAGCTTGGAATTGGTTGTATGCAGAAAACGGTTTACTCAATCAAATCCTTAAACTTGTGGGTCTTTTCCCCGAAGGAATTCCTTGGTTAACTGATAATCCACCAATTAAACTTTTTGGTATAGTGCCAATTTCCCTTGCTAGCGTCATGGCTGTTACTGTTTGGAAAGGACTAGGCTACTACATGGTGATTTATTTAGCAGGTTTGCAATCAATTCCTGGTGATGTGTATGAAGCCGCAGCAATTGATGGTTCAGATGGTATCCGCAAACACTGGGACATGACCATACCATTGATGAAGCCTTATCTAGCACTAGTAGCAGTGATTTCAGCTATTTCAGCTACTAAGGTGTTTGAAGAAGTCTACATCATGACTCAAGGGCAACCACTCAATAATTCTAAAACAATTGTTTATTATCTATATGAGCAAGCTTTTAGTAACTTGGAAATTAGCTATGCTTGTACAATTGGACTTGTTTTATTTTTAATAATTTTAGGATTATCAATTTTGCGATTAATTATTAATCAGCAAGAAGGCGATAATATGACAATCTAATTTGAGGTAACTACAAAAAGTAATTATTCAATTACTTTATCCAACACGAATATTAAAGGATGTCGCTGAAGTGAGCCAAAGGTGTAATTTGTTATTTCAAGCGAAACGAGTTAGAGCTTACTCCTTCAAAGAAGAAAGCTACGCGCAGCTTTGACTACAGGAGAAGAATGGCAATTTCTCGTGGTTTGTTGAGATGCTACCCTGCCGGAAGCCGCTACTCTACTCTTTGAGTTCTGCTTTGCAGTACGCGTCTACACTGCGCTATCGCTTCGTTCAGCACGACGTTTTGAACTTAAAATACAAGGGTGCGTTATGATAGCGAGTACTTAGTAATTATTTTCCAACGATAATAACGCACACACTAGCTTGTATGTATGTTCTCAGCAATCATGCCTATAAGAATGTGCATTAAAATCGGAAAGTAGCAAGAATGCAAACGAGTTTGATAGAGAACTTAGAGCTTTTGTCCAATATGAAACTGGTACAACTTGTGGGAACAACACCTTACCACCACAGCTAACAGCAATACTTCAAATGATTTGATAGTATGTTAATAGTGCAGTGTCTATCTCAGCTACTTGTCGGTCTGATGTCTAAAAACCAGTTCTAACCTCAAGCTGCAACAGTTGCGTTTTTCTCCTGGTTATTATTTGCTACATCAGATGCTTCCTTGCTATCAGCCAGAAGAGAACGGATCAATTCTCGAATTACATCGGTTGCTGGTCTTCCTGTCAAGGCACAGTAGTTTTCCAGTTTCTCCACCTCACTGGAGGTAAGATTTACCGTAAGTCTTTTCACAGCCCATTTTTTACTCATGATTCACTCAATCAATCACGTTTAGGAAATGTGTAGTATTAGACTTATCTGCAAGCTACATATCGCATACATAGCAAGTTAATACCCAATAAATGATATAAACGCCTCAATTCCAGCGTAAATGATCGTTATTACATTTCACTAGTAATACAAATCACACCAAGTTCAGCGCTTGTATGCTGATGATGTGAGAATGCTTGTTACATATTTAGAAAAGTATCAAAGTTGACTAAATGAAACAGATTCTATATTTAGCGTTTTAATTTTTACAATTCAATACGTAAATCTTCTACCAGTCAAATATAACGGATTGCAACCCTACATAATATCCATGTCTTGATACTGCTCAAATGGCACTGACTTAGAGTGACAAATGCTACAGTGATGATCACGGTAATGTTGTGTTTCAGTACAACAATTTACACAAACCCATGTGATGTTTAATAACAAGCTGCTACTTTACTGTTCAAGTTCTGCTTTGCAATAGGAGAAGACTGACGCTCTTACGTCGAAGAGCGCTGCGCTCACACCAACGCGTCTACGCAGCCTTCTAGCAAATAAGTGCGATCGCTATTTCATAGTCAAGGCGAGACTTTTCTTCAAAGGTTTGCGATCGCTTGGGTTGATCAGCAAACGCAATTGCGGCTTACAGTCCACTGCTGCCGGAAGCGATCGCGCAGGATTCACATTATGTCAATCACATCACATCTAGCTCTATTCTCACTCAACGTTTTGTTCTAGTTTTGTTCTAGTCAGTGTCAATTATTGTTTCTCATTTTTCCTAATTATTTCATTATTTTTTTATTAAGAAAAGGTCAACTTTATTAAGATTTGAAATTTTCTAGAAAATTTACCAGTTTTTACTAATTCTTAATAAAAGAAGATGTGCTTACTTTATAATTCCTTCACAATTTTCTACAAAACTGTCTTATGTCCTGACTCGTTGAAAAACAACAAATCCGTTTGCTGGGACTATGGGATGAATAAAACCATTAATCACAGATATATAAGAGCCAAAGTTGCCTATATTATCTCCTCCGTAGAGTGAAGCATCACTATTGAATATCTCCTGCCATTGACCATCACCGATTCGGGAATTGTTTATGGTGTATCCTGATGAGAACGGGTGATTATTTAAACTGGCTACAATCAAAAATTCTTCAGTGACATCCCAACGTTTGAAAGCAATGATTCGGTTGGCATTATGGACGTGGATAATATCAATCAAGTGAGAATTGAGTCCTGAATGAGTACGGCGTAGCTGAATGAGGTCTTGGTAGAATCGGAACAGTTGTTGACCATTAGTTTGGCGATCGCCTAGTAAATCCTCTCGGTTATTGATAAAATCGGTGTATCTGTAGGGTCTTTGTGCGCCAATTTCCTCACCCATCAAAAACATTGGCGTACCAGCCGACAAAATAGACACACCAAAAGCAAAACGACAACGTGCTTCGGCATACCTCCGGGTTTCCCCAATCAGTGGTGCGCCGTTAACAGCAGCTACAATGGTGCGCCGAGACTCAACTCTATGTCCTCCTGCTTCGTAATAAGAATTACCTGCTTCATCGTGAGATTCATGATAAACAACTTTATTATGACCAGACGATCCCAACGCTCCTGCAAAGTAATCCATTGCTAGGGGTTGATCAGTACCATATCCAGCAGTAGGAATTAATTTGGCATATTCTGTCCCTTGTCTAGCATCACCAATTAAATGGTGATAGAAATTGGCATACCAAGCAGCATCAAACCCCAAACCCCCTACATCAGGTAATTCTGTGACTGCTTCCCAATCAGAATGATCCTCTGCTATGAGAATGGCATTAGGTTGGATGAGTTTCATTGTCCGTGTCCATTCTCTGAGGAATTTAGCACCAAAAATATTGGCATTACCCACAGACCTACCATCAAGGTGCAATTGGTTGTATGAATGCATCGAAGTTGTTTGATCAACCCGGAATCCATCTACGTGAAATTCCTCCATTAAAGTTACTGCACTGCTAATGAACATCTTTCGCACCATCTCTTCATAAAACCGAGGTGCAAAACCTGTAGACCAATTATCAAGATAGCCGCCTTCAGGAAAACGTCTGCCATCTGGGTAGAAATAATCGTTAGAGTTTCCCTCATACCAGTAATAGATATTGTGTTCGGGAAGATCCGAGTCATAAGCCCATTCCGCCCGTTCTCCATCGGGGTCGAAGTGGTTGTACACCACATCTAAAATCACGGCAATTCCATAACGATGGCACTCCCTAATAAAATGCTTCAGTTGGTCTCTTCCACCAGCACTGTATTCGAGAGCAAAGTAGTGAGATGTTTCATATCCCCAATTTACCTCGTCTCTAAATTCTGACATTGGTAAGAGTTCAACCGCGTTAACGCCTAATTGTACTAAGTAGGGGAGTAAAGCGATCGCATCCTCAAAGTTTCCTGGTCTGTTTTGACCATACCCTAAAGACCCTATGTGAAGTTCGTAAATGACTAAATCTTCTACACGCTGCGGTACAGGACGTAAGAGCGAAAACTCATTACTCCAGAACTCCTGTTCTGGGATGAATTCCACTTCTGGCCAAACTGGTTCTTGAAAATTTCTCGTTACTGTATCAGGATTGATGACTACAGAACAGCTTTTAGTACCATCCAAATCTAGATAATTGCCTGAAAAAGGTCTGTCCTGTCTATCTCTATATCTATTAGAAAAAGGTTTACCGTCAGGATTGATGTTGCCTTTACCAATTTGACAGCGAGAATATAAATCAGTGCGATAAACGACTCGTCCTGCTTCATTGACAATTCTAAACATGTAGGGAATATGGTCAAAGCGGGAGAAATCAGCAAGTTCTGGTGATACTCTGATATCTGTTTGCCAAATACCTTCTTCTGTCCTCAACATGGGAAATGGCCCTAGGTTGGAATCCATACCAAAATCAGGATCGTCTCGAAAAGCATCATCAGCAATATAGCCACTGCTACGGTTGCCAAACACAACTTCCACATTCCGCGCATTCGGTGCCCAAACAGCAAACCGTAACCCAGGCTGTTGACCAGAAAGATAATATTGTTGTGCGCCTAGTCTGCGACTGTGAACTAGATAATATGTTTCTTGCTGAGATTGAGCGTTGTTAGGAGATTGTAAAGTAAAAGTACGGTAGCGATCGCTAGAATTGCGATCGTGAATCTCCGTTGGGATTCCCCACAGGTTATTCCCGGCTGTACTATCTAGCATTACACCCCAGCGAAATAACCAACCAATTTGAGAATCATCAAGTTGAACCGTAGCTTGGAAACTGGGACAACCATCTTCCCCAATAATTTGCTGCATTGGGATAGAAGACCATTGTTGAGAATAGCGCCCGTTTTCATCCCAACTACCAATTAAGCGGGGGTTGTTAAAAATTGCTCTTCTCAAACCAGTACAATAATTAAACTGAACAATAGCCATGATCTAATCCTTTTTGTCTGTAATCAGTTGTAAATTGACAAGAGCAGTAAACGGCTAAAGACAAACCTTTATTTGTCTTCAGTAGCGACGATGTTAATGTTTTTAAAAGTCAACTAGACGAGCTATTCCCTGAAGAGAAAGGATGTCATAAATTTGTAGTTGACCATTAACCAAGTCAGGGCCACCAATACTGGTACGCTCGGTAGTAATAATTGCCACAGTTGTAATGGAGTTTTCTATTACTTGTTGTGGTAGATTAATAGTAGGTATTAACAAAGTTAAAGTAACTGTTTGTTGGTCGGGAATTTGTTCTAAAGTAACTGTAATTTGCCTACCAATTTCTGTGTCCTGGGTGCGAATCTCTGTATCGCTAAAGTTGAGATTGAGGCTCGGTGTTTGGTAGTTGAACTGTGGTACGCCAGCAATGCTACTGGTCGAATAAGTAATTTGTGTATCTTTGCCTTGAAGCTCGAAAAGATTGGGTGTAAAAATGAGATTAGATGCAAGAGTATTTCCTGTCATGTTTTTGCCCTTCCTATTTAGCAATAAAATTTTCAGAGATGATTAGTTTATCTTCAAAGGTGGAGGATTATTTTCATCAACGAATCCCTGAGATATCTCCACAATTCTGCCATCTGGGTCAGCAATCCAAACTGATCGCCATCCTGGGATATAATCATCAAAGTTAAGCGGCCCTAGGGTGATTTTTGCATCATTGCCCATCTCTGCCAGCTTAGTGGCAATATCATCAACCTGAAAAGCAAAATGTCGCCATGCAGGATATTGTGGCCCATCCCTATCAGGGGGTGAAATAGGAGATTGTCCTTGTGCCTGGAAAATTTCTAGGTACATTTCACCCAATTTAATAAATACTATTTGCTGGTCGCCAAGTGGGACAACCCGTGCGCGCACAAAGCCGAAATAGTTAGTGTAAAACTTTTCTGTGGCGATCGGGTCTTGACAGCTGATTGCCATATGAGAAAAGACTAAAAAACCCATTTCTGAATCCCCCACAATTGTTCTTGGGACTGCCTTCTACCCCCTGCCTTTGTTCAAAATCCATACTCATCTTTGATCAGGTCAGAAACTTTCTCAGCAATCATCACAACGCCTGTATGACAGTTTCCCGAAGGTACGACAGGCATCACACTAGCATCAGCTACCCGGAGTCCTTCCACACCATAAACACGCAACCGTAGATCTACCACTGCTATATCATCCAGACCCATTTTGCAAGACCCAGCTTGATGATGATAGGAGTCACCTCGTTGCTGAACAAACTCTTGTAGTTGTTCCTGACTTTGCACTTGTTTCCCTGGCATTAACTCCTGAGTTACCCAACTGGAAAAAGCCTTGGTTGCAAATATGTCACGAGCTAGCTTAACTGCTTGGATTAACCTATCAACATCAGCTTTCGCACTCAGGTAGTTGGGATTAACTAGAGGCTTATCTAGTGGGTTATCGCTAGCTAATCTGATCCAACCGCGCGACATGGGGCGAACGACACCGGGCAGGATAGAAATAGCATTGGGATAGTTTCGTCCAACAATGATGTCAAACGGCACATGAACAAAACCAAGTTGCAAGTCTGGCCCTATCCACCCTGGCTCCGACTTACAAAACAAAGCACTTTCTGACAAGTTTAAATGAGGTGGTGGTAGTGGTTGTGATGTTTCATAAATCACCCCTGTAAGAACATGATTATGAAAGTTTTCGCCCACACCTGGCACATCTGCAATCACAGGAATATTAAACTCTTGTAAATGGCTAGGATTACCGATACCAGAGAGTAATAACAGATGAGGTGACTCTAATGCACCTGCACAGACAATTACCTCGTGATTGACATAAGCGCTCTTAGTTTCACCATTTTGGATATATTCCACTCCATGACAGCGCTTACCTGCAAATAGTAGTCTAGTAGCCTGGGAGTTAGAACTTAAGGCAACATTGGGTCGTGCTAAAGCAGGGTTAAGATAGGCATCAGCCATACTATGACGCTTGCCGTCCTTAATATTGACATGATGCCAGCCCACACCTTCCATATTTGGCCCATTAAAATCTGGTGTGTAAGGGTAGCCCAACTCTAAACAAGCATTAATAAAAGCTTCAGATGTAGGATTTGGATTGTGAAGTTTAGCATTGATGACATTTAGTGGCCCACCCTTGCCAGCCCACGGGCTAGAATCGTCTTCTTGATTTTCTAATTTTTGAAAATAAGGCAAAGCATCCTGATAACTCCAACCGGGACAGCCACTATAAGCCCAATGATCGTAATCTGCTGTATGTCCCCGAATATGCATCATCAGATATAAAGTACTGCTGCCACCAATTAACTTACCGCGTGGTTCATGGGTGATTCGTCCGTTCAGTCCTGATTGTGGAACACTGGTATAGTCCCAGTCTATTTCTGAACCAAGTAATGTTGGCCATGCTGAAGGGTTTTCAACATTGGCGGTAATCTTAGCTTCACCAGCCTCTAAAACCAGCACTTTTACAGCAGGATTTTCACTGAGGCGGTTAGCCAGAACTGAGCCTGCGGAACCAGCCCCCACAACGATAAAATCAAATTCACTCATACAGCCTCCTCTGTTAGTGATTGGGCAGTTGATCCCAAACTCAGTTCAACCTTTGATTAACAAATGGATCAAAAGGTCTAGTATCATGAAAGTTAGCCATGTAAGCAATTTTGCCATTCTTAAGGCGGAAATAGTTGGCAACGTTAGCTTCAATTGGTACACCACTGGCGTTGGCAGCTGAAATGTGAGAAACTACCGAAGCTTCGTTGCCATTAATAACAACGTGCTGTGGATTATTTTGGAATTTAGAATAGCCCCTCTCAATACCAGCGATCGCACCACGCATAGTATCTATTCCCTCAATATGACCCGCTAACTGTTCGTCTACCACAACATTGTCATCAAACAGCGTGAGCCAAGTATTCCAATCACCTGCATTAGCGGACTCGTAGTATTTATCAATGACTTCTCTGGTGTTCATAGTTGGTATGCAAATTATCAAAGACTGGGGAACCCTTCCAATGGGGTAAGAGAGTCAACGATATAGGTTTCAATCACAGGCTTTTGGGTAAGCTGCGATCGCTTCACAACCCATCTTTGTGCAGCGTCAAAAGCCAAGCGTTGACTTTTCGGTGCAGGTGCTTGCCAACGGCTAGCTTCCCAGCGGACAACTAGCTGAACATCTGCTCGCTCTGATGTAGTTTTTATATCTAATGATTGCATCGTATGCACTTCATCAAAGAAAGTGTGAATTACCCGGTCATACCATGTTTTAAATTCGTCTTGACCATGCAGTGTAGTTTCTGGTAACTGCATCTCTAGGGTTTCATTTGCCAGCATGGATAGAAATTCTTCACCAGGAGCATGGACATCCAGTTTTAAATACCAATCATCAACTAATTGTTTTACTTCAGACTCAGTAAGTGGAGTTAAAGTTTTCATCTTTGTGTTACCCTAAAAAGTACGTGTCCGGTGAAAGACTGATGATTCAGACGGCAGCGGTACAAGGGTGCAGAAGAGAAGATTTTGCGGTTTCTGCACACAAGTCTTGAATTATAACTAATTAGCTGGACATGATATGAGCTGGAAGCCGACATGATATTAGCTCCAAAACTCGTCAAACTGTGCGGTGCCATCGCCAAAGATAGCACCTCTGCCTTCAACCACTCTCCCCTCTTGCCAGCGAAGGACATGAACAACATCGATGTCGAGGCGCTTATTTTCGTTTCCGGCTCGATGCCCAGTATTGTGCCTGATGTCTGCGGAATACTCTCCGGTAATCAAGACTCTCTCCCAGGACATTTGGAAACTGTTGTCTGTGAGGTAAGCTACCTTGTCCATAAAAGCGAGAAACTCATCTAAGCCTCTTTTCCAGCCAGATATCTGATTGTTGCCTGGTACTAACCATGCCATATCCCCAGCCCAATACTCTTGAATTCTCTGTCTGTCGCCACTGCCCAGCACATTATATGCTTGTCTTACACGTTCTTCAGTCAGACGAAGCGATCGCTGCCTTTCAGAGGTAGCTATACCAGATCTCATCATCTCCTCAGTCATTAATGTTCCACCTTGAACGCCCCAAGCCCCTGACTGCACCTCATCAACTAGGGCATAAGTGTAGGGACGGACAATTTCACCTAAGACTGAGGCTAAACCGTCACTTAACTGTTGAACTATTTCTCCTTTTTGCTGTAGGCTAGCGAAGCCTTCTAAAATGGTGACGCGGATAAGAGGCATGTGAGCTTCTCCTTTCTAGTGTTTAAGTTGGACGCACATACATATTAGTTTTAGCCAGAACATTCTTTCCCAAGACACAAGCAGAGCTAGCTGGCTAAACGATCTGGTATGGGTTTAAGAGCGTATACTGCCCAGAAGAATTGATCGACTGTATGTTGATCACTTATATAAACTTGAACATCTGCGATTTTGCCATCGCGGATATGGTAGTGGGTACAGTTTAAAGCATCTAGAACGGCTCCGTTCCTTTGTCCATGACCCCGGTGGACTTCCACCACTGTGTCCTCACCCCAAGCATCAATATTAATTAAATCCACTTGGATACCCCCTCTATTGAGTTGTGCAAAAAAGGCTATTACCTCATCTGCACCATTTTTAGTACCTGAAAGGGGATGATGACCAGGCAAACGCCAGATGAGATCAGGCGCAAATATCTCATTGCGGATAGTGTTCATATCGCCGCGATTAAAGCATTCGTACATTCTTTCTACGATTTGTACATTTGGATGGCTTGTTCTTTGTGTTGCGACCTGTGTCATTTTTTTAATCCTTCTGTTGTAGTTTTATTGATTGCACCGATTTTTGTTTACAAGACAAACTATATAAACAAATTTTGGGGTTTTTGAATTGAAATACTGGCTAATCACTTATAGTGCCAATTTCGCCACATTCCTGGGTCAGCCATAATGATAAGTCTTCAACCTGACGTGATATTATTGACCGCACTTGATTCCTATCATTTCCGGGTGAACGTCCGCTTCTAAAACTACATCAATGAGAAATGGCCCTTTGTGGGCTAATGCTTTTTGAATAGCAGAGGCAATCTCTTGAGGTTTTTCTACCCTGATGGCTGCAACGCCCATAGAATGGGCTATCTCGTCAAAACGGATATCTGGTTTAGATAAATCAAAACTCAAAGGATATTCATGCTGTGGTATATCCCGCTCTTGCCAGTAAGCTTGAATATTCACTTGTAACAACCTATAGGAGCGGTTATTACAGATAATAAATTTGGCATCTATATTATGACGAGCCGCTGACCAAAGTGCTTGAATTGTGTACATGGCAGCGCCATCACCAGTAAACCCAATTATCGCTTTATCAGGATTGGCTAGTTTAGCTCCAATCGTTCCCGGAATTCCTACACCTAGAGAACCTCCACGAGAAAGAAAATAATGCCCTGGTTTGGTGGGAGTTATATAACGCGTCAGAGCAGGAGAACAGGTGAGAGCTTCATCGAAGATAATTACATCCTCTGGTAATTGCTTTGCTAGTTCTGCCGCGAAGCGAGAAAAGTACAACGGGACAGAATCCCAATTTTCTCGATCAGCTTGCAACTCACGCTTATGGTTCTCTTCTTTAGTTTGAGCGATGTTAGCAGTTCGCACTTTAGCAGTTTTTTTCTGCTCAGGTGTCATCACTGCTTCCAAAACTTTTGCCAGATGAGCAAGTGTCAGTTTTGGATCGCTAACTAGTCCCAAATCAACTGAATAATTTTTAGCAATCTCATAAGCATTTAAATCTATGTGGACAACCTTAGCTCCTGATGCAAAAATATTACCCAGTTCCGGGAACACTTCCGGCAAAAGGTAAGTGCCACAAACTAAGTTGACATCGCCTTTAGTGGTGATGGGTCGGCTTTGATAGCCAAACATATGGCCCGTCATACCTTGATACAGAGTATGAACATGACTCATGTTTAATTCACCAGCATCAGCTTCCCAAACTTCTGCGCCCAAAAGTTCAGCAACACGGGTCAGTTCATCTTGTGCGCCAGAATAAGCTACTCCATCCCCGACAAAAATCATTGGCTTGTGAGCAGATGCCAATATAGTTGCTGCTGTTTTGAGCAATTCTTCATCTGGCACAACTCTAGTGGATGGGATGGAAGTTGGTTTGACTTCTTCAACTACGGGAGCATCCAAAATATCTATTGGTAGACAAACATAGACAGGCCCCATTGGTGGCGTTGCAGCAATTTTAATGGCCCGACGCAATACCCGCAGTAACGAAGATGGCTCCATCACCATTGTTGACCATTTAGTAACGGGTTTTGCAAAAGCTACTAAGTCACCTGCCATTTGGGCATCCATTGCTTGGTATTTAATACCTGCATCACCACCAATGACTACAAGCGGTGAGTGACCTCGGTATGCTTGATAAAGTGCGCCGATCGCATTTCCTAAACCTGGTGTACTATGTATTTGCACTAAAGCAGGCTTTTTAGTCGCTCTTGCATAACCATCTGCTGCCATAACAGCAACGGATTCTTGCAATGTCAAAATGTACTTCA
This sequence comes from Amazonocrinis nigriterrae CENA67, assembly GCF_016056305.1. Lineage (GTDB taxonomy): Bacteria > Cyanobacteriota > Cyanobacteriia > Cyanobacteriales > Nostocaceae > Amazonocrinis > Amazonocrinis nigriterrae. Next base: position 77,535 of record NZ_JAECZC010000108.1, on the reverse strand, counting down.
GGTCTGGATATTCCCGAATAGCATCCAAAAATCCTTCTTCTGATGTGCCGGGATTACCAAACATGTAATGGATACCATCTGCCAAAAATTGTTCCAGAATCGCAAAGCGGCCTGTTTTATTAGTCATGGATTCTACCTTCTGCAACTATCAATTGCATACAGCTTTTATCGTGCAGTACTATCCAGATATTGAAAATCCAGCTTCACCAACCATAGCGTTTGAGACCTTTTTCTAGAACTTCTACCAACTTCTGACCAGTGAGATAAGAGTCTGGAGTAGAACGACCTGTGATAAATGGATAGTCAACAATTACTGATGTTGGTCTACCGACATTGCCGTGATACTGTCCGTCTGGCCCTGTGGCATCGCGGAGTATGTATTCTAAAGGATAGAATGGCGTGCCAAAGTTAATATTGTTCAGACATGGGTCGATGTTAGTACCGTTAAATCCCGTGCCATCTTTATAGTCATATTCCAAACAATGGCCTGTGACATGCTTACCCCAAATAATGCTTTGGCGATCGCCAATGTCACGGGCAAACGCTAGACATGCAACACCGTAACATTCTGCGGCCACTGGCTTACCCATTTGGTAAAAGCTGAGGATGAGATCGTGTACTCTCTGGTTGTTGACTAAATCAACCATCGGGCCGCTACCACCAACAATGAGAATGGCATCGTATGTTTGCAAATCTCTTTGTTGCACTTCGTCAAGTTTTCTGTAATATTCCTCCATTTCCCGTAAGAATTTTGGCGAACTCCAGTAAGGTCTTTCTGGCAGCCACTCTCTGAGATTTTTCGGGTTGTTTAATCGTGGATTGTTGGTGTCATCTAGTTGTCTGACCTTATCGGCCATATCTTGGGTAGTGACTGGTCTGCCTAATGGTGGGTCAACAAAAGTTGGATCCATGCTTACCCCTAGTGCTACGGGTCTTTTACCATTTGGGGTGGCAAAGTCAACTTGATACCCAGCTGCATCAAAGGTTTCTAGGGGGCCTACTAGTTCTTCTCCCCAGTAACCCCACTCAGATAGCACAATCAAAATCTTTGTCATCGCATGATCTCCTTTGTCTTTCTACGCAGCTCCTGCCAACCCTTGATCTTGAGATACTATTTGGTCAGCGATCGCATCAATAAAGGCATACACGTCATGTCCGGCTCGTCCTGTCACTAAGTCTCTATCAACCACAATATTTCCTGGGTCATTTGGTGGAGAATTCACAGGTGGCGGTACATAAATAGCACCAGCATTAGCAATATCCGCCAGCACCACTTCATGACAGATTACCCTTCTTCCTCGGAGTAGTTCGGGCATTGGGGTCAATAACCACAATCCATGACAGAGTAAGCCTTTGATAATGCGACGATTTGCCATTGCTTTAGCAAAAAACTGCACTGCTGGTGCAGTACGCGTCATTTCTGGACTAATCTGCTGTCCTGGTGGTGGTTCAAAGTAGCGCAGGCGAACGCTGGTGTAGTTAGCCGCCATAATTACAGCCGCATATTCATTCACATCTACGTTCTGAAAGTCGATGTTAACTTCCAATGTTGCGAGGGACGTTTTTTGTCTATTGATCCGATCCGCCTCTTCTACGCTATCAACATCAGCTACAAAGCGAATGCTTTGATTTCCCGACAGCCGAGACATTAAATGGACAGTTGCTCCAAGTTCGGAAAAGCGTGTTTGATATGCCGCGATCTCATAGGGAATGTATTCAGTTTCGACGAGTATGGCGATTTTTTTGCCTTCTAGCATTCGGCTAGTCATAGTCATAAGTACTTGCCTATGTCTTGGGTGCAAATTCCACAATGATTTCTGCTGCTGAAGCAAGTTGAAATTCTTTTTCTCCTAGTTCAAGTTGGAAATTATCAGGGTCTATTGATGTGCGATCACTACCATTAATGCTGATTCTACTCACTTCCAGAGTATTGGGTCTAAAGAAATCAGGTAAAATGTTGAGCGATCGCTGGCGACAATCGGGATCAGGTTTGAAATACAAACAGAAGGGTTCTTTTGTTACATAGCTACTGATATAGATATGAGCCAAATAATTTAGCTCAAAGTGATGGTAGCCACTCGAATGTGATTCTTTCTGTCCGTACTGTCCTTGAGTAACTGGATCTCCATTTTCACTAACTCGGAAGAAAACACCTTTATTCTCTTGGTCTAGAAAGAATAAATTCCAGAATGCAGCTGTTTCTCGTGCTAACCGCAAATACTCTTGTTTTTGGTCGTGATCTTCATTACTGCAACCATGAAGAATTAAGTAGGCTAACAAAGCCTGTTCTTGTTGCCAGAAATCCTTAGTGTTCAACCAAGGAAATTCTAGTGGCGTTCCATTTTGGGGATTACGCTCTAAAGTATCAAAAATCCCACCTCTAAATAAATCTACGCCAATCTCTGCCATCCTGATTCCTAATCGATCTGCTAGCTTCATTAACTTATCGGCTAAGCGTTGTGATTCTTCTGCTTCTTGGGGGTTTTCAGCAGCAGATTGAGCGGCTAGAGAGTAATAATAGTTAGCAACACGGGTCAGGTTCCAGGCAATCTTCAAATTGTGTCCCACAACAGCACGATTTTGTTGCCACCGCCAATTATGATCTGGCTTCCAATCTCGGAAAAATCGCTCATTTACAAACGGAACGTTGGGATCTGGATCAGGAAACTTATCAGCAATGATTGTGGATGATGTTTTGAGAATCTTTTTGCAAATTTCTAAAAATTTCCTGATTTCTTCGCGACCATGATCATTTAATGGCAAGGGTTCTAATGCCAAAATCAGGTTAATTAAATAAGCCGGTATGTGATCACCAATTGAATTCCAATTTTTTCTGGCGTAGTTTTCACCAAGAGCAGGACTATTCCAATTGAAGGTCACATAATCAAGGTGTGAAAAATAATCACCATAAGCATGTTTGCCGTACTCTGATTCTGGATCGGTGAAGAATTCATTAAACATGCGAACAGTCCGTTTAATATCATCAAGTACTTCCCAATCCAAGGTAATTCGATAGTACTGAGCTAATCCCACCAAGGCGTAAATTTGTTCGTAAAGTGGAATTGTATCTCTATCATCATCGTTGAGAGAGCGCATATACAACTCATAACTGTACTCTGTCTTGCGCTTGCCAAAAGCCCAAAAACAATGTTTGCCATCAGATGTTAAACTACGAAAATTTTCACGTTGGTATTGAACTCCAGCACGAGCCGCTGAAAGATATTGTTCACCTCCAGTTATCAAGTAAGTAGAGGAAAGACCGTAGATTACCCTAGAAAGAGTAGCACATTCTTGAAGGTCGTCGTTGTCATCTGTTGGTAAACCGATGATGTTTAAGTTAGTTCGGTAGAGAGCAAAATCATCGATTTTATAGCTTTGTTTATTGGGAAATAAATAGCCTAACCATCCATCTGCTAAGCGCCCAATTTGTGTGATCCACCAGTGTGTCTGCTCAAAAAGATATTCACCTTGACCTTTATATGAATGTAGTAAGTTAACAGTGCGAGCATCGTAGTGGCGGCTGCCGTTATTTTCTTGATAAACACCTTGTAGAACAACTAAGCTATCAGGTTGGATGTATTTTCTCACTAAATCGGCTGGTGAAGATTGGTGAAAATCTTCAGGAGTTGGGACGCGATCGCGGTTGATACCATCCAAATTTCTTAAAAATTGAAATTGTGTATTTTGCCCAGTATTAATAATGAATTCATCGCCACTACGACATTTAATTGCAAAAGTGCTTTTTTCAGGACTTACATCAGTAACTTTCCCCATCAAAGTGGTTTTAACGGTGAAATTTTTCATGATTATTGCCTTTGTTTTTCAAATGTCTGCAATTTCAATTGAAAATTGTTATGGATAAGATGCTTACTTGCATCAAATAAAAATTATCCATAATTACTACATTAAATAAGTGTTAGTCCAAAATAATTACATAAAAGTCATGCTAAAAGTCTTGCATAGTCAAGACTCAATATGTAATGTAATTAATTCTGTCTATTTGGTTACTTATTTATTGAGCTTAGACGTGTAGTTTCTTATGGTTGACTAGCTATAGTTCAGTAACCTAAAGATACTAAAAATTAACGTTAACTAAGTGCAACAAATGTCATTACGAATGCAACGCAGTAAAGCGAAGTAATCGCAAAGACTTTATTTTACGTTTTTTAAATTTGACCTACTTAATCAGAAACAAAATTATTGAAATCTTTTTTGTCTTGAAGCTAAAAAAAAGCTAAATATTTCAAAAGATTTTGATTGTGTATTTTACCCGTTTTTGTTCTGAATATATTTCTTATGACTATAGATGAGCAAATTAACAATACCCTCTAACCAAGGTTAGAGTCTAATGAATCCTTCGGTATAGATTAACGTGAGTTAGACAAGCGCTGTTTTGACCTCTCCCCCAACCCCTCTCCTACGAGGAGAGGGGAGTAAAACCGTGATTTTTTCGTTTCTCCTCAGCACGATCGCAGTTTACTCAGTTGGGGGAGTAAAGTTGTAAAAGCTTTTCCTCGATGGCTAATTGACCTTTTTAACTCAGGTGTCATTTCAGCAAAGGTCAATTGCTTTTCTGGAACGTAAAAAATGGGATCGTAGCCGAAACCACCGTTACCTCGTGGTTCATGGAGAATTTCGCCACGGCAAATACCTTCTGATTGTAGAGCGATCGCACCATCGGGAGATGCGATCGCTACTACACAAACAAATTGCGCTTGACGATTGACTTCGTTACCCAACTCTCTCAATAATCTGGCAATGCGTTCTGAGTCGGTTGTGCCATAACGTGCAGAATACACTCCTGGTACACCATTGAGAGCATCCACTTCTAAGCCAGAATCATCAGCTATGGCCCAGTTTCCTGTGGCTAATGCAACTTGGGATGCTTTGAGACAAGCATTAGCAGCAAAGGTATCACCTGTCTCTTCTATTTCTAATTCTTCAGGTTTGAGAATCAATTGCCAAGCTGAATTTTCCAGGTAAGCTTGCATTTCCCGCAATTTACCTGGATTGCTTGTTGCGACTACGAGTAGTTTGGTCATTGGTCAGTTGTCAGTTGTCAGTTGTCAGTTGTCAGTTGTCAGTGGTTAGTAGCAACTGACTACTGACTACTGACCACTAACTAATTTTACTCCGCCCACTGTTTCGCCCAAGCAAGAGTTTGATGCACTTGCTCAAGTGTGGGGGCTTCGCAATAGAGGCGTAAAACTGGTTCGGTACCGCTAAAGCGAATCATTAGCCAGCTGTTATCGGCTAGGCGGAATTTGTAACCATCGATGGTTTGGCAATCTATGACTGCTAACCCAGCAATTTCTGTTAAGGGTTGGGTTTGCAGTTGTTGCAAAAGACGCGATCGCACTTCCATGCTAGCTAAGGGTAAATCAATGCGATCGTATGCTGATTTAAAGTTTGTTTGTGTTTGTAAGTGGCGATAATATTCGCCTAAATCCGAACCAGATTCTACAATGGCTTCTAATACATACAGTGCTGACAATAGTGCATCGCGTTCGGGAATATGGCTACCATAACCAATTCCTCCTGATTCTTCACCACCTAGCAACACTTGGGCTGCTAGCATTCTATCAGCGATGTATTTATAACCAACTGGTGTTTCAAAAATTGACAAGTTATGTAGTGCTGCTACACGGGGAATCAAGTCAGAACCACTGACAGTTTTGACTATTTCACCGCTAAAGTTGCGCCTTAAGGTTAAATGGTCGATTAATATTGGGATTAAGACTTGGGAACTGAGGAAGTTTGCTTCTCCATCCACCGCCGCGATGCGATCGCAGTCTCCATCGAATACTAAACCCACTGCTAAACCTGATTTATCGGTTTCTCGGTGATTTTGAATCACGTTGAATAAACGAGAAAGGTATTTAGGTAAAGGTTCTGGCGCACCACCTTCAAATAAAGGGTCGCGATCGCTGTTGAGTTCTTGGACGCGATCCCCTAGTAATTTCGCCAATCCTCCAGCCGCAGCCCCATGCATGACATCGGCGAATACCGTCAGTTTGCCAGAAGCGATCGCAGAGCGAATCTTGGCAATATTAACTTTTCCTTCCAGTGCTTGAGTGTAACTCGGCCAAGGATCAAACTTCTCTTGCTTGCCCTTTGTTGCTGCTGGTGGTACTCCGTCTAACAACAGCGCTTCTATTTCTTTTGTAATTTCTGGCGATACCGAACCACCAAAATATCCCTTGACTTTTAATCCTAAATATGATCCAGGATTATGACTAGCTGTAATGACTAGCGCCCCCAAAGCATTGAGTTGTTTCGCCGCCCAACTAAAAGCAGGAGTTGGGGCGTAGGTTTCACTGAGTAAAACATCAAATCCCACAGCGGTGACAGCATCAGCGACAGCACGAGCAAAGTCTTCTGCCATAAATCGGCGATCGTAACCGACTACTATTGTCCGGCTACCAACTGTTGAAAAATATGTATCATATAATACTTTCGCTGCAACTGGTGCGACCAAGGCTAGACGTTCAAAGGTGAACTCATCACCAATAACGCCCCGCCAGCCGTCCGTACCAAATTTGATTGAGTTAGCAACAACTGGCATGGAGGTATCCTAACTATTTACTTGAGGATTCTAGCATTTATACAGTATGGAATGTAAAAAACTTGACTGTTGATTGATGACTGATGGCTGAGAATGGGGAGCTTTCGGAGCAGGGGAGCTTTCGGAGCAGGGGATGGGGGGATGAGGGAGATGAGGGAGAAATAACTAATAACCATTCCCAATTCCCAATTCCCAATTCCCAATTCCCCATTCCCCATTCCCAATTCCCAATTCCCTCAAATAGAAGAAGCGATCGCGGTTCCGTAATCAGCGATCGCCCCCAATTAACCCCTAGCCACAGGAATCAATTATGAAGATTGTATTTCCAGAATTCAAAAGGGGGTTGCAGTGGCAACCCCCTCATACCAATTAACTTAATGTTCAAAAATGCGATCGCTCTCACTCAGCATAAGTGACTAAATACGACAATATTATGCATTATTATTCGATATTCAGCGTAAATAGATAATAAAAGCTTTATTTTCCGAAAATCAGCTTTATAATGCTTGTTTTTCTTAAAAAACAGTTTATTTCTAAATTAGAAAAAAACAAGCAACTAACGGGTTAATTTAGGTTGATGCTAAAATTGTTACATAAATTAACATATTATCCAACATTGGAACAGGTATCTCGACATGATCCCGATAGATACAGTTATTAAGCCGCATACACTAGAAGTGACTCGTTTATTTTCTAACCTTCAACTTGATGGCAATAAGCTTAGTCATCAACCAGGTAGCGTTTTAGGAAGTACTGCGCTGGTTGCGGGAACAACGGTAGGTGCTGGGATTCTGGCGTTACCTGCGGTTACTTTGCCTTCAGGCGTTGTACCATCCACATTTCTGCTGATTGCTGTTTGGATCTACGCTTTGGTTTCAGCATTGTTGATTGCAGAAGCAAGTTTGAACGCCATGCGTCTACAGGGACGTGCGAGTGTAGGTTTTTTGGCAATGGTGGAAAAAACACTAGGGTTTATGGGAGCAAGAATCGCTGGTGGTGCGTATTTATTCTTACACTATGCCTTGCTGATAGCGTATATCACCCAAGGAGGCGAGATTTTAGTATCTGTGTTTGCCAAACAGTTAGGTATCCACAACGTCATACCTACGTGGATAGGGACAACAATTTTCACGTTGCTATTTGGCGGCATCATGTACCTGGGAAAAGAAAAATTTGTGGAGAAATTAAACAGCGTTTTTGTAGCAATTGTGATTGCTTCATTTCTGGGACTATTGTTGTTGGGAGTTGGACAGGTAAAGATTGTGCAATTTTCGTTTCAGAATTGGAGTACCTTGGGAAGTGCTGTGTCAGTGATGTGTGTGGCGCTGTTCTACCACAATATAGTGCCGGTAGTTGTGACTCAGTTAGAAGGGGATACCCGCAAGATTCGCCAGTCTATCATCCTTGGTTCTGTGATTCCCCTAATTATGTTTTTGGCGTGGAATGCTGTGATTTTAGGAAGCGTCAGCCCTGATATGGTAAGGGGAACCGTTAATAGTGGAACTGTGTTTGATCCGCTGCAAGTTCTGCGATCTGGTGGTGCGGGAGAATGGTTGGCGGTGCTAGTGTCGATTTTCTCCGAATTTGCGATCGCTACCTCATTCATTGGATTTGTCTATGGACTGCTGGATTTCTTCCAAGATATTTCTATCATTGCATCGCCTACATCTTCTAATCGTTTGCCACTTTATTCACTGGTTTTCTTACCTTCCGTAAGTCTAGGAATAGTCAATCCTAATATATTTTTAACTGCCTTAGATTACGTTGGTACTTTCAGTGTCTCAGTTTTAGGAGGTATAATTCCAGTATTGATGACTTGGAAGCAACGTCAAGACTTAAATAGTATAAGTCAGCCACTTGTGCCTGGTGGTAAAGTGACGCTGATCGTGATGATTGTAATTGCATTAGCGATTCTGCTTAGACAAATTCTGTCAATCAGCGGATAGTTTTATCATCTGCATTATTCTTTGACTTTGGGAATGGATACTTCGCGCCTAGTCAAAATCAGTAAATTCCTGAGCAAACATCTACGCCACCAACCTCACAGCATTGGTATTCAACTTGCTCCCGGTGGTTGGGTTGCTGTGGATGAACTACTAGTAGCCTGTGCTAATAATAACTTTCCTATCAGCCATGAGGAATTACAGGAAGTAGTGGCTACCAGTGATAAAAAACGCTTTTCCTTTGATCCTACAGGCACTTTGATTCGTGCTAACCAAGGACATAGTGTGGAAGTTGATTTGCAATTGCAACCTATGGTTCCCCCAGATATGCTGTATCACGGTACAGGAAGTACAGCTGTGGAATCAATTCTCCAAACAGGACTTCGCAAAATGTTACGTCACCATGTCCATTTATCAAAAGATATTGCCACAGCCCAAATTGTAGGCGCAAGACATGGAAAACCAGTAGTTTTTGCTGTGGATGCAGGCGCAATGCATCAAGCTGGTTATAGTTTTTACTGTTCTGACAATGGTGTGTGGTTAGTAGAGTTTGTACCACCTGAATATTTGCAAAAAATTTGATGACTGATGACTGTTGACTGATGACTGTTGAACGCCAGTTGCTTCAAGCCGGCAGAGAGAGCCGTCCAACGCACTGGCTCCTGATGAGTGTGAACAGGAAGGTCGAACAATTACACCATTATGTATAAAACTTTCATCCACCTACCCAAAATTTGGGTATGTTTGGGGTTTCTTCTTAGCCTGTATTTAGTACAATTGTACTATAAACTCTGTTAACCTAGGTTATAAGCTTTGAGTCGGACAAGAACAACAAACGAAATCCAATATTCAAACCTAGCTTAACAAAAGTGGGTAGAAGCAAAGATGATTCCAAGCGGCAAAAGCAACTTATTCTCAGCTAGCACCTTTAATAAAAACCCTAAATGAGATCAATACTATGATGACGCCTGTACAGGGTGTAATAGCAGCCCAAGTTAACTCGAAATCCAAGTTAAAGCCATACGTTGAACAAAAAGCTGATACTACCAAGAGCGTTAGTGCAGAAAACTTTTCTTTTCAAACCCTTGCTGATGTCACTAAGACAATTTTACTTCATGCCTTTTGGCTATCTGAGCAAAAACAGCAGCTCTCTTTAAAGGATTACAAAAAACTACTTTTTGATCAAGGCTGGAAAGGAGAAGAAAAGAAGTATCTCAAGATTGCAGCAGCATTTGGCAAGTTTTCGCCTCAAGATTTTGCACAAATTGAGCCTAGAACTATATATCAACTAGCGGAGAACAGTAAAAAGTACCAGCAAGTTCTAGATAGACTGCTAGACTTAAGTGAAATTACTCAAGAAAGTGTACGTTCCCTGATTAAAAAACAGCGTACTCCCAGAGAAGCAAGACCTGAGAAACCGAGTATTTGGCGGCGTGTCAAGAATGGTAGGAGATACTGCCAAATTCCCCCCATTCACGAACCTTTAGAGGAGACTGGTACAACCTTACAAAGAATGATGGATGAAGAAGGATTAAGTGCCCAGCAAATTGTAGCAGAGGCTATTGCTTTAAGACAGGCTTACAAAGAAGGGCAACTAGTCTTTAAAGAAGGTACAACAAAACCCTAATTACTTAGTGTCTCTGTACGGGCAGTCCGTTCAAGTCGGGAAACCCGCCCACACGGCTGCCCTCGTCTTTGTGGTTAAGGATATTTGAACCACAAAGACGCGTCAGCGGTGAAGCAGTACGGTCTTGGGGTTTCCCCAAGTGGAGTAACTGCTGTTAGCGCAGCGGTAGCGAGGTACGAGCGTCACCCGAAGGGCTTCCCGCAGGGTAGACACCAAGACACTAAGAAAATGCAAAGAATTTGTCCCAAGGAATGGTGACTGGTGCATCGTGGCAAACAATGGCAATCATCGTTAGTAGTAAAGGTAAAGCTTCGCTGTCTAAATCGCCTCGTTTCACCATTGATTCTACAGTTGAACCAATTGCCAAAGCTAAGGAAGCACCTTCAACGGTATCGTTGGGCATATATTCGGCTTTAGCTTGACTGTAAGGTATACCCAAGCCCAAAAGGCGACCCATTCGGCTATTGCGTCCACCTTGACAAGTTACGTACAAATCTCCGGTACCAGGAAGACTATAGACGCTGCGGGGTTTACCTTGCATTTTTTCGACTAAATAGGCTGTTTCTACCATTCCTTGAGCAAAAATAGCAGCAGCAAGGTTATGCATAGCTGCATCATTTTCTGCTTTACCTTCTTTTTCTAGAAATCCGATTACCAAACCTACAGCCAAAGCGTAGATATTCTTGAGGGCGACGCACACCTCTACACCAACGATATCGGTACTTGTCCAAACATGATAGTAAGGCGATCGCAATAACTCAGCCAATTTATTGAGTAAAGTTTGATTCTTTCCAGTAAATACTACGCAAGTATGGCGACGGGCTGCTAATTCTTGGGCAATGGAAGGGCCACCAATAGCTGCTATTTCCAGCCTATCCCGATAATCCGCAGGCAACCCAGCACGCAGAACATCAGGTAGAATATATAACTTTTCTCCATCACCTGCCAATCCCTTAGTTACTGCCAATATAGGAATGGATGGAGATAACACCGCACTCAAGGTTTGTGCAGCCCAGTTGATACCGTGAGAGTTAACGCCTAAAACTACTAAATCTACATCTTTGATTGCTTCATTTAATTGGTCGTGGGTATAAGGCTGAACACTTTCAGCTAATTTTAACCGTAACCCTGGATGTGCATAACCAGCTTGCAGTTTAGCAATAATATCACCGTCTAGATGGGTTCCGACTAAATTAACAACGTGTCCATTATCACTAAGAGGGAAACTAACAGCAGTTCCCATTACACCAGCACCCAAAATCGCAATTTTCGCCATTTTGCTCCTTAGTCAATAGTCAATAGTCATCAGTCATCAGTCATCAGTCATCAGTCATCGAAATATCAGTTAATTTATTTACCAGAGATTGGATGGTAGGAAATAATGGTTGATAAACTTTACTATAAAGTTTGTCGTAAACAAGTTGTGACTTGTGATTAGGAGTAAAACGTTCCGCAGTTCCAGTACAAGCTAAGCAAGCAGAATTAATGTCAGAATACCATCCAATTGCTACTGCTGCGAGAATTCCAGCACCCAAACAAGTCGCTTCAACTGTTGTAGAACGAACAATTGGTATACCAGTGACATCAGCGATAATTTGACACCAGAGATTGCTTTTGCTACCGCCACCCATGACCACATACTCGCTAAAATCTTGATTGATGGCTGACATGACTGCATCACCTACCAGTCTTTGCTCAAAGGCGATACCTTCTAAAATAGCTCGATAAAAATGTTCTCTGCTATGATTACCATTCCAACCAATGGTGATACCAGATGCTGATGTGTCCCAGTAAGGGTTCATGACATGGTTCCAATATGGAACTAACATTAACCCATCGGCACCAGGAGATAATTTTGCCGCAGCAGTTTCTAATATTTCTTCTGGACTAAGATTAAGATTCAAGCGTTGTAAGTCGCTAGCAAACTTTTCTACAAACCAAGTAATTGTAAATACACCGCCTAAAAGCACAGTTTCTAAAAAGTAAGACCCGGCAATGGGTGCATACATGGTACGGAATGCAGAATTAACAGTATAGGAGTTAGTGATAATACCGCTGGCTATTGCCGTACCTAAGTTGAGATAGGCGCGGCCATTACCAACTGCATTGGCACCCAAACCTGCACACTGTCCATCACCTGCACCTGCAATGATTGGTAAACCTGTTGGTAAACCTGTAGCTAAAGCACCAGCATCGTTAACATAGCCGATTATCTCTCCTGGTGGCATCAATTCAGCGAATTGTTCTGCTTGCAGTTCCAATAATGTCAGTAAATCTGTTGCCCAATGATGAGCTTGCATGTCCATTGTTCCCATTGGGTCAGCAGAAGCTAAACTGGTGCGGAAATTTCCGGTAAGATGATAAACTAAGAAACCGTGAACGTCTAAGAATTTGTCAGTACGGGCAATGTTTTCTGGTTCGTTTTGGCTGAACCAGAGAATTTTAGGCAACGAAGGAGTCATTGAGACTGGTTTGCCTGTCAGCTGATTAAAGTGTTGAAGTTCAATTTTGTTTTTGAGAAAAGCTACCTGGTTGCGGCTGCGTTTGTCCATCCACACAATAGCGTTACGGACGGGTTTACCGTCTTTATCCACTGCGACAAACGTCTCTCGCTGATGGGTGATGCAAACTGCCTCAATCTGTGATTTATCTATTTGAGTGAGCAATTGTTTAATAGCCTGACAGGTACTATTCCACCATTGCCAAGCATCTTGTTCGTACCAGTTAGCTTGGGGTTGTAAAAGGGGAATTGCTGCTCTACCTTCAGCAACAGCTTTCCCTTCTCGACTCCAGGCGATCGCTTTACACGCCGTTGTACTACAATCAATACCTATGACTAATGGTGTTTTTTGAATCATTATTTACCTTGGTCAGTGTTTTGAAATTTTAAAACCCCCTCAAGATTTTAAGATTATACGAGGGTAATTGTAGTTTAAAAAACTTCATCCATCTGTGGGTAGAGTTTACCGCCGTTTTCAATGAATCAGATAATTTAGCGATCGCATTCTTCGTGAGGGTGGGAAGCGATCGCACTTTTTTTGATTGGGAGTAGAGAAAAACTATAGCATCTAATAAAATATGTTATAAAGCACTTTATTTAATGCTATGACGATCAAAATTAATCTCGAAAATATTCAAACTCTCACAGATTTCAAACGCAACGCTAAAGACTATGTAGAACGCATCAAAGCCACAAAGTCACCATTGATACTAACTGTTAACGGCAAAGCTGAGGTTGTGGTACATGAAGCACAAGCATTTCAAGAGATGATTAATCAGTTGGAACGCATGGAAAAGGAACTAGAAAAACTCAAGTTAGAAGCGTTAAAGCGGGAAATTGCTATAGGCATTGAGCAGATAGAAAATGGTCAATATACCGAATACGATGAAGATACCATTTCAACTATGTTTGAACAAATAGCAGAGCGAGGAAGAAAAAAGTTAGCTGACAACAGCACTTTATGAGCAGTTTTAAGATTTCTCACCAAGCATTACAAGATATTGAAAATATCTGGAATTACATTGCCAATCAAAATCCCCAGGCTGCTGATAACTTTTTTGACGAGCTACGTGCAAAATTTCCCCAACTAGCTAAATTTCCTCAAATGGGACGAACACGTTTTGATTTAGCTCCTTCTTTACGCTGTTTTCCAGTTGCAAGTTACCTGATTTTCTACCGTCCCATAGAACAAGGTATTGAAATTGTACGTATCCTTCATGGATCACAAGATATAAAAGCAATTTTTCCAGATATTGCAGATACAGAATAAAAATGATTGGTTCGGTGCTACAAGAACAAGCGATCGCATTTGAGCAAGAATGGAGGGTGCGATCGCTTGAGTTTTAAGATAGTGGTGACAACTTCAGGCAATCGCACTCATTCCAAAAGCAATTGATATGTGATTGCTTTCTCAGTCGTTGCTCCACTTATACTTATCTAATACATCCTGTAAATCTGTGCTATGTGTGGTTCCCTGAATAACTCTTTCGATTTTCTTAATGATCTTATTCTCATAGATTTCAATTGCTTTTTCAATAGTTATATCCTTAGTTTGTAGATCGGTCGAATAATCATCAATATCATATTCAGGAATTTTAATATTCATAACCTCTCTTTCATCGTCATCGTCATCCCAATCCTCTACGTCCATTACTTCTTGATTGCCATCGTCATCCGAATGTTCTACGTCCATTACTTCTTGATTGCCATCGTCATCCAAATACTCTACGTTCCTTAATTTTTGATCGTCATCGTCATAGTCATTATCTTTAGAGACTTGTTTTTGTAATTCCGATTTAGTTAATTCCTCAAATTTTGATTCTATCTCTATTTTAACCTGTTCATAATGATCTTGAATTTCCTGCAATATGTCTTCTAATAAGTCTTTCAATTCATTCAAGTTTTCTTCTGCTTTAAGTTGCTGCACGGCTGTGAGTATATTTTTACGTATTTCTATTTCTGATCCGTCAAATGTATGGGTAACTTTGATACCCAAGTCATCTCTCATTGCATAAGGAGCATCGTTAGAGTTATCGTGTTTCTGTAACTTTTGCTCATGTTCAAGTTGATGTATCAGTGAATCGCACCCCTTAATTCTCTTATTAGACCAAATATCTATTGTTTTGTCAGGACAAGCTTTTCTCTCGGTATATACTTGCGTAATTACAATTTTCTGAGGCCAGTCCTTGCGATTGATTTGATCACTCAGAAGTTTTTCAGAATGGCTGTTATTTGTCCTTAGTTCTTTTTTTCCATACTGGACTTTAACAGAGTGGCCCGAACTCGCTTTGGTATCTGAGGAAGAAGCGGGGCCCTTAAGATTATTACGTTCAGCGTAAAAGAATGTTGCAACATTTTGGGCTGGTTTGATTTTGTGCTTTAACCTATACTGTGCCGCTTGTTGGGATAACTGACCATTCTGACCATAAACTTTCTGATCTTCTTGTTCATAACTAACTCGTTGTATGATGCTTTGATTTTTCTGCTGCACTACATGGGTTAACTCATGGGCTATCAACTCCTGCCCCCCGCGACTTCCAGGATTATATTCCCTTTGCCGAAAGAAAATATCCTGTCCAGTGGTAAAGGCCTTAGCTTGAATTGATTGATTTAACTGATCAGATTGTGAATCTGTGTGAACCTTTACTCCACTAAAATCTACTCCACCAAATGCTTGCTCCATCGGTTCTCGAATCTGTGCCGAAAGAGGTTGCCCACTGCCTCGTAAGCGTTGAATGGAAGACTCTAGTTCTGGGCTTGCTGCCATGCCTCCCTGACCTAACTTAAACTGAAGCATGGGTTTCATTTGCAGTTCGTCTTCGTCGTCTGGAATTTCTCGCCGTTGAATCCTTAATTCCGGTTTTCTTTGGAGTTCCTTTTTATCTTCTGACATCTCCTGACGTTGAAGTGGTGGAGACTGGGGCGCGTTTATCCGTTGCACCACCTGTTTTGCCACATGATCGGCTTCCTGCTCATACTTATCTCCCGGTACACCGATCGCCAGCTTAAATTGCAAAGGCATGGTTCGCCCCGCATCAGGATTGAGAATTGCAAAATCTCCCAGCGTGCTTTTATATCCCTGCGTTGGGTGCGATCGCTCTGTTTCTTCTGGTTTTGCCTGCGCTGCAAACGGACGCGATGCTAGAAAATTGGAAGTAGGAGCCTTAGACTTTTGAGCAGAAAATTTCTTTTGTGAAGCGTGATGACTCTGCATAACAAAACTCCGATCGCAGCAGGGTAATATCTTATTTTCTCATCCTTGAGAGAAATGCAGATTATACTTTTTTGAATTGTAATTAAAAGCTAAAATTTGGATTCTTTCACCCAGATTCGCAATATTTTTTTAAGGTATTCCTAAAAATAAATCATCTGCATCTGCAATTATGGGGTGGGCATCTTGCCCGCCCTTCAGGCAAAGGACGGGTAAGGACACCCATCCCACAAGAAAATTTGGTATATTGACTTTCTTAATTACGAATTACGAATTACGAATTACGAATTAAGATACCCATCCCTTCACTTCCACATCTGTTAACGGACGCTCTAGCTTGATATACTCACTTTTTACTGCCTGAAGCAGATGTTTCATACTCACAGGTTCATCGGCATCTGCTGCCAAAAATGCTGCATTCAGGGCAATATTGCGAATATTTCCGCCAGCGACATTCAGCTTTGCCAACTTCTGAAAATCTAAATCTGCAATTGGAGTTTGTTTGGGAAAAACCCGTCGCCAAATCTCCGTTCGCTGATTCACATCGGGAAAGGGAAACTGCACAATAAAGCGAATGCGACGCAGGAATGCCTGATCTAAGGACGCTTTTAAATTGGTGGTGAGAATTGCCAAGCCCCGGTATGCTTCCATACGCTGCAACAGATAGCTGACTTCAATGTTGGCATGGCGATCGTGAGAATCTTTCACTTCTGTGCGTTTACCAAATAAAGCATCAGCTTCATCAAACAGCAGAATCACTCCACCGCCTTCGGCTGCATCAAACACCCGCCGCAAATTCTTCTCTGTTTCGCCAATATACTTACTCACCACCGCACTCAAATCAATGCGGTACACGTCCAAATGCAAGGCATTACCTAACACCTCTGCCGCCAGTGTTTTCCCGGTGCCGCTGGCTCCAGCAAACAAGGCGCTGATACCCAAACCCCGCTGTCCTTTACCTGCAAATCCCCACTGTTCATAAACCTTAGAACGCTGCCGCAAATGGGCGGCAATATCACGCAACACACCTAATTCATTTGGGGGCAATACTAAATCTTCCCACTCCGCCGTCGCCTGAATTGGTTGTACTAATTCATCCAAGCGAGGGCGAGCCTGGGCGCGGCAAGTATCCCAAAGAACAGTAAATAAATTATTATCTACGGTTTCCACTGTGTTGGAACTGTTATGTTTGCTGTATTGAGTTTTGAATTGCCAACTAATTGCTTCAATGGACGCTGCACTCAGGTTGAAGTGGGAAACCAGGCGATCAATTTGTCCATTCAAGGATGGAGTTAGTTCACTTAAGGCAGTTTGCCACACCTGACGCTGTTCTGCGGGACTGGGGTGATGCACGTCAAAGGTTAGCAAAGGGCGCTGGATAGGACGGCGGCGTTCTATGCTGGAGACAAAGACAGGAACTTGCAAAGTGTCTAAAAGCTGAGTAATGCTGTTTTCTTTTTCTGCTGACTGAGATTCTAGGCGATCGCAATCGAGAAACATCACTCGCTGATGCAACAGCCATTCTCGTTCCCACAAACAGCCCAACACATGTATTTGCTGGGTATCACTAGGAAGGGTATTGGCACAAACAGCATATCCTTGTAATTCTAAGAGATGACAGACATTAGCAGCGAGCGATCGCTTAGTCAGTGCCTCGGTTCCACAAAGCTGTAACACGGGTATAGCTCGATTTTCTTGGGAAGCCTGCACCCAACAACTTGCCATCTGTTCAGCCAAGGCTTGATGAGATGCCACTAATTTCTCTGTGTGCAATGGCAACACACCCCATTGTTGCAATCGCTCATCCAAAGGATGCAACCCCGTTAGGTAATGCACAATTTGCTCGTCCAGCCGTAAAGGACTGGTAGCAAGGGCATTACCTGCTCCGATCTCAAGCAATCGCCAGCGCCGCAAGGGTGCATCTTGGGTGAATGCGCTCCAATGGCGGGATGATGAAACAGATAATGCCAAACTAAACGTGGGATAGTTCCACTGCGGCTGATTTTGTGCTTCGGCACATAGTGTACCCCAATTGCGATCGAACTCCATGCCAGCACACAACAGCAAAATTTCCCGCTCAAATGACGATAGCCCAAATATTTGACAAAGTTGTTCCAATGCAGGAGGCGCTTCTTCAAAAGCAGGATGGCTCATCATTTGCCTATCCTCTTCAACATCCACAAAAACGCTTACTTCTACATCCCCACGCCCCTGTTCCCTCTGCCGCTCTAAAACTCGACGGGTTTGGGATAGTAATTTCATCAAGTAACGTTGATTTGCAGTATACCAATTTTCTGGGCGTTGCATAATACAGGAATGAATTTAGGCAGGCACCGGACTTGATTTTATAGCAAAGTGCTGAGTTGTGAGTGCTGAGTGCTGAGTGCTGAGTAAAAACTCATACCATTTCACGAAAAATCTGATACAAATTTTTTCACCCCTGCCCCCCTGCTCCCCTGCTCCCTATTTGTATCAAAATTAAAGTGAAACGGTATCAGTTGTTCCAAGGCTTTGGGCAATCAATATTGTCCTAACATATCTGGCTACTGCCATACAAGAAATTCTGAAAGCGAAAAGGGAAAAGGCTGGAATTTACCAGTTATCCTTTTCCCCTTAAACTTGTGCCAAAGTACAACAACCAAAAAAGCTCACAACTCAGCACTCACAACTCAGCACTCAGCAGTACAGACGATTCGCCGAATCGTCTCTACTCACAACTCAGCACTCTTGAATAAAGCTGATTTACCACTTGTGTTTTATCCAATCGTAAATCTTGAGATATTCTGCACCGGGAAGGTTCCACGAGTAGTCATACTTCATACCTTGAATAGCTAAGTTACGGAACTCTTCAGGATGCTGATACCACAAATCAATTGCCCGATTCATTGCTGATTCTAAAGCGTTATAGTCTGTCTGATAAAATACATAACCATTACGTTTTTCTGGTGGTACATTCTGGTCGAAATCTCGGTCAAATACCGTATTCACCAGTCCACCGACACCGCGAACAATGGGTACAGTACCGTACTTCAAGCCAATTATTTGAGTTAACCCACAGGGTTCATAATTGCTAGGCACAATAATCATATCTGCCCCTGCATAAATTAGGTGGGATAATTCTTCGTTAAAGCCCAATTCTAGATGCACATCGGGGTTGCTATTTAAAAATTGTTTTTCGTGCTGGAAATGAGCGTTGATTCCTGGTTCTGTTGCTGAACCTAGTAATACAAATTGTGCTTCTTTGTTTAAGGCGTGATAAATGGCGTGATGAACAAGATGCACACCTTTTTGATTATCTAATCGACCGATGTAAGCAATGATTGGTTTATCAGCAGGGCGGAGTAATAGCCGCTCTTGCAAAGCTTTTTTGTTATATGATTTTTGTTCAAATTCATCGTAAGTGTAGTTTTGGGGTATGTAGCGATCAATGTCAGGATTCCAAAAATCGTAATCTATACCATTGAGAACCCCACTGAATTTATCTTGGTACAAATGCAAGGTATGACCCAACCCAGAACCAACATCTGTAGTACGGGCTTCCCAGGCATGGTTTGGTGAAACGGTGGTGACTGCATTAGAGTAAACAATACCCCCTTTCATAAAGTTCAACGCGAAGGGGTTAAAATTGTCACGCAGCTTATCATATTGGAAGTAATAGGCTTCTTGATTTAAACCTGTTGCCCACAGAGTCTGGGCCCCGCCTATTCCCTGATGCTTAAAGTTGTGGATGGTGTAGCAAACCCGTTGATACTCCATACCATGATACTTGTAAATCTCATTTAACATGACTGGAACTAAGCCTGTCTGCCAGTCATGACAATGGATGACATCGGGTCGCTTATTGCTTTGGAGTAAAAATTCCAAAGCAGCTTTGCTAAAGAACGCAAAGCGCATGTTGTCATCGTCACATCCGTAATAGCAGCCCCGATTGAAGAAATTATCTTGGGAGTGGGGTTCAATAAAGAAACATACCCGTCCATGTACCCAACCACAGTACACAGAACAGTGAATTGCTGCGCCATACCAGGGTACCGACAAGTTGAGGTAGGCATCATGCAGTCCCCAAATATGGTCGTAGCGCATACAATCATACTTGGGTAGAATCAGTTCTACACAATTTCCCCTAATCTCTAATTCCCGACTCAATCCGTAAACGACATCCCCTAAACCTCCTGCTTTAATCACAGGAGCGCATTCCGAGGCAATCTGTACTATGTACATTAGTAGTCCTCGCTTTACAAAACTTTATTCGTACTCTATATATCAGTACATGAAAAATGTACTCATTGACAAGCGAGTGCTTGAATGATAGCCAAAAAAAGTTATACAGAAACCCCAGAAGGTTAATTTAACGCAAAGGGTGAATAACTGGATGTAGAAATGCCTGTAGTGTAACGATCGCATTGAAAAAGCGATCGCAGTTTTTAATCTGTGAAGATTTCAACACTTCTTCCATAGTAGATGCTGGTAATATTTTTTGCTAAGGCAGCCCCAAGCTAGTCAAGCGGTTATTGATGTGAGACGATTGCAACTAATACCCATCTCTCAGCCAGTCAAAAATATTTACATTCCCCGTAAAAGGGATTAGGGATTGGGGATTAGGGATTAGGGTAAGGTGCAAATTTATGATTATATTTGTATCTCTTTCCTAGTACCCAGTCGCCAGTCCCTAATCTCCAGTACCACCAACGGCGTTCCTAAAGACGCTAACTTGCAGTATCGTGGGGGACTCTGCGCCGCGATTAGTTGAAACTACTATATATATCAGGAACAAATCTATGTATCGATTTCAGATCATTGCCAACACCCAAATGGGCGAATCCATCGGTATTGTCGGTTCTATTCCTGAGTTAGGAATGTGGGATGTCACTAAATGTGTCCCCCTCCGTACAAATCGTGATCGCTATCCTTTATGGTGGACAGACAGAGAAATCGACATTCAGCCGTCTTTGGACTCAGCAGAACCCCGGAGAGTTGAATACAAGTATGTACGTTTTGATGCTAATGGCAACGTGCGCTGGGAAGCTCTAGGGCCAAACCGCTGGATACCCATTGACCCTGCCGATCAGTCCAGCACTATTGTTGTGGATGATGGCGCATTCGGTTATTTGCAGCCTTATCCATTTGGATACATTGAGGGGTCTGCTGTCAAGATGCCCCCGGCTCAAGGGTCGCAAGGTCTAAAAATCGTGGTGATTGGCAGTTCCGTGGCATTCGGTTATAAAGCCTGGTTGTTTAAAGGTTGGGTTTGGCTGTTGGCACAGACTTTGCAGGAAAAATATGGACACCAACTCGTCAATGTGTCGGAGGCGGGGACAAATGTTACTAGCACGATCGCCCGCTTTCCTTCAGTTGTCACGCCAGAAAAACCCGATATAGTAATTATTGCTTTATCTCTAGGTAACGAAGGCTTAGCCCACTGTCCCCCTCATCAACGACGGGCAGTACAACGGCGGTTTGAAAGTGGTTTGCAGCAGTTGGTGAAAATGACACGGGAAATAGTAGCACGCCCGATTTTAGGCGGAGTCTATCCCAATAACGACTATTGGCCCGAACATTACTGGCTACTCAAAGAGACACACAACCGCCTGTTAAATTGGGGTGTTCCAGTACTGGATTGGTTAGCAGCAGTGGATAATGGGCAAGGACGCTGGAAAGACGGCATATCCTCCGATCCGGCTCACCCCAACACTATCGGTCACCGCCTCATGTATGAAGCGATTAACCTGGACTTGTTCGACATCGACAAAGGCGAATTAGCACAAGAAAAACAACGCTTCCAAAAGCCGAATCAAGTCTTTGTCTACGCTGACAAGGCGGGCTTCCAAATCTCTGCCAATATCGAAGAGAAGCGTTTGCGGATCAGCAATTCATCACCAAACAGCTACACCATTGCTCCCTATTGGCAAGAACTGCAAACAACATTACAAACTCAGGCAGGATTGATACCTGGGATCTACCTTGCCAAGTATGCACAACAAGGAACACTCCCCTTTTTTGCTGTGCAAGAAAATGGGGCGATCGCAACTACAATGGAAATCCCCTCTGGTGCAGACTTAGAATACAGCGCCGCCTTCAATCTGTTTGCACCGAACAACTCACAACTTTTTTTCTATGACGGGCATCTAGGGATTTTGCAAGCAGACAAGCACCACCTGTGGGTGATTAACGAATCAGATCACGAGTATAATGTACATCCCATGTGGAAGGAGGTACGTAGCGCCCTCAAAGCCATGCCAGAGGGTGTCTATGAAGACCCGCTGCATCCTGATATTCCCTTCCGTACTATGATGATTGGTAAACAAGGGCTAGAAAGCCGGGTGAAAATCCCAGCCAAGTCTGCTGTACTGTTTCAATATAAATGTCAATTATCAGACATTAGCCGGGTGGCGATTATCCCGTTGGGCGATCGCTGTGCAGTGCGAATGATGCTGTACAAGATGGAGTACGACGGCCCCGCCTTTCCCTTTGATTTAACACGCACCACCAATATTGCAGATATCGCAGATATCATCGAAAACGGTTTTTATGATATGTGGAACCCTAGTTATCTGCATTACAATTCATATATAGGCAGAATCTACCACAGCAAGTGGACAGGTTTATCGTTTGCCCATGAAGTTGAAGACACAGATAACGCTGCCTACGATATGTCTCCTGTGTTTGAGAGGATGCGCCAGCGCTACACCGCACGTTCTGAAAGGTTTTGGTACACAGTCAAAAACTGCGACAAGGCGCTTTTCGTCCGCACAGGTCTTGCCGATCGCGGTGGCGTGATTGATCTGGTTAGCAAGCTGGAAAAACAATGCCAAGGCAAGCCATTTCACCTTTTGCTGCTTTCTCCCCAGCCATCTGATCAGTTTCTCGACATTCCCAATGTGCTACATCACGATGTGGAATTTAATCCCGATCGCATGTATGACGACTTGGCACACTGGATGTACTGCACAGAGGTGATGCGCGAAATTTTAGAATCCCTTGGGGTGTCTAGCAAAAACCTCTTCTGGTGTCCGCCAAATCCCCCAAAGGAATTAGAAACTAAGTAGGGAAAGATGAGGAGGATGAGGGAGCAAAATCTCCCTTCATCTTCCTCATTTTGACTATTGTTATCTGAAGCAGTTGGGGGCGATCATTATAATGCGCGACTAAAAAAATCATGGTTGGGGCTGATGCCGTGCCTTCGATGCCTGAAGTTTTTCCCAGGCGGCTTCTAGACCTGGTGGTGGTGGTAAGGTGGCAATTTGGGCAACCCGTTCACGATTTTGTTCTTCATAGTACTGCCGAAGTTCCTCAGCTTCCCTAAGAACAACTTGGTACTCGGCTTCAATTTCAGCCCGATGCGTCTCTATGTAGGAAAGTGCAGCATCAATTTGTTCTTCTGTCAAGTCAAACAAAGAGCGAATAAATTTAGCAGGGTACTGGGCAGTTACATAGTCCATCACGTCGTAGAGGGTGATGCGCGTTCCCGCTATTGTCAGTCCGTGTTCTGTACGGATGATGGCTGTATGTCCATCTGATGCCAAAGTCATATTTACTAGTTTCTATGAAACTAATCCTATAATATACCTCTGCAAAAACAAGGTGAGCAATTGTCCAACTTCTTTTCTGTGATCTTTGCCAGGTAAGCATCGAACACTTTAACAGCAGATAGGGAATACTAAAGCTGTCGCTCAATTTCTACATCTTTGATATGCGTCCAACTCTATGTGATACTTTCAAAAAACGTTCTTCTTCAACATGGAATATGCTAGCCAAAGGGCGTTCTGTAGATTGCCAAATTGGTGAACAAACTTTAACAGATATAAATATTCTTCAGCTAAAAATTAGCCATTCCTCAGAAATTTACAATCATACATTCTCTACAAATGACGAAGGGTTATACGGTGCTGATTGGGAGTGGTGGTTTACTGATTATCGTAGAAAAAAATGGCTAGGTTTTCTAGTACAAGCTAAAGTTATTGATTTTGATACAAACTCTTTTAAACATCTCCATTATCGAAAAAATTCAAGTTCACTATATCAATGTGAGTTGCTGATAAAACATGCTCTAGAAAGTCAAACTCGACTTATTCCTTTGTACTGTTTTTACTCAAACTGGTATGCCAACTACTATCCTGAAGATGAGAGCTATGGTTGTTCAATTCTTTCTGCTTTTGCAGTTCGCTATTTACAAAGCAAGAAAAGCAAACCAAAAAATTTGAAATTTTTACTTAAATACATGACTCCTTGGGATAAATTAGTATGTTGTGATGGAAATCAACTCGCTGATTTGCCAAGTAGAGTTCTTAATAATTGGAAAAACCTTATTCGTCCAATTGAGGAAGAAATTGTTGGCGAAATTGACGAAACTAATAGTGATATCTTGAATTATGAGCTACCTTATTATCGAAGCATTTATAATAATATTCAATTACTAGATAAGCCACCTGAATATGTACAGTTACTACTTGACAACGAGTTAGTAGATCAACCTAACCTAAATCCGCGAACGCTCACGGTATTTCAAGAGCGGGATAGAGCAACAGATAACAATAATGAGTCAATGGATGAGGAAAATCTAGGCTTTTAAAAGTCTTCTACAATGTTTAGTATTCATCTACTATTTTCAAAGCCTCAGTTATACACTGGGGCTTTAAGGTTTAACGAAATAGCTCAACCACTGTCGGCTTAGTCACTTTCCCCATTGCGTTGCGGGGTAATTCTGCAACTAACAAAATTTGGGTTGGTACTTTGTAAACTGCTAATTGCTCTTTTGCCCAACTCCTGAAAGATTCTAATGTTAAACTGCGTTCTGGTTGCAAGACTAAAGCAGCACAAACTCTCTCACCCCACTCTGCATCAGCAATGCCAACCACTGCACATTCAGTAATATCTGGATGGGTTCTTAGCACTTCCTCAATTTCCAAAGCTGAAACTTTATAGCCTCCGGTTTTGATGATATCCACGCTCATCCTACCGAGAATGCGGTAGTTGCCGTTTTCAACTACGGCGAGATCACCAGTACAAAACCAGCCATCTTGGAAAGCTTTTGCAGTTGCTTGGGGATTTTGCCAATATTCTAAAAATACTGTGGGGCCTTTGACTTGGATTTCTCCTGGTGTACCTGGTGGAACTAATTCTCCGTTGTCATCCACTAATCTGACTTCCACCCCTGGCAATGGCTGACCGACATATCCTGCTGACCGTTGACCATGTAAAGGGTTCGATAGTGCCATACCAATTTCAGTCATTCCGTAGCGTTCCAGTAGAAAATGACCGCTGATATTCTGCCACTTTTCCAAGACTTGAACTGGTAAGGCTGCTGAACCAGAAACCATCAGGCGCATTTTGGCACAGCCTGCTGACATGCTTTTTTGGGAATCACTAGAAGCAGCTGACCAAGCGGCAATCAATTTGACATAAATTGTCGGTACTGCCATAAATAGGGTTAAGTCACCCTGAGAAATTCGCTGCCATACAATTTCAGCATCAAATTTGCTCAACATGTGACATTCCGCCCCAGCCCATAAAGCACATGTGAGAACGTTGATAATGCCATGAATATGATGTAGTGGTAGTACATGTAAAATGCGATCGCTTGATATCCATTCCCAAGCGGTGATTAAGCTAGTGACTTGCGCTTGAATATTCTCATGGGTTGTAACTACACCCTTGGGTTTACCTGTTGTACCGCTGGTGTAGAGAATTAAGGCGCGTCTTGTGATATCTATTTCTGGTAGGCGACTAACATCAGATGGCAGAGTATCTGAGGTGAGGATAAATCGTAAATTTTTTTCTGTGGCGATCGCTCGCAGTATACCCTCAAAATTAGGATGGGCAACAATTATCGATGCTCCTGAATTTGTAATCACATACTCTAATTCTGGTCGTGGGTGGGAAACACACAGAGGTACCGCTATACCGCCAGCACGCCAAATCCCCCACTGAGTAGCTACATACTCAAACCCAGGCGGGATGAGAAAAGCGACTCGCTGCTCTTGTAAATCTTCTGCATTCTCCAGAAGGCTTGTGGCAATTTGACTAGAGGTGTCAAGCAAATCCCGATAGCTAAATGCTTTGTCGGTTGTAACTATTGCTATGTTCTCGTTGTGTTCTTCAGCACGAGTAATCAATGGGAGATTCACGTTGTTTTGCCGCTTTAGGATTGATGAAGTCTAGTTACTGAAAGCATATAGCAATCCCAATTCAGATGTATAGCAAAGTGCTGAGTGCTGATACTAAGTTGCAGTTTGACGTAGTACGATTTCTTCCCCTCTGCTCCCCTGCTCCGAAAGCTCCCCTGCTCCGAAAGCTCCCCTGCTCCCAAAGCTACTATCTCTAAATTCAACTTGTTATTAATTGGCATTTTGCTGGCAAGCTTACCAGCTTCTAGTTGCAAAAGTTGTTGAGCGATCGCGAATTTGATTCAAAGCGAGGTTATGCAGAACAAATGAGAAAACAATGTTTGATAATGTAAGTTCATGGTTTCATTATTTCTCTTTTTTCTGTTTATTAGCAATATTTTATTAGGTTTTATATACTAACACATAATATTAGTCTTTGACTTGCCTATTTTATAGCAATTATCTAAAAATAATTCTATAAATATTAACTGATTAACCTTGAAATCAAAACTCAGTACATTTAAAATATTTTGTAATAGTTGTAAACAAAGATTTTGCTAATACGCTTGGTGATTTCAAGACTCGCTATTAGCAGAATTATTATTGGTTTTTACAGATAGAAAAAATTATGTTTAATTCACATACTGCTTGGCTTATTCCCTTAACCTTAACTATAGTTAGTTTCGGGTCAAACATAGAACGTGCAACAGCAGAAACTACTAAAACTTATACATTTAATGCTGACTACAAGACCTTAGTAACCATTGATACTAGTTACAGACCTGACTTGGATATTATCAGAGCAACTATCACAGGTGAAAGTGTTGAACCTGCCCCTTATGGTTTGAATTTCTTTACTAGCAATACTTACGGTAAGCTTGAATCCAGTGACAATGCCTCAATAATTAAATATACATTTAATTCAGATCCAACTGTGTTTGGTTTAACAGACGCACCACTACTTTATGACAGGTATTATGGCGGAGCCAATGAGTTATTTGGAAGAGCAAGTGATAGCGCTGAAATTAACTTTGTACAAGAAACTATTAAGGGTGGTGGTACAATCAGCATCTTTGGCGGAACAGGCTTATTCAAGAATGCTACAGGCACAATAAGTTTTACAGAAGAAGATAAGCTGAATCTGTCGGGATCTCCTTCTGAGGGTTTAGCGAAACTGACATTCACCTTGCAAACTCCCCAGTCAGTTCCAGAACCAACAGCAACCACAACCTTAATTGGTATGGGATTAATTGGCGCAGGTTTAATTCTAAAACGATGCCGCTATAAAACATTCTTGTAAATTAATAGAGGAATGGGTAAATTGTTTCTCACCAAAATAGTGTGTGGGGTGTAGGTAAAGATTTTACAGCACTCCACATAGTACAAGCCTCTCCCTGAAGGGAGAAACAAAAAATTCAACCGAGTATGCAAACTCAATGTGTTTTGGCTTAACTACTGCGACTGAAAAAAACAGCTGCAAGCACGATTAAACCTAGAAGTACCAAGGGAACCCAGAGATTAGGCAGATCTGACAAACTCATCAGGCAGCTCTTTTGACATTTGTTTCAGGGATAATTCCTTTATACAGCAGCCTGAACGGAGAAAAGACAATGACATCTCCAGAAATAGTCACGTGGCTACAAGAACGCACGACTTTAGGAATTCTCTCACCTGAAGTTTTGGATGCGATCGCCCAAGTGATAGAAGCACAAGTTGTACCAGCGCAAAAAGACTTAGTAAGCGAAGGTACTTCCCCAAAAGCGCTTTACATTATTGTAGAAGGTCAACTCGAAAGCAATACTGACAATAAAAGTAACTCAGATTTTGCTTGTGGATACTTACCCGGAGCAGTCATTCACCTCCAAGAATTACTCTTGGATGAGTTAACTCCATTGACAATTACCGCTGTCACAGAATCTCATGTGTGGGTTGTACCTGCGGCTGAATTTCGCGCTTTAGTCAGCCAATACCCGGAAATTGCTCAGGCTTTTTCTCGTAAATTGGCTCAAGAATTAGCTGAGGTAACGTCTGCATTATCTTATGAACAAGAACGTTCCATAGCCTTGCGACCATATTTAGTCACCAAGGCGCAACGGGGAATTGTGGGGACAAGTCGCTACGCCGTGCGTCTGCGGGAGCAAATTCGAGAAGCTGCTGCTGATGGTAAGTCTGTGGATATTTTTGGGGAACCAGGCTTAGAAAAAGATAATATAGCCGCCCTTATTCACTACGGTTCTCCCAAGCGGCGAGAACCAATTATTAAAGTCAACTGTGGAATTCTGCAAGCTAGCGGCGCTGATTTATTCGGTCGTGCTGGAGGCAAACCAGGGCTATTAGAATGGCTGGGAGAAGGCAGTTTAATTCTGAACAACATCCAAGAAATACCGCCAGAGTTATTACCATTAATTAAACAGTTGGTAGAAACGGGTATATATACCCCTGTGACTCGTCCTGAAGCACTGGCTGCTGAACCTCGCCATAGTAAAGCACGTATTCTGATTGTTTCCGAAAAATCGGAGTCAATAATTGAACGTTGTGTTGGTCATGTTATCAAAGTACCGCCGCTACGAGTACGGAAAACTGATATTAAAGCTCAGGTAGAATATTACAGTAGTCTCTACGTTCGAGCTAGAGGTCTGCCTAAACCGCACATCACTCCAGAAGCTTTGCGTCGCTTGCAGTCCTATGATTTCCCTGGCAATCTCAAAGAGTTGAAAAACCTGGTAGAACGGGCGATTGTACAAGCAGGAGAAAGCCAGGAGTTAACAGAAGAAATCTTTTGGTCAGCCGACCCCAAAAAAAAGCAATTTCGCGTCAATTTGTTGAATGCTTATCCTGGTTGGCGGCGGTTTTTGCGTAGTTCTTGGTGGCCCGATCGCATTAATTATGGTTTTACTGTCGCAGCGTTTGCTATTATCGTCGCAGTGTTATTTATTGGCCCGCAAACACGCGATCGCAATTTAGCTTTAAATCTATTTTGGGCTTGGTGGTGGCCTTTCTTTTTGTTTCTATTTCCCTTTTTAGGTCGTGTATGGTGTGCTGTCTGTCCCTTCATGATTTACGGGGAAATTACGCAAAAGCTATCACTATGGCTGTGGCCTAGACAACTCAAACGCTGGCCCAGAGAGAAAGCGGAAAAATGGGGCGGCTGGTTTGTATTTGGGCTATTTACCCTGATTTTCTTATGGGAAGAACTCTGGCATTTAGAAAATACCGCCTACCTTAGCGCTTGTTTGCTACTATTAATTACGGCTGGCGCGATGATTTTCTCTGCCATTTTTGAACGGCGGTTTTGGTGTCGCTATCTTTGCCCCATTGGCGGTATGAATGGTTTATTTGCCAAACTTTCCATGACTGAACTCAGGGCGCAGCAAGGTATCTGTTCAGCAAGTTGCAATACTTATCAGTGTTACAAGGGAGGGCCACAAAAGGGCGAAGGTATGGAAACCAATGGATGTCCCTTGTACTCTCACCCTGCACAGTTAGAAGATAACAAAGATTGCGTGCTGTGCATGACTTGTCTAAAAGCTTGTCCTCACCGTTCCGTCGAGTTCAATTTGCGTCCCCCTGGTATTGAACTGTGGACAACTCATGTACCCCATAAATATGAAGTAGCATTGTTGTTTTTGTTGTTAGGTGGAATATATCTGCATCGCTTGCCAGAGATATTATCTGTGTTAGAGTTGCCAGTCGATTTAACTAATTTTTGGCAACATTTAGGATTATCACTGATAGCTTTGATTATCCCTGCGGTAGTAGCATTTTTGGCATATGGCTTGATGCAACTAATTAAATTTGGGTGTAAGCCTAGACCATTTGTAGAACTTGCCTATGGCTATTTACCGTTAGTTTTAGGAGGTAATTTGGCTCACTATCTGCGTTTAGGTTTGGGTGAAGGTGGGCGGATTTTGCCAGTGACATTTGCTACCTTTGGTTTGAGCGGTGAACAATTGCCTGTATTGGTTGCTCATCCGGCTGTAATGGCTTTTCTGCAAGGTACAACTTTAATTTTTTCAGTATTTTTGTCTATAGTGTTAGCACAAAAAATTGCGCGTCAGCCACTGAGAACTCTGCTTTGGCAACATTTAGCTGCGATCGCTTTGGGTGCTAGTATGTGGGCAATTATCGTGTTTTGACATTCTCCCCTTTCCCTATGAAGGAAGGGGGTTAGGTTTCAATGAATTTAACGTTTTGTGAAATACTTTTGAAACATCTTCTTATATTCCTGAATGAAATCTTGTCTATTTATCATTGATATTCAAAATGGATTTATCACTCAAAATACAATCCATATTCTACCTAGGGTGAAATTTTTATTAGAGCAAAATATCTTTGAGTATGTCATATTCACAAGATTTATAAATACGCCTAACAGCCCTTATGTTAAATATCTAAATTGGCATGAATTTATTTCACCAATTGAGCAAAAAATTGTAGGTGAAATTGAACCATTTGCCCAAATAATTGTTGATAAAACTATATATACTGCTTGTAACCAAGAGACACTGGATTTGCTAAATCAAATGAAGATACAAAAAGTATTTATTTGTGGAATAGATACTGATTCTTGTGTTTTAAAAACTGCTATTGATTTTTTTGAAAAAAATATTAACCCTTATGTTTTAGAATATTATTCAGCATCGACAGGAGGTGATAAGCTTCACCAAGCAGCTATTTTAGTATTAAGTCAGATGATTGGAATAAATAATATTGTAACTGAACCTCTTGATAGGAATAATATAAACAAATACTTAATGTAGCTGTTGTCTATTTTTTGTTTCTGGTCATACACACTTGATGGTTCAAGCGATCGCGGAAGGAGTCAGGGCGATCGCTTATAATAGGATGACTGCAATCTGCCGTTAATTGTATTATTTTTTTACAATTTATATATATGACAATACTAGATGCAGAATGTGGGTTAAAAAGCTACGGCGATGCCTACTATAAAGGCATCGCGGATTTTAGATCAAATCTAAAATCCTAAATCGATTTATCGATTCACTGCCGCAGCTTCCCGCGCCGCAGCTGCCTGATCTGGGTGGATACCCAAGCGTGTGAGATTAATCCGTCCTTTATTGTCAATCTCACGCACTTTGACAATCACTTCATCTCCGACTGCTACTTCATCTTCAACTTTGCCAACGCGGTAGTCAGCTAATTGAGAAATGTGGATCATGCCTTCTTTGCCAGGCAGAAATTCCACAAATGCACCAATAGGGATAATCCGAGTCACACGACCAACGTAGACATCGCCTTCATGTAACTTACGAGTCATGCCTTGGATGATGTTGCGGGCTTTCTTCGCCTTGCCTTCATCCAAAGCTGAAATTGTCACCGTACCATCATCTTCGATGTCAATTTTGGCTCCCGTTTCTTCGGTGATGCCTTTAATTGTCTTGCCTCCGGGGCCGATGACCAGACCAATCATGTCTGGATCAATCTTAATGGTCAACAGACGTGGAGCATAAGGTGAAGTTTCTGTGCGTGGTTGGTCAATTGTTTGCAGCATTTTTTCCAAAATGTGCAACCTGGCTGATTTCGCTTGGTGGACAGCTTGGGCAATAACGTCTATGGACAAACCGGAGATTTTCATATCCATTTGCAAGGCGGTAATGCCAGTGTCCGTCCCGGCGACTTTGAAGTCCATGTCACCCAGAAAGTCTTCAATCCCCTGGATGTCAGTTAAAACTCTGACTTCTTCCCCTTCTTTAATTAAACCCATAGCCGCACCGCTAACAGGTTTAATAATTGGCACACCAGCATCCATCAATGCCAAGGTGGAACCGCACACCGAACCCATGGAGGTGGAACCGTTGGAAGAAAGCACTTCCGAAACCACCCGAATCACGTAGGGAAATTCTTCTTTTGGTGGTAGCACAGGTAACAGCGCTCGTTCAGCTAAAGCACCATGACCAATTTCCCGTCTTCCTGGCGCACGCAACGGCTTGGTTTCGCCAACAGAGAAGGGGGGGAAGTTGTAATGGTGTAAGTAACGTTTCGATTGGTCTACTTGCAGGTCATCGTTGAGGTTTTGGGCATCTCCTGGTGTACCAAGGGTACAAGCAGATAATACCTGGGTGAGTCCGCGATTAAATAAACCGCTGCCGTGGACTCGTTTGGGTAAAACATCAACTAGACAAGAAACAGGGCGCACTTCATCAAGTTTGCGGCCATCAACACGAACGTTGTCTTCGATGATTTGACGGCGCATCAACTTTTTGGTGATGTCTTTAAAAGTGTTACCCAGTGCTTTACTATCTGTGGTAGCAGCAACTCGAATAGGGTCTTCTTCTGGAAGTTCACCGATCGCAGTTTCGATTTGTTCTTTGACGACATCCAAAGCTGCATCACGTTCGGGTTTGGTAAATTCAAATTGCGACAAAATTTTCTTAATCTCATCGCTGGCGCGATCGCGGATATAATTTTCCAGCGTTGGGTCTACTTCTGGTGGTGCTTGCTGCACGATTTCTAGACCTAGTTCTGCCACTAAATCTTGCTGTGCTTTGATTAAATCTCGCACTGCTTCGTAGCCAAAATCAATCGCTTCAATAATATCTCGCTCTGGTAATTGATTGGCTCCCGCCTCCACCATGATCACGCCATGTGGTGAACCTGCTACTACCAGATCCAAATCTCCAGCTTCAATTTCTGCATAGGTGGGGTTAATCACAAAATCATCCCCCACCAAGCCGACCCGCACTGCTGCCATTGGCCCATCAAAAGGAATTTGGGCGATGAGGGTAGCAATGGAAGCACCAGTCACAGCTAGTACATCAGGTGGTACTAGTTCGTCCATGGACAAAGTTAAGGCAACTATTTGCAGGTCGTCCCGCAACCATGAAGGAAACAAAGGACGCAGGGGACGGTCGATGAGACGGCTGGTGAGAATTGTTTTTTCTGGTGGGCGGCCTTCCCGTCGCATGATCCCGCCGGGAATCCTACCAGCTGCATACAGTCTTTCTTCATAATCTACTGTGAGGGGAAGAAAATCAATGCCTTCTCTGGCTTGCGATCGCGTAGCCGTCACTAAAACTGCTGTGTCCCCTGATTCTATCAAAACCGACCCACCAGCCTGGGGAGCTAATAGGCCTACCTTCAGTCGAATATCCCTTCCATCGAAGGATATTGACTTATCAACTTCTGCCATTCAGTTTTTTTTCCTTCTCTTTTTCTATTCTCTCTCTGTGGCAATCCTAACATTTATGCACTATGGCTGGCTTTTGTTACATACAAAGGGCAACAAGCCCTAATCGCGCAAAGCGCGATACATCACAAGCGCGTTTACCACTTGTCCATCAGCTAGCTTTGCAGCATGGGGAATGCTTCCAATGATATCAAATCCCAAAGATTTCCAAAGTTTAATTGAAGGTATATTAGATTCAAATACCAAATTGAACATCACCGCCTCGTATCCCAGGCTAGCGGCTATCAACAACATCGACTCTCCCATGAACCGCCCTATACCCTGACTTCGCAAACCAGGTTGTACAATAAAACCAGCGTTGCAAATATGGCTACACCGACCTGGAAAATTGGGCTTGAGATAAAACGCGCCCAATACTTCTTGTGGTTCGGATGTGGCTTTTTGACCAGATGCCCTAACAACAAAGGCATCTTGACTCAACCAATACGTTGAAAATTCTGCCTGAGAGAGGGGTTGCTTTTGCGGATAGGTCTTACCTTCAAGAATTACATCATTTAATAATGCCCTCACAACCTCCTGTTCTTGAGGCTGCATATAATCTAGTTCTACTGTTGTCCCATTGTTTAAAACTTTATAAAGGGGAAATTTCATTACTACTGATTGTTTATAATGTCTCTTCTATTTAATGTATTTATTTTTTCAGTATCTGCATCAAGATTCATCTGAAAAAATCATCCAAGTAAAAATTCTACTATTTCATTGCTTTAGTTAAAAAAATCTGAGTAGTTTGGCAAATGGCAATTTTACACGGTAATTGGTTACTAAAAAATCAAAATGGTTGTTTATTTATTTGGGGTGAAACTTGGCGATCGCCTGCGGTGAATTTCGATGCGAGTCTGTCGAAAGATATACCAGTAAATCCACTTTCCATGACAGCAGCCGAGTTAGGTGAGTGGTTACGTTTACAAAAAATAACAATTCCCAACTCCATACAACCAGCCGCAGCTGCTGTCACTGTTACTGGGCGAACACGCAAAGCTGTAAGTGCTACTCAAGTAATCCCGACACACTCCCAAATCATTGCTTTACCAACTCATATTCTAGAAAACAGTGACTCAGGAATAGTAACCCTTTCCCCAGTACATTCTGCCAGCTTGGGGTTGGAAACAGACTCACCGCCATATTTACAACCTTGGCGAGTCGAGGGTTTTTGTCTCAACCCAACCGAAGCAATCAAATTTCTCACTTCTATCCCCTTGAATGCTGTTAACGGGGAAGATACTTTTTTAAGTGGTGATTTACGCTTTTGGTCACAAATTGCCCGTTGGAGTCTAGACTTAATCTCACGTTCTAAGTTTTTACCAAACATTCAGCGGCAACTCGACGGTTCTATGATTGCCAAGTGGCAAGTACTACTAGACAGTGCTGTAGACAGCACCCGCCTGGATAAATTTGCAGCGAAAATGCCATTGGGTTGTCGGACTTATCAAGAAAGTGCTGAGTTAAAAGTGCTGAGTGCTGAGTTAGAAGAAAAAGACTCAGCAACGCCACATGCTCCACTTGGGGAAACCCCAAGACCCTTCGGGTTCGGTAGTCCCCCATCGACGGAAACCGCCAAGATGGGGGCTACCTCACCGCAGTGGCTCCTCAGCACTCAGCACTTAGCACTAAATTTTCCAACTGAACCTCAAGAATTATTGCTGGGATTTCTCAACAGTACGATAGATGCCCAAGTGCGAGAGATGGTTGGTTCTCAACCTGTCATTGAAACTAGGGTGATAGCGTCTTTACCACCTGCGGTGCGACAGTGGTTACAAGCTTTAACTAGTGCATCTGGTACAGTCAATGCAGATGCAATAGGGGCGGAACGTCTGGAAGCAGCACTGAAAGCTTGGACTTTGCCGCTACAATACCAATTGGCTGGAAAACCACAGTTTCGTACTTGTTTTCAACTGCTATCGCCGGAAGCTGAGGAAACAGATTGGATTTTGGCGTATTTTCTCCAAGCAACTGACGATCCAGAGTTTGTAGTAGATGCGGCAACTATTTGGGAACATCCAGTTGAACAATTTATTTATCAAAATCGCACAATTGCACAACCCCAAGAAACATTTTTACGGGGATTGGGATTAGCTTCTCGATTGTATCCTGCGATCGCCCCCAGTTTAGAAACCGCATCTCCCCAATCTTGCCGCCTCAACCCGTTACAAGCATATGAGTTTATCAAGTCTGTGGCTTGGAGGTTTGAAGATAGCGGTTTGGGTGTGATTTTACCTCCCAGTTTGGCGAACCGCGAAGGATGGGCGAACCGTTTGGGTTTAAAAATTAGTGCCCAAACCCCAAACACAAAACAAGGACGCTTGGGTTTACAGAGTTTACTGAATTTTCAGTGGCAATTGGCTATTGGCGGACAAACTATTTCCAAAGCCCAATTTGATAGGTTGGTGGCGTTGAATAGTCCACTAGTCGAAATTAATGGTGAATGGGTGGAGTTACGCCCCCAAGATATTAAAACAGCCCAAGCCTTTTTTGCCTCTCGCAAAGACCAAATGTCCCTTTCCTTGGAAGATGCTTTGCGTCTCAGTACAGGAGATACACAGGTAGTAGAAAAATTACCAGTAGTCAGCTTTGAAGCCTCTGGGGCATTGCAAGAATTAATTGGGGCGTTGACAAACAATCAAGCGATCGCACCTTTGCCCACACCAGCCAATTTTAAAGGACAGTTACGACCATATCAAGAACGCGGTGCGGCTTGGCTAGCTTTCCTAGAACGTTGGGGTTTGGGTGCCTGTCTCGCCGACGATATGGGTTTAGGAAAGACCATTCAGTTCATCGCATTTCTCTTACACCTCAAAGAACAAGATGCACTAGAAAAACCAACTTTATTAGTTTGTCCCACTTCTGTTTTAAGTAACTGGGAAAGAGAAGTTAAAAGATTTGCCCCCACACTCAAAGTTTTGCAATATCACGGTGACAAACGCCCGAAAGGTAAAGCCTTTGTAGAAGCAGTCAAAAAACATGATTTAGTGATTACCAGTTACTCACTAATTTACCGGGATATTAAATCATTACAAGGCGTTTCTTGGCAAGCAATTGTTTTAGACGAAGCCCAAAATGTGAAAAACTCCGAAGCAAAACAATCGCAGGCAGTGCGGCAATTAGAAGCAACATTTCGTATTGCTTTGACGGGGACACCAGTAGAGAATCGACTGCAAGAATTGTGGTCAATTTTAGATTTTCTTAATCCTGGTTATTTAGGCAATCGCCAATTTTTTCAACGACGATTTGCCATGCCAATTGAAAAGTATGGTGATGCAGCTTCTTTGAATCAATTACGTTCTTTAGTACAGCCTTTTATTCTGCGGCGTTTGAAAACAGACCGTGAAATCATTCAAGACTTGCCAGATAAGCAAGAAATGACTGTATTTTGTGGACTTACTGCTGAACAAGCTACACTTTATCAACAAGTAGTAGAAGCATCTTTAACAGATATTGAATCTGCGGAAGGATTGCAACGTCGGGGAATGATTTTAGCTTTACTAGTTAAACTTAAACAAATTTGCAATCACCCAGCGCAATATTTAAAAGCTGACTCTTTAGAACAACATCATTCAGCCAAA
This sequence comes from Amazonocrinis nigriterrae CENA67, assembly GCF_016056305.1. Classification (GTDB taxonomy): domain Bacteria; phylum Cyanobacteriota; class Cyanobacteriia; order Cyanobacteriales; family Nostocaceae; genus Amazonocrinis; species Amazonocrinis nigriterrae. Next base: position 40,819 of record NZ_JAECZC010000108.1, on the reverse strand, counting down.
TTACAACGGCTAGAAGAGATGTTAGATGTGGCTTTAGCAGAAGGCGATCGCGCTTTAATTTTCACCCAATTTGCTGAATGGGGCAAGTTGCTCAAACCTCATTTAGAAAAACAGCTAGGAAGAGAAATATTGTTTTTATATGGTAGCACCAGTAAAAAACAACGTGAGGAAATGATTGACCGTTTCCAGCACGACCCTCAAGGCCCTCCAATTATGATTCTTTCTCTCAAAGCTGGTGGAGTAGGACTGAATTTAACAAGAGCAAATCATGTATTTCATTTCGATAGATGGTGGAATCCCGCTGTTGAGAATCAAGCCACAGACAGAGTATTTCGTATTGGTCAAACCCGCAATGTTCAAGTGCATAAATTTGTCTGTACTGGCACTTTAGAAGAGAAAATTCATGACATGATTGAAAGTAAAAAACAACTCGCTGAACAAGTAGTTAGTGCAGGAGAAGAGTGGCTGACTGAAATGGATACAGACCAACTCCGTAACTTACTAATCCTTGACCGCAATGCAATCATTGATGAAGATTCAGAATAAACTCTTCACACTCTTCTCTGCGACTTTGCGTCTCTGCGTGATCAAAAAATATTTATGGTAACAACAACAATGACAAATTACACTCTTCAAGCCAGTCGAGAATGGTGGTCACAAAGATGGCTAGATCTACTCGATTCCTATCGCTTCAAAAAGCGTTTAGAACGAGCGAGAAATTATGCTCGTCAGGGAAACGTCTTGAGTATCGAATTTAAAGGTGCAAAAGTATTAGCTAGAGTACAAGGTAGTGAAGCAGAACCTTACAAAGTTTCTCTATCCCTGAATGCTTTTACTGATGAAGAATGGGGATACGTCATAGAAACAATGTCCCACAAAGCAGTGTTTGCTGCCAAATTATTGGCGGGAGAAATGCCACAAAATATAGAAGAAGTATTCACTACCAACGGACTTTCATTATTTCCTTTTACCTTGGGTGATGTTCACAGTAAATGCTCTTGTCCAGACAAGGTAAACCCTTGTAAACATGTAGGTGCAGTATACTATCAGTTAGGCGATCGCTTCAGTGAAGACCCGTTTGTACTCTTTCAATTACGCGGACGCACCAAAGAACAAATTATCAGTGACTTACGTCAGTTACGCGGCGCTAAAGTGGAAGCTGCTGCACCGGAAACACCTGATACTCAACAACTCATCCCTACTACACAACATTCTGTAAAAATTGCTGATTTCTGGCAATATAATGAGCCGCTAGAGTCATCTCTAGTAGTGATTGCACCATCGAGTAGCGAGACAGTATTAGATACATTGGGAGCAATTCCCCTAGCTAAGGCAGAAGATAATGCAGTCAATTTAACCTCAAGTGACGTGGTAATGAAATATTTGGAGACTGTTTATAAAGAGGTTAGTCAAAAAGCTATTTTAGCAGCAATGAATGTAGGCACAGGGTGAATCAGCTATTTTCATAATTGTATTCAGACATGGAAAAGAATAACCGCATATTAACTACTAAACTAAATAGTTTTATTTATTTTTGCTTATTACTTCTAATCTTGAGCCTGTTTGGCAATTATTTTATTCGCAAAGATAGGGCAAATGCTGAAGAAAAGCTGCCAACAATAACTAACAACCCACCAGGCAATCGATTTCCCGTTTGGTCACCGGATGGTAAGCGAATTGCCTTTGTCTCAGGTAGAGATGGCAATCTGGAAATTTATCTAATGAATGCTGATGGTTCCGGTCAAAGGAACTTAACTAAAAATCCTCTAAGAGATTTTTACCCTACCTGGTCGCCGAATGGCAAGCAAATTGCTTTTGTTTCTGAGTACAATTCAACGATAAATATTTATCTGATGAATGCTGATGGTTCAAAACGGACTCTTTTAACTAAGGACGTAATCCACAATGATTCACCTTCTTGGTCTTCAAATGGACAGCAAATTGCTTTTGCCGGTAGTCGTGGTTTTTATGTGATTAATGCTAATGGTTCAGGGTTAATTCCTTTGCAAGACAATAACTTACCTTTATACCCTGTTTGGTCGCCTGATGGTAAACGGATTCTTCTTGCGAGTAGTGGCTGTAATTTATCTGAGTTTGAAATTTACACAGTAAATGCAGATGGTACGCAAAAAATTAGCCTGTTGAAAAAATCAACTAAAAATTCTATTTATAGACTAGCTTGGTCACCAGATGGTAAACAGATTATTTTTGTGTCCAAAGATTGTCAAAATGACTCAAGTCAACTTTATATAATGAATGCTAACGGTTCAAAATTGCGCCGTCTGCTGAGCATTAATTACTTTATTAATCCTAGTTGGTCACCCAATAGTAAACAGATTGCTTTAGATTTTGATAGCAATATTTACGTAATGAATGCTGACGGTTCAAAACTTACTAATCTAAGCAAAAAATCAAAGCCATCCAAATACTATGATGAACACCCTGTTTGGTCACCGGATGGTAAAAAAATTGCCTTTGAATCTTCTACGTTGGAGTCAGTAGATAACATTTATGTGATGAAAGCAGATGGTTCAGGACGAACTCAGTTAACCAAGTAGGATAGATAAGGCTATCATAAGCAATAGAAAAAAGCTCTTGCTTTTACACAAGAGCTTATAAAGTATTTGATTGTCAGTGATGAAAGAAAATTTGCAGCTTAGTCAAGTTCATTCATGAACAATACTGGCTCAGTCTCACGGTCAATACCTTTCTCGAAACCACCAGCAGCAGCGCGGGCGCGACCAGCGTGCCACAAGTGACCAATCAAGAAGAAGAAGCCTAATACGAAGTGAGAGGTTGCCAACCAAGCGCGGGGAGATACGTAGTTGAAGGAGTTGATTTCAGTAGCCACACCACCCACAGAGTTCAAAGAACCCAAAGGAGCGTGGGTCATGTATTCAGCGGCGCGACGAGCTTGCCAAGGCTGAATATCCTTCTTAATTTTGTCTAAGTCAAGACCGTTAGGGCCACGCAGAGGCTCTAACCAAGGGCCGCGGAAATCCCAGAAGCGCATGGTTTCACCACCGAAGATGATTTCACCTGTAGGAGAGCGCATCAAGTATTTACCTAGACCTGTGGGGCCTTGTGCAGAACCGACGTTAGCACCTAAGCGTTGGTCACGGATTAAGAAAGTAAGGGCTTGAGCTTGAGAAGCTTCAGGGCCAGTAGGGCCAAAGAATTCACTGGGGTAAACAGTGTTGTTATACCAAACCATACAGGAAGCGATGAAGCCCATCAAGGACAAAGCACCCAAGCTGTAGGAGAGGTAAGCTTCACCAGACCAGATGAACGCACGACGTGCCCAGCCAAAAGGCTTGGTGAAGATGTGCCAGATACCGCCAGAAATACAAATTAGAGCAACCCAAATGTGACCGCCGACGACATCTTCTAAGTTATCGACGCTGACAATCCAGCCTTCGCCACCGAAGGGAGACTTAATCAGATAACCGAAGATAACCGCTGGGTTGAGTGTTGGGTTAGTAATGACGCGAACATCACCACCACCAGGTGCCCAGGTGTCGTACAAACCACCGAAGAACATTGCCTTCAGTACCAACAACAGCGCACCGACTCCCAAAATGATCAGGTGGAAACCGATGATGTTGGTCATCTTGTTCTTGTCTTTCCAGTCGTAACCAAAGAAAGAGGAGTACTCTTCTAAGGTTTCTGGGCCACGGACGGCATGATAAATACCACCAAAACCCAATACGGCTGAGGAAATTAGGTGGAGTACACCAACTACAAAGTAGGGGAAGGTGTCGATAACTTCACCACCAGCACCAACACCCCAACCTAAGGTAGCGAGGTGAGGTAGCAAGATTAAGCCCTGCTCGTACATGGGCTTTTCAGGAACGAAGTGAGCGACTTCAAACAAAGTCATCGCTCCGGCCCAGAAGACTATCAAACCAGCATGGGCAACGTGGGCACCAAGTAGTTTACCGGATAGGTTGATTAAGCGAGCATTACCAGACCACCAAGCAAAACCGGTGGATTCCTGGTCGCGTCCGCCGCCTATGATCGAAGATCTATTAGAGAGCGTTACCACGTGGTAGTACCTCTTCAGGGAATACAAATTGTTCGTGAGGCTGGTCTTGAGGAGCCATCCAAGCGCGGATACCCTCGTTCAGCAAAATGTTTTTGGTATAGAAGGTTTCAAATTCTGGGTCTTCTGCTGCCCGCAATTCTTGGGACACGAAGTCATAGGCCCGTAGGTTGAGTGCCAAACCGACAATACCTACAGACGCCATCCACAAGCCTGTAACTGGCACAAACAACATGAAGAAGTGCAGCCAACGCTTGTTGGAGAAAGCAATACCGAAAATCTGTGACCAGAAACGGTTTGCTGTCACCATGGAGTAGGTTTCTTCGGACTGGGTAGGATTGAAAGCGCGGAAGGTGTTGGAGCCTTCACCGTCTTCAAACAAAGTGTTTTCTACAGTTGCACCGTGAATCGCACACAACAGCGCACCACCCAATACACCAGCTACACCCATCATGTGGAAGGGGTTGAGTGTCCAGTTGTGGAACCCTTGTAGGAACAGCAAGAAGCGGAAAATCGCTGCTACTCCGAAGCTGGGTGCAAAGAACCAAGAAGATTGTCCCAAGGGGTACATCAAGAAGACGCTGACAAATACTGCAATGGGAGCAGAGAATGCCAAGGCGTTGTATGGACGGATGCCTACTAGACGGGCAATTTCAAATTGCCGCAACATGAAGCCGATTAAACCAAAGGCTCCGTGTAGGGCTACGAATGGCCACAATCCGCCCAATTGACACCAACGAGTGAAGTCGCCTTGGGCTTCTGGGCCCCACAGCAACAGCAATGAGTGACCCATGCTGTCCGCGGGTGATGATACTGCTACTGTTAAAAAGTTACAGCCTTCTAAGTATGATGACGCTAACCCGTGGGTGTACCAAGAGGTGACGAATGTTGTACCGGTTAGCCAACCGCCTAATGCTAGGAAAGCGCAGGGGAAGAGTAAGATCCCTGACCAGCCTACGAACACGAAGCGATCGCGCTTCAACCAGTCGTCTAGAACGTCAAACCACCCTCTACTGGGGGCGCGTCCAACTGCGATGGTCATCGAACTAAATCCTCTTTTTACTAAAATTGCAACGTTTTGCGAGGAATTAACGTTTTTTTTGACAGTCTCAACAGCTTTCAGACCATTGAGATTCTGAGAATCTACTACCTAAATAGGCTAGTATTTCTCAGGGTTATGTCATTACACGTACCAAAACCTAGTAATCTAGCTTTTGATATCTTAATGCTTCTTAACTTATCACATTAGTTGGGGTTTTTGCCCGAACTACGGAAGTGAATCAGCTATTTAACACAAACCTATTAAATAATATGAATATCAGAAATTTTACAATCTGACACAAGTTTTCTCAGAAATCTTAAAATTAGGGACTGGGGAGATGGGGGGATGAGGGGGATGAGGGGGATGAGGAGATGATGGGGAGAATAACTCAACCCATGCCCCATGCCCAATACCCAATCCCCAATCCCTAATACCCAATTCCCAAACTGAACTTGCAAGACATCCTGGTCAAATGGCAGACTTGACAAAGGGAAGAACTCACAGGCCAAGATAGTTTCATGACGGCATCAACAAAAATTAACAAAGGTGACTCGCCTAATGGCGATAAATCCGCTTCACGCGTCCTGCATCAAAAAGTTCTCGGTTCTCGTAGGTTCAGCAACTACTGGTGGGCAACTGTTGTGACATTGGGAGCCACAGGATTTTTATTGGCTGCCATATCCAGTTACTTAAAAGTAAACTTACTCCTAGTTAGCGATCCAACACAACTGGTATTCGTACCTCAAGGATTGGTGATGGGGTTATATGGTATTGCTGGCTCGCTTTTAGCTTTATACCTGTGGCTAGTGATTTTATGGGATGTAGGAGGTGGCTACAACGATTTTAATCAGGAAACAGGTAGCGTCAAAATTTTTCGTTGGGGATTTCCAGGCAAAAACCGTCGGATTGAGATTGACAGTCGTGTACAAGATGTGCAATCTGTGCGGGTAGACATCAAAGAAGGTATTAATCCCCGTCGCGCACTTTACCTGCGTATTAAAGGGCGGCGAGACATTCCTTTAACACGAGTAGGTCAACCAATACCTTTAACAGAATTAGAAACTCAAGGCGCAGAATTAGCCCGCTTTTTGGGTGTACCTCTAGAGGGACTTTAAGGGAATGCAGAGGCGCAGGGGAGCAGGGGTGTAGGGGCGCAGGGGTGATGAGGTGATGAGGGAGATAAGGGAGAAATAACTTATGCCCAATGCCCAATGCCCAATGCCCAATGCCCCATGCCCAATTCCCAATTCCCAATTCCCAATTCCCAATTCCCAATTCCCCTTGAAAGGATAAGATACTCTGGTTGAGTCAGTAACTGGCAATGCGGTTAAAAGTTTCAAAATTTTTGGTTGTGCTTCTAATGGTCGGTGCTTTGATGTTGGGAGGGTGTTCAACACAACAGGTTAGTTCTAATTCTTCTCCCACCTCTACAGCGACTCAGACAAGCACCACGACGACTACTACTGAAGCAACATCTGTATCTGCAACCACAAGTGAGAGTAATCCAGTAATGAAAGATTTACCACGGCTCGAAGGCAAGGCTACTGTGGTGATGACCGTTAAAGGGTCGCCGATTACTATCGAAGTAGACGGTACCAATGCCCCAATTACAGCCGGTAACTTTGTCGATTTAGTGCAAAAAGGTGTATACGATGGATTAGTTTTCCATCGGGTTGTGCGCGAACCCCAACCGTTCGTAGTTCAAGGCGGCGATCCCCAAAGCAAAGACCCGAAATTTCCAGCAAATAGATTGGGAACGGGTGGTTATATTGAACCAAAAACTGGGAATCAACGGTACATACCTTTAGAAATTAAACCCAAAGGAGAAGCAAGCCCGATTTATGGTAAGACATTCCAAGAAGCGGGTGTAACTAAACCACCACAGTTACAACATAAACAGGGTGCTATTGCAATGGCGCGATCGCAACAGCCTGATTCAGCTTCGTCACAGTTTTACTTTGCTCTAGCTGATTTAGAGTTCCTAGATGGTAATTATGCTGTGTTTGGCTATGTTACCCAAGGCTTTGATGTAGTTAACAAAATTCAACAAGGCGATCGCATTGACTCTGCTAAAGTCACTCAAGGCGCAGAAAACTTGAAAACTCCCGGTTAGGGAGAGATGGGGGGATGGGGTGAAAGAATTCAACATTGTCTAACTCCTAACTCCTAACTCCTAACTCCTAACTCCTAACTCCTAACTCCTAACTCCTAACTCCTAACTCCCAAATTGATTAAAGTTGTTGTTACTGGTATTGGTCTAATCTCCTCGCTAGGTGCAAGCTTAGAGAATAGCTGGCAAAAATTGATAGCGGGTGAATCTGGAATTAAATGGCATCAACCATTTCCAGAATTGGAACCACTGCCTCTAGGCTTGATTGGTAAACAACCAACTAAATTAACAATCCTCACAGAGTCGGTTGTCGCTTCTGCATTAAAAGATGCTGGTTTAGTTCCTCCTTTACCTGATTGTGCTGTGATTATTGGATCGAGTCGCAGCCATCAGGCATCTTGGGAGTCACTAGCACGGCAGATGTACAGCTTAGAAAAAGAGGAAGAAAAATTAGAGAATTGGCTGGATACTTTACCTCACATGAATGCGATCGCAGCCGCACGACAAATCGGTGCAAATGGGATAGTATTGACACCGATGGCAGCTTGTGCAACGGGAATTTGGGCGATCGCTCAAGCAGCTTTTTTGGTGCAAACTGGGCAATGTCAAACAGCGATCGCAGGCGCAGTGGAAGCACCCATTACACCCCTGACTATAGCGGGATTTCAACAAATGGGTGCTTTGGCAAAAACAGGGGCTTATCCCTTTGATTTGCACCGGGAAGGCTTGGTTTTAGGCGAAGGCGCGGCTGTGTTTGTCTTGGAATCGGCAGAGTTGGCAAGGCAGCGTCAGGCAAAAATTTATGGTGAAGTTCTTGGGTTTGGCTTGACAACAGATGCTTATCATCCAAACCAGCCAGAACCACAAGGAAAAAGCGCGATCGCTGCTGTTGAACAATGTTTAAAACGTAGTTGTTTGACATCAGCCGATATTGATTACATTCATGCTCATGGTACAGCTACCCAGCTGAATGACAGCATAGAAAGCATGGTAATACAGCAGTTATTTACGTACAAAGTAGCAGTCAGTTCTACTAAAGGTGCGACAGGGCATACATTAGGAGCATCAGGAGCTTTAGGAATAGCTTTCTCACTTCAGGCTTTACAGCAAAAATTTATACCACCATGTGTAGGATTGCAGAAACCAGAATTTGATTTAGATTTAGTGATGACGACACGTCAACGTCAAATTCAGCGGGCGTTGTGTTTCAGTTTTGGCTTTGGCGGTCAAAATGCTGTTGTAGCTTTGGGAAAGGATAACGGATGACTGATGATTGTTGCAGAAGCTGATTCCAAATCCAAAATCCAAAATCTAAAATCCAAAATCTAAAATGTCCTAAATCTTAAATATTGATGAAAATATGACATTAGCGCTGGGTATGATTGAAGTTTATGGTGTTCCCACAGCAGTGGAAGTCGCAGACGCCATGTGTAAAGCAGCCCGTGTCACCCTTGTTGGTTACGAAAATACTGATTTGGGACGAATTACTGTGTTGATTCGGGGACATGTGGGTGAGGTGAATGTGGCTATAGCAGCAGGATTAAAGGCAGTGCTAAGAGTTAATGGAGGAGAGTTACTTTCCAATCACATTATTCCTCGTCCCCATGAAAACTTAGAATATGTTTTACCGATTCATCTTAGCGCCAATGTCGAACAGTTCAGCGCAGATATCACATTTCCCCCGCCTCTGTCAGCGTAAACAGATGTTAGTTGTCAGTTGTCAGTTGTTAGTTGCTATTGACCACTGACTAATGACTAATGACTAATGATTAGTTGTCAGTTGTTAGTTGCTATTGACCACTGACCACTGACCACTGACCACTGACCACTGACCACTGACCACTGACTATTGACTAATGACTAATGACTAATTTAATCTCTCGTATGCAGGCGGTGCAATCGCCAATTATTCCAGTGGTTGGAGAACTCATTAAAAAGTCTCCTGGAACCATATCTTTAGGACAAGGTGTGGTTTCTTACAGTCCGCCACCTGAAGCAATAGAACTTTTGCCTCAGTTCCTCGCGGAACCAACTAATAATTTATACAAAGCAGTAGAGGGTATTCCTCCTTTATTAACAGCACTGGCAGCAAAATTATCAGATTTTAATGGTATTGAAATCAACAAAGGAAACTGCATTTTTGTCACAGCGGGAAGCAACATGGCATTCATGAATGCCATTCTTGCTATTACTAGCCCAGGTGACGAAGTTATTTTGAATACCCCTTACTATTTCAATCACGAAATGGCGATCGCAATGGCGGGTTGTCGTGCAATATTAGTGGAAACCGATGAAAATTACCAGTTGCGTCCTGAAGCCATTGCCCAAGCAATTACCCCAAAAACACGCGCAGTGGTGACAATTTCACCGAATAATCCTACAGGAGTTGTCTATTCAGAAACTGCATTACACCAAGTTAATCAAATGTGTGGCGATCGCAAGATTTATCATATTAGCGATGAAGCCTATGAATACTTCACCTATAACGGGGTAAAACATGTTTCTCCCGGTGCATTTGCTGGTAGTAACGAACACACCATTTCTCTTTATAGCCTTTCTAAAGCATACGGTTTTGCTAGTTGGCGCATCGGCTATATGGTGATTCCTCAAAACTTACTTGTCGCCGTCAAAAAAGTTCAGGACACGATTTTGATTTGTCCACCAGTAGTTTCTCAGTATGCAGCTTTAGGGGCATTGCAAGCTAAAGACGACTATTTAAGAGAAAATATTGGTGCGATCGCCCAAGTGCGAGAATTAGTACTTGCATCCCTCAATCAACTACAAAACTTATGTAGCATTACTCCTGCCAATGGCGCTTTCTATTTTTTCCTTAAAGTTCATACCCAGATGGATGCTTTTAAATTAGTTGAAAGATTAATTCAAGAACATAAAGTAGCTGTTATTCCTGGTACAACATTTGGCATGGAAAATAAATGTTATTTGCGAGTTGCTTATGGTGCTTTGCAAAAAGATACAGTAAAAGAAGGTATAGAAAGATTAGTACGAGGTTTGCAAACAATACTGAAAAATTAAGATTTGGAATTTGGAAATAAATATTAAACTTTATTCATGTGCTGTCTTTATATAAAGTTGAAAAATGCCGATTATTAATAAATTAATTGAAATTGAAACTAACCAGGGCATTAATATTCGTAATATTACGCCACAAATTCAAGATTTGATTACCTCAACATCAATTAAGAATGGTCAAGTCTTAGTTTTTTCTCGGCACACTACAACGGCTTTAGCTATCAACGAAAACGAAATCAGATTACTAGAGGATGTCAAAGTATTCTTGCAAAAACTAGCGCCTGAGTCAGACAAATATTTACATAACGATTTGCATTTGAGAGATGTACCAGAAGACGAACCCATTAATGCTCATTCTCACTTAATGGCAATGATGTTATCTACCAGTGAGGTCATTCCGATTGTGGATGGTAAATTAGCTTTAGGAACTTGGCAATCTGTTTTGTTTTTTGAACTCGATGGGCCTCGTAAAAGAACTGTATTTATTCAAATTTCTGGAGAATGAAAAGTTAATAATTTTCAACTCTTTTTCTGGCTTTTTACCTTTGTGTCTTCGTGTCTTAGTGGTTCATAAATCATTTTTTTAACCACGAAGGCACAAAGACACTAAGAAATGAAAGGGCTATTCTTATTAATCTAAAGTAAACTCTGTAAACTCTGCTTGTCCGTACATCATATTTTTGTCTACAGCTGAGAGAACTTTATTATTTGTGCGGTCAGAATTGAGAGAACGGACAACTAACTGTGCAACATCTGCACGATGAATTGTACCAGCAATGCGCGGATATTCAGTTAAAATTCCATTGCCTGTTGCGGGTTCTGACTTTAATCCACCAGGGCGGATGATAGTGTAGGTGAGTCCACTGGCAATTAAGTGTTTTTCAGCTTTGTCTTTTTCAATTAAAACAAACCTCAGTGTTTCTAAAGCTTGGGGAGGCAAAGCATTAGCACTATTACCTGTGCCAATGGAAGTCACAAGAATGAACTTTTGCACTCCAGCTTTGACTGCTGCATCAATCAGATTTTTATTACCCAGAAAATCAGCCCTTTCACCGTCTGCGGGTAAACCGCCAATAGTACTGATAACTGCGTGGATAGGTTCATCTGCCAATATTGCACGTTCGACATCACCTACATTCAAAGCATCTCCCAAAGCAACCTGAATACCGCTTGCTTCAAGTTCAGCAGCAGCAGCTTCAGTTCTTAAAAGTGCTTTGACTTTGAGATTTTGTGCTGTCAAGTATTTAGCGACTTCTCGACCAACACCACGACTCGCCCCAGCCAGAAAAATGTAAGATGCACTAGTCATATCAATTTTGGATTTGAGATTTTGGATTATTTATTGAAATCTATTGGCAAGTCAAATTAAAACAAATTTATACTTTGAACGCTATCTCCTTTATTAAACTTCCATTCCCAATTCCCAATTCCCAATTCCCAATTCATCATTTACGCTCAAAGGATTTTATCAGATGATTGGTACTATTAAGTAACTGGTCAAGCTTTTGGTATGCACCTGGTTCTTGGCGAACATAACTATCAATAAATAAACCAATGATTTCAGCCATCAGTGAACGGAAATTTTCTTGTGGTTGGGTGGCGGGGAAGTCGAGATAGGGTCTAGCTGTAGTGGAGTCTATGGTATCAGCCATCGAAAAGTGATTTGCCCCTTCCAAGAGTACCAGATAGCTGTCATTTCTGCCGCCAGCGATCGCTTCTTGGAATGTACGTATAACTGAAGTAGTAGCATCGCCGACACTTACACCATAACGGTAGCTGCTGTTAGCAATCACCCCATCACAAGTTCCTCCCATGAGTAACATGGGTAAGGAGTCTGGTAAAGGCAAAATGGTACCTGCTTCATATCCCATGGCTACCCCTCCAGCAGTATGTGCGCCATAAGCAAAAGACGCCACAACTTGGTCAAAAAAGCGAGGATCGGCGCTTTCAATTGCGACTCGACCACCAACAGAGTGTCCACCTAAAATGATTCTTTGTAAGTCTAGCGTCCCAGCTAAAATCCCCTCATTCTGTAACTGTTCTAGTTTAGATAACAGCGCAGGCAAAGCCGAGGCAGTGGGAGCAGTACCATAGACTTGTGGATGCCATGCTGCAACATCGACTCCAGGTGTGAGACTAATTATCCCTGGCATTACTTCTGCAACCCAGTTAAAGATAACTACCACCAGTCCGCGTTCTGCTAGTTTAACCGCCAGCCATTGATATAGTTGAGCATCACAATTAGCACCGTTGAAGAAAATCACCACTGGGAAAGGAGCCTGTTCTGGATTCACAGGTATAATTCCCATATCTTTTTCTAGATCAGTTCCCAACATTTTTGCTGGGTAAAAAATTTTCAGATGAATTAAATCGTAAGGTGATTGGCTAGACTGAACAACTTTCGCAGCTTCAAAAAAAGCACGAATCTGCATTTGCTGTTTCCTTTGCACATAACAGTTACAATTAGCAATTGTAACTATCATCGATAATATATAAGATTCCTGATTTAGGATTACTTACGCTAGAGCGTGTTATGTAACTCACCAAACGGAATCTGATGTGTATAAACTTTAATAGGGTATTTGGGTTGGCGATCGCCTGATACAATTTTTGATTTAAGATTATCAAAGTCGCACCCTAATTATTTGTGAATCTCTAGTCGCTGCATCGTTGGGAGTCCCTCTCAAATCATACTCTCGTTTGCAGATAGAACTGTTAGCCCAGAAACAGTATCTCTTTCTCTAGGTTCGTTAGAATTGATTGACATCATCTCAATTCTCTATACCTCAGTCCTATCATTCAGTAAAGTGCTTAAACACTGTATATTTTTATGCCCAATAGAAACACTTCTCATAACTGTGTTCTATTAGACTGCGAGTATCACTGAATTTTTAATTAACTAGAGGATATAAACTTGAGTAGTTACAATTGGTATGGCTTACCTTAGGTATGCAACATTGTGCCGCTGGAATGCAGATGGATTGGATTAGCTTGCTTAAAGCTCAACAAGCCGACTTCCTTCAACGTGTCAAAAAACCCAAAACTTACGATTTATCTTTGCTGGAAAGTCAAGTTAAAGGTTGCCACAGTGAGTTTATGGCATTTTGGGGTGAACCATTGGCAAAAATCCTCGATTTTTCTCGCCAACAAGCCGAAATTCTCGCCAAAAATCCGCCTCCCATACCACCGGAATATCCTGAACCTCCCGACTGGGTGATTCCTTTTCCCAAATATTTCCAGCGCCAAGCAGAAGATTATCTTTTGCGAGAACAAATTGTTGAGCGAGTCATGGCGGAACGGCTGGGAAAGTTGGTGAATAAGGTGCCACAAGACAGCTTGCAAAACATGGTTTTGGATGACGAGGGAAATTTGCGAGGCGAAAGTAAGTTTACTTATTTACTTGCAGATAACCCAAAGATAACTATTCAAGTTTGTGTGGCTGATGGAGAAAGTTTTAACGGAATTAAAAAAGATAAAATTAGGTGGTCGATTACTCAAGAAGATTTGAGAAATCACCAAGTATTAATTTTTCTATGTTTGTTCTATCCATCTAATGGTAAATTCGGCTACGAAAAACATGCAGTGATTACCGGATTTTTACCTAGCGTTCAAGTTGAATTGACAGAGGCAAAAATTCAGGTAAGTCCTAGTAAATTGTTGTATGCCGGAGGTTTGAGTTGGTATTTAGAAACACTAAATAATAAAAATGTTGCTAAAAAAGATACATTGTCATTAGTTGATGAGAGAGCGATCGCAGAGTCAATACAGACTGTAGCATCAGAGCATCCCCGCAAAGAGATCATTGGTGATTGGGAATGCTGGCAGACATTAAAAGGTCACACTAGAGGCATTAATTGCCTTGCCTTTAGTTCTAGGTGTAAAAATGGCACAACCTCGCCCATCTTAGCAAGTGGTAGTCGTGGCGAGACAAAGTTATGGGATTTAACCAAGGGTGAATTAATAGATACATTATCAGAGTATCCTTGGGTAGTATCCGGCTTAGTGGATCAAGTGAATTCATTAGCTTTTAGTCCAGACGGACAGACATTAGTTAGTGGCGGTGGTGACTCCACAATTAAGATTTGGCATGTAGGTGCATTGGATTTGATAGATATCCTGCACAAACATAATGGAGTAGTGCGGTGTGTTGCTTTTACGCCAGATGGACGGATGATAGCAACGGGTGGAGATGACAGGAGAATTTTATTTTGGGATTTGATGCGCCGTCAAGTTGCGATCGCTCTTTCATTAGATGATACAGCTGCCCATTCCCTAGCTTTAAGTAGAGATGGGCAAACATTAATTACAGGTAGCTACCGCAAAATCAAAGTTTGGCAAAATCCACTTCAGATCAAGACCAAAAATTTAAAAGATGTAGAACCACTGCATACCCTCATGGGACATTCTCACATCGTTGGTTCCTTAGCCATGAGTGCAGATGGTAAACTGCTCGTCAGTGGCAGTTGGGATCACACAATTAAAATTTGGTACTTAGAGACAGGGAGATTAATTCGCACACTCAAAGGACATACAGACAGAGTATATGCGATCGCACTCAGTCCCGACGAGCAAATTATCGCCAGTGGTAGCGCAGATAAAACCATCAAATTGTGGCATTTAGAAACCGGAGAACTGCTAGCCACCTTCACAGGACATAACAACATAGTTACAGCATTAGCCTTCACAGCTTCCGGCGAAATGTTAGTGAGTGGTAGTTTGGATAAGACAATTAAAATTTGGCAACGCAGTTAGAGGAAAATTCAGGAAATATGTTGACTGATGACTGATGACTGATAACTGATGACAACGCGTTAACGAGTCTTTAATACTCGCTGATGAGGCTTTGAACACAATTCATCGACCTCAGAACACCATCGATGAGGCTTTGAACACGACTCATCGACCTCACAACACCATTAATGAAGCTTTGAACACGACTCATCGACCTCAGAACACCATCGATGAGGCTTTGAACACGACTCATTGACCTCAAAACACCATCGTTGAAGCTTTGAACACGACTCATCGACCTCAAAACACCATCAACCAGCCTTTAATATCAAGTTCGCTTAATTACTTATTAAACCCACTGAACCCCACCCCACCAAAGCTACGCTTTGTTTCCCCTCCCCGTGAACGGGGAGGGGTTAGGGGTGGGGTGCAATGACTGTGGGAACTATAACTAATTAACCGGACTTGATATAACACACGTAAATAACAAACCTTAAAAACTCTCCGCGCCTCTGCGCGATGGCAGTCGCTACAACGGGGGGAACCCCCGCAACGCGCTGCCTCCTCTGCGTGAAAATTCACAACCCACTCATAGCCATTCCCACCCAGTCAACCGAATTATATACAATAACTATTCAGTTACCCACACTCAGCCACACCAAATTAATACAGACAGATAAACAAAATTTTGGCTGCTTGACCCTGAGTAAAGTAACACCAGTGCATTTTTAGCAAATTGATGGTATTGGGGAATAGTCAATGGCGATGACAAAGCTGTGGAAATTCTTAAGAAACATTCAAGAATTGAACTGGACACAAAACGTAGAAGTAACAAAGACAGGAACCGAAGCTGCAAAAGCCGTCTTTGACTTAGCAAAAGCCGTTAAAGAACAAAAACCCAACCTGCAAGACTTCAAACCTTACGTAGAACAGATTTCATCACTATTAGATATATTTAATAGTCCTCTAGGACAAATTACCAAAGAAGCGATTCCCTTTGCATCCATCGCCATTACCATACTCAAGCTAATTTTTGATGCTACAAAAAAAGAGCCAAGCTTAGAAAGCTGTGTGATACTGGTTAGTCAAGTAGCCTATATAGAAAGTTTTCAGGCAATTCTCCAACAAGAACCGCAATTACAAGAGAAAATTAACCAAGACCAAAAAGCTTCAGATGCTTTAGCTTCCCAAATTAGGAAATTAGGCGAACAAGAATTTGACGAACGCGAAGCGAAAAAAGCAATTCTCTATTTTCACGAAACTCAACTAGCAGAAGCATTCAACCAGATATTACAGCTACGCTTGCAAGAAGCAGGTTTAACAGAAACAGAAGCAACCAACTTAACTGCACGAGTAGCGCGAAAGACCGATGAATACATGCAAGACGCATTAGTACAAATCGGTGATAAAGTCAAGCAGTTGGTGCAATGGTATAGCGTTGGAGGCAAAGAAAAACTAGAAAAGAATCTCAATATTGAAGATTATTTAGAACAAATCATCAAACCGAAGCCAGAAGAAAACATTTTTGATGAAACTCACATCACCTTTCGGGATTTGTATGTACCTCTGCAAATCAAGGAACTCCATGATGAAAACAATGCAATTTATCAAATAGAGGAATATGTTAAAGCAATACTTGACAACCTAGACCAAAATCAACAGAAACAAGTTTTATTTATTCAAGGCGAAGCCGGACGCGGTAAAAGTGTCTTTTGTCGGATGTTCGCCGACAAAGTACGGCAAGAATTGCACCCTAGCTTTACCCCAATTCTGATTCGCTTGCGGGAACTGCGAGTACTTAAGGATAACCTCACGGATACCTTAGAAAACTATTTAGAAAATGTTGATTTTGTTAAAAGTGATGACGGCTGGCTGACAGATAAAAATACCAGATTTTTGTTTTTACTCGATGGCTTTGATGAGTTGTTGTTAGAAGGCAGAACAAGCGGCGGCTTGAAAGAATTTCTAGAACAGGTAGAGAAATTTCAGAAAGATAACCTTTGCCATCATCAATTTATAGTTACAGGTCGTCCCCTAGCGCTACAAGGAATTGACCGCTTGCTTTCACAAACAAAAAGCTTGAAGCGTGTAGAACTTCAGCCAATGGATGATGCAATTAGGGAAACATGGCTGAAGAAATGGGAGGATAAAGTAGGGACACAGGAAGCTAATGATTTTCAGCAATTTTTGCAAGCTTGTCCTGATGAAATTAAAAATAAATTAGCAAGAGAACCCTTACTGCTTTATTTATTAGCACGGATGCACCGAGAGCAGCGTCTTAATGTGCAAATGTTTGCAGACGCAAAGGGAATCCAGGCGAAAATCCGCATCTATGATGAATCGGTGAAATGGGTATTAGAAAAACAACGTGAAAGTGAAAGTCAAAATGATAACTTGCGCTTGACTAAATTAGAAAGCGAAGATTTGCGAGAGTTTTTAACTGAAGCTGCTTTGTGCGTGGTGCAGTCGGGAAATGAAACTGCAAAAGTGGCAATGTTAGAAACACGGCTTAAAGACGGTAAAAGCCCAGCAGCAGAATTAATTCAAAAAGCTCGACAGGAGAATTATTTTGATAAAAATCAACAAGATAAGTTACTTAATAATTTGTTGACTGCATTTTACATCAAACCTGCGTCAGGTGATAAAGGCGGTTCTGTAGAGTTTGTCCACAAAAGTTTTGGCGAGTTTTTATTTGCAGAACGTTTAATAGAAAGTTTTGTAGATTGGACAACGAAAGTAGCCAAGCGTCAGCGCGAAGATGATTTGGTTACAACAAGTGTAATGGATGGGCAGATTTATGATTTATTAGGCTATGGAAATTTAACGCGTGAGATTGTCGAATATTTGATGGGTTTGTTGGCTGAGAGTTCAGAATTTAACGATGTTGAACGCTTGCAAAAACTATTTCAAAGATTAGAGTATTTTTACTTTCGTTGGAGCGATGGGGAATTTATTGATGCAGAAGATGCAAATTTGCCCCAGATGAAGAAAAAACAATTAAGGGAGCAATTACCAGATAGAGAAAATCACTTAGGACTGCGACAGGTGGACGTTTACACAGGGCTGAATGTGATGATTTTACTGCTAAAGTTACATCGTTATGCCCAAACAAAAGACGAACTCAAAGACAAAATCAGCTTTCACCCCTGTGGTAAGCCTAATAGTAATGAGTTTGACTCAGAACGCTTGCTCCGTATTATCGGTTATAGTCAGTGCTTGGGTGTCTCTGGTTTTAACAACAACTTAAGATTATTTCTAGGCGGTGCCGACCTCAGCGGTGCTTACCTCAGCGGTGCCGACCTTAGCGATGCTTACCTCAGTCGTGCCAACCTCAGCGATGCCTACCTCAGTGGTGCCAACCTCAGCGGTGCCGACCTCAGCGGTGTCAACCTCAACGATGCCTACCTCAGCCGTGCCAGCCTCAGCCTTGCTAACCTCACCGATGCCAACCTCACCGATGCCAAACTCAGCCTTGCTAACCTCAGCCTTGCCAACCTCAGCGGTGCCAACCTCACCGATGCCAAACTCAGAGATGCCAATCTCAGCGGTGTCGACCTTACCTGTGCGTACCTCAGCGATGCCGACCTCAGCGGTGCCAACCTCAGCCGTACCAACCTCAGCGGTGCCAACCTACAAGCAGTTCTATGGGACAGTCAGACAAAGTGGCTCAATGCTGAAGGGTTGCATGAAGTAGTAAATGTATCTCAAGAGTTGGCGCAAGACTCAGCTTTTGCAGCTGCGGTTTCTTGGAAGCAGGGCATCAGTTGGGTGAAAGAAGGCAAAATTGAAGAAGCAAAGAAAGCTTTCAGCCAAGCCCTAAAACATCAACCTACTTTGAATGACTCTGCCGAATATTGGAATAGTATCTGCTGGTTTGGCAGTGTACACAGTCATGCTAAAGGAGTTCTCCCCGTTTGTGAAAAAGCTGTCTCCCTTGACCCTGAAAATAAATTTTATCAAGACAGTCGGGGGCTGGCTAAAGCACTTACAGGCGACTTGGTTGGGGCATTAGCAGACTTTCAGGCTGCTATAGACAGTGGCGCACTTAATTATTCAGAAGATGTGAAGCGGCGGAGGCTACGCTGGATAGAAGCACTCAAATCAGGTAATAATCCCCTCACGCCAGAGGAATTAGAGGAACTGCGACAGGCTGAGGGATAGATGACATCGAGTCCGGTTAATTAGTTATGCTCTTGCTGTGGGATTTTATTTACCTGTGGGGTGGCATGGATTTTGCAGTTGCGTTTGCCTTCTGATACTAAGTTGCAGTTTGAAGTAGTACGATTTCTTCCCCTCTGCTCCCCTGCTCCCCTGCTCCCCTGCTCCCTAAGCTACTATCTCTGAATGCAACTTGCTATGAGGTCGGCATTGCTATCTTTTCTGATGCGGAGAGTAGCCATTTTGACAACTCCTTTTGTCCTTGTCCCTACTCCCCCAATACGGTTCGGATAAGCATTTTAAACTCACAATAGGGTTTGGGGAAAAGGTTACTGGGCTTGGGTTAAAGGTTTTTCTTCCCCTTTTCCCTTTCCCCTTTCCCCTTTAACCGAACCGTATTGCCTACTCCCCTACTCTACCTCTTCTTGTCTACTTTTTCCTTAAGTTGACACCAATGCCCCCTCATCCCCCCATCCCCCCATCCTCAGCACGGCTGACTCACCTTCGCCGCCAGTTCTGCGGGGTTCATATGCTCATAATGTTCAAAGGGTTGATGAATCCAGGGGTTATCAGGCAAGTAATCGACATAGTAATCGGGTGCGATGACCGAACAAGCTTTATACCAAATAACAGCGGTGCGAATTTCTTCAATTGGGCGATCGCTATTTTGCTTTAACCAAGGAATAGTCTGCTGGAGTGTCACCCCAGAGTCTACCAAGTCATCTACCAAGAGAATACGCGAACCTAATTTTTCGGCTGTCATAGTTAAGTGGCGAGAAAATGTTAAACTACCTCTTTCTTGTTTACCAGGGCCACTGTAAGAAGATGTTGCTAAAATTGCCAACGGCTGCTCGTATATCCGGGAGAGAATGTCTCCTACCCGTAGTCCCCCTCTGGCGAGACAGATAATCTGATTGAATTGCCAACCAGATTCATAAATCTGGGCAGCCAGTTGTTCAATTTTTTGGTGATAATCTGACCAAGAAACGTAAAGGTCTGGCATAAAAAAATTGATTTCCAGGTAATACTAAGGCAACCGCAAACTTTCTATTGTAGTATGAGCGCAAGATATTATGAACGATGCTGCTGATGGCAATGCCCAAAATCACTCTGAAAGCGAAAAACTAGACCTTGGTACTAAAATTGCTTTCGGTGCTGGAGATTTGGGAACAGCCATAACTGCGATGGTCGGCATTTCTTATTTATCACCGTTTTTGACAGATGTAGCTGGTTTAAATCCCAACTTAGCAGGACGCACCCAACTGGTAGGTAAAGTGTGGGATGCGGTCAACGATCCGATGGTGGGGGTATTGAGCGATCGCACTCAAAGCAGCCAGGGAAGGCGCTATCCTTGGATAATTTGGGGCGCTGTTCCCTTTGGGATTTTCTTTTTTTTGCAGTGGATTGTCCCTCACTTCAGCAATAATGAGACTGTAAATAATTGGGGTTTATTTTGGTATTACACTGCTATTTCAATCTTATTTAACGCTTTTTACACAGTTGTTAATTTACCATATACTGCACTCACAGCGGAACTAACCCAAGATTACGACGAACGCACCAGCCTCAACAGTTTTCGCTTTTCCTTTTCTATCGGTGGTAGTATTTTCGCCATACTTTTGGCTTTAGTCATTTCCTTATTAATTCCCAATAACGGCAAACTACAATATATATTCTTGGGGGCCATCTGTGGATTTATCTCTGTTTTGCCATTGTACTGGTGTGTTTGGGGAACTAAAAAACGCGCCCAAGCAGTAGCACGGTTACACCCAGAAACAGAACAAACAGTTTCTATTCCCTTATGGCAACAACTAAGAATTGCTTTTAGTAATCGTGCTTTCTTATTTGTGGTTGGGATTTATCTATGTTCTTGGTTGAGTGTGCAATTAACTGCTGCAATTATTCCCTACTTTGTCACTAGTTGGATGCGATTGCCACAATGGCACTTTAACTTAGTGCTGTTGACAGTCCAGGGAACGGCTATGTCCATGCTGTTTGTTTGGAGTGCCATTAGTAAACGTGTTGGCAAACAAACCGTTTACTACATGGGAATGGCTTTGTGGATTATCGCCCAAGCTGGACTGTTTTTCTTGCAGCCTGGTCAAATTACATTAATGTATATTTTTGCACTGATGGCAGGTTTTGGTGTTTCTACAGCTTATCTTGTTCCTTGGTCAATGTTACCCGATGTCGTTGAACTAGATGAACTCAAAACAGGACAGCGACGCGAGGGTATTTTCTACAGTTTCATGGTATTTCTGCAAAAAATCTGTTTAGGGATTGCAGTTAATATTGTGTTGCAAAGATTAGGTGCAGCTGGGTATATTAAGCCGACACCAGATATCCCAATACCCATTCAACCAAACGCTGTATTAGATGTAATTCGTGTTTCCATTGGCCCTCTACCCACCATTGCTTTAGTTTGTGGCATGGTTCTCACCTATTTTTACCCAATTACCCGCGAAATGCACGCAGAAATCCTGCTAAAACTCAAAGAACGCCAGGAAAAAAGAAATTAATTAGCTCAATAGCAATCGATCACCATAGGGTATGACCATGAAATCCAGACCAATTAGGTTATGTGGTGCTTGCTATGCAGAAGTACCTTATCACCGCATTGAATGGCAGTTTAAAGACAAAATGAAATGCGATCGCCACCAATTACCTCTGTTAACCCGTAAGGTTGCCGAAATTTGAACTGTTTGGTATGATGCCAGTGCTGTCAAGGGGAAAGTGCTGCTAACAATTAGTTTGCCACTATGCCACATTTTCCTACATCTGATGAGTTAATAAAAATACTTGACCGTATCCTAGACGGTAGTCGAAATGAAAATGATATCAATTTACTACGGCAATGTCTGAGGAGAGTTAACGGTCAAAATCAGGTGCAGTTAGCAAATAATATTGTTAACATTGCCGAAGGAAATGGAGTTCATATTGGCGATCGCATCACCTACCAAGGTGCTATAGACGAAGAAACAAAGACAATTCTCCGCCAGTTACAACAAATCCTCCAGGAAAGCCAAGTTTCGATTTCGTCTAATTTTTCTCCTCAAACCCCAACTGAAAAGTTTTTAGTCAACACTAATTCACATAAGCAAGTTAGCCCACTACCGTCAGAGCTTAATATTTTCGAGTTTGAAGTGGTAACTGTAGATCATAAAGGAAAAGAAACCAAGCGTTACCGTACACAAGCTGAGTATTTTGTAGAAGATTTAGGAAATAGTGTTGTACTGGAAATGGTTTCCATTCCAGGTGGTAATTTTCCAATGGGTGCATCACGAGAGGAAGAAGCATCACAAGAAGATGAACGTCCTCAACATTTAGTTAATATAAAATCCTTCTTTATAGGTAGATATCCTATTACCCAAAGACAGTGGAGAGCTATTGCAAACTTCCCAAAAATTAACCACTACCTCAAACCTGATCCATCCTGTTTTAACGGCGATAATTTACCTGTAGAACGAGTTTCTTGGTATGATGCACTAGAGTTTTGTGAGCGACTGTCGCAGAAAACAGGAAGGCAATATCGCTTACCCAGTGAAGCTGAATGGGAATATGCTTGTCGTGCTAGAACCTCAACGCCATTCCATTTTGGTCAAGTAATTACAGATAAATTAGCCAATTATTGCGGTAAAAACGACAATATAAATAGCATTAATCGCCAATGTACAACAGAAGTTGGTAGTTTTCCAGCTAATACTTTTGGGTTATACGATATGCATGGGTTAGTTTGGGAGTGGTGCGCTGATTATGAACACGATAACTATCAAGGCGCACCATTAGATGGTAGTGTATGGGTAGATGATGGAAATGAAGAATATAGAATTTTGCGTGGTGGTTCTTGGGGTCATCCTGTAAATTTATGTCGTTCTACATCTCGCTTTTCTGAAGCTGCAACCACAAAGGACAAGCAAATTGGATTCCGGGTTGTCTGCTCTTTGATCTAAAAATTTTTGACTATTGTGAAATTAATTGATAAATTTTTGCTTTTATACTCTCAATAGAAGATAACTCAGAAAATTGTACACTTGTTTCTTGGCGAATTTGAGGTTTAATATTTAACGATGTCCTGCCACATTGCGCTCTGTAAGGGTGAGAAAGCCAATTCCAAGTTCCTATAATAGCCAGTTTCGTATCACGTACCAAAATTCTTTCATTTGTTCCTCTACTTTCTATATGTTTTCCTTCTCCTAAACGAATTAATTGTGAACCTGGATATTGTGAGAATAAATGTCTCAGCTTATTCTCAATTGTGGGATCATTATTATCATTCTCCTCGTTACCTTTATTTCCGTAAACTACTGTTACTTTAACTCTTCTTTCTAAAACTGAAACAACCTCTTTACCAAACAGTTTTGATTCACTTCCCCTAATCCAAGGTGTGACAATTATCAATTCTTCCTCTGCTTGGTCGATAGCTTCTCTAAAAATTCTTAAATGATCGCAATCATAAACTAAAATAGTACCAGGTTCTGCTTTAGGAATTTCTTCTGCTGATTTATACTCTAATACAACTCCATACTCTCGAATATGTTCAACAAGTTGCCGAGTCAGGTTTCCTTTTTCTAGTCTGTAAAGATTACCAACTAAAATAAATAATTCTTTAGCTCTTGATACAGCAACATTTAAAAGATTTGGTCGTTTGTTAATCCAGTAAACATTATCTTGGGGTTGACATACTTTTGTAGATAGGATAATTACTTTTTTCTCAGAGCCTTGAAAAGTGTGAACTGTGCCAACAGATTTTAAGTCTAATTGAGAGAATTTTTTTGTTAATTTTTCTCTCAACGCAGCAGCATGAACTTTAAAAGGGGAAATAACGCCTATATCTTTTACTGAGTAACCTTGTTTAACTAAATGCTCAATTATCTCACATACAGCAGTAACTTCTTCTTCATTAACATTATTGCGGATCTTACCTTCAACATCATAAGCAATTAAGTGCGACTCTACTAAAGAATTGACTGGTGCTGTTTTGATTTCTAAATCATAGTCAGCAATAGCATTGCAATATTGAATAATACTAGGCTGACAACGGTAATGTTCTTTCAAAAGAATTCCTTTACCCTTATCTTCACCTTCTCCACTTGCACCAGCAGCACGATGATAAGCCGTAGCACTATACTCCTCTTCTGGACTGTAACGATGGTAATCAATGTCAGTTAATCCTCTATTAATAAACGCTGTTTGGCGATAATCTTCGCGTCTTTGCTTACTCAAAGTAATAATAGGTTCAATTTGTAGAGGATCACCAACAATAATAGCTTTGCGCGATCGCACTAATAATGGAAAAGCCTTATGTTGGTCAATCATTCCCGCTTCGTCTATGATTGTGCGGTCAACACATTCCTGAATCCAGGGAATCATTTTGCGGATTGAATGCAATGTGCAAGTGATTACCGGAAAAATTAAGCTAAGATATTTAATATGTTCATCTAAGTTTTCCGCAAGCTTAGATTTCGACTTCCAATCTCCTGAAAGAAGACTATAATAAAGTTCTAGAGTTAGTTTGATGTTTTGTTTATTGTAGAGTGCTTGTTGAATAAGAAATTTACGCGATAGCTTAAATAGTTCTTTGTGCTGATCATGGAATTTTTGGTTAAAGGAAGTATAAAAATTTTCTAGTGGATTAGCCAAGCTAATCTCTAATAACTGGAATTCCTCTAAAGCATTACGCTTCTGCTGAGTTATCTTATCTCTCTCCTTATATTTTACCTCTAATCTTTTTTGTACATTTTTTAACTCACCTGCCTGATCTATTCTTTCTCTAACTAAGCCTGCTTGTCGAATTAAATCAGCGCGATTAGTAGGTGGTTCTATAGGGAAAATAGTTATAGATGTTTGTGCTATGGCTGATTGACAAGCTGAATTTAGCTCACGCAAAATACGTTCTTCCGTTTTTCCAGTCAGCCAACGCCAAAAGCGAACCCACCAATTTAATCTACCTTCAGGTAGCAGTGATTTAGCTTTTTTAAAATGCTGTTCTATTATGCTGTACGCTTCTATTGGTAGTTGATTGTACTGTGATAAATCTCTAGCTCGTTGCTGAAAAGGAATTAAAGCAGATATAATTTCATCTAAATTCTGTTGCAGTGTTTGAATCTGAACCGAAAGATATTCATATCTTTGTGTATCTAAGTCCCGTTGCTGTCGTAATTTTAAATATCTAGACTCTTCTGCTAATAATTCATCTTTAATTTGTTTGATTTGTTGTTTTAATGAATTATTTATTTGTCCATCAAAGCTATTTTTTTGTAAAAAATTAATAGCTTGTCGTAATTTTGCAATAGCTCCATTATCTGATTCAAGATTATCTTTCTTTCCGCCTTTGAGATAAAATAGTTTATCTTGTGAAACTTTATCCAGCTCCTCAATAACATTATCAACTGCTTGATTATTAGCACTGCTGACTACTGTTAGATTATTGATATCCTGACCAATTTCAATTAAATCGAGTGCGCGTTTAACTACCTGTTGAGCAATAACATGAAGAATCAGAGTAGTTTTACCCGAACCAGGTGGGCCTTGTACAGATGTTATCGGTTCACTTTGAGCGTGTTTGAGTGCTTTTGATTGTGAATTAGTCGGTGCGTGAGTTGGGAAAGCTCCCATGTAGATAACTTCTTCTTTTGCAGGCTTAGGTTCACCAAACAAATATTCAAACCCAGGATGTCCTTTTGAGCAATTTTTCGAGCCTGATTTAATCTCTTTTAAGTCTTGCCGGAGATTATAATTATATGCCGCTCCTGTAAACTCAAATAAATAAGGCTGACGTTGAATTTGTTCACGAGAGCGACGGGGAATAACAACCTGTTCCATCCAATTCTGATAGCTATCAAATGTTAGCTTAAAAGTAGTTTCTAGAAAAATTCGTAGCCCATCTTGAGTAATCAATTTTTCACACTGTTCATCATCCAATCCCAGAAACGTGCTTAAATTGTCTCCAGCTTCTATCAGTATTAAGCTATCTAAGTTCCACCCTTGTGCTTGATACTCCCCCTTGAGGATAGATGTAACGTCTAAGCTAAACAGAGGACAAAGATAAGATTTTCCCTTTTCTACATCTAAAACTTGGGGAAAGGATAAAACCCATACTGCCTCTTGTAGAGTATTTTGCCTTTGCTTAACTTTTTGCTGTAATTCTGAAAACGTGGCTTGCTCAATTAATAAATGGTCACGTACTAGCTTTACACCACGCTGTTTGACTTTATCGCTGTTGGTTTCAACCCTGGCTTTACTGTATTCATCTAAATTAATGTAGTCTAACCAAGCGTTGAGAATAGCATCTACCTTACTAGCTATGTTCAAAACTACCTCCCAGTTGTTGTACTGGTTTTAGTGTTACATTATCCCTTTACTTAGATGCTAAGGTAATTTGTGACACTAAAAATGTTTAAACTTATACAATTTGGTTAAAATGCTTAAATCAGCAAGCAATGTTTACAACGGACTACGCCTACGCACCTTTGAGCTAAAATCAAACTACTCATCGATTAACTTTCTGGCACTGCCATGAGCATCTCTCAGCCACCGAAACTATCTTGTTTACCAACAAAGCTACCCATTGATGGCGCAGTGCGGATTGATTTAGAGGAAGGTATTCCAGTTTTTCGAGCATCCAGCACTGTCCAAAGTCGCGTTGAAGAACTATTGACAAAACAGCAAGAAACTTCACTCAGTACAGAAGAAGAACAAGAACTTGATTGCTACGAAGAAATTGATGATTATTTAAGCTTTGTTAATCGTACAATTCGTAATTTATCTATTGCGTCAACTCAGCCAGCATCGTAAATTGTGTCCTCTCGTAGTAAAGTCCCTGAAGCTATCCAAAAGCAGGTACGTCAACGAGCCAAGTACCTATGTGAGTATTGCCATGCCTCTGAACAATGGCAGTATGTACAGTTCACGGTAGACCATGTTATGCCCTTGTCATTGGGTGGAACAGATAATTTGGAAAATCTGGCGTTGGCTTGCTTTCACTGCAATCGCAGAAAGACAAATCGGTTGACTGCAACTGACCCTCTATCTGGAGAAGAAGTTTCATTATTTAATCCACGACAGTGTAACTGGAGTGAGCATTTTATTTGGTCTACCAATGGACTATTAATTGTGGGTTTGACAGCTATAGGACGAGCAACAATCACCGCATTAACTTTGAACCGGGAACGGGTGATCAATATTCGTGAGGCTGATAAAGAAATAGGTCGGCATCCACCAACGGATGATCCAATGCAAACAAAATTTGAGCAAGGCTAATAGGAAAGAGCTTCACAGATGCTTTCGTTTCCGCTTGTTATACTACAGATGAGGGTAATGTGCATCACATTGTAGGTAAAATCACCTTGCAATCTGGGTGGTGGATCGCCATCCATGTATAAAGTTAAATCTCAATCTTTTATCGGTGAACTCGATGGACTGACACGGTTGATAATTCCCTCAGAACTTTTAATTTCGCTGTTTATAAGCAGATGTACTTGACTGTATTCAGTAATACCTAAATTTGAGCGAGAAGCAAAACCCTCAACACAGTGTTTTTCTGCTAGAACAGTCCAAATTAAAGCTAAATCATTTTTTTTCATAAATTCTTCAATATACTCTTTATTAACCAGTAAAGTAGAGATCCCTGGCTCAAGTATTGAGGGATCATTAAAGCAGAGATGACCAGATATGGATTTATAGCCACTGATTGAATCCCACTGCAAATCATCTGATTCAAAAAATATTGTTGCAGGAACTAATACACTAAAGCTGTCTTCCTGATAAGCATCAAAATCCCTTTCAAAGAGTATTGAATTAGCTGTTGGTACTATAGACCATGATCTTTCTGAATCTCTCATTCTTGCTGAACCATACTGCTCAAAATACTGAATAAACGGTATACCCCAAGGATATTCACCTAAAAAGCCTTGGGATAAAGAATGCCCCTCTGGCATCCACCTCCCCATAAAGTGTTGCTCACAAAGCCAAGTCCAACAATTTTCTGCTTCATTTTTTGGAACGAGATAACTTCTAATTTGCATCCAACACATCCGGTAAGGATATCCATCCTCAAAATCTTGATTGTTTGGTTTAGAGTTCCATTCTGGATACGATTCTAAAATCAGCCAATTTTTGCCATTATTAGGATTTACTACTGTTAGCATTGCAGAAGAATTTGGAAAATCATTGCTGTCTAGCCATTCTGCATCAGACAGATTGGTGTCTTGCTTTAAGTCATAGTTAACAGGTATCCACCAAGAGTTACATTTAGTAGTTTGAGTTTTTGGTAGTAAAACTGTTGGGTCAATATTTCTCTCATCTAAAGCTTGAAGTTCTGGAATAGATGGTGGTGAATCCCATTGTGAGCTTTTTATCTCAAGATGGTCTGATGCACGCGCAATTATACGATAAAGTGCTATCCATTGGTACTTCTTCCCAATTCTTTCTGCCCAAGAAGGTTTAGCACGTCCTCCACCAAATTTATAAAGTATATGCCCATCAAAACGAGCAAACAAATCACTGGTGTAACCCATATCGAGAATATGCTTAAAAATCCAGCTTTGCGCTTGATAAATTTGAATATGTTTATATTTATCTAACGCACTTGTTACTGTATAAACTGCAAAATCATCGTCCATACAGCTATCGTATAGTTTAGGAAGTTCCTTGCTAGAATCGCTGTATTTTTCAATCCAGTCTTTTTCAGGATAATTTAGTGGCCATTCGCTTTCATAAGGTGGTCTAAATTGCTCTGGTTTAATGTCATCTGGTAGTTGATTACGGTGATTTGATAGTTCCAATATTAACCTAGCGTAATCCCTAACCATTGCATTTTGAGGAAGATTTTTATTGCTAAAAAATATTTCGTAAACAGTAACAGATGTTGCCTTTATTGCATAATTATTATTAGCTCTAATCAATGAACCATAAGCAGCAGCTAAACATCGCTCTATTACATATTCATCATCTATTTGGCTAAAACGCCTAATAATAAATGGCCATTGTAGAGGATGGTCTTCCATAATTCTGACCATTGCCTTGGTTGCATAGTCCCGAACACGTCTATCTGAAGCAACGCAGAGCCAAGACAGTTGAATTACCCAAAGTTCTGCGGTTTGGTCTGAGACTGATCCAAGATTAGCCTTTAACGCCCATCGCAACAATCTATCAACACCTTTGAGTTGGCCATAAGTCCCATAAAAATAAGGACATAATGCAGCATCTCTAACAGGCATTGAAATAGATGCAAAAAATTCATGAAACCAGACAGAGTTGAGAGGATGTCCTATTCTGGTACTTAAAGCAAATAAAGCCTCCATTGTTGATGCAAATGTTTGTTTATGGTGTAGTGCCTGTTCCACAATCAAGGCTGTTGTCTGTGTAAAAGAAGTGATAGCTCGCCAAGTTAGGGACTCCATAACAACTAATGTTATTTCTGTGGGATACGAAGCAAAGCTAACTACCTCAGTCAGTTCCACTCCGTATTTTTCGGGAATTTGTATGGCTAGTGCTTCCAAAAGACCACGATTTTTTCGTAATGCTGCCTCATCAACAACTGAGAAATTAAGTAACCCACCAGAGGCAAATGCTAAGTGTAAAGAGTCTTCAGAAATTTCTTCTAAGTATTTTTCCGCTAAAAGTTGGTCAGCAAAACGCTCAAAACTAAAGCGAATTGCATCTTGGGGTTTTTTCTGCGAAGAAGTTACTACTCTATCCTCGCTAATAATACCTTCCCGAATCATTTGGTCGAATAAAGATGATGACCTCTGAACTGAAGGTTTGATTAAATCAACCAATTCTTTTGCTTGTTCCCAAGGTAGCCATGTTGTCTCAATTGCTGACATTGCTGACACTAGACTGTTTAATGCTTTTTGTAAACATTTTTCTTTGGGATAATAGTCAAGTATCCTAGCCAGCTTTTTATTCTTACTATCCAGTAAATACTGAATCACTTCACTAATTCCAAGCATACCATCAGGTAGTATTCGGACACCTGCATCTTTGAGGGATTCACATACAAGACGTAAAAACAGAGGATTAAAAAACTCAGGTTGCATGAGCGGCATCGAAGGCGGCTCTAATTCATAAAACCGGAAGAAATCAAAACAAGCATCAAACTCAACCCCTTCAAATCCTTTATGTTCTACTATAGGTAGATTTATATTAGGAGCGATAATATCTTCTAAATAAGTAGAACGACAAGATATACATAATCTGAGCCAAGGATATCGTGATATTTGCTCAATTAATGATGCTAAATGCGTGTACCAAGTATCTCGTGGACGAGTTTCGTTTAGGGCATCAATAAAGATAATCAAGGGGTAGTTAGTTGACTGACTAATTGCATTAAGTGCCGCAAGAAGCTCATCACGGGATATAGCTGCACTTATTCCCAAAATTTGACGAATTTGTTGCCATGGCTCACCTTGTGTAAACTGTTCTCCCAGTAAAACAATACTTCTTAATCCTCGTTTTTGTCGGTCAAGGGCTATGTCACAAATTGCATGGGTTTTACCTATTCCCGCAGAACCAATGAGCAGCATTCCCACAGACATAGGGAGTATAGCTGTAGGTTCATTTAGCCAATTACGGAGTTCTTCGAGAACTTTAATTACATCGCGTGCAGAATCTATATGTTGAGCAGGGAACGAAAGTTGATATTCCGCCATAAACTGGCGAAATCCAGCCGATTCAGCCATTCCTTTCCCATGCTTTTCTTCTACATCCTCTATAGCAGTAGACAAACATTCTTCTGCTAATTCAAATGCTTGATTAACTAAATTTTTTAAATTATTAATTAGGGTTATTTCATGTTCTGTGATGAGAAAGCGGTTTAAATAATTCCTAATCTCGCTCAGGGTTTTAGTTAAAGATTCAGCACTTTCTCTAGATTGAACTGGAAATTCTGGAGTTGCAGGATCTGGACTTGATTTCCTTATACCATGTGACCATTGCTTGATCGCATCAGATACTTTTGTGATTAAGTTTTGTACGGTAGCCTGCCATTGTGGTGTTCTACCCAAAGCTTCAAATGTAATAGATATAGGAACATCTACAGTTAATTCAGGTGTATATCTTGGTTCCGCAGTCTTAGCAGCATCATTAAGCTGATTGGCAAACCACTCATTATCCAGATTTAGAGGGTTGACTATTTTGAGTGTTTTTAACTTTTCTTGTAAAAACTGTTTAATAGCTTCAACATCAGCACCTTGGGAAATGATATTGCCAAACTGGCTATCTTTTACTTGGTTAACATTATTTATGGTCTGGGCAAATTGCAAAATTATACTACGGTCATGACCTTCAAATACTTGACAGATATTTTCAATTTCCTCAACTGTTGCACTATTTACTGCTAGTTTTTCAGCAAGTATCTTCAATTCATCTGGTGTAAGCATTTTTTATTTTTCTTTCCACCACAAGTTAGTTTTTGTGAATGACATTACCAAAATGACCACCATTAGCTTCGTTAATGTTATAGATTTGTTGTGCGTACTGGCTGATGTTATCGGCAATTTTATTAATTTTTTGTGTTGCTTCAGGCTTCACTTCTTCCCATCCTTTATCGGGTAAACCCTTACCACCGAGAAGCTTGGCAATTACAAAATCCCCTCCAGTGATATCGTTGTAAGGAACTTGCTCCACTTTATATAACTGACGCGCAGTTTCAGGTACTGCTTTGCCAAGGTGATTCATGATATTAGAAACTCTAACTTCTTTATCACCTGGTTTGTTTCCCGCACCTTGCAAAGCTTCCAGAAAATGATAAGTGTAAATACTAATTGTTTCATCTTTTACCCAGTAAGACTTTTGCTCACCTTCAGAGGAAGTGAAAACTACTCTGCCTTTCCCTTGTTTCAACTCATCAATTAAACCTTTGGATGGTGCAACTCGGATAAAATCATCAAACTCTTCATCAAGTTCTAAATCAGCGTCTTTAGAAGTTGCCATTCCTGCTGCGTGACAACTATCAATTACAACTAATAAACGTTCAGATTGAATTTGGCGTAATGCGGATGTAAAATCTTCTGCTGATAGTGCTGAACTAGCGATTTTAGTGGGTTTAATGTCATGCTGCAATAAATAATATTGTTTTGTGGTTTTATCTACCCAGCCATGTCCTGAATAATAAACAAATACCGTAGCACCAGGGTCAGATTGTGCTTTTTCTTTTAACCAATTTAATCCATCCAAAATACCTGTCTTTGTTGCATTTTTGTTATTTAGTACCCGAATATGATCTTGGTTATCAGGATAAGCACATAGATCGGGGTCAATTAAAGCAGCATAGATTGCCTGGGTATCTTTGACAGTCACAGGTAAAGATAATTTACTATAAGCAGACTCACCAACACCAATTAATAACGCATAACCGTGAGTAAATTTCTCAGTCATTTCCATCTTGTCCTATCAATTAAGTGGCTAATCCAAAATAATCTAGTTATTCTTCGTACCGACTAATACGGAATATTACGTAGTTGTAAGGTAGTTGAGAATTGTCTGCTTTATGGACAATTGCTCCTACCTCTGGTTTGTAAATCCATTTGTTCCAGTCAATGACTGTTTCATCAGCAACTTGCACAGCAATATAATTACCTTCAGCTAGGCGACAACCCATTGCTGAATCTTCAAAATCTAGTCCCAGGTAAAATTTTTGTACAGCGACATTTTCATGGCGTTGGGCGAGTAATTTTACAACTCCTAAAGTAATTTCTGTAAATGGTGCGATCGCTGGTTGAGTAGTGGTTAAAAGTTTAAGTCCACTTTGAAAAGGTGAAGATTCTAATGCTGCTAATATTGTCTTATCTTGCTCATTTTTCACATTTACTGTTGAGCATTCAAAGGCTAATCCCTGTGAACCAACATTTAAACCAATAAAAACAGGGTAGCCAGCAATACCAGCAGATTGTCTCTCTTGCACCCGGTAGGTTTGACTGAAGCTGACTGATTCTTGGGTATTAGCTAGCTGATTCCTTACAGCAAAAGTAATCAGGACATTATGTGTTCCTCCACCAGGATACTTTTCAATGTGGAGGCGGTCTAAGCGAATATTGATGCGGTTGTTTTTAAGGCTATTGTCGGGTTGGATTGCACTAGGATGTTTGATGGGTTGAGGTTGTATTGAACCTGAGTTATAAGGCGCGATGTAACCAAACTTGTGTGTTGCATACATCCAGGGTTGGTCTTGAATTAAGTTTAAAAACTCTAAAATGCCTTTATCAAAGCCTTCTAAATTAGAATGCCCTACAACAATGCTTTGCACATCAGGGTCTTTCATCTGTTGCAGTTTTGCAGCTATCCATTCAGGATCTTCAGATTCGCTAATAGCCTTAATGTCCTCAAATACACTACTCAGCATTTTGCTTTCCCATTAAGAAATATAAACTTTGATAGCATAAGTTTTGTAGCAGGGGATTTATACGGTTAGCTAACTGCTTAATCTTAGACCATACAATTATGAATACGGTAAATTAGCTCAATTCTTCTGATTTTTTTCAGATTTTGTTTTAGCTAGATACTTAAAAATCTGGTGGTTTAAGATTAAAGGCTGGGTGTGGGGAAAGGGGGATTTTCATAAATCTTGTTATATACAACAAGGTGAAATGAGCCTTCGATTCATTAAGTTGAAAGAAGAATTTTTTGATTTTAGTTACCAAAATCATTGATTTCAACAACCATTCCGGCTAGGGGTGGGTTGAAAGACATTGTTTTTGAACCATTGGTGCGAACGAATACCACACTTCAACAACCATTACAGTTAGAAGTGGATTAAGAAGAATATTTGAAGCATTCAAATTTTTTTGAGAGGGTTGAAAGGCGCACTTCGTTCGGGAATATTCCAACATTTGTGAGTGTATTATAGATATGCTGGAGTCAACTCCACCTAAAATATCGGCGACATTAATATGTTAAGACGACATTTAAATCGTTAATAAAGACAAGAATCTGTTAACGATGACAAATAATTAGTTAATCGACAACAATAAATCGGGATGACTGGATTCGAACCAGCGGCCCCTTCGTCCCGAACGAAGTGCGCTACCAAGCTGCGCTACATCCCGCCATAAAAATGGCATTATCCCATTAGCATATCATAAATAATGGGAAATCAAACAACTATATCTATATATATAGATGACTAACTGACTTCAATAAGGGCTTTGCTTGCTAGGATAAGATTTGTATAACTTCAGTGGTAAAAGCGGATTGTGACTGTAAAACCAGACTGGTTGCGGGTGAAAGCGCCTCAGTGGCAGCGTGTTGGTAACGTTAAAGAAGTTTTGCGGGATTTAGCGCTCAATACGGTTTGTGAGGAAGCGTCCTGTCCCAATATTGGTGAGTGCTTCCAAGCTGGAACTGCCACATTTTTGATTATGGGGCCAGCTTGCACACGTGCCTGTCCCTACTGTGATATAGACTTTGAGAAAAAACCTCAACCTTTAGACCCCACCGAACCAGAACGACTAGCCGAAGCTGTTCGCCGCATGAAACTCAATCATGTGGTAATCACTTCTGTAAACCGAGATGATTTGCCAGATGGTGGTGCATCCCAGTTTGTCAAATGTATTGCAGCGGTTCGCAGCGTCTCACCCCACACCACAATTGAGGTGCTAATTCCTGACTTGTGCGGTAACTGGAATGCATTAGAGATAATTCTCATAGCTGCGCCAGAAGTCTTAAACCACAACACAGAAACTGTACCCCGCCTATATCGTCGGGTGCGTCCCCAAGGAAATTACGATCGCACACTGGAATTATTGCAGCGATCGCGCCAAATTGCGCCTTGGGTATATACCAAATCCGGGATCATGGTTGGACTTGGTGAAACTGAAAAAGAAATCCGCCAAGTCATGGAAGATTTACGAAAAGTAGATTGTGATATCTTGACAATTGGGCAATACCTGCAACCCAGCCAAAAACACTTGAAAGTAGACGAATTTATTCACCCAGAACAATTTGCTGCTTGGCAGGCATTCGGTGAACAACTGGGATTTTTACAAGTTGTATCTTCACCATTGACCAGAAGCTCATACCATGCAGAACAAGTGAGAGAATTAATGGAACGCTATCCCAGAGAAGTTAGGAGTTAAAAGTTAGGAGTTAGGAGTTAACATTTATTTCTTCCTCATCCCCCTCATCCCCCCATCCCCCCTGCTCCCCTGCCTAAATCCTGAGTGGTTATAAACAAATGCTAAGTTCACAGTGGTATTGATATCGGTGCAAGAAACTACCATAGCAATTTTGGGTGCAGGTGCTTGGGGTGCATCTTTGGCAAATCTAGCAGCAGCAAATGGTCATGCTGTGCGTGTGTGGTCGCGTCGGGGGCCCTCCACTCTCGAAGCAGTTCTAGAAGATGCCCAAATAGTCGTGTCTGCAATATCAATGAAAGGTGTTAGGGATGTAGCTTCCCAAGTACAATCTTTACCCCTATTAAAAGAAACAATTTTTGTCACAGCCACCAAAGGCTTAGATCCTCAAACCACCAGCACGCCTTCGCAAATTTGGCAAACAGCATTTCCGAACCATCCTGTAGTTGTGCTGTCAGGCCCTAATTTATCTGAAGAAATTCAACAATCTTTACCAGCCGCTACGGTAGTAGCCAGTAGTGTAGCCATTGCCGCTGAACTAACGCAGCTGGTATTTTCTTCCCATCGTTTTCGAGTATATACCAATCCCGATCCCGTGGGAGTAGAACTGGGAGGAACACTGAAGAACGTAATTGCGATCGCAGCTGGTGTATGCGATGGTTTACAACTAGGAACCAATGCCAAAGCTGCTTTAGTCACCCGTGGGCTTACGGAAATAATTCGCATCGGCAATTTTTGGGGCGCAAAGACGGAAACATTTTACGGTTTATCGGGTCTAGGAGATCTGTTAGCAACCTGCAATAGTCCTCTAAGTCGCAATTATCAAGTCGGCTACCAGATGGCAGGTGGTAAAACACTTACAGCAATTCTTTTCAATTTGCCAGGAACCGCTGAGGGAGTCAATACTTGCCAGGTTTTAATGCGACTAGCCAAGCAACAAAATATTACTATGCCGATTACCGAGCAAGTTTACCGATTACTTCAGGGTGAAGTGACACCGCGACAAGCACTTGATGAACTGATGCTGCGAGATATCAAGCCAGAATACAACTATTAACACTCATCCGTTATTCAGTCATCCGTTATCATTCGTGCGTAACTACTAACTTCCCCTTTCAAACCTATCACCTCTGACTACTCCCTAATAATCCTGAGAAAAAAATTAGTAAATCGTCAGGATATTACTTCTACCCACATGTAGATATGACTATAGCAACGATAAACATTATTTTACTTAAATATGTTTATACCATTTACAAACTTAATAATTAATAACTACAAAGTTGAAATGCTGACTAGGTAGTTGGGAATTTAAAACCTATCTGTAGATTTGAATAGCTATTGGTTCAATCAGACGCTCAGCAGCCGAATTAGTTCGGTATTAATGTTGGGAAAATAACCAATACAGTTTTTTTGTAAAAAACTGTATTGAAATCTTCTACCGTGTTAGTTCATCTAAAATCACGGGAACAATAGCAACAGTTGATTAGCTAACCCTTCGGGTGACGCTCGCAAGCTCGCTAACCCTGCGCTAACGCAGTCGCCTAGGTCGGGAAGCCCTCCTACAGCGCTGACTCACCGTAATCTATTGTTACCTGGAGCCATTGAGACAATTTTATGCCAGCAACATCTTTTTATCCAGAGGCCGCCTTCAATACCCAAAAATCTCGCCAGGTTTTGGAACCGGATCTCACAGTTGATGACAGTGAGTTGTCGGTAGATGATCTACAGGAGCTGGAGATAGCTGCTGCTGATCCTGCTAACTTTGCTAGTAGTGCTAACCGTCGCAGTACAGATTTAGTACGTCTGTATCTTCAGGAAATTGGTCGAGTTCGGTTGTTGGGGCGCGATGAAGAAGTTTCAGAAGCGCAAAAAGTTCAGCGGTATTTGCGGATGCGGATAGTACTTGCTAATGCTGCAAAACAAGGCGATGAAGTAGTTTCACCTTATCTGCGCTTAATTGAAGTTCAAGAACGTCTAGCATCAGAATTAGGACATCGCCCTTCTTTGGAAAGGTGGGCTGCGACTGCTGGTGTCAACCTGTCAGACCTCAAGCCAATTTTGTCAGAAGGCAAACGCCGTTGGGCAGAAATTGCCAAGATGACAGTGGAAGAACTTGATCAAATTCAAGCTCAAGGACTGCAAGCAAAAGAACACATGATTAAGGCTAATTTGCGCCTAGTGGTGTCTGTTGCGAAGAAGTATCAAAATCGCGGTTTGGAACTGCTAGATTTAGTTCAAGAAGGGACACTTGGTTTAGAGCGAGCTGTAGAGAAATTTGACCCTACTAAGGGATATCGCTTTAGCACCTACGCTTATTGGTGGATTCGTCAAGGAATTACCCGAGCGATCGCTACTTCTAGCCGCACGATTCGCCTACCTGTCCATATTACCGAAAAATTAAACAAAATTAAAAAGGCTCAACGCAAAATTGCTCAAGAAAAAGGTCGCACCCCCACTCTTGAAGACCTAGCCATTGAGTTAGACATGACTCCTACTCAAGTACGAGAAGTTTTGTTAAGAGTGCCTCGTTCTGTGTCGCTCGAAACTAAGGTAGGAAAGGATAAAGACACTGAGTTAGGTGAATTACTAGAAACCGATAGTGTAACTCCTGAAGAAATGTTAATGCGAGAATCTTTACAAAGAGACTTGCAAAATCTCTTGGCTGATTTAACTAGCCGCGAACGGGATGTAATCCTGATGCGGTTTGGCTTAGCAGATGGTCATCCTTACTCACTAGCAGAAATTGGACGCGCCCTCGACTTATCACGGGAACGAGTACGCCAAATTGAATCTAAAGCTTTGCAAAAGCTACGTCAACCCAAGCGACGCAACCTCATTCGCGACTATTTGGAGTCTCTAAGTTAGTTTATGGTCATTCGTCATTTGTCATTTGTCGTGAGAAAACTGCAAACGACAAATGACTAGGGACAAAGGCCTAATTTGATCCCCATGTTCACAGGTTGGTTGCAGCTTATAGGCAATAATTTGCATTTAGCTGAACTGAAATTTTCTTTACTTTTTTCCAAATCCCCAAAGGACGGGGATCGCTATTACCTAATTGCTGATCGAGATTTTTTCAATTAGTCCTGAGCATTCTATAATTATTGTCAATAAGCAATGATTGTTGCAAGTAGCTCCAAATATTTGTTATATTCTCAACTAATGGGCTTTGTTGAGAAAAACTAGTATGACTGTCTACACCACTACTTCACTCAAAGCAGAATTAAACGAAAGAGGCTGGCGTTTAACTCCCCAACGTGAAACAATTCTACACATTTTTCAAGAACTTCCGCAAGGGGAACATCTCAGTGCTGAGGATCTTTATCACCGACTAGAGGGCGATGGCGAAGGAATTAGTCTCTCAACTATCTATCGGACTTTGAAGTTGATGGCGCGGATGGGGATTTTGCGGGAATTAGAACTCGGAGAAGGCCATAAGCATTACGAGATTAACCAGCCATACCCCCATCATCACCATCACCTAATTTGTGTGAGATGCAACGCCACCATTGAGTTCAAAAATGACTCTATTTTGAAAATTGGTGCAAAAACTGCTCAAAAAGAAGGCTATCACTTGCTTGACTGTCAAATGACAATTCACGCAGTATGTCCCAAGTGCCAACGGGCACTGATGCCAGTGTAGCACTTGGGTTGGGTAACAAAGCGAAGTTACTCAAGTCAACCAATTTAGGATTTTAGATTTGTTCCACCCACAAAGAAAAGCGAGTGCGACAGCTGCACAACAGGCGTCAAGCGGCGTTCGGGGATAAACCAAAAAAACAATCCAAAATCCAAAATTGGCACGGTCAATTAATAATTTGAGCAATTTCCTATTTGTTGTGATCGGAGGCAAGCAATTAGTTGGTGACTAGTACTGACCAAGCCTAAGCGGATGCTAAAAGCGTCCGCTTCTAATATCACTCAGACTGATACCGTAGTATTCTTGGGCTTGCTTAATTGCTTTTTTCGTGTCATCTGCCATCACTCCGTTCAGCTGACCTTTATAAAAGCCTTTTTCTTGTAGTCGCCTTTGGATTTCCAGGACACTAAACTCACTCTTGGAAGCAGTCTTAACTAAGTCATATAGCTTAGCTCTGGTAGTGGGGCCAGCGACGCCACTTGCACTCAAGTAATTAGCTGCCTGAAATCGGCGTACAGCATCTGTTGTGTAGGGGCCAAAATAGCCGTTTGGTTCTCCCTCTAAATATCCCGCTTTGATTAAATGTTCTTGAAGAACTCTGACTGCTTCACCGCGATCGCCCAGACGGAGTTTATCTCGCTCAACTACTGGTTTGGTGGCAGGATCTTCCCCATAACCAACTCCCGGTTGCGGTAATTTTGTCTTTGTTGCTGGCCCAACAACACCATCAACATCTAATTTGTAAGCGTCTTGAAACCGCTTGACAGCTTCTTCGGTAATTGGGCCAAATATTCCTGTGGCATTACCGTAATAAAAACCTGCGACTCGCAACTGTTCTTGCAAAGCCCTAACATCTTCACCTTCATCGCCTTTGGCAAGATAGTTGGGACTACGGCGCTTGTTGGTTACTGAACTAGTGGTGCTGGTTGTTTTGACAGTTGTACTGGCAGTACTCACTTTTTGAGCTTGTGTACTCGCAGTGGCAACTTTGGTAGGACGCCAGTTTTCTAATTTTTGCAGAGTGCTTGTTCCGACAATGCCGTCAACTGGTAAACCGGCGGCTTGTTGGAAGCGTCGCACAGCATCTTCTGTGGGAAAGTCGTATATTTGGGTGATGTTAGCTCGATAAAAACCTATTTGTTGCAGCTTTTGTTGCAAACTTCTGACAGAAGGCCCTTGATCGCCCCTTTCTAGTGCTATGGCGCTACTCACAGCGCTGAGAATAGATAAGGTGAGAGCAAGGGGCAACATATGCTTCCAAGCCCTACTGGAAAGTCGTTTCCAGTCTGGTGCAGATGCTCCCTTGAGCAAAGTGCCCAGCGATACTAATTCACTGGATTCGCTGTCTTCATAGGCGAAAGCTAGGTGCAAATACGCAAGATTGTCCATATTTATGTCTTACACCACTCTTTTATTCAACGGCTGCTTCAGCTTGATGTACTAAGTTTCGTAAAGTATCTATTGTCTGTATATTTACATCCTGCCATAAACCGCGCTGAGATGCTTCTAATAATTTTTCAGCAATATCACGCAGAGCATAAGGATTATTGTACAGAATAAATTCCGACACAAGTGGATCAAGCAAATAAGCCTGGACGATACCCTGATACATGTAGTCTTCCACACACTTTGTTGTGGCATCGTAGGCGAATAAAAAATCCACCGTTGCTGCCATTTCAAATGCACCTTTGTAACCGTGACGCATCATTCCTGCAATCCACTTGGGATTAACTACGCGAGAACGATATACCCGTGCAATTTCTGCTCGGAGTTGGCGGACGCGTGGTTGAGCAGGAATAGAATTATCTCCAAAGTAGGTTTGGGGATTTTTTCCTTGGATAGAACGTACTGCGGCTGTTAAACCACCCTGAAATTGGTAATAATCATCAGAATCGAGTAAATCGTGTTCGCGGTTATCTTGATTATGTAAAACAATTTGCATTTGTGCTAGGCGTTGCTTAAAGGCTTCGGGGTTGGGGAAGGGGGATGAGGG
>NZ_JAECZC010000107.1:21883-41230 GCF_016056305.1 Amazonocrinis nigriterrae CENA67 | reverse complement strand
CCAATCCCCAATCCCCCATGCCCCATTCCCATTACCAAACAAACTGCCAAGAGGATTTGCTTAAGTTATCCATGACAAGGGTGCCCCAGTCAGCCAAAGTTTGTTGAAATTGTGGCTGTTGTAAACCTGATAGCCAAAGAATCAGGGCATCCTCGCCGTTATCTTGGTAATAACCGCGCCGCCGTCCCGCTGTTTGGAAGCCAAATTTTTGATATAAAGATATGGCTGCTAAATTAGAAACTCTGACTTCGAGTGTTGCTCTCTCCAAGCCGCGATCGCAAGCAGTCTTCAAAAGAGAATATAATAGAGCTTGCCCCAAACCTTGACGGTGATATTGGGGATGAACTGCCAAAATGGTAATGTGGGCTTCCTCTAAAATTGACCAAAAGCAACCCATTCCCAGCAATTTGGTATCAGAAATAGAGGAAAATAAGCCCAGTAAGTCACTGTTGGGACTTTCCAACTCTCGTTGGTAGCCCTCCAGAGACCACAAACCGCCAAAACAGGCTTTATCCAGTTCTAATATTGCATCAACATCCTCTGATGTCAGCGATTGTAGTTTTAAGTCTAATGTGATCACATTTAGTTGGATAAGATTACAAACCCTTTGTAAACTGGGAATCGGGTGACTTACTCACACCCGTAATTTGAGCAAGGACAAATTTATATTTATGGTATCGACTCACCCCACTGGGGTTAAACATGCTGGTAGTCAGTACTTACCTCAAAGAAGTAGCACAAACGCAATTTCACCCAACCAGGAACTTTTACCTTTGACTGCTAAAGTTAATAGTTCTGACTCCCTAGAAATTGGTGGGTGTGATGTCACAACTCTAGTTCAGCAGTTTGGTTCACCTTTATATATTTTAGATGAAGAAACTCTGCGAACAGCTTGTCAACAATACCGAGATACTTTTAAGCAATATTACCAGGGTGAATCTCAGGTATTGTACGCTTCTAAAGCTTGGAATTGTTTAGCTGTCTGTGCCATAGCTAATAGTGAAGGCTTAGGCATCGATGTAGCTTCTGGTGGCGAACTGTATACAGCAATAACTGCGGGCGTAAGTCCTGATAAAATTTACTACCACGGTAACAATAAATCTCGTGCAGAATTGCTTTATGCAATTGATGCTGGTGTCAATATTGTGGCAGATAACTGGTATGAATTACAAACTCTAGTTGAGTTAGCACAACAGCAACAACCTGTCCGCATTTTACTACGGTTGACGCCAGGTATTGATTGTCATACTCACGACTACATTCGTACTGGTCACTTGGATAGTAAATTTGGTTTTGATCCAGGTGATTTGGATGAGGTATTCACTTATGTGAGTCAGCAAGCAGCCCTCAATTGTGTAGGGGTACATGCTCATATTGGTTCACAAATTTTTGAACGCCAACCTCATCGTGATTTAGCCGCTTTGATGGTGCAGTGGTTAACTAAAGCTGCTAGCTATGGTTTAACTCTTACAGAGTTAGATGTTGGTGGCGGTTTGGGAATTACTTATACAGAATCAGACGATCCCCCAAGCATTGAAGAGTGGGTAAAACCGATTTGTGAAGTGATTCAAGAAGCTTGTACAGTTGAAAATTTACCTTTGCCAAAATTGTTGTGTGAACCAGGGCGATCGCTAATTGCCACAGCCTGTGTAACTGCCTATACAATTGGTTCATCTAAAACAATTCCAAACATTCGTACCTACGTGGCAATTGATGGGGGAATGTCTGATAATCCTCGTCCAATTACTTACCAGTCAGTTTATCGCGCAGTAGTTGCCAATAAAATGTCGGCTCCTCTAACAGAAAAAGTCACAATCGCTGGTAAGCATTGTGAATCTGGAGATGTTTTGATTAAAGATGCCCTACTGCCGAAAACTCAACCAGGAGATATTCTCGTAGTTATGGGAACTGGTGCCTACAATTACAGTATGGCATCTAACTATAAC
The DNA here is from genome assembly GCF_016056305.1 of Amazonocrinis nigriterrae CENA67. GTDB lineage: Bacteria > Cyanobacteriota > Cyanobacteriia > Cyanobacteriales > Nostocaceae > Amazonocrinis > Amazonocrinis nigriterrae. Next base: position 39,284 of record NZ_JAECZC010000107.1, on the reverse strand, counting down.
CGCTTACCCCGACCGGCAGCAGTTCTAGTGGTGAACGGCGAAGCAAATTTGATTTTGCAACGCGAAACTTATCAAGACTTGATTCGACAAGATCGCCTACCAGAAAGATTGAAAAGTTAGTGGTTAGTGGTCAGTAGTCAGTTGTTCTAAGCTACTGACCCTTACGGGTGACGCTCGCAGGCTCGCTAACGCTCTTGAGATCGGCAGTTGCTACCCTGCGGGTTCCGCGTTAGCGGTACAAGTCGGGGAACCCTTTCGGCAGTCGCTCATGGGGGGAACCACGCCAGATGCTCCACTTGGGGAAACCCCAAGACCGCACTGGCTTCCCAAGACCGCGCTACCTCACCAACGCACTGCCTCACCACTGACAACTGACTACTGACAAACAGTATTAGAAGCACAAGATTAATCCAGATGTCATGAGAGATTGGTGGAAGCAATGGCTGACAAACCCAGGATGGTCGCAGTCCTTGCTAGTTGGGACTCTGGATATCGTCTTGGTGCTGGCGCTGACGTACATGATACTAGTCATTATTAGTGAGCGCCGCACGCTGTGGATGGTACGGGGATTTATAATTTTAATGTTAGCTTCAGCACTCAGTGGTAGATTAGGTCTACCACTACTAAACTTTGTCCTAGAAAAGTTAGTGATTGGTTGTGCTGTGGCGATGGCTGTTGCTCTCCAATCAGAGTTTCGCCGATTTTTGGAACAATTGGGACGCGGTGAATTCCAACAGTTATTTCAACCATCTAGTCTGGCAGTCCCCAAGTCTGATAGTGTGATTGATGAAATTGTGGAAGCGGTTAAAGAACTCTCGAAAAACCGAATAGGAGCTTTGCTTATTTTGGAAACAACTGGCCCAATTGACGAGCGGGATTTTTCTGTGCCTGGAGTCAAGCTGAATGCTGACGTTTCTAAGGAATTGATACAAACGATTTTTCAGCCGAAGACTCTACTACACGATGGAGCGACGTTGATCCGTGGCTCTCGTATTGTATCATCAGGTATAATTTTACCACTTTCGGGACGCACAGCCTCGCGCCAGTTGGGAACACGCCATCGGGCGGCCATGGGAATTACTGAGCGGGTCGAAAATTGCATCTGTGTAGTTGTTTCAGAAGAAACGGGTTCTATTTCCCTAGCGGAACGGGGAACCCTAAATAGACCGCTGACGATTAGGAAGCTCAAAGAGTCATTAGAGGCTCGATTGTCTCCAAATGTAGATCGGGAAGCTGTTGCTCCTGGTTTGTTAAGTTTGGGTCGTCAGATTGGTGGTAAGGCACTAACACTAGTCTCACGTTTACTCGGATTACCATCGACCGCTTCTCGAGATAAAAAATGACAGCACAACAAACTGAACTCCAAGAATTGCCCCCTGATTTGAAACGGGAACTACTGCCTAACCACGTTGCGGTCATTATGGATGGCAATGGTCGATGGGCTAAACGTCAAGGTCTACCCCGAATTATGGGTCATAAGCGAGGAGTGGATGCTCTTAAGGATTTGCTTCGCTGTTGCCGTGATTGGGGAATTCAGGCGCTAACAGCTTATGCTTTTTCCACAGAAAACTGGAAAAGACCCCAAGAAGAAGTAGATTTTTTGATGACTCTTTTCCAGAGAGTTTTGCGGCAAGAATTGCAGGAAATGATTGAGGAGAACGTCCAAATTCAGTTTGTGGGAAATTTACATGCCCTACCGCGATCGCTACAAGCTGAAATCTACCGTTCGATGGAAGCAACAAAAAATAATCGTGGTATCAAGTTTTCAGTCGCAACTAATTATGGTGGACGCCAGGAAATTTTACAAGCTTGTCGAGCGATCGCCGAAAAAGTTCAGCAAGGTCTGCTAAAACCTGATGAAATTGATGAAGAGGTATTTGAAGGTCACTTGTACACCGCAGGAATTGCTGACCCAGATTTGTTAATCCGTACCAGTGGAGAAATGCGCCTCTCTAATTTCCTTCTCTGGCAAATGGCTTATGGGGAAATTTATATCACCGATACTCTTTGGCCAGATTTTGACCGCAGCAAATTCCACCATGCCTTGTGTGCATACCAGCAACGAGAAAGGCGGTTTGGAAAGGTTTAATAAAGTGAGGAGTTGGGAGTGAGTAGTTATGAATTTTATTCCTAACTCCTAACTCCTAACTCCCTTAAGGGCCAGAAAACACAGCTTGTTCTATGTCTTCTCGACTCAGAGAATACTTGAATGAGCGTTGGATATCTTGTCCAGTTTCACCGGCTTGGACGTATCTGACTACGAGTTGTTCTACATCAAGCCACAGTTCAGCTTGCCAACTAGGCCGTTTTACTCGCCAGCAATGCAGCTGTGTTTCATCTTGTTGACAGCCTTGGTCTTTCAACCACTGCTCAATTTGCGGTAGGGGATGACTGTAAAGTGGAGTATCTGGGGGAAGAAGAGACATAATAATTTTAGATTTAGGATTTGGGATTAGAAAATTTTGAATTTTTAATTTCCCCAAGTGTAATTAGTTGTGACACATGAATTACCTGTTTTTCTACTGCTGGGGTTGGTTGCAGTTTGGTTTGGAAAGCAGCTTCACCACGAGTTAAGCCAATGGCAATTGCCAGCACTAGACAACCCAAAAAAGTGATCACCAGAATGAATAAAGCAAAGATTTCACCAGATGAGAGGGGGCGATCGCTAGCATCTAAGTAAGCTGATTTTGAGTAGTCGTAGGAATATGATACAGGACGGTTCAAGTCGGGGGGTGGTTGAACTACTGTCAAGCGGGAATAGCCAATCTTTAAGTCATAGTTAAGTCGCCGTTCTGGATTGCTAAGGGTGGCGTAGGCTTCGTTAATTTGCTGAAATTTAGTAGTAGCAATAGCAGCAGGCAAGTCTGTGGTATCAGGATGATAACGTTTGCTTAATTCCCGATAAGCCCGACGAATGTCAATTACCGATGCCGAGGGATGCAGCCCTAGCAGCGAGTAATAGGTGGGTTGACTGCGTTGTGGCATTTCCCCGTTGTGATTCACGGCTGGTTGAGTCACCTTGCGATCGAGTTTTTCTTAATATTGTAAACCTGAGTCGCACAGCCTGAGCTACTTAACGATAAACATCATGGAAACAGTATAATTCATCAACGAGCTTGCTCAATCTCAGCAATTGCTTGTTTAAATGGAATTGCCTCATCTTCAGCAACCTTAGCAGCATCATAGGCGCGAATAGATTCTAATTCTTCAAGCAGTTGGTAATAATCTGCTATGTCTAGAATTACTTTAATCCGATTTCCTTTATCATCTACTATGTAGCTTTATTTGAATGCATTCATAAAGTTTACACTTATTAAGTTGAATATAGAACCATTCAAGAAGTTAGATACACTTGCTCACACTTAACCCAGTAAATCAGCGCGGGGTTTGAAGGTTTCAATTTGCCGCAACTTTTCGTAAAGTTCTTTTTCTTCGGGACTAATATTTTTGGGCGTAACTATCTGAATTTCCACTAATTGATCGCCACGTTTGCCGTTTTCGGTGGGGTAGCCTTTATTTGCTAGGCGCAGTCTTTGACCAGTCCTAACTCCTGGCGGGATAGTCATTTTCACTGGGCCATCTAGAGTAGGTGCTTCTACTTGTCCTCCCAAGACTGCTTCACTGGGAGTAACTGGTACTTGGCAAAATATATTAGAACCTTCTAATTTAAAGAAAGGATGAGGTTCCACAGTAATTTTTAAGTACAAATCACCGCCACCAATGCCTTGGTTTCGCAGGCGGATACTTTGACCTGTGACCATCCCAGGAGGCATAGTTACTTCTAGCGATCGCCCATCTTCTAAACGAATGCGTTCATTACCACCTTGATAAGCTTTTTCTAGTGGTAAAGTCAATCTCGCTTCGATATCTCGACGTGTGGGACGTGGTGTACTTTTCGGCGGAACAGTGTACTCAACTCTGCTTTTAGGCGAACGAAACGGATCGCCACTGGTGCCGGTACTGCTGCCGTTTTTGCTGTCTTTGCGTCCGCCTACGCCAATTACTTGATTGATAAAGCTTTCAAAATCAGCAAATTGGCTGGGGTCTACATCTTGAGTGCCGTTACGACCATTAGTGCGATTGTCACCCCATTGTTTACCCTTGGGCGCTTGTTTGCCAACAAAGCCTTTTTGCTTCCAATAGCGGCTAAACTGGTCATATTGCGCCCGCTTGGCTGTATCAGAAAGGACTTCATAAGCCTCACCAATATCCTTAAATTTTTCCTCTGCGGCTTTATTTCCTGGATTGAGGTCAGGGTGATACTGCCTTGCTAAGCGACGATAAACTTTTTTAATTTCCTCACTGGAGGCTTCTTTAGGTACTCCTAAAATTTCGTAGTAATCGCGAAAATTCTGCAAATTTTGCATAGTCAATTATTTAATTGGAAAATTTTATACTAGGTTAATTAAGTTAGGAGTTAGGAGTGAGGAGTGAGGAGTTAGGAGTTATAAATTAAATCTTTCAACTCTTAAACTCATAACTAATCACTCCTAACTTTCAACTACAGCCAATCATCGTCATCATCATCCCAGTTATCCTTATAGATGGGACGAGGTGGACGGCGAGAAGAACGGTTGTCAGATGAACGATTGTCATAGGAAGGAGAACGGTTATTGTCTCTTGTGTAGTCTCTTGTGTAGTCGTTGCCGTAGTCCCTACCATATGAATTGCTTTCTCGGTATGTATCTCTGGAATAATCGCGTTCTCGTTCTCTATCGCCACCTGTGAAGATGTCGCGAATCGTCCCCAGTAAGTCTTCGTCTTCGTCCTCGGCGTAAAACTCGCGGACTTCGCGGTTGAGTTCATATAAAGCATCTTGCAAGTCGGCGTAAGCTTGGTCAATACCGCGATCGTCGTTTTGTTCTAAACTCTCTTTCAGTTCTCGGCAAATTGTATCAATTCGTTGGCGGCGGTTACGGGAAAACTGCATACCGAACTCTAATGCTACTTCTCGCAGTTGTCGTTCTGCTTGCATAATCAACCCGTCAGCACGAGTACGCTTTTCGATGCGTTCTTTGCGTTCCCTGTCGATATCGGCATATTTCTGAGCATCCTGTATCATCCGATTCACTTCGGCTTCGCTCAAGGTAGAAGCGCCTTGAATTGTGATACTCTGCTCTCGTCCAGTGGTTCTATCTAGGGCTGTAACCTGCAAAATGCCATTAGCATCGATATCAAATGATACCTGAATTTGCGGGATTCCCCTTGGTGCAGGGGGAATGCCATACAGCTTGAACCGTCCCAAAGACTTGTTATTGGCTGCCATTTCTCGTTCGCCTTGGACGACGTGAATTTCCACTGTATTTTGGTTATTTTCGGAAGTGGAAAAAATATCAGAACGGCGGACAGGGATAGTAGTGTTGCGGGGAATGAGTTTTTTCATGACGCCGCCAATGGTTTCTAATCCCACAGATAAAGGTGTAACATCCAACAACAGGACATCTTTGAGTTCGCCTGCGAGAATCCCTGCTTGAATTGCTGCACCCATTGCTACTACTTCGTCAGGGTTGACATTTTCGCTGGGTTCTATGCCAATCAAGTCCTTGACTATCTGTTTGACTATGGGCATACGTGTGGAACCACCAACTAATACCACTTCTTCAATGTCTGTTGGTGTCAGTCCGGCATCTTTGAGGGCGCGTTTGACTGGTGTACGTAATCGCCCAATCAAGTCGCCGCACAAACCCTCAAATTGAGAACGAGTAATACGGGTTTCTAGGTGTTTGGGGCCTTCTTGGTCAGCGGCAATAAATGGTAAGTTAATATCAGTGACACTCACGGCAGAAAGCTCAATTTTGGCTTTCTCTGCTGCTTCCATTAAACGTTGCAAAGCTTGGCGATCGCGTCTTAAGTCTATTCCTTCGGCTTCTAAAAATTGCTCTGCTAACCAATCGACAATTTTTTTATCAAAATCATTACCGCCTAGTTGCGTATCTCCACTGGTGGCTTTGACTTCAAATATACCATCGCCTACTTCCAGAATCGATACGTCAAAAGTACCGCCACCTAAATCGAATACCAAGATGGTTTCAACATCACCCCGGTCTAATCCATAAGCTAACGATGCAGCTGTCGGTTCATTGATAATTCTTAATACTTCTAAACCAGCAATCCTACCAGCATCGCGGGTTGCCTGGCGCTGAGAATCATTAAAATAAGCGGGAACTGTAATTACTGCCCCTGTCACCGATGCCCCTAAGTAGGTACTAGCATCATCTGCTAATTTCTTCAGTACCATCGCAGAAATCTCTTCTGGCGAGAAGTCCTTATTGAGACGGGGACAAGCAATTTTGATATTACCAGCTTCGTCTTTGCGGATGGTGTATGGGACGCGCTTTGATTCTGGGCTGAGTTCACCATACCTGCGTCCAATGAAGCGTTTAACTGAGAAAAAGGTATTTTGGGGGTTGAGGACGGTTTGTCGCCGTGCCATTTGCCCTACTACTCTTTCGCCTTCCTTGCTAAAACCAACTACGGAGGGGGTCGTTCGCATTCCTTCTGCATTGGCAATCACCACCGGCTTGCCACCCTCCATTACGGCGACTACTGAGTTGGTTGTACCCAAGTCGATGCCGACTACCTTGCCCATGCGTTACTCTTCTCCTAGCGTGACTTATACATTTATTATGATTGGGCGGGACTATCTTTAGCTGTGTGCTACAGAATGAAAACGCCTCAATGGTATAATTCTCATCAAGGCAAAAGTGTTGGAATTTAAGCTTGAGGAGCTAAGTTGCAAAACTAGGATAGCATTGACAATGCTTAGTATATCCAAGCTGCCTCAAATCTCATAGTCCAAACACCGTACTTAACTGTATCTTCAATTCGGGAAATCCACACTAATCAAGCTTGTTTTTCCCTTGCTCTGCATCTTGTAAAAGTTGTGTCATTGCGATTATTTTAAACGTTTGAATTTAAAAGAGCGATTACAAACTCATCTGAGTCAGATAGCGCGAGAACGCGACCCTTACATGGCGACGGCTGGGCATTTTTTTGTGCAAGAATACATCCGCCAACAATTAGCCCAATGGGGAAGTGTGGAAATCCACACCTTCCTAGTGGGAAGGAAAACCTGTCAGAATCTCATTCTCAATTTACCTTCCCAAGCTGAAGGGAAAAAGACAGATTTATCGCCTATTTTAATTGGTGCCCATTATGATGCTGTACCCGGAACTCCAGGGGCAGATGATAACGCTACAGGTGTAGCTGTGTTGCTGGAATTAAGTCGAAAATTTGCGGCAGCGCCAGCCAGATATCCCTTACGGCTGGTTGCTTTTGATATGGAAGAATACGGCTTGTTGGGTAGTGCTGCATATGCAGCTAACTTACGCCAACAACAGCAACCACTACGCTTAATGATGTCCTTAGAAATGTTGGGATACCGTGATGCTACGCCTGGTTCTCAAAGTTATCCGCCTCCTCTAGAACGCTTTTACCCAAATCAAGGCGATTTCATTGCTTTAATTGGCAATTTGCGGACAGTTCGCGACTTGATTAGCATTAGTCGTAGTATTCGCAAAGTAGGTATAGCAAGTCAGTGGTTACCAGTACCCAATAGAGGTTTAATAGTTACCCAAACCAGACGAAGTGATCATGCACCCTTTTGGGATGCTGGTTATCCAGCAATTATGGTGACAGATACAGCATTTTTACGAAATCCACATTATCACAAACCCAGCGATGCGATCGCCACTTTGGATTTAGATTTTCTCACAGGTGTATGTGAAGGCTTAGAAGCTGGTATTCGGCGGTTATAAACGGGGCTTATAAGATTTAGTTTAGGAGTACCCCACCAGGAGAAGTCAAAAGTCATTTACAAGAGCTACTCTCACAGCAGTCGCTCATGGTGAAAATCCCCATGAGCGACTGTCGTCATAAAGAAAGAGAATATTTAGTGAAGCTCAAGTTCGTATTTTACCTATTTCTGCTTTCCAAATCTTTAGGTCTTACTTCTTTTATTCTCTTCCCACTGTCTATTTCATCACGTGTTTGTGGTTGATTTGTAATAGCTTTTTCTCTATGACGTTCTTTGCTCGTATAGTAAGGTTCGTGATACTCGTTTTGTACTAAAGAGCGTTCTTTTGTGGAATAATAAGGCTTAGTTTTCTCTACTTTATGTGATTGATTGGAATAATAACCATCTGCGTGAACTGAAGTAGCAGGTAAACTAATTATCCAAACTAAAGTAACCAGCAATACTATCGCAATTTGGCGACGAAATTGATTAAATATTCTTTGCATTTCTAACATTGGGAAAACACCCTATAAATTCTCTAGCAACTGTGTGAATGCTAAAAAACTTTCACAAGGCTAACGTCTTCCCCTGGGCTGGGTTAGACATATATAAAAAGTTAGGTGACAAGGGGCAGGGAGGGGTGCAGGGGTGCAGGGGTGCAGGGGAGTAGGAGGAAAAAACATACTAAGCTAATCGTCATTCATTTTTCCGGGGTGAGTTGCTTGTGGTAAGCGGTTCAGCTTTGGGGTTATGCAACTTAAATGCTCATTAGCTTACTTGTTTGTCATCATCCCCGTCATCTCCCTCATCCCCCTTCTCCCCATCTCCCCTTCTCCCCTGCTTCGTCTAAGCTATGGTTACATCTGGTGACAAGTAAACATCCTGAATGGCGTGAAACAGTTTAACTCCTTCTTCTAACGGGCGTTGGAATGTCTTGCGCCCCGAAATTAATCCTGTACCACCAGCACGTTTGTTAATCACAGCGGTACGAACTGCTTCGGCAAAGTCATTTTTACCGGATGCGCCACCAGAATTAATCAGTCCTGCACGTCCAGAGTAGCAATTCAACACCTGGTAACGAGTCAAATCAATTGGATGATCGGTTGTCAATTCGGTATAAACTCGCTCATCAGTTTTGCCGTAACTCTTACCAATAGCTTTGGCGACAGCACCGTAACCATTGTTAGTTTCAGGTAACTTTTGTTTAATAATGTCGGCTTCAATGGTCACACCTAAATGATTTGCCTGCCCGGTGAGGTCAGCGGCTAAATGATAATCCTTATCTTGTTTGAATGCATTGTTACGCAGATAGCACCAGAGAATTGTGGCTAAACCAAGTTCATGGGCGCGTTTAAAAGCTTGGCTAACTTCTTGAATTTGTCTGGTAGACTGTTCTGAACCAAAGTATATTGTGGCACCGACTGCGGCTGCACCCAAATTCCAAGCTTGTTCTGGGTCAGCAAATAATACTTGGTCGAATTGATTGGGGACAGTCAGCAGTTCGTTATGGTTGAGTTTAACAATAAAGGGGATTTTGTGGGCATATTTACGCGAAACAAGACCCAATACTCCTAAAGTGGTAGCTACAGCGTTACAACCTGCTGCTATTGCCAGTTTGACGATGTTTTCTGGGTCAAAGTAAATTGGGTTGGGTGCAAAAGATGCACCTGCTGAGTGTTCAATGCCTTGGTCTACTGGAAGAATGGATAAATAGCCGGTATTTGCCAGACGACCTGTAGAATAAAGTAGCTGGAGATTACGCAATACTTGGGGATTGCGATCGCTATTTGTCCAAACTCGATCAATAAAGTCCGGCCCTGGCAAATGTAGTAAATCTTTAGAAACTTTAGCTTTGTAGGTCAGCAAATCTTCTGCTTCTTTACCGAGTACTGACTCGATAGAACTAGCCTCTAAAAGCGTTGTAGCCATAGTGTTTTCCTCAAACTTGAGAAAATGACTTTGCTTTTAAGATAGCACTCTTACTATTTTTAACCCACTTGTGTAAGTATGAAATACCATATTTTATTTTGAATTAATTTCGTCTTTGTCTAAATAATGATTATTAAATTTTGTACAGAGTTAACACGTGAAATACTAGACCTATAAGGTTTTTGGAAAGATTTTCTTTCTACTGAACGCCAGAAAAATGCAATATTAGGCAAAGATTTAGATACGAGAAAGATTTCTAGCTTTCTGTTGTGACAAGTTCTGCTTGGATATACTTTTCATCAAAGCAAAAATCGCTGCATAGTTGCGACGAGCATCAAAGCGTTCTTCAGCTATACGGCGGCTAGCAGTCGCCATAGCGGCTCTTTTTGTCTCATCACTCTTCAGGTTAGATACTGCGTTAACAAGAGCATTGGTATCTGAGGGCGGTACTATTAAACCATTAACTCCATGTTCTACTTGTTCACCTAACGCGCCAACATCAGTAGTAATAATTGGTAGGCCTACTGCCATCGCTTCTGAAATAGCATTGGGTAAACAGTCTGCTTGTGTTGGAAAGACAAAAATATCAGCTTGAGCATAGAGTTCTTTCAGCGCTTGGCTATTAGGGGTTAAACCACGATGTACCCGTATGTTTTCGATTCCCGCCAATTCACGCTCAATGTTTGCATCTTTAGTAACAATGTCTAACTGGCAATCTTTGTTTAAACCGTTGCGAAACGCCTCCAGCAGAGTATAACCGCCTTTACGAGCGAAATCTCCTCCCACAAATAACAACCGCAAAGGATTTGTGGAAATTTGATCCTCAATTTTGCCACGTCTGAAATTCCATTGTTCCAAGTCTACACCAGGTGGAATGACTCTCACTTTCTCCGCAGGCACACCATAGTCAACAATCAGCGAATCTTTAGCCCACTGGCAAAATGCCACAATAGCTGTAGCGCTGTGATATGTACTTTTGTTCCACAAAAATTTCCGATGTTCAACTAAAGAGTTACCGCCTACTTTATGGTTATAAGCTCTACCGATAGTATCGTAGTTCAAAGGTGTGGCATCAGTGGAAATTATAGTTGGTATCTGACGCATGAAAGGAATGGCATATAAGGCCAGCGTCTGCGTATGCAAAAATAGTGCGTCTAAAGGTTGCATACGCACAGCCGTCTTGATAGCGTCACGGGTACGCAGACTAGCTTGTAGTGACCAATTATTACGAATAACTGGCATATATTCCCAAATATCATTTGTGCCGCGTCTTATAGGCATCCAGCTAGGAAAAATGTTTGCATCTTCGGCTACCCAACGTTTCAAGTTTTGGTAATGAGTAACATGTCCCAGTGCCTGTTCCACAACAAAGCCAAAATTAAACACTATTAACTCCTTGAACTATATGGTTCTTCTGCGTTTCAGGATTTTTGAGTTAATGAGCTAAATACTATGTCGGTAAAATTATCTTTCCTAACAACAAGAAATTATTTCTTCTGAAAAAATTAAAAATCAGTCAGCTAGTCTGGTTTTATCGACCGTGGACAAGTGCTTACCAAGCATTTATCTGATACCCATAGTTTCTAATTGTGATAACTAAATTTATGGGTATATCATTTAGTTGTTTGTATTATTGCTTAAGCGTGTGCAAGTTGTAAGATAAATCTATTTCATATTTTTGTAAATATACTCTAGGATATACGTCGCAAGATATAGTTATTTAACTTTCGACGTAAATTAAAGATATAAAAAATACTGAGCTTAGTAACGAAAAATCAAGCATTTAAAGCCTCTATTCTTGCAGGAGAGAGGAATGGAAGTGGGTTTTTTGCAATCCGTCGAACTCACATTATATAAGGTTAAAATATCTACTCAATAATCACTAAAAACATTGATACTAAATTAAATAAAGTCAATGCGATTATTTTTAAAATTAAAAATCATCACATTGACAAAATGAAAATATAATAGTCAATTTTTTGATTATTTTGTTATCATATTATGTCCGGTTAATTGGTTATTATTTCCATAGTTATTGAACCCCTCCCCGTCAATGGGGAGGGGTTCTTCGGGTTTTGTAAGTAATCAAGCGGACATGATATTTTTTACTAAACCGTCACGCCTTCTAATTCTTCATCCGTTAACTCATACAATTGGCGTAATTTCTCCAACTTATCTTCATCAGCTTCCCAGAAACCGCGCCCATGTGCTTCTAACATTCTGCCGATAATATTACGGAAAGCTTCAGGATTTGCTTTGCGTAATTTTTCTGCCATTTCTGCATCTAACGCATATGTATCTGCGGCTTGGTCATATACCCAATTATCGGTAAAATCGGCAGTACCAGCCCAACCAATTAACGCTGTCATGCGTTGAGAAATTTCAAAAGCACCACCAGAACCTTGATTTGCCATTGCTTCGGCCCATTTGGGATTTACTAATTTGGTGCGATATTCCATCCGCAGTAAATCATCTAAATTGCGGGGTGTAGTGTCTTTGGAGAAACTTTCGACAAAGCTGGTAGTTACCTTTTTACCACGTTGTTTTTCTGCTGCCTTTTTCAAACCGCCAGTATTGGCGTAATATTCCTGAATATCGGTTAAACCATATTCTACCGAATCGATTTCTTGGATGATGCGATCGCTTGTCTTCAACAACTCCTTAAGTACTTCCGGTCTAGCTTGTCCTTTATCCTGTCTACCGTAGCTAAAAACATTGCGACTTTGCCAAGTATCACCTAATTCTTCACCAGATTCCCAGTTACCATCTACAACTCTATCATTGACCAAAGAACCAAAATCACCCGCAGGATTAGAAAACAATCTCGCAGACACATTTTCTACACCTTGGGCTTTTAAAGCCAAAGCATGTTTTCTAATAAAATTCTGGTCTTCCGGTTCATCAGCATCAGCTGCACGTTGGAATAAATCATCCAACAATTCAATGATATTGACAAAACTATCTCGGAAAATCCCAGACAAATTACCCAACACATCAATACGGGGATGTCCCACATCTGCCAAAGATTTTAATTCATAACGAACAATTCTTCCCGTACCTTCCTTAACAGGTTCAGCCCCCACCAATTCCAACAAAATACCGAGAGATTCACCCTTAGTTTTAATAGCATCTAAACCCCACAACAACACCGCCACAGTTTCTGGATATGTGCCATATTCCTCTAAATGCTGCGAAATAATTTTTCGAGCAATTTCTTTCCCCCGTTCATAAGCAGCAGGCGAAGGCATTCTATAAGGATCTAAAGCATGAATATTCCTCCCCGTAGGCAAAACACCAGGCCCATCCCTTAACAAATCACCACCAGGCGCAGGCGGAATATACTCACCATTCAACCCCCGCAAAAGATTCGTTAACTCATCCGTACTTTTCTCTAACAAATCTCTAATTTGCCTTTCCTCCTCTTGGCGTTCTTGGCGTCTTGGTGAAGGAGTCGCAGTCTTGGATGCCACATCCTCCACTTGGGGAGACCCCAAGACCGGAGTGGCTCCGCCTTGCGTCGATTGCGTTAGCGCAGCGTTAGCGAGTCTTCGAGCGTCACTGCTGAACCCGAAGGGCGGTTCGTCTCCAAAATAAGCCTCTAAATACGCAGCCAATTCTTCCTCATTCGGTGCTTCACCTAAAGTATGCAACCCAGAAGAAAACAACCGATTTTCCAAAACTTGCAAATACTCATACAACTTCACCAGATAATCATCAAAAGCATGGGCGCTAAACATTTTGATATTCTCTGGAGTAAAAGCAATACCTAACTTTTTCGCCTCCTCAAACGGACAATCCGCATCTAAACCAGTATCGACAATCTTCTTACAAATCCCTTCCTTCAGCATATAATTTTTCTTCGGGTCTTCTCGATACTCCGAAATTAAATCCCTAATTGCCACCAACTCTTTATATAAACCAGCACGACCATAAGGCGGTACATTGTGAGAAATTAACACACCATAACCGCGACGTTTTGCCAAAATTGATTCCGAAGGATTATTAGCTGCATATATATAGAGATTCGGCAAATCTCCTAACAGAATATCCGACCAAGAATAACCAGTATTACCTAAAGGTGAACCAGGCAACCATTCCACAGTGCCGTGCATTCCGAAGTGAACTATAGCATCAGCTTGAAATTCATTTTGCAACCATTTATAAAAAGCAGCATATTGGGGATGGGGAGTTAAATCTCTCTCAAACATTAAGCGCATGGGGTCGCCTTGTATTCCCAAAGGTGGTTGGACACCAATCCAAATATTTTCTAACTGTACACCACCAATTTGTAATTCATCTCCATAAGTTTTAATGCCAGTTCCCGTCAGAGATTTCCATTGTTTTTCGATGCGGGAGGTGCGAAGATATCCTAACCATTTTTCCAGAGTGCGGGCGTTGACGGAGGTGGGAATGTTCTCCCCGCTGGGAAAGGCTTCATCTGCTTCTTTAACTTGACGAATCAACTCTTCCCCATCATCAGGAAAATTGCCCACAGTGTAACCTTGATTTTTCAAAGCATGGAGGAATTTTAAAAGACTGCGCGGCACATTCAATAATGCGGCAGTACCCACTGCACCATAACCAGGAGGAAAGCCATACAAAATAATGGCAATTTTGCGTTCAGATGGCGGCTTTTGTCGTAAAGCAATCCAACTTTTAACTCTGCCAATTAATCGTTGCACTCGTTCAGGAACTAAATAAATTTTTTCGCCCACTAAACCGCCGAGAGGAACAGCATCAATTGCCCCATCTAATTCTGGCAAAGCATATAATACAACACTTTGCAAGCCCCCTACACCTTGACGTGTCCAAGAGTAAATATCTTGAATTAGCAGTGGTGCAGCAACGATGTAAGGTACATTCTTAGCAGAGAGAATGCGCTTTGCTACTTCTACCTGACGACCTGCTTCCATTGAACCAGCTGGGCCACCCACTAAAGGAAAGCCAATTGTGGAAACGATCGCATCTACTTTAACAGCTTCAGCAGAAAGTGAGAGCGTTTCAACATTACCTATTTGTCGTTGCTGAATTTCGTAGTCTGTTGTCATCCAGTCCCGTACCGCCACATGTCCTTCTACGCCGTTGATGAAAATCGGCAAAGGAATTAACCCAGCTGCTTCAAAACGCCGAATCAGTTGGGGAATGTAAGGTTGTTTAGTAATCACATGTTTGCGATAAAGCAGAATTCCTACAACCGGGGACTGGGGAGTGCGGAGTGGAGAGTCAGGAATTTTCCCCATTCCCAATTCCCAATTCCCAATTCCCCTCTTTTGATACCATTCAAGATATGCTTTGGGCGATTCAAAAAATCCTTGATAGTCGGGATGAAGTAATCCCATGTTGGGAGTTTCTATTGGCGGGGGTATGTCGCCGACTTTTAAGCCTAAGTATTTTTCTGCAAGTGTCCAAAATAAAGCGGCGACGTTTTCTGGGCCGCCAGCATTCCAGTAACCATAAATAATTAACCAGTTGCGTAAGTCTTGGACTTTTTGCACTGGGACGAATTTTAAGAGTTTGGGGCCTATTTTTAAGAAGCTGATATAACCAGCTAGTTTGTCTTCTTCTCGTCCATTGCTGAATTTATCAAGGATGAATTTAACTGGTTTGGGCATTCCTTTGGGTTTGTCGCCAATGGCAAAGTTACCCAGCTTGGTTAAACTCATCAATTCCAAAGCCGACTCAAACACCAGCCGGATGGGAATTTGGGTAAGGCGATCGCGCAACCACAAAACTTGGTCATAATCAAATAGTAAGCTACCAAAAAACACGTCAGCGTCTTGAAGTGCCGCTGACACCTCAGTGCTATTGCTGGTAATATCGCGATCGCTAAATACGCGAATATCCAAATCAGGACAGCGAGAGTTTGCTAAAAAAGCCGCTTTCCTGTACAAGTCAGCGTTGAATGATTCAAATCCAGCAATCAAGACGATGCGTTTCATGTTTATAAGTTACAAAATATGTATTTATCTTGATCTTAATTCGGCTGGCTAGGTAATACTTCAAACCCCGGATTTATTATCTTTAGGACTTACGCATGGAAAACGATAAATTAAGGGTTTGGACTCTTGCTGGGGCATAGGGCATGGGGTATGGGGCAAAAAAATTCCAAAAGGATTTCCTGATTTCTATTGCTGAAGCTTTTTAATTAACTGCAAAATTTGTTTATAATCATCTATTTTGCCTTGTTCTTGAAAGAGTTTAGCAGCCTTTTGTAAATCAGCGATCGCCCCCAGTTGATCTCCTAGGTCATAGCGGGTAAGTCCCCGATTGCTATAAGCTAAAGCATCTTTAGGATCAATCTTGATAACTTGAGTGTAATCTTCAATTGCTGCTTGTTTATCTCCCAAATCATAGCGAGCATTTCCACGATTACCATAGGCTGGAGCATAGTTAGGATTAATCTTGATAGCTTGGTTATAATCTGCAATTGCTGCTTGTTTATCTCCCAAGGCAGAATGAGCATTTCCTCTGTTGTAGTAAGCTTCGGCATCGTTAGGATTAATCTTGATGGCTTGGTTGTAATCTTCAATTGCCTTTTGTTTGTCTCCTAAAGCAGAATAAGCAACGCCGCGATTGTAGTAGGTTAAAGCATCGTTGGGATTAATCTTGAGAGCTTGATTATAATCTGCGATCGCTCCTTTGTGATCTCCCAAATTAAAGCGGGCAACTCCCCGGCCAATGTAGGCTGAAGCATAGTTGGAATTCAACTTAATGGCTTGATTGTAATCTGCGATTGCCCCTTGATGATCTTTCAAGTCATTGCGAGCAATTGCTCGATTGTAGTAGGCTAAAGCATCCTTGGGATTAATCTTGATTGCTTGGTTGTAATCAGCAATTGCTGCTTGGTTGTTTCCTAAGTCATAGTGGGCAAGCCCCAGGCGAATATAGGCATCAGCAGTGTTAGGATTAATCTTGATGGCTTGATTGTAATCGGCAATTGCTCCTTGCAAGTCTTTCAACTTATAGCGGGCAAGTCCCCGATTGTAGTAGGTATCGGCATCGTTGGGATTAATCTTCAAGGCTGAGGTATAGTCATCAATGGCTGCTTGGTTGTCTCCCAAGTCATAGCGGGCAAGTCCTCGGTTATAGTAGGCATCAGCAGCATTGGGATTAATTCGTAAAGCTTGGTTGTAATCGGCAATTGCTGCTTGATTGTCTCCCAAGTCATAGTAGGCAAGCCCCCGGTTATAGTAGGCATCATCATAGTTAGGATTGATTTCCAAGGCTTGCTTGTAATCTGCGATCGCTTCTGGCAATTTTCCTAATTTATATTGAGCCAGCCCCCGGTTGTAGAAAGCCAAAGCATATTTGGGATTAATCTTGATTGCTTGGTTGTAATCTGCGATCGCTGCTTGATTGTCTCCGGCATCATAGCGGGCAAGTCCCCGGTTGTTGTAGGCTATGGCATCCTTGGGGTTAATCTTGATAGCTATGGTGTAATCTGCTATTGCTCCTGGCAAATCTGCTAAGCGATAACGAGCAAGTCCGCGTCCAACATAGGCAATAGCATCGTTGGAATTAATCTTGATCGCTGTAGTGTAAAGTTCTATTGCTCCTTTATAGTCTTTGCGATCGTACTTTTCCCCAGCCTGAACCAATAAGTCTTCAGCATTAGCTGTTTCGGCAGTCAGAACAATATCACTTTCGTCCCTGTCAATTTGCACCGTGGTTGCTTTGGCAAGCTTGGTTACTGGAGTTGAGGATAGTGCCACAGTAGTTTGCGGTTGTACTATGGCA
>NZ_JAECZC010000107.1:0-21469 GCF_016056305.1 Amazonocrinis nigriterrae CENA67 | reverse complement strand
CAGAAGGCAGAGGGCAGAGGGCTTTTATGTTTTGTTCAGAAGGGGATTCCGACCCCTCCTGAACAAGAGCCACCAAATTGAAAATTTGGTGGGGGTCTTAAACCCTTACTCACGAGCGGTCGTAGCAGAGGGCAGGAATCAGATCCCTTCTGCCTTCTGCCTCCTGCCCTCTGCCTTTCCCGATAACAAATGCGTTCGCCGAAATAACAAATGCGTTGGCGTAGCCCAACCCAAGCATCGCCATGATTGCAACAATTTAGCTTTGTTACGCCAGCGTCAACACTGCAAATCTTTGGTGGATGAAGTTTTTCTGATTTGTGTGTACATCGTAGCCTACAAGGAGAGGGGAGTAAAACTCCTCATCTTTCCATCGCCCCTGCTCACTTTGGTGCAGTACAAGAACTATTGAAACCATAGGCTTCTTGCCAGCGTTTCACGTTTCCTTTGCCAATAGGAAACACTTTAGTATCACCATTGGCAAAAGTTAAACGCGCACGAATTTCCTTTGCAGGTGCATTTCTCAGCATATTGGCAGCATCAGCATTGATCGCAAATGATGTATCGGTCATATACCAAGTACTAGAACGCTCATAGCTTGTGTTATTTTCGTATTCAGTATATGTGTAGTTGCCTTGAAAGCCTCTAGGTTTAGTATTTGGGCTGGCAGTTAGTTGCAGAATTTGACCATCAATACCTAACTCTATCATTTTGGGAACAAGTTCTTCTAAATCGGCTTTACCGTCAGTTGGCGCTGATTGCACAATCATTTTCACAAAGCACCCTTCTATTTTGCTTCCCCACAGGGAAACCATTACAAATCTACCAGGGCTGGGGCCAGCAAAAGGTTCTTTAAATAAAACTCCTAATGGATCTTCACCATGACGGTCTATGACTACTTTGCCCAAAGCTGAATCTACAAGACTATCTTTAATATCGACAACTTTATCAAATGGCAATCCTCTACCAGCCCAAGGCATTCCATTAACAGTATCAAGTTTATCTTCATCTATGCTAGTTTGTGCGATCGCGCTAGGTTGGTTTAAGTTAAATAATGCTGCAATTAATAAAAAAGTTAAAAGTTTGGATTGCAAAAATTTTTGAAACATCTTAATTACACTCTTGATATAAAACTCTTTTGATATTTAACAACGTCTGCCTGGGCAACCAAATCCTGTACTACCATCAGAACCATTAATTACAGGTGGTCGTCCTGTGATGGGTGCGGTTGGAGACGGAGGTGTCAAGCTGGTGGGAGGTATTTGTCTACTTGGCGGATTTTGGATTGCTACTCCCAAATTGCTGCCGATTTTTGAAGTCATAAAGATTTTGATGGGAATTCCCAGATTAAAACCTACTTTTTGACCATCACTATCTCTTGCACCCCTACCATGAATGCCAATCAAATCGCCATTTTCGTTCAGCACTGGCCCGCCACTCATTCCTGGATAAGTTATGTTGTCGTAAATCAAGCTATAACCTTCCTGGGGTTGAGAATTTGTGCCTACAATTTCTCCTCTAGGAACTAGTACGGTGCGGTTTTCGATTCCTCGTACTGGTTCTGGTGCGCCAGACACATAAACAGTTGTGCCTTCTTTGGCTGTATCGGAATTACCGAAGGTGGCAATTGTGTATTCTTTGTCGCTGGTAAACTCTAATACTGCTAAGTCTACGCCCGATAAGCGCTGAATTAAATTTGATTTCACTGGGTATAAGCTTTGGTCGTGAGTCTGGACTGTATAATTTCCTCCCTCTTCTACAACATGTGCATTGGTGAGAACAGTGTAAGTGTTTCCTTTGCGGTGAATTATCACCCCAGAGCCGAGTGTCGGGCCACTAATGAGTACTGTAATCTGTTTGGCTATACTAGTGACATTCTGGGCTGTTAATGTTACGGCAACTTCAGGTTGGATAAATGCGATCGCTACCCCGATAATTGCTGTTGCTAGTTGATTATCAAGCCTCATCATTTGACCTCTAATCAGCCTTATTTAACATGGGTTTATCTGGAGTTTTTGCTGGTTTTGCTATCATCTGTACTACTTTGTCTATGGGTACAGCCCAATTCAGGCGGGTAATGATTTGATGTAATCGTTCATCGGCGTTGGAACCATCCTGAAATACAGAAGGAACATCCCACAGAGGATAGGCGTGCATTCCATTCACACCGACAACTTCACCTCGATAATTCAACAATGGGCCGCCACTCATGCCATTTTGAATATCATTGGTGTAGCCCAGTTGATAACCACCTTCTAAAGGTTTGGGTAGCATTAATGAAACCTTGCCTTTGGTAAAAGCTAAGCCTTGTTCTTCAGTTCCTTCTTCAGTAGCAAGAAACCCCGCAGCGAAGACTTCATCCCCCACTGCTAAAGAAGAACTCAAGGAAGCCACAGTGTAGTTATTGCCTGTGCTTTGAAATTGCAGTAAAGCTAAATCATTTTTTCCCAAGCTGGAGCTATGAGATAAATGAGCGGTGTAAATTTTGTCATCCTCTGTTTGAATGCGATAAGGTGGTTCACCTGCTTGCAACACATGAGCATTTGTTAATACTGTATAAACCTGACCTTGATTTTTCAGCAATATTCCTGAACCTAAAAAATCTGTGGACAAGACTTTGACAGTAATTGACTGAGCTTGACGATAAAGTTTTCTCGACTGAGAAATCTTGCAACCAAAGGTGGTGCATTCGGGAAAAACACTCTCTACTGGTGCCGATGCCGATAGTTTTGTTAATAAAGTGCCAATCAAGAAAATTGGTGCGAATCTATGCCAAGCCATCTGAGTTTTTCAGTAGTTTTCTCATTTAGCGATCGCATCAGAAACTATTGCCTGAATTTTGATTCAAATCACTACTTGGCTCATCTGTAGCATTGTTTATATATGCATCAAATTCAACATTCAATGTATCCCCACCGCTTTCATTCAGTACATTTCCGGCTACCAATCCCCGACGATTCAACAGCCTCTGCACAGTAGCTTTGGCACTACTACCACGTTTGAGAGTGAACAACAAAGTACTATCTGTACAAGGAGCGTAGGAATTAGCAGCAGCACACACAACTGGTTCTCCTCTGAGCGTTCCAGTCTTAATGTACTTTAACGTGCCATTGTCATAACTTCTTTGAAATCTGCGAGAAACCTCTTGACAACGACGTTCAACTGGCCATTCCTGCGAGAAATAATCCTGGGAAATCCATCGAATCATGGGTACTTTCCTGCCATCTTGGGTACGAGCAAACGTTATCGGTATACCCTTGCTCTTTGCACAGAAGAAGGTAGTGCCTCTGGCATAGCTAGGCTGACTGATGATTGTAGTTGTGGTAGATACGGTTAGGGAAGCTATTGCAACCCCTGTTAACCCTTGACCTAAGAACCTCAATCTCATGGTTAATGCCCAAATTTCTCAAAAATATCAGAAATAATACTGAAATTGTTAAATTTTATTAATGCTTATAACTAAGTATTATTGCAGGAAACTGCCATACGTTAGTTACATCAACACTGTACTACAAATTGTGAGCTTTTGAGGTAGGAATAAATCTTCACATTGCAGCAGTGTCTTATAGCTGGATTCATCTAATTGATCAAAACTAGGGTGTGGGATGTAGGGTGTGGGGTGTAGGGAGGAGAAGAAATTGTATTTTTATACACCCCTAAGCGAAACCAATATGGGTACAGAGGTTTCCACCAAAATCTACGATTTGGTGTTCTTTAATTGCTGTTGAGAAGAAAGCTTTCCACCAATTCCACACCCCACACCCTTCTACTTGAAAGTCATATTATTAACATTTTTTTTCAAAAAATGCTTAAAAATACTTAACTAACAAAACAGGCAGTTTATTCCGCCAATATCCAGTTTTTTAGTATAATTTTTAGCTAATTACACCATTGACACACAAACTACACACTCTCTTCACAACATTGAATTAGACTCAGTGGTATTTTCTTTTGTAGAGTCGCAAGCAATTTTTATTCAATCCGACTAATCAATTTTCAGCTTTCCAAAAAAATTTACTGTGTATACCATTTATTTTTGCAGATGTGCCTATAAGAATTACACAAAATTAAATACGGTAACCGCAAATCATAACTTGTAGCTATGTGAATCACGCTTCATGAATTGAAAGTGCTGAGTCAAGATAAACGAGAGAGAGATAGAATAATCAATATTGGTAAATTTGAAATTGTGCGACCAATGAATCAATGGTTTTTAGACACGCCAGAAAGAGCGCTATTAGAAGCATACAAGGCTGCTCAAACTATTAAAAACATCGAAGCAGAATACTTTGGGCATCAAAAAATATCTGCTGAATCAGTAAATTATACTGAAAATGTTATGTCTTATTGGCAAGGATGCCTGAATCAGAACTTAACTATTATCAAAGTCAGATTGGCAGAATTTCAATTAAGTCGTTCATTACTGAATATTTCCAATTCAGCTTTGTTAGAAAAGCTTAAATTTATTGATGAAGTGGTAGACAAGTATACTTTTAGATATGAGCCAGGTAATTATAGTAATTCAGCAATAATTTCTGAAAACCAAAAAAATAATAATGGAAATAATCAACGACCAGATTCGCTGAATTTGGTTAAAGTTCAACCTATTTCTCAAAAAACAGGAGTATTACCAAGGTCTATTGGCAGAACAATTAATAAAATTAAATCTGATTTTACTCCACAGGCAGAAGAAGAGTTTGTCAGAAATTTCCAGATTTCTAGAAGACGCACTGTAACTACAATAAAATTCTTTTTAACTATAATTATTGTACCTCTTTTAACACAGCAATTATCTAAGCAGCTTTTGATAAATCCTATAGTTAAAAATATTCAAGGAGAAAATGGAACTCAAGTTTTTCTAAATTCGCAAATGCAAGAAGAAGCTTTAAGCGAGTTAAATTTATTTCAAAAAAGGCTGAAATTTCAAAACCTAATTCATCAACATCCCCCCCTTTCCCTAGAGGCTGTAGAAGAAAGTACTAAAGAGAAAGCTATTGAAATAGCTGAAGAATCTCGTCATAAAAGCAGTGATGCAATTAGTAATATTTTCGCTGATTTAATATCACTATTTGCTTTTGCCATCATCATTGTTAATAGTAAAAAAGAAATTTTAGTTGTCAAAGCTTTTATAGATGAACTTGTCTATGGTATTAGTGACAGCGCTAAGGCTTTCTTAATTATTTTATTTACAGATATATTTGTTGGATTCCACTCTCCGCATGGATGGGAAGTCCTTCTGGAAGGATTCTCAGAACATTTCGGACTGGCAGCAAATAGAAGTGTCATATTTATGTTTATTGCTACGTTTCCTGTAATTTTGGATACTATATTTAAATATTGGATATTCCGCTATTTGAGTCGGTTATCTCCTTCAGCACTAGCCACATTAAAAGAAATGAACGAGTAGGCGATAATATTAGGGATTGCAAACACTTTTATTGGTAAAAAATTTCAGGCTGGGATGATCAAATCACACAATCAACATACTATTACTTACTCACGCGTTATCCACCTCAGCCATGTAATAGACGTTGATATTCCTCAATGGCCTGGCGACCCACCAGTAGAATTTGCAACCGTTGCAGAACTTTCACAGGATGGCTATTACCTGCGGCGTTTTTCGTTGGGGGAACATAGCAGCACCCATGTGAATGCACCTAACAGTTTTCACAGTTATGGTGTGGGAATTGACCAATACTCAGCTGAATCATTGGTTGTACCTGCCATAGTGATAGATATCCATGAAGCCGCAGCAATTGATCCTGACTATGCCCTAACTATTGATGATATTCTGGTCTGGGAAGAAAAATATAATCAGATTTCTCCTGGTAGCGTAGTGCTACTTAATACTGGCTGGCAAGATAAGTGGTTGGATCAAGATAGATTTTTCAACCGAGATACTCAAGGAACTGCTCATTTTCCAGGGTTTAGCAGCGATGCTACTCACTTCCTACTGAATGAACGGCAAATTGTTGGTATAGGAATTGATACTCACGGTGTAGACCCCGGACAGGATACTAGTTTTGCTACTAACAGTCTGGTATTAGAACAACCGCGCATTGTATTAGAGAATCTCACTAATTTGGATCAACTGTCGCCTACAGGCACTACTCTGGTCATTGGGATTCTTCGGTTACGGGATGGTTCAGGTTCTCCTGCTGCTGTCTTGGCGTTAGTACCTTGAAGAAGTGCTGAGTGCTGAGTGCCTTTGTGAGTGCTGAGTGCTGAGTGGAAAGCAAGTTATTTCAAGGCTTTGAGCAATCAGCGCTGTCCTAATTGATCCCCAATCTGTTGATATTTAGTAAAGAAATTTAGATTTTATTTATATTTAATGGAGTTTAACTTTAGAATTATGTAACAAATCACAATCTAAAGTAAAAGCATATATATTGCTCCTAGTTCCTCTATGCCGGATACATGGACGCTACTTACCATTGATGATTGTGCAGCGGATCGGAAAATCTATCGTAGATTTCTGATGAAAGATCCGCACCAGTCTTATCAGGTTTGGGAGGCAGACTGTGCAGAGGATGGCATTGCTTTGTGCCAAGAAATGCACTTCGATGTCATTCTGCTGGATTTCTGTCTACCTGATATGAGTGGATTAGAACTGCTCAAAAAGCTGAAGCAGGAAATATTTAGAACTCCTGTGTCTGTGATTGTACTGACAGGACGTGGTGATGAAGAAGTCGCTGTGCAAGCGATGAAAATGGGTGCAATGGATTATTTGGTGAAGCAACAGCTAAAACCAGATGTATTACAATTAGCTGTTCGTAACGCCACTAAGCAATTGGGCTTGCAAGCCCAACTCAACAAAACTCAAGAACGACAGCGTTTAATAGCGACAACAGCTCTGCGAATTCGTCAATCTCTGGACTTAGAGCAAATTTTAAATACTGCTGTCGCAGAAGTACAGCAACTTCTCAAATGCGATCGCGTGATGGTATATCAGTTTGCCCCAGATAACACGGGTAAGATAGTTGCCTCGTCAGCCCAATCATGCGATGTTGTATTGCTGGGCGATCGCATAGACATTCAGAAAGTGGCTACTCCCACTCCAAAGGAAAAGCCTAAAGATCAAGTAGCATCTCTTGCAGAGAATCGCATTCCACATTTGTGCTACGAGGAAACAGCAGGTGGAACTGAGGACTGGTGTCTGGAAACTAAGGACTGGGTAGCAGAGGAAGCAGAGAGTAACTATTCCCCATTACCAATTCCCAATTCCCCATTACCAATTCCCAATTCCCAATTCCCAATTTCTTCTAACCGAGCAATTTCTTATGTGTATGAAGCTGGCTTGAGTAATTGCTATGACAGGCTGACAGAGCAATTTCACACTAAAGCCCACCTAGTAGTTCCGATTAATTTAAATAACAATGGAAAGCCAACGCCGAAGCCTTGGGGGTTGTTGATTGCCTATCACAGTATAGAGGAGCGTCAGTGGCAAGCTGATGATGTGGAAATGCTCTATGAGGTTTCGGTGCAACTAGCGATCGCAATTCAGCAGGCTGAATTACTAACCCAAACTCAAACAGCACTACAGAAAGAAAAGCAACTAAATGCATTTAGATCCCAAATCATTGGGACAGTTTCCCACGAATGTCGAACACCGTTAACTTCAATTTTGGCTGCTGCATCAACTCTGGTAAAGTATCGCTACCAACTAGATGAATCTAAACAAGAGAGATTCATGCAAATTATTGAGCAGAAAGCAAGGTATATGTCCAAACTCGTGGATAATATGCTTTTAGTTAATCAATTTGAGTTGGATAAAGCTAAGTTTAAACCAATCCCCCTAGATTTATTGCAATTTTTCTCGGATCTCATAGAACAAGAGCAAGAAACATTGGGCGAGCGTCACGAAGTAATTTTTAAAATTACAGGAAATTACAAAGGTTTCTGGGGCGATCGCGGTCTTTTGCAACAAATCTTTGTAAATTTAATGTCCAATGCCATTAAATATTCCCCCAATGGGGGTATTGTAGAGTTCCACCTGATGGGCAAAGAATCACAGGTGATGTTTCACATCCAAGATCAAGGAATTGGTATACCGATTGCAGATCAGAAAAACTTGTTTCAATCCTTTAGTCGTGGCAGTAATGTTGATACAATCCCTGGTACAGGCTTAGGGCTGGCGATCGCTAAAGCCTGTGTCGAGTTACACGGTGGTGATATTACCTTGTTCAGCCAACTGGGCCAAGGAACTAAAGTTACAGTTAGCTTACCTAAGCGGCTTCCTACTGGTTCTTAGTTGTTTATTAAGTATTAATAATTTTGCTTTCAGGTATTATCTGAGTAGAGCCAGTGCAGCCACAAAGCTGAAGATTTATATTTTTAGGTTTCTACTGCTTATCAGCCCCTACAACCCTCAAGCAAGTAGGGAAGATTGTAAATATAGCCGTTTCATATAGGTTAGGACAGTGCTGATTGCTCAAAGCTTTTAAATAACCGGGTTTATAGTCAGCAAGCAGCACCTTGCTACAAGTACTTTCAATTATTACCAACTACCCGTAGTGTACGCTGTAATTGTATCTACAGATATATCTGCCAAAAGCTCTTCTAGATTATCATCAAAAATCTCATTTTCTATTTCACTTGATTGGTCTTCATATACTTCATCAGCTTGAGCTATATTGTACAAATCATTAATTTCGATATCAGACATAAATCCTCCTATTGATTGAACTGATTGAGTTATTTCCATAGCTAATACCAATTGTTAATTCAAAATTAACAATTCAGAAATTCACAATAAATCTGGTTTTTTGGGCTTGAAACTGTTTAGTAAATTTGAATTGACAAAGATTTCCTAATCAAAGCGGACTGCTTCATTATGGATTAGCCATGAACTGCTTGTACTAATTCGTAGTTCAGCAGTTTATTTCTTAATAAAATAAGACATTCTTTCCTTATTTGGGATTAGAGCGTCTAAGCTGAAAAATTTTGTAAAAGACCCTGCTCAAATTCTTAGTTGGAATCAGTCCAAAAAATTTACTTATCAATTGTTGAACCACTATCTATTTAATACATCAACTTACAATATACAAACAAGCTAGTAAAGCCTTTAAATAAAAAATCTACTTTTCTTACTTTTCCTACTTTTCCTACTTTTCCTTATGGCTGCTTTTCCCACTTTTATTACTTTTAATGTTTAAAAGTTTCACGCGATCGCCAAAGCCATAAGCTAAAACAGATGTAGTTTGCATACTTATTTTTTAGGTTCGCCAACAGTCAAGAGTTAAAAGTCAATAATTGTTCTGGACTCTGGAATGTGTGACTTTTGACTGCTTTAACGAGAGAATATCCAATTGAAATGCGTACCAGCTGATTGCAAACTTTTGAAATATTATTATATCAACCATAGCTAATTCGTAAACTTTACTGTTGTTAATAAACTCACTAAAACTCGCTAGTGAGTTTCTTTTGTTGAAAGTTTTGAAAGTGTTAGTGTTAAAACTTATACCAATTTGAAAAATGATTGCGACAGATGGAAGACTGGTAGGGGCGGGTTTAAAAATTTTATCAATGATTAATGATGATCTCGGTGAACCCGCCCCTACTGAGTTTCATAATCTAAAATCTAAAATCCAAAATGGTATTGCGTTACTTGAAACGTGTAGAGGAATTTAAAAGCTAGAACGGGAACCGTTATAGTATCTATGACTCTGAATTGGCTGAAGGTTGAACATAGACTAATGGTTGAAAAAATTGATTTGACGTTATCTCAAGGTTTTCTCAACTTAAACAAGCCATTTGGCTGGACTTCCCACGACTGCGTAGCACGGGTGCGAAAGCTGTTGCGCCTCAAACGTGTAGGACATGCAGGAACGTTAGATCCAGCGGCAACAGGGGTGTTACCGATCGCACTTGGTAAAGCCACAAGGCTATTACAATATCTACCAGGGGAAAAAGCTTACAAAGCTACTATCCGTCTGGGTGTGCGTACCACAACAGATGATTTGCAAGGTGAAATTATTACTTCTTGTCCTTGCACTGCATTGAGTTTTGCAGATGTGAAAACTGCATTATTACAATTTCAGGGTAAAATTGAGCAAATTCCACCTATTTACAGTGCAATTCAAGTCGAAGGGAAACGCCTGTATGACTTAGCACGCCAAGGCGAAACAGTAGAAGTGCCAAGTCGCATAGTAGAAGTTTTTCAAATAGAAATTTTGGACTGGCGGGAAGGGGATTTTCCCGAATTAGATGTTGCGATCGCTTGTGGTGCTGGTACATATATTAGAGCGATCGCTCGTGACTTAGGTACAGTTTTATCAACCGGCGGTACTCTCGCCGCCTTGACACGCACCCAAAGCAGTGGCTTTGACTTAGCAGATAGTCTCACCTTAAACGAATTAGAAGCACAACTGCAAGCAGGGACATTTCAACCAACTTCTCCAGATGCAGCTTTGCAACATTTATCATCTGTTAATTTACCAGCAACGTCTGCTCAAAAATGGTGTCAAGGTCAAAAAATTAATATAACTGTGGATGTTTCTGGTACAGTGCGAGTTTATGATGAACAGACTCGCTTTTTAGGTATTGGGCAACTACAAGATGAAGTGTTAATTCCGCAAATGGTGTTTGAACCAATTTCGTAAAACTGTTTTCAAATTGGTATCATCACTCCCAAGTAGACACATCTCGCAGCACATCAGGAATTTGCCCTTGAGATTGGGGAAACTCCAGCATGGTTTCTCGATAACCCAAATATCCAGACTCAGCAAACGACAAAAGCATTCGCGCCAACGCTAGCCAAACCTCCGGCTCATATTCCCAATCACCATAACGCGAAGCTCGACCAGCAATTGAACGTAGCGCCCAAAAATAAGAATTTCTGACCACAGAACCGCCTTTTTTAAACTCTGGCAAATCTTCGTGGTGCAGAAAAAGCACTTGATTTTCAATTCTGGCTCTCATATTAGCAATTGTAATTGATAGTTAAACTTATCTCCTGCCTGAAAGGGGTAAAATTTCGGGCTACTTTGTTAGTTGTCAGTTGTCAGTTGTTTTTACTACTAACAACTGACAACTGACCACTGACGACTCACTCCTAACTTTTACTACAAATTCGAGGTTAAACCGAGGCGGAAAGTAAACCCAGGACTATAGATACGATTAACTCGCTCATACTGCTCATCTAGTAAATTTTCTAAATAAACACTCAGTCCTAAATTGCTAGTGAGAGGTATACGACCGCTGAAGTCTAAATTGAAGAAAGATGGCGCAAAATCTGTAGTCTTATCACCCGCTGATGTGTTAGCAAAAACAGATCTGCGAGCGCCACTGTTATAAGTAGCATACAAATTAGCCTGCCAACCTGAATTTTGATAACCTACACCAACTTGCAGTAAAGAGTAAGGAATTAAGCCTAATTGTAAACCTCTTTCTGGGCCTGTTTTGATTTGAGCGTCTGTATAAGTGTAGTTGAGAAAAGTTGACCAACTAGAGGCAATTTTTAGTTGTAAAGCTGCTTCTAAACCATTGGTATCTACTAATCCAATGTTTACCCACCTTCCAGATAAAACTCCTAAGCGATTATCTAGACTGCTGCCAAAGTATGTAAATTGTCCTCTCAAATTATCTGAGAAATTAATATCTACTCCCGCAGTCCAAGAAGAACCTGTTTCTGGCTCTAAATCCGGGTTAGGTTCCCAACCATGAACTGTATCATAAACATATAACTGATCCAATCCAGGATTGCGCTGTCCTCCTGCCCAACTTCCACGCACAGCAAAGTTTGGGCTGACGGCATAACGTAAACCAGCACTTGGATTTAAATAATTTCCAAACTGTCCATCAAAGCTTTGTCTTAGCCCTAAATCTAACTGAAAATTATCACTAAAGTTGAAAGTATTAACAGCAAACAATGCTGTATTAAACACACTCCTATCTTCAGTTCCGTTATTGATGCTTCTACTAGGGTTATTACTTAAAACATCACCATTTAAATCGGTGTTTTTTAAATCTAATCCCCAGCGCAACTTATTATTTGAGCTAAGTTGCCACTCATGGTCTACTCTAGCTGTCAATTGTTGTGTATCTAAAACACCTGTACGGTAATAATTGCCTGAAGGGCCGTAGGTACTAAAATAATCTTGGTTATAACCAATTGAGGTTGTCAAATTAGAAGTTTCCCCATTACCTAACCGAGTTTTCCAAGATAAGCCAACATTCAAGCCATCATGGTCTAGTCTGTCTCTTTGAAGAGCAGTAGGGCTTCCAAAGTAAATTAAACCTCTACGACTGCTGAGTTTAGTAATATCTAAATTCAAAGAGTTTCTCGGATTTAAATCTAAACCAATACTACCAAAATAAGTATTTGTAGCTGTGTCTGCGTTGCTTAAAAAGCCCTGGTCATTACGATTCGTCGCACCTACGGGAATACGATAACGGTTATCTATAAAGTATCTTTCAAAGCTGAAGTTGTACTTGACTGCGCCAGATGAACCGCCATAAGTTACTTGTTGATTATTTAAGTTTAAAGAGCCAAATTCTAGACTACCAGTTAATTTAGGTGGGCCATAACCTTGTTTAGTAATGATATTCACAACTCCACCAAAGGCTGAGGAACCATACAACGCAGAGGATACACCGCTATATAACTCCACTCGTTCAATGGACTCTACAGGAATACTATTTAAGTCAGTTCCACCATGATAGATGTTAACATTGGTGTTAATTTGTCTACCATTAATCAGAAATACAGACTGATTAATTGAGGCTCCTCGATAGTAAGTACCTGTGTGAATATCTGCACCGTGACCTACGTCATTGATAGTAAAACCAGGCATTCTTTTTAAGACATCAGCTACGCTTGTAGCACCCTGTTTTTGAATTTCATCTTTCTCAATGACATAAATGGGAGTAGAATTAGGTACAGGGTCTTGTTCTCCGATCGCTTCTATATTAATATCTGCATCATCTGTAGTAGTTGGCTCTGTTTGGTCTTGTGCATCTGGTTGAGTTTCTTGTTCAGCATCATCCGGTGCAGGTTCTTGAGTTAACAATTCAGCACTAATGATAGGTAGCGCGATTTCACTCAAACTCTGAATATCAGAAGTTACTCTAGATTTATTAGAATTTTTCTGCTCAATATCAATATCAGTATCAGCAGCCAAAGTAGGAAAAGCTATCAGTAAACTTAGTAAAGCAACTGGTAGCAACCAAAAAGACTTGTTCACGTTCTTTCTCACACCTAGTAAAAACAGTCACTAGGCGATATTGTTGCTGTTTAAGGAAAATTATGTCAAAAGACATATTGTCATATTTCACCAAGCGCAAGGCAGGAGGTGATACCGTTTACTTTAAATCTGATGAGATGGCAAGCTTTCAAAGAGCAGAGGAGCAGGGGAGATGAGGGAGCAGGGGGAGCAGGGGGAGCAGGGGAGCAGAGGAGATGAGGGAGATAAAACAAATTCCAATGCCCCATGCCCTATTTTCTAAAGAAGAGCGATTACATTTACAAACTTTAATTGGTGTTGCACATTCTTAAGTAAATCTAAAGTTTTTTGGTAAGCAACATGCTGGCCTTGGTGTCCAAAGTATTCAGATGCGGTTTTTAAATCAGCGATCGCTCTTTGATAATATCCTAAGCGGTATCGAGCCAATCCCCGGTTAACATAGGCTAGGGCATTGCTTGGGTTTAGCCTGATGGCTTCAGAAAAATCGCGCACTGCACCAAGGTCATCGCCGTTTCTACCGTAAGCACAACCCCGGTTAAAGTATGCTCTATAATCTTGAGAATTGAGATGAATTGCCTGATTAAAATCGAGCATTGCTTTTTCTAAGTTTTGCAACTTTAAATAAGCCAAGCCTCTGTCATTGTAAATATCTGTAACGGTTACATTCAGGGCTGGGGAAATTAGAGTTAATGTTCGATTAAAATCATCAATTGCCGCTAAATCGTAACCCGCTCCGCTCAGAGCTAAGCCCCGATTATAGTATGCTCGAAAATCAGCAGGCTGAAGTGCGATCGCTTGATTATCGTCAGCAATGGCATCTGAAAAATTCTTTTGTCTATAATAAGCGAGTCCGCGGTTGAGATATGCCTCAATATTTTTAGGTGCAAAATTTATGGCTTGAGTACAATCAGCGATCGCTTGGTGGTAATCTTGTAAATGGAAGTAAGCAAGACAGCGATCGCTATAAGCTACAGCAAAATCTTCTTTGATTTGAATGGCTTGATTGAAATTCTCTATTGCTTGGTGATAATTACCCTGCTGCATTTTATCTACACCCAAATTTAAGAAGTCACTTGATGTAGTTTGGGCAATTATCATCGGTAATGCATTTGCGCTGGGATTGCAAACTAGAAATACAGCAATCATTAGACTGAGAAAAATTCGCCATAAATCAGTCATAATACCAAGTTGGGATGAGTACTACTGTTTAGGATTTCGAGAATTGCCCTCTGCTAAAAACTCTTAATCTCAAATCTCAAATCTAAAATTGGTATATGCACTGTAATTAACAATTTTATCAAAAATAAAATTAGCGGGACAAAAAGCCCCGCAAATCATGAATTTTTGAACCTAGAAGTTAGTTGAGAAACTTACCAAGAATCTAAATAAACAAATATCCTCTTGTCATTGCTCTAACTTACTGTTAACAGTCAACAGTCATCAGTCAACAACTTCAAGTCAGATAATTATTTCTTGAAAGTCCTTACTTCCAGTCTTTATCTGCTTGTTCAAGCACATAAGCAGCTACATCTTCAATTTGGTTAGGTTTTAGACGACCTTTGAAGGCAGGCATGGCATTTTTACCATTGGTAACTTGGGTAATAATAGCCTCTGCTGAGTACAGACCATACTTTTCTAAAGCGTCCTTCTTCAAAGACTTCTCAGCTTTCACCAAATTCTTACCACCTGCATGACAAGAAGCGCAATTAGCACTAAAGATTTTGGCTCCACTAGCAGCATCTGCTAAAGCCGGACTACTGAAGGCAAAGGTAAAGATGGTTATGCCCAACAGTAATATTGAAAGAATCTTTTTCATTGAGTGTTTCCTCTGCAACAAAGGCGTATTCAATAGAATAGCCACTATAATTCTGCTGTGAGCCGCAGCCATAGTCAAATGACAATCTGTCAAACTTATCCCCAAAGATTGATGTTGAATAAAAGATTAAGAATGACAACTCTTTGTGTCTTTGTCTATTTTGTAGTTTTTTACCATAAAGGCACAGAGGCACAAAGTATTTTCTGTTGAATTTCAAATTTCATCCTTTATCTTTATCGTTTAGCTGCTAATTGGGTGAGCGCTTCTTCCGTAACGCGACAGATTCGCCAATCATCTAATATGGATGCTCCCATGCTGCGGTAAAATGCTTGGGCTGGTTCATTCCAATCCAACACACTCCATTCTAAACGCCCACAATTTCTCTCTACAGCTATTTGGGCTACTTTTTTAAGAAGAGCTTTTCCAATACCTTGGCGTCTATATTCTGGTAGAACAAACAAATCTTCAAGATATATTCCTGGTTTGGTTAAAAATGTGGAATAGTTGTGAAAAAATAAGGCAAATCCAACAGCTTGCCCTGCATATTCTGCTAGGATTACCTCAACATATCTTGGGGAGCCAAATAAATGTTCTTCGAGGGCTAGAACATTGCCGGTTACGGCATGAGATAATTTTTCATACTCTGCCAGCCCCTTAATTAGCTCAAACACTACGTTGCTATCAGATGGTTCAGCAAAACGTAAAATCAAATCGCTACCTGAAGTCATTAGTATCTAGTCTAAAGTCCATAGTCATAGTCTATAGTCAAATGTGTAATGTTTTTGACTATAGACTATAGACAAATGACTAACAACTAAATACAAAATGAAAACTGATACCATTGTGGATTTTTGGTTGCACCTTGGAAGCGCTGAAAGCACAATTTAGATTTGAGATTGGGAATTAATCACCTGCAATCATTTTGCAAATTGGTATGAGTTTTCTAAATACCTAAATAGTGGCTTGCTGGTGGTTAGGATGTAAATATATACAAATTCAAGCCCTTAATATCGTGTCCGGTTAAAGACTTATTATGAATACTGCAAGGGAGCAGGGGAGAAAGAGTGCAGGGGAGAGGATTTTAAGGTTTCTGTACACATACTCCCAATTATAAGTAATAAGCGCGAACGTGATATAAATCCTTAAGGGAGCTAACCGAATCATACCAGATTGGCATAGATACGAATAAGATGTGTAATCTCAAATCCTCAATCTAAAATCCAAAATTGGTATCATGGGTTGCACTGATCTCAAGCCACATAATTTAACCCTGTGGTTAATTTAATCGGTCACATTAAATGTAACTTTTAAATTAACCAACCTTTTAAGCGTTTGGCGATATGAGGACGACGCAATTTACGCATGGCTTTGCTTTGAATTTGTCGCACTCGTTCACGGGAGAGATTGAACATATTGCCAACTTCTTCCAATGTGCAAGGTTCACTAGTAGTCAAGCCATAACGCAAAGAAATTACGTCTTTCTCCCTTGGTGTTAATACGTCGCCTAAGACTTCCCAAATCTCCTGACGCATCATGTTTTCGTTCATTTTTGCTTCTGGAGAGAGGTTATCTTCATCTTCTAGCAAATCCATCAATTCTGTGTCTTCTTCTTTACCGACACGGTGGTTGAGGGATAGTGCTTGACGGCGTAGTTGTTGTAGTTGGCGTAGTTGTTGGACATTGATTTCCAAAGCCTCCGCCATTTCGACTTCGGAGGGATTTCGACCGAGTTTTTGTTTGAGTTCTCGCTGTGCTTTTTTAAGTTTGTTAAGTTTTTCTACAATGTGGATCGGTAAACGAATTGTTCGCGCATCATTAGCGATCGCTCTTGTTATCGCTTGTCTAATCCACCAATAGGCGTAGGTAGAAAACTTGTATCCTTTATCGGGATCAAACTTTTCTGTAGCACGGTTTAAA
The DNA here is from genome assembly GCF_016056305.1 of Amazonocrinis nigriterrae CENA67. Lineage (GTDB taxonomy): Bacteria > Cyanobacteriota > Cyanobacteriia > Cyanobacteriales > Nostocaceae > Amazonocrinis > Amazonocrinis nigriterrae. The sequence goes on along the minus strand of NZ_JAECZC010000107.1, from coordinate 4,555 downwards.
CCCATTGCTCCTTCTTGGATTAAATCCAGAAAAGGTACTCCGCGATTCAGATATCGCTTGGCAATTGATACTACCAATCTCAAGTTCGAGCGAATCATTTTGCGTTTGGCAACTCGACCTTGATATAAGCGATTTTCTAGTTGCTTCTCTGTCATTTCTAACTGAGAAGCTATTTGTAACTTGCTAGGTTGCTGTCCCAGTTCTAATTGCAAAGAAGCTTGGATTTCCCTCACTTCTTCTAGAAATCTGACTCGCCGCGCTAATTCTACTTCTTCATCAGGTTTTAGCAACGGGTAACGCGCCATTTCTTTAAAAAACGCGCCGACAGCATCATCATGCTCGGTTTTATTGTATCCTGAAGGCCTGGCTGCCGCCATTTCATCCCCATCACGTTCCTCTGATTCCAGAGTTTCCGCTACTGGGGATTCTTCCTCCATCACTGGTTCTAGAATATCGAGTAATTGTTCTTCATTTTCGGCAGTATTCTCCAGTATTTCCATTGTTCCCAATTCAGCAATGTTCATAGTTTCCTTTAGGGATTGTTGCTTTGTTTGGTACATAATTTTAGTGACAGCTACTTGCTTGAAGCTTGGTAGTTTTCCCTAAGAAACAGATGCACCTTTCCAACCGCAAACTATAAGTTTCTGCTAATTGCTCTGTAGCAGTAAAAATCAATCTCTAGCTGTCATTTTTTGGTTCTGCTAGATAGAACCTCTAACAAATACTGGTTTTTGCACCCAAAAACTATCTTCTCAGGTTCTAACAGATATACAGATATATTTTTTATTTTTTTATTAATCCCCAAATCTGTCAAACCCCTGCAATCTTGCTCAACTTTAACAAAGATAAAGAACTCAGGTAAATCTCCCGCAACATCTTGAAAAAACATATAGTTTTATAAATTTTTTCAGCTTTAGGTTTTGGGAGTTGTTGGAGTAGTAGCGATTTTGGTTTTGGGGTTCTATGTTTCTCCTAACTTTTATTACATGGCACTAATTGAGCAATTTAATTTTCTGAAATCTTTTGTTTGTATAAAAGCATCTCATATACACAAAGCATTGAATATCTATCAAGAGGCGGAAAAAGGGCTATGCCAGAGTTAGTAGATAGACAACCTATTTCAGAAATAGCCAAGGAGAAGTTTTGTTTTTTATAGCGGACTGAAAATATTTATTGCACGTAAGGGTAATATCAATTTGTCTGGGAGATTACATAAGAGGAAACTTATCAAGTATTATGAAGGATAAAAGTATTGTGAAATACAGTTTACATTGAACTAAGAAAAAAGTTAAATTTGTGCAAGCTAAGTGAAGAAACTACAAATATTTATCATAAAAGTTAGTAACTATGTATATAAATGACATAAATTTACCCAATTTTGTGGTTGCTGAGCCAGGAGAATCTTATCAGTCAGCGAAAAGTGTAAATCGCTGGGTAGAAGTGCTGGTAGACTTTCCAGGAAGCTCAGGATTATTTACATACAAATTACCCGCACACTTAGAAATCAAACCAGGTGATATCTTAAGTGTGCCATTTGGGGCACAGCAACTAGGAGCGATCGCCATTCGTTTGTTGACACAACCAAATGTCGATTTACCACCAGAAAAAATCCGGGAAGTGGAAGATGTAGTTAGTAGAGGATTTTTCCAGAACACTTATTGGGAATTATTAAATCGAGTCGCCGCATATTACTATACGCCTTTAATTCAGGTGATCCGGGTAGCATTGCCACCAGGTTTATTAGGGCGATCGCAACGTCGCATTCGTTTGTCACGCACATTACAACAGCAAGAAACAAAAAAAACAAAAGACAATTTATCCCATCCTCAACTTTTATCTTCCTCACCTTTCCTTAGTCCAACTGCACAGCAAATTTTAGGAATTTTGCAAGCACAAGTAGCAGGAGACTATAGTTTTGCCTACCTGCAACAAAAAGTCAAATCTGCCTATCGAGGAGTCAGGGAGTTGTTGCGATTGGGTTTAGTAGAAAGTTACTTAGAACCACCGCGACCAACTCGGCCAAAACTCCAAAAAGCAGTGACCTTAATCGGGATTAATGACCAAGATTTAACTACACGTCAAAGAGAAATTTTGGAAGTCTTGCGACGACGTGGTGGTGAGGTGTGGCAAAATGAATTATTGCAAATTTGCAATACCAGTTCCTCTACCCTCAAGACGATGGCCCAAAAGGGTTACATTGTTATCGAGGAAAGAGAAGTATTACGAAGCGAACAGAGTCCAGCATTAGCTCAAGACCAACCAAAGTCTTTAAATTCTGCACAAGGCAATGCTTTAGCAAGTATACAAGAGCTAGATGGATTTGCTCAAGTTTTGTTGCATGGGATCACAGGTTCCGGTAAAACAGAGGTATATCTGCAAGCGATCGCACCTCTACTCAAAGCTGGTAAATCTGCCCTTGTCTTAGTACCAGAAATTGGACTGACACCGCAATTAACAGACCGTTTCCGCGCCCGCTTTGGCAATAAAGTCAGCGTTTATCACAGCGCCCTTTCCGAAGGTGAACGTTACGATACTTGGCGACAAATGCTGACAGGAGACTCTCAAGTCGTCATTGGGACTCGCAGCGCCATATTCGCCCCCTTACCCAACTTGGGTTTAATCATCTTAGACGAAGAACACGACAGCAGCTTCAAGCAAGATTCACCTATCCCCACCTACCACGCCCGCACCGTCGCCCAGTGGCGTAGCGAGTTAGAAAACTGTCCTTTAGTCTTGGGTTCTGCTACGCCTTCATTGGAAAGTTGGCTGAGTGTGGGAGTGCAGGGGAGCAGGGGAGCAGGGGAGATGGGGAAAAATTCCTCACTCCTAACTCCTCACTCCTAACTCCTAACTCTCCACTCCCTACTCCCCACTCCCCACTCCCCACTCACTACTTATCATTACCCGAACGCATCAATTCCCGCCCTTTACCGCCGGTGGAAGTGGTAGATATGCGACGGGAGTTGCAGGAGGGAAACCGCTCTATATTTAGTAAGTCGTTACAAGAAGCTTTAGAACAACTGCAAGAAAGACGACAACAGGGGATTTTATTTATCCATCGGCGGGGACACAGCACCTTTGTATCTTGTCGCAGTTGTGGGTATGTCTTGGAATGCCCCCATTGTGATGTGTCGTTATCGTATCACCATACCGAAGCGGGTGCGCCGCAATTATTGCGTTGTCACTACTGTAATTATGGGCGATCGCATCCCCAACATTGCCCTGAATGCAGTTCTCCTTACCTTAAATTCTTTGGTAGCGGTACTCAGCGAGTTGCACAGGAATTATCACGACAGTTCCCCCAATTGCGTTACATCCGCTTTGATAGCGATACCACCCGCAACAAAGGCGCACACCGCACCCTACTAACTCAGTTTGCTAACGGGGAAGCAGAGTTATTAGTAGGTACGCAAATGCTGACTAAAGGTTTAGATTTGCCCCAAGTGACACTTGTGGGCGTTGTCGCCGCTGATGGACTGCTGCATTTATCAGACTACCGCGCCAGCGAACGAGCATTTCAAACTTTGACGCAAGTAGCTGGACGTGCTGGGAGAGGCGACGATCCTGGTAGAGTAATTGTGCAAACTTACACCCCAGACCATCCAGTCATTGAAGCAGTAAAACAACATGATTATCAATCTTTTTCGCAAGCGGAATTAGAACAACGACAAGCACTTAATTATCCCCCCTACGGCAGGTTAATTTTATTACGCTTGAGTAGCCTTGATCCCATCCAAGTGCAAAATACAGCCCAAACAATTGCCACAGCTTTGAGTGCTAAACAAGGATTCGAGATATTAGGCCCTGCGCCAGCTAGTATAGTGCGGGTAGCTAACCGTTATCGCTGGCAAATATTACTCAAATTTGCCCCCGATGCACTACCAGAATTACCAGATTGGGAAGAAGTGCGATCGCTTGCCCATGATTCTGTCAGTTTAACAATAGATGTAGACCCATTAAATATTATGTAGTGATTAGGATGACTGATGACAGTCATCAACAAGTAGTAGCGCGACCGGGCTAAAATAGTGCATTAGATGTAGCAGAAACAGACAAAGAAAATGGGACGTGGACGAACAAACAAGATTCGCTTAAGTGCAGAACAAAGACAACACTTGGAAGCGCTCAGCCGTAATGGTCATGCACCAGTGAAAAAAATTCTGCACGCACGTGTACTGATCATGTCGGATGAGGGTGAATATGGGCAGCAACGCTGGAATGACCAGCAGATAGGGGCAGCACTAGGATTACATCGTAATAGCGTTGCCCGCATCCGCTCATCATTTTTAGAGCAAGGAGAACAAGCAGCCCTCAACCGCAAGCCGCGTCAGACACCACCCGTGCCACAGAAATTAGATGGAGAAAAACAGGCGCATCTGATAGCTATATGCTGTTCACCACCGCCGGATGGTAGGACTCGTTGGACGATGAAGTTATTAGTAGACGAACTCAAAGCGCGAAGTATCGTCACGCAAATAGGTCGTGAGACTGTGCGATGTACACTCAAAAAAACGAATTGCGCCCGTGGAAAAAGCAGCGTTACTGTATTCCCGAA
>NZ_JAECZC010000106.1 GCF_016056305.1 Amazonocrinis nigriterrae CENA67 | reverse complement strand
TTACTAAGGATAGTGTTTTGGCTCATTATTTATAGCGAGTGTTAATTGTAGTTGATGTTTACTTCCTAAATCGGTCTTTCACTGGTTTATGCCTACATCCGCCATAAATAGCAGCCAAGAATCAAAAAAATTCCCATTGAGGCGATATTCAGTAATCCTTAAATTCAGGTTCAGCAGCCTAAAAGTATCTCTAAGAATGCGCTCAATGTCAATCTTTTATGAACTAATCCTGGCTACTCCTTTTCCACCTGAAGATTACCGTTTATCAAGAAAGGCAGAGGGCAGAGGGCAGAAGGCAGAAGGGATTTATCCCTTCTCCTGAGTGCCCGAACCATCTGCGCGACCGGAGGGAGCAAGGGTTTAAGACCCCCACCAAATTTCAAGAAAGGTGGCTCCTTTTCAGGAGGGGTTTGAATCCCCTTCTGAAAAGAACCTTCTGCCCTCTGCCTCCTGCCTTCTGCCTTCTTCAAACCGTTTCACTTTAAAGTTGATACATTTAGGAGGCAGTGCGGTCTTGGGGTGTCACGCCACGTGCTTTGGCTGTCGGCATAGCCGCCCAACGCAGTGGCTCCCCAAGTGGAGCAACTGCCGTGCAAGCAGGCAAGCAGGGGAGCAGAGGGGCAGGGGGGCCGAGGAGCGGAGGAGAAAAGACTAAAATTACCCTTGATTCTCCCTATCTCCTCTGCTCCCTATCCCCCTATCCTCTTCTCACCTTCTACCTTCATCAAGCTGGTTGGGCGGGGGCGGTTCCGGATATACGTTTGAAGAAACTAGAGAATTTTTCCAGGAGCCGACTCAATGGGTCTGCGGTTCTCTCGTTTGCCCTAACTTGCCGCTCAATCTCTTGGATTGCCTGCTCAAGTTCTGCATACTCAGGATCGCCTTTGGCATAGCCTAGTTGTTGAGTCAACCTGAGTTGGTTGCGAGCATCTTCCAGCAACCTCAGCGTTCTTTCGCGATCGCTGTCTGCTATAGCAACTGCACTCATTATGTCAATATCGGCTCTAAGCAGCGGTAGGGGTCGAGCAACTTCTGTCACCACTAGGGTTGAGAGGGCAAGTTGCAGCACCGTTTTGGCTTCATCGGTTTTACCTTCGTTCAACAACCGGGCTGCTTCCTTCATAGCATCAGGATACGTTTCTAGTGGCAGATTAAAGATTGTTGTGCGAATCTCACTCACCAGGCTGTTCAACAGTTGACGAGCAGTACGAAAATCATCCCCATTCACAGTACTCTTAATTTGATGACGAATTCGCTCAATCTCATTAGAATCGTCAGGGGCAAGATCGATTATATTTACTTGAGCCGACACAGGAACAAAACCCAGTTCAGGGTATCGTGCTACTAGAATTTCAAGTTTTCCTGTTGCTCGTTCTAAAGCTTGAAGTGCTTCTTGAGTATTTCCCTGGTCAATGGCATTAATTGCATTTCGAGTTTCTTTGAGCGCGGAAACTGCTTCTTGATCTATGCATCTTTGAGCTTCATCTGTTGCCTTTTGTCTCTCGTTGTCAATCTCTTGCTGATTACGAGCATCTTGTGGATTCGATGTTTGGGCGTTCATAATTATTCTCCTGATTTGTTAACCTAATGGGGGGTTCGGGGGGCTATAAGTCCCGCTAGGAAGCTGAAAGGTCAGCGTCGGGATACATGGACTCCCCTTGAAAAGTCGATTCCCCTCGAAGGGGATGAGGCAAGCATTTACCAGTATCTATAGCTACTGGTAAACTATAGCTATGCTGACAATGAACTACACCTACCGAATCTATCCATCTGCCATCCAGCAAGCCGAACTGCTGGAATGGTTGGAGACGTGCAGAGGCGTGTATAACTACGCTTTGCGCGAACTCAAGGACTGGATCGCTTCGCGTAAGTGTCCGATAGACCGATGTTCGTTGGAGAAGGAATACATCATTCCTGCCAATGAGCCGTTCCCGTCTTACCATCGTCAGCAAAACAACCTGCCCAAAGCTAAGAAGCAATTCCCGCATTTGGGTAAGGTGCATTCTCAGGTGTTGCAGACTACGATTCGCAGACTGCATGATACCTGGGAGGCTTTTCAGAAGCGTGGGCATGGGTTCCCGCGTTTCAAAAAGTTTGGTCAATACAAGTCCTTTGTCTTTCCTCAGTTCAAAGACAATCCTGTCAATGGCTTGACTATCAAGCTGCCGAAAATCGGGGAAGTTCCCATCAATTTGCATCGCCCCATCCCTGACGGGTTTAAGGTGAAACAGGTGCGGGTACTGTCCAGGGTGCGAGGAACGCAATGGTACGTAGTTGTCACCATTGAATCGAGTGTGTCGGTTCCCGATGCTCCGGTTCACGGTCGAGCGATTGGAATTGACCTCGGATTGGAGCGATTCTTGACGGCTTCGGATGGCAGTTTCCAGGAGCGTCCCAAGTTTTTCACTTTCGTGCAACGCAAGCTGAAATTGCTGCAACGCAGAGCGGCGAGAAAACAGAAGGGTTCTCAAAACTGGGAGAAGGCGCAAATCGAAGTTGCCAGAATGCACCATCGGATTGTGAACCGTCGCAAAGACTTTCACCTGAAAACGGCTCACAAGCTTTGTGACCAAGCGCAGACCATCTTTGCAGAAGACCTCAATGTCAAAGGATTGACGCGGGGAATGCTGCGAAAAGATTGTGTGGATGCTGCTTTTGGACAGTTCTTGTCTCTGACAGAATGGGTTTGTTGGAAGCGTGGGGTGTACTTTGCTAAGGTCAACCCCAATGGCACCAGCCAAACCTGCCCTAACTGCCTTGTGACTGTTGGCAAAGAGTTGGAGATCAGAGAGCATCATTGTCCTGAGTGTGGGTATCGGACTCATCGTGACCATGCCGCAGCAGAGATGGTATTGCATCGTGGACTAGAACAAGTAAGTAGCCAGGGACTCTGGCGAAACGAAAGTGCCTGTCAAATCGTCGGTCTGTCGGGGGTCTATGACCTAGATAAGTGGCGTGGGGCAGGAATGCCTAACTGCGAGGTTGGGAAGCCCGCCCTGTACCCGTAGGGTCAGCGTCGGGAGGATGTCACGCTGGATTGATGGCTGCGGATACCTGATTGAAGAAACTAGAGAATCTTTCCTGAAGCTTGGCAAATGCGTCTGTGGTTTTCTCACTTGCCTTAACTTGCCGCTCCAGATTTTTGATTGCCTGCTCAAGTTCTGCATACTCAGGATTACTTCTGGCGTAGCCCAGTTCTTGAGCCAACTTAAGTTGAGTGCGAGCGTCTTTCAACAACCTCAGCGTTTGCTCTGGATCGCTCTCTGCTAGATCGACTGCATCTACTAAGAGGGTGTAAGCATTGAGCAGCGGAATTGGTCGAGATTGCTCTGTTAGCACTAAGGTTGAGAGAGCAACTTGCAAAAGTGTTCTGGCTTCATCGGTTTTTCCTTCGCTCAACAACCGGGCTGCCTCTCTCATCGCATCAGGATACGTTTCTAATGGCAGATTGACGATTGATGTCCGAATCTCGCTCATCAGGTTGTTCAAAAGTTGACGAGCAGTCGGAAAATCTTCGTTATTGAAAGCATTCTTAAGTTGAGTGCGAATTCGTTCAATCACATGAAGATCCAGAGGGGCAACATCAATTATGGATACCTGAGTCATGACGGGAACCAAGCCCAGTTCAGGGTATCTTGCCACCAAAATGTCAAGTTTTCCAGTTGCTCGTTCTAAAGCAGCGATCGCTTCTTGAGTATTTTCCTCCTCAATGGCATTAATTGCATTTCGAGTTTCTTCGATGGCGGAAACCGCTTCTCGATCTAGGCATCTTTCAGCCTCATCTGTTGCCTTTTGCGTCTCCTTATCAATTTCCTGCTGAAGACGAGTATCGGGCTGATTCAATGTTTGAGAGTTCATAATCTGTTCCAGTGAGTTAAGTAGGTCGGTGTTGAAAATTATCGTTATGACAAGGCAGGAGGCAGAGGGCAGAAGGCAGAAGGGAAGAGCTTTTTGGGCAACTTTACTTTCCGTTACATACTTCGGTTTTTTTACGCCGTTCTACTTAAGTTGTTTTGCGACTGAATAAGTGCCTTTTTCGTCGCGATGGGCTACGCCCCACCGTAGGCGATCGCAACTCTGGAAATTTACGATCTGACTTTAGACCTGGAATAAGTGCCTTTTTCGTCGCGATCAAACACCTGTTTGACCCGATCCCAAGCCTTCGTCAAGGCATTATCTTTTCCATTGGCTTCTCTGAACGACCGATTGTAGGTATCAACAAAAGTTTTTTGCGCGTCGTCCGACAGATTTGCTCTAATTTCTGGTGAAATCTGCTCATTATCTGCCAGTTCACCTTTTGGTTGACGGGGAATCTTCATGTCAGTGATAGCGACTTCTTCCGCACCCGCACTTTCTAACAGTGAGACAACTTCGTCTGCTTGTTCTTGTGGCACTTCCGCGACCAGTAAAAACTCACCTGCTTTCAGGCGTGTTTCGTAAATAGCAGCTTTGTCCTCCGGCATACCCATTGCGATTAAGGCAGCTCCAATGCCTGCTCCCAAGGAACCATATAAAGCACCGCCTGCCGCTCCTAATAATGCTGCTCCCAAAGGGCCTGCTGCTACTACGGTTCCTAAAAAGGGAATGAACAACACGCCCACGCCCGTAAGTAAAGCCAACAGAGAACCAAACAGCGATCCAAAAATCGCTCCGGTGGCGAGTCCATCCAAGATCACATCTTCTTTAGTCACAAATCCGGAGATGCGAGTTTCGGCGTGGAAATTGCGACCAATAATCGAAATGTTATCTTTGGGAACGCCGCGATCGATTAGACGCTCAACCACTTCTTGCATCTTCTTCTCGTCTTTGAAGATAGCAGAGACACTTTTGAGGGCAGTTTTTTCAGATGTAGAAGTCATAAAAATTACTCCAAATTAAAAAACTAGATAACATCACGAAATGTGGCGCAGATTTAAGGATGCGGGGATAGGAAGAGAGTATTTGATAATTTCACTGCGTCACCCTCTGGGTGACGCACGCAGGCTCGCTAAAGCAGTTCCTTTAACTCTGAGAACCAGAGCAACGGACTGCTCGCTGCGTCTTGTTACTTTTGTTCCACAAAGTCTGCATCGATGACATCTTCACCGTCGCCTTGACGGTCTGTAGAAGTACCACCGTTTGGAGATGCACCTGCTTGTGAGTAGACCGCAGTGCCGATTTGCATCAGGGCTTGTTGAATTTCGTTGGTGAGGGACTTCATGCGATCGATGTTGTTCTGCTCAATTGCCTGACGCAAGTCTCGAATTAAGCCTTCCACGCGGGACTTGTCTGCTGGTGGCACTTTGTCGCCCAAATCCTGAAGTTGTTTCTCGGCTTGATAGGCAACAGAATCTGCCATGTTTTTGGTATCAATTTGTTCGCGCCGCCTACGGTCTTCTTCCGCATTGCGCTCGGCTTCTTTCACCATCCGTTCTACTTCAGATTTGTCGAGGGTGGACGCACCTGTAATGCTAATAGACTGTTCTTTACCTGTGGCTTTTTCTCTGGCAGTTGCTGACAGAATCCCGTTAGCATCAATGTCAAAGGTAACTTCGATCTGTGGCATACCTCTGGGAGCTGGAGGAATCCCATCTAGTCGGAAGGTTCCCAAGCTCTTGTTGTCGGATGCCATTTCGCGTTCGCCTTGCAGAACATGGATTTCTACGTTTGTTTGTGCGTCAGCCGCCGTTGAGAACACCTCAGACTTCTTCACTGGGACAGTGGTATTGCGCGGAATAATCTTAGTCGTCACACCACCTAGAGTTTCAACACCCAGCGACAACGGGGTGACATCTAGGAGCAGTACGTCTTTTACCTCACCCCCAAGCACACCCGCCTGAATCGCTGCACCCACTGCTACGACTTCATCCGGGTTGACACCCTGGTGTGGGTCTTTGCCTATTATCTGCCGTACCAGTTGCTGGACAGCCGGCATTCGAGTTGCACCACCCACTAGGATTACTTCGTCAATATCTGCGGGACTCAGTTTAGCATCGCGCAGAGCTTGTTCGACGGGAATGCGGCAGCGATCGAACAAGTCGGCGCACATTTGCTCGAACTGTACCCGCGTTAAGGTCATATCTAGATGTTTCGGGCCTTCCGGGGTTGCAGTAATAAAAGGTAAGTTAATGTTCGTCTGTGTTGCGCTTGACAGTTCAATTTTGGCTTTTTCTGCTGCTTCGGTGAGGCGTTGCAGGGCTTGTTTGTCTTTACGGAGGTCGATGCCTTCGTTACGCTGGAATTCGGTTGCTAGCCAGTCTACGATTCTCTTATCAAAGTCATCACCGCCCAAGTGGGTGTCGCCACTGGTAGCTTTCACTTCAAACACACCATCACCCACTTCTAGGATAGACACGTCAAACGTCCCACCACCTAAGTCAAAGACTAGGATGGTTTCATTGGTTTTCTTGTCAAGTCCGTAGGCGAGGGCAGCCGCCGTTGGCTCGTTGATAATTCGCAAAACTTCAATCCCGGCAATTCTACCGGCATCTTTGGTAGCTTGCCGTTGAGAGTCATTGAAATAGGCAGGGGTGGTAATTACCGCTTGCCTCACCGGTTCCCCCAGATATGTGCTGGCATCATCTATCAGCTTGCGGACTACCTCAGCCGAGATTTCTTCGGGTGAAAATTCTTTGTTCAGAGCGGGACAGTATAGCTTGACATTGCCATTACTGTCACGTACCACTTTGTAAGTAACTTGTTTTGCCTCTTGGGTGACTTCATCATACCTGCGCCCGATGAACCGCTTCACAGAATAAAAGGTGTTTTCTGGGTTCATTACCGCCTGGCGCTTGGCAATTTGCCCGACAAGTTTTTCGCCTTTCTTGGTGTAGGCAACCACAGACGGAGTTGTGCGACCGCCTTCTGTGTTCGGAATAACGATGGGTTGTCCGCCCTCCATTACGGCTATACAGGAATTTGTAGTTCCTAAATCAATACCAACGATTTTTGCCATCGTTAACAACCTCCTTCAAAGATTGGGATAAAAAATTGAGAGTCTGGATTCAGGACAAGTTGAACAAATGCCAATCGCCAAATTAGTGATGAGTGAGGAGGAGCAGGGGCTAGTAATTCAAAAAGTAAAAGTAAAAAGTAAAAAGAAAAGAATTAAGAATTAAATTTCAAGACTTCATCAGTTCTCTTTTGCCTTTTGCCCTTCGGGTGACGCTCCTAACGTCGCTAACGCTGACGCTAACGCCACTTGCTTTATGCAGGTGCTCCCGTCCACCCTCCGGGTTCAGCAGTCCCTCATCGACGGGAACCGCCAAGACGAGGGCTGCTTCACCGCAGTGGCTCACCTTTTTACTTTTGACTTCATCTTGGGGAGTAGGGGAAGCAGAGGGAGCAAAGAGAAAGTTTTAGTAATTTTTACTACCTGAATAGCCCTGAATACACTTGTTTCTTTCTCTCTCTCCCTGCCTCCTCTGCCTCAAGAACTTACCCATCTCACTTTCATCGCATTGCTCCCGTTTGTAGATAACAGCGGTTGGCAAAATTACTACTCTCGCGAATACTTTCAACGGACACCAAGAGTGAGAGTGCCTGGGGATATTCGTTCATTGCCCATCACCCGATAGAGATATCATCGATTAGAAGGACACGGAGAGAAGTTGCGTGCGGGGATAGAGGGACATGGAGAGTTCTTTCTTTGCATCTTTGCGTCTCCTACTCTCCGTGTCTTTTCTCCTGCCTTATGGTTTGAGTACAACTTTGATACAGTTTTCCTTCTTGTCTCTGAAAATTTCGTAACCCCGGGGTGCTTCATCTAACGGTAGACGATGGGTGATCACGAAAGATGGATCGATCCTGCCATTTTGAATGTGATCGAGTAACGTGTTTAAGTACTTATGAACGTGCGTTTGTCCCATTTTGAATACTAAGGCTTTGTTCATGGCAGCACCCATAGGTATTTTGTCTACAACGCCGACATAAACACCAGGAATTGACACGTGACCGCCTTTGCGACAGTCAATCATCACTTGCCGCAGCACATGGGGGCGGTCTGTTTCCAGACGCACTGCTTGCTTGACTTCGTCGTATACTCCTTCTAGACCCGTGCCGTGTGCTTCCAACCCCACAGCATCAATGCAAGCATCTGGGCCGCGTCCACCTGTCATTTCTTTGAGGGCTTCACCAACATCTACTTCCTCATAGTTAAGGATTTCTGCCTTGCCTTGATCTCTAGCCATCTGTAGGCGTTCGGGAATTCGATCGATAGCGATGACTCGTTCAGCACCAAGTAGATAAGCACTTCTTATTGTGAATTGTGCGACTGGGCCACACCCCCAGACTGCGACAATATCACCGGGCTGAATATTACAGTTATCTGCCGCCATATATCCGGTGGGGAAGATATCTGTTAGAAACACTACTTGTTCGTCTGTTAGTCCATCAGGAATCTTAAACAAACCAGTATCGGCAAAGGGAACGCGGGCATATTCAGCTTGACCACCAGCGTAGCCACCTAGCATATGAGAGTAACCAAAAATACCAGAGGGTGAATAACCCATGAATTTTTCTGCTAACCAAGCGTTTGGGTTAGAGTTATCGCACAATGACCAGAAGTCATGTTGACAGTACCAGCAGTTACCACAGCCGATAGGGAATGGTACAATTACGCGATCGCCTATATTTAAATTTTTGACGGCACTGCCTATTTCAACGACTTCTCCCATCATTTCATGACCCAGGATATCGCCCTTTTCCATTGTGGGGACGTAGCCGTTATAAAGGTGTAAATCAGAACCGCAAATTGCTGTTGTCGTGATTCTAATAACAGCATCACGCGGATTAATGATTTTTGGATCGGGTACTGTTTCCACCCGTACATCGTTGGCACCGTTCCAGCAAACTGCTTTCATAGCCATTAGTCCTTTGTCGGTAGTTAGTGGTCAGTTGTCAGTGGTTATTTTCCTTGTCTCCTCTGCTCCTCTCAGTCCCCAACTCAAGGCTGTAACCTAACTTTTATGCAGTGGTCTTTTCTTTGATTCAACAGCTCGAAGCCATGCTTGGCTTCTGTTAGGGGTAAGTGATGCGTGAACACAGCAGATGGAGTGACTTCGCCCTTCAATACGCGATCGCCTTTTTTCAATTTCTTGACTTCATTGCCAATATCAACGATTTCTCCCATAAACTCGTGACCAATAATGTCACCCGGTTCCATCGTCGGGATGTAGCCATTGTAGATATGCAAGTCAGAACCGCAGATGGTTGCTGATGTAACTTTGAGTCTGGCACTGTTTCCACCCGCACATCGTTAGTGCCGTACCAACAAACAGCTTTCATCGCAATATTGGTTAACCTCGCGGTTGACCTTCTGTTGTGGCAATCTCGCCTGCTTCCATCAGCATTCTGAAGCCGCGTAAATCTTCTTTAATTTGCAGTTCTGGGTCTTCGCCAAATAATTTAGCGATGTCTATGACGGGCTTCGCTAACGCAGCCCCAATCGCACCCCCAGGCGGGGTAAATTCTCGGATTGCTTTTACCTCAGTGCCACGATCCCCAGGTGCTGGCTTGAAGTGGACGCGACCAGAGGTTTCAATTGCTGCGCCTTCAACCGAAGTCCAGGCAATCAATTCGTTTTCTCGGTCTTCGGTAATGACTACATCCCACTCAACGCTTCCATTTAAGAATCCTTTGCTAATCCAGTGCGATCGCTTTTCGTCGTGTACCCTCACCTGTTTGAGATGCTTGATGAAGCGTGGCAAGTTATCAAAGTTACGCCAAAAGCGATAAAGTTCCTCTATTGGTTTGTTAATGGTTAAAGTCTTTCCAACTTTGACCCGTTGGTTCATGACCGTACTCATGACCATTGCCTCTTGTGCTTGCTATATGTCTTTTAATTATCAAAGTTGGGACAAATTGATTTTCCTAACTTTTCTATTACTTAAAGTTATAGTTAAAAAAAAATTACTTATATTCTTTCAATAGTCTTAGGTTTCCAATAAATTGATACTACAAAAGTAGTAATTGGCAGTTACCATATTTGTATACAAAAATACTTAGTTAATTTACAAAACAGTTGCGTTTTCAGAAGCAGAAATGGCGTTAGCACAACGCCAGCAAGCCTTCTCCCTTGGCGTTAGCCTCTCCCTTTGGGAGAAGGGGAGACGCTAAGAGCGAACGAGCGTAACTGCTGTTAGCGCAGCGTTCGCGTACCATTTCATCGGGAATAGGAGGAATTTATAAGCGGATGTAAGCACATATACTGCCTCTACAGGTATTTCTTCTAGTTTGTTGATTATTGAGGCAGCTAACTTAATTTTTTTCTCTACCGTGTAATACACGGGAAGAAAGGCTAGTTTATCTTTTCCATGTATTACACGGAGAAACCGTCGTTTTTATGTTAAGTAATGTTTCGCCAACAGTATCTTCTACTTAGAAAATAGGGTTATGGCCTTTGAGCAAAGATTTAGAACGGATATTCTGTAATTGTGCAGGTATAAGTAATCTATCGGCTGGTAAAATTACCGGGTCTTTAGAGTTGAAAAATCCGCCGCAGGGATTATCACAAGCTTCTTTGTTATCGGAACCTTTATCAGAAGCATCCTTGCCTTTGTCAGATGCTTCTTTGCCAGTACCGCCATCGGTATCAAGAACTGGTGATTTATGCAAATCTAATAAAGTATCACGCCGAAAAACGTCTTGAATAAAAGGCTGTTTTTGACGGAGGTTGACTTGACCTGGTGCAGCTTCTTGGGCTTTAACTCCAGCTATACTAGACAGCATCATAGTAGGAACAGTAAGAGTCAGCATCAACAAAAACCGAGCCGACAACATAGTTTTGATATTCATAATTTTGCAAACCTCATTGGTTAACAAACTGATTAGCTAGCTTGCATCTTGTGATTTTCAAGCTGTTATTTTCTAATAGGTTTGACTTTGTTACTTTATGCAGTACTGGGTAAATGTTTTTCAAGGATTTAGGCGGGGTTTGAATAAGAGTCCATAATTCTCCCAGTCCCCAGTTCCAAGCAAAGGAGGCGATCACTTCATTGTCTTTGGGCGTGGCGTAAAATAACTGTATTGAGTCATGCATGAGAATTGCAATCGCTATGACTGCAACCACCAAGAAACTGACTTTTGCAGAGTATCTTAAGTATAATGATGGCACGGATACTCAATACGAATTGGTAGATGGAGAATTAATCCCCATGAGTCTTGGTACTGGCAAACATGGTGGTATCTCCAAGTTTTTAGAACGAAGCTTTGATGACGAAAGTGCCAAAATGGGTAAGACTTGGACAGCACAAAAGTTTTCTTTTGGAGTGCGATCTCCACGGGGGGGACGCTGGGACACCTCACGAGTGCCAGATGTAGTAGTATTGCCAACAGAGCAATGGGAAGTACTTGCCAATCGAGAAGCTGTGATTAAACTCAACGAAACTCCTCCCATATTAGTAGTAGAAGTGGTCAGCGAATCTACACAAACCACAGACTACCGCAGCAAACGTTCTGAGTATGCTGTCTTAGAAATTCCTGAATACTGGATTGTTGACCCCATTCTAGAGGTGGTAACGGTATGCACCTTAGTAGAAGGTTTCTATGATGCTATTGCATTCCGAGGACAAGAACGCATCATCTCTTCCACTTTCCCACAGTTGGATTTGAGTGCCGAACAAGTCTTAGCAGGACGCAAGTAAATTAACTTTCCGTAAGTTAGACGGAGTTAAAAAACGGCAGGAGTGAGTGCAGGCAAGTGTTTAAAGTATCTTAATAGTCACTGTCAGCCACGCAAATTCCCTTACATTTAATACCGTTCGTCGCAGTACGCTGACAATGAGAACATAGAACTTTTTCGTTTTCTGTCTCTTGATTTATCTTTACACTAGTGCTTTTTGTCAGAAAGTCTTTTTCGGTCTGGAGTTTTACATTCATAAAAATAAAGGAATTTTTTGCAGTTTAGATTTTACAAGTAACGCCTAATGTGAATTAGGAAAAAAGGCGGGAGAAGTAAGAAGATGAAAGTTAGCAGCTTTTCAACTCAGACTTCCCCCATGACTAGCATAGACTTGGGAACGGTAATTACAACAATCTTTGTAGTGGTCGATGATTGGTGTCAAAAGCAAGTAAAAAGCATAACACTATTAAAACCAGGGGTGAAAGCAAGTATGAGCGATAGTGAAATCATGACACTGGCTCTATTGATGGATTATCTGCCATTTCCTGGAGAAACCCAATTTCTTGGTTTCATCAGGGGAAATTACTTTGAATGGTTTCCTAATTTACTTGACCAAAGTCAATTTAATCGTCGGCTACGCAAATGAGATGGGATGTTAGAGAATTGACGCCGCAGTTGGGTGGAGGAATTGGTTGGAGAAAGTGAAAAATATTTTCTTCTCGACACCAAACCGTTACCAGTACTGGGACTCAAACGAGACAAGCGATGTAGTGATTTCGCTGGAAATGCTGCTCCTGGTCGGTGTGCTGCTAGGGAAATGAGCTATTTTGGGTACAACAAGCGTGATGCTGTCAACATGGAATGGAATTCCCATTGCTTATGACCTTGTGCCTGCTAATACGGATGAGAGAATTGCTGCTAATGGTGTTTTATCAACAGTACGACATAGCGATATTTACGCAGATAAGGGATTTATTTCTGCCGACTGGCAGGC
>NZ_JAECZC010000105.1 GCF_016056305.1 Amazonocrinis nigriterrae CENA67 | reverse complement strand
TTTTTGAGTGTACATCGCACAGTCTCACGACCTATTTGCGTGACGATACTTCGCGCTTTGAGTTCGTCTACTAATAACTTCATCGTCCAACGAGTCCTACCATCCGGCGGTGGTGAACAGCATATAGCTATCAGATGCGCCTGTTTTTCTCCATCTAATTTCTGTGGCACGGGTGGTGTCTGACGCGGCTTGCGGTTGAGGGCTGCTTGTTCTCCTTGCTCTAAAAATGATGAGCGGATGCGGGCAACGCTATTACGATGTAATCCTAGTGCTGCCCCTATCTGCTGGTCATTCCAGCGTTGCTGCCCATATTCACCCTCATCCGACATGATCAGTACACGTGCGTGCAGAATTTTTTTCACTGGTGCATGACCATTACGGCTGAGCGCTTCCAAGTGTTGTCTTTGTTCTGCACTTAAGCGAATCTTGTTTGTTCGTCCACGTCCCATTTTCTTTGTCTGTTTCTGCTACATCTAATGCACTATTTTAGCCCGGTCGCGCTACTACTGGCGTGGCAAGCTTAAAATAGTGCATTAGGAAAAACTGAAAAAAATTGATTTTTATCACTTTTCTCAAAAATCTATTGCAACATTTTAGTCTACACACGCTATTACTGACATATTTACTTTATAAATAGCCTCTTAATAGCAGTCTCAATGTACAAGTTAAATACGTTATGGCTTAGTTTACAGATGGCTCAAACAGCCTTCCAACCTTTTTTGAGCAAGGCAAGAAAGGTTGCATAACCTTTAGAAAAGTGACGAGGGTCGGGTAAAAAATATTCTGGAAACTCTTCATATGGACGCCAAGGTTCCGATGGATGATGCCGTAAGTGTAAGGCACAATCTATTGCTCCTTCTATTTTCCAGGTCATTTGACCACCAGTTGGTATTTCAGCCATAGTTTTTCTCAACAACAGTAGTGTTAATTGTTAGGTACTAAAAATTCTCGCACCCTGAATATTAATTTCTGTAAACAATGATACTTTTATGCTAGACATTTATGCCAATTTGCTATAAAGGTATCATTGTTAATTACACTATATGGTTCCCAAAATTCGGAATCCAGTTCCTCAAGAAGTACTTTTGACTCTTCCTAACGACAGCAGAAGTTTCCTGCATACAGCTTTTGAATGTAGGGTTTGAGCTTGCAGGATTTATTGCTAATGGTAGTTAATCTTGATTAAATAACTTTCTCAGTTGCTCAATCCCTTCACTAGAGCAAATCTTCCATCGCCGCCCCAACGACGCGATGATCTGTGTCTTGTCGAAGTTGAGCCAAGGCTTGTTTAGCATCGGGGTCATTAAAATGTTTTAAGGCATAAGCAACCTGTACCCGAATGCCTTCAGATTCTGAATTCTTGAGATTGAGGAGTTGGGATAAGGCTGCTTGATGTTGACGGGAACTAGCTAAACTACCCAGCATGTCTACCGCTGCTTCCTGCACAGTTGCATCTTCTCCCTGTATTGCTTGGACACAAACTTCAAGCAGTTCTTCGGGACACTCCAGTTCAACCAAAGCTCCTAGGATGCTACGGCGCAATAGCCAATGATCATCCATGAAAAATGCCTGAACTAAATGGGAAGCAGATATCTTACCAAATAAAGACAGCGAGTTAGCAGCTTCTGCCCGTACATTGGGAGTGTTATCAAACTTCATAATCTGGAGGAGAGCAGCAAAAGATTCAGACGTTTGATGGCTCCCTAATCCCCTAGCAACAAACGATCGCACTAGAAATTCTGGATCTTGAATATGCTTGGTGAGTAAAGGAACAGCCACTTCAGGGGGATAATTTTTCAAAGCTGCGATCGCATCCAGCCGATATTTAAAATCGGAGTTTTGCAGATTGGTTTTGATTTGATCAAGTTCCATGAGAGCAAATGACAAAAGTTTCTTTAATTTTAGAGGGCTGGGGACTGGGTAAGAGTTTTCCCAATCCCCAATACCTAATACCCAATCCCCAATCCCTTTTTATTGCACATCAAATCGCGTGCGAAAACTGCCATATTTAATCCAGTATTGCTTTAGGTTATGGCAAGGCGTATGTAAACTGGCTCTAGCGCGATATAGAAGAACTTGGCGATGATCTCCCATCCACAATTTATCAACCGGTTCGACCGAAATTATGGTTCCTCCCAAAGCTACAACGCATTCTGAAAAACGCTCCACAGCACTATAGTCTACTGTTTCAAAAATGAAAAAATTACCTGAACAAATCAAATGGCGGCTTCGGAGCCAGCATTGCATCTTTTTTTGAGCTTCTGGTGGCAACATTCTTGCTTCAACGCGCTCCAGACTCTTCAAGGAAGTGTCATAGGATAGTTGGGATTTCATGGGCAAAACTCTCTCGTTTTTCAAACCTCAAGGGCCCGAAGGTTGACCCCCAAACTTGCTCATGTGTATTCATATCCATGCCTTTATCGAGGCTCACCCAAGTGGTTTGTGTGACTTCGACATCACTCACTAGGTAAGTCTGGCAGCCATTGCGCTCAATTAAGCATGAGTTACCTTCTACACTGCCTCGAAACAGATCACCATCTCGCCTGAAAATCATGGCGCAGTTATGTCGGCGTTGAATGCAGTCAGTTGTAATTGTTTTCAAAATGTCTAATTCACGCGCTGCACCCGCATAAAGATATGCGTTTTTGAGGCTGTAGTTTTCGATGTAAATATGGTCTTTGCAATCCACCAGCCTATGCACACCTTGACGGTAGGGACTCCAAAGATCATAGTCGTAAACCTGCTCGGAATAAAAGCCAATGCCAGAGAAGAACTCAAACGGCAAGGGGCGAAAGTAGACATGTATATGGGCGAAATTTTTAGGATTTTCAACAGACTGTTTGTAATTACTAAAATCCCCTGCCATACAACGAGCCAGGGTTACTAAATCATTTGATTCAGACTCAGAAATATGCAGTGGAGTAGTCATACTAATTCGTAATTTCTAATTCGTAATTAAGACATGCTTAAAAACGGCTTGAACAGGTATTTATTAAAATTTTAACCTGTGGAAAATCAACAAGACATTTTCTGAAAATTTGTTTTTATTGTTATGCAATTGGTTTCTGTTGTAAAGTTACCAATTTGGCTGAGGCTCAGGCAATTGTTTATTATTTATTTTGAATTTTTAATTTCTTGTCGAATTTCTGATGAGAAAGAGGCTGTCACAATTCCTGTACCAGCGCTGGTTTTGATTAGGGAAACTCGACAGCGGACGTTGGGGTTAACAAACCAAATTTTTTCTTCTGCGGCTGCGCGGTCATATTGTGTAACTAAAACAAAAGTATCATCTTCGGTCAAGTAATAATTACCAGCCGCTGCCATTGTTTCTGCATAACCTTGATCGCGTAGGAGTTTGCCGCGATTGGGGTCGTCAGGGTCGGGAACTGGAACTAAAATACAACTACCTTTGAGTACTTCGTTTTCATCCCAGTCTGATTGACCGTCCCAAGTCATGCGAAACGGGGAAACAGCTGCATTTGTGTCAATATTATAGGATTTGCAGAGGTCAACAACTGCTGGGTCATCTGGGGAAATGGCAACGATGTCGATGACTGATTGTATGGCTTCAAAGTGACCAAAAGCTAAGTGATGGGCGCTGCGTTGCGATCGCCAACGCCCAATGGAACGCTCAACAAATTCTTTAATCTTCATAACGACTAATAATTAAATGAGAATTCTTGGAGAAGTCGAGAAAAGGAAAACAACGAAACAACAAGGGAAAGGGGAAGGGGAAGAATTATCTTTTTCCCTTTTCCCCTCTTTATATACCTTTTTCACCTTTATTTACCTCTTGTAAAAAGATACTTTTGCAAGAGGTCTACATATATTGATGGTTGATCCGATGAACAGGATCATCAAGGTGGACAGTGCCCACCCCACAGGGGACTATGCTATCTCAGTAATACTGACAATTTTACCGCTAGTGCGATTAATCCGTTGAATTTGCGGGGACATCTTGCTAGCGGGTACGATGTATTCAGTTGTACTCACACGGCGGGGAGCGTCAAATTTGGAGCCAGTGACAACAATTTTGAACTGCCTTTCGCTGCCTGAGCTAAATACAGTTGCTGAAGATGGCTTAATTTTGTTGCTAGCATTAGCCGCGATCGCATAGACGAGCTGTGAAGATTTGACTGCACTATCAACTTGAGCAGGGCCACGATCAAGAGCAAAAATGCGGTTGTAGCCGACTTGCTTTTGGTTGGCTGCGCTGTTTTTGGCGCGTTCGTAAGGCACAATATTTTCACCAAAAGCTGATTGATATTCTTCGCTGTCGATGTAGGAGTCAATCTCAGCGTCGTAACCTTCAGCAACAGTGCGGATGATGTGTTCGGAAACTTCTCTTTGGTCTAGGGGTGCGCGACCGAGTAAGTGCAAGAAGTTCAGTTCAATAAAGCGGTAGGGGGCAGAGGACTCAAAGTAGCGACTGCGGTAAAAATTAGACTTAGCCACAGCGCGGACGAATTCACGCACGCTAATGGCGCGATCGCGCAACTGGGACTCAGCAGTCACCAAGCGTTCACTCTCCAGCACATGCGGATTTCCTAAAACATGCTTGTAAACTGCCCGAATCACTATTTCGATGTCCTCTAAACCGCTGTTAGACCGCAGTTCAACAATTGTAGTGGATGCCATTGAAACTATCTCCTAAAATGCTTCAATTTTTTCGGTTTGCTTAAGCACATATAAAAAAGCGCTGATTCAGCGAAGTTCAGCTTAGCCACCGAACTTCCTAATAGAATTTTCGGAAAACGCTGCTGTGACTTCTCGCGATCGTGTTACTGCCACACTCACACTATCAATTCAGCACATAGACTTTTAGACCAAGCTTTGTGAAAGCTAGGTTGAAAAAAGAAATCTTTTCCATACTCAATTCCCAAGCTTTAGCTATGGGAACTGAGCATTCAGCATTATTTCAGTCTAGTAACTAAACCGCTGTAATACTGGCAATGACACCACCTTGCTGGTGAATCCGCTGATACTCTTGAGACAGCTGATCGTAGGGTACCAAAAAGACTTGGTTCGAGCGGCGGAACTTGGAAACTGCATTGACAGCTTTTGCACGGTAGCCGGTAACTTCGATGCGATAAACCTTGCCATCGGAGGTAGCACCCACTCCTTGACGTGAGCGAGAAACTGCTGGGGGTGTACGGAAGGTTGCACCACTGCTAGAAGGCGAAACTACCGGAGTGGCGATCGACTGAATCACTAAAGAATTCAGTTTGGGACTCTTTCCTGCTAGGTCGCCTTTGAGGCTGCTGCTAGCAGAACCGCGAACTAATTGGAAGGTGTGGGTAAACTGAACTAAGCTTTGAATGGCTTCAGTTTTGTAGCCCCGGATATAGGGTACAAAGTTTTCACCGAAGGTGTTTTGATATTCATCGCTGTCGAGATAGGAATCAATCTCAGCTTCATACCCCTTGGTATCCAAGATAGTGCTGTGTGCGCGGGTTTCTTCTAAATCCCGTGGAGGACGACCAAGAAGGTGTCTGAAGTTCAGTTCGATCGCACGGTAACGAGGAACACCATCAAAAAAGCGAGAACGGTACAGATCAGACTTTGCCACTGCACGGACAAACTCACGGACGCTGTACTCGCCGCGCTTAAACTGCGACTCAGGTACAGCAAGCCGCTCACTTTCCATGACATAGGCATTGCCTAACACTTGCCTGTAGACTGCCCGAATAATTGATTCTGCTTCTTCTGCCGAACTACCGGGTAAGGACTCAATCGGAGGGGTTTCGTCAAATAGGCTGACCCCCAAGCGTGAAGCTGGTCCAAAAGGCATTAACGATATCTCCTGCGTTAACAACAGAGTTTAAGAAATTTGTTTCAAAAAGTTAAGAAATTTCAGATTGTTCATCCAACAAATCAAGCAATTGATTGATTTGTTTGATTACAAAGCCTAAATTTCTTCATCAGAAGCCCAACCCCACAAATCATAGAAATTTTTGGGAGGTTTTATACGCTTTGTTATGATCAATCTTCATATGAGTCTGTAACCAACAACATGAAGATTTATGAATCTTGATGATTGTAGCGGGGAATGGGGAATGGGGAATGGGGAGCAATGCCCCAATTCCTAATTACCAATTACCAATTACCAATTACCAATGCCCCATGCCCAATGCCCAATTCCCTAATCTTGTTTCTGCTCTACTCCAAAGCCTACTAGAACGACCTCTTGCAAGGGTTCTCCTTCTGCTGGACGACGGTAGTTAAGAATTTTACGAATACGGAGTTTGGGGTTTACTAGAGTGATGGAGTCCACAGAAACTACACGGGTGTAGGTAGTAGTCATCAACAGTTCCCTGGTTTCCGGGTTGAAGCGAAAGTTAGACACGATTGGTCGGGATTCTTCGTAGGCGCGATCGCGCAAATAATCTCCCACCAATATAAAACCTTCTTCCATCTGAGGTACAAACAGCATATTCAGAGATTGATTCACTTTTTCGCCTTTCTCTGAAACCGTTGTAAATTCTAGATGGTATCCAGGTAAACCCTCTAGGTGTGAGTTATCTGGATACTGGTTATCGCTGAGAACTTGGGCTTTGCGTTCTGTGGTGATGGGCTGGATCAGGAATTCTGTACGCGATCGCTCTACTTCCTGATGTGTCAGATAATGGTAGGTGCGTTCAGTCGCCCAATTACCAACGCAAGCTGCAAAAAACTTATGAAATTCGTCTTTTGAGTCCATAGTTTTAAATGTTGAATTTTGAATGATTGGGAATTGGGAATTGGGAATTGGGAATTGGGAATTGGGAATTGAGTATGAGTTATTTCTCCCCATCCCTCTATCTCCCTATCTCCCTATCTCCCCTGCACCAAAAGCACCCCTGCACCAATCCCTAGTTCTTCAGTTCCACCTTAAAGATGCTATCCGCAGGCTTTTGGGCAATAGCAGTATCCCAGGCGATCGCTTGCAAAAATGCGTCAGAGGAGAGGGTTTCTACTACATCTACGCCCCAATTTCCCGGTTGTAATGCATCGGGTGAACTGCTTGTTGGAGGGGTGGTTTTAATGCCACCTAAGACCAATATCTCAGGGATAGATCCTGGGTGCGATCGCTCTAGTTGACGTTTCTCGAATAGGGCATTAGCACACAGTTCTCCTACCTGTCGGGGTGAAAATTCTTCTGTAGCAAACAAAACCTCTACAATCCAATGAGGATTATTCACTAGGCGACATTTAAGGTGTTGATGAACACTCAAACCTTCCATAAAAACTTGTGCAAATTCTTCCCGACTCAGGGCTGGCACGATGTCGGTAGAAACGTCAAAGTTATGGGAGAGCAACATCCGCCCTCGAAGCAGATCATTCACAATCTTTAACTGTTGTCAATAATACTTTATCTTCTAGGCTACCTTAACTAGCAGCTCAGTATCAGTAAAAAATCCTGACAAATCCAGATTTTTTAGACTCTATGAGTCATCAGCCATCAGTTCACAACTTCAACAAACTGAATAATTTATTTTATGAACTGTCTCAATTGTCCAACTAAGTGATCGAAATAGGGAGCTAGCACTTGTTGTTGCTTTGGTTCTACCCGATTCAAACTAGCTGCTTTGATACCTTCTAACCCGACTATCATGGCATCTAACGGCACTTGCAATTCTTGATAAAGGAGTTGCATGTAGTGCAGACCTTCTACACTGGTGTAATCGGTGCGACCTCCGGCAATACCGTAGGTGATGCAGCGCAGGAAGTGCCAAAAGTCCCGCCAGCAAGCTTCAGCTCTTTCGGCCGGGTAGAGTCCGCCACCTGGTTGGGTAATACTGGGAAAGGTAGCTAAAACTTCGTTTCTAGCTTCATTCACGATGTCGTTGACGCGATCGCGTAACATCTGTGCTACTGGAATCAGTTGTGCTGTAGTTGGCACAAGCCTCTGAATCTCTTGAAAATCCTCATCTGTCAGATAGCGTCCTTGGTCATCTGCTGCTTGGAATCGCTCAATGGCTGGAACCGAATGGGTATCTTGCCAGGTAGCAAAGCTGACAATCCGGGCTTTTTTAATCAGTTCCTGAACTTTTTCACTCAGTTGCGGCATTGGGAATTAGGAATTGGGAATTGGGAATTGGGAATGGGGAATTGGGAATGGGGAATTGGGAATTGGTTTAGTTATTCTCACCCTCATCCTCCTTATCTCCCCCTATCTCCCCAGTACCCAGTACCTAATCATTTTATGAAGAAATTGCTGCTCGTCGGCGTAGAACTTCTAGTAGAGTTGTAAATGTTTGCGGAGGGGGGGCTGTGACTTCGATCCAATCAAGAGAAACGGGATGCTGCAACTTCAGTCGCCAAGCATGTAGCGCTTGACCTGGCAAGTTTACTCCCACAGAACGACCAGAACCATAAATTGGATCACCCACAATGGGATGACCGATTTTGGCACTATGAACGCGAATTTGATGGGTGCGTCCAGTTTCTAATTGAAAGTGGATTAATGTATAGTTTCCTAAACGTTCTAGTATTTGCCAATGAGTGATGGCAGATCGTCCGCCTTGTTCTAGGGAAACAACTGCCATTTTCTTGCGGTCTTGGGGATGGCGACCAATGGGCAAGTCTATGATGCCGCTTTCCACTTTGGGCGCACCGTAAACCACACCTAGATATTCTCGCCGTGCAGTTTTTGCTTGGAGTTGCGCTTGTAAGTGCTGATAGGCAAGATCTGTTTTGGCAATAGCGATCGCGCCTGTTGTATCTTTATCTAATCGATGCACGATTCCCGGACGTTGCACTCCCCCTATTCCTGGGAGATTGGGACAATGGGCTAATAAGGCATTTACTAAAGTGCCATCTGCATGGCCAGGTGCAGGATGCACAACTAAACCAGCGGGTTTGTTGAGAATGAGTAACTGGTCGTCTTCGTAGAGAATATCTAAGGGTATCTCTTGGGCTTGTAGTTCTAGAGGTTGGGCTTCTGGTATTTCCAGGCTGATGCGATCGCCTGCTTTCACATTTATCTTTTTGGTTGTGCAGACTTTGCCGTTGACTTGGACATTACCCTGTTCAATTAACTGTTGGATGCGGGAACGTGATAAGTCTGGTAATTCTTGGGCAAGGTAGCGGTCGAGGCGATCGCCACTTGTTTCTTGGACTTGTAAATTAATTTCATTCAGTACCACAAATTTATTATAAATAATTTAAATTTCTTTACCTAATATAAATATACACTTTCAACCTCCTCCGAAAGGGGGTAGTTATATTGGCTGGATAGATTACCTATTCATAATTCTACTTGCAGTCCACATTTTTCACTCAAAAGCTTTTCACATTAACAATAGTTAATTCTGAGTTATCAAGAGTGCTAAAAGTATATAAAGCCGCTAAAATCAGGCATAAATCTATTTTCTTGCGACTGTCATCAACTGCATCCTCAAAGTCGAATAGTTCACCAAACTAATACATAGTAGGTGGACAGGTTTGGTGTAAGCTTTTTGAGTTGGAGATGCAGAGCATCTCATGACAAGGCAATTCATACATGAAGGCTATGGCTCTTGGGGTATGTCAACTCTTAAGAGAACAAACTCGTGTGATGTCTGCGGCTGGCTACGCCTACGCAAAAATATGGCTCCAAAACAGTTCGAGCGAGGGACTAACAAGCCTGTTTTGCATAGAAGAAGTACGTGAATAAGAATCTACAAAGGGAAAATCTATCTTGGAAACAATTTCTAACTCGGAAAACCTGCCGACATCTAGCCAAATAGCAGAAAACAATCATCAGCATGGAAAAGTGTATTTCATTCGGCATGGTGAAAGTACTAGTAATGAACGCAATATTTTTGCAGGTGTGTTAGATGTCGATTTGACTACATTTGGTAGATTGCAAGCACGTCAAGCAGGGATAGACCTCAAGAAGAAAGGTGTAAAGTTCGACGTGGTATATGTCTCTCATATGAGACGCGCACGACAAACCTGTGAAATTGCACTTGCAGAAAGCCAAGCGTTGAAATCCCCCGATACTCCCATACAGATAGACCATCGAATTAGCGAGAAATCTTTTGGTATTTTTGCAGGTCGTAATTTGAATCTACTGCGTCTGGCTTTGGGTTATGAAGGCTTCGAGGAAATGTTGCATTCACACAACGAAGCACCTCCAGCTGGTGAGAAGATTGGACAAGTTTATGAACGCGCTGCACGTTTCTATGAGGAGCGAGTTGTACCGCACTTACAACGAGGTGAAAATGTTTTGGTGGTGTGTCACCAATATGTATTGGAGCCTTTAGCACTCTATTTAAGCAATCTACCACCGACTGCTTATAAACATCTAAAACTCCCCAATGGTAAAGCTCTCAGTCGAGAGGAACTAGTCAAGTTTCGCGATAAAGAATCTGGCGGTGCTGCTTCTTTACGTAAACAAATCAACGATTTGTCAATTATGTGGGCAATTTTGCTCTATGCTGCTGCCTTCTTATTGGGATGCTTGGTAAGAGCTTTCAGCGGTCTTGAAGGGGGAATTCCATCAGAACTATTTCGAGCAATCATCGTTGCTTGTCTAGCTGCTTCAACCTTTTATGCCTACCTAGATATTGACTTTGCAGCCAGTAAACGCAAAGTCAGTGCAACTGTGAAGTACATAGTCTACGCGTGGATGTTGGTCAGATGGGTTGTTGGGCTATTTTTAATCTTTTCTGGAATCTTGTATCAAAACCCCAGCGATTTATACAAAGTTATGTGGGTGCTTTTTTTGATGGTTCCGCCCGCCCTTACTTCCCCAATTTTATCGGTACTTTGGGGCGGTAATCTCTATCCCTCAGCTATCTTATCAAGGACATTATCAATCATCGCTCCACTTGCCTTGATTGTGACATTTGGGTTAGCAAAACAGTTACCAATTAACTCTTCCAGCCTTCAATTTTTCTTAGTAATTCTAATTGTTGGTTTAGCAATACCAGGAGCTTTAGGCCAATTTTGGCGTGAGAAATCTCCTGTTGAATCCAACCACCACAGCAAGAATTGGAAGTTTATCGGAGTGCTTGCTGTAGCATTAATGGCCTTGATAACTGGGTTTCAGTTTACTTTGCCAACATTCATCAACGACTTATTTTCCTCAACAGATACGAATCGTTCCCTAGCCTGTCTCCAACAACTTGCAGTAGCAACATTAGTCTTTGCCTTAATACGCATCTTTGCCGTATTGACTTCAGTGTTTACAAAAGGCAAGCTTAACAAAGCAGAAGCTCAAGATGCTTATATACTGCTTGTTAATCCAAACTTTTTCCTTTGGGCTGCTCTTTTCGTTGGAGTTAGTGCAAGTACAAATCAGGAAACCGTAAGATATGCAATTTTTTGGGCAGCACTGGGTTTTTTCTCCATACCACTGATAGAGCAGATATTGTTTATGAATTCATTTGGCAATGAATTATTGAGAGAAACACTGCGCTCTTCGAGAATGGCAACAGAAGAGATCAAAAAGCTTTTCTTTCAACTGGATACAGATGGAAGTCGGGCACTCGATAGAGATGAAATTATGGAGTTTTTAGGTCGAATAGAAGATATGACAACAGGCGAACGTAGCTCTGAAGAAGTCAGGAAATACATAACAGATTATCTTTTCGTCACTCTTGACGCTGATAAAAATGGGACAGTTGATTTGCAAGAGTTAGAAGATTATGTATCAACCTATGGGTTAGTTGCTAATCTGAATATTGTCCCTGCTACTGCATCCAAAATTGTAAAATAATTATTGCTAAATAAGTAGATTTAGCTGACAAATATTTTTTAACTCTCAACAAAGTGAAAGAGTCTCTGTACCAAATACGGTTTTGGCTATAGAAAATAAAATTTATAGCCAGGATCAGGAGAGAGGCTTCAAAAGCTCGATTTTTCGTCCTTTACCAAGGATCTTTAAGCCCCTCTCCGACGTGGAGAGGGGTTGGGGAGAGCTTCATCAAACTTACGTTAATTTATCTTCATAATGATTCCAACGTCTGCTAAAATTCTTGTACATTAGGAAAACAATAAAAATGAAGTTAGACAAGTTTGTATTGGCACAAAATATGGCTTTTCTAATATCTATTCCGCCACAAAGCAATTTAGCTAAGTTACTTGCTTTTTGTTTGGCGACAAAAGCCAGGGGAAATACTACAGGAACAAAAATATTGGAAATGACTTATGAGTTAATGGAAAATCCTTCTAAGTTGCCTTATTGGACTCAAGAAATCATGGGACAAGATTTAGATTACACGACTGAAGAGTGGAAAGCACTGGGAGAAATGGGAATTAAAGATGCTAATGAGTTTATGTCTATTTTATGGCATGAATTAGAAGATTTGATTTGGTAATTTTTTTTCCAAAATGATATCAGTGTATTTTTTGAATTGATTGAATAGATTTTGTAAAAATCATTATTTCCTATATACTTTTCAATTTTCTGTATAAAAAATTAAAAACTTTTCTTGGTAAATTGCAAAATAAATATGACTTTAAATGTTAAAATTCTAGAGCAAAGTTTTGAGAAAGTTAAACCTTGTGCTGAAGAATTTACCGCAAGCTTTTATGAGAATTTGTTTAAAGCTCACCCGGAGGTAAAACCGCTATTTACCAATACTGATATGGTAAATCAGCAGAAAAAGCTATTAAATTCTCTGGTTTTGGTAGTAGAAAATCTCCGCAACCCAGAAGCTTTAGAGCCAGTTCTCAAAGCTCTAGGAGGTAGACACGTCAGCTATGGAGCCATTCCCAAATATTATGGGCCAGTGGGAGAAGCTCTGCTAGTGACATTTGAACAGTATCTCCAAGAAGATTGGACTCATGAAGTCAAAAAAGCTTGGGTAGATGCTTTCACAGCTATCACTACTTTGATGTTAAAAGGTGCAGGTGTAGATCATGCACCCACAAAAGTTAAATTAGAGATAGCAGTAAATTCAGAACAACCAGCAGCTATACAACCAATTGAGCAAAATTTAGAAGATATTAAACAAGAAGAAACAACTGAGCAAATCTTAACACCAATATCAAAAGAAGAATCTTCCAAGCTACCTGTAGAGTTACTAGAGAGTAGTTTTGAAAAAGTTAAACCTCGTGCTGAAGAATTTGCCGCAAGCTTCTATGAGAATTTGTTTAAAGCTCATCCAGAGGTGAAACCACTATTTAATCATACTGATATGGGAACTCAACAGAAACAACTGTTAAATTCCCTAGTTTTAGTGGTAGAAAATCTCCGCAATCCAGAGGCTTTAGTACCAGTTCTCAAAGCTCTAGGAGCTAGACATGTAGGCTATGGAGCCATTCCTAAATATTATGGCCCAGTGGGAGAAGCTCTGCTAGTGACATTTGAACAGTATCTCCAAGAAGATTGGACTAATGAAGTTAAAAAAGCTTGGGTAGATGCTTTTAGAGCAATTACGGCGTTAATGTTAAAAGGTGCGGGGGAAGAATCTTCACCTAAAGTTGTCCAAGCACAGAAACTTGCCACTTTACCAAAACCTGTCTCAGCTGAAGAAAAATCTGGAAATTTAGCGAAAATTCCGACATTCAAAGCCGAAACCCAAAGAGAACCTCAGCTATTTATGTCCACAGCAGAGGTAGAAAAAAAAGCTCTTATATCGATTCAGATAAATGGTGAGGTTTTCAATGAAATTCTCAATAAATTTACCATTAATTATCAGCGTTTTCAGACAAAAATATCAGAACAACCATTAAGTGAAGTCATTAAGAAAATTCCTCAAAAACTTCTTGATAGTTTCTGGATAGCACCAACGTGGTTAGTCGCTATAGTTTCGGCAGTTATTTTTACATTAGTTGTTGTCAATGTCGATGACAATTCTGTGCTTGCAGAAGCTTTGGGTGCTGCTGATAGTATCAGTTTGGTGGTGGCGTTGGTTCTATTTATTAAGGAAACTCCAGATCGTAGAAAACAATTTCATTATCAAGCCTGGAGTACGGTTGATGCAGCACACGATGTTAAAGTTAGTTATGCTAGAGTTTTGGCATTACAAGATTTGAATGAGGATGGTGTTTCTCTAAGAGGTTTGGATGCTCCTGGTGCGGAGTTAGTAGATATTAATCTCTCTCATGCCAATCTAAGTAAAGCCAATTTGATGGAAAGCGACCTCAGTAATGCTAATTTGAGCTATGCCAATTTAGATAATGCTAATCTCAGTCAGGTTAAACTCAGTGGTGCAGATTTAAGTCATGCAAAACTGGGTTTTGCTAGTTTGAGTAAGGCTAATCTTAATAGTGCCAATCTCAAAAGTGCTAATTTGATTTGTGCAGATTTAAGTCATGCAAACCTGAGTGGTGCAGATTTGAGAGATGCTAGTTTGAGTGGTGCTAACCTGGAGGGAGCCTACCTGACTGGTGCTAATCTCAAAAATGCCAAAGTGAGCGATTATGAACTGAGTAGAGCTTTTCTAGAAGGTGCGATTATGCCTAATGGCTCACGATATCAGGGAGTGGGGAGTAGGGAGTAGGGAGTAGGGAAGAACCCTTTTTGAGTTGTACTGAATTTTTTCAAAAATCAAATAGGAGTCCTATATACATAGCCTTTAATGATAGTCGTAGTCACATAGGTTAAGACAATGTTCATTGCTCAAAGCCTTGAAAAAACTGGCTTCCTACTCATAGCTAAGCACTTAACAACGCCACATGCTACAACGGAGGGAACCTCCCTACCCTTCGGGAACGGCTTCGCAGTACGGGTTCGGCAGTTCCTCCACTTGGTGAGGGAGTTGCCGTCTTGGTGAGTCCACTTGCTGTCTTGGCTTCTGCCGAGATGGCAAAGTGGCGAACCCGAAGGGCGTCTTGCGTCGTTAGCGCAGCGGTAGCGAGTCTTTTCCTGTCGGAGACGCTACGCGAACGAGCGTCTGGCAAACTCCCGAACCCGTACTGCAAAGCAGAACCCGAAGGGTAGGGGGAGACCCCAAGACCGGACTGCCTCACCGCAACGCAGTGGCTCCTCAGCACTTTGCTATAGTTGCTGTCCTCTAAAATTTCTTCATCATATTTTTACAAAAAAACCAAAAAAATAGGTAACACCCCTCACACCTGAAAAGCTATTCTGTGTCTAGTAGATATACCCTAATGATCGGGAGGGCTGACTAAATAGCTCTCCTTCTTTTTTAGCTCATAAGTTATGAGTGTCAAGCTTTGAGGGTGTGGGATGTAGGGTAATTGGTGTTTGCTTATTATCCCTATTGGTACTCTTACAGGGTGTACAAAAATATAATTTTCTCTTCTACCCTACACCCAGCACTCTAGTTTTGGTTATACACATTATGTATTTCTTGATAGTAATCAAAATTACTATTTTCAACTAAAATTTTCTAGGTTAAGTAAATTCGGGGTAAGTTCTTAACAATATGTATACAAAAAAGAAATAATGGGTATTACTCCTCATGGCAAAAGTGTTATAATGTGCTAAGTAGATGCACCCTGATGATCTGGAGAGCTGCCTAAGTGGCTCTCCTTTTTTGAATTTTGTATCGCTAGGGTGTAGGTATTGGGCATAATACGTCTATTAATGGCTGGGATTAGTCAAATTTCTCTTCTAAATCGGTAGTTATTAATAACTAACAACGAACTAATAACTTAATGAGTAAGACTTGGTATAATCGCCAGTCGTGCGGTTAATAGTTGTGGGTGCAGAAAAATGACAGACTGGCAGGAAATTAGCGGTGGCGTTACAGCTCCAAGGGGATATCAGGCGACAGGAATAACCGCCGGACTGAAACCTTCGGGATTACCGGATTTGGCGTTAATCTACTCAGAGGTAGAAGCGATCGCAGCTGGTGTATTTACTACAAGTCAAGTTAAAGCCGCCTGTGTAGATTATTGTCGCAAACGTTTGCAAGCTAAACATAGCGCTCGTGCAATTCTCTGCAACGCCGGACAAGCAAACGCCGCCACGGGTAAGCAGGGTGTGCAAGATGCTATTGAAAGTGCTGATTTATTGGCTCGTGAGTTGAATATTTCACCCGATGCCATTTTACTAGCTTCTACTGGCGTGATTGGTCAGCGAATCAAAATGGATGCCCTCAGAAGTGGCATTCCCAAGTTAGTGGCAACATTATCTGACACAGGCTCAGATGCAGCAGCAAGAGCAATTATCACCACAGACTTGGTAACAAAATCCATTGCCTTAGAGACAACTATAGGCGATCGCCCGGTAAGAATTGGGGGCATTGCTAAAGGTTCCGGTATGATTCACCCCAACATGGCAACTATGTTGGCATTTGTGACCTGTGATGCGGCTGTTTCACCAAGCCTTTGGCAGCAGATGTTAGCTAGAGCAGCTGATAGAAGTTTCAATTCCATCACCGTTGATGGTGATACTAGCACCAACGACAGCTTAATCGCTCTCGCCAATGGTCAATCCCGCACTCCAGCCATTACCGACGCGGGTGCAGAAGCAGAAAAATTAGAGGCAATGTTAACAGCAGTTTGCCAGCATTTAGCAAAAGCGATCGCTCGTGACGGTGAAGGAGCAACCTGTTTAATTGAAGTGCAAGTCACAGGCGCCCATGATGAACTCTCAGCGCGTCAAATAGCCAAAACTATTGCTGGTTCCTCTTTAGTCAAGTCTGCAATCTTTGGACGTGACCCCAATTGGGGACGTATCGCCGCCGCTGCTGGTCGGTCTGGTGTGCTTTTTGAGCAAGAAAACCTGCAAATTAAGCTAGGGGATTTCTTAATGTTAGAAAATGGTCAACCTTTACCATTTGACCGCAAAGCAGCGAGTGCTTACTTAAAACAAGCCGCTGATGATGCTTCCTTACCCAAGGATTTTGTTGCCACCAATAATAGTAATGATTTGTCAGGCGATCGCACCACTATCAAAACTCAACGATTAGACAATCCAGTAATCATTGCAGTCAGCATTGGTAATGGATATGGTTCTGGTAAAGCTTGGGGTTGCGACTTGAGTTATGACTACGTGAAGATTAACGCTGAATACACTACGTAACCTGCACCAATTCTAAGTTGCTGCTAAAACTATGGCTATAATTTATCTGACCAGCGTCTAGCACCATGAATAATGGCTAAAATTTCAATTTGATCAGCTTGTACTCGATAAGGAATAATAAACGGTGTACGAGTAATGATTAATTCTCTAGTACCTGGAAATCGGCAAAATTGGCCGATTTCAGGATATTTTATGAGCTGATCTAGAGCTTTTTCAATGTGATCAATAATATCAATAGCAGCGTTTGGATTGCTTGCAGCTATGTAGTTGTAGGCTGCGTCCAAATCTGCTAAAGCAAGTTGAGTCCAAACAATTTTCATTTACGCCACTTTGCAAACGCAGCAGCTACTTCTTCTGGAGTAGCGAACTCACCTGCATCTGCCTGACGCAGACCTTCTTTAATATGGTCTAGTTGCCACGAGTATATTTCTAGATAAGCATTAATAGCTTCGTTCAATACATAAGAGCGATCGCGATCTAAAAGTAAAGCTATTTCATCAAGTGACTTTCGCTTTTCGGAGTCTAAATGAAAGGTTATAGTTTCTTCGCTCAGGGTCAAATTTATGAGTGATAACTGTCCTATATTGTATTGTAAGATGATGCGCCCATTTCAGGACAAACTGGCAAAAGTATCTTGAATTTTTTTCAACAATAGTTAATAAATATGTTAATTAAATTGTTAATTTGGAAGTCCCTAAGTCTGTGGAATGACAAAGTTAATGAGACTATTAATTAAGCGATCGCTTGCCATTGGCATTACCTGTTTACCGTGAAGCACCTCCATAGTGATCACGTATGACATCACCGAACCTGCAAAAATTCTTGCTGTTGCTTCCGGGTCAGAAATCCCTAGTTCTGGATGGGAAGCTAAATATTGAGTAAGGGTTTGGATACCTAATCCAAAGCCGTTGCGAACAAATGCCTGAGCTAAATTGGGAAAACGACCCGACTCCGCAAACACTAACCGAATAAAAGATAGATATCTTTGATCGTTCAAAATTTGGTTGAGAAATGTTGTTGCTAGTTGTCGCAGAACCACTTTTGGTTCTCCTTGTAGCAGTTCAAAACTAAACAAAAACTCAAACCGTTCACTGACTATTTGCTCTATTAAAGCTGTGAACAGTCCTTCTTTGTCCCGAAAATGACTGTAGAGAGTTTGTTTTGATACTCCAGCTGTTGCAGCTACTCTATCCATGCTGGTGTCTGCATAGCCATGTAGGAGAAACTCATGCATAGCTCCCTGTAGGATTTGTTCTGGCTTGCTGGTGTATGAAAAATTTGGTAGTGAAGGTAGTTCATGTAACTCAGTCATGGGAGGAGTGATTTCTGGACTGATAGCTTTAGCGCGTATCATCTGGCGGATTACGGCAGTCATCGGTACTCCCTGACGTTCTGACTCTTCCTTCAATAAGGAAAGCTCAGTTTGATTGAGTGTAACTCTCAAGCTGTAATCTCTTAGTTGTTTCATTTTTGTATCATTTTTTGTTCATTTTATAGAGCTAATATTTTACCCTATTTTTATCCGACAATCGATAAAAATTTCGAGTATAATCTCGATTAACTCTTGTTAATCGGTTATTTCAGCTTAAATACTTATACGTCTGTTTTCAGTAAAATCCACACCAACAAACCATACAGTCTAGTTTAAAAAGTTAGGAGTTAGGAGTTAGGAGTTAGGAGTTATCTTCCTTTTCCAATGCCCCATACCCAATGCCCAATGACCCAAAGAGAAAAATTATGGCTCAGTCACTTTCCCCAGCCCAAGAACCTTTTGATAGTTCTGTATCGTCCAAAAACAAGCGCAAACTGTCCCCCCTATTGCTGATTCCGTTGGGCTTATTACTAGCAGGAGCAGGTATACTAACGTGGTATTTTCTCTCATCAAACTCGGAAACTAACACACTGCGGGTAAGCGGTCGCATTGAAGGCTACGAAACAGATATTGGAGCGAAAGTAGCGGGTAGAATCGAGTCTGTAGCAGTGCGTGAAGGAGATGAAGTTCACCAAAATCAGGTGATTGTAAAGCTCGACGATGCAGAGATTCAAGCACAACTAATGGGTGCAGCAGCTCGTTTAGATTCTACTGAGAAACAACAAGAACAGGCACGATTACAAATTAATCTGTTGTCAAGTCAGATTTTGGAAAGTCAGCTTGCTTTACAACAGTCTCAAGGAGATGCCAAAGGTCGAATTTTTCAGGCTGAATCATCAGTGGCTTCAACTCAAGCACAACTAAATCAAGCGTTAGCCGAAGTACAGCAAGCTAAATCTGAGTTGCGACTGGCGCAAATAAATCGCGATCGCTATGCCAAATTGGTAAACCAAGGAGCTGTTACCAAGCAACAATTTGACCAAGCCCAAACCAGCTTTGAAACTGCCCTCGCTACTGTCAATTCACGTCAAGCAGCAGTGGATTCTTACCGGAAATTAGTTGATTCTGCCAAAGGTCAATTAACACAAGCTCAAACCACAGCGTTAAATCCCTCGATTCGCAACACGCAGCTGGCGGGGTTACGCACACAATTGGCACAGACACGCTTACAACTAGCAGCAGCTCAAGCTAATGTCGCCAACGCCAAAGCCTCTCAGCAGGAAACTAAAGCCAAAATTGCTGACTTGAATGTCATTAGTCCTATCGATGGCGTTGTCGTTAGTCGTAGTGTAGAACCAGGTGCCGTAGTTACCACTGGTAAAACTCTACTGACAGTTATCAATCCCAATACAGTTTATCTGCGTGCTTTTGTTCCTCAAGGCGATATTGGAAAAGTACGAGTTGGTCAGAAAGCTCAGGTCTTTTTGGATTCAGCACCCAAAGAACCCCTCAGCGCTAAAATTGCCGCTATTGATACGCAAGCATCTTTTACCCCCGAAAACATTTATTTTCAGCAAGACCGAGTTAAGCAAGTTTTTGGTGTGAAAATCTCCATCGACAATCCCGATAGATTAGCCAAGCCAGGAATGCCGGCGGATGCTGAGATTATGATTGCAAAGGAGCGGGGGAGATGAGGAGCTTTTAAAGCAGGGGAGCAGGGGAGCAGGGGTGCAGGGGTGCAGGGGAGATGAGGAGAAATGACAAATGACAACTGACAACTAACAACTGACAAATGACTAATATCGTAATTCAAGTAGAAGGTTTATATAAACGTTACGGAAAATTAGTCGCCGTTAAGGGTATAGATTTTGCTGTTAAACAAGGAGAAATCTTTGGTTTAATTGGCCCTGATGGTGCAGGAAAAACAACAACTTTCCACATTTTAGGTGGGGTTATGGAAGCATCTGCTGGTAATATCCAAGTTTTAGGAAAACCACCGCGTAATGCTCGTTTAGCTATCGGTTATTTGACACAGCAATTTTCACTTTATCTTGATTTGAGTATTGATGAAAATCTGCGGTATAGTGCTGGGTTGCGTGAGGTTCCAGAACAGCAATTCTTTCAGCGTCGCAGTAAATATCTGCAATTGATGAGTTTGGAGAAATTTGGCGATCGCTTGGCTGGTCGCCTCTCTGGTGGGATGAAGCAGAAGTTAGCTTTGTGCTGTGCATTAATTTCCCAACCGAAAATTCTCTTGTTAGATGAGCCGACTACAGGAGTTGACCCCGTATCGCGGCGGGAATTCTGGGATGTTCTAGCCGCAGTAGCAGCGGAGGGAGTGACGGTAGTTGTAGCCACGCCTTATTTAGATGAAGCTGAAAGGTGCGATCGCATAGCTTTAATGTATGAGGGAGAAATTAACCAAATTGGTACTCTTGCACAGTTGCGAGCAAGTCTTGGTTTACAACGTTTGGAAGTGCGGACTCATCAAATTGAAGCGGCTGAACAAGTATTACAAGAGGCAACAAACAACAAACAAACATCTATTGTTGATGTCCAAACCTTTGGCGATCGCTTGGATGTGTTAGTCAAAAATGTATCAGTAGGTACAGCAGCAGTCCAGACAATTTTTAATCAACAGCAACTACAAATTAACAGCATTCAAACTGCTGACGCCACGCTAGAAAACGTTTTTGTGACCCGCCTACGTGCAGCTGGTAATGATCCAGAATTTATTTCTTTTCCTCGTTCCCGTCAAAAACCTAACCCCCCAACCCCCTTCCCTGCAAAGGAAGGGGCTGGACTCCCCTCCCCTGTGAGGGGAGGGGTTGAGGGAGAGGTCGCTATTGAAGCCAAGAGATTGAAAAAAGTTTTTGGCAACTTCCAAGCAGTTAAGAATATAGATTTAGAAATTCGCTATGGTGAAATTTATGGGTTACTAGGAGCTAATGGTGCGGGAAAGACAACTACAATTAAGATTCTCTGCGGCTTACTAGAACCGACATCTGGGAAAATCTCTTTAGCTGGACAAACTCAGAATTTACGTAGCAGTGCCTTGCGCCAACGCATTGGCTACATGAGTCAAAAATTCACACTCTACGATGATTTAACGATTATTCAGAATTTGCAATTTTACTGTGGAGTTTACGGTGTACCAAATCGATTGCGCCGTAGCAAGATTGACTGGGTACTGGCAACCTGCGGCTTAGTTGGCAGAGAAAATATGCTTACTGGTCAACTACCGGGAGGTTGGAAGCAACGGGTAGCTTTTGGTGCTTCAGTGATGCATGAACCAGAAATTTTATTTTTAGATGAACCGACATCAGGTGTAGACCCTTTAGCACGTCGTCAGTTTTGGCGGTTGATTAATGAGTTTGCCAGGTCAGGGACAGCAATATTAGTAACAACCCATTATTTAGAAGAGGCAGAACAATGCAACCGTATGGGATTTATGGTAGCAGGTGAAGTAGTGGCGCAAGGTTCTCCCACCGAGATTAAAGCTTCTCAACCTGGTCAGTTAGTAGAAGTTGTCACCGATAAAACTCAAGCTGCTTCTAACTTACTCAAAACCCACTTAGCAGAGTGGCGAGTATCAATTTTTGGCGATCGCTTGCATCTGGTTCTCGATCATCCAGACTCAGAAATTCCCCGTATCCGTACAATTCTACAAACAGAAAATATTAATCTTCACTCCTTGCGGCCCATCCCCTTTTCCCTTGAGGATTCGTTTATTGGCATTGTGCAGCGGGCCGAAGAGGCTGGGGAGTAGGGAGCAGAGGAGCAGGGGAGCAGGGGTGCAGGGGAGAATAACAAATAACAAATTACAAATGACAACTGACCACTGACAACTGACAAATAACAAATGAAAAGAATTTTATCTCAATGTCGCAAAGAATTAGCACAATTTCAGCGCGATCGCCTAACTTTAGCGCTGGCATTTCTGCTGCCATTTATGACTTTATTTATCTTTGGTTTTGTGATTCGACTAGAATCTAAAAATATTCCTTTATTTGTACAAGATTTTGACAATAGCCCTCTTAGCCGTGCTTATATAGAGCGGTTGTTTGCTACTAATCAATTTGAACCAATCAACAATTCAATTTTACCGTTTTCCCAGCTAATTCAATCATCAAAACATTTGTTTCCAAACTCTGACATTAAAATTGAAAATCAAAATCCTCAAAAAGTAATTGATCAAGGACTTGCAAAAGTTGCTGTGGTGATTCCGCCAGATTTCAGCCGTCGGATTAAATCGGGTTTAACTAGTACAGTTCAAATTTTAGTAGATGGAACTGATGTGAATAATGCACGTATTATCAAAAATAGCATCCAGGCGACAACAAGATTTTTTTTGAGTAATTCAGGTTTACAATCCTCTAACAATCAAATCATTACTAATACCCGCCTTTGGTTCAATCCAGGCAGACAAGAATCTCTTTATATTGTACCAGGTGTTTTTGCAGTTATTCTCTGGATTTATCCTTCGTTATTAACTGCGATCGCGATGGTAAGAGAGAAAGAAAAAGGCACAATTTTACAAATTTATGCTTCTAATCTTAGTGTTGAAGAGTTGCTATTAGGCAAAGCTTTTGCTTATTTGCTGATCGGCATTATTGAAGCCTTATTGATTATGATTATGAGTTCATTAATATGGCAACTGACTTTAGCAGTTGAACCTACGCCGCTATTAATTGGTACACTAGTATTTTTAATAGATAGTATTATGTTTGGTTTATTAGTTGGTGTTCGTGTTCCTAATCAAAATGCAGCTGTTCAAGCTGTTGCACTGATAGGTTTTATGACGGCTCTACTACTATCTGGATTTATTTATCCACTCAGTAATATTCCCTTTCCCTTATCATTATTTTCTTATATTGTACCCGCACGTTACTATATTGAAATTACTCGTGATGCTTATGTTCGTGGTACCGGTTGGGCTGGTGTTTGGTTATCGATATTAATACTGGTTATCTTGGGATTATTACTATTTAATGTAGCACGTAATATATTCAAGCAAATGCAATTATCGGATTAGTCAGTTGTCAGTTGTCAGTTGTCAGTTGTCATTTGTTATTTGTTATTCTCCCCTGCTCCTCTGCTCCTCTGCTCCCCTGCACCCCTGCTCCTCTGCTCCCCATCCCCTCATCCCCTCATCTCCCTCATGAACTGGATTAAAACTTTGCTGAATAGCCGAATTTTGACTTTAGCTATTAAAGAATTTCAACAAATACTCAGGAGTAAAGAAACACTGATAATGTTGATAATTCCTCCTACAGTTCAAATGCTACTTTATGGCTCTGCTCTCAATCCAGATGTGCATTATCTCAAGTTAGGAATTGTCGATTATGCAAATACTTATGAAACCAGAGAATTAGTTTCTGCTTTAACTGAAAATAAAGTCTTTATTGCAGAAAAATATACATTAAATACTCAAGAATTAGGTGAGCAAGTGCGGCGGGGAAAAATTACGGCTGGTTTAGTAATCCCCCCTGAGTTTAAACGTAATTTATCTGAAGGTAAACCTGCTGAAGTTCAGGTTTTAGTTGATGCTGTAGATGCTAACACTGCTGGTATTGCTCAAGGTTACATGAATCAGATAATTAATCAATTTAGCCAGCGATTGTCACCTAACCAAGCGCCAGCATTAATCAGTCCACAAACGATTTTTCTTTATAATCCTGGTTTGGTGAGTAGTTGGTTTTTTGTACCAGGAGTTTTGGGATTAGTTTTGACGCTAATTAGTTCGCTAGTTTCTTCAGTTACAGTTGTGCGAGAAAAGGATATAGGAACTCTGGAACAATTGTTAATGACTCCGGCAGAAGCTTGGGAAATTTTATTAGCTAAAATTGTACCACTGTTTGTTTTGCTGATAGGTGATATTATCTTAGCTTTGAGTTTGGCTAGATTAGTTTTTCGAGTACCTTTTCGAGGAAATCTAGTTTTATTTTTAGTACTTTCAGGGCTTTATTTATTTGTGGGAATTGGTATTGGGATTATGTTAGCAACTGTATGCCGGACTCAGCAACAAGTTGTACTAACATCATTTTTTATCAATCTACCTATGATTCAACTTTCTGGTGCTATTTCCCCCATAGAAGGTATGCCTGTAGTATTTCAGTATCTGTCACTATTAAATCCGC
The DNA here is from genome assembly GCF_016056305.1 of Amazonocrinis nigriterrae CENA67. Classification (GTDB taxonomy): domain Bacteria; phylum Cyanobacteriota; class Cyanobacteriia; order Cyanobacteriales; family Nostocaceae; genus Amazonocrinis; species Amazonocrinis nigriterrae. The sequence goes on along the minus strand of NZ_JAECZC010000105.1, from coordinate 25,721 downwards.
TGCGTCATTATATAGCGATCGTGCGGGGAATATTACTCAAAGGTGTAGGCTTAGAAGTACTTTGGTTTCACGCGATCGCACTTTTATTTTTTGCTGTATTACTCTTATCCATCAGTGTTAACAATTTTCGCCGTCAACTAAGTTAATCCATACCATTTTAGATTTAAGATTTTGGATTTTGGATTGCGAAAATGTTAGGAATTGGCATTAGTCATCAATCATCACTTTTTCTTTGGGTGGCGTTGCGATACCGCGCCTGATTAGACTCGCTTCTAGTTCTTTGATAAATCTAAAGTCTTCCTGCAATTGCTGTTGGCTTTTGCTTGCAGATGAGTCCTCATTGATAGAAGATTGCTTTTCTAGGAAAGCGAATGCTTGGCGAAATTGATGTGGACTTGTCTGAATTGGCGCGTCAAAGTGACAGGATATAATTTGCTGAAAATCCCAAGTTGCAACTTTGTCAGCCCAGTGAAGTACTTGTGTTGGGGCTTGAGGCAAAATCAGAGTTTGCAGAATTGGTGCGACAAATGGACGCCCATCTCCTCGTAAGGCGTCGAATGACTGCTTCCAGTTGCTTCGCCAGCGAAATGGATATAAACCGAAGTATGCTTTTTTTGAATGATCTGGTGCTTTGATAACATCACGAAATATCTCTTTCAGTCCAGCAATTTCCACCATGCTGGGGCCAAAGTAAATCGCAAACAGTGAAATACGTTGCCATCCTTGACGGCGGTTTGCTTGATTATCTTCTATGACTTGCAGGGCATTGTCTCTAGCATGAAATAGCAAAGGATACGGGTCTAATTCGATGATAGCTGGCGGATCTTCTGGTATGGACAGTATAGAATCAGTTAGAAGCAGTGTGCGCGATCGCTTGTGAAACACAGCCACTTCCGCAAAAGATCCGCGCCCCAAGTTGATATCCAATACAGCATAGTCAAATTCATCAGCAAAGGGAACTTGGCTTTTATCCTCTGGAAGTACCTGTGTCCGTTTTTGGGGAAAACCCAGCCAACTCAGCGGCAAATTGAACGGGAAACTCCACTGATGTGGTGCAACATACACCACAGCTTGGGAAAAGTGTCTGGCGAAGGGGCCGACGAAAATTTTATGTTCCAGTCCCGAACTGGTTGATAGAATGATGTACTTAACATCACCGTGCTTGACGACTAATTCGTTAACTAAACGGATACACTCAATTGTGGGTGCAACGGGTGCATAAACCAACAAACCGCCAGCTTCCAGCTTGACTACAATCATCCGAATCGGCACGATGGTGTAGAGGATACCGTGAGGCTGATCGAATGTCCAGATTGTGTCCTTAACTATTTCTGTGCGGAGTGTCCGCCGCCTACCGTAGGGATAGAGTGGTAAAGCAGGCCAAAACGGCCATGACCAATCTTTTGGATCGGTATTGGAATTTAACCATTCCTCCTGAGATTGTATTCTCGACTTATGTTCTTGTGGGTTCATCGTCATTCCACTCACTTCCTGTTCCCTTTCAATTTTTAACATTGCAGCGAGTTCGGCGAATGAGAAGTTTAATATGAGTTACAAACATTTTGGAAGAATTGGGGACATTTGGAAACATATACCTTTGTGTCAATTTTTAGCTATAGAAAAACCAGCTAGCTATATTGAGACAAATTCTGCTTATCCAGAGTATCAACTTACAGGTTCTCTTGAGCAAGAATACGGGATTTTACATATAGAAAAGAATATCCAAAAATCTCAATTAATTCAAGCTTCTGTTTATTGGAAAGTATTAAACAGTATCTCTGAAAATGATCATGGCATATCAAAATATCTGGGTTCCCCAGCTTTGGCATTAAACATATTGAGAGCATCTACTGAGAAATTTGTGTTTTTTGATATTGAAGAACCCTGCTTAACAAGCATAGCAGAATATGCCAGTAAATTAAATTTAACTAGCCAGATTTTCTATAAAAATGAAGACTCTGTAGAGGGACTATTAAATATGATTGAAGAATTAAGTATAGAGGATTTTATTCATGTTGATCCTTACTTAATCCATGAAAAAAATCCTCATGGAAATTCTTATTTTGATGCTTTCATAAAAGCGATGAGAAAAGGTGTGAAAGGAATGCTTTGGTATGGATTTAATACATCGAAAGAAAGAAATGCTTTACATCAAGGTTTTCAAGGACTGACTAACACTAGTAGTAGAAGCTTGCAAGGAATTGAAATCATGTCAATTTTGCTTGACGAAAATATTTCAGATGTAAACCCCGGCGTTTGGGGGTGTGGGATTTTGATTGGCAACTTGAGTGATGTCAGTAGTAAGTATTTTAAACAAATTGTATTGGAAGTAATCAAAATTTATCAAGGCTCTACTATATTTAACAAATATTCAGGAGAGCTAAAATTTGAGGATTTTCAAATTCAAATATAGTAATATAAAAAAACTTCCAAATAAAAACACCCACTATTCACAGTCATCAGTCATCAGCCATCATCCATCTGCAAGCAACTTCAAGCCAGATAACTATTTCTTGGAGTTACCTAAAATATGTCTTATATTGTTGTCGAAGACCTGAGAAAGACTTTTTTTGTGTCTGAACGCTCTTCTGGATTGTTTGGTGCAATACGAGGGCTGGTGCAGCGCAACACAAAACAAGTTCATGCTTTAAAAGGGGTTTCTTTTTCATTAAAACAGGGAGAACTTGTAGGATATATTGGGCCTAATGGAGCTGGAAAATCAACGACCATTAAAATTTTAAGTGGTATTCTTGTACCCTCCAGTGGAAAATGTTTAATTGGTGGGCATACTCCTTGGAAAGATAGAATCCGCCATGTTAGTCGCATTGGGGTGGTGTTTGGTCAACGAACGCAATTATGGTGGGATTTGCCAGTAATTGAGTCTTTCGATTTACTGCGAGATATTTATCGCATTCCTGATTCACAATATCAGAAGACACGGCAAGAAATGATTGATTTGCTAGATCTATCTGGCTTGCTTTCTATCCCTGTCAGACAGTTAAGCCTTGGTCAAAGGATGCGATGTGACTTTGCCGCAGCCATGCTTCACAGACCACAGATTCTGTTTCTAGATGAACCCACAATAGGGCTGGATGCAGTTTCTAAGTTGGCAGTTAGAAAATTTATCAAAACGCTGAATAAAACTCATCAAGTAACCACTATTCTCACTACTCACGATATGGATGATATTGAAGCATTATGCGATCGCATCATTATTATCGGTGGCGGTGAGATTTTGTGTGATGGAACTCTGGCAATGTTGCGTTCTCAGGTTTCCTCCCGTCGGTACTTAAGAATCGATTTGAAAAATGAGGATTTCTCTTTTGCCCAAGCAGGGGTCAGTATCATCTCACAAGCAGGTCGTACTGTCACTCTTGCTTTTGACCCCACTAAGCTTTCTGCTGCTTCCTTAATTAGCCAAGTTACTGCACAAAATGAAGTAGAGGATCTGTTTGTCGAAAATCCACCTATTGAGGAAATAATTGCTCAACTTTATGCCAACTCAGGAGAGATTTGAGGATGAGAGCATATTGGTCACTGTTTGTTGCTAGGTTTGCTCTACTGTTGCAATATCGTACTGCTGCTTTGGCAGGAGTGGTAACTCAACTTTTTTGGGGGTTGGTGAAAATTATGGTGCTGGAGGCATTTTTTACTCATGCAACCACTCCTCAACCCATGACTTTACAAGAGGCTATAGGATATTTGTGGCTGATACAAGTATTTCTAGTAGCGATCGTACCTTGGAGTGGCGATCGCGAGATTCAAGAACATATTAGGTCAGGCGCGGTAGGATACGATCTACTGCGACCCACAGATTTGTATAATTTTTGGTTTACTCGCGCTTTAGCAATGCGTACAGCGCCTTTGATACTCCGTGCTATTCCCTTGGTGTTAATCATAAACTTGTTTTTGCCTTTTGTGGGGTTGTCTAAGTGGTCGCTTTCTTTTCCACCTTCGATGGCGTCACTTGTAGCTTTTGTTGTCTGTTTTATTGGTGCAATTCTGCTTTCGTCAGCATTCACTATGCTGATGACTGTATCAATGATGTGGACAATTTCTGGTGAAGGAATTAATAATTTACTTCCCACATTTATTATTTTCTTCTCTGGAATGATAGTTCCTCTGCCACTGTTTCCTGAGTGGATTAAACCTTTGTTGAATGCGCTTCCCTTTTCAGGACTTATTGATAAACCTTTTCGTATTTTTACGGGTAATCTGCCAGCGGATGCTTTGTTTAATGTAGTGCTGCATCAAATTTTCTGGATAGTGGTTATTATTACTCTGGGGCGTTTTATTGTAAATCGTGGTGTCAGCAAGCTTGTAATTCAAGGCGGTTGATCAAGTGTGTAGTTTGTTATAGCCTGCGGTAGGGTTTTCGCTTATATAATTTATGGAAATTTGTTTGCATCAGTCTGCAATTGAGTTGCATCGGTCTGCAATCATTAAATTAGATCATGTCCTTTGCTTATTACTTGCGTTATAGATGGAATGTCCTAACGCACCGACAAATCTGTAATGGTGCGTTGCGCTTCGCGACAACACACCCTACTAGCGCAACTGGACTAATTTAGTACATAAATTTTTTCTAATATCTCTCTCTGTGTCTTTGTGACAGCAGTCGCTTCAAGTCGGCAAAGCCGACAACACTTGCTTCAACGCTCTTAACCCGCGCAACGCAGTGTCTCCCCAACGCGCTGCCTCGTCTTTGTGGTAATTAATTCATTGAATTAAGCATGAACGATTTCTTCCTTTACTTGCGATATATTTCTATCTCTTTAAAGTCACAAATGCAGTATAAACTTTCTTTTTGGCTGCAACTTGCAGGGCAATTTTTGCTCACTGTAATTGAATTTTTTGGTATTTGGGCGCTTTTTACTCGCTTTAATAATATTGGTACTTGGACTTTAAGTGAAGTTGCTCTGTTTTATGGCATGGTGAATATTTCTTTTGCTTGTGCTGATGCGTTAGGCAAAGGATTTGAATCATTTACAATAATTATTAAAAATGGAGATTTTGATCGTTTGCTACTACGCCCACGCACTACAGTTATTCAACTTCTAGGACAAGAATTGACATTGAAACGCATGGGAAGATTGTTTCAGGGAGTTGTGGTTATGGGATGGTCAATTTCAACTCTGCACATTCCTTTGACTTTCAAAAATTTGTGGCTTTTAGGCACTTCGTTTATTAGTGGGGTTGCATTGTTTGTGGGGATAGTTATCATACAAGCAACACTCACATTCTGGACTATTGAATCTCTGGAAATTATGAATATCCTCACTTATGGAGGAGTGGAAACGGCTCAGTATCCTCTATCAATTTATACTAAATGGTTCCAGCGATTTTTTACTTTTTTTATACCGCTTGGCTGTGTGAGCTATTTTCCTCTGCTAGCGGTACTGGAAAAAGCAGATTCTTTTTTAGTACCTTTGTGGTTTTGTTACACTTCTCCCGTAGCAGGCATTCTTTTTCTGATGCTTGCCCTTAAGCTTTGGCAATTAGGAGAGCGTTACTATTGTTCTACTGGCAGTTAGTACAATATCAACCAATATTTGTATTGGGGTATTATAGCAGTCGCCAGTAGTGTTAGGACACCAACAGATGATTAAACCTAGACACAAAGCGAAAAGTCGAGCCAGTGCGATCCTGTCGCCTTGCGTCGGAAAGCAACTGGCGTCGGAGCGGCGGCTTCCGCCGATCTGAACTTTTCAAGACAAAGACTTTTTACCCATTACCCCTAATCCCCAACGCCACATGCTCCACTTGGGGAAACCCCAAGACCGCAGTGGCTCCTCCCTGCGGTCGTGGGGGCCCCGAGTTCCCCAGTCCCCAGCTATATTAGCCATTAGCCAACTTAGCTCACTACTGCTTCTGTTTTTGCTTGTGTCGGCACATATGGCTTTTCAGCGCCTTGTGCTAAATATGCAGCTAGCTGACTTTCAATTTGATCACGAACAATTTGACGATACTCTAGAAAATGTTCGTTGTGGGCACAGGCAGAAAGATAATGCTCGGCAACTCCTGGGTTACGCTTAATAATACTAAACAAGTGATGCCAGAACTTCCACCGAGTTTCTCGTTTGATTCCTTGTCGCCAAATCACAATTAACAGCGCTTTAATCACTACCCATTCTGGCATTTTGAACGGTGCTTTCCAACTCGGCGCACCCATCATCAAAAAACAGCGATAAGTACGATCTAAATACTTAACTGGGTCGTATAAAGCACAAAATGCTTCAATATATTCTCTGGCAATATCTTCCAGTGGGCGAGTGGGAATAAAGTTCATTAACGTTGTTTGGTTAATGTTGCCATCTTGATTTTCTCGCAGTCGTCCTTCTTTTTTTAACCGATGCCACAGTGCTGTGTTTGGTAGCGCTTGCAACATGGCAAAAGTAGTAGAAGGAATTGCTGCTTGTTCAGCAAAGCGGACAATGCGATCGCCTGCACCAGCTTTTTCTCCATCAAACCCGATAATAAAGCCAGCCATTGGGCGCAAACCAGCATTGATGATGGTTTCTACAGACTCAATCAAAGAATTTCGGGTATTTTGAAACTTTTTGGTTAATTGCAGGCTATCTTCATCTGGTGTTTCAATGCCCAAAAACACCGCAGCAAAACCAGACTCAACCATTAACTCCATCAATTCTGGATCTTGTGCCAAGTCAATTGAAGCTTCAGTATCAAAGCGGAAAGGATAGTTATGTTCTGCCATCCAAACTTTTAACTCTTTCAACAACAGCTTGACATTACGCTTGTTGCCGATAAAGTTGTCATCCACCATGAACACACCGCGCCGCCAACCCAATTCATAGAGATAATCTAACTCTGCCAATAATTGTGCTGGAGTTTTGGTGCGGGGTTTGCGACCATAAAGCACAATAATGTCGCAAAATTCGCACTGGAAGGGACACCCGCGGGAAAACTGCACCGACATCATGTCATAGGCATCAAATTCTAGTAAATCAAAGCGGGGTATGGGTGTACTGGTGACATCTGGTTTTTCCGTGGCGCGGAAAATGCCAGAAGTTTCTCCTCTTTGAATCGCCTCAATAAACATAGGCAAAGTGATTTCCCCTTCATCGAGAATCAGGAAATCTGCACCCACATTTTGCACTTCGTGGGGTGTGGAGGTCGGGTAGGGGCCACCGACTGCGACTAACTTACCGCGTTGCTTTGCTTCTTGAATTTGATCTAATAAATCCTGTTTTTGGACAATCATCGCAGAAAAGATAACTACATCCGCCCATGCCCATTCTTCTTCTGTGGCTTGACGAATGTTGCGATCAACCAGCTTAAATTCCCATTCTTGGGGTAAAATCGCCGCCACTGTCACCAAACCCAAAGGTGGTAACAAAACCTTGCGATCGACTAACGCCAAAATTTTCTCGTATGACCAAAAGGTTTTTGGAAATATCGGATAAACTAGCAAGATTCGCATTAAGTATTAATCCTCACACTTTGATTGTTATCCCACTCTAGCGGAAATTAATATTTGTCAGTTGTCAGTTGTCAGTGGTTAGTTGTCAGTGGTCAGTGGCAGTTGTGATTCTCCTTGTCCCCCTATCCCCCCATCTCCCCCGCTCCCCTGCTCTGAAAGCTCCCTAATACAAATAGGGATTCGTTTTCGCTTGAAAATCTAAACAATTGATTGCTGCTTCTGTGTTGGCAATAGAGGGGTGTACAGTGCATTTTAGACGGTAGTCTGATGTAAAAAATTGGCAGCCTGTGCAAGGAATTTGATGCATTTGCTTGGCAGCGCTTACGCTATCTCGTGCTGCCACCCATAGACTCCAAACGCAGAGAATAGTTACAACCCAAGCACCAACAAAGCAAATAGGGACTAAGAAAGGTTGAATTCCATGAATGAGAAAAGATATCAGTTCCAACACGGCAAGTCCTGATAAAAATTAAGAGTTAGAAGTATATTACCTCTTAACTCCTCATTGATAACTTCTGACTACAGAAGTATAAATTTAGTAGTGCTGAGTAATACTAATTTGGGATTTGAGATTTGAGATTTGCGATGAAAAATCTTTACTAACGTGAGCTTGATAAATATTGTTTCGACCTCTCCCCCAACCCCTCTCCTACAAGGAGAGGGGAGTAAAAGGCTTTTTTAAATCCCAGCATGACCTAGTGCTAAACCAGCAACCAGCATTCCCAGGACGAGGAAAGGCTGGGCACTGGCTTGATATTTAACATCATTTTTCAAGGGGTCACGCAGAAAATACATATCCTGGAAGGTGATTTGGGGGATGATTAACAGTACCAAAATTGCGGCGTAGAAATTTTCGTGGATGGTGACGAGATAAGCGGCAATAAATCCTTGAAATAAATCAATCATCAGCACACAAATCCATGCTGCCGTGGTGACACCAAACATTACAGGTAACGATTGTAACCCTAGCTGGCGATCGCCTTCTACGCTCTTAAAGTCATTGACAATGGCAATGCCCAATCCCGCCAAACTGTAAATTAGGGTGAGAACAATAATTTTCCAATTGAGTTCGCCAAACAAAGCATGACCCGCCCACCAAGGTAAGGCGATATAACTAGCACCTAGAGCATAGTTGCCCAGCCAACCGTTTTGCTTCAGCTTTAAAGGAGGTGCAGAGTAGATATAGGCGATGAAAGAACCAAATAAAGCCAAGACTGTGACGTTGGGGAAGTCATGACCTGCCCAGATATCCAGAACGAAAGCCAAAGCAATACCACATAAGAATAATACACTAATCTGCGTAATTACCTGGGGTACAGAAATTGCACCAGAGGGGATGGGGCGGTAGGGTTCATTAATGGCATCGATTTCGCGATCGTAGAAATCGTTGAGGGTTTGGGTGTAACCTGCTAGCAAAGGGCCAGACAGCAACATACAAGCTGCTGCTTTTAAAACATTTTCTAGCGTCCAGGTATAGTTGCCAGAAGAAGCTGCACCACAGACTACTCCCCAGATCAGGGGAATCCAGGTGATGGGCTTCATCAGTTGCAACCGGATTTTCCAAATTGAAGTTTCCCCTGGTGCTGCACCTTTCATGCCTAATAGTTGCCTAGTTTTGGCACTGCGATCGCCAACTGCTGTGATTTCTTCGTTAGAATTATTGGCTACTGAGTCTGGTGCCTTGCCTGGATTGGTATTTGGGGTAATGGGAGTTGATTCGGACATAAGACTGGTTAATAAGTTAGGAGTTAGGAGGCGCGGAGTTAGGAGTTAGGAGTTATGAATTGTTGTTTTTATTCCTCACTTTTAACTGTTAACTCCTAACTTGATTCCTCACTCCTTACTAAATTAAAACGAAATTATCAAATAATTATTTTGAAACTTCGCTCCAGCAACTGGTTTGCCACTCAGCGCTGGGGGTAGGGAAATATTCCGTCGCTGGTCTCCTGCTTCAACGGTGACTTCTGGCCCGTACTGGGTGAGTTTGACTTGCTTTTTGTCAAAACCGGGTAAGAATAGGCGTACCTGACGGTTGTGGATGTCGATTTCGATTGGTTTGGGAGCCTGTACTGCTTGCTCTACAAAGTTGGGTAAAGCGTCTATCAGCGGTTGCCAGTCACCTGTTGGCGAATCGGGAACAACACTAAGCTTCAGAGGTGCAAATTCCTCTGACAGGTTAACGTTTGTTTCAGAAGACACAATAATTGCACCACCAACAGTTAAACCAATTTGCTGGGCACTGCCCCACAAATAACGGCTACTCGCTACATCAATTGGGTCTGGTGTACTTACCAAGAAGGCAGCGATGCGTTTGGGGTCAGCAAGAGCAGCTTTACCCTTGTCTAAGAAATTGTTGACTTGATTAGTCGGCTGAGCAAAGTTATCCGCTGTCCAGTTGACGTTGAAAAAGCTGCTAATTAGTGGTTGAATCAAGGGTGATTCATTAATACCCTTGCCCAAATCAGAGTTAGCAAACAATTGCCGAAATCGCCGTACATACCAACTAAGAGACTCTGGTAGCCCTAACATCCGCAGACTGGAGGCATCACCCGTGCCATCATAGACGATCGCGTCATATTTGCCAGTGGCATCATATTCACGGATAGCATTGAGGGCAAGGGCGTTGTCCATCCCTGGTAATACTACCAGTTCTTGTCCGTAAACCTCTTTAAAAATCGGTGTGCGGAGGTATTGTGCCTCAAGTTTTTTGACTTCCTCCCAGTTGCGTTCTAACAGTACAGAAGCTTGGAATTGTACAACTTCTAAATTAGGAGCAATTTCCTGGGGGTCAGGAGCAAGGGTTTGGTTTAGCAGGATGGGTAACGCTGGTTCTGCCAGTCCTGCTAGAAGTACGCGCTTGCCTTGGCTTGCTAGTAGCTTAGCGGCAGCGATCGCAATTTTGGTACGATTGATGCTGCCTTTGCCCAAAAATGTCAATATCAGGGACATTACTTGATTTCCAATTACCACCTGTCTGTTCAACTTCAACTTAGCACCAGGCAAATGCTCTTAGCTTCCACCTGGAGTTATCTCTACTGCACGGGTTTGATTTCATCCTCAAAAAACCAAGTGGAAGTATTATCATCAAACTGCACTACTACACCAATACCGCGACCATCCGTCACTTTGTAGCCTAGGATGATGCCCTCTTGTCCTAATTTTTTCACGATGGAGGGAGATACGCGATCGCGCAAACGAAACACCTTAACTTTTTGTCCGATTTCCATGCCAACTTAACAATTAGATATAAACCAAATCTCAGTTTAGCTGAAACTGGGTATCTTCCATCACTCACAGAGCGTTTGTTTGCAAAATTATGGCGCTGAGGCAATATCCTACTTTCCTGCCATGAAAATTCGCCTGATGCTTTTGAAGAGATGATGATTGCTCTCTAAACCAAGCTAGGGCCAATGTGATCAATGGAATACTTGAGCGCAACCGTATTTTGCTTTACTGACGTGCAGAGGTTAAGATGTGCTTAATAATTTACAAGTAAGAGTAATTTACAATGTTTTGGCGGCAAATTAGTGCGACAAAGTTTGCTTCAATAGTATAGAATGCGCGAATAACTTGCCTGTGCTGTGTGGTGGTTTTTGAGGATGACCCTTTCGCTTAAAGATAATTCCAATTGGTTGCGAGTGCGACGTTACTGGGAACTGCTGCAAGTCTTGGTATCGCGTAATCTGAAAGTGCGCTATCGTGGTTCGTTTTTAGGGGTTTATTGGTCACTATTAAACCCGTTGATTATGACGGGGCTATATACTGCGATTTTTGGAACAACCTTTGCGTCGTACTATGGTAATTCCATACTAAACTACATGTTGGCAGCCTTTACAGGGCTGGTAGTCATCAATTTTTTCTCAGCTTCTACCTCCCAAGCTTTAAGTAGCGTAGTCACAAACGGATCGCTACTGAATAAGATTCAACTGCCGAGTAGTATTTTTCCGGTATCGATGATTGCAGCGAATGTATTTCAGTTTGCGATCGCTGTGCTGCCTTTACTAATAGTAATGACTTTTATTAATTCTAAGAGTCTATTGAATGTTCTAGCGCTACTATTTCCATGCCTTGCTCTCATCTTAGTTTCCACAGGTATTGGATTTTTAGTCAGTGCATTGTATGTCTTTTTTAGAGACTTGCCTTACTTTTATGAATTAATCGTATTTGTGCTTTGGATTACCAGTCCCATATTTTATCCGGCTGCAATTGTCCCAGCACAGGTCAAGTCATTTTTGGGATTAAATCCGCTTTCACCGATTATTGAAAGTCTGCGTCAGATTACATTATCAGGAATGCTACCGGATTTAAATTTAATTTGGGGTGCTTTGTTCACTGGCATTATCATCTTGTCCCTAGGATGGACTTGTTTTCACTCGTGGCGTTCTCATTTCATGGATTTGCTGTAGATGGAAGTCATTCGTCTAGATAAAGTTTCGTTGTGGCGGCGGACTCAAGAAGAGTTTTCTTATGACCTCAAAAAGACTATTCTATCCATTTTGGAAGGTAAATATCGCAGACCTGCAAAAAAATTAGTACTAGATCAAATTGATTTAGTAATTGAACAAGGAGCGAAAATAGGTATTATTGGGGCAAATGGATCTGGTAAATCAACACTATTAAAAATAATTTCTGGGATTCTTCAACCAACGAGTGGAACAGTACGGGTACGCGGTAAGATTGCACCATTGATTGAACTAGGAGCAGGATTTGATCCGGAAATTTCCGTAATGGATAATATCCAACTTTATGGAGTATTATTGGGGTTTTCTAGAGCAGAAATGCGCCACAGAGCAAAGTCTATTTTAGAATTTGCAGAATTGGAGGATTATGCATTAGTACCTGTGAAAGGTTTATCTTCTGGTATGGTAGCAAGATTGGGATTTTCTATTGCTACCGATATACAACCTGATATTTTGATTTTGGATGAAGTGTTATCGGTAGGAGACGAAAATTTTAAAAATAAGTGTAAGCAAAGAATTAATAAATTTTGGGATGAGGGCGCAACGGTTTTAGTGGTATCTCATGATTTGGATTTGATTAAACAATCCTGTGGGTGGGTAGTTTGGTTGGACAAAGGAAACATCCGCTTTGCAGGGAAAGCTGACGCAACTGTCAATTGCTACTTAAATGCTCTCAAATCAATATGAAATAATTTTTTATAAAAGATTTTTTCAAAATTCACATATTTTCCTGACTCGAATAATGATTGAAATAAGTACCCCTGAAATTAACCCTGATATTATCATAAACAAAATCCGTGAAAAAATTGCTAAATCTCTAGATAACTCTCGTAATATGCATCAAAATTCTGATCCAGACAAAATGATACAATTTATTCATTATATTGAAGCTTTGTTGAGAAATGCAGAGTCTAGAGCATATATTCGGACAAAATTGCCGTCTAAAGTCAATCGTTTTCCTCTTAACTTTAATCCTAAAATATCAAAATTAATTCTTAAATTATTTAATTTTTTATTCAAAGATCAAAGAGAAGTAAATCTCAATTTAATCACTGCTTTAAAAGAATCGGTAGCGCTCAATAAAAAATTGATAAATCAAATCATAGATCTGAATACACAAATCACAGATCTGAATACACAAATATATGAGCAGTTCAGTAATGTAGATAGTCGTTTCCAAGTACTAGATCAGCGTCTGAATGATACATCTATAAGTATTCAAGGAATTGATGAGAATATAAATATCAAAGATTCCTCAATTAATAACTGTCTAACTGATATTCAAAAACGTTTGGGGAATGTAAATAGTACATTACAAGGTATAGATGAGCATTTAGTTGCTGTAGATGAGCATTTAGTTACTGCGGATAATCGTGTCCAAGAAATTGATGAGCGTTACATGAAAAATGACAGTTATCTCAAAAATGACTTAATACAGCAAAAGCGCTTAATCACAATGTTTCTAGAAGAAGCACAAAAACGTCTAACAGAACCTTTCACTCAAGACCAACTACACAGCTTCGCAAAAGAGAAGCAACATACATTAGATGCTTTTTATGTAGCTTTTGAAGACCAATTTAGGGGTAGTCGTGTAGATATTTTGAATAGGTTAAAAGTTTATTTACCTTTGATTGAAGAAGCAGATATTGGCAAACCAGACTCGCCTATTTTAGATGTCGGTTGTGGGCGGGGTGAGTGGCTAGAACTGCTGCGAGAGTCAGGACACACAGCTAGGGGTTTGGACATCAACAGAGTAATGCTAGAGCAATGCAGAGCCAGAGGTTTAGAGGTTCTAGAAGCGGATGTGATTAGCTATTTGCAATCTCTCCCAGATGCAAGCTTGGGTGCAGTAACTGGTTTCCACATCATTGAACATCTACCATTTGAGGTATTGCTCAAGTTATTCAATGAAGCTACTAGAGTGCTTAAAACTGGTGGATTGATCATTTTTGAAACACCAAATCCTGATAACGTATTAGTGGGTAGTAACACATTCTATCTCGATCCAACTCATCGCAACCCGCTGCCAAGTTCTATGATCAAGTTTGTGGCTGAATCATTTGGTCTATCGAGAGTTTCATGTATCAAGCTTCATGATACTGCTGAATCCAGGTTGACTGGCTCAGAAGTGGCTGAGCGTTTCAGTGATTACTTTTATGGGCCACAAGATTATGCAGTTGTAGGATTTAAGCCATGAGAGTATTAATAGTTACGACTCAAGTTCCCTTTGTTAGAGGAGGTGCAGAGATACTAGCAGAAGGGTTGCTCAAAGCTATACGTACTGAAGGTCATGAGGCTGAGATAGTTGCAATTCCCTTCAAATGGTATCCCCCAGAACGAATTTTGGATACTATGTTGGCTTGTCGCTTACTAGATCTATCAGAAGCTTGTGGTCAAGTTGTAGATAGAATTATAGGTCTGAAATTTCCTGCATATTTAATTCCACACCCTAATAAAGTCATGTGGCTGTTGCATCAACATCGCACAGCTTATGATTTGTGGCAGACAAATTATTGCGATCTAATATATTTCCCAAATGGATTACAAATTCGTGAAGCGATTATCAATGCTGATAATCAAATTATGAAGGAGTATAGCTCTATATATACTATTGCTGGAAATGTTTCCAAACGTTTAAAGAAATTTAATCAAGTAGATTCAATACCACTTTATCATCCTCCTCAAAATTCAGAACTTTTCTATTGTCAAGAACCAGATGATTATTTCTTCTTTCCTAGTAGACTTACGACTCTCAAACGACAAGAACTTGTAATAACAGCCATTGCACAAACCAAGAACCCTGTAAAGGTCTTGTTTGCAGGTAAGCCGGATACAATAGCTTATGCTGAACATTTAAATAATTTAGCTAAAAAGTTACGAGTTACGAAGAAGATAGTTTTTTTAGGCGAAATTAGTGAAGAAGAAAAAATTAGAAGATATGCAAAAAGTATAGGAGTTATTTACCCTCCCTTGGATGAAGACTACGGCTATGTAACCTTGGAAGCAATGCTAGCATCTAAACCTGTTATTACTTGTACAGACTCAGGAGGTTCCTTAGAATTTATCCGTCATGAAGAAACTGGATTATATAGTGAGCCTACTCCTCAATCTCTTGCAGCAGCGATGGATCAATTATGGGAAAATCGTTCTTGGGCACAATTTCTTGGAAAGGCGGGACGAGACTATTATGATAGCCTCAACATCTCATGGTCTAAGGTTGTTCAAAAGTTACTCTCATGAAACTTAATTGGTTTTCGCCAATACCACCAGCCAAAACAGATATTGCTGAGTATACAATGCGTGTAATTCCAGCTTTAAGTCACTATGCTGAGGTATTGCTATGGACAGATCAGTCGACATGGAATTCAGAGGTTGAGAAGTATGCCAAAGTTTGCCAATATAATTTTGTGAATGTTCCTTGGGCAGAAATTAACGAAGCTGATTTAAATATATATCACATAGGTAATAATACAAATTTTCATTACGAAACCTGGCAGATTAGCCAACAATGTCCTGGGCTAGTTATTCTTCATGATTTTAAGCTCCAACACTTTTTTACTGGTATCTATAAAGAAAAACAAAATAATCAACAAGCTTACATATCTTACATATCACACATGAAAAGATACTATGGTGTTGAGGGTGAGCAAGCTGGTGTCAGGTTTTGGAATGGTGCTTTAACAACTGAATACATGGCTGAACACTATCCTTTAACGTTTCTAGCTTTAGAAAATGCAGTAGGAGTAGTAACTCATACAAAAGAGGTTTTTCATACGCTCAAACAGAAAAATCGTTGGCTTGTGGGCTATGCACCTCTACCTTATGTTAGTAAATGGCAAGCAAAAACAAGTAATAAAGTAGTTAATGCACCATATAGGTTAATAATTTTCGGATATATTGGGCCCAATCGCTGTTTGGAACCTTTTCTAAAAGCTTTATCTAATTTTCCTGAAAGAGACCATTTTCGTTTAGACATTTACGGTGAAGTTTGGGATAAAAACTACATCTGCTATCAAATTCAGAAGTTAGGACTGAGTGACTTAGTAAAACTGCATGGTTTTGTCAAAGAAAGTGAGTTAGACTCAGCTTTGGCAAATGCTCATCTAGCTGTAAATTTGCGCTATCCAACGATGGGAGAAGCTTCAGGAAGTCAACTTCGGATTTGGAGTCATGCGCTTCCCAGTTTAGTTACACAGGTTGGATGGTATGCAGAACAACCTGAAAATACAGTTGCATTTGTGCGTCCAGAGCATGAAATTGAGGATATTCAACAACACTTTAGAAATTTTATTGCCAATCCCGAACTCTTTGCAGCAAAGGGGAAAAAGGGTCAGCAACTTTTGCAAGAGCAACATAACCCAAAAATTTATGCTCAGGCAATTATCAGCTTTGCAGAAAATAGTCAAAAATTCAGAAGTAATGCTGTAGCATTTGATCTCATAGAAAAGGTAGCAGAAGAACTAAGTAGCTGGATGAATTATGAAATATTAAATTCACAATTAGAACAAATTGCAGAAGCTATATATTTTATTGGTAGAGAATTTCATAAATTTAAATAATTTTACGAAAAAGTCAATACTATTGTCAAAGCTTGAAAAAATATTTCAATACTTTGTTTGAATATATAAAACCCAACAAGTATATATGAGTGAACCCATTTTAGAACCAATATTAAGATACTTGCGGCTACGAAGAGTAATACGTCATATCCCACAAGGATCAGTAGTTTTAGATATAGGTTGTGGTAATAAAGCAGCTTTTTTAAAAGCGATATCTCCCTTTATTAAACAGGGATTCGGGGTTGACTTCAAAGTAAATAATTATCAATTTGATAATATTCAAACTAAACAATTGAAGCTAGAAAACCATTTGCCCTTTGCTGATGAAACTTTCCAAGTGGTTACTATGCTAGCAGTTTTGGAACACATTGATCAAGAAAAGGAAATTTTACAAGAAATTTATCGAGTTCTTATGCCAGGTGGCAAATTGGTATTGACAGTTCCATCAGTATGGTCTCAGCCAATACTAGAATTTTTAGCTTATAAACTAAAAATTATAAGTGAAGCCGAAATTCGGGATCATAAAAGATACTACAATCGTAGCAAACTCAAGAAAGTTTTGATTGAGGTTACTGGATTTAAATCTTTCCATCATGAATATTTTCAGTTGTGGATGAACAATTTTTGTACAGTTGTGAAAAAGGTTTAATTTATTTATATGAAACTATCTGTTATTATTCCCTGTTATAACGAACTTGGAACAATTGAACAAGTTTTACATGCAGTTAAGACATCTCCTATCCAAGACTTAGAAATAATTATTGTTGATGACTGCTCAACTGATGGAACAACAGATATATTATGTTCTAGATTGGAGCTAGAAGTAGATCAAATTATTTATCACAAAAAGAATATGGGGAAAGGTGCTGCATTACGCACCGGTTTTGCTGCTGCAACTGGTGACATCGTAATTGTTCAGGATGCAGATTTAGAATATGATCCCCAAGAATATCCTTTAATGATTAAACCAATTATTGACAATAAAGCCGATGTAGTTTTCGGCTCGCGTTTCCAAGGTGGTAGACCTCACAGAGTTGTCTACTATTGGCACAAAGTGGGTAATGGCTTCCTAACAATGTTATCAAATATGTTTACCAATATAAATCTAACAGATATGGAAACTTGTTATAAAGCATTTCGTAGGGAAGTTATTCAATCTATAAGGATCAGAGAAAATCGCTTCGGCTTTGAACCTGAAATAACAGCAAAGGTAGCTAAAATGGGTTGCCGTATTTATGAGGTTGGCATATCTTATTATGGTCGTACATATAAGGAAGGTAAAAAAATTAGTTGGAAAGATGGATTCAGAGCTATATATTGTATTATAAAATATAACTTATTTTGAAATAATAATTGTACTTACATTTTTGCAATTAAAAAACTAAAATGCCAGAAAGACTTAAAGCAAATTTAATCTTTACAATTGAAGTTTTAAGTATATTTTTGTTTTGTATTATAACCTACCTGGCTAATGGAGTAACCATAAGTAGCGGTGATGCAATTCCTAACACTTTATTAGCATTCAATCTGCTTGAGAACCATACTTTTCATTTTGATGCTTTCAGAGAAAGTTATTTTTGCTCAGATAATTATTCACCTTGCTATTTTTTTACAGAGGCTAATAATGGTCATTTAAGTTCTGTATATCCAATTGGCCCTGCGATTGTTACTTTTCCTCTATACCTAGTCTTTTATGTTTGTTTTAAGTACATATATGGTTTATCAGCTTCAGTTCCTCTTGACTTAACATCTGCAAACTTTGAAGTATACAGAATACTTTTTGAAAAATTAGCTGCAACAATAACCACAGCTGTTACAGTAGTCATATTTTATTTATCTACAAGGTTAAAATTTGATAGAAATATATCTCTAGTTTCAACTTTTGTTTTTGCCTTTGCTACAAATACTTGGATGACAAGTTCTCAAGGACTATGGCAACACGGAATATCTAATTTAGCTGTTACAAGTATTATATTTTGCTTACTTAAGGCCAATCGTGCTGTAGAACAACGCCAAAAAAACTGGTTATTATTGGCAGGATTTGCTTGTGGGCTTTTACCTGGTATTCGTCCTACTAGTACACTTTACATGATTGCAGCTATTGTGTACTCAGTTTTTACCTATCAATTAAAATCTATTTACTTGTTTTTTGGTTTGTTTTCTGCAATACCTAGTATTCTATGGAATTTATACTACTTCAGCAACCTTACTGGTGGCTACTCAAAACTATTTTCAGGTTCACCATATATTTTCAATTTTAATAATTTTATCAAAGCTTCTTTAGGAACGTTCATTAGTCCTAGTCGAGGTCTTTTAATATTTTCTCCTATAGTTTTATATTTTCTTCCAGGAGCTTATCAAGTTTTTAAATTAAGATCCACTAAAGATGAAAAAATGATAGCATGTATGACTATTGCTGCTATTATTTTAAGTTTGAGTTATTGCTTCTATATAGTTTGGTGGGCTGGCTTCAGTTATGGATCAAGGTTCATGACTGATATAATGCCTATAATTTGCTATCTACTGAATTACTTTTTAACGATTAAAATTATAAATAATAGAGTAACAAAAACATTCATCATAAATATATCAGTTTTTATATGTTTGCTAGTGTTTTCAACATTAACTCAGTTTGTAGGAGCTTTTGGATATAATCCTGGCGGTCAGTGGAATAGTATCCCTTTAAATATTGATAAATATCAATATAGGCTTTGGAATATACGCGATAACCCAATAGAAAGAAATGCTAATGCTTTATTTTATAAGATTATTAAACTACCCATAGATAATGCAGTTTACATCCAAGACCTGGACGGGGTGATTAAAAAAGTTATGGATGAAAATAATCAACCTTTTGGTTCGCTAATTTTAGTTAAGGCCGGATCTCAAAAAATTATTAAGGCCAATATTGAAAATACGGGTTTATCAAAGTGGTTTGGTTATGAATCTGCTATAGAAAAGGGTGAAGTGCGGGTAAGAGGGCGTTTTTATGATGAAAATAACCAGCAGATCAATGAAGTTAGACTGTTTGTTTCTGGAAATCCTAAACAGTATGAATCATCAAATGCGATCGCTTCTATTATTTTCCCTGAAAAACCAGGAATGTACAAACTTACCTTAGACTTGATAGCTGAAGGTTTAGGTGAATTTCCACAAAATGTTAGTCAGCCAAAGTATGTAATAGATGTAAAGGTGGAAGATTAATAAAGTAATTTTAAAAATTGTTTAGTTAGATAGTTTTATAGTTGAACAAAAAATAACTAACTTAATAATTTTAATAATTAATATATTCTAGTAATTATATAGAAAAATGCAAAAAAATAATGATATGTATGAATATTTTGAAAATTATAAAATATCAATTAATATATATAAGCTTATATGAGATTAATCTTAATTAGAAAAAACTGAAAAATTAGTGTGAGGATATATCTGTGACACCACAAGAATTTATTTTACTGCTGATGTCAGTCCTAGCCAGTATAGGAGGACAATTTTTTTTAAAAGCAGGTGCTTTGAAGTTAGGCAGAGTCCATGTAGGAAATGCCGTGAGCCACATTATTAGTATTATTACAATACCTGAACTTCTAATAGGACTGACCTGCTATGCTTTGGGCGCTTTAGCCTATATCCTTCTGCTAACTAGAGTCAACCTCAGCGTTGCCGGGCCATCAGTATCACTAGTTTATGTTTTTTCAGTATTATTAGGTTATTTCATTTTTAAAGAAACTATTCCACTAACACGCTTAGTGGGCTTGAGTTTAATCGTGAGTGGAGTAATATTAGTTGTTTGGCAAAAATAAACTCTAATTACCAACGTGACGAAAAAAGCTCTAATTACCGGTTTAACCGGACAAGATGGCTCTTATCTAGCTGAACTCCTTTTAGCCAAAGGCTACCAAGTCTTTGGCTTAGTTCGTCGTTCCAGCACTAGCAACTTGGAGCGCATTACCCATCTTTCAGGTAACGTTGAAATTGTGTCTGGTGACCTTTTGGATCAGTCTTCTTTGATGGATGTGATTGCAGAATCACAACCTGATGAAATCTATAACCTTGCCTCGCAAAGTTATGTTCCGCTTTCGTGGACACAACCAGCACTGACAGCGGAATACACAGCCCTCGGTGTCTCTCGACTACTAGAATCCATCCGCCGCTGCAAACCGGATGCTAAATTCTATCAAGCCTCTAGTAGCGAAGTCTTCGGTCAGCCAGACGAATCACCGCAAACTGAACGCACTGCTTTCCGTCCCCGCAATCCTTACGGTGTTGCCAAAGCTTATGCTCACTGGATGACTGTCAACTATAGGCAAAAATACAACCTCTACACATGCTGTGGCATTACCTACACTCATGAATCTCCTCGACGCGGTACAGAATTTGTATTTCGCAAAATTACACATACAGCAGCTCAAATCAAACTCGGTTTCACAAATGAACTAAAATTAGGCAATCTTGATGCCCGTCGTGACTGGTGCTACGCCAAAGATGCTGTTTACGCCATGTGGCTGATGTTGCAGCAAGAACAGCCTGATGACTATATTATTGCTAGTGGTGAAACTCACTCTGTCAAAGAACTTGTTGAGTGTGCCTTTAATTGCGTTGGTCTCAACTGGCAAGATTATGTATCAGTTGACCCTGCTTTTTACCGACCTGATGAACCAGTACAATTGATTGGTTCTATTAATAAAATTAAAACTGAGCTAGGTTGGCAGCCTCAACATTCCTTTGAAGAATTGGTCAAGTCAATGGTTGATTATGATCTCACAAAATTGAGTAATGGCAGAGCTTAAATATTTTCATGCTAAAAATTGTAGTTGATGCTACCCCTGTAGATCCAAAACAAAGTGGAGTAGGCTTTTATGTGGCTAATTTAATATGTGCCCTTGATGCACTACAACAAGAAGAAAATTTTCAGCTAGGAGTAGCTTATCAACCAGGTTTAAAGAAGTGGCTGCAATGTAATTTCACTTTTCCTAACTACCTTGAACATTATTCTCAAAAGCATTTGCTGCCCTTACCTGTGAGAATATCAGATTTACTATTAGCAACTTCTTTTAAACCTAGTTTAGCTTACTTTGAAAAATATTTTGGCTTTCCAGATATATTACATGGCACTAATTACTCTGTTTATCCCTGTCAGAATAGTTTAAAGGTAATAAATATATATGATTTAACTTTTATTAAATATCCTAATTATATAGACTCAGTTGTTCAAACTTATGCTAGAAAGGTTAAACGCTGTTTACAGTGGACAGATTTAGTTTTGACAATTTCTGAAAGTTCTAAAAAAGACATTATTGAATATTTACAAGTAGATCCAAAAAAAATCTGGGTTACGCCTCTAGCTAGCCGCTATCATTCTGATTATTTATGTGGCAAAAATATTCAGGAATTGGAAAATAAAGTTAGCTATGATTTTTCTAAGCCATATCTACTATTTGTTAGCACTATAGAACCAAGAAAAAACATTAATAGTATAATTACAGCATTTAATTTTTTAAAATTTCAGTATAAAATCGACCATCAATTAATATTAATTGGTAAAAAAGGATGGAATTATGCTCCAGTATTTACAGCTATTGAAACTTCTCCTTGGCAAAATGAAATTCATCATCTTGACTACTTATCTGATGAATTAGTTGCATTATTTTACTCAAAAGCTGATGTTTTCGTTTATCCATCTCATTACGAAGGATTTGGGCTACCTGTATTGGAAGCGATGACCTTGGGTACACCTGTTATTGCTAGTAATACTTCGTCCATTCCAGAGGTTACAGGAGATGCAGCTATACTAATTGACCCCAATGAACATGTCCAACTAGCTGAAGCTATCCTGAAAATAATCAGTGACTCGGAGTTACGCCAAGACTTAATTAATCAAGGGAAAGAAAGAGCAAAATTATTTTCTTGGGAAATAACGGCAAGAAAAACATTAAAAGCTTATAGAAGCATAATTTAATGAATATTATAAATCAAGAATTAATTATTAATTTATCTATTGTTTTATCTCAACCAACAGGCATCAGTAACTATGCTAAAAAGATATTTCCGTATTTAAAAGCTCTCAATCCCGTTTTATTAACGTCGCAAGAATACTCTGATTTTAAATGCCATTTAATCCCCAATAATCTTACTCCTGCTCATGGTACAAAAGGGCATTTTTCCCGCCTTGTTTGGACGCAATTCCAATTACCAAAAATTTATAAAACTTTACGATCGCGCCTGTTATTTTCCCCACTACCAGAAGCACCTCTATACACCAAATGTCGTTTTGTGGTGATGTCACACGACCTGATACCGTTGCGCTTTCCTAAACCTTTTTCACCGTTGACACCCTACCATCGCTACTACATTCCCCAAGTTCTCAAGCAAGCGCAACACATCATTTGTAATTCCCAAGCCACAGCTAAGGACATCATCGACTTTTATCGAATTCCAGCCAGCAAGATTACTCCCATTCACCTAGCCCACGATCGCACTCACTTTCGCTTTCTCAATCTACCCCAAGGCAACTACTTCCTTTACATTGGACGGCAAGACCCATATAAAAATTTACACAGGCTCATTGCAGCCTTTGCTGCACTACCCAACAGGGAAGACTATCAACTGTGGTTCGCAGGCCCCAGCGATCGCCGTTATACCCCGGTTTTACAGGCACAAGCTAAAAAACTGGGGATAACTAATCAGGTAAAATTCCTCAACTATGTACCTTACAACGAATTGCCAGCAATCATCAATCGGGCGATCGCTCTTGTCTTCCCCAGTCTTTGGGAAGGCTTTGGGTTTCCTGTTTTAGAAGCAATGGCTTGTGGTACTCCTGTCATCACCTCCAACCTTTCCTCTTTACCAGAAGTTGCTGGCGATGCAGCCATTCTCATCAATCCCTACAACACAGGAGAAATTACTGAAGCAATGCAAACAATTGCTACAGATTCACAATTGCGATCGCAGCTTTCCACCCAAAGCATCGCCAGAGCAGAGCAATTTAGTTGGGAAAAAACAGGACAAGCCACTGCTGAAGTCCTGAAACAATTTCTTTAGGGGAGCAGGGGAGTAGGGGAGCAGGGGAGCAGGGGAGTAGGGGTGAAATAACTAATAGCAATTCCCAATCCCCAATCCCCAATCCCCAATTTTACGGTGTTCCCACCGCGCCAGAGTATACTAAACCCCGTTGCAGATCTAGTGTCAGAATTGCTCCATCTCGAATTACTTGTGTCGCCTTCTTCACACCAACAATCACAGGTACACCGAGACGTAAACCAATCACTGCTGCATGACTAGTCAAACTCTCTTCTTCTGTGATAATCCCAGATGCTTTGCGAATTGCCTCTACATAATCAGCACCAGTGCGAGGAGCAACTAAAATATCTCCAGGATTAAAGTTACTCGCTTCTAAACCAGTGTAAGCCACTCTGGCGCGACCACTCACCAAACCTTGTCCTAGTCCAATTCCTTGTCCTAGCACTGCTGTCACTACCTCAACCTTAATCAAATCTGTTGAGCCAGAAATCCCTTGGAGTGTACCAGCAGTCATTACTACCAAATCACCCTCAGATAATAACTGATTTTCCTGAGCAACGTTAATTGCAGCTTGAAATGTCTGTCCGGTAGAAGGTAGTCCCAGTACCAACAGCGGTTTTACTCCCCATACCATCTGTAACTGCCGTGCTACATTAACGTGGGGCGTGATTGCTAATATCGGTGTGTGGGGACGGAATTTAGAGACATTGCGAGCTGTTGCCCCTGTTTGTGTTAGGGTCATGATTGCCGCTGCTCCCAGTTGTTCAGCAATTTGGCTCACGGCTTGACTAATTGCATTGGGAATAGAACGCCTGGAATCTCTCATTTGACGTGCTGTAGACTGCGCCTCTTCTTGCTCAATGCGTTCAGCAATTCTTGCCATAGTTGCTACTGCTTCCACTGGGTAGTTACCTACAGCAGTTTCATTGGAGAGCATCACCGCATCCGTACCATCTAAAATTGCGTTGGCCACATCTGACACTTCTGCACGAGTGGGACGCGGGTTGCTCACCATGCTATCTAACATCTGGGTAGCCGTGATGATGGGAATCCCCAAGCGGTTTGCCGTAGCAATCAACCGCTTTTGCAATACGGGAACATCCTCCGCAGGCAGTTCTACGCCCAAGTCGCCTCTAGCAACCATCACGCCATCGCACAAAGCCAGAACCGCTTCCATTTGTTCAATAGCTTCATGCTTTTCAATTTTGGCAACTACTGGTACTTGCTTGCCTGTGCTGGAAATTAGTTCTTTAATTTCGATGATATCTTGGGGATTACGAACAAAGGAAAGTGCTACCCAATCTACGCCTTGGTCTAGACCAAACATCAGATCCTCACGGTCTTTGTCGGTCATAGCTTTAATCGATAAGTAAACTCCCGGAAAATTTACGCCTTTGTTGTTAGATAGTTTACCGGCCACAGTCACGCGACAATGCAAATCACCTTTGTCCCGGTTAATCTCCTCCACCAACATTTCTACTCGTCCATCATCGAGGAGGATTTTTGCACCTACGGGAACTTCTTCTGCTAGGTAATCGTAGGTGACACAGCTGATTTCTTGTGTACCGATAACTGGGCGATTTGTCAAGGTGAAGCGATCGCCTTTTGCCACAACTATAGACCCATTTTCAAACCGCCCCAAGCGAATTTTTGGCCCTTGTAAGTCTTGGAGAATTGCCACTGGTTGATTTAGTTCAAAGGCAGTTTGTCGAATTAGGCGAATATTGCGCTGATGGTCGGCATGAGTACCGTGGGAGAAGTTTAACCGCAGCGTCGTTGCACCCGCTTCAATAATCGCCTTCAGCATTTCTGGGCTGCTAGTGGCGGGGCCAATGGTAGCGACAATTTTTGTTCGGCGTAGAGAATCTCTTAATTGCATAAGGGCTGGTTCTGGGGAACTGTCTGGGAAATATTGCTAAATTTGTACGGGCGCAAGACCTTGCGTCCATCGTACTGGTGAGTGCTAAGTCGAAAAAGGATTTTCATTATTTGTTATGCCCAAATGGGCAAAGCCGTCTATCTAGAAAGTCATAATCAATAAACAAGGGGTAATTGATATTCAGTCACATATTATGTTTGTGACTCAAACAGTTATATCAAGGCGGCAAAGGCTTGGAACTGGGGGAGTAATTTTGAAGGTGAAAGGCACTGGGAATTGGGAATTGGGAATTGGGAATTGGTTATTCTCCCTCATCTCCCTCATCTCCCTCATCTCCCCCATCTCCCCCATCTCCCTCATCT
>NZ_JAECZC010000104.1 GCF_016056305.1 Amazonocrinis nigriterrae CENA67 | reverse complement strand
GTACAGCCGTGGTCATACCAATTTAAACGGTGTTTAGGGCAAATAGGGCATCGAGAATGAAGGAATACCCCGTAATGGACATGATCACTTTTGGTGTTAACTCAGCTAAGAGTTGATCGACTTTAGCTTGCAGTTGATCGAGTGTGTGGAAACAAGCCCATTTGAGATCAGCTTTTAGATGTGCCCATAGCCGCTCAATGGGATTGAGTTATGGACACTAAGGTGGTTGAAACAACTCTCATCACATTCTCAGGCAAAATCAGATGCTTACTTGTATGAAAGCGCCCTTGATCAACTTGAAGAATGTTGAGACTATCTGGATATGCTTGAGAAAATTCATTTAAAAACTGTTGATACCCAATGCTATCAACATGAGAAAACTGTAAAAAAAAGGATTCTCCTGTTGCAGGTTCAACCGCACCAGAGAGCCAAAAGGCTTTGAATAACCACTGCCATGCTCCTATGGGTTTGACTCCACAGGCACTAATCAAGCGTCCGAGCAGTGTATGCAGTCCAAAACGACTCTCCAAAGTCAGCGAAGTAGCGAATTGGGCGTTCTTGTTGGCGAACTTGCCGATCATACTGACTCAACAACTCCAGGTCATCTGCAAGTTTTTTTTAAAGGACTCTGGCTGTTGCGGCTTCTGCTTTTTGTGTTGCGATGTTTCCCGATGGCTTTGGCGATCGCAGTTCTCGTCGGTGCATTCTCCTGTTTGAGCCAGTACAGTACTTGCTAACGTTCTTTTGCTGTTGCTGTTTCGGCTTGACGCAACCTTTCTACCAAATCATCCAAACTTTCCTTGACTTCAATTGAGGTCACACCAACCATCGGTAGAGATCTCTAAACGATGATTCTCAGTTTCCCTTATCTGCCCTGTCTCCAATCTAAATTGGTATAATATCGTGTTCGGTTAAAAACTTATCATTAAGACTGCAAGGGAGCAGGGGAGCAGTGGGAGAAACAAAAGTGATTTATATCAAGGATTTCGTGAAATGGTATAAGGCTACGGTGTACACACAAGTTTTAAAATTCTTACCTAGCCTGAGTAGGGTATGTTGTCGCGAAGCGCAACGCACCATTAATGATTTTCGGTGCGTTATGTGTCACTTAAAGGATAATGTGGGTCTTGGCAACTTTTGGTGATCTTGGCTGGGGGAAGGCAGAGGGCAGAAGGCAGAAGGCAGAAGGCAGAAGTCGGAAGAGTAGAAGTAATAATTTCAACCCTTGAGTTTGTTTAAAGTAGCAACTAATATACTTTGCATTTCCTCCACCTCATTCAATACAGGAGTGAAAAGGTCTTTATCAGCTAAATCTACTTCTTTGGCAATGATTAATTGCGTATCAAGTTCTCTTAAAGAACCTAACGCAATATGTAAGAACTGGATATATTCTGGCTTGGAACGCCTACCATAGCCTTCAGCTATATTGGACGCTACAGATACAGAAGAACGTCGGATTTGGCTGGTTAAACCATACAATTCTGACTGAGGAAATAGGCGGGTAAATTTATAACAATTGATAGCAAGTTGAACCGCCCTTTGCCAGATAAACTGATTTCTATAACTCATATAACCAAGTGTAAATTGTGAAAATTTTCTCCTCAAATAGCCAACAAAAATCGTCGTTCTAGTAAGTCTATCTTGGCTCGACCATACATCTGCCGCTTTAACATTTTCAGTCGATTAATATGCCCTTCAACGGGGCCATTGCTGACTGACATAGTTACACCTGCTTTGACAGCATCGTAGTCAGACTCTAAACTAACAGCAAAGGAGCGCAACAAAGAAACCGAACTGTTTTTAGCTTTGTTTAACCAAGCATCGAGCTGCTCGCTCAGACGTTGACGCACAACAGATGCAAACTGTTGAGCTAGTTCAATAGCTGACTTCAAATCAGAATGGGCTGTTTGTAGTTGAGCGATGATTTCATGCTCATTAGGCTGTATTAATTCTGGTCGTCGCAAGACTAAAGCTGTGACGCGACTGGGGGTGAGAGGACGATGGGAGGAAGAACTCACCCTGGGGGACACGTTTTTCTTTGAACACTTTGCTGGCTCAAATCCGGGCAAGGTCTTGAGA
>NZ_JAECZC010000103.1 GCF_016056305.1 Amazonocrinis nigriterrae CENA67 | reverse complement strand
CTTCCTCCCATCGTCCTCTCACCCCCAGTCGCGTCACAGCTTTAGTCTTGCGACGACCAGAATTAATACAGCCTAATGAGCATGAAATCATCGCTCAACTACAAACAGCCCATTCTGATTTGAAGTCAGCTATTGAACTAGCTCAACAGTTTGCATCTGTTGTGCGTCAACGTCTGAGCGAGCAGCTCGATGCTTGGTTAAACAAAGCTAAAAACAGTTCGGTTTCTTTGTTGCGCTCCTTTGCTGTTAGTTTAGAGTCTGACTACGATGCTGTCAAAGCAGGTGTAACTATGTCAGTCAGCAATGGCCCCGTTGAAGGGCATATTAATCGACTGAAAATGTTAAAGCGGCAGATGTATGGTCGAGCCAAGATAGACTTACTAGAACGACGATTTTTGTTGGCTATTTGAGGAGAAAATTTTCACAATTTACACTTGGTTATATGAGTTATAGAAATCAGTTTATCTGGCAAAGGGCGGTTCAACTTGCTATCAATTGTTATAAATTTACCCGCCTATTTCCTCAGTCAGAATTGTATGGTTTAACCAGCCAAATCCGACGTTCTTCTGTATCTGTAGCGTCCAATATAGCTGAAGGCTATGGTAGGCGTTCCAAGCCAGAATATATCCAGTTCTTACATATTGCGTTAGGTTCTTTAAGAGAACTTGATACGCAATTAATCATTGCCAAAGAAGTAGATTTAGCTGATAAAGACCTTTTCACTCCTGTATTGAATGAGGTGGAGGAAATGCAAAGTATATTAGTTGCTACTTTAAACAAACTCAAGGGTTGAAATTATTACTTCTACTCTTCCGACTTCTGCCTTCTGCCTTCTGCCTTAAAGTGCGTAACCTTTCATCATCACCAAAATCTGACAAGAACCCATCATGTTTTGGCTTATGTCAAACTGGGAAAAGCCAATCCCTTAAAGCCTTTTGGAGCTTTCCTTTTCAGCTTTTGACTATAAATTTTACTTTCTATTAGAAAATAAAGGCTCAAAGTTTGATTAGATAAAGGTTACAATGTTTAGCTACGATTATTGTTTTCCGAAAGTGACAGAACAAGGATAGCTCACATCTTGCACCAAGAAAAATTGATGTAATTTTATTACTCAGTAAAAAAGCAAAAGCCTTGGTTTAGCAACAAGAGCCTATAAAAGTAAGGTATCTTTATCGCGCATCTTTTTACTTTACCTGGGGTTGTACGTAGAGGTGCAAGATATGAGCCTCCCACGGGCGCGATTAACGCTCCCGCAAAATATGAAACAAGCACATTTTTTTGAGATTTCTCAAAGCCTTACTGTATAAGGGTTATAAAATGTGCAAGTTAAGAGATAGGCTAGTAGCTAACATAAAACCCGTTACTCCTCCAATCCAACTTCACCAACACCCCTTCCACCGCCACCAATCCCCACTGCGGAAATTTCTGCATCAGTTTCTTGATAACGCTCCGCACTCGCAGGGTCATCAGTCCAACACTGCATTGAAAATTCATCCACAGGATTTTCGGGCAATTGTTCCGCCATCTTGAGTCTCTGCGTCCACCCTGTTTGTGCTTTTGACCTTGCAGCAATCACCAACAACTTGTGCTATCACTCTCCCACTGGAAACCGCCGCATCATTTCCGCAACCGCCACTGCCTCACCATCTGCCGTATACACCACACCCGCTGACATCGCCGGCGCCGCTGTTTCTTGTCCCACTCTAACCAAGCACTAACACCAGAAGTCACAGCATTCTTACCCTTAGCGCCAAAGAGTGCGTGATAAATTTTCTTATTCAGGACAGGGAAACTGCCGCATCATCTGCTGCAAATCTACAGGCTCCCCATCTGGTGTATACACAATACCACCCGACATTGCCCCGACTATCTTTTTGTTGTAGGCCCAACGAAACCACGCGCTAACATCTGAGGTAACGGCATTCTTCCCCTTCGCCCCACTTTTACAGCTGTTGATGAACAGCCCAGTGGGATTATTACACCAGCCTTCTGCGATCGCTTCCTTCACCCGTGCGATCGCACCCTGTACGTTCCCCCAATACTTCCTCACCACCCCCAAGCATGGTTCAGGATTAATCCGCAACCTCTTCAACTCGGTACAAACTTCTTTAATCTCGTGTTTGGTGGGCTTATGGGAATTGTCAGCCAAGAGTGCGTTCTCCTCGTCAAAGTCAGCCAAATCCAGTTCCGACTCGTCAACGTAACAAGCTGTCCGAACTGGCTGTGACACAATTGCGTCATTCGCTTTTTGCACAACATCGCCGGGGGCGGAAGAATGGCCCTCATAAGGGTCTATCTCGTTAGACGAGTAATCCGGTTCAAGGTCATCAACGTAGTGAGTAACCGGGGCCTGTTCTTCTATCTCTGGTTCAGCCTCATTTGTTTTTTTTAGTTCAACAGCATCGTGTTGTTGTGGCTTAGAAGCTTCAGGATTGGATCTATGGTGTTGTTCTACACTGAATCTCGAATGTTCAGTTTTGCCTGTGCCATGTTCAAGTAACTTATTGAGTACATCGAAGTTTAATTTATACTGCCATGTTCTATCCTGTCCGTTGCCGGGGTTCTTCTGCTTTTCGATGATGCCCAGTTCTTCAAGTAGAGCGATCGCAGCCCGAATAACATGAAGGCTATGTTCACCCATCAAATCAGCATAAATCTTTTTAAGTGGCTGGTATACCCAAGGAGTACGATGATTTTTCACCTTCCACTTTGTCCAATGCCTGAAGTACTCGATGAGCTTGGCAGCGCAGAAGTTACCCGTGATGTCCAAGTATTCGCGCCGCAGAATCACCAGGACAGAAAATCTCTCAGCAGAGGCAATGCTACCCATCTGCTACCTCCCATATACTCGTTGTAAAAATTGACTTGCCTAAAACGGCATATTGCGCTGGTCTTCTTCTGGCGCTTGTGACCAAAAATCTCTCAAAGCTTCAAATTTCGCCGCCTCAAGCTGCTGCTTCTGTTCGGGCGACACTTTGCCCACCAATCGCTGTAACTCGTCCTTTTGCTTCTGCTTCATCTGCTCAGCTGTGACAGCAGGTAGAGCCGGGGCTTCACCTTGCCCCTGCTGCGACGGGCGGAAACGCCGACGACGAGACAAGTAGCAAAAGTGACGTTTGTCAGGGGCAGGCAGCTTGCGCCATACCTCGGCATCCCAGCCTGGGGGCATAAAGTCAGCTGATGGGGGTAGCAGGGTTTGGAGTTGTGCGATCGCTCTTACGTGTTGTTCATTTTGGGCTTGGAGTTGTGCGATCGCTTGCCCTTGTGCTTCAATGATTTGGTTTTGCTGCTTAATTTTCTCTAACAGTTCTTGAATCAACTCTTGGGCCTATGGTGCTAACTCAGCTTCACGGGTTTTCACTGCAAAGTAATTCTGTGCTGCGGCTATTTTTGGCTTGCGCGGATCACCATTCATGGACACCAAATAGCAAGCGTGTCTCGATAGCTTAAAATCTTTCAGCACTTCCCGAAAAGCCTGGGAGTCGCCAATTTGCGCCATTTGGACAACATCGTCAAAATGGTAGGATAATTCCAGACCAGAATTAGAGGCACTAACTTTTGCTCTTTCAACAGTGTCTTTGATTCTCTTCCAAGTTCGATAACCAAGAATTGTTAACAATTCGGTTGCTAACCAATACTCGTTACCAAGTTCATCAATTTTCTTGATTTGGTCGAATAAGCTCTCAGTATTCTTTTGAGTTGATGTGATTAATTGCATATATTCCTCCAAAATTAAGCGCATGAAAATATCGGCAGCAGTTTGAGCCATGCTGCTTGTGTTGTAGTGGTGATGTGGGTGTAAGTTGTTAGCTACTGGCTTGAATCAACCCACAGACGCAACTCGGTTTTGAAATAACGGTCAGTCTTTTTAGGTTTGTCCTGCCAATGCTGCCAAGCTACCCAAACTTCATCCCCTAAATCTTCGATAACCTCGCCTTTTGCGTTATACAAAGTACAGTAGAATGCGATTCGTTCGTCCGAAATGGATTCATTCCAGGGATGGACGGCTTCAATAGGGAAACCAACATAGGTTGGGCGCACTCTTAAAGACCCTACTGATGACAACTTAATAGCCATGTAGGTGAGAGCAAGTACCCTAGAAAACTCAAGTCCTATCCTCCAGACGCAGGAGCGAAAGCACTTCCCCCAGGTTCGCGACTAGCCATCAACGCCTGAAGCGGGGATGAAAGGTGAAAGTAGCTGGTAGCCTAAAACCAGTGACACTGAGCAAGTGTTTATGGATAGCTAACGCGAAGATACGTCTAACCGCCTTGAACGTTACCCAGCGAAATCAGGCTGATACGCTGGAAGTCCCAAAAGGGCAAAAACTAAGGGAATCAACGAGGTTCTCTCTCAGTTGATATGCGTTTCCTGAACATAGGTGGAAAGTATCATCCTAAAAACACAAACCAATGGCTATTAGGAACGAAGTAATCCACTTGTTGCTCTCAGGAAAGGTCTAATTCCTGAGCAGTCAGCTAAGACGAAATATCTGTCTAATCATCGCTCTTACTTCAATCGTGTGTATTCTGAACACCTCAACCCAATTACGGGTTGTCCTACCCGAACCGAAGGAATTACGCTGCTCGTCCAGCCTACTTGGGGTTCGACCTTTCCCTAGACCCTCAGTTCGTTTTTATTCGTTCCCTCACAGAGATTGTTTCGTTCCTTTAGGCGTAGCCAATTCAACCAATGGATTCCCTAGACTCATACCGCTATTGAGGACATTTGCGGCGGGAATAATCTCCAATGGAGTCGGGTTTTGTCTGTTGTGTCCCGCTCAAGGCTGGGTTGCTTTTTGAGGCTCTGTTTCACCTTGGGAACTCCCTGTTAGCACCAGTGTCATCTCACAACAGATGTCTGATTGCGCCCTGTTTCCAGCTTCACTTTCCAGAAGTCGAGTCTGGGAGCGCGTGGACAGATAAGGAGTCACACCTGAGTCAGGTGGGCAGGACTTTCACCTGCATCTATCTGAGAGTTCAACCAAATCTAGAAATAGATTTGGTTGGTGAGGTTATTTACGGACTGATTACCGTGATTCACTCACATCGAATTGCACCCCCTCTGCCTTTATGAGGTGACTATTTCAATGAGATGATGCACTTGTATTGCATAAGTATGCAGAAAAACTATATTTAATGGAGTAGAAGCATAAAAGTAGCCAATGCCTAGCAAAATCATCGACGTTAAAGAATACACAGTTAGAGCGCACAAACGCGAAATTCACACCCGCATTTTCAACTTTGTGTGTAAACAATGTGAGCAGCCCACACAACGCGAGACTTATGGCCCCCGACCACTGTACTGTGAGCAATG
This sequence comes from Amazonocrinis nigriterrae CENA67, assembly GCF_016056305.1. Lineage (GTDB taxonomy): Bacteria > Cyanobacteriota > Cyanobacteriia > Cyanobacteriales > Nostocaceae > Amazonocrinis > Amazonocrinis nigriterrae. The sequence continues at coordinate 3,917 of NZ_JAECZC010000103.1, read as the reverse complement.
CCGCGCTCCTCAACCGCCCAAAAAATCCGTAGTTCCTCTCAAGAAAAGAAAACCCAGAGCTATGACTTACGACAGCGGTAAAGGCATCGCAGGATGAACTACGGGTTATCAATCAATCTCTGTCAGTAGCCATTGCCACTCAGTTACTACAGAGTTGGGTATGTTAAGAACTAATGGCTGTCCGTTCTTAACTGGTATATGGAGTTTGAGCGCATCCGTAGTTGGCAGTTTGGGTAGAACATCAGTTAGTTCATATTCACCCACATTAAGGGCGGGTGCAGCTAAAGCGTAGCCATCCAATGCCAAAAGTAATTTTCCACCCACTGTTTCAATTTCTAATGGTTGGGGATGAGCGACTTCAACCACGCCAGGAAACCCAACCAAGCGCAACCTTAATTCTTTAATTGGATTGTTGTAATTCTGCTTGAACAGCAGTACTTGCCAAGCGTATCCTTTTTCATCCTTGATAGATACTTGCGAGTGATAGCGTAAAACGCCTGGAGAATCATGATGTTGCCTCAGCAGCGCCTGTGCTGACTTTGTACCCCATCCACATAAAGTTAATGTTAGAAGAACTATTAAGGCACAACGCCAGAAATATTGTGGAAATTGATACATGGGCATACGAGTTTACATTTAATTGTGCGATCGCGCTCTTAGCGGGTGCTTCTGCTCTAACATAGCTTCGTGTCAACCCCAACAACACCCCATACCCTGCAACGCCAGTCTGCTCAAGTCGGGAAACCCACAAAACAAGGCTGTCTCCCCGTTGAGTGCAAGTGGCGTTGCTGAGTAGAAAGCAAGTTATTTCAAGGCTAGTAGCAATCACCACTATCCTAAACTATGCTTCGACTGCTATATTTTTATACACCCAGAAGCGAAACCAACAAGGGTACAGAGCTTTCTACCAATTACCCTACAACACCCCACATCCTTCTACTTGACTTTTAGAAAGTAAAAGTGGTTCTCAATGCACCAATGACATCATCATTGTGATTGCTGTTATTATCCGGCGAAGTCAACCAAATAATTCCTGGAGTAACACTAATATTGTCGCTCACCTTATACTGATAGAATGCTTCTACATGGTATGAATTGTTTTTATCTTTGCCGATTTGAGCAACACTTGAACTTGTCACATAAGGCTCCATACCAACCACGATACCTGCTAGATTGCCTTTTTTACCAAGGTCGGGAAATGCCAAAGTAACCGCCCAGTTCCAGATATCAAGAGTTCCCCGATTAACTCCACTTCCATTGCTTGACAGTATACGAGTATTAGTGTAGCCAGCCCAGCCACCCAAGATAAATTTATCACTCAGTTGTAATGATGCCTCTGCACCATAGGCATTGCTGGATGTGGGTAAATCGGCACCAGAAAATGGAGCTAAAGCATCTGGTAAGTTAGGATTATTCAGTAAAGCTGAACGCAGGTTAGCACGGTTACTGCCTGTACTACCATTGGCAGTAAAATCATTGTTGTATGAATTAACGTAAGTCAAACCAAGGGTAAATTTTTCGGTAGGTTTGACAGTTAACTGGGCAATGGCTCCATAAGGGCCATTAAATAAACCACTTTTATTTTGAGGATTGGCTGCATCATTAGCTAAATACCCCAAACTTAGTTCCAAATTCTTGCTGAACTGGTGTTGGATGCCTAAACCCGTACCATTGACTAGATAGTAAATAGGGTTACGAGTCCCAAAATGAGAAATAGCACCGCTACCACCATCTCCATCTAAGTAAGGGTTGACTGTATTAGTAAAATCATCGGCTGCACCTGCATTTGCTTCCACGAAGACATTTGTATTCTTGGCGAGAGGGTACTGATATAACAGCGCGTCTATCCCGACATCGTTGTTGTTGTCATTAGCAAAAGTACCACCAGCAAACCGGAAGTCACCTTGTGGTGTGAATGTAGAGTTTCCAGAGAAGGCATTCAAATTTGTGGCTTGAAGTCGAGTTCTGAGTAAATCTTTACCTGTAAAGCTAGTGTCAAAGTTGAGGCGGATGCGATCGCCTAAAATAGTATTGCGATTAATTTTTTCTCCACTGGCATTATCACCAGAGGCAATTCCAGCCACGGCAAAAATAGCTTCACCATTGAGTTTGGTTGTAGTAGAAAACTGATGAGCTTCCAGTTCACTAGTGCGTGATTCCAGCGCATCCACTCGACCGCGTAAGGTGGCCAATTCGGCGCTAAATTCCTCTTGCAATTTTTGTAATGTGGCTAAATCTTCTTTCTTGACCAAATTATTAGTTGAAGTACCAATGAGTTCATTAATACGTTCTAGACAAGCATTCAAACCCGCTGCAAATTCATATCGGGTCATGGCTCGATCGCCGCGATATGTTCCATTGGGATATCCAGCAATACAGCCGTAACGTTCTACTAGTGATTGCAAGGCTTGAAATGCCCAATCAGTGGGCTGCACATCTGATAATTGAGATACAGAGGTCACTTGCGCTACTGCATCAGTAGTTGCTATTGGATCTAGAGATTGCTCAGTTTGATTACTTTCAGAGTTTGAGGTGGTGTTATTTGCAGGTGATGCGATCGCCAGTCTACTATAACCAACAATTGGGGCAACAAGCACAATTAATGGAGCTTGGCGAAGAAAGCTCCAGATAGCTTTTGCTTTTGACATTTTTCTGCCTCACACAAAAAATTAAATCAGAACTACGATACGTCTATGTATTTAGCTCTTAAGGTTTAGCTACACTAGTGATATTCTTGTTAAGAGACTCTAAGGCTGTTAGAAGTTTCTGTTTATTTGGAGCAGAAGCTTTAAGCCCTGCCTTGATCTCATCAGATTTATCTTCAATTTCTTTGTAGGTATTGGGAGATTTAGCTTTAACTCCATCCTCAACTTTTGACCAGAAGTCCTCAAATTTTTCAAATTCTCCTTTAGCTTTGCTAAAATTTCCCGCCTCAACTGCTGTCTTAGTATTGGTAACAACACCCTGTAGACCTTGAAATTCCTTTGTTACAGTGGAAGTGGCTGCTGTTTTAGTGTTGGTTGTTGCAGTGGGAGTGGCTGCTGTTTGAGAACTAGAATTTTCGGCAGGTGAAGTCTGCGTAGTAGATTTTTCGGCGTTGTTGCATCCAACCAAAGCTATCATGCTGATTAGAGCAACTATCAGTACTTGATTAAAACGGCTCATGACAAACTCCTTAACAAAACTTATTTTTGTCAGCTCTTGTCTTCTCAAGGCTTTTGAGAATGGTGTTCCAGAGACAACTAATGTTCAGATATTACACCTACTATGAGCAAAAATATCTGGTGATATTTCTGCCATTCCAAATATTAAAGGTATCAAGGTAAAAAACTCGGAAAGAAACTATATTTTATCTTTCCGAGTTTTTTACCTGCTGTGCTTTATCTTACAGCGTTTTTCAATTGAATAGACACCAAATTTAGTAAACTGAAGGAGCAGCAAAAATACTCATAGTTATGCCGGCTCCCTACTCAACAGATTTACGCCAACGTGTGATAAATGCTTATGAATCCAAACAAGGGTCGCAACGCCAATTGGCTGAACGCTTTCAAGTGAGTGTATCCTTCATTAAAAGGTTAATTCGTCGCTATCGAGACACGGGACAGGTGACATCTTTGCCTCATGGAGGAGGTGCGATCGCTAAAATCAGGAATAGTAGTTTGGCAGTAATTGAGCAGTTAGTTGATGAGCAACCAGATGCAATACTTGAAGAATTATGCTCTGGTTTTGCAGCCAAAAGTGGTGTCGAAGTCAGTGTTACGACTATGCATCGAGCAGTTCAAAGGTTGAAGTTGACCACTAAAAAAAACACTATATGCTAGCGAGCAAGACAGTTCACGAGTCAATCAAATGCGCTTTGATTATCGAGATTGGGTTTTAGGTATAGACCCACATAATTTGGTATTTGTAGATGAATC
>NZ_JAECZC010000102.1:12883-205452 GCF_016056305.1 Amazonocrinis nigriterrae CENA67 | reverse complement strand
GAATAAGTCATAATACTAATTTTTAATTCACGCCTAATGTGAATTAGGAAAAAAGGCGGGAGAAGTAAGAAGATGAAAGTTAGCAGCTTTTCAACTCAGACTTCCCCCATGACTAGCATAGACTTGGGAACGGTAATTACAACAATCTTTGTAGTGGTCGATGATTGGTGTCAAAAGCAAGTAAAAAGCATAACACTATTAAAACCAGGGGTGAAAGCAAGTATGAGCGATAGTGAAATCATGACACTGGCTCTATTGATGGATTATCTGCCATTTCCTGGAGAAACCCAATTTCTTGGTTTCATCAGGGGAAATTACTTTGAATGGTTTCCTAATTTACTTGACCAAAGTCAATTTAATCGTCGGCTACGCAAATGAGATGGGATGTTAGAGAATTGACGCCGCAGTTGGGTGGAGGAATTGGTTGGAGAAAGTGAAAAATATTTTCTTCTCGACACCAAACCGTTACCAGTACTGGGACTCAAACGAGACAAGCGATGTAGTGATTTCGCTGGAAATGCTGCTCCTGGTCGGTGTGCTGCTAGGGAAATGAGCTATTTTGGGTACAACAAGCGTGATGCTGTCAACATGGAATGGAATTCCCATTGCTTATGACCTTGTGCCTGCTAATACGGATGAGAGAATTGCTGCTAATGGTGTTTTATCAACAGTACGACATAGCGATATTTACGCAGATAAGGGATTTATTTCTGCCGACTGGCAGGCAGCGAGCGAGCGATGTCTAGCGACAAGCCGCTACTCTTCTCCTTCGGAGACGCTAACGCGAACGAGAAGGCTTCGCCAACGCGTCTACGCCCACCGCACTGGCAATCGCATCTGGACAAACAAGCGCGATAACCAGCATCTTCAACATTCTGATGCTTTGAAGCGTTTTGAAAGTCGTGTCCGCCAACCCATAGAAGGTGTTTTTCACGAAATTCACCCATACTGGGCGTAATCCTGAACGCTTACTCAACAAAACTGTTGATGGTTTTTGTGTCCATATTGCTGCAAAAATTGCATCTCACACTCTACGTCTATTACTTCGTCCCCGTTTTGGCATTAATGTTCTCACTTTCCAGTCTCTACCTCTTTAATTCACATTAGGCGTAAGTAATAAAGATAGCGGTTATGAGTGAGGCACAATCTAATAATTTCATTGCCACCGAAGTATTAAGTCTCTTGGTTATATCTATATAATTATATTAAGCAACATTACGTTATATTACGAAAGAGGGTGTTGGGGATGGCTGAGTGGGTGTAGTGTTAATAGCCGTTCAATGTACGAGTAGCTTGTCAGAAATTCTTTCTTTTGAATTCCCCACACCCCACAACGCCAGTCCGCTCAAGTCGGGAGACCCTTCCTGTGCGGCTGGCTCCCCCACACCCCAAAGCCAGTAGTATCAAGGATTTAGCTTATCTTAGTGCCATTCGGCTTTACCAGTTGCGCCAGCCACCTTTGGGTGAGGCGTCACTAGTATCCTTCAATCCGTGACCTTGTAATAAAGATTGATATTCCGTGCTGCTTGCCCAACGGTCAATTTCTCGCGCCCGCAATACTGGAACTGGATGAGTTAATTCAGCTGTGCGGGCTGCTTTCACCATTTCACCCAGTTCAGTCTTGCTGATATCATCGTAAGCACGGGCTTGGGCGACAAAGGCATCGAGGTTAAGTTGTGGTGCTAAGATGGGTGAACCGCCAGCCAACTTCATCAATACCGACATCACAACTTTGGGATTTTGGGTGGCTAATAAAGCGGCGCGATCGCAGGTAAACTCAGCACAGCGTACCCATTCTAAAAGTTGTACTTGTATAGCTTGAGCAAGAATAGTTCCGATATTGGGTACTATTGCTGCTGCTAAGACTAATATATTCACAGGTGTCAAGTAAACACCATGATCGCATTTGAGATGTCCTAGTTCATGGGCAATCACTGCCTGTATTTCCTCTGGTGTGAGGATATCAATCAACGAGGTATGCAACACAACAAAAGGCTGTTTACCCCGCATAGCAAAGGTATAAGCATTAGGAACAGGATGCTGCCGGACATACAACTGGGGAGGCTCAATATCCAGAATTTTGCAGGCTTCTAACAATAGCTTGTGTAAATCAGGCAGTTGGTTTTCACCCACCAGAATGCTGGAGGCAATATTTTCCACATAAAAAACCTGCTCTACCATTGGCCCGAGCCAATTCCGCACCATCAAGTCTAAACCTGGTATTTGCTTGAGCGATTTGGTAGCTTCTAAGTCTAAGGGATGACGAAATGCGTCAGCTTTTAAACCAATTAGCGGCGTTTTGAAGAAAGACATGGTGTAGCAAACTGGAAAAACGAAATATCAACAGCCTCCCACAGTTAGTATAACGATAAGCAGGGGGGATGGGGGGATGAGGGAGAAATAATTCCCAATGCCCTATGCCCTATGCCCAATTCCCAATTCCCTTATGTTGCAATCGACGATGTAGAAGCACTGGTATTGGGTGCCAATTGTGTATCTGCTGGTGCGCCCACACGCAGGATTTTAGCTCCTAATTGCTGTAACTTCATATCCAGGCGATCGTAACCCCGATCAAGGTGGTGCAATCCCTGAATTGTGGTTTTTCCTTGGGCTGCTAGTCCTGCTAAAACTAGGGCTGCTGATGCCCGTAAGTCTGTACCTAATACAGGTGCGCCAGATAATAAGGGTACTCCCCTGACAAAGGCGGTGTTACCTTTAACGCGAATGTCTGCCCCTAAGCGATTCAACTCGGAAGCATGACGTAAGCGATTTTCAAACACAGATTCATTAATCAAGCTGTCACCTTCGGCTAAAGTCAGCAAAGCCATGAACGGCGCTTGCATGTCTGTGGGAAAGCCTGGATGCGGTAAGGTTTCAATGTCTGTTGCTCTGAGAGTTGAGGCTGGGAGAACGCGTAAAGTATCAGACCCTTCCTCAATGATTGTGACTCCAATTTCCCGCAACTTGGCAATCACTGGGATTAAATGGTCTGGTTGGACTGGCGATAAAGTCAGTTCTGAACGGGTGATGGCTCCAGCTACTAAAAATGTACCTGCTTCAATGCGATCGGGAATAATGCTGTAGTCAACAGAATGTAACTGGGAAACACCAACAATCGTAATTGTACTAGTGCCTGCACCTTGAATTTTGGCTCCCATAGCGTTACAGAAATTTGCCAGATCGACTACTTCCGGCTCTCGTGCAGCATTTTCGATGATGGTTTCGCCATCGGCTAGGGTAGCAGCCATCATTAATGTTTCTGTTGCTCCCACACTGGCGATATCAAGGTAAATTTTAGCACCTTTTAATCTTTTACTACTACCTGGGACATAGGCATTACAGATGCCATGTTCAATCTGCACTTCTGCTCCCATAGCTTGCAGTCCTCGGACATGCAAATCAACCGGTCTGGCTCCAATGGCACAACCACCTGGTAAGGGCATTTGTGCCACACCTAGCCTTGCCAAAATTGAGCCAATGGCAAAAAAACTTGCCCGTAGTTGGGTAACTAGTTCGTAGGGAGCTTTTGATGTGGTAATTTCCCTGGCATTAATGTCTAAAATATCGCCTTGTCGTGTGAGGCGAACACCCAAAGCTGATAAAACCTGACCCATTCTGTCTACATCCGCTAATAAAGGAACATTGCGGATACGACAATCTCCCGAACACAGCAAGGCTCCAGCCATAATCACCAGTGCTGAATTTTTTGCCCCGCTGATTTTCACATGACCTTGCAAAGGATGCCCACCCCATATTTGCAAGACTGAGGAGTCTGCTTCAGGAGTCAGTTTGGCATCTGGTAAGCTGCTAGAAGGATTAATAAGGCTACCTCCAAAAAGAATACATATTTGATCGGTTAAAGTTGGTTTTGATTCTACATTAAAGAATTGGTTTGTCTACAATTTTGACGCTACATTTGGCATCCAGAAAAAATTTTTTTGTGGCAATTTAATAATGAAAGCAAGCAGCAGTAAGTGTTATGGACATTTGACAATTTCAGTGAAGAACTTTTGATTATACGCCATGACAGCAGTAAATACTCAGTAAAAGTACGATTATCTGCCTGCCATATTTAATAATTGGGTTAAGGGAAACTCAACCACTACTAATAATTCCCAATTTTTTATCCATAATCTCTATCGACACTCTTGGCTATGGCACTTGACAAACACCGAGAATTACGCAATAATAAGAAATTGTCGATAAACATTGATGCCAGCGGAACTGGCGGAATTGGCAGACGCGCTAGATTCAGGTTCTAGTGCCGCAAGGCTTCCGGGTTCAAGTCCCGGGTTCCGCATATAAATTTTGGATTTTAGATTTCCGATTTGGGATGATTCTAAAATCCGAAATCTCAAATCTAAAACCGTGTTGACTAGTTTACAAAATCCTTTAATCAAGCAAATCCGTAAATTGCACTCTACCAAGGAGCGGCATAAAGAACAGCTGTTTTTACTGGAGGGGACGCACCTGTTAGAGGAAGCTTGTGCAGTGAATTATCCCCTAGTGGCAGTGTGTTGTACTCCCCAATGGCAAGCTGCTCATGTTTCACTGTGGGAAAAAGCTTGTAGTCGCTGCCAACGGGCAGAAATTGTGAGTGAAGAAGTTTTGAGTGCGATGGCCACAACAGTACAACCAGACGGTGTAGTGGCAACAGCAAAACGCAGCGATCGCTCTTCTCAAGTGCCGTTTAATGGTATAGTACTGGCCTTGGAAACTGTGCAAGATCCAGGAAACCTAGGTACAATCATTCGTACTGCTGCTGCTGCTGGTGCATCCGGTTTATGGTTGAGTGAAGATAGTGTAGATTTAGATAATCCCAAAGTCCTACGCGCTTCTGCTGGGCAATGGTTCCGCCTGACAATGGCAGTTAGTGAAGATTTAAAAGCCACAGTACAACTTTGTCAGCAGCAAAGAATGCAGGTAGTAGCAACCTTACCCACTGCAAGTTTAACTTACTGGGAAATAGATTGGCGAAAACCCAGTTTGATTTTATTAGGCAATGAAGGTGCTGGTTTATCGGCAGATTTAGCCACAATGGCAGATCAGCAAGTGAAAATTCCCCTAAGTCCGGGAGTAGAATCTTTAAACGTGGCGATCGCAGCTGCTTTAATGTTGTATGAAGCACAGCGGCAAAAGGTCAAAAGTTAAGAGTTGGGAGTTGGAAGTTGGGAGTTAGGAGTTAACACTCAGCAACGCCACTTAAGTCAGTTGGTGGAAATAAACCAAACTATGTTACGAAGACAGTCTGACGCCACTTGCAAAGACACGGGGGGAACCAGCAAGGGCGCAGTGGCCCCTACTGTCGGGAAACCCTGACTGTGCGGCTGGCTCCTTTGTTGTAGCGTCTAGCGTCCAGCCTAGCCGACTTAGGCGAACTAGCGTTGAGCGTAGGTTTGCGACCATCAGAACTTTGTAACAGAGGACTTTTGACAAATAACAAATGACAGCCCTAGCCAGTTATCTTTAATTGCACCGCCCTACTCAGTGCTTTTATTTTGCTCTTTCTTCCAAATATTTTTCAATATCAGCAACTGCATCTTCAAAAGCCTCTAAATCAATAGCTGAAAAATCTTGATCGAGTTCGACTTCATTGGTACTAGTACGTAATTTTGGTGTATCTTCATCCTCTGTCGAACTTTCTTGTAGGATATCCTTCAATTGGTCGAGAGATTCTTGAAACTCCTCATCAGCGGCACGGCGCTGTGGTTGCTGACTTTGCTCCATAATGTTGACTAGAAAATCCTGATTTAGTGGCGTAATCTTGCTTGCAGTTCTTGCAGCTGGAAATTGTGCATATATCACATTGTAGTTGCAGCTATGTGGGGTTAACTGGTTCTACTGTATCAAATTTACACAGTAAAAAGCTTAACGACAAAGTAGTATACAAATCTCAAAATTTTCCTCAGTGCTGAAATTAAGGAAGAACGCAAGTCCAACGCCACTTGCAAAGGCTCGGGGGTAACCCCCACAACGCAGTGGCTCCTCAATTCGGGAAACCCGATGAAGTGCGGCTGGCTCTCCTACACTTTAGACCGTTTTATATTATGTCCGGTTGATTAGAAGTCAATTGCGTTGGCGGAACGCCTTCCCGCAGGGTACGAAGCGCTCTTCATAGTGAAGCAATCGCAAAGTCCTTAAGATTGCTTCGCTATCCTAGCCTTCGGCAACCCCTTCGGGGAACGGGAAACCGCTAGCCTGCGGCAACGCTTCGCGAACACGTCTACACTAGGACTTACGCACACTCTACGAACTCTTGGCGTTCTTGGCGTCTTGGTGAGTCCAGCCCCCGTCTTGGCGGTTTCCGTCACGATGGGGGACTAGCGATCTCAACAGCGAAGCGCGAGAAGCGCGAGCGTCACCCGTTCGCTCTCCTGCGTTCCCGAAGGGTAGGGCGGTTCGATAAATTAAGCTTAGGAGCAATTTTTGCGTAACTCCTGTACACTTAATTACGCTCACCACAAACATCTCCTAAATAATTTTGCGGTCATGATATCACCTGAAGATTGATACAGATAACAAGCTTTCTTGAGCAGGGGACGCAGGGGGAGCAAGAAAAATGATTTGTGTCAATAATTTCGTGAAATGCTATTAGTTTTGGTCACAACTCCTGTTCTTCTTCATAGAACCAAGTTTCTAACAAAAGTGTTAAGCCAATCAGCCAGAGAAAGCAAAAAATCGAAAACCAGAATATTCCTATCATTGCTATTACCTCCAACAAAGCTTATTATTCACATCGCTCTATAAAGCTAGTATTTCCCAGAGAATCTTTTTAGTTTTCTATTAGGTGCGACAAAGAATAATTATTCACATTTCTTAATAAAGATTCTCTCTGCAAAGGGTAAGAAAATACCTCAAATAAGACCAAATAGCAGTTTGAGATGAACGATAAAACGGTGATTTTTTATTATTTTAGACAATCAAATAAATTATCACTCATAATATCCAGAATAACTACTAGAATTAATAAAAATAAATCATACTACCTAAGCAGGGGCAAGCCAATGTTCCTGATGATAAATCTATTATGTTGATATCAATAGGCAGATCTTGAGCCGGGGAGAAAGAATTTGTATCAGTAATTGAGTGGAATGGTATAACATTCCTCATCTACCTGATTCTCTGCGCTACCTTTGAATACAATTCGGTATAAATATAGCCGTAGCCACATAGGTTAGGACAGTGTTGATTCCTCAAAGCCAATAAGCAACTGGGTTTCTACTCAGCAACGCCACATACAAAGGCTGTCGGCAAAGCGCGATCGCGCAGTGGCTCCTCCCTGCGGGTTCGCCGTTAGGCGTTCTCGTACCCCTAAGGGGAAGCAAGCTACGCGGTCTTCGTCTTTGAAGTAAAAGAGTAGCTGCACCAAGCGTCTACAGGACTCAGCACGAGCGCACTTTGCTATATAACTTGTTTGAGTCTGAACTGCTCACAAGAGCGACTCTGCGCTAGACTAGAGACATTGGGATAAAAATCTCTGGCAGTAAGTTCAATGGACTATTAATTTTCACCACTCCAGCGAAAATGTCTCAAGAGCATAACGAACAACTCCAAATTGAGCAGCTAGCTAGTTTGAAACCGAAACACTTCGCTGATTTAATCAGAGCTGCACAGTTAATTTTTGATCCGGCTGCGGGACTCTCAGGAAGACATGTAGAAGTTGACTGGCAAGAGTTCGGTATTCCTCGTGACGTGGAACAAAATCTGAAATCACTTGGTCAGCAATATCGATATGCATCTCCTCATGTTCCTGGTGATCTTATTTGGGGTCAATTGACTCCTGAAGCTCGTATCTGGTTTCTCAATCATAAAGATGAATTGTGGCAGTTTGAGGAGATTTTTCCGGCGTTGGACGAAGACTAAGCTTTCTGAGCTATTTGCTAATTCAAAAACTTGCTAGGGTTCAATTACTCCTTTCCCACCTCAAGATTACCGTTTAGACAGCAGGGGAGATGGGGAACTCGGGGCCCCCACGACCGAAGGGGAGCAGGGGAGAAAAATTTGCATTGTTAATCTAACAGCGGGAAGGGAGTAAAAATAGACAAAACGCAAGCGCCTTACCCAAATATACTCAGTATAATTACTGTTTTAAAAAAATTGCGCTGGTTTTTTATACAAATTAACCTGGTTTGAGCACTGTCAAACCAAGAGCGCCGCTTTCGTCCCTTGCGTTTTGTCCGGGTTTTCGCAAGGGGTGTACTCAATTTACTTGCAATCTGCGGAATCTCTGTACCTATAAAAGTAATACTTTTTACAAAAATTTACTATTAGATAAAACAGTCAAGCAGACAGTTAAATAATAAAATTTGAAGACAGTTAAGACAGTAAAAAAATTCATAAAATTAAAGGATTAATTTTTTTCTGTTTGAAATCAGGACTTAGCAATTGACAAAAGTTATGAAGTATGGTATAAAGATTTCCAAGCATATAGTTTGATTTTTCCATGCTTTTGCGATCGCCTAAAAAGCAGCACGATCTGTTGTAGGGTGACAAAAAAACACTTTGGATTAGGATGTATGCAGCGTTCGCAGCAATGGCAAATTAGATAAAGATAAGCTCAAGCTGTTCAAAGAACAGTTGAAATATTGCTGAGGATAGTTTTAACAGACAACACAAAATTGAGACTATAGCAATCGAAGCAAAGGTTAGGACAGTGCTGATTGCTCAAAGCCAATCAACAACTGGGTTTATACTCAGCAACGCCACATGTGCGTGTCTGTCTGGCGACCGAACGCATTGGTTCCTCAGCACTTTGCTATATACATTGAACTCCTAATCTGAGTGCCATGTGATTTAGAACGTATTCTTGTTTATTGAAATACTTAAGGATGCTGTAGATGGTTGCCCAATTCAAAGAATTAGATGCTCAGCAATGGGTGAAAACTCGTTCTTCCCTTGATCCTAGCCAATCCACATTCGTGATCTGGACAGGTAAAATTCACAGCTTTATTCCCCAGGAGGAGAGAAAACTTTTGTTCAAGATGCTGGGGTTGAGCATCAGTAGGTGTATTCCCATAGCAGAAGGTAGTTGGTATTTTACTTCTAGGGAACTGACTTACTACCTCAATCCTCAAACAAGTGAGATTCTGCGAAAATGGGAAAATCCTTGGACAGGGGAAATATTACCAGTAATACACGTTGCCAATAATCCTGTGCAGGGTCAGTTTAAAGGCAAATTTCCCGCGCAAGTAGAGGGAGACACTACAACTTTCGTTTTTGATATTTTTCCTACATATCCTAATCCACTGGCAGAAGATCCGCAGTTTGCCGAATACAGTCCCCAAGCAACTTATCAGGCAGCGGAATTGTTTAAACTAGCAGTGCCAACCGCAGATTTATTGAACTCAGAACTGCCTTCAGTTTCTCAACTCCGACTGAGTTGGGATCGCATTGGTCAGTGGCTTCCCTGGATGAAAATGGGCGATCGCCCCGGTAACCTTATTTATAGTGCCGCCGGAAGTAAAGTAGATAGTTTCACAGAATTGCCTCAGTTGTTACAAGATGAAATCAATAATCGCATTCCTTTGTATAAACAAGCTCCAAAAACTTATCTAGATGGGGAAGATATGACCTCTTGGTTGTACTTCCAAAAGCACTTTCAGGCTTACTTGGCTGGGGAAATCTTTCCTCTTCCGGAAGCAGAGGAAGTGTAAGTTAGCAGGGGAGCTTTCGGAGCTTTCGGAGCTTTCGGAGCTTTCGGAGCTTTCGGAGATGGGGAGCAGGGGAGAAAATTACAACTGACCACTGACAACTGACCACTGACCACTGACAACTGACAATTAAAATTTCCGCATATTTTTGCTGATGGGGTCAAAACCTTTAGAAAAGCGGGTGCTTTCATCATAATAAGCACCAGTTAGATCGGCTCCATACAATTTAGCATTGTTGAGTTTGGCTCCCCGGAGATTTGCTTCATTTAGTTTCACACCACTCAAATTCGCTCTGGTTAAATTCGCTTTGGCTAAGTTAGCTCTACTCAAGTCCGCTCCCCAGAGTTTAGCTCTCGCCAGGTTTGCACCGCTCAAGTCTGCTCCCCATAAATTGATTCCAGGCAAGTAGGCTCCAATCAGCCTGACCCTACTTAAGTTCGCTGCTGGAAAATATTTTTCCCCTGCCGCATAAAGTTTTTTCAGTTGTTCAACATCCATGCGTTGTGTTGACCTTCTTCAGCAATAGAGAAGTAATCTGTTCCCATTCCTGGTTTAGCGTTCCTATAAACTCTGGTTGCTGGCTGCGTCGATACCAGTAACGAGCATTGCTCAAATCGCCTTCTTTGCGGTGTAAGTAGGCATGAACCCAGGCGCTATCCATATCGCTGGCATCTTGAACTATTTCATGCGCTTTGCCCCAATCACCTTGTTTGTCATACCACAAGGCTTGCAGTGCTTTTGGTAGCGTCTGGGGACATGAGTGCTGTTTTTCAATAAATCGTTGAAATTCTTCTGTATTCATGATCGCCACTCAACAAGTGTAAACCTCTAATTCCAAGATACTCTCTGGCCTGCTTGTTAGTGATGTCATTGTTTCAGGTATTGGTACTAGTGAAGCGATCGCAGTAATACCGAATGAGTACAGTCATCAGGAGCCAGTGCGTTGGTGAGACAGTTGCTCTGTCAACAGCGGGTGTGGGAGCGTGTTCTTTCCCTACACCCCACACCCCACACCCACTTTTTCAGTCATCAGTAGGGGCGGGTTAATAAATATTGTTTTTGAGCAAGCGAGGATATTTGTGAACCTGCTCCTACTTCATTGAGAATAATTTATTTATTGCTAAATCACTTGTATTCCTACTCACATTTCTATTTAATACTGATACCTTCATTAAGGAAGAGTAGTTGATAAAATAATACCTTCGTTAGCTAGAAGTAAGAGGAATTATATCTTTTGTAGGATAACGTTACAAATCTGATAGTTTTGCCACATAAAACTTACTGCTAGACAACTAAAGAAAATTCTCTCGGTAACAATCATTATCTGTTCACTTTTTTTAGAAAAACACAACTCTAGAACCTCTACAAATTTGTATTTGGAGGCTATGACATGAGTAACACAATAAATGGCGATCGCAACACTGAAAGTACTGGAACCAGTAACGACCTCTACGACCTGATCAGCGTCCTCTACCACGCTTTGGAAGGAGCTGCAACTTATGAGATTTACTACCAAGATGCAGAAGAACAGGGAGATATCGAACTAAGCGAGTTTTTCCACGAGATTCAACAGCAAGAATGCCAAAGGGCAGAACGGGCCAAGGAACTGCTGGGACATCGTTTGGCTTTAACCGTCCGTAGTTAAGGTGTAAAAGAAAATTTCTCCCAAAATTGATTGAGAGAAATTTTTCAATTGAAGAAATTAACTTCTTATTGCTTCTTGAGAGAAATAACTTCAAACTCGAAATTAGCAATCAGACGCTTATCAATGTAAACCTGTATCCTATGTTTACCACCTGGATCGCCAGGAGCGATCGTCCAAAAGTTCTCGATTACACCATCAGAAGTTGATTCTGTACGCTTAGTTACAGCTTCCAGACCGTCTGGTGACAGGGAAAAGTTTTCACCATCATCTGTAGCCCAGGTTTGGGGGGTTTTTGGCAATCGTAGAACTTCTCGCCATGTTACCTTACCTTTGTAGTCTTTGAGTTGAATACGCCATCCGTATTTGCCACCCTGGTTTAGTAGCACTCTGGTAGTAGGAGTAAACTTACCTTCGCCATTGGAGTCAATTCTCAGCACCCCAAACTCAGCTTTACTGACAGTAATTGGTTTAGTATTGCTTGCCTGAGAGATTGACCCAGAAGATACCGTACCATTATCTGGTAAAGCCAAAGTAGCGTTGATTGGCTCAGAAGCTATAGCTTTAGATATCAACCAGGAAGAAGTAAGTACAACGATCGCAGCCCAAATTCTCATTAGCAAAATCGTTTGGTCGGTTACTGGAACTTATTCAACTATTTTGACTTACCTTCCGGGTTGAAGGATGAAGGGGCGCAGTCTTGTGCCAAGGTGTCAACTTAAGAAGATATAGCAGTCGAAGCATAGTTTAGGACAGTACTGATTGCTCAGAGCAATGAAATAACTGGCTTTCTACTCAGCACTTCGGACTGGCGTTGTGGGGTGTGGGGTGTGAAGAAGAGATAACCCCAACAACCGCGATCGTCCGTTTACAGCCAGAGGGTTTTGTCACATTGGGCTGTAGGACGCGCTACGCGATCATCACAAGCCCTGTTCTTTTTGAAGCAAGCGATCGCACAACATATGCTCAAAGAAAGGCTCCAACAAGCAGCAGTCAAATTGGGTAAATCTGTGCGAACGGTGCAGCGACTGATTGATAAATGAGAGCAAGAAGGGTTAGTAGGACTTACTCAAACTCAACGTGCAGACAAAGGAAAACACCGAGTTAACGAGAATTGGCAAGAATTTATAGCAGGAGGCAGAAGGCAGCTATGTTGGAGGTAGGAGGTAAAAGTTCGGGTTCTCAAGGGTTGCAGCGTAGAGATGCTGATTGTTGATGAGGCTGACCGTTTGAAGCCGAAAACCTTTGCAGAGGTGCGCGATATTTTTGACAAGTTAGAAATTGCCGTGATTTTGGTGGGAACAGACCGCCTGGATGCTGTAATTAAGCGTTCCGGAGCAGGTTTATAACCGTTTTCGGGCTTGTCATCGCTTTGGCAAGATGTCAGGAGAAGATTTTAAGCGGACTGTGGATATCTGGGAAAAGAAAGTTTTGCAAATGTCGGTGGCTTCTAATCTCTCCAGCAAGAAAATGTTGAAGACTTTGGGCGAAGCAACGCTTGGTTATATTGGGCTGCTGGATATGATTCTCAGAGAAGCAGCAATTAGAGCATTGAAGAAAGGATTACAAAAAATTGACCTGGAAACTTTGAAGGAAGTAACTGGGGAGTATAGGTAATGAAAGCCGAAGATATCCAACCCTGGCTGTTTCGAGTAGAACCATATCAGGGCGAAAGTTTGAGTCATTTTTTGGGACGTTTTCGACGAGCCAATGAATTAACGCCTACTGGGTTAAGTAAAGCAGCAGGAATTGGGGGTGCTGTTGCACGTTGGGAAAAGTTTCGGTTTAATCCGCCTCCCTCACGTCAGCAGTTGGAAGCGTTGGCTCTTGTGGTGGGAGTTGAGGCCGATAGGTTAGAGCAGATGTTACCACCTGTTGGGGAGGGAATGAAGATGGAGCCGATTAGGTTATGTGCTGCTTGTTATGCCGAATCGCCTTGTCACAAAATTGAGTGGCAATTGAAGGTAACGCAGGGATGTAAGCTTCATCAGTTAAGGTTATTGTCGGAGTGTCCTAATTGTGGAGCGAGGTTTAAGGTTCCGGCTTTGTGGGTTGATGGATGGTGTCAGAGGTGTTTTCTGGCGTTTGGGGAAATGGTAAAGTGGCAAAATCCCCATTTAACAGTTGTTTAATTACCATAAAAGAGCTTCTTCGAGAATATTTTGCTGCAAAGCATCTCTATGTTACAGCTCCACTGTCTCCACCAGGGAACGAAAAGCCAGGAACTAAACCTGATAGATTTGATGCAATTTCTCGTGATTTTTACTGGTTAAATGTTACAAGGTTTTATGCAGGATGCTATAGCAAAGGAGAGCTTGCAGATTTAATTGATCGCCTTGAAGAACTTATTGCAGAAGATGGATATTCCCTTATCAGCTATCCAAGACTCTTGGCAGCTATGTTGCTGTCTGACTGGGTTTTTACTCAACAATCTAAGTCTGTCCGTAGAGTTATAGAATTAATATTAGACGGCATTGGATTACGCTATTTATTGACCTCTAATAGTCGCAGACTTGGCTCTGGTAATCCGCTGGTACTTCCGAAAGATTGTGGTCAAGATGAACTTATTACTCGCTGCGTTGCAATTTTAGGAAATGCTCCTCCTAAAGACTATGCTTTGGATGTTATTGATTTAGTTAAGGCAAATACTTCTCCGGACGATATTGATAAATTATGGCTTGGAGCTGTTCTTGCTCAAAAAAATGGCGAACGCACACGTTGGCTTGAATATGGATTTTATTTTAGTAGCTTATCAAGGCTCTCAGTCAGCGAACTAAGTACAGTTCTCTCAGATGAAATTAACAACCAACTACGCATTGAAATTCTTTTTAAGGCACGGCGATATGATTATTTTGAAATCACAGAAGAGCGTTTTAATATCGCCTTACAATCTATTTTGAGTGGAGATTTTACTACTGATGTTCAACCGCGCCCGAAATCTATTTTAGAACTTTTGAGTTATGCCTGAGATGCAAAGCGATATGCTATAGCTTTTAGTGTTTACTATTATCCATTATCTTTGTCCCAAATATGGCAACGAGAGAAGATGATTTATGCCAGTACTAAAATAGTACGTATTCCTTCTCTCAATCGACAGAAAATCCAAATTCCAGCTAACTTTTCTGGATTAAATAATTTATATAAAATATTAGATACTGTAGAAAAAGAATCAAATTATAGTGTAGGCCAATGGGCAACAGAAATAACTCCTTGGGATAATTTAGTTGAGCATGGACGCTCAGTATTTGGTGAGCATTGGGTGTTTTTTCATATTGCTAATATTGCCAGTGGAATTAAATCTAAAAGTGAAACTTGTAAAGGTTTCTCTGAGCTTTTTGATCGCTCTGTATCTCTTTGTAGACGAGCGCGTTACGCAAGATTGAGATCTGGTACAGCATCTTACTGGCAAAAGCTATTTCAGCAAGCAGATGATCTGATCGATAAGATGTTTGCTATCTTACTTATAACAACTTGGGGTAGCAAGAAAACATTAGAGCAATTTGCTAGTTCAATAGATAATTATCTTAAAAATTTGTCTCTTGAGGATTGGCAACGTTTGTATAAATCTGTAGAGGAGTCTGTGTCTATTACACAGCAATCAAACACCCGTGTGATTATATTTAATGTTAAGCTACTCCCAGAAATTTTAGATCCGAGAACAGTAACTTTGCTTAGTATTCGTTCAAATCATCCTAAAGATTTATATTCAAGGTATATAAATGATATAAATGAGTACGATGAAACTGATCTTTATGTGTTGCAGCATTGGCAAGATGTGGCAATTGAACTCCTTGGTGAAGCACAAATTAGCTGGCAATCAGCTTTAAATATCATATCAAAGAGCTATATGAAAGGTGTCGTGTCTGAACGTTACGCCTATCAAAAATTTATTCGTATAGTATCGACAGATTCTCTACCTGATGATATTGCAAATAAAATTGCCAGACAACCAGAGCATTATCCAGGATTTTTAGTTGCTGCTGCTGAGGCTAAATGTAGAAATATAGTTGCATCAAAAATTGTTAAGGTTGGAGAAATTGCACGCAGAGATAAGTGGTTCTCAACTTAGCTAGTTGATTTATGGTAATATATGTTATTAGTAATTGCTTATAAAAGTTTTTTCATTTTTGTTTCAATTATTCCAAGTATATAAAAAATACAGACTGACTTGATCTTTTCAAAAAAACTAGATTAACTATAGACTGTCAACCTGTTTGCTACTACCTTATAAATCTCATCCAACCACACGGGAATCACTGGTTTACCTTCAACTACGGAAGCGATCGCTTTGTCTCGGTCAAACTCCACAAGGGAAAGCATCAACCCTGTTCCTCCCTTGGTAGCTTTTTCTCCTACTGCTCCCAACAGCATAAAACGCTTTCCCTGACCAGATTTAAACAACTCCGGCTCCTTGTCTTTCAGGGTTTTGACCGTTTCACCAGCCAAATCAAAACTCAACCCCGCAGACAAAAAATATACCATCACAGCCAATTCCACCAAATTGGCTTTTGAGTAATAAATACTACGTCCAGTTCCCGTTTCACTGATAACAGGAACAATTACACCCTTCTCTCGCCAGTACTGTAGCTGACGCAGGGTACAGCCTGTGATTTCAGCCGCTTGTTTGCTCGTAAAAAATGTCTCTTGCATGAAATAATTTTACACACGGCTCTTTATAAAACATGCATGTTATTATTCAACATATATGTTTTAAAATGCCATGAGCCAAATCACGATTCAGTGTCGTTTGGTGAAGAGTGCATCTACCCGCCAATACTTATGGAAGTTAATGGCAGAGCAAAACACGCCTCTGATTAACGAGTTACTGGAACAATTGGGACATCACCCAGACCTTGAAAATTGGCGACAAAAAGCTAAGATTCCTGCTGATATCGTCAAGCAACTATGTCTGACACTCAAAACTGACTCGCGCTACAGTGGTCAACCTTCTCGGTTTTATGCCGCAGTTGCATTGGTAAATTACACATTAAGAGGCGACACCCAGATTTGAACTGGGGAATGGAGGTTTTGCAGACCTTAAAAAAGAACGTATTTATAAAGGTTATCAGCATATTAATGAATTTTTACCCCAGTTTTACCCCAGAATAGTATTTAGTGAATAAATCTATGGAAGTGCCAGACTGTCTAAGGTATAACAAAAAATCTAAGGCTAATTTTCAGTGCTCGCACTCCATAAGAAGTTAAACATAAGTTAAATTTCTAAATATAATTAATTTATTTAAGTTTTAGGTGTGATTGCATATTTAGCCATTCAACCGTAGATTGCCACCAGTATGGACATCAAAATAATTTTTTAACACCAACCTGGGCTTGAGTTTGAGGTTCTTGAGGAGAAAATCGAAATTTATCTAAACCTTTGGAACTCTCATTCCCAAAAATGGCTGTTGACTTAGTTTTTCTTTCGGGCCAGACCGCCCTAGTTAATATATATATCTAATTTGAGGGGGGTCTGGACAGGTGTTTTTTCTGCTACCATCCCATACATAGCTTATATTGCATCTGCATAACTCTTATTTTTATACTACTATTGGGGTTTGTGCGCTCTATGTTCTCTTTGCTGCCGACGATATTCTATTACCTGTTGAACAAAAGCAAGGTCATCAGTCTTCAGCCGATAATATCTCACACGTTTTCCTTGCTCTTTTGGTCGGCGTGATACAAAAGTAGATAGTTCTAGTTGATTGAGATACTGACTCAAAATCCACATAGGCGGCTTATTGGGTGGAATAGTGAGATTGAGGATAACCTTAATATGAGGTGCAAAACGGTGGGAAAATTCTGCCATAGCCTGAATAATTGGCTCGTTTTCGGTAAGCTCAACCCCAGCCATCATCTCAGTCAAAATTTCTCGTAGCCCTAGCTGATAACGCACTAACCAAGTCGTAGAATGATTGCTCCAATCAGTACAAATGGACAAGCGGTCACGTTCGGCTTTATCCTTTTCCACAATCAATGTTGGCGGAGTCATCAATTCTATTCCTGGCTCATAAATGATTGTTTCCCCAGGCTTTGCTAGAATGGCTTCTAATGCAATTATTTTGCCAATCAATTGCCCTCCAGCGTCTTTAGCAACTAGTTCCGGTGTAACAGTCATGCCGTAGGTGTGCCTAATACGGTACTTCTCAAACTCCAGCATCTGTTCAGGTGTTAAGTAGTCATAGTGCAGTCTGTTCGCGTAGGTTTCTCTATCAATATCTTCAGCATTAGTGACTTTCGTGCAATGCTCTGTATCGAGAGCAATACTTGCTGCTTTTATCCATGCAGCAGCTCTATCATTAACAGAATCCCCAACAATAATAATGCTGTTGCCCATCTGAACTAATAGCGATCGCAAATCAGCTCGCAAATTATTAATTGACTTGTTTCTTTGAGCTTCTATTTCACAACTGATATTTAATGCCCAATCCTTTTCTGCGCCACGGCTGCCTGTTTTGCAGTCAATACGGATTAAAAAGGCAGTCATCTCATTTTTTTGGAGAATTCTTTCCTTAATGCGCTGTGGATTAGTTTCGGCATAACCAAAAGGCGGATGAAGAGCAGCCCAGACATACATCGGCACGTTTGGACGATACCGCCATAGCTGTTGAGCGCATTCTGTAGCTGATTGACTTATAGTGTGGAAAACACCAAATATTGCATCAAAATGGTAGTTGCAAATGTCAACCCCTGAACTCAAGCTAGGGCTAGCTAACAGTACATCTAAATCCTCAATAGCAAAATTAATTGTCTTAACGAAACTAATATTCTCTGGAGAGGAACTATTTTCAGAATGAATAGACCAAATCCTCAATTGTCGGTCTTCCTCTGATTCTGTCGCTAAGTCATCAGTATCTTTTAGGATAGAACAGTTATTTAAAGCACGTTCTAACTTCTTGATGAAACGCTTGCTGTCACTGACCACCATTAGGCGTTTACCCACCATGAGTTGAGCATGGATCTGAGCTAAAAGAGTGCTGCTATCTTTCCCTTCATACCAGTAAACATTACGTCCGCCTGACTTCCACTCATTTTTGATGATGTAAGGTTTTTCACCCATTGGACGCATCGCTAAAAAGAAATCAATCGTCGAATCATTTAAGTGAGCATCTGCTAACACTACCAGCTTGGCATTATAGATAAGGTATTCTAAAACCTCTAGTATTTCTCCTCTATGTTCTTTACAGGTGTTTGACTTCAATAAATGAACAAGATACTGACAGGCCTCATCAATAAAGATGCAATCATAAGCTTGTAAATCGTTTGCCATTTTATACAGTGAATCTACTGTAATACTAAGGGCGTGAGCTTTTCCTAAATCTTTATGATACACATCCGAGTAGATATCGGTTTGTAGCCGTTCACTAAGATTTTGTAGCAGATTAACTCTATGGCCACAGTTAAGAAAGCGTTCTTTTGGATACTTTCCTCTACGATTTGCTATCAATTCCGTTTTTCCAGTACCCATATCAGAAATTAAGCCAACTAAGCCTTTTCCAGGCAGTCCGTTTATTACCTGTAATAGGTAGCGGCTATTGACTGTTTCATCAGGTTTATATTTATAAATTCCTCTGTTTGGTAGAACAAAAAATGATTTTTGATAATCCGTAACAGTGAGGGCATCAGCAATCAGAGTAAGAGTAGTGACAGAATTATCAGCTTTTTTACCAAGAGCTAGAACCCAGTCATCAATACCTTTTTCTGGCCCTGGCAGCACAGCAACTTCACTTTGACAACCTTGCCTCAAAATAGTTTTACAGGTGCGATGGGTGGCTTGAAAAATTTGTTGTTTAGTTTTGGATTTGGTTTCGTAGTCGAACAGGATGACAAACTTGCGTCCCTTTTGCGCTAATGGTATTAAATCAGGATGTAGTTTTTCAAAGTCTTTTTTCCCTACTCTTCCGTTCCAAATTCCTGGTAAGCCGATAGCAACAAACCCCAGCGTTAAAAGACAACCTGCTTTCTTTTCACCCTCAGTAAGAATAATAGGAATTTCTCTGTGTGCTACTACCCAAGCCCAAAATCCTAAAGCTTCTCCTTCTTCAGTAATGGTAATATCCTGAGGCATGGGAACGTTATAACGCCTTGCTACCATCTGCCAAATATGTAATGGCACTCTCAGATAAGTAACACGATTTGGTGTTTTGGGAGGCGATTCATATTTGACAATCTTTTGGTTATACTTCTGGGTGTTTATATCCCACTCCTGTCTAGGGTAGTCTGGTTTAAATCTGCCCCAATCCATTGGTAACCAATTATTTAATGGGTCAAGTCCACTAACCCACCATCCTCCTGCTTCGATATGGGCATATTGTTTTAGATACTTGTTTTGTAACCGCCCATCATTACGTCTAGCAGTTTGTGGTAGGGGATACAATAAATATTCGTAGCTGATTGCACCATCTAGAGAAAGAACATTTAAGCAGGTTAGATTTACGTCTACACTTGAATTAAGTACCCATTCTTGCCAATGTTTTTCTATTAATTTAGGATTGTCCGAAAATTCATTGATGTTTGTAGCTTTCATAATCAACTCCAAATGTTGTCGCAGCATTAAAGGGGCGACATAATGCCGCCGCTTCAAAATTGCTGGCTATGTTTGCGTTAGTTACAAAATCATCAGCAGGTTTCCTAACACAAGTATTTTTTGTGCTAAAAAATGATTTATTTCAATTGCAAAAACTTGGTTAACAATGTCCGAGACTTGAAGTTCTTAATGTCAACATCTATTTAAGATTTAGGCAGTATCAAGAAAATTATTGGCTAGTTATCCTCAGCGATCCTGCATAATTTCTAAGTGAGGATAATGCACCATTCATTTTTCGATACTAGTCTTAAATTCTGAAGAATTTACTGAGCCGTATTTTTGCCATTGCTGGTAAAATTATGCACAAAAGATATTTTTTGTAGTTCGGCGATAACTGATATGAACAGCGATCGCTTTTTTATTGCTTTCGCCAGCGTTGCATAGTTATATGTATAATCAAGAATTTTGGAGAGAATACTTTTTGCACTATGCTGAATCTGCTGTTTTCAGATATCTGTGCTTTTTGAAGGTATCTAAAATTCTTACCTTGATTTTCGCCGTTTTTCACTTTCCAAACTCATCAAATAACGCTCAATTTCTCTGTGATGAGCATTTGGATTATTTTGATTAGCAAACCAATTCAAGCACAGGTCAAGATTATATCGAATGACCCTTGAATTGCCATTAGGTCTGATGTAATGAATTCCTTCGAGCCAATCACCACGTTGCCGGATTGCCTTCAAAGTGTGAGGACTGTATCCAAGCCTTTGTGCAAGAACGTGCTTATTACAAAATGTAAAACTCATAAAAACTCCTTTACCTTTCACGTCTATAGTGATTTGCTCCAAGTTAGAAGAAAGGGTGGCAACTTTCTTCCAGTTCTCTGCACACCCTGAGTTTCAAGTGTTAGTCACTAAAAGTTAGATATTTTTCAGGCGTGTTGGGCTTTATCGTAGAAAGTTGGTGCTAGAGGAGTCGAGTTTTGTGCAACCTTTTTTTCAGCACACTGTTTGTAATGAAGTACATCGTTACTTGGGTGATATTGAAAGTGACCAAATGACAGTAGTTCTGGCTATCTTTATCAGTCATCACCTAAAATTTAAGAAATCATCTTGTGTTAACTAATATTAAGTATTAGTTGCCAAACAGAAGCTATCCAGTTTGCAAGACACAGCAAGACACATAACTGGAATAGGCATTCAACTTAAACCTTTGCTTAGTTTTCAGGTATCTGGTTTTAAAACTTGCTTACCGTGTTTCTCGAAAATAATTAAACTTCTGTCTTCCAGTAAATAGCCTAACTGGAGTTTGTTGTTGCGAATTTCTCGGTGACAGCGTTTAAGAGTGGCTGTAAATTCAGCTAATTGTCTTCGACGAAATCCTTCATCTTGCTGGGCATGGTAAATAGCGTAGATATACAAAGCTTCCGCAGCAGGGAGGGGGAGGTCAATTAGTTGTGGCTGTTTTTTAAACGGCACTTTTCCAGAATCCTCTAGATACTTGAAGAACTCATTTCCCTGTTCTGCCCACTTGCGCTTTCCTTGCGGTTTAACTTCCTTAGTGACGTTAATTAGACCAGAACCGCGCATAGCTCGGTACATTAAATCCCACTCAACAGCA
Source organism: Amazonocrinis nigriterrae CENA67 (assembly GCF_016056305.1). GTDB lineage: Bacteria > Cyanobacteriota > Cyanobacteriia > Cyanobacteriales > Nostocaceae > Amazonocrinis > Amazonocrinis nigriterrae. The sequence goes on along the minus strand of NZ_JAECZC010000102.1, from coordinate 184,016 downwards.
CACCAAAATTCCTCAAAGGAATCAAACTGCTTTTGAAAGCGGTAAAAATCTGGATATAAATCTTGATAAATAATTGCGGCCATTGCCCTATGTGCAAGAGAGATTTCTGCATACGGCCGATAAGGTGCTTGTTCGTTGACAGCATATATTTTCTGTAGTTCTTTTGCATCGATTAGCAACGCTTGTTGCCAGTTATTAGTTAATCTGGCGTGTCGGCGCATTGCTTCCATCATAATTTTGCCGTTGCCCTGTTCAACGGTTTTTATATCTGAGTACCTGTCTCGAATGATTTGATCTGGTAAATTGTGCAAATAATTCAATGCAATAAAGGTTGCAGGCGAAATGGAAGGTTGCGCGAGGGTTTTTTTTGCCTTGTTCATCTAACTTCAAACTTTTCAAATTTAAATATCTATTTTAATTACTCACCGTTCGCGTAATAGAATTTGACTAAGAGGAATTATCTACAAGATTGCTATAAATATCAGGAAGAAGACCAAGCAAACTAATAATTTCCTGTTGTAGAGGGTTTAAAGGAGGAACATAACCAAAACGCTGACCACGAGCTTCAATAATCGTCAAAGTGATATTAGAAAAAGCACGTAACAACCGTTCAGCAGTAGGTTGAGCAGTGCGTTTTTTTGGATGTTCTGGATACATTCCAGCAAGAGAGTTGACCTCAATTACAGTCAGTTGTCGTCTAACAACTTCAAGGGGCGACAATCGCCTCTAAACCAAGCCAGATAACGGCTTAGGAGGTATAGAACCCTTGAAAAAATTAGGTGCTTATTGAGAATGAACTGTATAAGGGTAGTAGGCTTTTCTGTGGGGAGCGGTTTTGTGGTAAAAAAGAACGGTCTCGTAATTTGACCAAGACCGTCGAAATAATGCTGGCATCATTTTATCAAAACTTCTTAGAAAAATACTTAAATAAAGCACAGTTACTTACCCTAAAAATGTTGGTGTGGTTACTACAAAATCAGAAACAGGTGAGGATTATTGATTGGCAGCAACCTTACCTCTACCAATACAACAAAACAGTCGTAGACGGCATATACAAAGGTTTTTAACATCGAATGCTTTGAGTGTAGTCTTATTGTGGTTTCCCATCATTGAAGCAATAATTAACCAACATTTTAAAGTAGGGTCACAATTAACCATTGCGATGGATAAAACGAGCGTGGAAAGAAAATAATGTGTTGATGGTGAGCGTGATTTATCAAAAAAGAGCTTGGCCAATATATTGGTGTCTGTTAGAGAAAGATGGTTGCAGTAACTTAGAAGAACAGCAAAAAGTATTACGCCCAGTAATTCGGTTATTAAAAAAGTACAAATTAGTGATTATTGGGGATAGAGAATTTTATAGCATCGAACTGGGAAGTTGGCTACACAAGCAGAATATAGGTTTTGTACTCCGTCAAAAGAAGGATACGGCTTTCCGGGAAAAATGGCAAAAATTTCAGCCTTTAAGTAACATTGAGATTTATCCTGGTATTCGTCAATTTTATCCCAATGTTAAGTTGAGTCAGAAAAAAGGGTTCTTCAGTTCATTTTATGGAACAGAATAATAAATAAAACCTAAAGATAGGCTAGATTTATTGCCGTGACTGGGTTTTAAGTTTTTGAGTCTTTCTATAAAACTGTGATTTTAATGCTCCACCATAAAACCAACGCAAGAACCGAAAAAAGGTTTTGGTCGGTTTAATTTAGCAGTCTACTGGAAAAGAAAGTATAGAAGTAAACAAGAAAAGGAAGCTTGGTATTTATTAACTAATTTGCCTGATTTAAATACTGCCCTCAAAATATATACTCAACGCTTTGGGATTGAAGCCATGTTCAAAGATTGTAAAACTGGTGGCTACAATTTGGAAAGCTCTCAAGCCAATCCTGATAGACTTGTACGTTTAATTTTCTTAATCGCTTTGGCTATGACCAGTGCTTGGTTACATGGGCAAAGAACTAAATTTCAAAAACAAGAATCATATATTTGTCGTAGCCAAGAAAAAAATAGAAATGAGAAACGTCACGGTAATTTCTGGATAGGTTTATATGGTCAAAATTGGATAAGCTAATGAGCATTTAAGTTGCATAACCCCAAAGCTGAACCGCTTACCACAAGCAACTCACCCCGGAAAAATGAATGACGATTAGCTTAGAAGCTTTGCATGAGTGTCAAGCATGGGTCGAGGAACTGGTCGGTTTTAGTCGCAATAAGCAAGCATATTATCAGCGAGGTTTAAGGGCTATGAAGCTTATACAACAAACACTTTAGAGGGCTTGTCGCCCCTTGAAGTGGACAACATAAAGAAATTGATGTGATGAAATTAGATTTTTCTAAGTGTGTAATCAGCCATTTTATTATTGCACCTTATTAAGAATTGCGCGAACTACACCACTTTTGCCCCGACAAGCTAGAAAAAAGACATTACCTGTTAAAGTACCATCTTTTTTTAAGTCAGACACAATTTGACTTAAATCATGACCCATATATCCAGTAATTACTGCAATTAAATTACAATTGCTTATTTGTGCCTGTACGTTACTGCGACTTATATATGCTTCACTTGAGGGGGCAACCTCAACACAATTTTTTAAACCGTAGTTTTCGCACAATTCACGGATGACTTCTCGTCGAGTTGCTTGGTGTCCACCCACTAACGCAAGATTTATAGATGCCAAGTTTTGAGTTGTTGATACTATGTTTTCATCTGAAGCTACTTGTACATTCAGCTTAGTAGCTTCAGCACGACGTTGTTGGCGATACTCAACAAGCTCATTTGCTGAATCCGAGTTAAGGTAGAATAAAGCACGTTTTAAATCTTGAAAAAAAGGTGCTTCGATTTCTTCTTGACGTAATGCGTTATCTATTTCAGCAATAGCTAAACCAAAATAGTCATTTGCTAAACTTTGACGTAAAGTAGGTTGCACATTTATGTATGCTTCCAGTCCTTCAAGTAATTCAAAATACTGTAGCGAACTGATTTTTTGTTCGATTGCAAATTTTCTTACAATACCTAGTTCATTGTTTAAATCTTCCCACTTTCCTACACTAGCGAGCCAGTCTAGCCAGTCAGCATAAGCGTTGAGCATTCCTGACGTGTTTTGTACCTGCTTCCACAAATCTAATCTGTCTTTTAATATTTCTTCTGCTTCTGGTAAATCCCGCAAGCGTACTCCAGCTAAATTTACACATAACTCATAATAACTAACTTTATCATCATCATAAATATCACCAAAACCATCAAGATTAGCAACTCTAGCTATTAAAACGCGGTCTGATAATGTTAATTTTTCATCAGCTGTTTCTAGGAGTATTTGATATACCTCTCCTGCTTTGACTGGATCGCCAACTGTAGCCCATAATTTTGCTAAAGGTAGCAGAATTTGAACTCTACGTTCACCTCCTTGCCAAGCCTTTTCTAGAAATTCACTAGCTTGTGTTTTCTCCCCTAAGTTATAAAGGGCAGCACCACGCAATCCTGCCAATGCTGGTGAAAGTTCAGAAATTACCTTGGGTAATAATTCAATTACTTCTTGGAAACGTTGACTATTTAACAGCACTTCTGCATGACGTTGTTGCAACTCTTCTGTCTTTTCGGTAATTGATTGATATATTTGTAAAGCAGATTCGGGATTATCAATTGATACGTAAGAATCAGCTAAAGCAAGTATTACATTAATCGCTTTGGGATATTTGTTTTTAAGTTTATCCAGTTGGGAGATACGTTCGCCTGGTTCAATTTCTAATAACTGTGTCAATTGTTCGTTGAGTGTAGCTCCTTCTATTTTTGGTAAGGGTTCTTGAGCAACTAAGGACAAATGCAGAAGTTTTCGTACTTCGTTAGCTTGACGTAACCTCTCTAATTCAGGTAAAAATTCTTGTGCTAATTCCTGGGCAGAACGTAATAATTCTGGGGCATTAGTTTCTTTATAAATCTGGAGATGGGCACCAACTAACTGCTCAACTAACCTCCCAGAGACAGGTAGAGCAAAAACAGCAGACCTTTTGACCTTGAAAAGTTCCACTAGCTGTTCATTTTGTTCTGTGTTGGCATACAGTGCAATTAATGTTCGTAGAGCGTTACTATCATTGTTATCAGATTGTTGAAGTAATTTCTCCTCGACTTGGGTGGTCAGCCCAGCAGCAATCTTTTGTTTAAGACGACTTTGATTAATTTCTTGAACTGAACTAGTTGGCCTAACATCGTCATTATTTAATTGTTTAATTACTTTACGAAATTGGTTTTGCCATGTTCTAAAATCTTTTATGCTTACTGGCTTTTTGGCAACATCAACATTATTTAAAGCTCTTATATGAGCTTCTATTTTGAACATGGTATTGTCTATGTTATTTTCTATCAAAGTGACATAGATAAAGTGGGTATAGTCAGAATGTGTTGCGGACATTAAACTACTAATTGTGAACCCAGCTTGGCGAAGTCTTCGGTGAATTTCCTCAGCCTGTCTTTGTTCATCACACTGAAGACGTAGCCCTATTTGATCGGCACGTTTCTGTTTTGTCACAATTTCATATCGAAACGCCATTAAAGTCGCAATCCTTTTTCAAAAAACTCTTGACAAAGTTTACGCATTTGGGCAATATTGCGCTCATCGTGATAATAGGTAAACATTTCTATGTTTTGATTCACCCCTCCAGCAGTTAAATTTAGGGAACCATCGATTGCACCGTAACGACCAACATAAGCTTTTGCGTGCAATTCGGGGAGGGTTCGTACCTGGATGCGATCGCTTTTATTGCCGAGTTGTCTCAATAAAGGATGATATTCTTTATCGCTACCTACTGTGATGTACACTTTACCGCCATTGGCGGCCATTTGATGCAGAATGTCAAACAGGTGTAGTGCTTCTTGCTTTGTCTCTACAATTTCCCCAAAAGAGACATAATAGGGTTTTTCTAAACGGAAATTTGTTACCCAAGGCGAAACAATCCAAAACTCGTAACTGCCTTCTAGTTGTGATGCTAAAATCTCATTGAGCAGAAAGTTGTAAAGCATTGCTTGACCACTGGGTTGCAATTGAGTTGATTGCTTTGCCATTGGCAGAACCTCACTTAATAGGACGAACTGTTACTTGAATGACAGGTAATTCGTTTGGTTGTAAGTCGTTAGGGTAAATAGTTTGAATATCGGTAATCATTGGGTAAACCATGCCGATATCTGTGTCGATACCTGCGTCTGTCAAGTAGCTAATTGTGACACAGAGGGACGCAAGATTATCGCTTCTTACCCGTAAGTAAATTGTTTGACAGCCATTTTCCAGCAAGGTTCTCATTCTTTCACTGATGTCAGTACCGCTGACAGTGCCATCTAATTCTAAGGTTTGAGGAGTACGAACCTGATTTAACCATTCCGTCAGTAGGGGACGATTAAGAAGGTGACGACTTAAACCTGGCGCTTCGATGTCGCCACTGCGGTCATCTAGGCAACTGGAACAATTGCAGCGACAATTTAAAAGCATCCTGCGTTCTACCCCTGCTTCAAATGCTTTACGTGCTTCGTTATCTGAAGCACTATATTCGGCTTCATAAATTTCAAGTAAGCGCATTAACTCTGGATAGGGCGGTGATTGTTGATCGCGCCTAGCTTTAACTAATTTGCGGTAAAGTAGTGCCGTTGCTTCAGTAAATGTAGGATCGCGTCCTAGCTGTTCGGCACACTCAGGAAGAAACTCGTGGTTAATTTCCCGAAAAATACGCCAGTTAACCAAAGGTGTACCCCCTAGTTGTTGAACGTAGTCGGGAATAAAAACCCGAAAGATGGCTTTGAGTTGGGCTTGGCGCATAGGCACACCCAATTGTTGCCGTACCTGTGCCATTAACTGTTCAATTTTATTTTGGCGATCGCTAGATTTACCTGCTGCTATAATTTCATTTACCCTAGTTGCACATCCTTCTAACCAAGACTCAGGTTGTGCTAATAAATGACGCAAAAAAGCTTCCTCTTGGGCAGTAGTACAGCGAGTCATTTTGTTGGCAAGGGTTGTCCAGAATTTATCAGCATGGTTGCGAAGCAAGTCATGGGTTGCCCGCATTACACCAATACCTCCCATACCAATTTCGTACAACCAAATCCGGTTAGCCGCCGTACCCTCAAAGTCAGCGTGTAACTCAGTCCAGGCTGCAACGTAATTTAGTGCCTCAACACCTGCAACTTCTTGGGCTACAGACTTTAAAGCTTGAGTCAGACTATACTGAAAGCTGTCCCTTAAGTATTGCTGATAGCTCAATCCACCGCTATGAATTTCAGCATACAAATTCACAAATATCGATAAATAATCATTGCCACTATTTATGAGGTGGTAAACCGCTTGTTGATTTTTGCGGGACAACTGTTGTATGCCATTAATTGCTTCTGTCAACCAACGGTCAAACTGACTGTTACCACGAGTAAACCAATCACGCAGCCCTTCAGGTGTTCCTCCCTCTCCACCACACCATCTATCTGCCATAGTCAACAGCACATTAACAAGATATTCAGCAGCAAAGTAGTTTGCCTGATATTCAACCGTGAGAACACTAACAAAGGCATGGTGGATGGCATGGTAACACAGATTTTTCTGTGTCGAAGCAGAAAATTGGAGCTTAGTTAGCAAATCGGAATTGAGATCAAAACAAACTCCTTCCGTCAATATCTGGTATCCTAAAGCACAGTTACTCAGGCTCTCCTCGTCTGCTGTAAAACCCACGACTCCACGAATTTCTTCAGCTGGTGAATTGTGGAATTTAATCGTGTATTCACTTCCCAAAATAATTCGCTGCACATCTAACAAATTAAGATTTGCAGTTTCGTCACTGTGAAAAACAACTCGTTGTATTAATTCTTGCCCTAATGGATTGCAAACAAGTGAAGGATGACCAGGCTTAAGGGTATATGCGGGCGTGGGAGTATCACCTCGGACAGGGCGAATTGCTACCGCACTGATAGCGTTAGCCGAACAGGAGTGGGCTAATGATTGTGTATCTTGGGCTGCATTTTCAGAGGTACGGCTTTCAGATAATTCTCCTGTTTCTGGGTTACACCACCAAAATGATGAGTTATAGTCTCGACTAAACTGCTTAGGCTTAATTGCAGTGGGACGATATAAATTCAAAAAGTTGGTACTTTTTTTACTAATGTCAACTTTCTTTAGCGCCCGTGTTGGCAAGTTAACTGTATTTGGAGGGTAGTTTAAGGGGCTAATTTTATAATACTGATTAATGGCTATTCGGGAAGGTTCTCCATCAGAAATTTCCGGTGGTATCCAAGTTGAACCCTCGCCACCGCGAAATGTTACATTACCTGGGATTGTTTCGCTCACCGCCAAACTGATACTTTCAGAGTTAGGCTTCTTATTCGGGTTGTTATTATCGGGACGGTAGTCAACTTGCACCTCTGGCAAATTAATGTCAGAAAATAAATTTTCTGGTAAGTGCTTGGATAACAAATTTCTCAATTCTTTGGAATTAATGCGCTGTGTGTTTTCGCGCTCAAACTGCGGATTTACTCCCTTCATTAAGCCTTCGTAGAAAATTTGGCACAAAAATCCTTCTGACTCATCGTCAAGTACCTGTTTTATGGCATCGTCTGGGATTGCAAAAGTTTGTTTGAGATAATCTTTAAATTCCAGCAATACTCCCAAATCCAAACTTTGCTCCATTAAATACTCATACCCTTGCCTAGATAAATTATCAAGTTCAAGGTCAATTCCTGCACAACTTGCACGGGTTACTAACCAATCAAAGAAAGCGTAAAACCCATGAATTCTTTGCAGGTATCGGTTTTGGGAATTAAGAGGAAGTTTTTGGAAAGTAGGATCTGTAAGTATGTGTTCGTTACGAAACAAAAATAAGTCAGTAGATTTATAGGGGCTGAGTACTGTAACTACAATTGGTCGTGTGCCAACTTTCCGCCCTCCCCGACCTTTACGCTGTACAAAACTAGCGACATTTACTGGTGCTGTGTATTGTAAAACACACATTAATGCTTCGTCATCGTAACCTACTTCTAAGGCAGTCGTTGTAATTATTAAGTCATCATCAGGCTCGATAGTAATTGAGCGATCGCTCCCCGTTTTCCGTATAATTTTTAGGGGTTGCTGGCGTGCCTTTCCTTTCTGACTGAGAACCCACCAACACTCGCCCGCTTGGAAAAATGGGCAAGTCAAATCTGGTTCTTTGCAGTTTTCGCAATCACAGTTAGGGTTAGTATTCGCACCAAAAAATTCTGGGAAAAGCTGTTTATTTAATGGTGGGTAGCGGTACCAATAAAGGGGTATATCTCGAATAGGACAAGATTGGGCTGGTATTCCTTGTTCTTTGTATCTGAGGCGGTTCTGACGTTGCTCTTTCTTTACTTTCTCAGCATCTTCCATCTGGTATAAGCAGCGACCTGCAATGTCTAGAGACTGGACAAAGCCAAATGTGCGGTAACGCTTGAGGTCTGAATCTGCGGATGGTTGCGGCATAGTGTGTAAGACGCACATCGCCGTTTGAATTAAAGTTGAAATTACAGCAGTATCTTCGTTATCCTCAGCCCGGACAAATACATAGCGTTCGGCACCAATTGTCTGCATTTCATTATCTTGAGGGTATACCCGTTTAATGCGAGGAGCAGGTATACCAGATAACTCCGACAGAAATTCAATTGGCTCTGAAATAGTGGCACTTAATCCTACAAATGCTAAATTGCTTTGTTCGTTGCGATGCTGCTTACCCAAACGAATCCTAGCCATCAATCGTCGCAGTAGGAGTGCTACTTGAGTCCCTGCGGTAGAAGTTTGTAGGTGAATTTCGTCTAACATCACTACCGTTGGCGCACAAAACTGATCGTTACCAAACAGGTATTGATATTTCGTGGATAACAGCCGTCGATGAAGTGATTCTGTTGTAGCAATGAGCAAATCAGGTGGATGCTTTGCCATGACATCCTCCCTGGCAAACTGGATAAACGGATATTGCTTGTCACAGATAGGACAAATCAAGGTTTGTGGGTTTGTGGGACGCACAAGTAATCGTTGTTTATCTGTTTTGCAAGCTTTACCATCTGTACCTACACAGTAAGCAAAAGGTGATAGATAACCTGCATATTCTTCGCTAAAAGTCCAGCCCCGTTGCTTAGAAAGTTTTTGTTGGCGATCCGCAGTGATATCTTGGAAGTCTCGGATTTGATAAACTGCTGCACCACTTTCTACCCCAATTGTCAGTTGTGGAAGATTGTACTTTGCTAGGACTTGGTTGAGATAAAATAATACTTCAATAAAATCAGTAAGTTGATTTTCAGACAGTGCAACCCGTGGGTAAATGCAAATCGCTTTAACCCCTTCTCGCCCGCGCAAGCAACGTTCTAGCACCATCTTGGCGAGTACGGGTAAAAAGAAAGCGTAGGTTTTACCTGCTCCTGTGCTAGCAGTAACTACAACGCCTTTTTCGATACCTTCTTGTGCTTTTAACTCGATTGCTTCGAGAATTCTTTCTAAAGTTCGTTTTTGGAAGCCACTCATCTGGCGTAGCTTCGGGAGATAGGTGTCAATTACCTCTAAAATTAGGTTTGCTGTTCGCTGTTGCTCTGTATCACCACTAAGTAAAGGTGTCATGCAGCTTTGTACTGCTATGTTCCTTCGAGGTACGCGACGAGAAGCGACACTAAACTTAATATCTGCCACTAAACGCTTGCTATTGCTGATGCGGTGCGCTACTTTGAGGTTGTTTTCTCTAACAATTCTTTGACGGAGTTTTGATAGCAACCTTACAGTTTCTGCGATTCGACTGCGAAAAATCCAGCCATCAAGAGACTCTTCTTGGTTAAAGCGGATAATTTGCAAATCCTGTGCAAGTTGCTCTAAAGCCTTTCTGAGAGCTTCTGTTTTGTCTTGAGCAGTTAATACAATGTCTTCAGAGGGTTTAAAGTTCTCAATTACTTCAATCCCTGCCATTGTTACATCGTAAATGCCATAGGCAACTTGTTCTGCTTCACGTTGTTCAATGAAGGTTAAAACTTCATCAGCCAGTCGTTTAATCGTGTCAGAGTCTAAGCTCATGTTTTTGGACTATAAGGTAGATGAACCTAGTAAGCTAGAATTGGCTAATTTCACATCAGATGACAACGCTTTAGCTAGCGTCAATTTTTTTCTGCCCATATTTTTTTGAACGAGCTCTCCTGCGTTACCAAGCATTTTGCACGCTTATTAGGTGTCCTCACTTTTTCTCCGACCCATATTTGAACGGGCAGTCCTGCGCTGTTCAAGAAGTTCTTCTTGTAGCAAATTTTGCTTGTTTTCGTCTTGCCAATCTTTAATCAGTCGCTTCAGAGCTACGTTTACGATGTCTTGTAAACTTGGGGCATCACTGGTTCGATTGGGAGCAAGCATTTGCTCGCATGAGTGTCTAATTGTGTACAACTGGGCATAAATTTCATCTGGAATCCGTGCTTGGTGAGGCAATGGTTTTACCGCTGCTACATATCTCACCCCAGCATAAATACACAGACATAATTTCTGCTACCATGTATGCTTGTATGCAAGGTTAGGAAATTTAAGTTAACCTACAGATAAAGCAAAGTAATGTTTGAATTGGTTATTAAAGGCGTGCCTGTACAACGCGGTCAGGCGTGCGAGCATATGAGTTATGTCGCCAGCATCACATTTGGAGATGTTGCACGATTGCTGAATGACGGTCATCTATATATACCGAATATCCCAGATTTACCAGACTTTGCTCAACGCAAACTTAACGTGACACGAGTCAAGGCGATCGCTCGATATATCCTAAAGACTTACCAAGATGGAACTACATTTTTTCCCCCGATTTGCGTTAATGTCCAACCGTCCCCAACTTACAGAGACGGTAATATCTATCTTCCTTACCATTCGGTTAGTTTGCGTTTAACCGATGGTCAGCATCGATGCTATGGCATTCGCCAAGCATTGCAAGATATTCAGGTGCAAGAATCAGAGTATGCCATTATCCTTTCACAGTTAGAAATTGGCGTGTTGATATATGCAGGACTGTCATTAGAAGAGGAACGCCAAGCTTTCCGCGACCAAAACCTATTAGTTCAACGACCAAGTGTGTCGCTATCCCATGCCTTTGACAAGCGATCGCCCACGGTTTTAATCGCCAAGAACTTGATCTGCCGAGTTCCTCAGTTTCGTGACAATGTAGAAACAGTGGAAAACGGCTTGGGTAAGCACAATCCCAAGTTACTCACCTTATCAACATTAGTCACCGCTACTCAACGGATGTTCCCCAATTTAAAATCTCAAACCGATTTAGAATCTCTGATTGATTGGGCGACAACGTTCTGGGCAGCAACAGCAAGCATTATCCCTAATGATCCTTGGAGAATTATGAATAAACAGGAACGTGCTACCCAAAGACAGGAGTTAGTAGCAGTTAGTGCTGTTGTTTTTCAAGCCTTGGGTATGTTGGCTCATGATTTGTTAGTAGAAAGAGTTCCGGCGGAAGATTTAGTTAAGTGGTTGAGTAGATTGCAAGAAATAGATTGGCGGCGCGACTCTCAGTTGTGGCGAGAACGAGGAGTAACCCAAGTTGGTGCAAGCGGAGAACCAATCATGTCTAATACAAAGACAACTGTTGATGCTTGCCATCGGGTTTTGCGTGAGTTTGTCGGTATTATTTCGATGATTAACGCATCTTGAGGGTGTCAAAAGCAAGGGAAGGAGTATGCGGTATTATTGATAGCTATAATGTGGAATAATACATAAGTACCATGACTGACTACAATCTCGCTGGATTAAATACACGCTCCTTTGAACAATTAATTCAAGTGATCGCACTCAAAGTAGTCAGCCCTGGAGTTGTAGTATTTGGTGATGGCCCGGACGGAGGACGTGAAGCTACTTTCAATGGTCGGACTCGTTACCCATCTGAGGATAATCCTTGGAATGGATATATTGTCATTCAAGCCAAATTTAGACAACGACCTCAAAATTCACAAGAAGATGGTGAGTGGGCGTTGAAGCAGCTAAAATCTGAACTTGAGGATTTTGCTAATCCCAAAAAACGTAGTCGCCAACCTGATTATTATATTTTCGCTACAAATGTTGTTTTAACACCTGTACAAAATAAGGGAACAAAAGATAAAGCATACGATATCTTTCAGGAATTTCAAGATAGCGTTCCTTTGAAAGGATATGATATTTGGGATTATGACAAAATCAGAGCTTTTCTAGATAATTTCGAGGATATTAGGCGAGCTAATGCAGGTTTTATAACTTCTGGTGATGTTCTTTCTCAGATTATGGACTTTATCGAACCGCGCAAGGAATTATTTGCTGACCAGTATACCAACCCAGAGGATATTGAGGTACTGGTGCAGAAGGTGCGATCGCATTTCGACAAAACGATACAAAACGAGTGCGAAACCTTGTGTACTTTCAATCTCCTCTATTCTCCTATGCAGGGGAATCTCAGCCAAATTTATGTGCAGACTAAGCTTAATGAATCGCAACAGTTTAGCTCAGAGGAGTTTAGTCAAGAACGACGATTATGGGAAGAAGTAGTAGTGAAGAACCCTAAGTTGATGGTGTTGGGTAAACCAGGTGCGGGTAAAACTACCTTACTGCAATATATTGCTGTTCACTGTGATGAGGTTGATTTTCAACCTAAGCCTATACCTGTTTTTATCAGTTTGAGAACCTTGGCTGAAAATGCCAAAAGTGCAGATGAAATTAATTTAATGAGGTACATTCGCAGAAAATATTGCCGTAGTCATATTTCAGAAAAGGAATTAGAAGTATTACTAGACAACGGTAGATTATTGTTTTTGCTGGATGGCTTGGATGAAGTGACAGAAGATAAAAATGGAGCAGTTTTCAAAGAAATTCATCACTTAGTTGATGAGTATGACGATAATCGAGTTATAGTGACTTGTCGAAAAGAATATCAGGCGTATAAATCTAAAGCTTTTGGCAATTTTATTTTATGTAAAGTAGCTGATTTTGAACAACTAGAAATAGATATATTTATCAAAAATTGGTTTGCAGAGAGTCAGGAAGCTACGCAAATACGCAAAGAAATATTAGCAAATAATTTAATTATAAATCTGAAATTAGAGAAAAATAAACGCATACTAGAACTAGCTGATACACCATTGCTACTTCACCTTATTTGTTTAATTTTTCAAGAAATAGGAGATTTACCTGCTAAAAGAGTTGACGTTTACAAAGAAGGAATTAACCTGCTGTTAGAGAAATGGAACCAATTTAATGACCGTGTTCAGCTAAATATAGCTGAGTTGAGAAAGGCTTTAAGGCGAATAGCAGTTATTACTTTTGAGGAGGGTAAGTCGTCTTTTGAAGAAGGAGAAATTTTGCCTGATATCGACAACTGTTCCAGTAAGTTGTCTGAAATTGAAGTTTTATCTGGCCTATTGGTAAAGAAGACATGGAAAACCTATGCTTTCTCTCATCAAACCTTTCAAGAGTATTTGATAGCTGAAGAATTAGTCAATTCTCAACAAGGTTGGAGAAAACTACTGATTCATATTACAGAACCGCGCTGGCGCGAGGTATTTTTCATGGCGGTTGAGATGTTGCCTAATACTGATACTTTGGTACGTTTATTTACGCAAGGCTTTGAACAGCTAGTTAAGTATAACGAGAACAATTGCTGGAATAGATGGAACGAAGATTCAGAAGATGATGGTTTAGAAAAGAATCTCGATTTTTCCGAAGTTGAAATTTCATTTAATGAATCAAACTCCGATAATTATTATTTACAAGATTTGATTAATCAGAAAAGTTCAAAAATAAGTTTGTTGAATACAAATTATAAAGGTTCAGCAGTTCGAGCTTTCTATTTATTTAGCGATTTTATTCTATCTTCCTTACATACCAACAGAGGAGAATACTTAGGCTGGTGTTTTTTATGTTTATCAACTGATAATATTATGGAGTTAGTTTGTGCAATCGATAGCAATATTCGTCGTTCATTTGACTCTTGTTTTAGTATAAAAGACAAAATTGAGTTGGACTATTGTATTGTTCTTGCTTTTGAAATTGCTATTGAATTATTTGATTGTGAAAACATTGAAGAATATAAGCTGATTTATAAAATAACTAAGTTATTTGAATCGATAATTACATTTAGTGAAATTTGCCAATCTAACTTGTTAGAGTCACTTATACAACTCAAAAACAAACTACCACAGTTAGATACAAATTCAGAAAAGATTATAAAGTTGTGGGAGAATGAAGATTTTGAATGGTTTGAAGACTTCAGAGATTGGATAGTCGAGCATCGCAATATAGGTAATCAGGAGTGGATTATGGAGGAGGAATTAGAAGTTATACTACGCTATTATCAAACCAATAAATTGCTAATAGATTGTCTCAATCAAAGTCAAGTATCTCCTGAAGTCCGCGCACTTATTGAAGACAACCTATTCTTACCTCTTGATTCGTCATCCAGCTAAATACTCCCGTATAGTACGCAGCATACTTGCACTACCTTTACTGTTAACTAAAATAATCGGCGCAAGATGTGATGGACGATTTGCTTCAATAAAATCTGTGGCTGCATGTTTAGCACTAGCCGTCACCATCACAACAATGTCAGAATTTTTCACCCACTGACGCAGCCTATCGTTACCTCCCTTGTCATGGCTGAGATAAACTGTCACTTCTTTACAAGCTGCTTCTAAAATACTTTTTACTCTGATTGCTGCGGTTTCTGTGAGAGTGTAAATAAGAACAGATTTACTCTTGAGTTTTTGGAAAATATTGGCTTCAATTTCCAGATTTTGCTCGACTAAACTCGCTTGTTCGCCAAGCAAATCTGGAAGCGATTCTCCTAAATGTAAATCTTTGACTAAAGCGCGAAAGATTCCCTTTTGTACTTCATCAATACGTTCTGCAAAGCGGTATAAGGTTTCAGCCACAGCAAATAAAAGTTGTTCGCGCTTTTGTTGGACTGGGCAAGGGTATGATACTAATACATCAATAAAGTCAAGCACCCAATCAATCTTTTTGGGTGAGGCGAACCTTTCCCAAAGCTCCAAAGCATAGTCTAAAATCTCTGTATATTTTGCTGTATTAACTCCCAAAGTTAAAAGAGCGATCGCTAAATCATTGAACAAAACCAAATCAACATCTCCACCCTCTGTACTCAGAACTAGCAGTTCTAGCAGCGAGTGATAAAGGGTGAGAAACTCGCCACGGGGAAATTGTTCATCTTTTTGAAAAAACGCCAGCAAGTAGGGAAGCGCATCGTGCAGAACAGATTCAGCTGTTGAGCCTACTTTATTTAACAATTCGTAAAATTCTGCTACCGCCTGTGGTTGTGTAAGCAAGCTAGTGACATCCCACTCGGCAGAACCCTGGCGTGCAGTGTATAGCGCACGTTCCCAACTTGGCTCTTTGTCCAGTTGCAACAGCCACTCCAGCCAATTTGATGGGATTGCTTCTGCTGTTGGGGTATTTTCAATTGTACTTTCCTGGTTTCCTCGTAGTTGAGTAAGAAAATCTTGGTTCCAGCGTACCTTCACCAAGGCTGTTTGCTCGTCAGTCGTCAACTCATGGAAGGCTTCCAATGCAGCTTTTTCGACTGCCAAAGTTTGCAACTCGTAGGCGCATTGGAGGAGCAAGCGAACTTTCTCTTTCGATGACGGAACATGACAAAGCAATGAAAAGGCTTGGTCGAAGTCTCCGTTTTTAGATAGCTGTTCGGCTTGTTGCAAGGGTTCGCCTTTGCTGTCTGGGGTAGCATCTCTTAACAGTGCAGCTAACCTTTGCAAATAGCTGCGGTGAGTTTCCTCAACTTCCCCAATTGCCAGCAGTTCATCTCGAAGTGCTGGTTTTGCTGGTTTTCCACCCACCGCCAGCAGCATAAATAATTTCAGTACTTCCGGGATTTTACTGCCTGCGCGGACTGCAAAAAGATTGTGGTAACGGGGGAAAACTACTTCTTGGAAATAGACTACAGCACTGCCGGGGGCATTATTGTCCTCAAAATGTTGCAGTTCATTGCGGTACACTGCTCTAAGTAAGGCTTGGGTAACTGCAAAGGGTCGGCGAACCTGCAAAAGATTGCCTAGTTCCGGGAGGGTAAGCAACTCGTGCCATTGCTCCAGTTCTGCTAAGAGTTGCACCCGCAGGAACAGCAGATTCAGCGCATCCAAGCGATGCTGGTCTACAAGGTATTGTAGTGAGTTTTCCGCAGAAATGCGATCGCCTGCTTGCAGCGCCATGTAAAAGTCCCGCAGTACCCGACCTGTGGGACGGGGAATATCTGCGCTCCGTTTCACCCGTCTCTCACTCACCCGGCGCATCCGTTCTAGTGCTTCCCAAATAGTAGTCGCCTGTCCGCTCAATTTGACTACTGCACCGCCAGTAAATTCATAAACTGCCAATTCTACAGGGTCTTGTAAGTTTAGTTGCGCTCTTTGTCCCCGGAATGTAGAGTAGGAGGGGCCAACGAATGCCATCAATTCTTCACTCAAAGAGCGTAATTGGCGTTGGCTTTGAGCTATTCCATACCAATCTACACGTTCTTCATGCCAACGGGGGAGAACAGTTGGTTGAGGTTCAGCTTGGGTCAGTCGTTCCACCCAAGGACGAATTTTGGCATGACTTCCTTCGCCGCGTTCAATTTTTACCAGGTCTAATTGATTACCTGTGCTAAAGAACTGCTCTAGAAAGCGGCGGACATCAGTATTGCTAGGATTGGTCATGGTTCCACCCCTCCCCAACGGTTAGTAAAAATTACCTGTTGTTCGGCGATCGCTTCTGGGGATGTTTCGTAAGTTACAACTTCCTCATTGATTGTAATACCGTTGTATGTGAAGTTCATCGAACCAGCAAGATAATACCCATCTCCCAGGATACCTTTTGCATGAAGTTCTTCGGTAATGTGGAATCGCACGGGAAAGTTTTGATAGTCAGTTTTGACTTTGATTTGTTCAATAAATCTGTGGTTGTGAGAGTCGGGACGAGTAGCAATGTGTACAGTCGTTCCGCGTTCTGCTAGAGTGGCGAGGACTTGAGAGAGGCGAATGCGGGAACGACTCCATGAGGGTTCTAAGCACAAGAAGGTGTTGGCGGTGTTATCGATAACGGGGATGTCAGATATCCACGGGGACACAAGCCACACGCATTGGCTGGGGGTGATAAGTTCAGCGACGAAGATTGTTTGGAGTAAGTCAGAGATTTGGCGGGAACTTAGGCGGGAGTGAATATAGCGGGAAGGCATTTAATTTTATTCAATCTGAGCAGATTCTTGTTGTAAATTTTGGCACGAGCGCAAATATTCTAGAATCAGCAAGCGTAAGTAATCGAGCATTCTAATATAAGCTTTTATTTGCCTGTAGTCTTCATCGGTGACAAAGTAAAATTGAGCAATAGTTGGAACATCAAAGACGTGCATAGTTTGCAATCGCTCAATTGCCTTCTCTTCATTTTCGATTCTACCCCTTGCCTGAATTTGACTGGCATAGCCTCGGATATCCACTGTTAACAGTTCGATTTCTTCTAAAAGAGTAAATTCTTCATCAGAAGCAGGTGATAGAGAAGCTAATTTTTTTCGTTCTTCTTTGGTATTTTTATAATCGTCAGTTAGCTGCTGTAATAGGTGAGTGATGTAGTTTCTCGTAATTTCAGGGTTTTGAGTATTGAGCATTGCTTTAGTCATCATTTACTCCATAAGTGACTATTTTTTCAACACCAAAATTATCGGGTCTTACAATTAAATATTCATTTCCTTTTCGATAAACTGCTGAACCATCTTGACGATATCCTGTTTTCGGAACTCTGACTGCTCTTTTTTTATTGAAGCTATGGGCTTTTCGCAGATATTTCAATGGCTCGAATTCTTTTCTGGAAGCATGGTCTAAAATACTCTGAGCTACGCTGATATAGGTAGAAGCATCCCACTCAGCTAGATACTGCTTTATTTCTGCTACTTCCGCCTCGGTGTATCCTTCATATAACTGGGCTAGAAAGGGATCTACAGGTGTTTCATCCGGCATCAGTTTTGAACTCTGGTTGGATTAGTCATGATATTTTCACAATGCTTTAGTTCTATTTTGCCTGGATTAATAGGGTAATGGTAAAACGGTCTGGACTCAAGTATTCTGGAGAGTGACAGTATTCGCAGAGATATTCAGCTCGTTTTCTTACAAGTCTTCGAGTTTGTTCGGATACGATTTACTTTTCGCCGCTAGTTGAGCGTTAATCAAGGTAAATATTCGCTCTAATTCGGAAATGCCCATATATTCAGCTTCTTCTTCAGGGGTGAGCGTATCAGCTTTTTTCTTTTGCAACAGTTCTTCAAAACGAGACTGTAGCTCATCGGTAAATTTAAACAGATAAATATCACCGAATTCGCTCATCCTGATACCAGAAGAAATTAAGGATGAGGGTTGAACCATCAATTGAATAGTCATTGTGTGTTCACAGTGCCTTTGGTTCTATTGTGCCTCAATTAATCAACGATCATAGCGTTGTGGATGAGTGCGATGCCGTAATTCTCAGATGATTCTATGTATAAGAAGTTTTGCTGATGTTACCGATAACGAGGATACAGGATATCCAAGGCAAAAAACCACACAGACTGACTGCGGTTGCTGAGTGAAGCTACGAAATTGTTTGCAGTAAGTCTGGGGTTTGATGGGTACTTAAGAGGAGTAGATGTAGCATAAGGGCATTGTTAATAAATCACAAATATAAGTTACGCTGATTATTAACTATTGAATATTAATAAATAGCATTTTTTGGTTATATAATTTATTTAATTTTGAGTAATCATGACTTATTTCAGGATTTTGCTGCTTAAGTTTCTTAATTAAATGATCAATTTCATTACTGTTTTCAGTATCTAATTTACTACCATCATTTACTTTGATGTAGTGAGAAATAATATAAAATTTAATAGCTATCCACATATTTTTATTCATCATAAAAAATCTCGATTGTGGATTGATAAACTGAATGTCTTTCTCTAATAAAGTCTCAATCTCTGGAGAATAAGCACTTATTTGAAGTGATTCTAGTTCAACTTCTTGAAAGAGCCTATCTCGCACAGAACTTTCATTATCTAAATTTCGTTTTGCTAATAATACTTTAACTGCTTCATATATTTCTTCTTCTGAAAGAATTTTAGCGGCATTATCTTTGAGTATTTTTTGTTTATAAAAATATAATTCTTGAGACACTTTTATTTACCTCTTACTTGCTTGAGATAATCAACTAATGACTTCAAATCCCCCAATTTTTCTAAACTTATAATTAGTTTATTAACTTGATTGCAGTCATAATATTTAATATCTATACTGGGATAATCATCCTGTAAATTATTAATAATGCTTATGGCTTTATCGTTAATTTCATTAACAGGGAAAACATAACGATAACCACTGGGTATATTTCCTCTCTCCCAACGTTTTCTAAGTTTATTTACAGATTGCTGTAAATATGAGATATCAAAATAACCTTCCATATTTGTAGGAGAAGTTTTACATTCATATATATAATTACCTTGTTGAAAAAACTTTGCTTCCATATTAAATAGTGATAAAATTTTTACAAAATTATTGGAAAATTTTGAATTAAAGTAGTTAATTTTAAGCTACTGACTTTCGTTTATAATATGCTTTAACCTCATATTCTCTACCTGTTTTACTTTTGGCTAAATAACCACTCACAGCAATAATTTTTCCTTCCATCAAACCTGTAATTAGTTCATCTGCTCTCTTAGATAAAGCAACAAAATCAGTTGCTGGTTCAGTATCACCTAAATCATCTACATAGTCTATTCCTGGCTTCATGCCAAACTGATCCATTAAATCCTTTAAAATAGATTTAAATGCTACATCAATAACTTTTCCTTTTTGAAAAGGGTTCATGTTATTGAAATCAGGTAAATTCGCAAGAGCCTGAGCTAATGCATTTTTTATTTGATGAACTGGAGTAGATAGCATGGTGCTGAAATCGTAAATATTTTGCTATCTACAAAAATTAACTTAATTAGTAATAAAATTAACTTAGTAATATTACTTAATTATTGAAAATGTGTCTATAGAAATCTTGGCAATATTTTTTACTGCACTGTCTCCCTGACTCGTAGCCTCACTCCAAACCCTCGTGGATATCTCTGCACCCCCTCCATGACTGGATAAACTTGCAAAAACCCAAGTTCCATAGGTTCAACTGCTAAACTTAAAATCGCTGACTTCAAATTTTCTCTCGCATCAGGAGGCGCTATCAGCGAAACCGAAGCACCTTGCTTAAACGCATCTTCTACCTGTTCCCGCCAGTCGGGTTCATCCAACCAAACTGTACGATCGCCCACTTGCAAAACATCCAGTAAAATTTCTCTATCAGCATCGGGAATCACAACGAAGGGATTATAGGAAGATAAGGTGCGAGAACGCACTATATTTCCCCTTGCCCACAACAGCCCATAAATCACTTGAAACCGCCAATGGGGATTAGGCTGCACTAAACCAAGATGCAACAACGCTCGCTCCAATTGGTCATCGTTGCTGGTGACATAGGCAAACACCCTGGCATCAATTTCAATACCTAAACGTGCTTCTTCCTGATGCCACAAACGAATCAAATCCAGCAGCAGTTTATCGGTTTCTGGGGTACTTCCAGGACGCAAAACCCTTGCGTTAATTGCAGTCATTACCGGATGCGTTACCAAAAGCCCCTCAGAGGACAGGACTTTGCGGAGGCGATCGCTAGCTTGTTTTAATTCACCATATCCTGCGGCTAACCGCACATCTGCCATTGCATCGGCAACATCTGCACTAGTTTGGCTTAACTCCAGTAACCGCGTCAATTCCGAGTCCACAATCTCAAAATCCCCAGGTGACAATGCACTCCCCGCCAAGCGGAAAAAATTCGCCGGATCAGCAGCATAGTGCCTCAAGATTTCCTCAATCACCCCGCCGCCACCAATCGTAGATTCAGTTATCCAAATTTCTTCTACTCCCTCAGAAATAGCAGGTGCATCTGGTGGACGCGGGCCAGGATCGATATCTAAAATCAGGTCGCCCAAGTCAAAATGAGGACACAATTGTCCGCAAGCATCCAGCAGCGCCCCTCCCAAGGTCGCTTTAAAACGTAAAGCTGCCCAAGAATGCCACTCTTCATCAGGTTCTGACCAGAGAATCGGTGCCAGGTCATTTAATATAGTTTGGATGATATCTGCGTTGCCAAGTGCTAGCAATCTATCATGTACTCTCTGCCGTCCCTGAATTTGTTCCGGTGCAGATTCCCCTTCTTCTAGTAAGGTTTCCTCAACATTCAATGTTTGGAAAATATTGTCCAGAACCCTGGCCATTTCTTGACCTATATTTTCACCCAAAAGCGCTTCAAAAGCTTTATGTAAGGAGATTTGGGCTGTTAAGGCGCGGTCGGTAAGCATCGATATATATATTTGATAAAGCCATTCCCGTTGAAAGACATTTGTTAATCCACACAATCTGTCATCTGTCAATACCCGATAGCGGAAATATGCCGTGCGAAACCCCCGAATCTTCTCTTGATTGGCATCGCTGGGACTAATACTAAAATTAGGCGGAATGCGAAAGCGAAATACTAGACCGTCAACAGATTGGGCAAATCCCACAGCCGCTGGACTACTATCCTGTTTCTGGGTGAAGCGAATTGTTGTATCAAGTTCCTGCCCATTGTCGAAGCGGATGTTAGCATGGGATGCGATCGCAAACCGCCGCACTTCCAGAGGCGATTGTTGAGTGTGAGTAAAGCAACAAACTTCTGTGATAATTTTGCACCAGGGAGAACCTTGAGGCAGTTCGAGTTTTATTCCCAAGCCGGGTGGTATGATTTGACTGCGCCATTCCAATTGAGCGTTAGAGGTAATTGAAATATCGGCAGGAACTTGGGTAGGATTTATTGCCCAAGGGCGAATGCAGCGAATATCTACAATTTGCCCATCTTGCCACAATTGAAAATACCCTGCTTCTTCAAACTCGGCACAATAATCTTCTACGGGTAATTCTTGTTCTCTTTGTTGCAAATCTGACGGAGCAATCCAGTGGGTTGCATAAATATGCTGTACCCCGAAACGGCGCGTCGCCCTGCCTGGGGTAAAGGTTTTCAGGGCTTGGACAATTGGCATAGAATTAACATCTGGCTCACTGTTGCGCGTTTGTGGCGGTGTAGTAATGGTTACTTCTGGCAACAGCAGGTCACTAAATAAGTTCGGGGGAACAAAATCAGGTAAGGGGTCACGGGTTTGATAGTCTTGGTCTGATTCATCTGGATGAATCGGAAGGCGCTTCCAACCAGACTCTAAACGCCGTAGCAAAGTAGGAAGCACCGCCATCATCAATGACCTGGGCGGTTCCCAAAGAATTGCTTCGACTTCATCTTTGGTCAGGTGTAGTGCTGATTGCAGATATGTTTCTAAGTTGCGTTGTCCTGCTTGTGTTTCGAGAATATTTTTGATTAATTCTATTTCTAGTCGCTGACGGTTAATTAAGTATAAATCGGTACTAGCAAAGTCTCTCCAGACACTTCCTTTAGTTGCAGCTAATTGCTGTCCAACCCAATCCATAAAGGCGAAAACCGCTTGAATGCGGATAACATAGCGGTTGGCGATGGGAAGCGATCGCTTTTCTAAAACTGGGTTAAACAGCATATCGTAGCCTTGATAGGCAATGCGATCGCGTCCGTAATCAGAAAGCACTACTACTGTCCAAGGTCGCATAGTTCTGCGTCGTCCCGCCCGTCCCTTCCTTTGCAAAAAAGATGCCATATCTCGCGGTGCTTTGTGCTGAATAACACCTCCTACTTCTGGATCATTAAATCCCACTTCTAGAGATGCAGTAGCAACAATTACATCTGCATTTGGGGTAACTCCGGTATCTTGGGAACTGGTGCGCCCAATACTTAAAGGTAGTTCCAAACCATGACCGATTTCTTCACACAATAGCCAGGATTGTGCGGCAATCAGCCTTTCTCTACCATTAGTTGCACCATGCGATCGCAAAGCTGCTAATGGCTGTCGTCCGCGCAAGGGACGACCCCAACTGTCTCGACCTTCAGCATCCAACAAATTGTGGAATAAACGATTAGTAACATCTAAGTCATCAGTGAAGGCAAAAACACGGGAACCATAGAAACCTTTGCTAGGGGGGTCTTCAGATGGGTCGAGTACACGCCGCAACAGCATCGCCGTTTGGATGCTAGTAGATAAAAGACTTGTCCCTGATACGGGGTCGCCCCTGAGAACCAATTGATACTCCATTCCTTCAGCAATTTGGTCTTCACCAGGAGAAATTTCTTCCACTAAACCAGGGTTTAAACCTGTAAGTTGACTGAAAAATTCTGCCGCACTTTCTAGAGTTGCTGAAAGTCCGGTAAATTGGACTTTCTTCTTAATGATTCTCTGCCAACGCCGCAGCAGGTAAGCAACTTGTGCCCCGTGGATACCTGTATAAGTATGCACCTCATCCAATAAAACTAGCTGAGGTTTTTTCGCCGATGCGATACCAAATACATGACCGTAACGGGAGTCTCCCATAGACCGATTGAGCATTTCTGTGCTGGTAAAAACTAGGTCTGGGGGATTTTTCGCCATGCGATCGCGTGTCAAAATTACTTCATCTTCTTGGATAACAGCACCGCAGGATGGGTTGAGACAAGAAAGCTTTTCTCTACTGGCTTCCACATCAGCCCGTCGCCAAGATAGCGCACCTTCACATCTGGGACACCGTAGATAAGGACAAGTAAAGCCACCACTTTCAGCTTCCCATTTATCCTGCACCCGATCCAAAGTTGCGCTTCTGGGAGTTAAGCCAAAAAATGCACCAATGAGAATTTTACGCTTACCTTCTGCCTTGAGGACAGCATCGAGACGACGTGCTTCTTGATAGGTTTCAGAAAATTGGTCTTTGAGGAGTTCGTTACGGGGATAAATTGCCAGTCCCTTACTCCAATACTCATCCTTTTTCAACAAACTTGCAATATGCGCCAGCGCAGGTAAGTAAAAAGATAAAGTTTTTCCGGTTCCTGTCCCAGCACAGACAATCATCCCGCGACTTTTTGTGCTGTTTAAATCCTGCAACATCCGCCTTGTAGCGCGTAGCTGGAAGTCTGCAAGTTGAACTTCACCGCGATCGTGAGAAAGCAGTATCGCTGTAACGGCTTTTTGCTGTATGGGAGTTAGCAGTTTGTCTGCTGCCAACTGCTCAATTACTGCTTCTGGCGTAATATACCTGTTAGGATAAATTCTCGGACGGATTTGTAAGCGATAATCAGCAACTAAGGTAGGAGATGTTTGCCAATTATTATTTGGGAACAGTTGGCGAAGACGGGCAAATAATCTCACTGCTTCCGCCATCCGGGTGCGGAAAAGGCGATCGCCTCTGAGGTTGAATTCAAACAACAGTTTGCGATCGAGGATTTGGTCTAAAAAATCCCAAACATCCTCATCAATCTCGCAATTATTGAGAAAATCGTCCGCAAGTTCTTTAATTTCATCTTCAGAAAATCCACCATCAATAATTCCCCACGTCAAAAGTTGGACTTCCTGGCGTTCCAACTTATCTAAAAATTCTCTAATTATTTTATCCCAGTTGGTAGTCACCCTTTCTCTGCCCTTACTTTAAGTCAAGCGAATTTTAAAAGAATCAGAAATGCCATTTTGATTAATCCAATCTTGAACTTCTGGAGTTAAAAGATTTAAAGGCGCTCCTTTATCGGATACAGCTTGGAGAAAACGTGATACGGCTTCTGATAATTCACTAGAATTTAGGCTATTCCAAGAATAGTTGAATTGCTCTATTTTACGTTCACAGCTTTCAAATTCATCATTATTTTTAGGATAAATAACTTTTTTTATTTCTCTGTCTATAATCTGAATTTGTAAAACAGTTCGTTTAGAAGCTTCTACTTCAGACCAAAATTTTAGTATTTCATTATCAGTGCTAGGCATTTTTTGATCGCGGTAGTTTTTCCATGCTGCGCTCAATTGCTGCTCTAGTGTAGTTTTTAGATTTTCTACATTTGACTTTAAAAAATTACCTTTAAAATTTTTATTGTCAAGAATCCAATCAGGATTATTTTGTAAATTCTCCTCAGCATTGATAACGAAACTTAGAATAGACTCCACATTTTGAGTAAAATTAATATTGTTAATACCCCTTTGGCGAAAAGCTTTTAATGCTTCCACAAGGGGCTGAATGGTTGCAATTGCATCAGCAATTTGCTTTTGCCTAGTTTGAATAATTTGAAGATTACCTGCAAACTTTTGCAGAGATTTTCTACGTTGAGATAAATCAATTAGTTCTTGTGATTTTTCTAAGAGCATTTTGTGTCACCTTTAATTTCATTCATGAGATTCCGTAAGTTAGCTAGCCCCTCACAAATTTCTTGGTAACTAGATTCTACTGTTGCGGCATCAGATTTTTCTAACTCTGCAATACGACTTTTTGCTTCAAGAATCGAAGTATCTAGGAAATTCTTAGTGTTATCGAGAAATTCTTGAGAGTCTATAATTACCTTACTTAATTTTTGATAGTCTTTACTCAGATACTGGAGTATTTTACCTGAGTTATTTTCGGAATCATTTTTCTCTATCTGTGCCTGCTTAATTATTTCTAAATATTTGGAAATTGCAGTACCAGTTCTGAATTGATTTAAAATTGTTTTCATTTCATCAAAACTCTTTCTACCACGGAATACAGCTGCATCTTGCGCGTTTTCTAAAGCTGAATTGATAGCTTTAATTAGGTCATTTTTTTTAACATCTTCTCCTAATTCGGATATTAGACGCTGATAGATATCTAGCTGTCGTTCGTACTCTTCTTGGATGGCTTTCTCTAACAATTCATCGACTTGTTGACGTACCTTTTGCAACTCTGGAAACTTCTCGCGGACATTTTCAGGAATTTGCTCTTGAGGTTGCCAAGATTTACGCACTTTTTCTAGAGGTTCAACAATTTGAATTGCATCAATAATTTGAAACGTTGAATTACTACCTTTTGTACAAGCAATTCGACTTTTAACAATATCTAATAATGCTTCTCGGTTTCTCGTGAGACTAAAGGTATCAAACAGCTTTTTCCAACTAGATGCACGAGTTGTATTATCGCTTTTATCTAAGTCGATAAACAAAGAATTAATCAAATTTTCGAGCGTATTAGTAGGATACCCTGCCATTGTGGCACTAATCGCTAACAATTCCACCGCAGCAGGTACGGGGTTCCAAGGTTCACCAGATTCGCGGGGATAAAGGCGAATTTTTTCGATGACGTACTGACTCCAGCGTTCTAGATACTTGGCGTACATGCGAAAATAGCGATCGCCATTGGGAAACTTCCAGTCCTTATAGTAGTTGTATTTTAGAATACCTTGAAATACGTATGCAGTTTCCGTAAATTCCTTACCGTCCTCTGGGTTGAGAGGAAGCGGTAAAACGACACCCGAATAAGTTTTTCTTTTGACTTTGTTGGGGTTATAGAAATTGAAATTGTCAGGCTTAAATAACTTACCACTACCGAAGAAACTATTCTTCAGCAGCATTTCATTATCCCATTCAATTTTTTCGATAATAGCGGGACGAAGCAACTCGCGGATATCTTTGGCGATCGCGTCTGGTAAAATTTGTTGATTGTTCCAATTGTCAAGGATTTTCAGCTTGTCTTGTAGCAAAGTATCAATCTGATATTCCCCTGAAGGTTCTACAACCCTTGGTGGTACTCGACGATTTTCGGGTATAACTGACGGAATTTCTTTCGGTTTAGTCTTGACATCAAGCAGAGGTAAATTAAAAGCCGTATGAACTTCTGGAGACAAATTACAAAGATCATTGTTATCATCCCACAAGTCTAAAAATATCTCTCGTCGCTTTGAATTTTGTGGATCTTTGACTTGAATATCTAACTTTACATCATTACTCAATCTCATGTTACCAAAGTAGTTTCCTAAAGTAACTGAAGGGAAAGTTCCATTTTTAATATCATCAATAGAATTTTCTAGAGTGTGTTTTAAAACATCTCTGATTAAAATTCGGGGATTAAATTCACCTGGATTTACCCTACTAAACATCTGCGCTAAAGCTTTAGAATTGAAAGGATAAAGACCCATTCCCTGAACATGTCCAAATCCTGTATGACAAGCGTGGGAATGTTCGCATTCGCTACAAGCACTTGGTAGTTCATCTCTATTTTGAGAATTTGCCCAATTTTCAATTTCCCTTTCTTCTAAACGAACAGCATTCAAATATCTAGCAACAAATACCTGAATATCATTCTGAGTAATTAAAGATTGTTCACCAATTGTATCAATATTAAGATTGACGCTGAAAGTAACGCGCTGTTGTACTGTATCAATCAAGCTTTTAAAGTAACCTGTAGTACAAGCCAAAGCTGTACGCATAGCGCATAAAGGTTTATTTTCTGTTTGTTGCGGTCGTGCTAAAACTGCTTCTAATACTTCTCTATCAATCCCTTGTAATTTAGCGAAATCTTCAATTAAAAGTACTAATTCAATATTTTTTTCTGCTAATGTCTCTCGGACTTCACGCATTAATTGCTGCAAGTCTTCTCGACCAAAATTTAAAACTTGGGTGATAGCTTCATCTAAGTGATCGTTCAACCAAGTTACAGTTGGCTTTTGTATATACTCAGGATCACTTACTAATGAACGATAAAACTCTTTTGCCTTGTATCCGGCTTTTCCGATATCTTTAAAATTAAGAGGCAAATCCTCAATAGAAAACTCACGACGTTCGTTAATATCTTCAATAGTATATTGATATCCAAGTGTATGAATCACCAAGCGATGAATAATTTCTCCATCTCTTAATAAATGTTCTCGAAAAAAATCATCATATAACAAAGCAGGTAAATTTTCGATCAAATATTGCTGAGTCTCTTCATCAGCAAGTTTAGCACGTGTATGTTGTCCGTTAATACCAACTTGAAAAGCTAAATTGTTTAATAATTGTTCTCTTGCAGCCCTATCTGTGAAAGTGCGGCTCGATTGATTTAACCGTTTACGGTACTCATCTAATTTATCTACCTCAAATTCCGCAATATTTAAAATCTTTTCAATGATATCTTTTAAATTTGTCCCAATTCTGGGAATGAGTAACACCTTCCGTCTATCAGTTGATTTTATATTAGCTTGCAACCAACGAATTAGGTGGGACTTTCCCGTACCCGTCTCACCCAAAACAGGTACAAAGGCAAAATCTCTTTCACCTAAAAAATCTTGAAGAAACTGTGCTTCATCATATTCCTTTTGTGATAACGCCTTAATAGAGTCCTGACGATACATTGCAATCGGATGATGTGTAGCTAGAAACAAATGATTTGCAGTTTGGGTTGCTTCTACATTCATCACCTGACGAATCATATCCAGCTTCCAGCAGACAAATTTTTCAAAATTCATGATTTTTCTCCTTTCCAAATAATGTGAGAAATTCGCCCATCATTATCAACTTGGTTATTGGCTTTTGGTAAAATCATAAAGGATGAATCAGATTGTCTCTCAAGCTGAATATCACCCTCTTCTTGAAGCCTAAATAAGGCAAAAGCTGTACTTGTAGAAAGAAAGTTAGTTTCCCGTGAGCCAATTTGGGCTTCTACTTCTTCTCGAAACTTTCCGGTTTCAAATAAAGGGCATCGTTTTGCTAATCTATTAATAAAATCTTGAATTGTAATTTCTTGTCGTCCATTAAACAAATGCTTGAGATTTCGTTTAAAATAAGCAGTTGGATCTGGAACTGTTACAGGTTTTCCTCTCAAAGTATGACCCCATGCAAAACCCAGGTAGCGCATCCAGTCATCCATTTGGACAAAAAGGCGACTGCTTGACATTTTCAAAAAATCGCCTATTTTTTGTTCGCTAACCAGATTTTCTACTTCTTCCCCAGTCCCAGGTGCATCATAAATATCCTGTGCTAAATACCAAGCACAAACTCGACCAAAGTCTTCTTCATCTTCGTTATCAGATGCAAAAAATAGATAAGTGAAAGTATCAGGTAATAACCTGTCACCAAGCTGAGGATTTATTGCGTCTTGTGGTAAATTTGGATTGATTGCAACTTCTTCATCCTCTTCAATTAAAAGTTTACATTTTATACTTTCCCTAAGAGCATCATTGAACATGGGATGTGACATTTTTTTGTCTTTCAATTTCTCCTTATTTTCTGGCACATGTTCAACTAATTTATCAGGAGATAATATGCTTTCTAATACGTCTCTATTCTCCCTTTGGCCTTTAGCATGAAGTAAATATCTAAATATTCCTCGCATTCTACTGGGGTGAGCTAAACCTGTTTTTAAAACGCTCATATACTAATCTCCGTACAAAATGCATCAAATTTAAAATATCTGCCAGAAAAAACATTAATTAGTCGTCTGTCTTCTCTGTTTGGATCTGGTGTGTTTATAGGAAGTAAAATAATGCGTGTTGTAGTTGACGTACTGTAATTTGATAAATATTTTAATGGGAGAGGTATCCCTGGAAGATGAAAAATCAGAGTAGGAATACGTGGCATGAGTAAAGGTTCGTAACTATCAAATAGAAATTGTATCCTACTATTCTCTTTCAAAAAATAATGATAATCTGGAGAAATTACAATATTCATCATTCCCTGTTTTATTAACCACATAAACAATTTTTTACCTCTTTGAAACTTATTCAATTGTTCCAGGGAGTCATAGAAAATAAGCAAGATTCTTTCACCTGCAATCACTCTTTGCATTTCTTGACCGAGAATAAAATTGGGTTTTTGCCATACAGGTCTGGAACTAGGCATAATTCCTGGAAATGGTGTAACGCCATTTTCTCTACAAACAGGACAACCCCCACAAGCGCGAGAAACTATAACCGGATTTCTGGTTTCTGGAGTTTGACGGGAGGGAATGCTATACGCCTCCGCAAATATTTCTGAAATACAACGTTTAGCGTTTAAAGCTTCTTTCATTAATTGCAGGTTTTTATAACTCCAGCTTTGGCGTTTCTGGCGCACTGGTTCAACTTCAGTTTCCCAAGTTAATTTTTTATCGTGCAATTGATTACGGATACGAATAATGCGAGAATTGCGGTACAAATCCCAAGCTGCTTGATAAGCTTCTTCTGATTGTGATTCAAAGTTTTTCCTCTGGGGAGGTTCTGCTGAGTCAATTTCAATTAGATTTGCTTGGTTCATCAGCGTCAAAGTACGTATATTCCAAGCCCTATTTTGGTAATTTATTTTATCAATAGTTTTGTCTTGAAATGAACGAGGCGTTTCTATTGGTACACGAAAGCGTCCATCACTTATAGTTTCTTTTTTATAAAACATAGTTTGCCAACGTTGCAAACCTAATTCAATAGTTATCGCTGATTTATCATTTATTCCTTCAGCAATTCTGAAGTCTTCCTTTGTATATAATGTGAGTGATAATGAAGCTTTCCCGTCTCGTCCTCCTCGTCCAACTTCTTGATAGAAACGGTCAATAGTTTCGGGAATACAAACATGAATTACCGCTCGCACATCTGCTTGATCTATACCTAACCCAAAGGCAGAAGTAGCAACAACTATATCAATCTTTCCTTCCCGCCATTTTTCAATTAATTGCTCCCGTTCCTGAGTAGTAGATTTACCTGTAATCAGGTCACATCTTTTAAATCCGGCGCGGGTTAATTCTCGTTTCCAATCCTCGACATCTTTAACTTTAGTCCCGTAAATAATTAACGGGCGAGGAAGATGATAAACTGCTTCAATTAGCCTTTGT
Organism: Amazonocrinis nigriterrae CENA67; assembly: GCF_016056305.1. GTDB lineage: Bacteria > Cyanobacteriota > Cyanobacteriia > Cyanobacteriales > Nostocaceae > Amazonocrinis > Amazonocrinis nigriterrae. The sequence continues at coordinate 153,303 of NZ_JAECZC010000102.1, read as the reverse complement.
TTTCTAACTTCTTCACTGGGACATTTGTTAAACCAATAAGCAGGTTCTGATCGCAATTGTACAGCAGATATAACTTGTAAATCTTGACCAAATAATGTTTCCAGGGTGTCTAAACAAGATTCAGTTAATGTTGCTGTTAATAATAAAGTATTAAAAGAGCTAAGACGTAATAAATCTCTTCGCAAGCCAGGAATTTCTTGAAAAGCTGGACGAAAATCATCACCCCATTGCTCTACCATGTGTGCTTCATCGATAATGAAATACCGTAAAATTCCCAGTTTGGCTGCTTCATACAGAGCAGGTGCAAGGGAATCCATTAAACTTTCAGGAGAGGTAAAAATTATTCTTTGATTTCCAGCGCGAATGCGATCGCGTATCCCTTCTCTTCTTTCTTTACCCTCCACAGTATCATCGCTATAATACGCTGTGGCATGGTGTACAAAAGATTTTAATGCCCGTTCTTGGTCAATAGCCAACGCAGTAGTCGGGACAACTACTACGCTGACACCATTATTGTTTCTGGAGTTCAGCAATGCAGGTAGTTGAGCGCAAAGGCTTTTTCCCGCACCCGTAGGTAAGTTAATAATTAAAGTTGAATTATCAGGAGCAGTCAAAACTGCTCGAATTGCTTCACGCTGTCCGATACTGCTGTATTTTTCATACTTCATTAATTGCAAAAACGGGTCACCGGAAACTGGTTTGTAGTTTCGTCGATTTTCTTCTTTAAATAAAGGTGCATCTGGCGGATATTGGTCAGCCAGGTCAAGCCATTCCGGTTGCCAAGGACTGGCCATGATGAGATAGTATTCTTCTTCTTCACCATATACAGTTATGCTAGCCTGCTCCCAAATAGTGCTATCGAGAAAAGGCGGTTTTCGAGGTATTTGGAGATAAGTTGGAGAACTTCCACCCTGTTTTGCATCCTCGCGTCGCAACACATGACGCACTAGGCTAACAATATCCCCAGACCCAGGCGAGTTTCGCAGTGCATCCAACAAGCGCCGATGACAAGGTTCTGTAACATTACTAATATCCTCAGGAATTTTACCTGTTTTGAGAATTTCCCGAAGTTGTGAGAATGAATCATTCATAAATCATCCTCCTGGGATTGCACTGGAGTTCGCCCAGAAACGATAATAAAGCCAACAGAATCAAGACGAATACTAGGATGACGAATTCCTTCGATAATTACTTGGCTTAATGCCGTTTCGTTATTGAGTTCTTGCTCCAATACCGTATGAGAAATTCGCTCTTGGTTAATAAGTCTGTTGAGACGCAGACGCAATTGGTTTAGTCTCTTACCTAATTTTTGTTCAGCACGGGTGGCGCTATCTTCACATAATGCAATAAATTTGGGACGTTGGCTGAGTAATTCTAAAGACTTACTACGCGCCTGATAGCAAAATTCTGGCCAATTGCTCGCATCTATAAAGTTATCAAGAATAGATAAACGACTTTTAGCTAAGTTGTAATCTCGGCATTGACTCCCTTTGCCTTTATAAGGCCGTTTCAGGATATTTAATAGAGTCTCATCTTCAACAGCACACATTGGTTCATATCTAGCATCAATAAATACATTTTCTACAATTGGCGGGAATAACCCATCAACACGTCTTTGCAAAATTTTAGATTTTGTATTAGTTTCTTTGTAATTCGTTAAATTTGTTTCAATAACGTAATTAAATCGGAAACCATACCACTCTTCGCCTTCGCCCGCGTCCCAAGTTTCTTCAACTCGCCACATCGCAAAAGCTTTACCTCGGTCGTCCCAATGGATATAAGATGATAGTGCTTCGATAAATTTTTCACCAATACGGTAGAGTTTCACATCAGGCTGTTGATTTGCTACCCTACGGTTAAAAGTCCCAAATTTTTCTAAAACCCCGGCAAAATTGCTGCTCAAATCATTTGCTGGAATTAATGTATTTCCGGTAGGTTGATAACGCTTTAGTGTCGATAAATTAGGATGATTGATTGCTCTAAATCTCAACGCATCACAAATACAATTTTCAGTTATTTCTTGGATTTCTTGATGACGGGCATCATAATCGTCTAAAGCTTGAAAATATTGGGTAGCGTTGTCATCCAAAGCATCTATTTCGTCTAGGGCATTTTGTTCGCTAATTTTGACTTGTTCCTGCTCAATTTCTTGCTTAATTATATTGATACTTTCTAAAATGCCATCTGCACCATATTTAAACAATATTTCTGCTAATACTGGTAATTTTTCATCAACATAAAACTGGAGACTAGCAATAGATTGCTCAAAGATATTAAAGCCTTCTTTTAATAAGCGATACCATGCCTCATGGAGACTATCCGGTAAATCTACGCCAGCAAATACTGTTAATTCAACTTTTAATGGACGACCAATCCGGTCTATCCTACCAATTCTTTGTTCTAGACGATTTGGCGACCAAGGCAGGTCAAAACATATCATGTAGTTGGTAAATTGTAAGTTACGACCTTCTTCGCCGGAGGAGTCGCAAACTAAAATAAAGCATTTGGGGTCTGTTTTAAACCTATTTAAGTTCTTCTCTACTTGAGAGCGAGTTTGTCCAGCTTGATGACTGACAACAGTCTCCTCACCAAAACGATCGCTCAAGTAACGGACAATTTCGGCGCAAGTTTGCACAAAGCTGGTAAATACAACAATTTTTGGTAGACTGTCTCCGGGTATCGGTCTTTTGATCCGTTGTTGAACCTCTGCAAGCAATTTCGGGAGATTGAATTTCAAGGATTGTAGTTTTAAAGGTTCGCAAAGTTGATAGAGAATTACTGTCTTGAGTAATTCTAGGCGATCGCCATCCTCTGACGGTTGTTCTAAAATTCGCAGCAAACTTTGCAATATCTCTGCTTCCCCAGCAAATTTAGGAGTTTCAGTCAGAGTACGAACGCTATCAGCGCCAAACTCTTGAATTACTTCCGCAGTGGACACACCCTTCTCCTGTCGGAGACGCTGCGCGAACGGGTGACGCTCGTCCCTCGCTACCGCTTGCGCTAACGCAGTCGCCTGCGGAGGGAAACCCTCCCGCAGCGCTGTCTCACCGTTTAAACGTGCTTGAATTACCTGTTTTAAAATACCCAGCCAAGTACCAGAAGCACGAAATAACAAAAGAAAAATTTGGTGATATTGTTTGTCATCAGGAGCTACTTCACGCCATTCCTCAATTAGTTCGTGGATGTGTGGCGATCGCTCATCTAAATCGTATTCGGCTCTGGGTGTAATATTACGGTCAAAAATCACATCTTCTACGGAAGCACGACGATTGCGAAGCATCCTTCTGTGAAGTCTGTAGGTATCGCTAATATGGGTACGAATTGCCCTGACCATTTCAACTGTATCGCCAGTCTTTGCTTGTAAACTATTTTCTAAATTGTCTACAAATTCCAGTAAATACTCATCTTGAGCAAACAGGTTACGGAGATTTTTGAGATTAGTTTTCAGGACGAAGGGGTTTGCACCTTCTTTAAATGACAGCAGAATTCGACCAATCTCTTGGCGTTTTACTACCCTTTCACGAAAACCTGCTAAGTCATTAAGTTGATAAGTTGTCGGATCGAGCAGATGTAGCATGGCGAGAAAATCTTGCTCGTGGTTGAGAACCGGGGTAGCCGATAATAGAAGCAGGCGATCGCTTTTATGGGCAAGATGTTTACAAGTATCAAAACGCTGGCGCACTGCTGCATCGCTAGAGGTCGCCATTGCTGCGATGTGCTGTGCTTCATCTAAAATTACCAAGCCAATATTCGCTTTCGGGTTGATTTTGTGAATATCCTCAACCGCCAACACTTCCACCCGCTTGGGAAAGTGGGAGATGTAAAACTTATTTTCTAATTCCTGTTGCCATTGTTGAAGTAGATATTGCGGAACTAGCACTACCGCATATCCAGAAGGTTCATCCAATAGGTATTGACGAAGAATCGCGCCAGCTTCGATGGTTTTTCCCAGTCCAACTTCATCCGCCAGTAGATAGCGTTGAATCGGGTCTTCGAGTACACGACGGACAACTTCAACTTGATGTGGATAAAGCTTAATATTGGCGGAAATTAATCCCGTCATTCCCCGACTAACAGCACGTTGTAAAATTAAGCATTTAACAAAAGCAAAGCGTCTATCGTGAAAATAGGGCGTTTCGTGCCCTTTCATGGCCAAAGTTTCGATGGGGTCTGGTTGAGGTAAACTACAACGTACGTAGACTTCCTGCTCACTTACTGCGATCATCTTTTTATCAGGTAAGTCAACGCGATACTTGTAAAGTTCCTCATCCCATTCGTAAATTCTGCCGATCAGCCATGCTTCTTGGCTTTCTAGGCAAATATAGCATCGAGTTTGGCGCTCCAGTTTGAACTGCTCTAGCAAACTTAAGGGTAAAATTTTTTCTCTGCGCTGATTTACTGAGCAAAAGTACTCAACTGTTGCTTGAGTATCAGATAGATCAATTACCTTCCCTATGCCCAAGCTGTTATTTCGGGAACGTACCAACGAACCAAGTGTTATCATACTTCAAGTCCACTAAGTACGTTAGCATTAACCTTCCCATAGCACGCATATAGCTGACTGTCTCCACTGGCTATTGGCTTTTTCCAAAATAGCTTCTCTAAGACAGAGACAACGTTAACGTGAAGCCTAGCATAATCTAGACTGAAGCAACAGCATAACTCTAGGTGTCCTAGCACCGTGGTAAAAGGTGAGTCCCAGACTAACTTGTCAGCTTGTATTTTCCAATTTGCTAATTTTTGCAGCTTGGTATGTAAGAAAGCAATTCGCATCACAATAAATTTACCAGTAGGGCACCCAGAGGCAGATAGGTATATATTTATTATGCTTCTCTGAGAAAAGAAAAACCAACACCTGCAATTTATTTTTTACATTCAAATAAGTAAAAATACTGTAATGCCAATAAGTAGCAGCTACATTAAAACTTCCTGGAAAGCATTGCGATCGCGAAATTTAGTGTCATATTTCTCATTCCACCACAACCAACCAGTAGAATCTGCCCAAACATTGTGCTTTTTCAAGACTTCTGCACGGGTTAACGCTAGTCCCCCTAAAACAAATTCTGGTCGGCTCCAAGCAAGAAGTTCATCTAATTCCTGTATGGACAAACCAAATTTTAAGCCTGTGGTTCTAGTTTTATCAACTTTCAACAATCCCCCCAAGGCTATGTATTCATAACCAATATCTCGATAAGCACTAATCAAGGGAGCTAAGAAACTTTTGGGTGAATAATAATGAGGAGGAAAAGAATTTAGTTGAGGAACTAAATTTTGTTGCCAATTATAAATTGAATACCCTACTTGAACAACACCAATTAAAGTATAGTTTCTTGACTTTTTCCAATACTCTTGCCAGGTTAATCTAGCTAAATACAGTGATAGTAATGGCTCTCCAAAAATATCTTGTGTAAAAACAAAATCAGGTGAAAATTGATCGCAGCGTTCTAAATAGTCTCTGATCTTACTTCGCAAATGCTCTTCAGAAGCGAATTTTTGTTTACGCACCCAACGCTCATCAAGGTATTCAGAATGTGTTTCATAATACCAAGGACAATCTTGATTACCAAAAATGCCGCTATCTATAAAAAAGGGTTTATCAAAATTACGGATATCTCTTAAAAGACTTTTATTAGATGAAATAGGTGCCAGGATACCATAATTTCCTTGTAAATTCCTTAATTTATTGAATAAACCTAACCAATCTACTGAAAAGACTGGAAGAAAGTTATGTTTAAGATTCATATTAATATAAATATTAATAAAGTGTAATTGAGTTTAGATAAACTCTAAATTAGATTTATTCTTTAGTAATATTAATATTAGAATTTTCAGTCTTTATAAATTCTTGAAACCGCTTATAAAAAATATAAGTGTTGTGAAAACCACGTCTACGATTACGATCATTACCACGAAAAATAATTGTTTCTACTCTATAGTCTGGGTTTTGGCAGATTTGACACTCACATTCCTGCCAAGGTTTTACTTCTAATAATTCCCTATATAATTTAGTGTGTTGTCTTAAACGTCTAGCTTTAGCTACCGGGTTTACTTTGCCGTCGCGAGGTAATTCTAATAACTCATCGTAAGCAAGTAATTTATTAAGACATTCATCTAGTGATATATTGCCTTTATCGTATTCCCGAATAGCTTTCAATGCTTCTTGTTCAAGCTGCTTGAGAGTTTCACGTTCATAACCCGACGATAGCAAATGCTTAATTCGTTGTGATTGCTTATCTACAAAAGGAATCCTAACGGCAGCGTAGGCTTTTCCACTTAAAGTATGATAGTTTTCTACGGCATCAAACCAAGCTTTACGTAATGGACTTGCTGAATCAAAACTGGTTACTCCCAAATGGCGGAAATAAGGAAGAGCATCAATACGCCCTACGCCAAATAAATGTAATCTGGTGTCCGGTGTTAAATGTTGATAAACTTCTTTCAAAATTTCTAAAATTTCTATGGTTGGTGTCCTGGCAACTCCTCCTATAGCGATATAGTCGTATCCCATTTCAACTAGTTTTTTTACTGCATCAGCGTAAGTTTCTGGGTTCCAACCTTGAGCTACACCAATAGGAGTAAAAGTATATCCAATTTTTTGATGTTTAGATATAAATTCCTCTGCATTTTGCAAAGTCAGATTGTATCGCTTCTCTCTAATTCCAGGCTGTGCAAATGGCCCTACGATTAAATGGTCAATACTTACGCCATAATTGAAACCAAGTCGTTCATAATAATCCAAAATTTCTATAGTATTATATGGAGGTTCTGGCTGCTTAATATATCCAAAAGCTCCACAATCACCCATAATTTTTCCTGAAAATTTTAAATATTTTTGGATACCTCCTGCTGCTTCTATATCATCTCTTTTTGATTTTCTTTTATCAACAACTATCTTAGATACTAAAATCCCGTCGTAGTTGGGTTGTGCATATATTTTATGATCATGAGCATAAATGTCATCTTTGTAAGCGTTCCTATTAGGACTAAACTTATCTTGTAAAAAGTCATATCCAGCATCTACTTTATCATCCCATTCTGGAATTAAGTATTGCATTGGTAAATGCTGATTAATTGCTTGAGGTAATTCTAGAAAAGAACGTAAAGCTTCCTCTGTATATTGAGTTTTTCGATGGGGTTTATTTTTGGAATTTGAGCTTTTTTCTGTTGAAAATGAAATTCCTAGAGGTAGTTCTAATGGATTAGGTTGGTTGTTAAGAAGTGACTCTAATGTTTCTGGATTGTTATATATACTGTCTAATAAATGTGGATATCTGCTGATTTCAGTAGCAATCAGCTTTAGCAGATGCCCCTTTAAACCTACTAACGCACAGCTAAAACGTGATGCAGACTTATTGGAAAGAGTTAAAGTTAATAGTTTAGCATTACCTGAATCTATATAATTTATACTTTCATTTGAAGCAAAAAAAATGAAAGTTTGGTGGGAATGAGTCTCAACTGGTAGCTTTAAAGTACGGAGGTATTTATCCCCAAGCAAGACAAATATTAAATCATATTCGACAATTTCTTGTTGAAAATCTTCATGGATTCTGAGATAATTACCCCACGAATAGACTTCATCATTCTTCATCGAATTAAAGGTGACAGAGTAGGGGACGATAACTTTGTCTTCAGGGATTAGTCCATAAGCTGCTGAGATGATTTTTACATCTACCACTTCTCTTCCAAAGCGCGATCTCAAGATATCCACCCCCTCCATTAGCCTTAGATGTTGCAGCCCTGTGTACATCTGGCCAGACGGACAAGAGAATTTTGAAAGTGATTGTGTGCGTTCTCTTAATCTCTCTGTGTCTTTAAAATCTTCTATTATTAGCTGATTTGTTGGGTTATGAAGCTTTTTTCCAGTACAAGAAGTAATAATTAGTGTGCGAAGGCGTGAAATTGTGCTAGTTGAAACCAAGGTTTTTGTTGGAATAGATTTAGTCATCTTTATACTCTACCCAAGAATTAGGAGTTTCTGACACTGCAACCTTTAGCTGCAAATCAGATGGTACTTGCTTCTTGGTTACGTCATAAATGTATTTGGCAATCATCTTTGCTGTCGTTTCGTACTTAAAAGGCAAGTAAGTCATTGCAATCCTTTGCTTGCGTGCCCATCTGAACCAAGCGCTTACTTACATCAGAATTCACTTGTGCCACGCCCCTTTGGCTTTCTACCTCCTTTACAAGCCGCGACAAACACAGCCTCCGGAGATTGAATTTTCTTACTCGTTCGGAGTGATTCTTTGAGAAAGGTGATCGCATTCGACCAATAACGCTTCACTGTATGTTGGATTTGTGAATTTAGACGGAATTTTAGCGTACAAAACAAAAACATTTCGTGTAATTCTTGTAACAATTCTTGAAATTTTGCCTGGCTTGATTGGGTTGATTTAGCTTTTTCGCTCTCTGTTGGGGATGTTTCTAATTGTGGAAGCATACTCGACTCAACCACTTCAGATTCAGCAGTCTCTTCCTGCGGCTGCTCTTTTTTTTGGGATTTGATTTTGGCGTGATAATCTGCGATCGCAGCGCGGAGAATTTCTTGGGGAAGTAGCCCATATCCATCAATTAATTCCTGTGTGAGTACCCCTGTTTGGTGGTCTTCTTCCCAGCGATCGCCTTTTGGAGTTCTTTTATCCTTTAAGCAAACATACATTTAACCAAATAGAAGCTTGGGGAGAACCACCCGTCACAAAAATTCCCGGCTCAACCATTATCTAATCTTGAATAAAGATATTTAGAGATTGGCTTATAGATTATTCAAAAATCCTGTAGGGTGTAATAGAACTAAGCACTCTACTTTAAAAAACCAGTCAAATTGTGGATGAATTACACTGGGTAGGTAAAATTATGGGTTACGAACCATGCTCAAGCATTATTACCCATTACCTTGGCCAGACAAAAACTCTTGCGATAGTGAATTACAGTCTTTAGCAGAGAAATTTATTCGTCCTGACAAAGCCTTACAGGAACTCCCGCTCATCTTGATTCCAGAATATCTGCTGTCCTTGTCTTTTGATATGAAGCAGCAACATCCATTCATCCAAAAGTCAACACAGAAATGGCTTGATGACGCAAAAAAAGACGATGAGCGTTTAAGAATTGAACGTCGATGGATTCCACATACCCCTGTGTATATTCCTAATACAAACAAAGGAAAACAATTTTTTAAGATTGCCAAAGCAATTGGTGATATTCCTCTCAATACTCCTGTCATACCTAAAAACCAAAATCAAGGCTATTGGCTCAAAACATTACATTACTATTGGCAAGCAATAGGAGTCACCTTTGCTCATCAACTATTGGGACTAATACAAGACCCTCTCGAAGAAGGTATTCTTAATAATCGACTACCACAAAGCATCATTCAATCTCTTAAACTAACGAGAAATATAGACATGACCTTGTTCCAAATTTTAGTCAGGGGCCAACGAATTATTAAAACATGGGCAAGACAAAATAAAATTAGCTATCCGTTTAATCAGCCCTTAGAAATTTTTCTGGAAATACTCAAACAGGATTTTTTAATTAGATGGCAAATAGACCCATGCAACCAAGATTGGGAATGGATGACAAAAAAAATACAAAGGGACAATATTTTAACAAGAATTTATTTACTCAAAGAAGCAATTTGGAAAGAATCATCTCTCGATAATGCTGGCTACTGTAAGAGCAAAGAAGAATACCTTGATTATTTAAAACAAGCAAACACTTGGAATAATAACTGGGTATTTGCAATGCAAGCACAAATCGAGAAAAATGCTAAATACAACAATCATCTAGAACCTTATTTAGAAGCATACATTACTGCTGTGCAAGAAGGGAAAGAACTTTTTGTAGATGAATTTGATTGGCGAAGCGGAAACCCTTATAAAAAGCAAGTTAACGGTCAGCAGATTACCAATAGGCCTCTAACCATTCAAGGAGATGTTGATCCGTTAGGGTATATTCAGTGGTACTATTCTTAATATTTTTTTACAACTTCAAATTAATTTGTATTTTCTTGAATTATGTTGTTATTCCTTGTCAAGTAAATTTTTGACAAGGAGAACAAACTCATGTCCTACTCACTTTGTCCTAAACAGCTATCTGTTCAATTACAGATTCGCTACTTATATCTTCAAGCTATTAATTTTGTAAGTATTCATAGGTTAATCAAGAATTTTGACAGCCTCAATATTAGGAGAATACTTTGGTTATTTCCTAATCTTTACTCTCAGTTTTTGTGCATACTCAATTCAAATGGATTATGCACAAAAAAGATGGTAGAATTAGCTAATCAACCACTGAATTCTACTACTTTGAATATTGAGGAAGAGATGGAAAAGTTGGACATTGGTTATGCCCGTGTCTCTTCCCGCGAACAAGCCGAAAACACAAATGCTTTAGAACAACAAATTGCTAGATTGAAGGATGCTGGAGCAAAGCATATTCTTTGTGATGTTGAAAAAGGCAAGAAGGATGAACGCCTTCAGTATCAAGAATTAATTCAGCTTGTGGAAGCGGGGAAAGTTAGGAAAGTTATTATTACTCGAATAGATCGCATTACACGCTCTTTACCTACCCTGAGAAAAATTGTTGACATCCTTCATAAATATGATGTCAACTTGGTGATTCTTGACCAGAAATTAGATTTGAGTACACCGCAAGGTAAACTTATGCTGAATATGCTGGGTGTACTGGCTGAATGGGAAGTAGATTTACTTTCAGAGCGAATCAAACGCGGTAAAGAACACCAACGAAAACAAGTTTGGGCTAATGGTTCTTGTCCGTTTGGTTTAATTGTGATTGAACGCAAATATTTTTTGGATTTAACTCCTTTTCTCTGTTTATTGACAGACAGACCCGAAAACTATCGAGATTTTTACTCTAATTCCATAGATGAAAATGCCATTTACGATTTACCTCATCGAACAGTAGCTGAAATTGCCAGAGACTGTATCGAAATTTTTCTGCAAGTAAAAGGTGTGACTCCTGCACTCAAGAAAATTTTTGAAAAATATGGGATTTGCAAGACTAAAGCGAAGTCTAATGGCACAGACAAAGTTTTTCACTGGAGTAAACCAGGTTTTTCGCTGTGGCTTCAAAATCCCGTTCTGGATGGACATACTAGCTATAGCAAGTACGAGCAATCTATTGATGGCAAAAGAAGGCGCAAGCCCCGTGACCAGTGGCAGATTATACGCAACACTCATCCCGACCAACGGCTTTTAAGGGATGGGGAAGCTGAAGAAATTCAGCATATCATTCAAGCCAATATTCAAATGTGTGGCGGAGCGTTTGGAACTACGCACCGTCAAGAAGGATATCGCCCCTATGCTTATCAAATTGGGTTAGTTTATTGCGGGGAATGTGGTTCTCGGTGTACTTATAAGGGAGTGTATACTTCTTCTTACCAGTATCGTTACTATGCCTGTCGACACGCTGGCGTTGGTTGCAAGAACTCCAAAAACGTTCTTCAATCTGACATCGAAGAAGCATTGATGACCAAATTATTAGAAAAGTCCCAAAATCTGACTCAGGAGCAGGGTAATTCCGGCCAAGTGCTTCCTTATAAAACTGAGAGGTTGCAACAACTAGAGACACAGCTTGCCTTTCTAGAGCAGTTTCCGGGATTTAACCCTGGTGCGGAAGAATTCAAGGCAGATTTAAAACGTCAAATTGAGGAGGAAACCAATTTCTTCCAATCACAACGCCTTGAGGACAAGACTGTTGAGGAAATTATTCGAGTAGGAAACAACTTGGGTGTTTGGAGAACGCTGTCTAATAATGAGAAGGTTCAGATATACCGCCGCATTGTACACAGGATTTTTCTTCGTGATGGTCAAGTTGAATCCATTGTGTTTAAAAACTCTCCTGCTATAAAACTGGAGAATTAAGATGAATGTGATTGAAATTCTGCGGCTGAAACAGTTGAGGTTTCAAGTTGCTTCACAACTGGTTTTGAAGGAGTGGAAGCCTGAAGACTTAAGTAAACCTAAGTGTCCTAAATGCTACTCTCCAGGATTTTTAACCCCTCACCAGAGTCAGGACAGCCGCGTTTGTTATTGTATCCGGTGTAACTATTACTTTAAAGAAATTATTGCCACTCACAGCTGTAAGTGTGCTGTTCCTGGCGATGACAAAGTATGTTGTGGTTGTCCATATTTTCAGCAATTTATGGAACTTGTTGACCAGCGACTTGTGGAATTGGAACAACTAAGTGTTGCAGAGCTACAGGATTTGTTATCTCTTAAACCTTTTCCATAAAATCACTCATAGACTTTATTGGAGCGCAGTCATACTTTGGAGTTTATCTTTGCTGCGATCGCACACAAGTCTAAAGCACACAAAATATTTACCTAAAAAATTATGACCCCTACAGGGGTCATAATTTTTTAATTGCACGAAGTAACAGTTTTTATTACACCACAATAGGTCTGTTTAAAATACTCATAACTTCGCCAGGATTAGGGCTAGGTAGTAAAGGACTCCAATCGCCTACATTTGCGTAGCCAATAACCTGTAAGTAGTGAATTGTGCTAGTAACGGCTTTAGAAGAACCAATCAACAGATGTTTAAGTGGTTCTTTACCTTGTAAAGTTTGAAACTCGCTTGGATTATTGTTTGCTGAATTCGATTCTTCGACGCTGGATAAAAAGCTTTGGGTAATCATAATTAACCTATTTGAGGCGGGAATAAGCTAATCGGCACTTAAGTTGCATAATAATAAGATGAAGCCGTTTAAAAGCAACTATGCCACCACCAGCCAAAAACTTTTTAACGACGGAACAGGTCAGCAAGCTACAGCAAGCTCTAAAAGAGAGTGATCTACCACATGTCAGGGAGAGAATTCTAATTATTTTACTACAAAATGATGGGAAACCACAACATGAAATTGCGCTCATTTTTAGGTTGTTCGGCTAGAACAGTAGCATATTGGTGTATGCATGGAGAGCCAGATAATCTAGAAAGTTTACATAATAAAAGAGAGTATGAACATTACCGAAAAGCGACTCCTGAATATATTGAACTATTAATAAAAACTGTTGAACAAGAACCATCATCGTTAGGTTACGAATTTGGGAAATGGACAGCAGAAAGATTAGCTACATATTTAACGTAAGAATTCAGGTATTGATTTAAGCAGTTCTCAAGTGAGGAAGATATTAAAGCGAAAAAAGTATAGTTACATCTGGTCTAAATATGAGCTAGAAGGTAAACAAAAACCTATAGAAAGAGCAAAGTTTAAAGAAAAACTTACTCAATATTTATCAATAGCGCGAGAACAGCCAGAACGTTTACAGGTATGGTTTTGGGACGAGAGTGGTTTTAGTTTACGTGTGATCCGGCGCAAGAATTGGGGTAAGAAAGGAAAACGGAAAAGTGTTCCAGGGGAACGGCGTTGTGGTCGAGTAAATGTAATGGGGGCAATCAGAGAACTAGACCGGAAACGGATATGTTTTTTTGTAAAAAAAGGGAATGCAGATATTTTTTATGAGCAATTACAACAATTAAATGAATTAATTTTTCAAGAGTGGGTGAGTAAAGGAAATAAGGGCGAAGATTTCTCTAAGTCTGGCCCGAAGATTATTTTGATTTTAGATAATGCTAGTTTTCATAAACGGAAAGATGTTCTAGCTAAAATATCTCAACAGTTTCCTAACTTAGTTTTAGAGTTTTTACCTGCTTATAGCCCAGATTACAATATTATCGAATTAGTCTGGCATTCATGTAAAGAATATATTGCTCACCGTCTATTTAAATCAGTCGATGAATTGAAATTATTACTTGATAAATTGTTAAATCAAGGTGAATTAGTGATTAAGTGGCATCGGAAAATCAAAAATAAAGGTAATTTTAGCTATGTTGCAACTTAAATGCTGATTAGCTTAGCTATGACACACAATAAAACCCAAGTTGTCACCCTGATAACTTAATAATGCACTACTGACAACTAATTATTACAGTTTGTGTTATGTTTGCGCCGTCGTTTTCTTGCCCAAATCTCTCTAAGGTGAGCAGGTTCATTCTCAAATTGAATCCACAAAGCATGAATTTCTGCTAGTCGGCGTTTGTCAGATTCTGAGGGTTCCCTACGATGCTCACCTTGGGAAAACCAATGAGCTACTGTGCTTTTAGAACGCCCACACAATTCGGCAAGTTCTTCGTAGTTGACAGACCAGTGTTTTAGGAACTCTTCAGGCTCCATTTTGATAGCAACCTTAGCTTTGTAAATCTCAAACAGTTCCCAGTGTCTTCTAGTGGGCGTTTTGGCTGCAATCATAAGGACGATTTAAATAATGCACAGGTGGCAACTTATAGAGCTATCATACCGAAAATTAGCGATCACATCTCATAATTTAGTATTTCTGCAAAGTGCGGTAGAGCGCACAACTATTAACACTGTTGGGCCATCAACTTCTTTGAGTGAGCGCAGCTAGCTCTACCCTCGCCCTTAATTGTGCGATCGCACCCCAGGCGTAGCAATCTTACTGTTCAGTCAGAGCCGTTTAATAGCTTATAATCCAATACAGTTAATTCTTTCTTTTCTCTGCGTTCTTCGCGTTCTAACCTGCGACAAGCCGTTTCCCATCAAATACGGTTAGAGCCTGTAAAGAAATAACTTTTACAATTTTTTCTCTAGAACACTTACTAAAAAAGCATTTCTAATTCAATACCGTTGCCAAAATAAGAGCATGAAGAGGTAGGGCGTTTCGTAGTAGAGTTATTGTCTCTCACAACGACAACTCAAAAGCTACAAGCAGCCCATGCCAGATATCTTATCATTGTTACAATGCCTGCTACCGCAGATAAATGCGACAACGATGCGGCAATTGAACCAAATTATTCTGGCAATGTTAGCGCTGAGTGGTCGAGTCACAATGTTGGGAATTGCCCGTTGGACTGGTACAGGTGGGAGTTATCGGACAATGGGAAGATTTTTCTCTACAGTCATACCTTGGACGACATTGTTTTGGCTGTTTTTTCGTCAACATTTGTGGCGAGAGCAGGATGTGTATTTGCTTGCAGGAGATGAAGTTGTAGTTAGTAAATCGGGTAAGCAAACTTATGGGGTAGATAGATTTTTTTCTAGCTTGGCTAGTAAACCAATTAATGGCTTATCTTTCTTCGTATTGTCATTAGTAAGCGTATCAGAAAGACAGTCATTTCCTATTAAGATAGAACAGGTAATCAAAAGTGATGAAGAAAGAAATAGCACCTCGCCCATCAAAAAAGTAAATTCCCAAGAGAAACGTGGAAAGGGACGACCAAAAGGAAGTAAAAATAAAAACAAAACCGAAGTGATATTAACATCTGAACTATTGCTAATTAGAAAGATGATTAATTCATTATTCGAGTTAATAGCTCACTTTATTCCCCTGACCTACTTGGTAGTAGATGGTCATTTTGGTAACAATAATGCTTTGCAGATGGCACGGCAAGTTAACTTGCACATAATTTCCAAGTTACGCCATGATTCCGCATTATACATCCCTTATGAAAATCCTAACTCCAGTAAACGCTCTCGTCGTAAATACGGTGACAAACTAGACTATCGTAATCTACCTGACAAATACTTATGTAAAAGCACAATTGATAAAAATATTCAAACTGATGTTTATCAAGCCACTCTGCTTCACAAGGAATTTGCACAGGCTCTTAATGTAGTAATTTTGGTCAAAATCAATCTTGATACTCATGCTCGTAGCCATGTAATTTTATTTTCCAGAGACCTGGATTTGAATGCTGATAAAATCATCGATTATTACAAACTTCGCTTTCAAATCGAGTTTAACTTCCGTGATGCCAAGCAATTTTGGGGTTTAGAAGATTTTAGATTTTATGAATCTGTCCCAGACTGCTGTGACTAATGCGGCTAATCTTGCTTTCTTTATGGTCAATTTATCTCATCATCTTCTTGTTGATTTCCGCAAATATAATCCTGACTCTGGCATTATTAACCTGAAAGCTTATTACCGTGGTTTTCGATATATCCGTGAAATCTTAAAAATGCTTCCTCAAAAGCCTGAGCCTATTTTATTAGCGCAAATTTTTGCCAAGCTCACTTCTTTAGGGCGTATTCATCCCAGTTCTACGGGCATTAAACCCTCGTAGTTTGGCTAAGGTATTGATAATTCAACAAATTTATAACTTTGGCACCTGTAAATTACGTTTATTACCTGCGTAATGCTTGTAAATAATTTCCGGAGAGTTGCCAACCCACCTTCCTACATCCTTCGCATCAATATCAGCTTCCAGACAAAGAGTGATAAAAGTATGCCTACATTGGTAAGGTTTACGATATTCGCTTACTAAACCCTGCTTTACAAGTTGAGTTACGATTCCATCTATATATGTACTACGATGATTTTTATAACCTTTCCAAGCATGATTTAGAAAATCTCCAAAGTCTACTATGCCGCCTTTTTTGCTTCTAAAAATAAAGTCATCTTGGTTGCAATTCTCTGGTCTGATTGAGCCTAGAATTTCACGTTGCTGACTGTTAATCGGAAAACGTCTTTGATTTTGAGTCTTTAATCCATTTTTGAGAACTAACCCTTTAGTACTGATTGTGATTGCTTGTTCAAATGTGATGTATTTATCACTGATATGCTTCCATTGAAGGGCGATCGCTTCTGATGGTCTGCAACCAGTGAAAAACAAGAATTTTACTAAAGGGGCGTAGTAACTGTAGAGTTTACTCTCCTCAAAAGCTTTGATTATAATGTCGCGTTCTTCCTTAGTAAAGGGATTAATTTCATATTCAGCCGATTCTGACTTTGGTATCTGAATATCTTTTGCCATACTTTGAAAGGGATTTGATTCAATTAGCTGGCTCTTTAGCGCCCAATCACAGCAAGCATTGATATTTGTCAAAGTACGTTTAGCTGCATTAGCACTGAGATTTTGTACCAAATAGTCTCGAATTGCGATCGCATCATCCAAATTTTTAGTAGGTAAACTAGCGATGTGATTGCGGTACTTTCGATAATCAACAGCGTAAGTCGAAGGGCTAACTTGTGGTTTTTTAAACTCAGTGTATTTTTCCCATAATTCTCCCAAATCAAATTGAGGGGTAGCTGAAGGTGGAACTGAGGTAATTGGGGTAACAGTAGTTAATGATGCTGCTGGTTTGTACTTAACCAAGCTGGCATCAAACTCACCATAATCAATATCCCTCTGGATTTTTGCGGCCAAACTAGATGCTTGATGTCTTCCCAGAGGTGTATCATCATGCCCTGTGGAAAGGTAGAAACGCTTGGATTGAAGCTTACCATGAGTGATAACTGGATGGGAAAAAACTAATTGGAGTCTACCATTAGAGTTTTTTATCTGTACAGAACCACGACTCGCATTACTTTTAGAATTTTTAGGTTGCATAAAGTTAATTAACTGGGGTAAATACCTTTATCCTTCCACTTTACCCCAGTTTACCCCAGAAATACTATTTGGGGTAAAAACCTCTACCTTACAAATTTACCCCAGTTTTACCCCAGTTGTTTCCCAAAACTACCCAAAATAACCCCAAAAATTGTAGAAGGCCTGGAAAATAAAACCTTGAACACCCACTAAAAAAGGGCTTTCAAGCCCTGTAATCTTGATATTCTTAAGAGGCGACACCCAGATTTGAACTGGGGAATGGAGGTTTTGCAGACCAAAACCCAAATGCGAAAACCGTTGCCAGCAAAGCTTTTGAGAACAAAAAACTAAAACGTAGCAAATTTTGTAGCAAACACTATTCTTCGCCTTCTGTCGCTGCTACTTCCTCTTGAGTGGGCGTTTCGGTTTCACTCTGCGCTTTGGAGCGTTTGTTCAATAGCTTTTTCGCAGCAACTTGAAACTCTCCTCTTGTGGGTTTTTCCATGTCTTCAGGGTAGCTGCTTAAAATTTTGGTGAGGTGTCGTTTACCTTTACTGGTTTCGGTGGCGATGTCGTTGAGAATTTCTGACTGGCGACTCTCGTCATTTGCAACAAAGCTCAAATATTTCTCAAGCGTCGGAGTTACGCCCCGTTTAAGGGGTTGGAATTCCGGTTTTTCGGCTTTGGGTTTGGTGGGTTTAGTACCGTTAGTCTCTGGGGACTGGGGACTGGGGACTGGGGACTGATGACCATTGGCCGCTGGCTCACTCGCTAACAACATTTCGGCTTCTTTGCGTCCCTGTTCAGCCCGAAAGCGAATGATTAATTGAGATGCTACATCGTGGCCAACCGCCCAGCTATCATCACTCCAATAAAAAGGCACACCCATCACTTGGAGGCGATCGCGTAATTCCTTCTCTTTCTCCCCAGTGATGGCGGCGATGCGGTTCCAGGAAATTGTTACTGGTGTTGTTGCAGATGCAGACATATCGAATTCCACTGATCTTGCTGCTGTCGCTGCTGTCATAACTTCCTCACTTTTGTGTGTTTGTTCTGATTTTAGTTCAGCCGCAAACACAAGGTTGCTATCTGTGTCAAGTATTTGCAATTTTGACGTGCCAAGTATGATGCTAGCTTGGCATAGCAAGGAATTAGTTTCAGCAATGGCGGTTTGGGGTTCAATGCCTTGGAGGATGAGGCAGTCGTTAACGATGCTGATATGAAAGTCAGTAATTACGAAGGTTTTAAAACGAGCAAGTCTCGCTTGCTGTAGGCGCAAGGCGTCTTGATGGTTATAGTCGGTAAGCATGAAGTTAGGCTTCCCCTGTCTGTAGATGGGGAGAATTTCTAACTCCCTACTCCCTACTCCCCACTCAGCACTCAGCACTCAACACTCAACACTCCTAACCACTGACCACTGACCACTGACCACTAACTCCCTACTCAGCACTCTTAACCATGAAATCCTTCTACACGCCAGCAGACGCAATACTAAACCTGGATAACGAAGAAGCCCTAATTGCTGACCAGGCTTGCTGTGAAGACTGGTTTAGTGCTGTGGGGGAAGTTGCACGCCAACACCAGATGTCTTATCTGTCTACTAGAAAGATATTGGTTGCAGCCTACCAAGCCCAGCGGGTTTTGTCGCTTTACGGGATTTGTAAAGCTTTTTATCTGGCGGAATCCGCCAGATAATCAAGTAAAATCCTTTTCAAGCCCCTCCACAAAAGTGGCAGCTATCTTGTAGGCGGTAGTAGGACTAGCACCAAAGTACAAAGCAGTTTCTTTGACCCACTCGCCTGTATCCAGCAAGGCTTGCTCTCTGGTTATAGGATTGCTTAATCGCGTTTTTATATCTTCAATTTGCATAGAGCGTATATATTGCTTGCCCTTGGGCGTAGCTCTGTATTTTATTTCATCTTCCATAATTTCCTTAAATAACTCACCAGGCGGCACTTCTAGCCAGTCGCAAAGTGCTAGAAAAGTTTCCATGTCCGGCATTCTACCGTTTTCTATTCTTGAAAGAGTAGCTGGACTTACACTGCCAATCTCTACTGCCGTTTCTCGCAAACCTCTAGTGTTGCGTTTGCTTCGGGCTAAGTGGGCGAGTTTTTGAGTATTTAGTGAGTATTTATCATTCATTTCCTATATCTTCTGCACTCACAACACAACCATCAACGATAATCAATCCCGCAGCTGCAACTTGGCGCTCAACATCCGCAATCACCGAAGGAATGCCAGTTTGTAATAGATTATTCCAATGCTGTAGGCGAGTTTGAGCATAGCGTTCAGCACGACTAAACTTTGGCATTGGTTTAATGTTGGCGATCGCATCAGCAACCAGCTTTCTGGCTTCAGCTTCAGAAGTTGGAATATCGATAGGGATTATTGAACTTGATTGGCGTTGCTCACTAAATCGCCGCCAGTAGTCGCTATCTTCCGGTCTTACCGTATTGATATAAGCTTGGGGATTTTCCGCGCCTTCTGGGATTCGGGTTTGCTCGGCTTCCCATTGCCGACTTTCGTCTGCTAGGGCATCCCAATCAATTTCTTTTTCAGCACAAAGTATTGGCTTATTCTCGCTCTTCAATTGCTCAGAATTCACTGAAACATATTGCTTGACTTCTTCATATTGCGGTTTCACTACAGATTTATCTGTGGGCTGCAACGCCGCTTGATGTTTGGCGATCGCGGCTTTTTCCGCTTCTGGAACATTGATGCCATTTGATTGGCGAGTAGCGATATTAGCGGCTTTATGCAAAGTAGCTTCGTGATATTCCTGCCAATCATCAGCAAGGCGACGCGGGTCGTTGCGGTAATAGGCCCGCACGTTTTTGCGGGCCTCGTGGATATCAATAGCTCCATATTTTTGCATCCAGCGCCTAGCGTGCCAATCGACGAAATTTGCATCTAGTTTGCCATCGATTTTCCACTCGCCATCAGGAACCCAATCCCATTCGATTTCTTGGGGCTTGGGGCGCCGGGCGAAAAATGGGTCAATACGAGTTAACTTGTTTTGTTGCGAAGACTCGGATTGGTTTAACAACGTAGTGGGTGATTGTGACTTTGGTTCTTGAATAAGAAGTTGTTTTTCACTTTCGTCGTTCTCGTCTAAATAAGTATGAATAGGTTCTGAATTAATCTGAATAGTCTGTATTTCGTCGTCGCTAAAAGCCTTATCAATCAAGGGTTCTGGCGATCTCAAATTCCCACTACTGGGACTATTGCTCTCACTACTGGGAATTTCACTCCCACTACTGGGACTATTACTCCCACTACTGGGACTATCTCCCACTACTGGGAATTGGTTCTCACTAGTGGGACTTTTCCAGTAAAAAAATATCTCTCTTGGTTCCCAATCCAAAATTTGCATTTCCTGTAGCTTGCTAATAGCCCTGTAGAAATTGCTTTCAGGAATATGCCACCTTTTGCAGAATTGCCCAACTGAAATAGCAAACGGGCGATCGCACCAGGGGTTTTCAAACCTCATGCATAGATGGACGTAAAACGGGCCTCTAGCTAAATCAGAGTCCCGCAAGGCTAGTAATTCGGCTCTTTGTAAAGGATAAAATTCGCCAACTATTCTGCCTTTGTCGCTTCTTTGAGGGCGTGGTATTGTTGTATTGTTCATAAATTTATAGTTTGTGAACTGCCCAAGAGTGTTATTTATCTGTTCTACTCTTGGGCTTCGTTTTCTTCTTCGGCATAATCAGGGCGATCGCCCATGAACTCCTCATAGGCAATTTCAGCCATCCGGTAAACTGCTTTTTCTGTTGGGTGCTGGGAAGTGGTAAAATCAAACTCTTCCCGCACTACATAGCCCATTTGAGCGTAGAATTTGGCAGCTAGGCGGTTTAACCTTTCTCGAATTTTCATCTTTTCCTGCGTCGTTGTCCTGTATGGCGGGTTCCACCAGAGGCTAGTGAATCACAAGCTGTCCCATCACCATCTCTATCCAGTTGTGGATTGGCGCTTAGTGCTGCTTGGGCATCAGCTTGAGTAGCGAAGTTTTCGCACTTAGCACCTATTGGGATAACGGTTTCTTGTGGTTGCTGAATTTGTACTTCTGCCTGACCAGAGTCAGAGAATGCAAAGCAGGAAACAGACTTGTCTTTGTATTCAACACACACATCGCCTGATTCTGAAGTAAGGCTATAATCCCTGGCTGCGACTTTTTCAAATCCTGATTCGGATTGCAATTCCAAAACTGATGGATTTTCATTGTCGTTTGCGCCAGTGACGACGGAAACGGATTCAGGTTTGATTAAGTCGGTGTTGAGGTATTGACAGGTGGTGTAGAGCGCGATGCTTGCCCCATTTACGGGAAGATAGCGATCGCTCTTGCATACACTTGGGTCAAAGGCAACAAATTCAGGTGTTGGTGTTGCTTTTGGGGTTGGTGTTAATGTCGGTTTCGCCACTGCTTGAGGTGTTTGGGTTGGTTTCACCTCCTTTGGTATTGGTGGCGCAGATATTGCATCTGGTTCTGGCTTGGGAAGAAAAATAATCATGCCAACAAAAGACAGTACAAAAGCAGATAGGTAAACTTCAGAACTTCTACGCCGTGTCTTTGTTTTACCGCGTAGCACTAGTTTGGGATTAATCAGCCCAGTCACAAAGGCAATGATTGAGGCAAGGTTGACTAGTAAAAGTAAGTTAAACATCGGTTGACACTCAGTAGGATGAGTTTGTCATAACCGATGTTTGGCCGATTTGGTGAAATTTTTGCTTACCACCCGCCCAGCCATTCGGCTACCGTGGGCAGATGCGTTTGTCCCATGTCTCGCCCCAGTTCAAAAAAGGTGTTTCCCTCTTCTGTGTAAACGTTTTTGATGTTCCAGCGAGACTTTACAACCTCAATCTGCTCATCACTGAGAATTTGTGAAACACGAAGAAGATAAGGCTCAACAAGTGTTAATCCGGTGGAATCTTTTAGTTTGTTTTCCTGTTGTGGTTCTTGCCTGAGCGGTAGCGCCTCGCCGGCTTGGAGCATGGCGAGGCTAACTTTGTCTAAAGATTGGT
This sequence comes from Amazonocrinis nigriterrae CENA67, assembly GCF_016056305.1. Taxonomy (GTDB): domain Bacteria; phylum Cyanobacteriota; class Cyanobacteriia; order Cyanobacteriales; family Nostocaceae; genus Amazonocrinis; species Amazonocrinis nigriterrae. Next base: position 130,938 of record NZ_JAECZC010000102.1, on the reverse strand, counting down.
CGATTTCGTCATCAGTTATTACTGAGGCATCCTCGCACTGTGTCATGTATTGCATCAGTTTTTCAAGTTCTGCGTGGGCAGTTGTCACTTGCTGCCACACCTGGTAATAAATCCAGGTCGGATCTGGTTGTGGGTAGTTGTCAGTGGTCATTATGAATTTTCCTCAAGCCAGGCAGCGATTTCTCTTGATAAAGTGGTTTCTGGTGCAGGATACCAAGGCTCTGGAGATTTTTCAGGAAACAAAATATCTAGAGCATCAAGTTCCGCTTGAGCTTCTTCATCAATTTCTGGCATCGGTCTTGCCATGATTTCAGAAAGGGTTAGTTTTTTAATGTCTGACATTTTGGTATCCGTGGTAAGTGAAGATTTTTATCTGGCGGATTCCGCCAGATAGACTACTAAAGATTCTTTAGTCTGTGCGATCGCGCAGATTTTTGAAGGCAGGTGCTATCTGCCACCAAGAGCGATCGCGTTTTTAGTCATTTGTCATTTGTCATTTGTGAAGACAAGTTAACTAATGACTTGTGGCGATCGCTTTTGTTGACCCCAAAAGCGATCACTTATTTGTTAGTATAACGTCATGCCTTAGTTAGCACAACAAAACAACAAAACACAAAACCCGCCTAGTCGCTGGCGGGTTTTTCCTTTAAAACTGCGTCAATCACTTTTTCTTTTATCTGCCTGAGAGATTCGTTTTCTTCTCTCAGGCGGCTGATTCCCCCAGATGTTCCTCAACGATTTTTTCAAGTCTGGTAACACGTTGCTCAAGCGGGTTATGGAGTTGTTTTATGCCGAGATATTGATCAATAAACTCCGTTAAAACTTCGGTTGTATTTTTGCCCTCTGCTTCGGCTTTGGCTTTGAGTGCCTTTCTCTTGTCTGGGTTGATACGTATGGTCAACCTAGCTTCTTCTGCCATATTTACCTGCCTAGTTTGCTCAATTGTACTAACCAAGATAGCATCTTCACACCTGAAAGCTAATATCCTCGCAAAAACTTTGTACTAACAGATATTGACAAATGTGCTAACCACGTACTAACATAAATTTATCAACGCAAGCGAACCACCACCATGAACTACAAGCAGCTACTACAAGAAACCAAAGCCAAGCAACAGCAAGCAGCCGCAGACAGACAAAAAGCCGAGGAAATCATCACGAGAGTGCAAGCCACTCTCAAACGAATCGACAAACTTGAAGCCGAAGCCCCCTAGAAAAACGCTCTTCACCGCTTGAATAGCGGTGAATTGCCCTACTCAGCACCTTGAAAACTTATGACTTCTGAATTCGAGAAAACTGTTACCTCTGCCCTAGAGGAGTGCCGTGCCGAGGCGCTCGCCAAGTTCATCGCCAAACTGATGGACATTCTAGAAAAGCAAGGCTACTCCTTCAGTGACCTACTTGATGCCCTATCTTGCTGGGCATACACAAAAAGCGATTATCGAGAAGTTGTCCAGTTTCTAGAAAAAGCTGGTGATAAAGCTCATTAATCCAAGGTTAGGCGAATCGCCCGTCTCGCAAACATCAGCAATCCGCACCCTTGGAACCTTAACAACTAAAGTACAGGCAAAAAAATTATGACACACCAACTCTACACTGCTCAATACCTCCAAGAACTTAAGTTAGACGAAATCAAAAAAATTGCTCGTCAACTGGGCGTAACACCAGAGGGTGACAAGCGCAGCAAAGACAATTGGATTAAGGCAATTACCGAGTATCAGTCCGCTAAAACTGAAAAGCTATCTGGCGGAATCCGCCAGATAGAAAAGGTGACAGATGCGCCTAAAGTCATGCCAACAAAGGAAAACCCGTTCACTGTAGAAGAAGCCGCTGCCCAAGGTTATACATTCTCGTACGCTAGTGTAGGAAATTTTTTAACCATCAAAGGATACAACGATCAAAGCATGGTGATTGTTAATGATGGTTATGATGACCTGCGTTTTCCTGTAGAACGCATTGAGTTGATGACTTATGGCGAAGTGGTAGCTGCCAAGCCACAGCAAGCGGCAGACGAACCAGAAGCCCAAGAACAAACCGACGACTATTTATTTCACGACGAACAGCCCAATAACTTGCCAAAAGTTGGCGACAGCTATTTCATTGGCGAATTCCTCTTGCGTTGCTCCCAAGTCGGTGGTGATGATTACGCCGTTATATGGGACGTGTATGACGAAAACAACGCGATAAGTCAGATTCGGATGGATTGGACTTGTTACTGGACACATCCATTGTCGCAAGCCAAATTCTGTACACCACAGCAGGCGACTATTGATTTAGCAGAAACGTACAGACAACAATGTGCTATGCGCTCTGAACGCGCTCAAGCTATTGAAGTGCTTGAGCAACACGGTGATGAGTTTGTAGTTCGTAACTGTGAGAATGGACATCATTATGTAGTGCGTCCAAATCACGCCGAATCGTCGGAGCGCTGCGAGTGCCCTGACTGCCACTACCGCTCAGTAAGGTGTAAACACCAAATAGCAGTCGAGATATTTCTAAAACAACGATTAGAACAAATCATCGCAACCACGCCAAGCCCTGAAGAACTGCTAGACAAACCCTTTGACGAGCTTACCCGTGAGGAGTGGGAGCTGCTAAGGCAGTATCAGCCAGCCGAAAGTATGGAATTGGTAGCAGCGTGAGGGTAATGGGTGGGCACTACCCACCCAAAACAATATGAGAAAATTTGACCACAACGGCAGGCCCTATCACCCCTCTGAATTCCACAGAGAATTAAGAGGGGATGACACAATCAAGCGAATGCAAAAGCTTTATCAAGACATCATCGAGCCAATTATTCTGGCTTGGGATGATGACAACATCCCCGACTTTACTCAGTGCTTAAACATCTGTAATCAAATCAACAATGAACTTGAATTGATTGATGAAGTAGGCGATGATGCAGCGTTTGACTTAAAGATGTTGCGCCAAAACATAGACCAGTTTTTACAAGAGGTAAACCATGTTAGAGGAACTAATTACCAAAGTCTACACCAAGCACCAAGCCAAGCTCAGAGCGGAACAAGAAGAAAAGCAGCGCCAAGAGCAAAAATGGATAGAGGATGCGATCACTCAATTTCGTTCTAAATTCGATAAAGTCATCCCGCCAGAATTACAAGAAGCTCTGAATGTTCAATTTAAGACCGACGGAATACATTCGACTAGCGCCGAATTTCAGTACGCAAATCAGCATTTTAAAATTATTGTTTGGGGCAATGGTTGGGCGTTGCGAAGCGGGATAGACAGTCACCTGTGTGATGGAAGTACCGAAACTTTTTTTGATAAACTCCTCATTCAACTGGGCGAAATCAGAGAAGCGAATCCAGTTGATAGTGCAAAAATCGCAGAATTTCAAGGAGTTTTTAATCGGTGTTATGTAGAGATAGAAAAAATTGCTCAGTCCGAAGAATGGAGGTGGTTGTGCGATCGCCCAAATGCCGATCCAGAAATGAAAACTCATTTGGGTGATGTTCTGCACTACTTATCTGAAGCGATGGGGTGTTTGGAGAATGCCAATTAGAGGACTAACCGACCAACGCAAAGAATTTAATTGCCTTGGTCGCATTGAGATTTCAGTTTTCAAAGGTGGACGCAAAGGTGAAAAAACCGCAGGTAAAGATTTAGCAAATAAACTGCGGATTACTACTACCAACAATGTCGCTAAGACAATTTTAAAGCGCTACTCAGAGCCTGATAACAACGGTGATTTTTACACCGAAGCACTCAATATTTATTTACCTTTCGATGAAGTTGAGAAAACTTTCAACTGTTCAATGAAAGCTCATACAACTTCAGGACTTGAATTGGTGTGCGATCGCCACACCATCACCAAGCGCTGCATTCCCACTAAAGACGGCAAGGGTAATGTTTGGCGTCCATTGGTAGATGTTGAAGAAGTCTGTCCTATGAGGGACAAGGGTTTTACAGGGGATTGTCCAAATAGGTGCGTCAAAGAAGGACAATTTTACTTTTATATTCGTGAACTCCTAGACCGTGACATGATGTTGCCAGCACGCATCACAGTTCATGGATTTGAGGATCTGACTTACCTCAATACCAAGCTTGAAGAGTACAAAGAATTGATTGGGTCACTGACGCGATCGCCTTTTCCTGCTCACCAATACCGTCACAAAATCCCGTTTATTTTGTCGCGGACTCAAGTCAAAATTAAGCAGCCAATTACGGACAAAGATAACAACTATGTCCGCACAGGCAAAAAAACTGACAGAATTATTTGGGCACTGACTTTGCAAATTGATCCAACCTGGATGGAGTTGTATAGATGTTGGCAATTAATGGAGGAGCTAAAATTTAGACAACTACCTGTATCACAAAACGCCGTTTTGGGACTACTCAAGGGCGATACCTCCATAATTGACGCTGAAATTGTAGAAGTATCACAGGAGCCTAAAACTTTGCCTCCATCACGAGCTGATAGGCTGCGATCGCGCATTCTGGAGCTAGCCAATCAATACGAAGAGTTGACTGGCGTAGCCTATGAGCTGCCAGACTTGTACGCCAAAAACGAGGACGAACTTGTAGTTTTTGGTAAAGACTTGAAAAAAAGTGTAGATAAAGTGAGATATGACCACCATTCAATGGACTGACGAAACTTGGAATTTGATAGTTGGTTGTTCACGCATAAGTCCTGGCTGTGAGCGATGCTATGCTGCTACCGCAGCAAAATCCGCACGACTTCAGCAGTTCCCCCAATACCAGAAGGTGAAAGACTGGGATGGAACAGTGGAGTTCGTAGAAAGCCAATTACTCAAGCCATTGAGATGGAAAAAGCCTAAGCGCATATTCGTCTGCTCAATGAGCGATTTATTCCATGAAAATGTGCCTGATGAATGGATTGATAAAGTGCTAGCCGTGGCTTCACTTTGCCCACAGCACACTTTTCAGATCCTTACGAAAAGGCCTCATCGTGCGCTGCAATACTTGACTCGTGAGAACAGGTTTGCCTTTATTGACTACCAAGCCTACGAAATTTTGAGAGCAGGGAGAACACCCTACACAAGAGAGCATCCTGTTGTCTCCCTGCCTTTGAAAAATTGTTGGATTGGTACGACTGTCGAGAATCAAGCAATGGCTAATAAACGCATACCAACACTATTACAAATACCTGCTGCTGCACGCTTTTTATCATGCGAACCATTGCTTGAAGCGATTGATTTAAGTGAGTGGCTCATATGCCCAGAATGCCAAGGTGAACAACTGTGGTATGAAAAACGTACAGGGCCGCGTTTAGGCGTGGCAGGGCGTAAACAATGTTTTAAGTGTAAAGACAAGCGCTTTTATTCAGATTTAAGTTGGGCGATTATCGGTGGTGAATCTGGCCCTGGTGCGCGGCCTTGTAGTATTGATTGGATAAGGTCTGCTGCCCGCCAATGTCAAGAGGCGGAGATTCCCGTATTTGTCAAACAACTGGGAAGCAATTGCTGCGTTATGCCAGGTTTGGCTTTTGGGTATAGCGATCGCAAAGGTGGCGATATTGCTGAATTCCCAGAAGATTTAAAAATGAGGCAGTTTCCAAATACAGTAATAAGTTGAAGTTTTTTAGTGAGATTATTGCAATGATAAAATTTCTCTTTGTAGACATCGACGGCACATTGACTGAAACTATCAGTGGCGAAACTTTCAAGCAGAACCCGCAAGATGTGAAAGTGATAGAAGGTGCCGACAAAGCTGTGACTCACTATCACAACAATGGATGGACAATTATCGGCGTATCAAATCAGGGCGGTTGCTCATCAATTAATCCGAAAACTGGCAAGTATTACAAAGAACTCACTGATGCGATCGCTGAGATGCAATTTACCATGCAGTTAATACCTGAGTTGCTTTCAGTTTATTTCTGTCCCGATTTTGAGGGACGGGAGTGTTGGAAAATATTGCAGTTGAGTGCTTCTAACGTGAGTCAAGAACTCCCGCAATTTGTGGGAACTTATCGCAAGCCAGATCCAGGAATGATTCTTCACAACTTAGAAAGCTGTTTGGTGGAAGTTGGCGAAGCTTGGATGGTAGGCGACAGACCAGAAGATGAACAATGCGCCACCAATGCAGGAATTAATTTCTGCCCTGCTAATGTGTGGCGCGACAGGTTTCGTCCTGGTGTGTTTGAGCATCAAATCACGCCAGGGCAATTAAAGTTTTTAGAAGGAATTGACTATGGAAGACTTGAGCAATAGCAACGCCTACAAAATATAGGAGTATTTCTTGATAAACTTCCATCAAGCGGCCACGCCGCTTGATGGAAGTTTATCAAGAAAGGCAGAGGGCAGAGGGCAGAAGGCTTTTATGGATTTATCCCTTCTCCTGAGTGCCCGAACCATCTGCGCGACCGGAGGGAGCAAGGGTTTAAGACCCCCACCAAATTTCAAGAAAGGTGGCTCCTTTTCAGGAGGGGTTTGAATCCCCTTCTGAAAAGAACCTTCTGCCCTCTGCCTCCTGCATACCTGCCTTCTTCAACAAATCCTATGAGTTTCTAGTATATTTGGCATTCATTGATTGAATGCCAAATATTATTTTTGGTAACGATTTTGTCTAATTCTTGGACACGCGATTCAAGATTGTTTTGTTTAACGTCATATATCTACAAATTTGCGTTGTAAGTCCTTTCTACCGTGCTGGTTGATAGCTTCTGCAATCCGCTGTTTCATTTGTTCGTGTTTTTCGCCAAGTATTCCTAGTTCGTAAGCGATAAACCTAGCCAAAACTGTTTCTTGAGTCGCTTCTAGCTTTTTAAATAAAGCTGCAACTTGCCCAGTTGGTGGTGCAATTGTGGCAGTGTTACTACCTTTAATAAAGGTACGGGTGTCACGGTCAAAGCCAGAGAAATTCTCCAATTTTTGCATTGGCATCCATTCATTGAGGGCGCCGTGATATAAGGCTCTCCCTACAGGTGATCGGCTTGCGATCGCGGTAATTTCTTCTGAGCTTGGTTTTTTATCTCTGGGTAGTAGCTCTAAGTTAATAACACTTTCATAAGCAGCCATCTGCTTGGGATTGATAATGACGTACGGGTTTAGCTGACTACGCATACCTCCGGAAATACCCAAATCAACAGCATCACCATTTTGAATGGCCATCCAGAAATTCTTGCCATCGCCATCACCCAAAGAAACGAAGTGTGAAACCTTGTTTTTTAACCAAGAAATCGCGCCTCTTTGGGCTTTGAAGGAAGAGGAAACAGCTATGCCTTCATCTAGAAATAGCAAGCACTCACCTGGAATCTTGGCGTATTCCTCAAAGCACTCCTGAATCCATGCCACCACCTCATGTGGTTGCATTTCTAATATCTTGGCTCGGTGAAGATAGTCAGCATGGTTCTCCCAGTAACCCAGTTCTTCATCTTTCCCCTTTGGGTCAATCACAAAGATTTTGCGCCGGGGGTGATATTTGCGAATACCTGCCAGCGCATTGCTGACAAATACACCCTTACCAGCACCTTGAATACCGACGAATAGTTGATTTCTGATCTCTCTCCCTACCATCGCTTCGATTAAGTTTATCTCGGCGGAAACAGGCGGCGCATAGTTGCTGATTTGAGTTTGGATAGTAGGCGTAGGATATTCAATTACTGGCGGTGGTGCGGTAATTACAGCAGGTGCAGAATAGTTTTGAACTGGTAATGGCGCAGTTACAGTAGGTGCTGGTACTGGAGTAATTACAGTAGGTGCAGAATAGTTTTGTCCTGCTGGTAATGGCGCTGGAGCCGCCGCGCTCAACATGAACTTTCCAGGCGATTCAGCTAAATCAAGTGCATCATCAGAAACAACATACTCATGTTGTATCGCCCATCTGACTTGTCGGACAGCTTCTTGATAGCCAACTTGATAACAGTAATCACGCAGGTCGTCTCCTGATAAAACGTGTGCCACACAATTGTAGGTTGTGATGGCTTTATGGTTTCTGCCAACTTCTTTAATGCGGCGAAAACCTTCATAAATGCCACAGCCAGCAATCACAAAAAATGTTGGTGGAAAGGCTGTTACGGAAGCCGCGATTATCCCACCGACCACGCTACCGACAATTACAAATTGAGCATTGCTATTTAACGAATCAATCGCAATACTTTGCCATTCTTGTGGTGTTAATTGTCGAGAGCTTGGTAGTGGGTTGAAGGCGCTCATTTTTTCTGCATAATTGGTGTGATTTTTGTTGGGGGTTGGTATTGGTGGCAGTAGCCGAGTAGGAGTGTTAGAGCTACTGCCAGTGGTGCTAAAAAAGAGATTCCCTCTCCCTGGTGTTTGGCGGCTTCATCCATAAGTTTGCAGACTTCTTTTAGGCGATCGCCATCAAATTCAAACCATTCGCCATACTTACGACAATCTGCAAACTTGTGATGGAATCCTAGTTCTACAGTGTGGGCATCTTCCACCAAGATGGTTTTTGTAACCACTAGCGGAAAAGGACTTTGCCCACCACTGAGTTCTGCTAGACGCTCCTCAATCCGCCTATTGGTATACCCGATTTTGTATCTGTTTGTGCCTTTGGCGTTCACCAGATACACCGTGCCTTTCTTCATCTGTCGCGGTATTGTGCAGTATTGCTGTGGGCAATTTTCATATAGTATGTGATTCTATCCAACCAGAGCAGAATCACAACAATCACCTCAATCACAAACATCGTAGTCACTAGACTTGCTAGGTTTGACCAATCAAGTTGATCAAACTGCCCACTTAAAATAATGAATCCAAAATCGAATAAATTGCCTTTGATGGGAGTGTAGGTGAAGAAACTGATACAAAAATCGATCAAGTAGGCGATCGCAGCATATATCAAAGCTCTCTCAAAGGTGACATAAGGAAACTTGTTATACCACCTTTTTAGGGCTTGCAGCGTTGGCGGATCATCCTCTCGAATCTCAAACTTAGTTGCAGATTCCGCATCCCGAATCACGCTGCCCATGAACTTGTGATCGTATTTCAAAATGATTGGGAATAGCTCGACTAGTTGCAGTAGTCCCCACACCAATGCACCGATAATCCAGTGAATACCTGCACCAATTGAATTAGCAATCCACCCGATAACAGGCAAGATAGAAATCAACTGACTAAACCCAGTATCTGCGCTTTTACCAAGTAGGAATCTCACGGCTTGGGTATACGGCAAGATATTGAAATACGCAAACGGTATAGCCACCCCAATGGCTATCCAAAATACAAACCGCACCCACTTTCGGGCAATTGAATTGGGCGATGATCGGCGCTGTCTATTGTTATTGTTCATATCTGCGATTTTTGTGGTTTCGGACTGGTTCACTTTCGTCCATCAGGCGGCCAAAATCATAGATTGTCACTTCTGGTTTTTGAATTTCTAGAACTTGTGCTGTCGGCTCCGGTGTTAGCTGCGGTGAACCAAGTCCGATAGCATTTTTTATTTCGGCTTCCATACTATTGTCGTGGAGGTAAATTGGCTGATTTACTGCGATTACGTTTGGCATAAGCTGCATCAACTACACTGCTGTCTCCAGTGAAAGCAATCTCGCTTACGACTGGCCCATTTTCAGAAGGCACAATCTTGCCAGTCGTACCAAATACATCACACACTATTGCTCCAGGCTGGAGCGGCGTGTTGCGGGCTTTGTCCATGACTGGTTCACCTGCTGTTAATGCCGTCTGTTGATTGCTGCGGCTTGTGACTACAAACAAACAGCCTTTGTTGTACCTGTCTTCTGCGATCGCAGCTTGTTTGTCTGTAGCTTGCTGAGAGGCTTTCAATTCCCAAGCTTGTTGGGTGTTGATGCGGGTTTGAGTTTGCAGTTTGCTCATGCCTTCCCAGTTGGCTTTGAGATTTGGGTATGAAAAGGCAAGGCAAACGCATAATCCAGCGAAGCCCCAAGCGTAGACGGGTCGGCGGCGTAAGAATTTCATGAATTCAGAATTGTCTAAAGTATCTAAAATTTCTGAAGCTCGGTCAAAATAGCGAGACTCATCTTCTGGATATCCTTGGAAGTCTTCGGTCGGAACTTGCTGCCATTGGTTGGCTCCTGTCCAAACTTTTTTGCTTCTGTCTCCTTCAAAAATGCATCTGGGTCAAATTCTGCCGTGGAACTCGTCGCTTGGACTAAAGTTTCGGCTTGGCGTTCTGTATCCGTCTTCAGCCCGTGCTGCTGCAAAATCTGATTCCGTTTTTGGGGATCTTGCAAGATTTCATACAAGGCAGCTATATCAGCGCCTGTAGCGTCAATTTTGTTAGCTAGGAAATCTGCGGTTGTATCTTGATACACCTGCTCGGTAATTAAATTGCTGAGCTTGCCTAGCACTGCACCCTGAACAATGGCCTTCCCAGTCACAACTTCTATCAGTTCAGCAAATATCTGTTGCGGGATATCGGTTTGGCTGGATGCCATCTCAAAAGCTAAATTTTGCAATTGAGCTAAATCACCCGTCAAACCTGCTTCCTCTTGCTTGGCTAGTGCTGATTCAATCAGCATGAATGCACGGTCTAGCCTGTCTGCGATAACCAGAGGATAATTTTTCTGGCTTGGATCTTGACCCAGCCGCAAGAGCGCTTCATCAATTTTTGCTGGCTCGTACTTGTCGAAATATTGCAGCAATTCTTGGCGCGAAATCGTCTCTTCTTCATTTTGAATTTCGGCTACCACATTCTTCTCAACGGGTGCAAGCTGCTTAGCACCCTTTTTAATAGATACAGGCTTGAGTATGGCTTTTAATTGATCAACTATGCTACTGGGGAAACTTTCAGCATTAGGATTGATGCTGTTGTCTTTAGCCGCTAGCTGCGCGATCGCACCCAATACCTGTTCTGGGGAGAAGTCTTTGAAATACTGAAATAATTCGTCTTTGCTAAACACTTGTTGCTGCCTCCAATGCTTTAATTGCATACCGCGCCTGTTCCTCTTCATAGCAAGAGCGCGTGTACTGTTCTTTGTCTCGGTTCAAATACTCCTTGGCCATTCCTTTTTTGGGCAGTCCATGCGGCAGTTCGGTAAAAATTTCACCTATCTTGCCAATGACCCAAATCTGGTAAGGAACTTTTGGGGTAATTCCACCTGTAACGTCTGCCATCGCGTCTAATTGCATTTGTACAAATTCATACTCTGGAATGCTCATGGCTAGTTTTTCCCATCGCGTCCAGGTTGTGTGACAAATATCCAAAATTCGCAATCCTTTGGCTTGTGACATGGGAAAACCCAAGGGATTTAGCTCTGTTTTCTCTGATTTGGTTTTAAAAAGTTCTTGTCTCCATTCCTTGTTCATTACGTAGTTAATAGTCAAAATTTTGAAGCTGTTCACAGCGTGTTATCAGTGCGATAACAACCTACTAATAAAGTGCTTATCACTAAGCATTTACTGTGCGTTCACTGTGCATTAACATCGCTATACACACAATAAAAAACCCGCACTAAAGCGGGCAATAGTTGATTATGTAGTTATTACAGATTACTCATCACATTCTGTAGCTAATACAGTTTTTCTCAAGTCAGGGTTCTCTTTAAGTCTGGCCGCGAAGTCTGCGACCTGTCTTTGGGTTTGCTTAGACGGTCGTGCGCGATCGCCCATCCAATTTTGTACAGCGTCAATTGTTACGCCCAAATATTTCGCAAGCTCCCTGTAGGTAAGGGGAAATTGCGAAAGAAATTCCCTTGGGTGCATCAAGGGGAGAACGTCATCGGTCATAATAATGTTGCCCTCCTGTAGGCATTTTCGTAGTTACAGGCCGGGAAGTCCTCTGGTGTCGTCAGCGCCAGGGGCATCTCCTTTGATGCTATGATGCATCAAAATTAGGATCAATTGCAAGCATGGACATAGAAAGGTTAATTGAGGAGTTAGAAAAAGTCGGTATTTTAGAAGAAATTCAGCGCAAAAGGTTGACTACTTCTGAGATGCCTGCATCGCTGTATATCAAGCTGGTGGCTGCGTCCATTGCCACCAAAAAAAATCTTAGTGGCGTAATCGCCACTGCACTAGAGACTTACGCGATGCGAAATCAAGATAAGCATTTTGATGAATTAAGGTTGCAGGCTGCTGCTAGTGGCAAATCTTTAGAGCAATATTTAGTAGAAGTGATCGCTACTCGTCTCCAAAAAAAGGGAGATGAAGTGTAGCGCAAATGGGGTGGAACGGTAAGCTTAAAACACACTTATGACCAAACTACCCCTTTCAGGTGTCGAACTAATTAAACAATTTGAAGGCTGCTATTTATCTGCTTACCCCGATCCCCTCACGGGCAACAAGCCAATCACTATCGGTTGGGGATGTACTCGTAAACTGGATGGTGGCGAATGGAAATTAGGCGATCGCATCACCCAACAACAAGCTGATGAATTGCTGCTACACCAACTAGAAAATAACTACCTACCGCAGCTGCAAAAAATCCCTTGCTGGGGCGAACTCAACATCAACCAACAAGGCGCGTTGCTCAGCTTTGGCTATAATTTGGGTGCGACTTTCTACGGTTCGCCCAACTTTAATAGCATTACCACTATGCTCAAGACCAAGAATTGGGCTTTAGCCAAAGAAGTATTCGTAAAATACAGAAACCCAGGATCGAGTGTTGAGCAGGGTTTGAAAAGGCGACGGCTGGCTGAAGCGGATCTATTTATCAAACCGATTTAGGTTCTATCTGGCGGATTCCGCCAGATAGAGGCAGGGGAAATGGGGGATGGGGGTGGGGAGATGAGGGAGAAGTAACTAAATGCCCATTACCCATTACCCATTCCCCATTCCCAGTATTTTCCTCTAACCCAATAAATTTAAAGTTTTTGTAAACTCAGTACTTGTATCCTTAACCCAGTCTTTATCGATACGCCATAACGGACTAATAGCTGGGGGTGGGAACATGAAAGAGATATTTGAACTGTTTTACGAAACTCGCAATCTGACGCTGCGTAACCTATTAGTAGAACTCAATATCGGGCTAGCGCGGAAAGTGGCGCATCGCATGAAAGATAGCTGTAATATTGGCTACCAAGATTTGTTTGAACTGGCGACAATGGGCTTGATTAAGGCAGTGGAACGCTACAATCCCAATCAAAAATATTTCACCTCATTTGCCCTACCCTATATCAAAGGCGAAATCCAACACTTTTTGCGAGATAAGGCATCCCCAGTACGCATCCCACGCGGTTTGCATGAGATGAATAGCCACATCAAGAAGGCACGAAACACCCTATCTAATGAACTAAGCCGCCACCCTAGTGACGCAGAAGTGGCATTATTTTTGGGTATTAGCAAAGCTGAGGTTAAAGAAGCTCAAGCAGCTTCTCAAAGCCAAAAATATATCTGGAGCTTGGATTCCAAACTCGACGACACAGACGATTTGACGCTGGGCGATACTCTAGTTGGCTGTGAATCGCCTCAAAACAGAAGTGAAGAGATACTAGAGAAGCTCAAAGACGCGATCGCATCTCTGGACAACCCAGCAATTAATCTGGTATATCTGCAAGGCAAGCAGCCCAAGGAAGTACAGAAATTGTTGAAGTTGACCCAAGCTCAAACAAATGCCCTGTTGTGGCAGGGCATGGAGGAGTTGGCACGATTGGATATTTGCGATTTGGATGAAGCGGTGCAAATCGCTTCTGAGTCTGAAGAGTTAGGGAATTTTGAATTATCAGTAGGTTACTTATTGCCTACCGACTCGAAGGCTTGGTTTCACGATTGGCTATTTGGTCAGCTTGCTGCTGCTTGAGAATGGCGATCGCGAGTAGTAAGTGAGGAAGTTTCATGGTGGTGAATGTAAGCTTTAGGCTAGATTTCCACCTGTGATTACGCAAGCTCTCAGACTATGATTTGGATTTGATAATTCCGCCCTGATTTTTTCTTCAAGCAATCCCAACCAGTCTACACGCCCCATCTGGCTTTCCCAGCTTAGCGATGGAGTTTTACTGCTGTTGGGAATTTTGAGGCATTGTAGGGCGACACCTGCCACAGCGCGGCGCGGTGCAAGTTCTCGTAGCGAGTACTTGGGTGTAAATCCTTCCAAGTCCACATCCCAAACCCCAACAGGACAACTGCTGCCATTGCTCCCCAGGCGAAAGACTGCAAAGCGATGAGTCGCAGGATTAGATGGATAATCCAGTGATCCAAGTTTGATAATGATGCCGTTGAATTCGCCAACCACTTCGCCGTGTAGATCGGGTAAATAGTCGAGTGTGATGAGATAGTCGCGTCCATAAATAGAAACAACTCTGTAGGTGGCGATTCCACCTGCGGTTGTTCTTTCAAGTCGCAATACAGCACAATTTTTTCCATACCACCGCTTGAGGATTGTAGGTGCGTGTTGCTTTCTAGATTTTGTGAATAAGCGTCGAATCCAGCGCTGTAGCTGTCTAAGCCATCCCACATTATTCACGTCCCTTAGATAAAAATTTACCTAGTGATAGCGCGATCGCATCTGTGGGAAGCCCTAAAATTCCAGCAATCAACCCGACGCACGGGTAGAAGATTTGCAGATTAATTTCACGAGTTTGGAGCGTGATCGCAAAGTCGCCAGATTTATCAGTTTTAAAAGAAATATCTATCGTTTGCCCTACAAGTAAGGCAGTTAGGACGCTGGCAAATAGATATGAGTATCCCTTGCCAATACGCGAATCTTCTTTCGGGGTTGGGGGTGAAGTCATCGTTGTACAAGGGAAAACTACCTCGCTAGGGTTCCCAATAAAAAAGCGCCACATACGGTGAAATGGCGCTTTTGACCTATGAGTTTAATGCTAGTGTCATCTAATTTGTTAGTTATAACTTAAAACATAAAAACATAACTGCACTTATGTCGAATGGTGGCAAAATCAAGGGTTTCAAGTCCGGGAAATCTAGGGCTGTAGGCTCAGTTTTACAATCCTTTGGGCAAACTCAGTAAACAAAATCCCGACCAAACCCTCATCGAAATGTGGTTGCACAACCGCCCAGACTCCACCCAAGAAGCTTACAGGCGGGATGTGGATAATTTTTTTGAATTTGTAGGCAAACCCTTGCAGCAAGTCACGCTGGAGGAATTGCAAGCTTACAGTACCAGTCTTGACGAACAGGATTTAAAGCCCTCTTCCATCCGCCGCAAACTCAACGCCATCAAATCGCTTTTTACCTTCGCCACCAAGCTCAACTACACTCGCTTCAATGTCGCCGCCGCGCTTCGCATTCCCAAGGGAAACCGTCTTTTATCTGGCAGGATACTGAAGCAGATAGAGGTACTGAAATTAATCAATCATCCTGAACTGTCGGCACGTGATCGCGCTCTACTTAAGCTTCTTTATGCTACTGGTATGCGAGTCAGTGAAGTCTGTAATTTGAGGTGGTGCGATTTTGTTGAGCGCGATTCAGGAGAAGTTCAAGTTTCAATTTTAGGCAAAGGTGATAAGCAACGAGTAGTCTTAGTGCCGTTATCAGTTTGGATGGAGGTAGAAGCACTAAGGGCCGACTACTTATCTGACACCCCAGTATTCTTATCGGTCAGGGACAAAAAAATCGACCGCACAATGGTGCATTTGATTATCAAAGAAGCTGCAAAATTAGCCAACCTCGACCCCAAGATCAGCTGCCACTGGCTACGCCACGCACACGCACAACATTCCTTAACCAAAGGAGCGCCAATTCATCTGGTGCGGGATACTTTGGGCCACAGCAACATTAGTGTGACTAATGTTTATCTAGAGAGCAACCCGGAAGATTCTAGCAGTAAGTATTTAGGCTTTTAATCGAGAAAATTGTAATTTCAGCTAATACCTTGTTCCAATCTGAGAAAAGAATTGCTCACACTCTTGCTGTAATCCTTCTAGAATCGTTGCTCCCTCTTCCTCTGTGCAGTCATCTTCGCCAATTTTACTCATAATGTGCAGCGCGGAAACAACGCCGGCGTAGAATGCGCGTCTTGTTTCTTGCAGTTGAATCTGGGAGCAGTTGGGGGGGGGAGTACCTTAGTTCCGTATTCCTGCCATTCGGTTGCGATTTTGATCTGCTTCTTCATTATCATCACCAAATAACCAATTAGTATACTCTCGCAAGTCCTGGGGACGAACCTTCCAGCCCCTACCCACCTTCTTGGCTTTGAGCGCCCCAAGTGCGATCGCGCTCCGCAGTCTGTAACGCGAATATCCGCTAGCAGTGGCGGCTTCATCCAAATCCCAGACTAGCTTATTCCACAGCAGCGCCACCCCTTGAGCTTGGCTAATCGCTTCTAATAGCTCCGCTATCCTTGTCGATGGCAGCTTAGCTAGACCCCCAAACACCTCCGAATCAGCTATTTCAATACCGTTCGGGGCAACAACTGAGCGATGTATCGGCGTTTGCAATTCTTCCTTTAGGCGTTGAAGCTCTGATTCCTTATATTCAGCCCGCTTACCATTTTTGTCTGGAATATAAGTAACACTTATCTTTCCTTCCTTGGCGTAATTTTCAATGGTGCGCGTCGAGACACCCAAAAATTCAGCAGCTTGCTTTTTATCCACCCCCGAAGACCCCCGAAGACCATCGAAAGTATTTTCGGACTTTAGGTGATATCAGTCAATCTATAAGTAAAGATATTTTGAATAAACTGTGTATTTCTACGCAATAATTTTCTTGAGTGCTATTGTATTTCTACTCTCTACATCAAGCGTAGAGATTGTTAAAAAAGTATTAAGAAAATATTTTAAAAACTAATGTCAAGTATTTATTTACACTCATTAAGTGATGAGTGCTTAGCTCATCTCTTGCAAGAGTTCAGCGCCTTAGATAGCGAAGTCTCTTGCTTGATTCGTTTATTGCTAGATGTGCGTTTGTTCCGCCAAAGGTGGGGGGAAATTGGCGGGCGATCGCACCTTGGGGAATTGGGTGAGTGCTTGGAGGAAAAGATTAATCAGGAGATAATTATCGCTATGTTAGTCCAGGGATTGTCTTGTCCAGCTGATAATCATGCGGTACGCTAAGAGTCTTCTGTATGGCATCATTATTGATGCTGTTGATTGCAGTTATCGTGATTACGCAAATTGGCAATTAAGATGCCCAAAATGCGGTGAGCCAGTTTACTTAATTGGCGCTACTAAGCGCACCGAACACGCTAGACTGGCTCCGAAATCAAAGCAAATAGTATTAGTAAAAAGTGCCGAAATTAGTCCATCCTTTGCTCACTTCAAAGGACTTGCAGATGAATCATGTATTAATTTCAATAATCAAATAAATCAAAGTTATATAAATAAATTCCAATCGATTAACCGAGAACAAAGGCTAAAAGTTTATAATTCTCGATTCTTGGAGATCATTGGCTATGACAAAAAAGAGATGAGAGGATGCTTTTTTAGAGTTTTTAAGCAAATAAATAAACTTGATAACAAAACCACAAAAAAAGCTGAAAAGCAGGTAATAGATAGCTTTTGGGATGTGGTATATGATTTAGCCACCTTTCAAGGTGGCGCGAGAATGATTTTAGAAAACCTCAAATCAGAAGAAAATCCTTTATCTCGCTTCGATGTAAGTATGGCATCTCAAGAAGTTCAGCACAAATTTTTAGACTGGCTGAAAACAGTTGATACTGATATACAGATAATGTTAGTTTCCGAGGCGATCGCGTTTCTCAAGACTCGTGCAGCTAGAGCGATCGCAGCCGAGATATTTGAACTGGCTTTTTACAGAATGATTTTCCGCAAAGACAATCTCAAGCTCCTTCAAGTTGGTGACAAGCCCACAATGGAAGAAGAGGATGAGCAGTACAGGCGAATGATCCACCTTATGATCGTGGATTTGACAGAGATATTTGCGCTTACTGATTGGGTGGGAGCAATACAATAAGCAACTTTCTAGCTTTGCCCTAAACCCTGAATCCTTACTTCAAGGGAACTCTAGAAGAACAAGTTGAGTGTTTTAGGGTTTGAGTTTAGGGTTTTAGGGTAATGCCCAAAGAGATTGACGATAAGGTTTGGGAGGAGATTAAAAACGTTTATCTGGCGGGCGGTGAAACTTACGCTTCCTTAGCTTTACGTTTTGGAATTGGCAAAAGCACTATTGAAGCCAAGGCTGCCTCCGAGAAGTGGAAGGAGCTAAAAAAAGCCAAGTCCATCACACCACCTCCAGTTATTGCTACCCCTGCTCCCCTGCTCCCTCGTCGCCGACAACCTCAAGAAATGGACGAGGTGGAAATTATCAATGATGCGATCGCATCCCTCTCAGCAATCCTTAGTGGTGGGGCAGAAGACACTCGCGGCATTGGCGGAATCGCCACGGGATTGTGTCGATTAATTGAATTGCGTAACAAACTCGTTCCCAAGACTGCTGCTGACTTGGCTGACATGGCGATTTCTCTTGGCATCTCCCCAACAGACTTTATTCACGCGCTGAAAGACAAGTGGGAAAAGAGAGCGTAGCCGACAAGCGGCGGCGGGAGTATGCCGAAGAATGTGCGATCGCGCTTGGGCTTCAAGCTGCTGAGGACGATGCGGTTCCTTTTGTCCAGTATGCTGCCAAGCCAGTCGAATTTGTTTGTGAAATACTGGGCATCTCAACAGTCACTTCTGAGCAGGTCAAAATACTAGAGTCGGTTAGAGATAGAGCAGAGACAAATGTCCAAGCTGCTCACGGTGTTGGTAAATGCGTTGCTCAGAACGACAAAATCCTTTTGTCAAGCGGTCTTGAAGTTTCTGCAAAGTTTTTGGTAGGACGAAATTTTCAAGTCCTTACACTCGACAATGGTTGTATAACAAGCGTTCAAGCCAAAGCTGAGTGGAACAAGATGGAACCTGTCTACGAGATCGCAACAGAGTCGGGTAGAAGAATTATTAGAAATGGCAATCATCCTTTGTGGACAGCAATTAAATGGAGCCGTGACGGTGGGCATCCAATAATCGATTCCAAGGGCTGGACAACAGTAGAGCAGATGCAAGCTTGGCTAACACATCCCCCAAATTACGAAACATCAAAATTCACGCCTAAAGACTGGAAAGTAGACCAAAGAAGAAAACACGCGCTACTTTGTGCAGTCCCAAATGAAATACCTATCTTTGGTGACAAGGAATTGCCGGAACATGAAATCAAGCTCATGGCGTACCTCATTGGCGATGGTGGACTGACGACACCGACACCAGTCTTTACACAAAAAGAAGGCAAAATACTAGAAGAATTGAGGCAGTGTGTTGAAGCAATGGGTTGTGTGTTGATACCCAGAAGCAAGTACGGCTATGCTATCACTAATCCAATTGGCTCTCGTCACACCAAACAGGGTAAGCTCACATTCGGATTATTTGAGCAAGGTGACTTTTCGTGCGATCGCCACATCTCGACATCCAGACTAAAGCAACTAATAGGACACGAAAATAACACCCTGTATGGAAGACTGAGGATGCTGGGTATCAAGCCAGTAACTTTTTACGGCAAGGGCTATATAAGCATTTCTCAGTTTGAGTTATACAAACTTTTTGACGAATGCCTCAAGTTGTCAGCGTTAGAGAGAATCAGAGGTTCCGGCAGAGGTAATCAAAATAGGGCGTTAGAAATTTTAAAATTAAAAGTCGCTGAAACTGGTATCAATCCGCAATTCGTGGACATCAGCTTATTGGAAGCACAGAAGGCTGACGCTATCCGACAAATGAAGGAACAGCAAGGTATTAAAGTTGGAGCAAAACGCAATGGAGTAAAGCCCAATCCCGTGACAATCATGCTTAATCAACATGGTTTAATGGGCAAGGATTCCTACGAAAAGGTTATTCCAGATGCCATCTTTGAACTTCCAAAGCACCAACTAGCCTTGTTCTTATCGAGATTATTCGCAACCGATGGCTGGGCTTGTATAAGCAAACCGCACGGGAAACGCACATTAGGCAGGGCAGAGATTGGTTTTTGTAGTGTCTCGCGGGAATTGGTTGAGCAGGTGCAACGCTTACTATTACGGTTTGGAATAATTGCAAGCGTTTCCCAAAGGAATACAGTCAATGCATGGTGTCTAGGAATTTACTCTAGTCAGATGCAGCTAAAATTTGCCGATCGGATAGGGATTTTTGGCAAAGAAGACGCCGTTGCAGCAGTTGTGGAAAGAGCCAAAAAAGCCCAGTCAGATAAAATTCCAAAATGGAGAAATCAGAATGCTCCTGGCGGCACTATTTGGGAAAAGGTTGAAAGTATACGCAAGCTAGACAATCCCGATCTAACAGTAGCGATCGAAGTGCCAGAACATCATCACTATTTGACAAACTTTTGGGAACACAATAGTTTCATCTCCGCTTGTGTTGTTCTGTGGTGGGTGTTCGCTGTTGGTGGACTTGCTATTTCCACAGCTCCTACTGAATCCCAAGTCAAGCAAATACTTTGGTCAGAAGTCCGTAAGCTCTACGACAAGAACAAAGTAAAACTAGGTGGGGAGAGAGGAGAGCTATTTTTAAAGTTTTCCGAGTCTGCCCGCGCCTATGGTTTCACTGCCCGCAATTACGACAGCAACAGTTTCCAGGGCAAACACGCTGAAAAATTACTACTCATTCAAGATGAAGCGTGCGGCATCACCGAAGAAATTGACGACGGCTTTGCCAGCTGTTTAACGGGTTCCGATAACCGAGGACTAAGAATCGGCAACCCCATAGTCGGCGGTACTCCCTTTGAAAAAGCCTGCGCTCGTCAACACAACCGGATTTCAGCTTGGAGTCACATTAATGTTGCTTGGGCTTACGAGCAGCACGCCGATGGCATTCATCGCCTAAAACCAGATGTCGCAGCTGCAATAGTTGACCCGGTAACAGGGGATGTATTACCACAATCAGCGTGGACTGACTGGTGTCAGCGCGATGTTATCCCCGGCGCTATCTCAATTGCCTGGATTGAAAAAGTCCGCAAAAAAGGCGAATCATCGGCATTTTGGCAATCCCGCGTTGAGGGATTATTCCCAGTTGATAGTGAGCAATCTATCGTCCCGCGCTCATGGTTTCTCCAGGCGCGCGCTCGTTACGACGCTGACCCGCAAAAATGGGACTTTGCAGCAGAACATCACCACTGGCGACACGGTTTAGACGTAGGAGATGGGGGAGATGACCACGCCACAGCTAGCTGGCGGGGGCCCGTGCTGTACGCAGCTGCGACTCAACCTACCAAAGGCGATCGCTTGGATGTCGGTAGAGCAGCAGCCCTTGGCGCAAAGGTGATAGATGAAAAGCCGGGACGGATCAACGTGGATATTATCGGTGTTGGTTCTGGCGCTTTATCCAAGTTACTAGAGGGTGATTACCCAGGCGATGGTACACACTGGGGTGAAGCTGCGGATGAAAATAACCTCTATGCCAATCTCAAAGCCGAACAGTACTGGATGTTGCGTGAAGGGTTTAGGAACGAGGAGATTGCGATCGCACCCCTCGGCGAAATTGAAGAAATGCTCATGGAGGATCTAGCCGGAACCTACTACGAAGAAACCACTACAGGCAAAATCAAAATTGAGGATAAGAAAAAAACCGTGCAACGCCTGCACCGTTCGCCCAACGTCGGCGATGCCACAGTGCTGGGGTACAACGGCGCCGGTGGCGTGGTTGAATTTGAAAGCGTGGGTAAGAGTTATCGTGTTGGGTCAAGGTTAAAGGACTATTAGGGGCAAACTATTGAAGTAGCTTATATCTATAAAATGACCCATTCCATTGATCAATCATTCAAAGAAATTGCTTATCTCAAAGAGCGTTGTGAAAATTTAATCAAGTCTAATAAACAAGCAATTTCTCGATTACAAAAAGAAAATGAACTTCTTAGTTATAAACTGGCTCATATAAACGCAATACTTGATGAACCAAACTCGGAATCAAAACTCACTGAAGCAGAAGTGCTAGGCAAAGAAATTTATTTATGCACTAAATACCAAGGACTCACTTTAAATGGTGCTATTCAAAAACTGTTGCAAGAGCATTTGGGCAAAATTTGTCATACCAGGTTTATTGCTAACGAACTAATTGGACGCGCTCTTAGTGATACTGAATATGAAATGATTAAACGACAGTTGAATAGTCGCCTGGCTAATGGCTTGAATTTAGGATTTTGGAAGAGAGGCAATGCCCAGCCTGAATCTTACTTTATTGAGGATAATTTTAGACCAGTATTGCCAAAAAAATTTATTCTCAAAGAACCTGGACTTGTTATTAACAAAAATCGTCGCAAGCACGAATACCCGGTAAATCCTAACTACGAAGGTCTGACTATCATGCAGTCAGTCGAATATTTCTTACAAGAGAAACGAGGGTTGTCTTTTAAAGCCGGAGATATAGTAAACGAAATACTCTCAAACGAATGTATTGGGAGAACAAGGCAGCAAGCAACGGATAGTATTTACAAAGCACTGAACCGTGGCTATTTAGATGGCAGATTTATCCGCCCTCAGTATGGAATTTATGGTTACCCTCTAGCAACAAGCCTTTCCTATCTGGCGGATTCCGCCAGATAGGGAACCCTAGCGCAAAGTTGGATGATTTTCATTTCCTTATGTGGACTGGCGAGCTACCAGCCTTTTTCCTTAAATGCCCTCACTCCCCCGCAATTTCAACACAGAAATCGCTTCAGTCAAGCGCGATCCCTACTTGCTACTGCTGGGTTCGCGCCTGCTTAATCCTGACGAAGTTCTCCAGGGGCGAGGAAAAGGAGAGTACAAAGCTTACGACGATCTGCTCAAAGATGGTCATTGTTTCTCGGTGTTGCAAAAGCGATATTTAGCCGTAATTGCTCGTGAATGGTCGGTCGAACCTGCCTCAAAAGACAAGATCGACCAGAAAGCGGCGGATATGGTGAAATATCACCTACAAAGCTTGGCATCCAGGGCGGATGATGACGATTTGCTAGCCACTGGTTTTGATAGGACTTGTTACAACTTGCTTGATGCTATCCTCAAAGGTTTCAAGCCGGCAGAGATATTGTGGCAGAACGATGGTAAGGAATTTTACCCCAGTCAAGTTAAAGCCAGGAGCCAACAGCGGTTTAACTTCGCCATCAACGAAGCGGGAAAATGGGAACTGCGGCTTTTGACCTTAGAAGACATGATTGATGGGGAAGCTGTGACCAAGCTTTACCCTAAGAAATTTTTCACCCACATTTGCGGCGCTACTGACGATAACCCTTATGGTATGGGATTGGGGCGTACACTCTGGTGGAATGTGTTCTTCAAAAAGCAAGGAATTAAATTCTGGTTGCAATTCGTTGATAAATTCGCATCTCCCACCGCGATTGGCAAATACAAGCGGGGAGCCACTAAAGAGCAAAAAAGTACGCTGCTTGAGGCATTAGAAGCGATCGCCACCGATGCCGGCGTGGCAATTCCCGACGACTTGGAAATCATGCTCTTGGAAGCTTCCCGCTCTGGCAGCATCAATTGCTATGAATCCCTTGCCAAGTACATGGATGGGGAAATCAGCAAAACTGTACTGGGGGAAACTCTCACCACTGAAATTGGCAGCAGGGGAAGCTATGCAGCCGCCAACACTCACAATGAAGTGAGAAAGGAACTAACCAAAGCAGACTCGGATTTGCTTAGCGACACGCTCAACCGCACCCTGATTAAATGGGATGTGCAGCTAAATCTGCCAGATGCCAAACCGCCACGCCTATGGCGCAACTTCGAGGAAGCTGAGGACTTGAATGGGCGAAGTCAGCGTGACAAAACCCTATTTGATATGGGCTTCAAGTTGAAGAAGGAATCTGTAACCGAGATTTACGGCGACCACTACGAGGAAGTCGAGCAGGGTGGAGGCGAAGCAACTGACGAGCAATTCCTGACTAATTCGGGTGTACAGGGAGGAGCAGGGGTGCAGGGGAGCAGGGGAGCAGGGGGAGAAGATACTGCTGATATGTCAGAGTCAGTTGATTTTGGCAGCATCATCGACCGGGTGCTGAAGTGGCAGGGGTTATCTATCGGCGTGGAGTTTTTGCCAGGTCAGGTAAGGTTCCCTGGTCGCAAGCATTCTAAGAAATTGCGATCAGCTTACGGCCATATTCGTGGCTATTCGGGAAATGACGACGAGGCGCTTGATTGCTACATCTATCCTGGCTTGCTGCTAGATGAGCCAGAGGGGAGTGATCGCATTTTTCAGATATCGCAGATCTCCCCAGAGGATGGGGATTTCGACGAATTCAAGATGCTGATTGGCTATGCAAACCTGAAAACCGCCAGGGATGCGTATTTAGCCGAAATGCCTATCGATTATCTAGGAGGCGTTCAGGAAGTCACCGTCGAAAGTCTAGAGCAGTACAAGCGTACTCCTGTTTCCCTCTCCACTTCCCGAAGCCTCCCCATTGCTACCAACTTCGCAGAAACCGAGAAGGATGGCGCTGACCTTTATGCGACTCAGTTGCAGGAGCGTTCTGCACCTATCATCACTGACTGGATCGAACAGATCAGGGGATTGGTGCAGGAATCGGAAAGTTTCGAGGAGGCACGCGATCGCCTATTTGAACTCTTCCCCAAACTGGATACCACCGACCTCACAGAAATAATGACACAGGCAATGATGGCAACCGAAGCGCTTGGCAGATTTGAGGTAGTTCAGGAGGCGGGAACCTTAGAGGCGTAATCTCTTGGTTTCCTTTGATGTCGCTACAGTTCGCCGAACATGAATACAAGATAGTTGGGTTATATGTCACGCGGCTGCTGTGCGATCGTGCCATTGAGTTTGCAGAAAACGACAGCACGAAAATCACCGATCCTCAACTTCTATTAGAACTGCGGGACATCCTTGAAACCCAGTACCAAGACGGTATTACTGCTATACCTCAAGCCCAGTTAAACGCAAATGACAGTTTCTCTGGCATCTTTGAGGATAGAGTTGATTCTAAGCTGACCAAGCGATTTAAGTTTGCGATCGCGCCTGACGATGAAATTAGCTACAGCCTTGTCAATCCAAGTGATGTAGAAGAATTTGCTGATAGCTTGCGAAGTGCGAGTCATCGAGCGTCACTGGATTTCGTCGCTCAAAAAAAAGCCAGTAACTGTACAAAGGGCATTGCCTGCGGTGGCTCGTGTATCTCCGCCAAAAAAACCTGTAGAAAAAATGCAGATGCTCCCACCAAGAAAAAGATTGCTCAGGTGAGGACAAAGGTAAAGGCAGAAGGCTCAAGCTCAAAACCTCAAAAAACCAAGGCGAGGACAAAGGTAAAGGCAGAAAGCGGTGGATTGAGAGAGAAAATCAAGAAATTAAGGGGTCAATACCAAGAGCAGACTGACGCTTTACGAAAAGAATATGATGCAGCCAAAGCAATACTTGCCACTAAGATTGTAGAAAGAAAAACTCAAACCCGCGCTGAGCAAAAAAGATTTATAGATGCTGAACAAGCATTATTAGCCAAAGAAATTGAATACATTCGGCAGCGAGATAAACTTGTGACACAGGAATTGAAAAAATCCTACAAAGACCCTCAACCGCAATTACATCACGGTATGAGTGAATCTGAGGATATGTGGTCTGTGGAGCATGAAGGTGTTCGCTATCACAGCACAGGATCGCTGGATAAAAATCATCCGCTCATTAAAGCAATCAGCCTAGACGTTGAAGAGAACGACCCTTTGCCTAAATCTCTAACTCGCTACACATCAGATGTTTATTTCAGTTCGCAGCGCAATAGAGACGATAAATATTGGGAAAAAA
Organism: Amazonocrinis nigriterrae CENA67; assembly: GCF_016056305.1. GTDB lineage: Bacteria > Cyanobacteriota > Cyanobacteriia > Cyanobacteriales > Nostocaceae > Amazonocrinis > Amazonocrinis nigriterrae. Next base: position 105,417 of record NZ_JAECZC010000102.1, on the reverse strand, counting down.
CGTATAACATAAAAGACTTTAAGAGTGCCGCTACTGGTGGCAATGGCAGCGTAGTTTATTACAATGGAGGAAGCAGTGATCGTGGAACTTTGATCCACGAAATGGGGCATAATTTAGCTACGGGTAGATATGGCGCTACAGCCCCACCTGAAAGCTCTAATTACATTCAAGCTGCTATCAAAGATGGCGATCATCCTAGCAGCTACGGCAGGAATAGCCGCGCTGAAGATTTTGCGGAAACTGCAAGAATGTATCACACGTCGCCAGATTTACTCAAAGAAAAATCACCATTGCGCTATCAAGTAATGAAGCAAATACTGGAGGATGAAAACTTTGGCGGATAGTATCACCCAAGAACGCATTGATCAAGCCACTCCCAATGGCGGAGACTACAGCATCATTTACTATCAAGATGCTGAGGGTAATCCAACTAGCAAGGACACAGCCAAAAAGGCGGAAGTCGTGGAATTTAAATCTGGTGGGAAGCAGGTTTTCAGAACTTACGCAACTTTGACAGAATGATAAAACCCCCTGAGTTACTTTACAACTCAGGGGGTTATTTTTAGTTGATAATTACGCTGCCTGGTCAATATCTTGTTGAGTCACAAGTCCTAAAAGAGCTTTTTTGATAGCTTCCTTGCTTTTTCCTTTGATTGATACTCCTTTAGTCACTGCTAGTTTTTGTAATTTCGTCCAACTAATTTTGGTAAAATCCAAATCTTTTTCTATTTGAATTTCGCCAACCTCCTCACCCAAATCAGGATCTTCAGTCACAATATCTGCAACCACATCTATAGTGGCTGTATCTTCTACTGTTATTGCTTCAGTCACAATCGTCGCTTGCGTCACCACCACTTCTTCATCTGTTGTCACGTCTGCGTTTTGCGCTTCAAGCAACGGATTATCGGCTACCAAAGCATTATTGAATTCTGCAACTGCTGCGTCTCCGTATGCTATTGCAACCAGTTTCCGCGCTTTTTGCACCATTTCTAGTGCAGTTTGGGCAGCTGTTTTGGCGGTTTGTTCTGCTTGTTGCTGTTGTTGGAGTCTGGCTAATTCTTGTCTAGCTGCATCTAGCTGGTTTTGCAGAGATGTAATTAATTGTTCGGTGGATGCGATCGCGGTGGTTGTAGCAGATGTAAAGGTGTAAAACATGATTTTTTGACGCCGGGAATAGTGTAGTGTCCGCCCGATTCGATCAGGTAGCTCACGCTGATGTCGCGAGGCATGAAAACTAGATTTTTTTGCACAGATACTGCCATTTGTGCAGAGGGCAGGAAAATTCGCTGTAATCGCCTCCTTCCTCTTCGTACTCTTGCTTTTCTAATTCCTGATACTCTCTCCAGTGGGAAGCGTTTTTCTCGGTAATCAAGGATTTTTCGCTTTGGTAGTAGCTGCTAGGAAAGGGCTTGGCGTTACCTGTACACAGAGCAATTAATTCTTCTTGGCTGTAATCTCTTTCTTGGTGGGTATCGATGTAGTGCATTTTCTTTTGGGGGAGGGGGTGAAGTGGTGTCCTCGCCGCTCATGTATTTATGATATGTCGCGTGTACGCGGATTGTCAATAAAAATTAGGTTGGAATTCATAAAACTTTTCGCAAGTTTGAATAATTGTTATCAGTGTTGCTTATTTATTAGTTCGCGTGTACGCGATAAGATAGCATGAGAAACATTCAAAAGATATGAAATTTCAAGACACGGGATTAGGCACAACAAACCGACAGCAACCCATCAGCACGAAGTACCCGCCAGAGGTAGATAGGGTGTTGCGAAAAATGAGCGACAAGAGCGATTTTATTCGCAAGGCGGTGATTAAAGAGTTGATTGCTCAAGGGAAATTAGACGAGGATTGGCAAGGGGAATCTTAAGCCCATGCCAGAACAAATCGACCCATTTCGCTTGCCATTTGATGAAGCGATCGCCTACTACCGGGCTAAGTTGCCACTTCCTAGCACCAGTTGGGACACGTTTGCTGATGCCGCTCAGGATTTTGCGTTTACTCTTGCTACAGTCACGGAAGCCGAACTGCTCAACGATGTCTACAACTTGGTTCTAAGCGGACTGGAAAACGGCGACAGTTACGGCGAATTTAAAAAGGGATTTGACCAGGCGATTGATAAAGCAGGGTGGAACCCAGCAAATCGCCCATACAGAACAGCACTCATCTTCAACCAAAATCTCAGGAATGCATATCAAGCCGGGCGCTACAAGCAGATGAGCGATCCAGAAGTGTTAAAGCTTCGGGGTTTCTGGCAATATGTGCATAGAGATAGCCGTGTGCCGCGTCCGCACCATCTCGCGCTTGATGGTAAAATCTATCCTGCCAATGATCCGTTTTGGCAGACATGCTTTCCGCCAAATGGTTTTGGTTGCAGGTGTGGCGTAGTTTCACTATCCCAGCGCGATATCGAGAGAGAAGGACTAACAGTGGACGAACCGCCAAAAGAGCGGGTGACTGTGGTGGACAAGGTGAGTGGCGATCGCAAATCTGTACCTGCTATTGGCGAACCAGGATTTAGTACCATCCCTGGCGGTAGTGACCCTAGCCAAAAGCAAGCGATACTGGAACAGGCAATGCAGAAGTTGCCGCCACAGTTACAGGAACAGGTGAAAAAGGCGTTAGAAAAATGAGTATCAGACAACGTAGGCGAAACCGCCACAAAGTAAAAGCCGCATTAAGACAACCAACAATAAAGATCATTTGCGCTGGTTTTACTATTAACATGAACGAAGTCAACAAGGCTATTGCTCAAGTAAATAAAGCAATAGCGCATCCTGGCATTCGGGAGGGGATGAGAAAGATACATCAGGATGCTATGCGTATTATTGAAGCTAGCCAGCTAGGAATTCTTATCGACTTTGAGACAACAAGAGCAAAACTTGTTGATACTGGAAGCTTACGTTCCAGCTTCAAAGTTGTGTCAGGAATAGCAAAACTTGTTGCGGCTCAAGAGGCTGAATTGTTTCGTCAATACGAGTTAAATCTTCAGCAGTATCAACTAGATCAAATTGAGGTACAAGTAGCTCCTGAGGATATTGGAAACCTTAACCCTTTCAGACAAATCGTTAGCGCCCAGAGAACAGCTAGAACTCGCTTACAGCAATGTCAAGCGGTTCAACACAGTGATATTTATGTGGATGATGATGTTTGCTTAGGGGATTCGTCGTGTCGTTTTAATGCGCGATCGCCACATGTTCAATGTGCTGTTAATCCTAAAGGTGATTGTGCAAGCTGTCGGTATTTTGAAACCTAACGGCTTCGCGCTCCTTTGCGTCTAGACTCTTGGCGTAAACCGCAAGTTTTTCCCATTCCTCTAGGCTTAAAAACCTTTCTCCACGATGATAAATCCACCAGCCACCACAGAGATCAGAAAGGTTTTTTAGTTTCTCGCCTGTTTCTTGGCTGATTTGAATATGTCCCCACTCACCACATTTTCCTAGTGCTGCCTCCCATAGCCTAAACTCTGTGCCATTCATCCAACCCGCATTCCACGCATCGGTAGAAACTTCGGTCATTAAGTCTAACAATTCTTGTGCTTTCGCCTGATTCTTGGACTTTTGGCACTCAAAATCGGTGTAATCTTGCCATCCCCACGCCAAAGGATTGTTGTTTGGGGGCAATAGCTTGTCATACTCGAAATCACCAGGAAAATTTATTACTACCATCGATAATTCAACCCCGCCTCAACGCAAATAGGGAACAATTCTTGTGCTTGCTTTTCTGTAGTCATTTAAAGTGGCGTTATTCCATTGAGTATAGGGAACCGTAGACATCATCTCGCATCGTGTAGACAGTAAGCAGTCCAATCCCTATTAGGGTAACAATTCCATACCGACTCCTTCTGTTGTGGGGTAACAGCAGTTGCTCCTGCTTTTTGCAATAAAGCAATGGTTTCCTCAACCGGAGCGCTTACAGCATTCTCAGCAGCTTTGATAAACAATGAGCGATCAACTATCGCGCCATCACACAAAAGTAATATTCCTTGAGCTTCAAGTGTCTTGAATGCGGCAGCTAATTCAGGATCAATAGGTGTAGCAGGCATATCAAACATAAAGGGAATCCTCGTAGTGTCGCCATGTGACTATTTATGGCTAACATTATTATTACCCTAGATGACATTGCTGCTCGTCAAGACCTTGCCGAAATCGAGTATCGCCTCCATAACCTCCGCCCGGCTTTCGCTTCAATGGGCGAATTTATGCTACGGCGAACCGAGCAAAATTTTAAAGGCGAACACGACCCGGATGGCGTGGCGTGGGCACCCCTGACAAATGCATACCGCAAACGCAAGCGGGGAACAAAAATATTAACAGAATCGGGGCGCTTACGAGCATCCATCACCTACCGCGCCGACGGTACTCAAGTTGTTGTGGGCTGCAATGTGAGGTATGCTCGCGCTCATCAGTACGGATACCCTAAGCGCAATTTGCCGCCACGTCCGTTTTTGGGAGCTTCGGCAGAGGATGAGCGGGAATTAGGAGAGATTTTGCTTAGTTATATCAAGTCTGGTAGTTGAATCTATCTGGCGGAATCCGCCAGATAGAAAACTGGGGAATTCTACAACTGCATTATTATTTACCTTTTGCACCGGGAGGACGCCCCTCCCTCCCTATTCCTCCATGCCCCAGGAAATCGAAATCTTTAAAGCTGGCACACATACCAGCGCTAGTGGCGAAGTTGTTACTCTTGGCGAAAGTCATCTTGATGAGATCGCCAGATCCTACGACCCCGAACTATTCGACGCTCCCGCAGTCGTGGGACATCCGCGTGACAACTCCCCAGCTTACGCCTGGGTAGAAGGAGTACGGCGGGTGGGCAATAAGCTCATGGCCAACCTCAAGGATTGGGATGCAGATTTCCAAAAGGCAGTAAAAGCCAAGCGCTATAAAAAGATTTCCGCCAGTTTCTATACCCCGGATTCGCCCTCAAATCCCAAGCCAGGAAGTTATTACCTGCGGCATGTGGGGTTTTTGGGGGGTATGGCACCAGCTGTCAAAGGACTGAAGTCGGTTGCTTTTGGTGAAGCAGAAGAGGGGGTAGTGGATTTTTGTTGTGGTATGGGAGGGGATAAGGAAATATGGCGTAATCTGCGGGAATGGCTAATTGAAAAGTATGGGATCGAGACGAGCGATCGCGTTGTCCCTGCCTACTTACTTTCCATACCCGACGATAGTCGTCTCAACTATCTAGAAAACCGAGTCAATGAACTAGAAAACTTTATTAATAAAATATTTTCGCCCGATATGGAGTCTCGTCTAACCGAAGTCGGGGAGAAAGTATTGCAGCTTTTAAATACCAACAATTACACGGAGGAGCCAGAACCAGTGCCATCAGAAGAAAGCATTGAATTATCGGAGCGGTTGGAGAAAGCAGAAGCCAAACTTCGACAAGTCGAGTCGGAGAAAAAAAAGGAAGCGATCGCCAATTTCGTTGAAGGACTTAAGGGTAAGATTCGCCCTAACCAAAAAGATCAACTGGTCGAATTCATGATGAATCTGCCAGAACAAGAACTGGAATTCGCTGAAGGTAAGCCCCAAAGCCCCAAAGCTTGGTTGCAAGGATTCCTCAAGGGACTCCCCGATTTGGTCAATCTCAAGGAAGTGGTGCGCGATGAAGAGATTGAGGAATTCTCTGAAGAAGACAAGCGATCGCGCTCCGCTTACGCTGATGCTGCTGCTGCTTATGAGGAGGCTTGGAAATAATGCCAGTAACTAACTACACAGATTTACTCGACGGCGCTTCACTCTACGAGGGGCAAATCGCCAATTTAGAATTAGCAGTGATCCGCACAGGAGTTAATGCTGATTCTACAAATAGCATCCTCGTTTTCGGTCGGGGACTGGTCAAAGGAACTGGCGATAAGGACTTGATTCTTCCTGTGGATGCCAACAGCTTGCTGACGGGTATTGCCGTTGCTACTGACACCTTTGAAAAGCGCTCTAGCTTTAGCATCAACAGCGATGGTGATTTGGGCTATCCCCTATACTGGGCTGTCTCTTACCTAGTGCGGGGCATAATCGGCGTGAAAGTTCAGCAAAATGTCACCCCTGCATCCAACGTTTTTTGGATTCACACACCCCAAACAGGGCAGCGCAAAGGACAATTCAGAGCGGATGCCGACACCAACCGCGCCGTACAGATAACTAATGCTCGATTCTTAAAGTCTGCTACTGCTGGTTCTGTCGTTCCTTTGTCTATTAATTTGGCGTAGCAGTTAAATCCAAAATCTAAAATCCAAAATCTAAAATTGTATGACTACAGGTGGAAATTTACTGTACCGGGCGCTAGAGCAAAATATGCCCGGAGTGCTTTCAAGAAGGTATCGAGACTTAGCTTTTGAAAACGGCAAGATTGTCCCCACAAAAGCAGACTTAAAACCGGGCGCGGCTGAGGTGGTACGCAATACCATCGATGAAGTTGGCGACGCGGATATCGTTGGCGATGGAGCGTTTGATATCCCAATTGTCGATGTTTCGGCTAACGAAGATCGCTACAAAGTCTTTATGATTGCGAGCGCCTTTTCGTACACGTTCCAGCAGGAACGCGCTTACAGCTTTGCAGGTGCAAAAGCCGACATTGATAATCGCAAGCAAATGTTGGCGAAACGCTCCATTGCCGAGCGCCATCACCGGATCGCTGCATTTGGTGATACGCGCTTAAACGTCACTGGCTTTTTGAATAACGCTGGTGTCGCTCTCAATAATTCCAGTTTCGACCCCAATACCGCAGCGCCTGACGAACTAGCCGAGTTTTTTGTAGACGAATTAAAGGCAGCACACACGGCATCAAATAATGTTGAAATGCCGATGGATGTATTGATATCCACAGGTTTTTACTTCAAATTGGTTAAAACTCGGATGCCTGATTCTTCTGTAAGCGTGCTTACTTACATCAAGCAGGCTTTATCAGAGGAAGATGTGAACTTCAACATCACAAAATGCCAAGAATGTGACTCTGCTCAGTTGGAAACAAACGGCGTCCAAGCGCTCAGCACAAATAAAGACCTCATTACCCTTTACACCAAAGACCCCGAAGTTGTAGAGCGCCACATTGAACTCGTTCAGATGATGCCCCAGGAATGGATAACAGTAAGAGATGGGCGCAGGGTTTACCCGATGTTTAGTTCAACAACTTCCACAATAATTAATTATCCTGGTGCTTTCCGCTACATCAAAGTTCCGAAGGTGAACTAGTAGTCAGCCAATTAGAAAGTAGGTATTGGCTGTTGTTATGAGTCAATGGTCAAAAGTCAAAAGTCGATACAACAATGGCAACAATTATCCTCAGACCCGAAAAAAGTTTCCCGCCACGCAACGGCCCAGTTTGCTTTGACACTCTTACCCTAAGACCCGGCAGTAATCTCAACGTGTCAGACGAGGCAACAGAACAACTGCGATCACACCCCGACTTCCCCCAGTACGAACGCTGGGGAGCAATTGAGATTATCTCCCCTAAAGCTGAGATTAACCCTAATGCCCCCCAACCCTCAGAGCTATCAACCATGAACGTGGACGAGGCAGAAAAAGTAATTGAAAATTGCCCCGATATCGCCAAGCTCGAAACTTGGCTTGCTTCGGAGTCTCGCGTTACCGTTCGCCGTGCCATCAATCGCCGCATCACTGCAATCAAGGGAGGTAATGAGTAGTGGCTGTTAAACAAAAAATAGGTGTTGAGTTGATTAACGCTAACATCAACCTCACACATAATATCAGTGTCCAGTGTCCGCTCAACTCACTGTGCGTAGATCAGCCTTTCTTCGTGGCGGATGGTGCTTACTTGGTAACTGGCATTTCCTACGTACACTCGACTGCGGGGAGTGACGCTTCTGCTGTAAACCTGCAAATTACCAAAGATACTGGCACTCAAGCCCCTGGTGCGGGAACCGACCTATTAACCAACAACACCAATGCTGGCTTTGACTGCAAAGGCACTGCTAACACGGTACAGGTTGGGGCACTCGTTGCAACCGAGGCAACCCGGACTTTGGCTAGTGGCGATCGCTTGTCTCTCGACTTTGCAGGTACGGTGACTGCCTTGGCTGGTGTCGTGGTTACGGTTTCCTTGAGGCGGGTGTAATGTCTTACGCCACCGTCGCGGATATGGTTGCAGCTTTTAGCGAACAGGAAATCTTGGAACTGAGCAATATCGATTATCCCGATGCCACTACAATCAACGAAGATGTGGTAAATCGGGCAATTGGAGATGCCCAAGCGCAACTCGATTCTTACCTAGCAACGCGCTACAAAGTACCTCTGGTGGTTATACCACCAGTGATTCGCAACTACACCTGCGATGTAGCGCGGTATCTACTCGATAAGGATAAGCCCAGAGAGGAAGTAACCAGGCGGCGGGATTTAGTTTTCTATTACCTCAAGGACTTGGCAGCAGGTAAGGCATCGCTGCCAGGTATTGTCGATGGGACTGACGGCAGTACAACCGATGCCGGGAATGGGGATGTGGCGCTATTTAAGAGTCCTGGGCGAACTTGGACAGCTTCTAGTTTGAGGGATTGGTGATGTTGGCTGAAGCTGAAGCGGCGATAGTTAAGCGAGTTGAGGCGATTCTTGCACCTTTTGAGGTAAATATCGCTCCTTTCCCAGGCGAAAGTGATCAGCAGCCCAAGCCAGGGCGTAAGGGAATGATTCTCATAGGTTACAAGCGTAGTCGCTTTAGAATTACCTCTATGCAGCCTGTGACTTGCGAAGTTATTGCTGAATTTGAGCTATCTTTGCAATTACGAGACTTGCGTACTCATAGAGGTGCGTATCCTTTGCTTGATGCAGTTCGCTATGCTGTCACTGGTTTGATTCCCCTCAAAGGGCCACTTTCTAAGTGCTATCCAGTCCAGGAAGGATTTATAAAAACTGATGATGGCATTTGGTATTACACTCTGGTCGTGGCAGTGGCGATGATGCAAATTGAGGGACAAAAACAACCCTACACCGCTGCCGATGTTGATTATCTAGAGCGTGATCCATCCGAAGGAGTGCGACCTTACGCGCCCGTGGATGAGAATGGCAATCCTATTCCAATTCAACTTAGGACAACCATTAGGCGATCGCGTGCTGACGACCTGAGCGATAACGTAATAGATCGCGAATTTACAATTACCGAAGATGAACAATAGGGGAACTCTACGCGCAGTTATGCATACTGCCCATGCCCCAAACGCTTAACATAAATCAATTAACAGCGCCCGGCACATATGTCTATGAAGATACAGCTGGCATAATCCCAGCAGACATTGCCTCATTCAACCGCGCCTATATAATTGGCACCGGCACAACCGGGGCTTACAACACGCCGACGCAAGTCACTAGTCCTGACGATTTCGCTACTAAGTTTGGCTCTAGTCCTAGCCTTAACTCAGTCAAATTATTTTTTAATAACCTATCAAACGGCATTCTATTCTTTGTCCGCGCTGCAAGTAAACAAGTTGCCACAATTACTGTTGGCACTCCAACTGCTGGCGCTTATTCACTCACTATTAATGGCACGGCAATCAGCTACACAGCTGGTGCATCACCAACTTTGCAATCGATTGTAGATGGCTTGATTGCGGCGATTAACGCTAATGTCACCGTCAGCCCTGTGGTAACGGCAGGCGACGACACTAGTGGCAATAGTACTTTTCTTGTTACCTCTGATAATGTTGGGATAGCCTTTACAGTCACTTCCCCCACAGCCCCAGGCGGGTCAACGCTCACGGTCACGGTTGACACCTACGCTACATTAGCGGATGAATTTGTCTATGCCATTCAAAATAGCTTCGACCCAGACCTGCACGAGCAAGGTATTCTGATTTGCCCAGAAGCTTTTTCAGGACTCAGCAACCAAAGTGATCGCACCTCAGTAGCCACGGCGATGGAAAACCTCTGTGCTACAGAAGGCTTTGATTGGGCGGCATTCGTCGATTCTGGCCCATCGGGAACCATCAACACCTCAGCACTGGCACAAACCGAATCCGCCAATTACACCACAGCACGGGGACATCTGGCTTACTTTTTCCCCTATGTAATTGATTTGCTTGACAATACAGTGCCGCCATCTGCGGGTGTGGCTGCGATCGCGCTTCGCCGCTACAGAATCGAAGGATTCCAGCAACCACCAGCCGGAACCAAATACCCAATGCGTGGCGTTAAGGGTGTGACAGTAACGGTCAAGAAGTCCGAACAGGCTGTAGTCAATCCAAACGGTGTCAACTGCATTCGCAATTTGCCTGGACAAGGAGTTGTAGTGTATGGTTCAAGGACGCGATCGGCTAGTCCTTACTACAGATTCGTTAATACTCGCATCATCTTCTCAGTTTTCAATCGCACCATTCAACAAACCCTCGACAACGGCGGCATTATTTTCTCGGCAGTGGATGGGCAAGGTGTGCTATTTACCAGAATTCGAGAAACGATTGAAGCCATAGCCTACAGATTTTGGGAAGGTGGCGCATTCTTCGGAGCGCAACCCAAGGATGCTTTTGTGGTGATATGTGACAGAAGCATTAATCCTGCTATTGATCTGGAGGATGGGGTAGTGAGATCCGAAGTGTACGCGGCTCCAGTACCGACCTTAGAACGGATGCTGGTTGGCTCCTACAGAACACCAATTGATCAAGTACGACAAGCAGCAGGAGTGGCGTAAATGGCAGGAGGAACGGCTAATCCAATTACCCAACAACAATATCTAGTAACCATCAAGGGCATTGATAGTTACTGGGAAAAGTTTTCAGGTATCAAAGACAAAGCAGATACTACTGATTACAGCGATGGACTCAGCAACCGCAAATACAAGCTTGTGGGGCCAAGAGAATTAGACGAGATGGATTTAGAAAAAGCTTTTGATCCAGTTGCGGATAAACCCATCATCGATTTTTGGAGAAATTATTGCGATGGCAATAAGGAAGCTATCACCATCTCAGTCACGCCGGTGACTTACTGCCCAGAAGTGGAGCCAATCGGCCCATCGCTGATTATTTACAAAGCCCGTCCCACCGCGTTGGAGGGTTTTGAGGTAGATAAAACTAAAAATGATATTTCAATGCTGAAACTGACTTTTATCGGTGATGATTGGGAGTACGCATAATGGGTAGAATTCAACGCACTCCAACAAATGAACAGCAAGCTACCAAAGAATTTTTAGAATACGCAAAACAAGCGCAGGAACAAATAGTCGAAGCACAAGCACAAAAAACCAAGATCATCCTTAGCGATGGCACGATTACTGTATTTCGCCCCGTGATTTTAGAGGATGTACGCAGTCTTGCTAAAGCTGGCAATCTCAATCCTATTGAGGTGGCAGGGCGATTGATAGTGAGAAATTGCATTTCTTGGGGAGACAAGCCAGGGATTGCTCTACCGCAGTTACGGAATGTAGATGTTGAAGATGTCGAGCTTATCTCTCAAGCTCTTTCGCCATCCAATACGCCAGAGTTTACCGAACTGAGCGATCGCTCAAAATCTCTTTTTCTTGGTAGTGGAATTGAGGTGATTTTCCGCCGACCCAACTATGGTGATGTGGAAGCTATCAGCAAGTGCAAGGGTGGAGAATTAGAATCACAAATCGCTTTAGCGCTACGCCTTTGTACCAAGTGGGGCGATCGCGATTCTGTAGAAGAATCAATTCTTAACCAAATTAATACAGGTGATTGGCAGGGGGTTGCGAATCTAATCAAATCCTTTCGCTCTAAACCCGAAAACGATTAACGAAGAGAGTTTTTTAAGAATTGTCTACCACCTTAACGGTAAATCATTTCAGGGATTGGAAGAATACAAGCGCATCCCCTTGGACACTCTCAAATTGATGGCAGATATCCACCTAGAAGCTGTGGAGGCTGAAAAGAAAGCTTGGAATGGCAAGTAACCTAGTCCAATTGATTATCAGCGCTCGTGACCAAGCATCAAACGTGTTTGGGCGCATCACTTCGGCATTGGGAGGATTGGGACGCAGTGCTAACAACGCTTCTGGCGGTACGCAAAGCCTTACAAGTGCGATTACTTCAGGCATCATCCAAGCCAATCTCTTGGGGCAAGCATTGCAATTGGCGGGCAATGCTGCTGCTTTCATGGGGGGAAAGTTTGAAGAAGCTAAAAAAATTCAGTTAGACACGGTATCGGCTGCTGGAACTTTTGCAGCCTTGACAGGCGAATCATACAAAGAGTCCGAAAAGTTTGTTGTTAGTTTTGGCGCTGAATTATCCAAAATCGCCGGGGCGCTACCAGGGGCAACTGCTGATTATCAGCGGGTGGCCAATAGCATCATGGATAACGTGATTCCGGCTTTCAAGGATGCAAACGGGGTACTCAACAAGGGTGAATTCCAAAAGAACTTAACCGACATCACCAAGCAAATGACACTGCTTGGTATTTCGTCGGGGACGGATGCGGGTGCAGTGGGTATGTTCACGGCACGTCTGCTTGATGGTAATATTGCCAGTGCCAAAAACTTGCTATTTGCCGACAACAACCCCGCATTTATCAACCTCCTAGAACAGGAGATGAAAAAGCGCGGCAAGACGCTCAATGATATGAAAAATATTTCTGCCAAAGAGCGAATTGAGGTTGTCAAAGCGGTATCAGGTAAACTTGTTACCAAAGATGTAATTGATGCTGCCAGCAACACAGTGGATGGCTTGATAGCAGGGATTGAATCAAGTTTGTTCGACCCCACTTCTGGCGTATTTGGTTTATTACGGGATTTGTCAGTCGGTGAAGGTCAACAAAATGTAATGACTGCTGTAGCTGGTGGCATCAAAGCAATGCAAGCCTTTTTTGATGCAGGAGCTAGCATTCTTCAAGCTTTGGGAGTGCCTAGTGTTGATCCAATGCTCGTACTTTATAACGGCATCAACACCGTTACTGGCTGGATAAATAAAGCGGCGGGATTTGCCGGTTCCCTCGCCAGCCTTGCCAAAGGTGCAGGTGGAGGAATAGCCGGAGCAAGTGCAATTATTTCTAATATCTTCAATCCCGATTTTATTATTGGAAGTTTTCAAAAATTAATTAATTCAATTCAAGGCTTTATTAAGCCAGATATTTTAGTTAATAGTTTTCAATCCCTAATGGGAGGGGTGCAAAAATTTTTTAATCCCAGTGCGATACTCAATGGTTTTGAAAAATTATTAAGTGGTATTAATAATTGGATTAGCCAGTTTTTCTCATGGCTTGCTGACTCTTCGCTCAAAGTTTTATCCAGCGGTGGTGGCGCTATTGGCTTTGGCGTGATGGGAGCCAAGCTTGGGATATTTAGTGGACAATTGGTAGGTAAATTAATCCAAGGAATTATCAATCTACCTTGGGGCGATATCCTCATATCCATCGGCAATATCGCCCTTGGTGTTGTCCCCTTTGTTGTTGGCTTGGTTGGCGGCTTCCGTGCCACCGTTGTTTTAGAAATTGGCAGGGGATTATTAAGTATTGGCGGCAAGCTATTGGAGGGATTGGGTCTTGTTTGGGAGGCGGCAGTCTACACTACTCAAGAGTGGTTGAGTTCTTTCCTTGGCGGCTGGGGTGAAGTGGGGGGTTTTGCTATTAGTTCAGTGCAAAACTTTTTCACCTCTTTGGGAAGTGCGATCGCTGACATGTGGAATCAGTTATTGTCAGCGATAAAATCAGCAATCGGTAACCTCTTAAACCAAGCTCAAAGTATTATTTCGGCTCCATTTAACGCCGCTAGTAATTTCGTAAATAATCCAATTGGCACTGCTCAAAGTGCTTTTACAAGTGTTGGGCAAACTGCTGTAAATATCGGACAAAACATTGGCTCTAGTGTTGGTAGCTTGCTTGGTTTCTATAAAGGCCATATCCCTACAGCAAGCGATGGATTATTAGGGGCATTGGCAACAGAATCGCGCAATATGCCGTCTGGAGCAAGTCCAGTAATTGCCAATTCAAGCGAATTCATCCTTACCCCAGCCCAAATGCAGAGATTAATGCAGGGCAGTGCAGCGGTGGGAGCCTCTGCCAAAAGCACCGTACTGGCTCCGGTGATTAATGTGTATGGGGTAAATGATCCTGTAGCGATCGCGCGCCTTGCCCTGGAGCAATTAGAAATCATGTACGCTGCTCAAGTGCAAGGGCAATTGGCTTAAGTTGGGCATTGGGAATTGGGAATTGGGAATTGGATTTTACCATTACCCATTACCTATTACCCATTCAGTGAGGAATCCTAACCTAAAAAGGTAAAGCCATGTCTTTAAAACAACCATTCCTATTCTTCACAATGCAACTCGACGAAACACCAGAACTGAACCGTGGGCGCTTGTTTTTGTGCGACTATGAGCAGGGGATAATCGGCAGGTGGGTTGCTACTTCTGCTACGGGAGCAAAGCAAGGTGTGAAAGATTGGAGTGTGCGCGGTGGGGTATTGCCGCCAACTTATGAATTGAGTAGTCCGCTACCTTTCTACAGCGTCGCCACCAAGCCAGTTGACCTTACAAATGTCAAGGGTGTTGAGGGCAATGGCTATCCCATAACACCATTCGCAGTCACGACAAAGGATGGAACCGAGCGCTCTGATTTACTAATCCATCGTGATGCCAACGTCCCTGGCTCGATGGGGTGCATAGTGTTGGGGGATGGTGAGTTTGCAGATTTTGAAAAAGTTTTTAAAGAGCAATGTAGCCATATTGATTCAATCAAGTTGCTTGTAGGCTACACCTACTAATGTTTAATCAACGGGCTTACGCATCTTTGAGTGATGCCTCAAGAGAGTCCAAAGGAATTGAAGCGGTATTGCTGGAATATGATATTTCTGGCAATACCGCCAAACCCTTATGGTTATTTTTGGTCAACCCTCAATCACTCAGGTTTAGTCGGGAAGCCAAGTACACCGAGATTTCACCTCTGGCATCGCAGCGAAGCGAGATTCAATACAACGCCACCACAGGGCAAACGCTCTCGATTCCTGACCTCGTGCTGCAAACTTGGTATTGTGGCAAGTCACTGCGGCCACTGATTGAGGGGATAAATTTGCTACTAGAAGCCAATATCAAAAATAAAAAGTATTCGCCTCCAATCTTAAAATTCCAGTGGGGAACGCGAGAGTTTGGCCCCTGCGTACTGACTAATATTCAATGGGAAGAATCAGCTTGGCTAGGTGGCGAACCCGCCAGCGTGAAGCTAGGACTGGAACTCAAGGAAGTACCCAAAGCGATTAGCCGAGGGGAGATTGAGCAGCAAAAAACTAAAAATTTAGAAGCCGCCAAAACAACACGCGAGAAACAAGGTAAGCCCCGGTTGCCACTGACTGATAGACAGCGTGCTGATGCGTCTGCTGCTGCAAAGAAATATCTTGAAACCAATATTAAGCAGTGGGCTGCTGACGTTCAATCGGCGATTAGAGGTAATAAGTACAAACTCTCGACCGATGCCAATACTGGTGCTGTATCCATGATTGGCATCGGGGGAAAGACTATTGGTAAAGTCCTTGTCTGGGACGGATTTGCAGCCAAAACCGGACAAGGAGTAACCACAATTCCATTAGTGACTAGTGGCAAAGCACCTTGAATGTGAAGTAATGTATCTGGCGGAATCCGCCAGATAGAAGGCAGAGGAGCAGGGGAGATGAGGGAGATGTGAAAATAACAACTGACTCAGCACTCCCAACCGCTGACAACTGACAACTGACCACTGACCATTGACCATTGACAAATGCAAACCAAAACCGGAGACACAATAGCCAGCCTCGCATCCCAAATCTTCAACGGCGATGTGACCCGTTTCACCGAACTGCTTGACCTCAACCCAGATATTGACGTGTTTGGTGATTTGGTAGAAGGACTAGATTTGGAAATTCCCGACACTTCCCAAATCCTCAACTACGCCAAGCCCGTACTATCACAGATTGGTGAAACTCTGGACACTGCAACCAGTACGCTCACTACCCTACAAACGCAGTTACCTGGGAACTTACAAGGGTACACGGCGGACGCACTGAAGTTGCTGGGTGATGTGAATGGAGTGTTGGGGGATGTGGAAACGACGCTCAACAAAACAGAGGAACAGATTTCAAGTTACGACGGCAAACCCGTGCAACTGGTGAAGTGGTTATTGGGAGGTCAGGCGTGAAACTCATCGCCCCCTTTTGTCGCTGCCGAATTGGTGAAAGTGTTTTTGAAAGCGGCGATCGCTTTCTCTTAGAAGTAAGCGTGGAACTTGGGGAGAGTGAAAAGAGTAGCCGTTGCAGTTTCAGCATCTATGATTCCGGACTAGTAATCGGTGGTAAATTCCAACAAATATCGCTGGCTAATGGTGGCATCGTCGTACCACCCGAACTGCTAGGGAGCAACAAACAACAAACCGCCACGCCCACAACCGCGACATCAACCACTTCAGATTTAGCCCTGCCTACCTCCACAGGCGGTGCGGCAATCCTGACTCGCCCCACTGGTCGCGCTAAAGCAGCGCAAAGTGATTACTACAATCGCGTTTGGTCAACGATGTCCATCCGTCCAGATCGCGCTGGGATAGTAAAAGAAGCGGCACAGCAGGCGATCGCCAACCAATCAAGATACCAGTCAATATCTGCAAAAACTGGCGTACCTTGGCACGTTGTCGCCGCAATCCATTACCGCGAATGTTCCTATAATTTCAGCCAAAATATTGCCAACGGCGACCCCCTCACTCGTCGCACAACCAACGTACCAGCCGGGCGCATCCCCGGCGTTGCTCCCCCGTACACTTTTGAACAAGCAGCGATTGATGCGCTCACCTCTGACAATCGCTTCAAAGGCGTAAACTGGGGCAACATTCCTGACTTGTGCTGGTTTCTAGAAAGTTACAACGGGCTGGGATATCTCAGCAAAGGGCGACCGTCGCCATACTTGCTGGCCAGTTCTCAGCACTATGATTCTGGCTTGTATGTGGCAGACGGCAGGTATAGCGCCTCAACTGTTGATAGGCGCTCTGGTACTTTGCCTATCATCTGGAGCATCCTGAACTCGAAAAGGACGATGGCTCCTGAGACGCAGCCGCAACCACCTCAAGCCCAGATGCAAGCTGTCACCCCGCCAGTGGAAACCAGCATCAAAGGGACTGAAATAATTATTGAGCTAGGATTTGAACCGGATCAGCTTGTCGCTTATCACTTCATTCATGTCGGGACAGATTCAACCAAAGGCGAAAAGGATGTCACAACCTTTACAGGGCAATCAATTCGCTGGCTGATGACGCGGCGAACTGAAAATAAATCCTTTGAAAATATCACCCTGCGACAGCTGGCGGAAATTGTCACACGCCAACACAACCTCAAGTTAGAGATGGAGGGCAACGGGCCAACCTATCAATTTCTTGACCAGACTGGTATTACTGCCTATGAGTTGCTACTGCGGCAGTGTCGCTCCATTGGTTACACGCTCAAGGAAGATAAAAATAAGCTCATTCTCAAGCCCAGTGGTAGACCAGAATATACGGGGATTGTGATTGATTGGGGCGATGTACTGGATTTGCGATTTAGCGATAAAGCTCGTAGCGATCGCGCCTCAACTTCTGGCAGTTCCGCTACTTCTCCCCCCACCCCACAAGCCCAATCCAAGACCGTGATTGATAGGCAATCAGGGAAAGTCGAGCAGCAAAAAGCTGAAGATAAAGCGGGAACAGGCAAAGCTCCCAGTGGCGTGACTGGTGCAGCTGCGCCTCCTGTCGCGGGGAATGTGAAATCCAAACCCTCAACTACCACCGCCGACAACACACCCACCGAATCACCAAAAAAAACTGAACCGACCCAAACCGCTACCAAAACTCAGAAAAACCCCAACGGTACAACTACAATCATCACCACCAAAACCGATAAAACCATTGAGCGTGGCAAGATTACAACGATAGTGGAAACAACTTCAGTTACGGGTGGAACGACGATTAAAAAGGTAGTGACAACAACCGAAACCACCACAGGTACGACGATTGATACTGAAGATATCGCCGCCAACGGCGTGATTACCAAATCCACTACCAGTAACAATAAAGTTTCCAAAGCAGCGTTGGCTAGCCTCACTTTGAAAGCAGACGCACCGCCACCGCAGCCCGTGACTGCCAACCCTGGAAAATCCACAGATGATGCAGGAATGCCACGCCAAGCGATTGGGGCGATTGATTTGGCGGATGGGAGAGCGGAAGGGGAAGCGATCGCAGATGAAGCCAAACGCATCAAGGGATATGAGTCAGAGGCGACCGTTGTCACTACACCTGAATATTTGCTCGTGGTTCCCGGTCAAATTATTGGTATTTCCGGCGAACTAGTACCAGAGCCATTCAATCGGGAATGGCGAGTCAGTAGCGTGTCGCACAAATTCCCTGGCGGCCTAACGCAGTTGCAGTTTTACACGCCACAAGCTGCGCCTGCGACAAATGCCGCACCTGTAGCGAGTACGGCGGGAACTACTGCGACGACTCCTGTCGCTGCGCCTGGAAAGTTTATTTTTCCTGTTCCCAAGGGGGCGAGCAGTATAGGCGATGGGTACGGAAAAAGAGCGGGTCGCCCTGCTTCTTACCGACACAAAATCTTGGATGTCGCTGCACCTCTTGGGACTTCTGTTGTAGCGATGGCAGATGGTGTTGTGACACGGGTTGCGCTTCGTAATGGCGATGCTGGCAACATGGTTACGATTCAGTATGGGGGCGGCTATGAATCGACGTATATGCACCTCATGGACGGTGGAATTTTGGTGCAGCAAGAACAGCAGGTAAAACAAGGTCAAACTGTGGCGAAGATTGGATCGACTGGACGCAGCTCAGGGAATCATCTGCATTTGAGGTTTTTACTTAATAGCAATGTATGTCTTTTATCTCAAATCGGGATTGATGTACTAAAACTTGGCTTACCTGTACAGCGTTTCAACCCCGACTGCAATAAATACTAAAGTATCGTATTTTTAAACCTTCTAGAATCTGCGTTTGCTTTCTTGTTGTACCATCCCCTCCCCTTGGCGATCATGTCGGCGACGTTATCTGCCTGTGTACTATTTAATTAAATAAAATATTAAACAATATTTGACAAATTTATATTGCATATTGTAGTTGTTAATTAGCAATTAATAGTTGATTTTATGACGGAGCATAAATTATTTAAACATCCTAACGGGATGTGGAAATGCGCGGTTTGTGATTGGCAGTGGAGTAGCAAGCCAAGAACGGAATGCCCTGGCGTAACTCGCTATGATTGGGGCTGCCATCCTGGTAATTTAAAAGACTTAGTTAACCTACACAAGCAAAACCTAAAACCAAAGAAAGATGCAAGTCCTAGCGGCGGAATTTACTCTATGAAACGTAGTTATTGGACTTGGCTTTACGATGTCAAAGACTGCGAACTTCATAACCCAAAACTGCCACCTATCGTGCAGTGGGATAATTTGGGTGAACTCAAAACCGTTGGGCAATTAAAAAAAATCAACCTCGTACCAAGCGAAGAAACCAAGCCTCGTGCAGTCGCTTGGGTGTGGGATAAAGATGAAGAATGGGGCGTGTGGATTCCTCTTTATCATGAAGATGATTGTAAGTGGGAAGCTCGTGACAACTGGATAACTAAAACTCAATTGAAAGAAAAATATTTGCTTTCGGACGGATGGATTAAAAAAATAGGTGAGCCTGATAAATTATTGGATAATCCCCATTACAGGAACGCATCACGGATTAAACTTTATAGCCGTAAGAGAATTGAAAAATTCTTGGCAGATAACGCTGAACAATATGCCAAATGGCTTGATGAGCGCGATAAATACATCGCTATATTTGAAGCTAACAAAGATAAGATATTCGCAAAACGTAATCTTGTTAAAGAACAAACCAAGATGTGTTTAAAATGCGCTTCTGGCTGTTCTCTGGGCAAAGGCTTCTTTTGTGTGATTCATCCTATGGGATTACTTGATATGCCATGTCATGATTATCAAGAAAAAATTGATTAGCTCGAATAAGTGCGATCGCGCTGGGAAGCCTAGCCTCATGTCCCAATTTCTTGCTACCCTCGCTGAACTTAATCGCCTTAAAGCCCAACTCGCCGAACTCCCAAACCGAGTTTATGGGCTGCAAATCGGCATCGTCACCGACAATGCCGACCCATTAAACCAGCGCCGCATTAAGGTGTCACCCCAATCAAAAGCCGGTTTATCGGCATCTGATTGGCTATCGCACTGCAATCCAGCGCCAGCAATGGACGCGCCTATCCCTGCGGTTGGGTCAACTGTTTATTTCCAGTTTCTTGACGGTGATCCTCACGACGGTGTGTGGCTTGGCGTCACCCACAACGACACCAACCCCCCTGACCCCACGCAATCTGACCCTGTGCGGGATTGTGCTGTGGAAGTGCAAGGAAATGATCGCCGCACAGTCATCGGCTCTAGTACGCACCAAACTGTAGGCGACAGGGTAGACGAAACCGACCAAAACCATGTGGTGAAGGTCGAGCAAACCTACGCTGTAACTACTTCTGTTGGTGAAATCAACTTAGAAGCCAGCAACAACCGAGTGACCATCACAGGACTAACCGAGGTGCGACTAGAAGATGGAAGCGGTGGTTATGTAGTCATGGCTGGTGGAAAGTTACGCTTTGGCAACGCTGCTGGGCAAGAGTGGGAATTAGGGGGAGCGTCGGGAACTAGTTGGACTTGGAACGCGGCGGGGGCTAGTATTTCTGTGATCAACGCTAGTGATTTCACTATCAACGGTAAAAGCGTGATCGTGGTAGGCGCGACCGACTCAAGAGGCGATGTCAATAACACTCGCGGGTATTAATAAGGTAGAACCTTCTAACCATAAAAGTATTTTTTGTACAAGGTTTGTGATGACTGGCTTAGTGGCCTCGGAAACTGTTGAGCCAGTTTTTACTAATGACAAATGACAAATGCCCAATGACTAATGACTAAACTTCGCGGACTCGCCTACCCACTGCAAGTATTCAACGGCTCCCTGAAACTGAGTGAAGATTACGACACAATTCGAGACGCGATCTTTGGCGTTTTAGAAACACGCCCAGGCGAGCGCGTCATGAAACAACAATTCGGTTGTCCTGACTTTATTTTTGATGCTGTTGCCCAACCGCAAGTAGTGCTATCCCGCATCCAAGTGGCGTTGGAAGAGCAAATCCCCGATATTGAGTTTACGGTAACAGGTGACATTCAAGAAGATGGCGGTTTTGCTGTGCGCGTTGAGTGGAGTATTGGGGAAGTGTCGCAGCCGCCAATAAGCTTAATATTAAAATCGTAAGGTCGGAGGCGGGATTTGAACCCACGTCCCGGTCGTCACCGGATGTTACCGCTACACTACTCCGTCAAGATGCGGCTAACCCCAGATCATGGAATTGCCGCTTTAACTGCTCTTAGGGCTTACACATATCGCCTAAGCTACAGAAGGGCGCGATCGCCTGTTCGCACTTATTTAATAAAGTGAGCGTCGCAGTTTAATCATACACAATTTAATCTGCATCTTTGCTATACCAAAGATTACCGCTCCAACGGTATCCCTTGGATTCCAGCCATTGATACAGTTTTTCGCG
This sequence comes from Amazonocrinis nigriterrae CENA67, assembly GCF_016056305.1. Taxonomy (GTDB): domain Bacteria; phylum Cyanobacteriota; class Cyanobacteriia; order Cyanobacteriales; family Nostocaceae; genus Amazonocrinis; species Amazonocrinis nigriterrae. The sequence continues at coordinate 83,942 of NZ_JAECZC010000102.1, read as the reverse complement.
CCGCATTCTATCAGCTTCTAGGGTTGCTTCCACTGCAAAATAAAGATTTGGATTTCTTAATGTTTTGATTTGCGCGTAAGTCAAAATAGCCGCCTTGGCTTTTTTAGTCAGTGGCTGTCGCGGGATTGGGACAATTTTCCTAGTCTTTTTAAGCATAATCCATACATCTATCTGGCGGAATCCGCCAGATAGAACCGTGGGGAAATCTGAAAGTATTATGGCAAACCCCACCCGCTTTACCCCCCTACAACCCGAATCGCTCTACCCAGCAGACCCCAAGCTGATCCTCCAGGCAATGCAGGATAGGTGCTACACAGCAAGCGATCGCACCCTCAATGACTTCAGTGCAGCCAGTCCCATTACGGCACTGTATGAGGGGCATCTCTTTGCCATACTAGAACTTTTGTACTATGCCAATAAGTTACCATCCTCAATGGCAGTGGAATTTTTAAAAATTGCTGGCATTCAAAGGCGATTGGGGAAAGCCGCACAGGTAAGCCTGACTTTCACTCTCTCTGCGCCACTAGGCAGCGCTTTTTACTTGAGCGCTGGATACATGGTGAGTGATGTTTCCAATACCTACAATTTCACAACTGACGAAGACCTAATAATTCCGGCGGGGTCAATTGCTGGCGTGGTGACGGCGACGGCTGAAAACTTGGGAAGAAATTACAATCTGCCTGCCTACACCATCAAGAATTTGAGTGAGTCGCGAGCATTTTTGCAATCTGTGATCAACACAGAACCCGCATCTGGCGGAATCGACGAAGAAACCGAGGACGAAGCAAGAGCTAGAGGATTTGTGGCACTGCGACGGCGGGGACTGACGAGCGCCGACGATTACGAGCAGGAAACAAAGTTATTACTGGGTGAGGGGAGCGTAACCAAGGCGGTAGGGCTACTGGCAGCTGATAAAGTCAGTTACGAAAAGGGAGCAGTCCATGTATTTGGACTTAACCCCGATGGAACGGAACTCAACCAAGCTCAAATCAACGATTTGCAATCAGCCTTGAGAAATTCTAATAAAGCCCCAATTGGTGTACTGGTATATGTTTCCAGCATTGAGCTTGTGCCATTGGAAGTGTATGCGATCGCATCCTTGCTTCCTGGGAGTAATCCAGAAGCGATCGCGCTCACTATCTACCAGCGATTACAAGAGTATTTGCAACCAGGAAATTTATCCTTGGGCGAAACCATTAATCTCAAAGAATTAGAGTTTCAGGTGAAACTGGCAGGGGTGGATTTAGTGCAATCAGTAAGCACCCACACCGACCAAGATATAAGCTACGCAGATATTCAATTGCCAAATAGTTACAGCGCGGCTTATCTATTCGACCTAACAATTGACTTAGTACTGGGCAGTGAAAACTTCACTTACAGTTACGGGGAAGGGGGGGACTTAGACTAATGCCAAGCGCTTGGGAACAGGGAAGACCAATATATAAGCGGCTCCCCATCGCTGAAGAAAAGTATCAAGTTGCCGACGATGACCTAGAATTAGACCCTGTGGCGGATTGGCTAACCGTAGGCGTGGACGAGAACTTAATGGCGGTCAAGTCAGCAATCGGCAACTTTTATGTTGATTACCTTGATTCACTGACCGCGAAATCGCAAAACCTAGATTGGCTAGGACAGCTTTGTGGTTTCACTGGCGAATATTGGGAAACTACCTGGACGGACGAGCAAAAGCGCAGTCTCATCACCAACGCCTATACCTTTATTTGGGAATGCAAGGGTTCACGCGCCGTACTGGAATATTTGCTCCAAACTTTTAATATCCAAGGCAAGCTCTACCTACTGGGCGAATTCCTCGCAGGGCGCAACGTAGCGGGGGATGCGTTAGGAGGCGAACCACTTGAATACTTCTTGCTACTGCCACTCTCGTATTTGCGAACTTCTTATCAGTGGCGATTGGCGGTTAAGTTCAATAGACTTTATGGGCCGGTGTACGTCAAGTCAACCGTGTGCTTTTCACAATTCCATGCCGGATTCTCAATCGCTGGCGATCCAGTTTTTGATACTTCGGTAGCGTTTTAAGTGGGGCGGGCGAGTCGCCCGCCCCACAAATTGATGTCAGACAAGACTCCTGGTTATAATTCATACCAAACTTATGAGGAATTGGTATGAACAAAGCTGAATTAGTAGACGCGATCGCCACTAAAGCGAACGTCACCAAAAAAGAGGCAGACGCGGTTTTAACTGCCACGATTGAAACAATTATGGAAACTGTTTCTAGTGGTGACAAGGTAACGCTTGTGGGGTTTGGCTCATTCGAGAGGCGCGATCGGAAAGAACGCGAAGGACGCAACCCCAAAACCAATGAAAAGATGGTCATCCCCGCAACCACAGTACCCGCATTCTCGGCGGGTAAGCAGTTTAAAGAATCGGTCATTAGTCATTAGTCATTAGTTATTGGGCATAGGGCATAGGGCATTGGGAATGGATAGCTTGTTATTCTCCCCCATCTCCCCACTCCCTACTCCCTACTCCCTACTCCCTACTCCCTACTCCCTACTCCCTACTCCCTACTCCCTACTCCCTACTCCCCCAACTCCCCTCATGGGGAATTCTACCCCCATGACGCAGATAACAGGAAAATTCGTAGATTCGGGCGGGGTGGCTTTTGACGGCGATTTGACGCTGACCCTTGATGCGCCATTGATCGATATTGGGACAACGCCCGACTCGATCTATACCCTTTCGCCTCATACTTTTACTTTTAGTTCTGGCACGCTAAGCGGCGTGAACGTTGTGGAATCTGCTACTAGCAACGTCACTTACCACTTGGTCGTCAATAAATATACTTCTAAAACCACATACTGGCTGGCAGATGGCACACAATACGACGGGCCAGTTGTTGTTGATGCCGGACTAACCTACACAGGCACGTTTTACGATGCGGCAACCTCTCAGAGATTGGGGATAATCACTGGGAATGATGTAAGCGTAGTGATGGACTTCCACGCAATTATTCCCAATGTCGCCTCGGTTGAATTTGCCGACCTTATCCCTACACGCATTTCTACAGACTCATTACCTAGGACAGTAAGAGCGATCGCCGAACTACTCACATCTGACCCTGATTTTGTAGAAGCACTACGCGGGGGCCCACGATTTAGAGGGGCGTATGCAGCAGCAACCTATTACCAGCGCGACGACGCTGTGACTTATGGTGGTAGTTCTTGGGTGTACATCAACTCTGATCCCGCGGCAGGACAAACGCCTTCAACCCTCAATACAACCTACTGGCAGATCCTTGCCCAAAAAGGCGACCCTGGCGGAACTGGGGGCAATGATACAGCCTATGACGCAACAGGCTGGAATGGCGCAATCGACGCGCCATCAAGAAACGCAGTGCGCGATATTATCGAAACTTTAGCAAGAATCTCTCAACTTGCTAATTACGCCATTCTAGATAGCCCAGCTTTCATCAATAATCCCACTTGCCCTCTTCAGTTATCCAACAGCAACAATACTCGCATTGCTAATACTGCTTATGTAGATAGTGCGATCGCCGCAATTGGCGTTGTGCCGATTGGTGGGACGATCGCCTGGATTACTAATTCAGCACCCAGTAAATGGCTAATCTGCGATGGTAGGGCGATATCGCGCACTACCTACGCTGCGCTGTATGCCGTGGTTGGCGCAATCTTTGGCTCTGGCGATGGCTCAACCACTTTTAATTTGCCTGATTTACGGGGTAGAGTCCCGGTAGGCGCCGACAGTTCAACCCTACAAGGAGCCGCTAGCAGAATTACTGCTAGCAATACATTAGGAGCAAGCGCTGGTGCCCAAACCCACACGCTAATCACTAATGAAATACCACCGCACGCGCACCCCAAATCTGTCTCTGGTGGGGTAGCGGACGGCAGCAGCAAAAGTGCGATGACCGACATTGTTGGTACTACCGCCGGAGCCAATGTCGTCACCGCCAATACGGGAGGCGGGGCGGCTCACAACAATTTGCAGCCTTATTTAATAATCAATTGGATTATCTATGCAGGGGTATAAATGACTAAAACGGTTTTTGTAAATGGTTCTCCTGTTACGGCAGATTTTTTAAATTCAATAAATAACCCTGTTTTTGACGGGCAAGATTTCGATGGTCATTGTCCTTTGATTACCAATAGCGACCTCAGCAGTGCCGCAGGGCAAATAAAACCAGAATGGGAAGCTTTTAGAGATACCTTAAAAGTCATTGCAACGTCAGGGCTGACAATTGGCTATACCGGAGGTGCAGTGCGATTACAAGATGGCAGTTTTGTTGCTATTAATCCCGGAAATCTTGTGCTAGCTGATAACTCTATCAGCTATGTATACATCAATGAATCAGGAGTAATTGTCCAATCCACAACTTATCCCCTTAGAGCATTAATGCTCGCGCAAATTTTTACAGTTTCAGGAAATATTTCTGGCAGCATAATTGATTTGCGTCCCAGATACCAGGTGCAACCGCTTTTTAATGCCGTAAAAATTTTCGGAGGATCTGGAGATGAAGGAAATTATAGCCTTAGTGGTACTGATACTCTTTCGCAAGGTGAGTATTTCTTTAAAAGCTTCACAATTAATGCTGGAGCGGTTTTGACAATAGATAAGCTCGCTTACATTCGAGTCTCTGGAGATGTCGCGATCAACGGCACTATAAATATCGCCACTGCTACTGCTGGAGGTGGCAGTTTTGCTACAACTTTACCTAGTGGCAACCTTGGGGGTAATTCTGGTGCTGGGCCCGGCGCAGGGATAGGCAACCTGACCAATGGCTCGGCTTACAGCTACTTATTAGCCCCACATGGATCTGGTGGGGCAAGCGGCTTTGTCAGTATTTCACCTGGAGGGAATGCCACTATTGCCGCTGGTGGTAGGGGTGGCGGCGGACTGATTATTGATTGTGGAGGCAAGATCACAATCAATGGAACAATCACCGCCTTAGGGGGGAATGCCGGCGCAGGAGTTCTTAATTCTGGAAGCGCCAACATTAGCGGTGGTGGTGGTGGTAGTGGAGGACTTATCTTATTAAGATCCTTGCGGCAAGTTGTTGTATCTGCCACTGCTGTTTTGAGCGTCAAAGGCGGTAACGGTAGCAACGGTATCGTCGGTAATGGCGCTGGCGGACATGGTGGTGGTGGCGGAGTAGTGGGGATTGTATCTCCCTCCATCAATACGTCTGGCAGCACCATTTTGCTGAATGGCGGAACTATGGGAACTACTAGCGGCGACGGCTCTACAGGAGGTGGTGCTGGTGGCAGCTTCGGTGGGTTGGGGGGCTTATTTCCCAGCATCGCCGCCCAAAGCGGTCAACTGATTTTGAGACAATTTTTGCCAATAGGTTAATATGTTTTTGATTTACGATAATGCCATCGTCGGCACTGCCACTCAAGCTGAAAATCTGCCAGAGGGATTTATCGCCTTAGAAGGGCCAAATCTGCCGATTGAGGAAGTTTATCTTGATGGCAGCGATATTAAAGCCAAGCCGCCAAAGCCATCTGAGGCGCATTATTGGGATGGCGAACTTTTAGAGTGGAAAATTTTCCACCACGATGTAACGAGTTTTCCTGATTGGGATAAGCTTATTTCCTTGCTGCACAATTCCCCAGAATGGGCTAGGGCTTACGCCGCAGCTGAACGGACGCTAAAAGCCAATACAGCCTACACCACCCTCCTTACCACCCTCAGCAGTTTTCGCAGGCTTGAAAATTTGGAATTCGCGATCGCTAAACTTCGAGAAGCAATGAGCGGTATTGCTGGTATTGGCGATTTTACAAGTGAGGAAATCACCAGCATCAATCAAAAGCTCACTGATTGCGGCTTTGATCTACAATTAAGCGAAGCACTCTAATTTTTGCCTCGCTTTTATCCAGTCCCAAGTCTAAAAACTGGCGATAGATAATCAGTTCTTCTACTAGTTCATCGATACGAGATTGCTCAGAAGCGATCGCGCTCTTCGCTGATTTGATGGCTTCTCTTGAAGTTTTTGAATCTTGTATACGCCAATTGTGGTCAAAAATGTGCTTTTGGCATAGCTGAATTTGCAATTCAATTGGTGGTGGTTGTTGAAGTGATTTGAATAATTGGGCTGCGAATTTTGGTGGCACTGAATAGCCAATAATGCTGCCAGATGTGGCGGTATCTGGAGGGAATTGATACCAGCTGGGAAACCCCTGCCAGCGTGCAGCCGCTTTGATGGGCACTGATTTTACAGTGCCGTCGGGAAGCCAAATATCAGCGAATTTATTGCGATTCGCTCCTTTGCCGTCTGTGAATACGCTGCGTAGCAGCGTATTGCAAGGTATGTGTGCGGGTTTGACCTTGTACTTTCCCCTCCCCCCTGTTCGGTCAATTAGCAATGGTGTGGGTTCGTTGTTGGCTAAAAATTCTTCAAGCGCTTTTATTTGCCCTGTCACCAGTTCTGAATCAGCCATACCAGGAATGAGATCCGCCACAACCTCATACCAACCTACAGGCTGCGGGGCTGGTGGTAATGGTGGAAGCCAATCTTTAGCGGCTACCACAACAAAGCGCTCTCTGGCTTGGCAATCAAGAAGCCGTAAAAATTCAGCACGCCACAAATAGCCCTCTTCTTCAAGCGCCTGAGCAATGATCTTAAAGCTTTGTGAATCGCGGTAACGCCGCACATTCTCTAAAGTGAATATTTTCGGCGCAAGAGCGCGAATCGCCCCAACTACAGCTGATGCCATTGCGATATCTTCATTTGTTTCAATTGCGTCTTTCCCCTTGGCATTCGAGAAGTTGCTGCACATAGGTGAAGCGTGCAGAAAATCGGGATTTTTAGGGAAATTAGCAAACCCCAATAAAGATACTTCCTGAACAGTTTGGCGAATCAGCTTACAGCCATATTCGCTGAAATTTTTCTCGTGGCAGTCTGCGATCGCGCTGCTCAACTTCGGCTTTTTCGGATCAAATTCCACAGCAATAGCCGGACGGATACCAGCTTCAACCATACCCGCTTCAATGCCACCGCCACCAGCAAAAAGCACCACTGCGATGGGTGCATCTGGCGACAAGACTGGCTTTGGTGTATTTTGAATTTTCTCAGGTACTTGAAGCTTTGATAACGATAATGGTGTCCACTTGTTCCAGGCTTCGCTGAATTCTTCTGTTGTAGCAAAGTCTGTTAAATCAGGCGGTTCGTCACATAATGTTGTGCTGTATTTCCCATTCTCTTTAGCTATAAAGCCTAGATTAACCCCTAGCTTTAGCGCATCTTGAGCTAAAGATTTCTCACATCCGTAGTGATCAATGATTTCTTTTTCTGTAGCTGATTTATTGTATTTAGCAAGATATTTTATAAAAGATTTTAAAACACACCAGCTATCCTCTAAGAAATTCACCACAACGCGAGGATTGAGGTATATTTTTTTGATTTGGGGGTTAACTTGAAACTGCAATTCACCCCAAAAAATCACATCATTTTCGTATTTGCAAAGCACCCCAGCGCTTGACCACTCTTGTGGTGAATCCCAAGGGTGAAGAGGAGCATTATCAGGATCTAGCCTCAAGTCTTCGGGTGGAAAGTGCAGGTAAAATTCATCATTTACCCAGCAGCAAATATGATTTTCAGCTTTGATTTCGTGAATCTTGGCTGACTTGCCTTCGTGCTTGCCTTTCGTGATTAAGACGCGATCGCCCACCTTGAATTTTGCATCCGTTAATATGTAAAAATTTTCATCTTGGTTATCGGCAATATCAATTTTGGAGAGATCTGGAGGCGCTTGATACAATGGCGAATCTCGTAGCGTCGCCATCTCAGTTTTTACCCAAGCTAAATTGTGTCTCCAGTAAGGGAATATTGCTCCAGCACGAATATGATCTGTCCACAGAGCATTACCAATAGGCGATCGCCCATCCGTACTAAGTTCAATGCCGTATTGATCGCACAACCATAGTAAAGGTTGTAATGGAGGTAAAGGTTGCTTGTCCCTTGGCTTATACCAAGTCACACCAAAAATATGTATTTTCTTAATGTCGGCACGAGCAATTACTGGAATAACCAAATTAATGGTTTTCCAAAAAGTTTCCAGATATGAAGACTGGCGACCCAAAATACACCACCCACCCAAGCCGACCACATCACCGGGGCGACAGTATTGAAGCACCCCTTCAACACATCTAAGATACTGTTGTTCATCTACCCCCTGGCAGCTCTGAACAAGGGTGTAATCCTGTAGTAGATGGCGCTGACCGTCTAAGTATTTAGCGGCTTCAATAGTTTCGGCTACTGCTAACTCGCCTTCTTGGACAGTCCACCGCCTTTTTACACGTTTACCGTTAATATGTTTTTCGTCTATTAAACGGTCATACGACACGAACCAAACATCTTTGAATTTTGGCAGTGCAGCGATCGCTCTCAGTTGTCTTGAGAGCGATTTTTTGGGCGTGACCCTAGCGTTTGCTATAACCTCTGGAAATGCACCGGAATCAAAAAGAGCTGTAGATTCTGCAAAATTGAGGTTTTTGCAATCTGGTAAAACCTCCCGGATTTTACCTTTATCAGCCCTTATTCCACATAATTGAATGTCGCCAGCAATGTTATTAATTTCGGATTCCCTAATACCTTGTTGATTGATGAATGAATAAGTGTTCGCTTGTGCGTTTACAAAGCAACGAAGGTCTGGGCTTAGAGATGATGCGCGAAGCCCATAGGCTTCACACAAATACTCAATTAGGTAAGAGCGAAATCGGGGTGTAATTTCTCTGCCCTGCTCCTCAATTAGACTATCAGCAATAGTTTCAATATCAATGTGAGGAGTGGGGACTGGGGACTGAGGAGCATTAGCTGCGCATGAATTACATTCTTGCTCCCAGATATCTAAAGCTAATACATGAGAATATTCCTCTTCCTCTTCATCCTCCAACGTTTCCATCCATTCATCCCAGGCTCTTTTGAAGTCATCAAAATTAGAGAAATTTTTAGGCAGTGGAATAGCTTGTCTGTGGGATGGAACATGCTCACATCCAACCTCTGCATCTGGCTCCAAAAACTTGCTGTATCCGGCTTCTTGCAATTCCCTGTAACTCCAAGTGTCCCAATGCCCACTATCGCGCCTAAAGGTAATCTCATTGTTTTCATGAATCATAACAGTAGCAAAGTGTGTATGTATTCCTTTGCTATCTGTGGAATGGTGAATAAGGCGATCGCCAGGTTTTAACTGGCTATAATCTGTTGAAATCTCGGTTCGCTTGAGATTTCGCTTTTCCAGCTTTGTGAAAAACTTTTCGCAAGCGGTATTTTCTAGAATTTCCACAACCATCAATAACTGACATGGGACTATAAACTCTTTGCCTTCCCACACACCAATTGCTGCTCTCTCTCCCTTCCATTCGTCCCAGCGCTTGAATTTATAGCAATAAGGCATGTCTTTTTCTTTAATCCAGTCGCCAGGGGCAAGAATGGCGATATCTTCATCGGTAGCAGGACGAGCCACGCCATTAAATACTTTTCCTTGGTTAAGAGCAGTTAACTCGGTCATTCATCCTCCTCTGTTTCCCATGCGTCCGAGCCAATTACATCCCAGGATTCAATTTTGTATTCGTTGATATCTGGGTCAAAGGAAACATCAAACTCATAAATTAATTCCTCTTTTACCGTGTCTTCGATGTTGTAAAAAAAGTCAGCATCTATCCAAAATGTTTGCGAGAACTCTTCTGTTTCTCTAATTTCAGTGCCTTGAATAGCAACTGAATGACACCAACGACCATCATCGAATCTTTGTCCGGACAAACCTTTCAACCATTCATGAGCAATTGATGCAAATTCATTTGCCCAAGCCGGACATTGATCTGCTACTTTGCAAAATGGCTGCTGAATTTCTTCTAAATCCTCGCTATTGATTTCAATAGCATTCAGTACTTGATCGCGGATTGACTTTTCAGGATGTCCACATTCACCAGTGTAGAAATAAAGGTGGTGATCGGCTTCTTGCCTGAAATCTCCCCAAGTGCAATTCAAGCAAGATTTGGTCATGGTGTTGCCTCCACTACCTCACACTTGAGAGGCTCTTGACACAAAATTGTCAGCCAAGACACTTGCTCAATCCAAATTTCATCCTCGTCTCGACACAGAAAATCAGAATCAATCAATTCATCATAAAGACCACCAAATGGATAACAGCAATCGGTTTCTTTGGCAAAGCGATCGCCCAACGCCACACAAGTTAAGCAAGTTGCAAAAACTTGCCAATCTCCATCCCAGCAACCACGAATGTATTTGTAAATCGTGCCTACACCTATAGGATGACTGCATTCACAACAGACAAGGGATTTATCTGCTACTACTTCTTTGTCGTCGTAGAGATATTCCCCTTCTTCATCGTCATAGTCGGGCATTTCGCAGTCACACATACAATTTTCTCCTTATGCAATAAGCCCTTCCATTGCCGAAGGGTATGTTTCACCAATCTTTCTTAAATCTGCATCAAACTCTAACCAGCGGATAATTTCTTCTAGTCGAAGACGGTCGGCGTAGAGCTTTTGGTGAGTAATATCACGCTCGATTTCTAGCACATAAGCAAGTTCTTTATCGCCTTCAATTAGAGCCAACTTGTGCCTATCATGAAGCTTGTCAACTATCGCTTCTACTTGTGCTTGGTATTGCCACATCACGCACAAACGTAAATACCGATATTCATTCATTATGAATTTTATAAATACATTAAAATTTTTACAGGTTAGTTTAAAACTGTGACATAATTAGATTCTCATTGAAATCTATCAAAATTAATTTCTCAAGATGAAATACCTAGCTCTGGGGGCTAGGTATTTTTTTAATGAATGAATCAAAACTGCCAAAAATGCTTTTTCAGCTTATAAGTTAAAGTCGGTAGTGGTGTAATGTAAAGAAAGTAATAAGCCACCTTGTCTTCACTGCTTAATCTTTGTAAGGCGGTGAAAATCTCAGGATAACTAGCCCCAGTTGTATCCTTTAATTCCCCAGCATTACAATCTCTTCTAGCTAATTCATACTCAATCCTTGAAATCAAATCTTTCATATTACAAATCAAATAAAGACAATTGATCTGAGGTTTCACCAACCTTATTTTCATTTTCGTCCAGCCCCAACCTAGAAAAAGCCTTTCGGCGCTCGTCTAGCCAAATTTGGTAGGGGTGATTTTTCTGCAATTCAAATGGGTACGCCGCATCAATAGCACATCTTAATCGTGCTTTTTGATCTTTGTTCATGGAATTTAAATCAAATTTGGCAACCACACCCTCAATTGCTGAGGTCGCTTCACGCCTCCAAACGTTCATCATGCTGCTTTGCTCCCACATTGATGCAAAGCTTGATAAGCAGCTTCGATGTGGGCTTTGTCCCAACTTGGCGAAGCTTTGATGATGGCTTGATTAAGCTGCTCTGGGGATAATCGCATCAGAGCGATCGCTGCTTCAGCGATCCAAGCATCCGCAGTCGTGCTGAGGTTGACAACAGTGGCGGCTTGTTGTTGATTGTCGGATGTATCAAAGCCTTCGTTGCGTTCTTGGTCAGGTAATACCTGCTCCCCTTTTCCCAAACCCAGTTCGGCTTGTTTTTGTGCGGTTTCCTGAGCAACTGAAGTAACTGAAGTGGCTGAATCTTGCTCGGCAGTTTCAATAGGTTTCATATCTGAGAGCAAAATATTTTCGCGCTCATTTTCATCGCTTCCTATTAGGTGGCACATCGCCATATTGCCGGAAATAACGCGAACTTCGGCATGATTGCCTTTGAATTTACCTCTGGTAATTTCCACCACCTCAGTTTCCTTGGGAAGCCAAGGTTTTTGTGCTGCTTTGGTAGCAGAAGATGTTGAAGATCTTGAAGATCTTGATTTTTGGCTGTAAGTCGAGCCATTCCGGCTCACTTTTCTCCCCTGCTCCCCCGCTCCCCCTGCTTCTATCTGGCGGATTCCGCCAGATAGCTCAGCACGGAGTCGTCCCACAGTATCGTGATGCACACCCGTGCGACGAGCAATTTCTCTGTCGCTCCACTGCTTCCATTCATCATCTTGCAGCAGTGTCATCACCGCGCGACGCTTGTCTTCATTTGTCCGCCGCAAACCGTGATTGCTGTTGGCTCCCACACTGAAAAGCACAGCATCACGGCGCGTTCCCTGGCGGATATCTGCATCAATTTCTGTAAGGCGCGCTTGCTTGGCACTAAGGCATCTGTGAAAGCCATCTGCCAGCCAGTAATTCTCGCCATCATAAAAAACAATGATTGGCGGAAAAATTACCTCATCCCGCCAAGCAGCTGCATACTCATCCACAATTTGCTGATTGATACCAGCACGAGATTGCGTTCCACCATCAAGCTTGATAGTGGCTAGGTGTAATTTCGCTGACTTATTATTTCTTCTTTGAACAGTGGCCAAGATAACTGATTGACCAAACTGTATGGCGGCTTCTAAAGCATTAATACCGCTGATCAATGCATTGTCTTGGGTAACAATAATTTCGGGTAAACTGCCCTTATTTTTTAAAACTTGAATTATTCTTTCTACTTCCTTTATATCAGCAACAGTGTCTTCTGATACTCTGATATCTGTAGGATTAATTGGGCGCAGATCACCGCGAATGTTATTAGTTATCGCAGCTTCGATTGTTTGTGGCATAATATCTCCATTGATTGATTTAGCGGCTTTGAAGAACCCTGAGAAAGTGCATCAAAGCCGGACAATTAATTCAATGGACTGAAGTAATCTTAGATTACCTCAGTCCATTTTTTATTGCGGTAAACACGGAATTAGCAAATATTTTCAAGAAACGATGATAGCAGCCAGTCGCACTCCATCTGCGGTTTCTTGATGTGTGGAAAAAGACATTTTTTTTCCTTGCTTTTATCTTCATTAGCTGACTCTTTCGCATAAAAAATGCAAGATTTGCAATTTTGACTGTGACACATCGCTTTGTGTCACAGCCTTTAACTGGTTTTATTGGATATGTCCTCTTTCATAATATACACTATGAGTACAAATGTTAGACTAGAAGTCAGCATTGAAGCAATTCCCATGATTCCCATCACTCACATAGACAGGCTCATCTGGAATGAAAGACTTGGTAAAAGGCTAGAAACCTTAAGAGGCAGTGTTTCTAGGAGGGAAATGTGTGAAAGACTAGAGGTGGCAGGATTCCATATCACGATTAGCGGATTAGCAAAAATCGAGCGAGGAGGGGTTGATTCTATTGATGCGAGAATGATTGTTTCGATTCTGGCAATTCTAGGAATGGGCTTGGAAACCATGTATCCAACGTTCTCGGCAGATAAAAAGCTTGTGTCTACGCTTGAGACTTTGAGTGCATAAATAGTACTTTAAGTATTATTAATTTTCGCCTGGCGCCACTCCACTCAAGCAGGTGGCTCCTGGAACACCACGCAAATATGCCAAAAACCAAGTTAAAACCCAACGCAATAGATGAATCGAACCTCTTAACCCTAGAAGAGGCTTACCGAAAACTGGGAAAGGGCTTTAGTCCTAGATCCCTAAGAAGAAAAATTGCCAGTGGTGAATACAAACAAGGCATTCATTACTTCCGCTCTAATGGCGTGAACGGCATTATCAAAGTCAATATTTTGGCTATCAAGCAAAACTTGATTGATATCAATAGTTAGGCGGCTTGGGTCTATCAGGCTTGGCGATCGCTTTAGCGTAATCTGCCAAATAAACCGCCTCATCGAACCAAGCGCGGTACACCTGGAGGTGTACTGATAATGAGTGACCCATGAATTTTGCTGCTCTGTCTGGCGCGATGTCAAATTCAAAGCAGCGACGGGCGTAGCTGTGTCTGAGGTTGTAAGCAGAAAAAGGGGCCTTGTTGTCAAAAAACCAGCCAGATACTTTGGTACCAATTTTGGAATTAGCGTAGTCCAAACTAATATCTGGCAAGCAAATTTTATGCAGCTGCCAAGCGTCTGCCCATTCAGGGTACAAGGGAACTACAATACGCTTCCCCGTCTTGCCATTCAGCACCCGAATAGTAGGAAAATCCTGCAAGTCAAGGCGGAACGCCTCATAATTCCGCAAACCATAAGTCGCCATCATCCGCACCACCCAGCGCCACGATGGGGTCTTGATGGAGTCGCAAAATTCAAAAATCTCTTTATCTGATGGGAGCGATCGCGGGTCAACTGAGCGCACAGAATAATTACCCGTAAGCTTGCGAATTTGCTCGATTCCCTCCAGTTGGGCAAATTCAGCCAACTTATAGCAATAGTCACAGGCGCGCTTCCTGGAACGGCTATCAGGTTCGGTTGAGCGAATGTAATTGAGTAATACCTCAATAGTCAATGGCTCATCATGTGACAATTTGGAAAACACTAAGCCGTGGTCTTTCTTCCAATTCGCCTCGCGCTCTGGTGTGCGTTTTATCCGCTGCCAATAATCTTTCTCATACTCAGCGCACCAATCCTTCACTAGCCTAGCTTCTACCCTATTGGGAGCGACTTTATCTAGATCAATCCAGTCTGCCCAGTCAAAAGTTCCAGCTTGTAGTTGCCCAGTCAGTAACATGGCTTTAGCCGTAGCGTATTTTATGCCTTTTTCGGAAGCGATCGCATTTTTCCCCAAAGATACAAACTGAGAATAATCCCCATTCTTATTAATGTGGGGTTTTGGTGGCAAGGTTCCCCGCAACCACAGCCTGTTTTCACGCCTGTAAATTACTACTCTTGTACCCTTTTTCTTCAGCCGCTCGTTCGCCTGCTGGATCTTTTGATCAATCGCATCCATTTTGTAGCAAAAATTGTGACTACTTTTGGCATGATAAGGCTAAAAATGGCAAAGTTTGGCAAGGTAGGAGGATTAATTTTTACCCCAGTTTTACCCCAATCAATAATTTTGTACGCTCAACTTGACGTTAAGCTAAAATAATAAAACCCTTGTCTTGCAAGGGTTTTTAGGACATTAATTTGTGAACAGTGACAAATAATTTGTTAAAGGCGACAGGCGGATTTGAACCGCCGAATGGAGGTTTTGCAGACCTCTGCCTTACCACTTGGCTATGTCGCCTTAGTTAGGTTTTCCTTAAACTACTCTAAGGTATTACCTGACTGAGTAGCTATTAGGTCATAACTAAATAATGATAGCATATAGCCCAGAGGTTAACCAAATATTTTTCGTAATCTTTAGGCGATCGCTGGGTTAACTTGACTGTTTTTCGGTATTTTTCGACTGATGTTAAACAGTTTACACGCGATCGCTTTTCTTGGGCCTAAACGGCAGGCCTTTGTTGCTCAAATAGCCCTAAGTGAAATTTTTAACCAAAGTAATACGATGTGTCGTGAGGGGTTGCCCATTCAGGTTTATAGGTAGTAAGAGAGCGCATATACTGGGCACGTTCAAAGGCGCTAGGATTTGGGCAATGCTTTTGACTCATACTCCCCTGCATTTGCTGTACTGATTCGTATTCGTGTTTTTGCATCCATTCGCATATTTCCTGCTCAATGACTCGAATGTGGTTAATACCATGTCGTAGTAGTACCGAGCAAAGCATCGTAATCTTGGCACCAGCCATGAGCATTTTTAACGCGTCTTCACCTCTATGAATACCGCTAGTTGCAGCCAAATCGGTATGAATGCGACCATAAAGAATTGCAATCCAGCGCAGAGGTAATCGCATTGCTTGCGGTGTACTTAACAGCACATTGGGTTCAACTTCCAGGAGATTCAGATTAATATCCGGTTGGTAAAACCGATTAAACAGTACCAAAGCATTAGCACCCGCTTCATCTAAACGTTTTGCCATATTTGCCATATTAGTGAAGTATGGGCTGAGTTTGACTGCTACGGGGATAGTTACTACTGCTTTGACTGCACGCAGAATATCAATATATGTCTGTTCAATTTCATGACTCGTCAGTTCTATATTGGTAGGGACATAGTAAATATTCAATTCTAGTGCGTCTGCTCCTGCTTGCTGAATTTGTTTAGCATAGTTTGTCCATCCACCAACGGAAGAGCCAT
Source organism: Amazonocrinis nigriterrae CENA67 (assembly GCF_016056305.1). GTDB lineage: Bacteria > Cyanobacteriota > Cyanobacteriia > Cyanobacteriales > Nostocaceae > Amazonocrinis > Amazonocrinis nigriterrae. The sequence goes on along the minus strand of NZ_JAECZC010000102.1, from coordinate 67,992 downwards.
TAAGACTGGCAATAATTGGAATGCTCACCTTCTGCTTAGTTTTGTGAATATGCTCTAAATAAGTTTCTGACCCTACCCGAAAGTTAATTGAATCAGGAAAGTAAGTTAATGCTTCAGAAAAACTTTCAGTACCTTGGGTGAGGTGATGGTGGAGTTCATAACGTTCTAGGCGCAACTGTTCTTTAAATAATGAATGCATCACCACTGCTGCTGCACCTGCTGCTTCCATACGCTGGATGTTGTCAATGTCCTCAGACAGAGGAGATGCAGAGGGGACAAGAGGCGATCGCAATTTCATCTCCATATAATTTGTAGTCAAATCCATCATGATTAATCCTATTTTCAATGTGATGTAGAAGCTAGTTTTCTTTTGTGCAAAATCTTCAGTTGCTCAAACCAAAAAATACTGAAAACTCCTGCGGTTAAACAGATTGCCAAATCAATTGGATGCAGGATAGAAAAGCGAAACAGATGCCGCAAAACAGGTAAGTAAAGTACAAAGGCTAGAAAAACTAACGCCCCACCCAACACCCACCACAAAGCTGTGTTTTGTAACTTTTCACAGTGGGACGAACGGGATCGGCTAATCCTACCAATCCGAGAAACTGAAAATTGAAATCATGTTGTTCTACCGGGAGGTCTGTATGCTGGAAGTATGCTTTAGCTACACCCAAGATTTGCAAGCCAGCACTAGCCATCTCATTAATTTTTTGAGATAGCTGGTGTATTTGTTCTGGGTTGAAATGACATAAATCTGCGATCGCTTCTGGTGCGCCTTTGGCTGCAATAATGTAGTCTAAACCATCAGGTGATTGCCAAACATGGGACATCGCCAGCAAGTGTGGCGATAGTGGATATTCACGAATTAATTGCCAGTCGTCATGCAAATGTTCAGTATGGGCTAAATAATTATTACCCAAGTCTTTAAAAGCCTTCTCCATTGGGTCAAAGGGGTCTTTTTGACTAGCCAAAATACTAAACTCGACGATTTGATGGAAAGTTTCTGGCAGTTCCTCCCGTTCGTGTAAGCTGAGTTCGTAAAGCTGATTTTCGACGAACAACTGACTAACTGACATCTGGTTAAAGGTCAACGTACCCGTTTTATCAACACACAACACCGTTGCTGAACCTAATGTTTCCACAGCAGGCATTCGGCGTGCTAAAACGCGTTTCTGGGAAATCCGCCACGCACCCAAAGCCAGAAAGATGGTCACCACAACGGGAAATTCATTCGGCAAAATCGCCATTGCTAAGGCTAAACCAGCCAAAAACCCATTTAGCCAATTTCCTCTAGTGATGCCGTAGATTATGACAATAGCCGCACAAATAGCGATCGCGATCGCAGCGAGTTTTTTTACCAACTCTCCGGTTTCCTTTTGTAATAGGGTTTCTTCTGGACTCACCGTTTGCAAAGCCTTACCAATCTTCCCAAGTTCAGTATAAATCCCAGTAGCTTTGGCTTCAGCGATACCTTGACCTTGAACGATCAACGTTCCAGAGTAAACAAAAGGCAAGTCATCGCCGCCAGGACGACCCATTTCTACCCTACCATTTGCAACTTTGCGTACTGGTATCGATTCACCCGTGAGTAGAGATTCATCAACTGTTAAGTAAGTAGAAGCTAAAAGTATGGCATCAGCGGGGACGCGATCGCCTTGAGCTAAAACTAGAATATCTCCCCGCACCACCTCACGTCCCGCAATGCGTTTTTGTTTGCCGTCACGAATTACCAAAGCACGAGGGCTAGATAAATCGCGCAATGCTTCTAAGGCACGTTCTGTTTTATGCTCTTGATAGAGAGTGATGCCCATAATGAAGAACACAAAGCCGAGAAGAATTAGTGCGTCTTGCGCCTCACCCAAAAAGATATAAATTGCACCACAAGCAACAAGTAGGAGAAAAATTGGCTCTTGCAAAACTTCAGAAGCGATCGCCAAAATACTACGCTGTTTACTAGAGGGCAATTCGTTATAACCTTCTCTCTTCAACCTATAAGCTGCTTCTTGTTCAGAAAGTCCAGTGATGGTATTGAGGTCGAGTTGATAACCCATAATTGTGTTTCCTCGATTTGGGTTGTGAAGATAAATCTCACGTTGCGCTACTTTTTCTCGCTGTTCCCAAATATCAGCTTCGTCTTTTTGTTCGGCATTCAGGATACTATTTGCTAACTCTTCACCTACATTTGTTGTCAGTTGTTTGAGTAATTCAGCGGCGAATTGTGCTTGTTTATCAATGGAAATACGAAAACCAAGTCCAAATTCGGCGTTGTCTTCAAATAACGAATTTGACCAAGCTGGGCCACGTCCTTCGCTATTATGCGTCCAGGGGGTAGTAGGTAAATTCCCGCCATAGATAGAAGAACAACCGGTGGCGTTAGCAACAATCATGCGATCGCCGAACAACTGCGTTGCTAATTTAATATAAGGTGTCTCGCCACAACCAGCACAAGCCCCAGAAAATTCAAACAATGGTTCTTGCATTTGCTGCTGGTTAATATGAGTCAGCTTGAGATGGCTTCTATCTGGATTGGGAATATTCAAAAAGAAATCCCAATTTTCCCGTTCTTGTGCGCGTAATGGTCTTTGCAGTTCCATGTTAATGGCTTTGCGGCGTAGTTCTGATTTATTCTTCGCCGGACAAACATCTACGCAAATACCGCAGCCAGTACAATCTTCTGCTGCTACTTGAATAGTGTATTTTAAACCTTGCCAATCGTGGTCTTTGGCATTGGCACTTTTAAATGTCGGTGGTGCATTTTCTAACTTCTGAGGTTCGTAAACCTTACTACGGATGACACTGTGAGGGCACACCATCACACACTTACCGCACTGAATGCAGACATCTGTATCCCAAACAGGTATTTCTTGGGCAATGTTACGCTTTTCCCATTTTGCCGTGCCAGTGGGATAAGTACCATCTGCCGGTAAAGCGCTAACTGGTAGTTCATCACCTTGACGAGCAATGATTTTACCTAAGACATCACGGATAAATGGGGAACTCGGGGCCCCCTCTGGGGATAAGGGGCGATGGGTATTAGGGATTGGGGATTGGGAAAACTCTTCCCAATTCCCAATTCCCAATTCCCAATTCCCCACTTCATGTAGATTATCTAATGTGGTATCTACAGCTTTCAGGTTCATTTGTACAATTTCGTCGCCTTTTTTGCCGTAAGTCTTACGGATGGAGTTTTTGATTTCTGCAATGGCTTCTGCTTTTGGCAATACACCCGATAGGGCGAAGAAACAAACTTGCATGACTGTATTAATTCTGCCAGCCATGCCTGCTTGACGAGCGACTTTATAGGCATTAATCACATAAAATCTGAGATGCTTTTGAATAATTTGCTCTTGTATTGATGGCGGCAGATGATGCCAAACTTCATCCTTTTCATAAGGAGAATTAACTAAGAATGTACCGCCTCGTATGATATCTTTGAGCATAGGAAATTTTTCGATAAATTCCCATTGATGACAAGCAACAAAGTTAGCTTTACTAATTAAATAGGTCGAGCGAATTAATTGTGAACCAAAGCGTAGGTGAGAAACTGTGACAGAACCTGATTTTTTGGAGTCGTAGACAAAATAACCTTGAGCGTAATTGTTTGTTTCTTCGCCAATAATTTTGATTGAGTTTTTATTCGCGCCTACTGTGCCATCTGCACCCAAACCATAAAAAATTGCTCTCACGGTGTTGTCTGGTTCGATGCTAAAGTCAGGGTCATAATTCAAGCTGGTATAGGTGACATCATCATTTATTCCCACAGTAAAATGATTTTTTGGTTCAGCCGCAGCAATGTTATCCAAAACGGCTTTAATCATCGCTGGCGTAAATTCTTTAGAAGATAAACCGTAACGACCACCCACAATAGATTTTAGATTGTCTTCGTAAGTTGCAGCGACTACATCCAAATACAATGGTTCACCAGATGCACCGGGTTCTTTGGTGCGGTCTAAAACTGCGATGCTACGGGTAGTTTCTGGCAAGGCGGCGACAAATTGCACAGCATCAAATGGACGATATAGTCTTACTTTCAAAACCCCTACTTTCTCACCACGGGCGTTGAGATAATCTACTGTTTCATGTACAGCCTCGCAACCGGAACCCATCAGCACAATGACTCGTTCGGCTGCTGGGTCGCCGTGGTATTCAAATAGTTGATACTGTCGCCCAGTCATGGCGGCAAATTCATCCATCACTTTCTGGGTGATGTCTGGACAAGCTAAATAGTAAGGATTGACAGTTTCCCTGGCTTGGAAGTAGACATCAGGGTTTTGTGTTGTACCGCGCAAAACGGGTTTGTCGGGGGTGAGGGCGCGTGACCGATGGGCGAAGACTAATTCATCGGGAATGAATTCTCGCAAATCATCTTCTGTTAAAGTTTCTACTTTGTTAATTTCGTGGGAGGTACGAAAGCCATCAAAAAAGTGTAGGAAAGGTATCCGCGATTCTAAGGTTGCCCTTGTTGCTATCAAAGCAAAGTCTTGTGCTTCTTGCACTGATGCCGCACACAGCATAGCAAAACCAGTACTACGGGCTGCCATAACATCACTGTGGTCGCCGAAAATCGAGAGGGCTTGGGCAGCTAGCGATCGCGCCGCAATATGAAAAACTGTAGGTGTGAGTTCTCCGGCAATTTTGTACATATTGGGGATCATCAACAATAATCCCTGGGATGCTGTAAATGTGGTTGTCAGTGAACCTGTTTGCAAAGCGCCATGTACAGCACCAGCCACACCTCCTTCACTCTGCATCTGTACCACCGAGGGAACAGTACCCCAAATATTGTGTTTGCCTTCACTAGCCCAAGCATCCGCCCACTCAGCCATTGGTGAAGAAGGAGTAATGGGATAAATCGCAATGACTTCATTCAGTCGATAGACAACTTGGGCAACTGCTTCATTACCATCTATGGTTGCAAAGCTTCTTTTGTTCATCTTCTGACACCTGTGTCTCTAAGGGCTAGCAATGACTAAGCTAGATTTACTTTTGACACTAAGATAAGAAGTTGAGAAACTTGTGAAGACCAGGACTTATACCAATTCGTAATTCGTAATTCGTAATTAAGAAAGTCGGCGTTGCTGAGTGAAAGTATGAATCTGTCTCACGCAGAGGAGGACACTTCCACAGGAAGGCTATGCCGACAGCCTTTGCAAGTGGCGTCGCGCACCAGGCGCAGAGAGTAAGAGTTTGAGAAATGAAACTTTTGACATTCATACCTCAATTCAGCACACCCCACACCCGACACCCGACACCCGACACCCTTCTCCTTGACTCCTCACAACTTCCTCAAATTTTTGACTTAACCTCAACATACAGCCAAAAAAGGGTTCAAATTTATGGAATCAAGCAAAATGGCGCAATTATTTAGCTTTTTCCAGAAATATTTAGTATTTCTCCCATTAGAGCAAAATTTTGACTTGTTGCATAGAAATGTTTCAGGTTGAGGTGTGATGACCATGCAAAAGCGACTTGGCATTCTTACCAGTGGTGGTGACTGTCCGGGACTTAATGCTGTAATTCGGGCAGTTGTTAACCACGCTACTCTCACCTATAACTGGCAGGTAGTGGGTATTCCTTATGCGACTAGAGGGCTTCTAGAGAGAAAGGCAATTCCTCTCAGCATACATGGTCTAGACTTACGTGGTATTGACCCCTTGCTGAATATGGGAGGCACCATTCTTGGTAGCATCAATAAAGGAGATACTCTATCTCATGTTGATGAAATTATTGCTGGCTATCATGATTTAGGACTAGATGCCTTAATTGGTATTGGTGGAGATGGCAGTTTAGCAATTCTCAACCAACTGCAAAGCCAAGGCAACTGGCAGTTCATCGCCATTCCGAAAACAATTGATAATGATGTCGGCAAGACAGAAAGAGTAGTGGGGTTTGATACTGCGGTCAATACAATTGTTGATGCCCTAAATCGCTTGACATTTACAGCAGCCAGTCACGATCGCGTAATGATTGTCGAAGTCATGGGACGCACAGCTGGTCATTTAGCACTACACTCTGGTATTGCTGGGGGTGCAGATGTGATTTTAATTCCCGAAATCCCCTATACAATCAAAGGTGTGTGTGAGCATTTAGCAGAATTACGCGATCGCTGGGAACGCAGATTTGCAATTGTAGTTGTAGCAGAAGGCGCTCAAATAGCAGCAGATTCATCTAATTATGCATCCTGCGAAAAGCTATCCTGTGGTATGGGTCAATACATAGCTGATGAACTTCGCTGTTGTAGTAACCATCAAATTGACATTCGGGTTTCCGTTTTAGGACACATCCAACGCGGTGGTATTCCTTCAGCTTTAGACCGTTTGATAGCAACAGCTTTTGGCAAAGCTGCGGTAGATTTGTTAGCTGATGGGCAATCTGCACAAATGGTAGCTTGGCAAAATGGACAAGTTGTAGCAGTTCCTTTAGAAACAGTTTTGGCTTGCAGTCCATGTCTTGTAGATCCCAATAATTTCTTAGTAAAAACTGCGCGATCGCTTAGTACTTACATTGGCAATGTGGGCATTAGTTGACACTTCCTTACGAAGAGTAAATACGCCTGAAACCCTCACCAATGATTGCGACAGATGCCTTCACAAAACCTAGACGTAGAAGGCGATTCACAATCCAAAATCTAAAATCCGCTCATCCAAAATCCAAATTGGTATTATATCACGTTCGCGCTTATTACTTATAATTCGGAGTATGTGTGCAGAAACCTTAAAATTCTCTCCCCTGCACCCTTTCCCCCCTGCTCCCTTGCAGTCTTAATGATAAGTCTTTAACCGGACACGATATTACACCCACCTACTTATAGCTGAGTCACTTGATTCCAATTCAGAATCTTACAGATTTCATCAACTAAATCTTGGGGGAGACAAGGCTTAGTAATTACCCCTGCTACCCCTAAGTTTCTCAACTGCTGTTGTTCGGTAGTTTGAGCTTTAGCTGTCACCATAATAGTAGGAATATCACAGGTTGCAACACTTTCCTGTAGCTGCTTAAAAGTTGTCGGCCCATCCATATCAGGCATCATTACATCTAGTAAAATGGCATCAGGATGCTCAGATTCTGCAATTTCTATTCCTTCACTACCTGAAGATGCTGTTAGTATATCCCAGCCAGCCACTGACTCCAACGAGATTTGAATAATTTCCCGCACACTATCTTCATCATCAATTACTAAGAGTCGCTTTGTCATCTTTTCTACTCCTTCTTGAGCTACAGATACTTTTGTCAATCAATACTAGTACTCTGTCTCATTAATTGTGATAGGTGAACTCATTCTTAATTTCTCCTCTTTTTCTTCCTCTGTGTTCTCTGCGCCTCTGCGGTTCGTTCCTTGACCCAGCAAAATTAATGCGGTAGACCACTAGGTTTTTGATTGACGTAAGTTCGACAAACCTCTCCCTCCTAACCTCCCTCGCCTTTGACTCCCTTCCCGCTGTAAGATTAGCGATGCAAATTTTTCTTTGCTGCTCCTCTGCTCCCTTGCTCCCCTGCTGTCTAAACGGTAATCTTCAGGTGGAAAAGGAGTAGGAGAGAGAGGAACAACGAAGAAATCAAGGTTTGACTCCCCTTTCCTTGTAAAAGAGGGGTTGGGGGAGAGGTCATAACAGTACTCATCGACCTCATGTTTAATTAGCAAACTTCCTTTTGATTGTGATTTCAAGTAATATGACTAGAAAATTTTACTAATATCCTGATAACAAGACATTAACTAATAGTTGTGAAGATTTTGTGAGTAGATAAAAATTTTAATAAATACAAGTTAAACCACATAAAATATCTCAGGACTCAAGATTATTTGTAATTTGTTAATTATTGGCAGGATATTGTCTGAGATAATATCTTTTCACCGAAAATGAATAAATTAAGACAAATATGATAGCAACACAGTAATTATATTGGATATTTATTACACCATTCTGGGGCAGTACTATAGGCGCAACTGAGTTAGCAGGAAAGTTTTTGAGAAGATGATACTCATTTTCAATTCATACTCTTCGAGAGAATGCATGGGTTCTAGTTAAAGGTTGCACTTCTTCACAAAATCCTCACAAACTTTCTCTAGACTAGTACACCGTAATAAAAGTGAGATAGTTTTGATAATTCATTTTCCTGATAAATACCATCTCTATTGTTGTAATTTTTCTTAAATAAACACTTAGTTAAGATATGAACAAACCCAAAATTGATACACAAGTAAAACCTACTACGCTTGCCAAATGTCCAACAGGAATTCAAGGGTTAGATGAAATTACTTATGGAGGTTTGCCACAAGGAAGACCAATACTAATTTGTGGTAGAGCAGGTTGTGGTAAAACACTGATGGCAATGGAATTTTTGGTGCGGGGTGCTACTCTATTTAACGAACCAGGCGTATTTATGGCGTTTGAGGAAACGGCTGAGGAGTTGACACAAAATGTGGCTTCCTTGGGGTGGGATGTAGCAAAACTAATCAAAGAAAAAAAGCTAGTAATTGATCATGTTCATGTAGAACGCAGTCAAATTCAAGAAACAGGTGAATATGACCTAGAAGCATTATTTATTAGATTAGGCTATGAAATTGATGCGATCGCAGCTAAAAGAGTAGTTATAGACACACTAGAAGTATTATTTGGCGGTTTAGATAACGCTGCGATCGTGCGAGCTGAACTGCGGCGATTATTTCTGTGGTTAAAAACCAAAGGTGTTACAGCTATCATTACTAGTGAAAGTGATGAAAATAGCCTCACACGTCATGGTTTAGAAGAATATGTTTCAGATTGTGTCATCCGCATAGATCAGCGTGTCAGTAATGAACTTTCAACTCGGCGATTACAAATTATTAAATATCGCGGTTCTAAGCATGGATCAAACGAGTATCCATTTTTAATTAAAGAAGATGGTATTTCTGTTTTGCCAATTACCTCTGTCGGCTTAGATTATCCAGTCACAAACGAATGGATATCTAGTGGGATCAAACGCCTGGATACAATGTTGGGAGGACAAGGTTTCTTTCGTGGTAGCAGCATCTTAATTTCTGGTACGGCGGGAACTGGTAAAAGTTCATTTTGCGCTCATTTCGCTGATGCAACTTGTCAAAGAGAAGAAAAATGTCTTTATTTCGCCTTTGAAGAATCTCTGCAACAGATTATTCGCAACATGCGTTCTATTGGTATTGATTTAGAGCCTGCTGTTCACAAAGGGTTATTAAAATTCCAAGCATTACGCCCAACGTATTACGGTTTAGAAATGCATTTGGTGAATATGCTGAGTACAGTTAATGACTTTCAGCCTAATACAGTCATTATCGACCCCATATCTAACCTCACCTATGGCAGTAATGATATTCAGGTGAAATCCTTTATGATGCGTCTGATTGATTATCTGAAAACAAAAAATATTACAACATTATTGACAAATTTAAACGAAGCTAATAGTGCTTTTGTCGAATATACAGAAATAGGGATTTCTTCATTAGCAGATACTTGGATACTGCTGCGGTCTGTAGAGAGTAATGGCGAGCGTAACCGCTTAATTCATGTACTTAAATCTCGTGGTACATCACACTCTAATCAAGTGCGAGAATTTCTATTAACTGATGAAGGGGTACAATTATTAGATGTGTATCTAGGAGCAGAAGGTGTACTCACAGGTACAGCAAGAATTATACAAGAAGCAAAAGACAAAGCTGCTGCTGTAACTCGCCAGCGAAAAATTGAGCAAAAACAGCGTGATATTGAACGTAAACGTTTACTAATGGAAGCACAAGTTAAAGCTATACAAGCTCAATTTGAAATTGACAAGAAAGAAATTGAAAGGTTAATTTCTATTGAGGAAACACAAGAGAAAGTTTTATTCGAGGAACAAGAGAAAAGGTTTTATTTACGCCAAGCAGATACATAGGTAGATATATTAATAGTGGAGTGCTATATGAATCCTCTGTCTGAATGTAGTCATACAGAAAAAATTTGGGAGTTACGGCTATATGTAGCTGGACAAACTCCTAAATCTTTAAAAGCATTTGCTAATTTGAAAAAAATTTGTGAAAAGTACCTAGAAGGCCAATATCGTATTGAAGTAATTGACCTCATGGAAAATCCCCAATTAGCTAAGGGAGACCAAATATTAGCTATCCCAACTTTAGTGAGAAAATTACCGGAACCTGTAAAGCAAATAATTGGAGACTTATCCAATACTGAGAAAGTATTAGTAGGACTGGATTTACGTCAAGTTAACATCAACTAAGGATAGCCATGAATAATTCAAACCAAACTAACCATAGTTCCGATGAAGTAATTATAGAATCTACTGAAGATTTTGAAAAAGCGCTAGCAAATATAGACGTACAAAAATATGTCTTACGTTTGTATGTTGCGGGCAATACCCTCAAATCCATGCGTGCTATTCAAATGCTGAAAAAAATTTGTGAAAAATACTTAGAAGGACGCTATGAAATGGAAATTATTGATATATACCAACAGCCGGAGACTTTAGAAAGAGACCATATATTTGCTGTACCTACTCTGATTAAAGAACTTCCACCACCTCTACAAAAGTTAATTGGCGATTTAACAAATGTTGATAAGGTGATCGTTGCTTTGGATATTGCTTGATATTCGACGATAAGAAAATTATTTCTAACTCTAGAGTAAATCGGGAATTAGTAATAATTAATAGTAAATTAAGCTCTGAACATTGCACTTATTTTTTTGAGGAATTAAATATTATCTTTGTGTTTTTGTATAAATAGCAATATTTATGGAATAAAAGGCAAAAATTTATTTTAATGTCAATTAATTACGATTTACGATTTACGATTTCTTTAGGGTGATTGCAGTGAAAACAAGCCAAGAACTTGAACTTGAAAATATAGCTTTACGTAATCAAATACAAGTTTTAGAAGAAACTTTTAGAGCCATTAAAATGGGTGAGGTAGATGCTTTAGTTATATCTAGCAGTCAAGAAGAACGAATTTTCACTTTGCAAGATGCTGATTATCCTTATCGTGCTTTTTTGCAAGAAATGCATGAAGGCGTTGTTACTATAGATGATTACGGAACAATTCTTTACTGTAATCAACCTTTAGCAGTAATGCTTAAAAAGCCACTAGAAAAAGTAATCGGCTCTGGCTTTGAGGATTACATAGCACCACAAGAAAAACAGGTATTTCAAGGATTGTTTCAGCAAGCAAGACAGGAATCTTTTCGAGGAGAGGTTTACTTAATTGCTGAGGATGAAACTCAAATACCTGTTTATTTGTCTTTTAAGCCATTGCAAATAGACGAAGTAGCCGTTACTTGCATAGTAGTAACCGACTTAACCGAGCAAAAACGTAATGCGGAAATTGTAGCGGCTGAAAGACTAGCAAATTCTATTCTAGAACAAGCAGCCGAAGCAATCATTGTCTGTGATCAAAGTTGGCAAATTATTCGCGCCAATCAAGCAGCACAGCAACTATGTGGTCATAATCCATTATTTCAACCATTTGCTTTGTCGTTTCCACTCCAATGTAATTATTGTAGTGATTATCAAAAAATAGAAAAGTGTTTGTTGATTAATGAATCCACAAATTGTCAGCAAAAGCAAGAAATATTTTCACTATCTAGTTTACTGCAAGGTCAATATTTTCAAGGAGTGGAAGTTTTGTTAAACCGTGAAGATGATAGTGAATTTCATTTACTCTTAAGCGCTGCTCCATTATTAAATTTAGACAAGCAAATTATTGGTGGTGTAGTGACATTAACTAATATTACTGAGCGCAAACAGACAGAAGAAAAAATAGCACAGCTTGTAATGCGTGAACAAGCTGCTTGTGCAGAAGCGGAAGCAACCAAAAATCGTTTATCTACTATATTAGAGAGTATTAACGATGCCTTTGTATCTGTCGATAGTAATTGGCACTATACCTATGTTAATCAAAAAGCAGCAGAAATTTTCGGCAGAAAACCACAAGATTTAATTGGTAAAAATATTTGGCAAGAATATCCCGAAGAGGTAAGACAGCATTTTTATGAAGCTTGCGATCGCGCTTTCACTGAGCAAAGTTTTATTCAATTAGAAGAATATTATCCATCGAGTCGCCGCTGGTTTGAAAATCGTATTTATCCTTCTTTGGAAGGCATATCAATTTTTTTAAAAGAAATAACCAAAGAAAAACATAATGAGATTGCATTGAGAGAAAGTGAGGAACATTTAAGGTTAGCTTTAGAAGCTTCTCAGATGGGAATTTGGGATTGGAACATTCTCACTAACTATATCAAATGGTCAAGCCGTCAAGAGGAAATATTTGGTATAGCTCCAGGTAAGTTTGTAGGTAACTATGAAGCTTTTCTCGCCTGTCTCCATCCTGAAGATAGAGAAGCGATTCACCAAAAAATAATTGATGCTACAGACAATAAATCTGAATATTATGTAGAATTCAGAGTTATTTGGCCTGACAGTAGCATTCATTGGATGGCGGCTAAAGGAAAATGTATCTATGATGACGAAGGTAAACCAGTACGAATGATTGGTACTTGTTTAGATATCACACAAAGCAAACAAGCAGAAGCAATTTTACGACAATCAAAGGCAGAATTAGAAATCAAAGTTGCAGAGCGAACTGCTGAATTATCTCAAGCAAATTCACACTTGCATAGATTAATCAATATTCTCACAACCACTATTAACCAACAAACAAAAATTGAAGCTCAACTAAGTGAAGCAGAACGCCGTTGGCGCAGTTTATTAGAAAATGTGCAGTTATTAGTTATTGCACTGGATAAAACAGGGAAAGTTGAATACGTTAATCCTTTCTTTTTAGAATTGACTGGCTATACTCAAGAGGAAATTTTAGGTAAAGAGTGGATTGCCAATTTTATCCCACAGCATCAGCAACATGATATGCAAAAGTGTTTTGTGGAAATGCTAGAGCAAGAATTACATTCTCACTACCAGAACGAAATTATCACCAAATCTGGAGAAGAACGTATAATTGCTTGGAACAATACTCTACTACGAGATTCACAAGGTGCAATAACAGGTACTATGAGCATTGGTGAAGATATTACCCAACGCTATACATTAGACAAAATTAAGAATGAGTTTATCTCTGTTGTCAGTCACGAGCTACGTACCCCCATGACTTCAATCCAAGGAGGTTTAAACTTGTTGAAAACTGGTTTAGTAAAACTGGATTCTGAAAAGGGTCAGCGTATCATCAAACTTGTCTCAGACAACTCCGAACGTCTAGTCAGATTAGTGAATGACATTTTAGATTTAGAAAGATTACAATCTGGAAAGATTAGTTTAAATAAACAAAAAGTTAATGCTAGTGACTTGCTTATAGAAGCCACAGATTTGATGCAGTTAATAGCTAATAATGCTGGAATCAACTTATCAGTCTTACCTCAATCTATTGAGCTAACAGTTGATAAGGATCGGATGATCCAGGTACTAACAAATTTACTAAGTAATGCGATTAAGTTTTCACCTAAAGGGTCTACTGTATCAATGAGCGTAGAAAAAATCAAAGCAAAAGATGGTGCTATTTCCCATGTGTTATTTAAGGTACAAGACCAAGGTCGAGGGATTCCTGCTAACAAATTAGAATCTATTTTTGAGCGGTTTCATCAAGTGGATGCTTCTGATTCCCGCAAGCAAGGTGGAACAGGCTTAGGTTTAGCGATTTGTCGCAATATAGTCGAGCAACACCACGGACAAATCTGGGCTGAAAGTCAAGTAGGAGTAGGTAGTATTTTCTACTTAAAGCTACCTTTGTGAAATATAGCTAGGGACTGGGGAACTCGGGGCCCCCACGACCGGAGGGAGTGGGGATTAGGGGTAATGGGGACTAGGGACTGGGTGAAAAGTCTTTTTGTGTCTGGGTTTTATCATCTGTTGAAATCTGTTGAACTCACGTTAAAGGGAGTCACTGCGCCTAAAACCTCAAATGAAAACAATTTTCTTAATTACGAATTAAGAATTACGAATTACGAATTAGCATTAGCCGCACCTTCACAAGTTCCTCAAATTATTTTCCTATAACTACAAACGTGAGATGAGCAGAGCAGAAAAATTGAATATAACTCTCGTGATTAGCTTAATAAAAGGAAATCGTCCATGCCAAAAGCACTAGTTAATCAACAAACTACTCACCAAGTTTCCCAAGAAAAAGCCTTGGTATTACCTTTAAGCCAAGTTGGAATTGCAGATATAGCCCTAGTGGGTGGCAAGAACGCTTCTTTAGGAGAAATGATTCAGCAGCTTGTACCCAAAGGCATTAAGATTCCCACAGGATTTGCCACTACAGCTTATGCTTATCACTACTTTATCTCTTCAGCAGGTTTGGAACCTAAATTGCGACAATTGTTTGCAGATTTAAATATAGAAGATGTGAACAATCTGCATTCTATTGGCAAGCAAGTACGGGCTTTAATGCTGCAAACTCCATTTCCACTAGAATTGCAACAAGCAATTACCCAAGCTTATCAAGACCTGGAAAAAGAGTATGGCAGTGATACCGATGTCGCAGTCCGTTCTAGTGCTACAGCAGAAGACTTACCTGATGCTAGCTTTGCTGGACAGCAAGAAACCTACCTCAATGTCCACGGGTTGCAAGCTGTATTAGAAGCCTGTCACAAGTGCTTTGCTTCAATTTATACTGACCGTGCTATTTCCTACCGTCAACTCAAAGGCTTTGACCACTTTAGCATCGCCCTCTCGGTAGGTGTACAAAAAATGGTGCGTTCTGACCTAGCTACATCTGGTGTGATGTTCTCCATTGATACTGAGACAGGTTTTCAGGATGTAGCATTGATTACTGCCGCCTATGGTTTGGGAGAAAATGTAGTCCAGGGAGCAGTCAATCCAGATGAATACTTAGTATTTAAACCTACGCTCAAGCAAGGATATTGCCCAATTTTAGAAAAACGCTTGGGTACAAAAGAAATCAAAATGGTCTACGATACTGGCGGATCGAAATTGACCAAAAATATACGTGTTCCGGCAGGCGATCGCCTAAAATATGCTCTTAGTAATGCAGAAATTTTACAACTAGCCCAAGCTTGTTGCCTGATTGAAGAACATTACTCACAAGTCCGTGGTGTTTGCACACCAATGGATATTGAGTGGGCCAAAGACGGGATTACCAATGAACTTTTTATTGTACAGGCGCGTCCTGAAACAGTACAATCTCAAAAATCTAAAAATGTTCTCCGCACTTACCAATTACAACAAAAAGGTGAAGTGTTGAGTACAGGGCGGAGTGTGGGTGAGATGATTGGTCAAGGTAAAGCCAGAGTTATTCTGGATGTGCAGCAAATTAACCAGTTTCAACCGGGAGAAGTACTAGTCACAAATCGCACAGATCCCGACTGGGAACCAATCATGAAACGTGCTAGTGCAATTGTCACTAACCAAGGTGGACGTACTTGCCATAGTGCAATTATCGCCAGAGAAATAGGTATTCCGGCTATAGTTGGTTGTGGTAATGCTACTACTATATTGAACACAGGACAAGAAATTACAGTTTCTTGTGCAGAAGGTGAAACTGGCAAAGTTTACCAAGGATTATTGCCATATCAAGTGCAAGAATTTGCATTGGAAGATTTGCCCCAGACTCGTACCAAAATTATGATGAATGTGGGCAATCCAGAAGAAGCCTTAAGTTATGCTGCTATCCCTAATGATGGAGTGGGATTAGCGCGGATGGAATTCATTATTGCTAATCATATTAAGACACATCCACTGGCATTAATTCACTTTGATGAATTGGAAGATCAGTTTGCTAAATCTAAAATTGCTGAGTTAACTGCCCAATACGCAGACAAAACCGCCTACTTTATCGATAAACTAGCTCAAGGTATTGGCATGATCGCAGCTGCTTTTTATCCCAAACCTGTGATTGTGCGCCTCTCTGATTTTAAGAGTAATGAATATGCTAACCTTTTGGGTGGCAAGCAGTTTGAACCCCAAGAAGAAAACCCCATGCTAGGCTGGCGCGGTGCTTCTCGCTACTACGATGAACGCTATCGTCAAGGCTTCGCGTTGGAATGTCTAGCGATGAAAAATGTGCGCGATCGCATGGGTTTAACTAATGTAATTTTAATGGTGCCCTTTTGTCGCACTCCTAAAGAAGGCCAGCGCGTGTTAGCAGAAATGGCTAAGCATGGTTTGGTGCGGGGAGAAAACGGTTTGCAAGTTTATGTGATGTGCGAGTTACCTAGTAATGTGCAATTGGCAGATGAGTTCTGTGAAATCTTTGATGGCTTCTCAATTGGCTCAAATGACCTGACACAATTAATATTAGGAGTAGATAGAGATTCAGAATTAGTAGCCCATTTATTTGATGAACGCAATGAAGCTGTAAAGCTGATGATTGCCAAAGTCATAGCCACAGTTAAAAAGCACGGACGCAAAATTGGTATTTGTGGACAAGCACCTAGTGACTATCCAGAATTTGCTCAATTTTTGGTTCAGCAAGGTATTGATTCTATCAGCCTTAACCCTGACTCCGTACTGAAAACTCTTTTAGAAATAGCAAGAACGGAAGAAGGTAGTTACAGTTAGGTACTTGAATCATAACGGAAAGTCAAAAGTCAAAAGTCAAAACTTTTTGATTTTTGACTTTAATTCATATCTTGCACCAGTTGTATTATTGGCATTTTTGTAGGGTGGGCACTGCTAATGGTTGGTTCAAACCTTGATTTTGACGTTGTTGGCAGTACCCACCACAGCGTTAATTGAGAATGGTGCAAGATATCAGCCTCATATAGCAAATTTTTTAGCCAAATTATCACAGCAGCGCCATAATGGAAGTAGAGATCAAATTAGCTCATATGTCTTTTCCTTCTTGTGCCTGTTCTGTGGTTGTTCTCAACCAGCAACAGGAGCAAAATATCTCCCACAAAAACCAGTACCAAGATGTACCAGTCAACTCTAGCAAGAGTGAGGCTAAAAGTAGCACTGTGGTTGAAAATGGCCGAGTGGTAGTTAAACCAATACAAACACTTGATGAGACTTCTAATACTCAAAAAGAGTCTCAAACGTAATTTTGATGCATTGGTAATAGCTGCATCAAATTATTCAGTAGCTAATCTAAGGGTAAAATATCGTGAAAGCGGGTATAGTCAACGTAGCGATGCCCGTCACTTGTATGGTGAAAAATATCAACAAACTGATAGTTCCATAAAATTTCGTTCGCTGTGTAGCTATGACGGGCATGAACGACTTGTGCAACTGTTTCATCAACGCCTGTTAGGGAAATGACAATATTACTATTTGTCTTGGTTAGCAACTCTGCGGTCATTCCATAAAGAGGACTATATTCATCTATTGGATGTATCGCTACCCAGGTAAGTGCAAAGCTGGGTGTCTGGCTCCTTACCATTTTGAGATCATGGAACCGACGCATGAAATGTCCTTCTGCTGTCACTTCATCACGCATCAGGTACACGCGTATTTGCGCCTCTAGAATCTGGTTACGGCGCTGGTTAGCTGCGCGAAACATCAGAGTTGGTACTCCTTCATGAATTGTAATTAACGCGACACGAGAAAACATGACACGAGCAGTTGGTCGAGAAAAACGGGCAAATGCTAGTCCAGTCATGACAGCAATTCCTACTAGACCAGTTATTGCTTCAATAGTGACGATGATATTGGCATAAGTGGTTTTCGGATACATCGCACCATAGCCAATGGATGCTAATGTTTGCACGCTGAAGAAAAATAAATCTAAAAAATAGCCAGGTCGGGCGTTTTCGATGCAGTCTCCGCCTAACATGTAAACTAGAGCAAACAGGGCATTAATTGTTACATATAAAACAGCTATCAGCGCTAAAAAGCCAATCCAGGGAATTGTCAACAGTAAATGATAGGGGTCACGCCAGTAGGAATACCATACATTCATACCTGTAATCTCAAACTGTCCATCCCGTAGTTTAATGTGAATTTTTGGAATCAAAGGCTGTCGTTGCTTGTTTGAAAGTCTTTTGAATCGAAATTTCATTGGGGTAGCCAAAAGAACGGCAACTGTTTTGTATTGTAAATGTCACAGATCAGTTTTTCTACAAACTTGCAATTACGAATTATCGCTCTTTCAAGAAACACAGGGAGTGGCGGAAGAAAGTGTTTCTTTCATTCATAGCGGGTGGTGCGCCCCCAGTGCGGCTGCTTCTAAGAAACCGCCCTTCGGGTGAATCCTTCTTTTGTCGGAGACGCTTCGCAAACGGATACGCTGACGCTCGGAAAGCTTAGCGTCTCCCCTTGGGAGAAGACTCGCGATCTTCGCAGCGAAGATCGCGATCGCCAGTTCTCCATCTGGCAACAAGCCCTTACGGGTACTTTTCTCCTTCAAAGACGAAGGCCGCGAACAAGAACCCCTACTTTACTCTGCGAGAACCCTCTTCTTTGCAGGGTAGAGTAGCCACAGAAGCGTCTACAGCACTCAGGGATTACCAACAAATAAATTACTACTACTTGTGGGGCGGACATCTTGTCCGCCCCACAAGAAAAATTGTATGTTTTTTTATTTGTCAGTCCCTCAGCACTTTGTTATACAACAGAAAAGCCAGGAGATGCTCCTGGCAATATACTTGTAAAATTTGAGAAATATTATTGCTGAAAAAATAGCCAATAATATTCTAATAAATAATAGGTAATAAACAAATATGAGACAGTATTAATTTGCCATCATTATACAAGATACTATTGAGACTATGAACAAAGATTATTACTTGTATAATATGACAGACTTATATTTGTTCATTTCCTAATTTAGTATTGCTCTACATCTGGAAAAGGTAATTGCTTAGAACTATTTGCACCAAGAACTTCAATACCTTTTTTGCCTCGAATACCGTCTACTGGAAGAGAAACTGTATACGGTGCAGTAGCTGGTAGCCCAATTCCAGACAAAGTGCCAACTACCTCAACTCCCCAATATTCAGGTTGCTGGATGTACACAAGTGGAACGAGACGAACTTCCATATTCAAGTATGGTTTTGTCCCACTGACAATTAAAATATAAGTGCCATTGACTATCCCAGGACGAATTTCTGCTTGTTCAAAGTCAATCAATCGAGATGACTCTGGTTTTGGTAAAGCTTTAAATTGACTGAGACCTTCCTCTAATGTAGCCATTATTTCTTTCTCCTGTACAAAAATTATGTTTTTGTAGAATCAACTAATTAATTAGGTAACAAGATCTGATCAACCTTGTACCTTCATGTTTTTAGATTCTTAGTTAACTCCTCAGTCTCGGAATCACTGTTTACGCAAAATTAACTGAATAGTTACATTTATTTATATAAAATTTCTACTTAAATGATGCGTGAACAATTTTAACTAATGGAGGGTGGGCTAAGCCCTCCTTAAATGTCATAAATAAAACATTATTCTTACGGACTGCTTCACCAAGAACGCCAAGGACGCTCACAGAAGAAAGAACAGGAAGAAATGCTTAACTAAACTGTATTGTGTCAAAGCCCACAAATAGCACCTAGAAAATCAATAAATTTTCTAAGTGCTATTTCTCTGATCTTGGGAACTTGCTGTGTAAAAATCGTGTCTTTCAAAACACTGATAAATTTATATAGTTGCAATGTTGAAAACAGTACTAAATAAAGGGCTAGGATTATCGTGGATGATAGTTACGGTATGCATCACATCAACAATGCACACTGTAGCTGATGCTCAAGAAGCGCCACCGATATTTGGAGATGTCACAATTAACCACCATTTTTCCCCAGACCCTTTGGAAGTGAGAGGGATGAGTGGCGGTTCAGTAGCTCAAAACCAAATTGCTGGGAGGTCTGAAACACCCACTGGCCCATGTACTGGATTTGTAGATGAAACACCAGACCACACTCTGTCACTCACAAGTAAATTTGATTACTTGAAACTACAAGTGCAAAGTCCTCAAGACACCACCATCATGATTAAAGGCCCTGGTGGTACTTGGTGTAATGACGATTTTGTAGGTAAAAATCCTGGCATAGTTGGGGAATGGCTACCTGGGGAATACCAGGTTTGGGTGGGTTCATACGAAAAAGGCAAGTATTTTCCTTACACTTTAGAAATTACAGAAACTAAGTAAATATAGCATTAAAAAATATACTAGCTTTCCAAATTCAAGTATATTTTCTATATTACTTAGAATTCAATAGTAGATAGATTGAGCCAATTTGCTCAGTAAAATTTCCTAGCCACCTAGACCCCAAGAAAAGCTAAAGTTGTTTCAAACAGATAAAGAGTAACCATTCAATGATATCTAAAAAATTTCTGTTGATTTCCGTCGGTTCATTACTAACAGTCGGTGTGATTTTTGGTGTCATGGGACAAAAGGCAACGACCACTGCTTCCAATACTACCGTCTTAGCTAACGCACCAGTAATTCTGGTGGGAGAAGATGGACAATACTTCTAATCAGTTTGAGTATTTTACAAACACTAGGCAGTAAAAATCAATTGCATAATTTTGAAAAGACCTAGCACTAACTAGGTCTTTTTTTGTACCTGAAAGCTTGCAAATTCAGTTGTTCTTTAACTATTCTCCAGCTATCCAGCGCACATAAGGACGGAACCCACCTGTTCCTTGATATGTAATTGTGGTATTTAGTGTCTCTTGTCTCAAATCTAAGTGGAAATAAGCTTTTCCATTGCGAAATTGGAAATTGTACACGGAAGGTCTTTCTGACTTAGCGCTACCAACACAAGATGCATAAGATTGCCGCAATCGTGCTTCGTATTCTACAAATTTCTTACCAGAGGCAACCAACTTAGCATCCCTAATGTCAGCCACAGCAGTATGTTCAGCACCACCTTCAAAAGGAAGTAAGAAAGTCCAAATACCAATTGTCTGAGGACATGTCCCTGCTTCTTGTTTGACATTGAGTATCATGTTGGGTTGAGATAGTGACGAACCGCTATTGTTTACAGTTTCGCTTTTACCTTGAGTACAGGCAGTTAATATTCCTAGACTTACAACTAAAGAAACTAGGGCTAAAGTCAAATATTTGAGAGTTTTAAAATACATTTTTGTAGTTCCATTAACTAATTTTCTTTTGGTGGCAATCAAGTATCTAACTATACAAATGAAAAATATCTGGCTATAATAGATGTATTTTTTATGACATATTCTGAGATTGGAAAGTTGCACGCTGCAATAAAGTAACCTTGCTGCTCAAGAAACTCCCAAGGCAGGTTGCTCTTTTGTGTTTGACGCGGTTGCGATCGCCACCACCCTGCACTATTTGACAAAACTCATTTCTGGCTGATTCTGGCGAATCTGAAATTTTCTGCTTGGTTAATCCCAGTTGTATTAAAATTAAGTTAACTTTAATTAAGATTCTTGTCGGCATTACTGTAATGCCCAGGCGGTTCTATGGTAATGCACGACCAGAAATCAGATTAAACAAACTGGATTAATAAACATCCGTTGCACACCTAACCTAGTAACTAAACTCAAACAGTGCTGTTGATTGGGGAATGACTGCTTTGCTAGCTTTGCCAAAGTTGTAGCGAGTGGGGTTTTCCCGACCGAAACGACTGTTGCTAAAGGTGAATAATTGTAATGGCATCTAGAGGCAAATTAAAATGAAATTTTCTTGGAAAGTCCTGGCACTCTGGACATTGCCTGCTTTAGTGATTGGCTTTTTCTTCTGGCAAGGGGCATTTGCCAATGCTCCTGCTGACATGGGTAAGAATGCAGCCAATACCCGCATGACCTACGGTCGCTTCCTGGAATACTTAGACGCCGATCGCGTTACCAGTGTTGATCTGTACGAAGGCGGTAGAACAGCAATTATCGAAGCAGTCGATCAAGATATCGAGAATCGCGTCCAACGGTGGCGGGTAGATCTGCCTGTTAACGCTCCTGAGTTGATTAACAAGCTCAAAGCTAAAGGAATTAGTTTTGATGCCCATCCCATGCGGAATGATGGCGCCATCTGGGGATTGTTGGGTAATCTGATTTTCCCCATATTATTGATTACTGGACTGTTCTTTTTGTTCCGTCGCTCTAGCAACCTCCCAGGCGGCCCTGGCCAAGCAATGAACTTTGGCAAATCCAGAGCGCGTTTCCAAATGGAAGCCAAAACTGGGGTGAAATTTGACGACGTAGCAGGTATCGAAGAAGCAAAAGAAGAACTACAAGAAGTTGTCACCTTCCTCAAACAGCCAGAAAGATTCACAGCTGTAGGCGCACGCATTCCCAAAGGAGTGCTGTTAGTCGGGCCTCCGGGAACTGGTAAAACTTTATTAGCAAAAGCGATCGCTGGGGAAGCTGGTGTACCATTCTTCAGCATTTCCGGCTCGGAATTTGTGGAAATGTTTGTCGGTGTGGGTGCATCCCGTGTCCGCGACTTGTTCAAGAAAGCCAAAGATAACGCCCCCTGTATCATCTTCATCGATGAAATCGACGCAGTGGGAAGACAACGCGGTGCTGGTATCGGTGGCGGTAACGACGAAAGAGAGCAAACCCTGAACCAGCTGCTCACGGAGATGGACGGTTTTGAAGGTAACACAGGCATCATTATTATTGCTGCCACCAACCGTCCTGATGTCCTTGATGCGGCGTTGTTACGTCCCGGACGCTTTGACCGCCAGGTAACAGTTGATGCACCAGACATCAAAGGACGTTTGGAAATTTTACAAGTCCACGCACGCAACAAAAAACTTGACCCTAGCGTATCCTTAGAAGCGATCGCCCGTCGTACTCCTGGTTTTACTGGTGCAGATTTAGCTAACTTACTCAACGAAGCTGCGATTCTCACCGCCAGAAGACGCAAAGAAGCCATCACCCTCCGCGAAATTGATGATGCGGTGGATCGGGTAGTGGCTGGTATGGAAGGCACTCCCTTGGTAGACAGCAAGAGCAAGCGCTTGATTGCCTACCACGAAATTGGACACGCCTTAGTGGGAACCTTGTTAAAAGACCATGACCCAGTGCAAAAAGTCACCCTCATCCCCCGCGGACAAGCACAAGGTTTGACTTGGTTTAGTCCCAGCGAAGAACAGGGGTTAATTTCCCGTTCCCAATTAAAAGCGCGGATTACTGGTGCTTTGGGTGGTCGCGCCGCTGAAGAAGTGGTGTTTGGCCCTGCGGAAGTCACAACTGGCGCTGGTGGGGATTTGCAACAGTTGTCGGGAATGGCAAGGCAGATGGTGACTCGGTTCGGGATGTCTGATTTAGGGCCCCTGTCCTTGGAAAGCCAACAAGGCGAAGTATTCCTAGGTCGTGACTGGATGACCCGTTCTGATTACTCCGAAGCGATCGCATCTCGTATTGATACTCAAGTGCGGGCGATCGTGGAAGATTGCTATGAAACAGCTAAGAAAATTATACGTGACAATCGCACCGTCACAGATCGCTTAGTAGATTTGCTCATCGAGAAAGAAACCATTGACGGCGACGAATTCCGTCAGATTGTGGCTGAGTACGCTGACGTACCGGAGAAGCAGCAGTACGTACCACAACTGTAATAGTTGAATCTTTTCTGGGTTACTGCCTGGAAATGAGCAAAATCACAAAAATCAAATGGGGATGGTGTTGACTATCCTCATTTTTTTATTGCCAAGTTATTCTTGAAACTACATTTTCCCAAAAACTGCTGTCTCATGAAGTACTTACTGGTTGAGAAGCTATAGTCACTTTTCCCTTTGCAGTTCCATTAATTAAGTAGCTGAGTCCCCGATAAATCAATTTATAAACTGCCAGTGATGCAGGAACTTGAGGTGATTTCGCATTACCATCAACACGATAAGTAACCCCACGATACATCAGGTCATAAACTCTTCCTGACTGAGGAACTGGCTGAAATGGTTGTTGTGCTTCTTGGCTTGGGTTGTATTCGT
The DNA here is from genome assembly GCF_016056305.1 of Amazonocrinis nigriterrae CENA67. GTDB lineage: Bacteria > Cyanobacteriota > Cyanobacteriia > Cyanobacteriales > Nostocaceae > Amazonocrinis > Amazonocrinis nigriterrae. The sequence goes on along the minus strand of NZ_JAECZC010000102.1, from coordinate 44,179 downwards.
AACTTAGACCACGATAGTGAAGTTTCATATTTTTGCCTCCAAAATACTTGCTGATAGATTTATCAGCGGCTAATTAGAAAATTATGTAAGTTCAGGACAAAGGTAGTAGGCAATGTAAACATATATTTATCTTCCTTAGCAAATAAATATGAATGATACATTGCTTTTAAATGCTGGGATCAAAGCTGAGTAAGGAGGCAAAAATATTTAAACAGATATTATATATTTTTCTCAGTATAAATACTAAGGTAAATTTACTGGTATTGTTAAGATTAATCTGGAATCCTGTTCTATACATTTGTGGCTTTGTATAGATACTACTCATAACACTAGTTGCTATGCACATTAGTATTACAGACAACCTGAAAAAACAGTTACAGGAGTCGAATCATAGATTAGGACGTATGAAGAGCGTGAATGTCATTAACAGTAAGGTTTTTACTCCTGCCTTCGAGTGACGCTCGTACCGACGCTCGTACCTTGCTACCGCTTCGCGCTTCGCTAGTTCCCCATCTTGGTAGAAGCCAAGACGGGGACTAGACTCACCTCCTCTCCTGCCTTCTGCTATACATGCAGCCTGCGCTTTGCAAGGTCTGAAGATGAGTCAAGTTGTAGTGAAGATGATTGAGCAATGGCTGAGCGAATTGCAAGATTGATCAGGAAATGGATGTGAATTAGAGTCTGCTGGTTTTGCTACTAGGTCAACATAAGTAGATTCAAGGAGCAGGTTTTTATGGATGAGGTTTCTAGCAAATTGCTAGTGATTTTTCAGAACGTCAACGAGTGGCTGAGGTTTGCGGAAGCAAAAAATGCTGTCCTGCTTGCTTTTGCTGGTGCTGGTATGACTGCAACTATAACCCTTTTAGCTACAGCACAGAATCTCCCAAACTCCTTGCGCGTTGGACTATTGTTAACAACTTCCTTACTTTGCATTTGTGCTTTCTTGTGTTCGCTATCTTTTCTTCCCAAAACAAATTTAGAGCGCCTGTTATTGGTGCAAACCAAACAAGCTAAAAATTCAAATATTCAGTTAAATAATACAGATAATTTTTATTATTTTGGACATTTGTACAAATATAATCCCACTCAACTACTAGATATGTTAAACAAGCATTATTTTGAGGAGAAGCTCAGCATCAGATATAAGAAAGAATACAAAGACATTGCTAGTCAAATCACAATTAATTCCGAAATTACATTTATAAAATTTCAAATCTTTACGTATGCTTTGTATAGCTTAATTGCCTCCATTATAGTAATTCCATGTTCAATTATAATCAGCCTAGTTATTTATAAAACTTTATAACAGAGTTTTATTCTCAAAAAGTTATCAGGACAAAAGCCATCTGGAATACTAAGCTATGAAAAAGACTGTGACTGTAGTTGAACTTGATTTAGTTGGATATGGCAATCTTGTCAAGAAAGGAGAAGAAGAATACGGAGTAGATATCGTACCACGTCTCAACCAGCAAATTCAAGGATTTATTGATGGTGGGTTAAACAAAGTAAATCAGAAGCGTGAAGAAGTCGTCATAGCACGTAACGGAGACAATGCTGTTATCCTCTTTGAGGATGCCAATGATGCCTATAGATTTGCCGAGGCTGTTCATCAAGCTACTCAATTGCATAACGCTAATAAAACTGAACCCTCAGCAAAAAGATGGTTCCGTATTGGTGCTGCAACCGGCGAAATTACTGAAGATAATGGTCGCGTTACAGGCTACGTTATTGTGAAAGCTTATCGGCTAGAAGCTAGTGCAAAGCTTGGAGAGTTTGTTGTTGATTCAGATACATATCAAGCTCTCGATTTTGAGCTACAGCAAAAATATGGTATCGAAGAAACCTTAAACGGAAAGTATGATGAAAGTTTTCGAGTTCGGCGCTGCAAAATGATTTCTGACTCCAACCTCACTACAACTGAGCCAACAGTGAGAACTGAGCTAACGCCGAAAGGAGTCTCTAATTTATTTTATCAACTCAATCCACCGGATCAAAATCAATATCTTATGACTTTTATAGGTATGCCACAGGAGCATCGTCCTTCAAATGATCTGACAATTTTTGATAAGCGAGGCAAGATATTAGACTGGGCTGTCAATAATAACAAACTACAAGAACTTCAAGATGCATTGTTGGAATTAATACAAAGACAGCCACGCCCTTAAATGGCTCATCGGACAGAAATGGCGCTCCGCCGATGAGCCAAAATAATGTAGCGTCAAAACCTGTATCAAAAATTCAGCTTGATGAATGTATTTGTTGTGATTTAGTTACTTTTGTGCCATTACTTTTTGATGAGAATTGTCAATCATCACACAATCTCCGTCTAAATTTAACCATTACATTTACTGAAAGCCAATTAACAATTCCTCTAGATAATAGCTCAGGAGTAAACATAGTATTTTGTATAAAAAGAGGTGTTTTAGAATTGAAATTAAAAAATGGTAAGATGGATTTGCATGAACGTAATACTTTAAGAAATGAAATAGACAATTTGATAGGAATACCTCAAGGTTCATCCGAAGCTCCTCAATGGAAATTTACATTGTTAAATGATGAAAACTCTAAATGTTTACAAGGACACATTCAACACCAAAATCTAGGAATTATAGAATTATTGGAAGAAGTAGGTAAATACTTTGAGTTAGAGGCAATATTTAAAATACAAGAAGTTAATCGAAATCATATAAAAATTAAATATTTAGATGTTGAAATAGAAGATAAAATACAAAAAGAGAATTTTATCAGCTACTTCTTGAATTACCTTCAAGAACAATATAAACTAGATAATTATGTGAAAAAAGTAATTGTTACGATATGAATAAGCTGATATCTTTTGAACAACTGAGTGAGATTTTTCAAGTAATTCATGATCACCCCAATGCAAAACTCTCCGAGCTAGCTCAAAAAGTTGGTCTTGATTTAACTAAGGATTATATAGGGGCAGACTTCAGTGGTGAGGATCTGAGTCAAGATAATTTAAAATACGCAAATTTTACTGGGGCTGACTTAAGCAATGCTAACCTTAGCTGTACTGATTTAAGTGTTGCAAATTTGATCAATGTTAACTTAGCAGGAGCTAATCTCACTAATGCTAACCTCAGTGGTGCTGACTTGACAGGAGCTAACCTCACTAATGCTAACCTCAGTGGCGCTGACCTCATAGGAGCTGACCTCATTAATGCTAACCTCAGTGGTGCTGATCTGACGAAAGCTAATCTGATTAATGCTTGCTTGAGAGGCGCTGACTTGACAAAAGCTAATCTGATTGATGCTTGCTTGAGAGGCGCTGACTTGAGTGGTGCTATATTGGAAAATTCTAACTTAAGTAATGCTAATTTAATTGATACTAATTTGACAAATGTAGACTTTAATCATGCCGATCTAAGAAACACTGATTTAAGTGGTGCAATTTTAGCTGGAACTAACTTAAGCGGTGCTAAATTAGATAATTCCAATCTGAGTAATGCTAATTTCATTGATACCGATTGCACAGATGCTAACTTGAGTAATGCTAATCTGACAAATGTTGATTCGCAGGATGCTGATCAGATAAATTGTTTGAATAGTATCAATAGAAGAAATAATTCTATCAAAACATTTGAGGAACTTATAAAAGCTGATCAAAAAATCATATCAGCCGCTTCAGAACTTGATAGATCAGAAATTATATTTGATGATATATGTAAAAAAATTGAAGAAAAATTTAAATTTGATTTTATTAGTATATCATTAGTTATGCCAGAACAGAATACTATCGAAACAGTGTATGGAACTGGCATAGCTAAACAATTGGTTGATCGAGTCAGGCATCCTATTCAAGAAAACGAAAAATTAAGAGATATTCAGGCTGATATAGTTAAAACTGGTCAAACTGAAATTATTAGTGGATGGGATGATCGATTTGACCGAGGTGTATATGATAGGTTTGGACATGACAAACTTATTCGTATTTTTACTCCCATCTTTCTATTTTATGACGAAAAAAAGGATGTGATAGTGGACTGGTTTCAGTCCTATGATTGGCAAGAAAATTTTATACAAAAACAACAAGATGGGCGTACAGTTTTCTACATGAAACAACCACCTTCAAATGCTACGCCTCAAATTATTGGCACGTTGGAAGCAGGGTATGAAAATCGTGATAGATTAATTACATCCGAGCAAGCAAGCCTGCTTGCTCAACTGCTTGCTGAGCAAGCATTGAAGATTCGTCGAATCAGCCTACATTATGTTTTAGAAACTATTGCTGAAAGTGCTAGGCGTTTTTTTAATGCTAATTTAGCTACGTTGCACTTTTTATGGGAGCCGCAAGGAAGACAAGAAGGAAAATATATATATGAAGTGTTTAAAGGTGATATTGGTGCTAAACCATTGGATGAATTTTCTCCTCGCAATAATGGTTTGGGACAGCTAGCCATTGATCAAAAACAAGTTCAAGTATTATATTATTCTCAAACAAAGAATAATTGTAATATCATCTTTAGTGAAAAAGCTCATTTAAGAGGTGTTAAAGCTTATGCCGCTTTTCCTTTATTAATTAATACCATTGATGAAATAATACCACGTAGTATATCTACTATTAGGAAACAAGAAGATGAACAATTAAACACTATTTTGAAAGGAGTATTATATGTCCATTTTAGAGAAGAATCTCAGTTTACTAAAGAGCTAATACGTCTAGGAAAATATTTTGTTGAGAAAGCTGTTGATGCTATAACTAGTGTCATCAAATATCAAAGAGTGCGTGAAGAAGCTCGTCAGTTATCTGCCTTACAATCTATTACACAATCTTTCAATGAGATAGGCAGCAACTTAGTAAATTATATTGCTTGGAATGCAATGAATGCTTTGGCAGCAGATGTTGTGATTATTTATGAGTTTTTTCAAATAGGAGAAAGACTGCACACTCCACCTACTGTCGCGGGTAAATTTCTAGATGAAGATAAAATGCGAATAGAAACTAATGAGCATACTGTTACACAGATGCTCATTCAGGGTGGAAAAAATATTTATGCTTCTCAAATTGTTGATGAACCCATTTTCAAAGATTCATCATTTGCTCAAAGAGAAAAAATTCTATCCGCAGCAGGCATATTGTTGAAAGCAAATAATGATATAGTCGGTGTCATGTTTATTAACTACCGACGAATTCACCGCTTCTCAAATGAGGAAAAGCAAATAATTGACTCTTTGGCATCTTCAGCTGCTACTGCTATTCATAATTATAGATGGATGCAAAGTTTAGACAGTATTGAACGCCAGATAATAACAGAACAGGAGACTCTAAAGTTAGTTGTCGAAAAAGCTGTAGAAATCACAGGCGCAGAGGTAGGAGAAATTAGTACTTGTCCTCCAAATACCGAAAAACTTATTACATTCGGTTATCCAAACACACAGGTAAGTAAAAGTGTTGCTAGTTGGGAAGAAGTCAAAACATATGAAAAATCGCGAATCGTAAATGATATCAAAATTCAACAAAACTACAAACCATACTTTCATGGTGCTAATTCAGAACTAAGTGTACCACTTTTAGATAAAAATGGCGATTTACGGGGTGTGCTGATTGTTGCAAGTTATGAAAATAAAGAATTTACAAAAGTCAACTTGCAAAAACTAGAGTATATCGCTGGCTTAGCATTGATTGCTATTCAGTATGCAGAAAAGGAAGAAGCTGTTCAAAAACAGACAATAGCTACTATCGATCATCTATCTAGGAAGTTACTAAGTAAAATTAATAATGATGTTGGTACTACTAAAGTAGTCTTAAATATTTTAGAGAAAGAAAACAATTCATCTCTGAATGAAGTTGATAAAACTTTAGAGACTTTAACGGTGGCAAATGATGTCAAAGAAACTATTAATAATTTAACCAATAAGGTAAAAGAAACTATTAGTAATTTAAATAAAGATAATGTAGAATCTAGTAAAGATAAAGTCAATACATCCTTATCACAGCTAAATGAACAGGATAAAAATTTGCAGCAGTTAGCAGGAGTGAAGTAATTTTAACGCGAGTTCCACAAGTGCTGTTTTGACCTTTCCCCCGGCCCCTCTCCTTCAATGAGAGGGGAGTAAAACCCTTTTTGTTCGTTTTTAATCCCTGACGCCAAGAATGCGTAGAGTGTGCCTAAGTCCTGACAAAAAACTATGAATAACAAGGAATAACTGTTTTCCTTCAATTCATTATAAATTGGACAAAATTCTTGCTTTTCTCAGGATAAAGTTGAGTACTGTTTCTTGCTCAGAAATAATGTCTGCTCTAGCTTCCATACCAGATTGAATGGCGCAATTACGATTTTTGGCAGTTAAAATTAATTTTTCTGGTTGGATAGTCACTTCGTAAACAGCAGTATTTTTGTCTTTATCTGAAGACGTGATGACATCTGGAGAAATAGCTTTTACTTGACCTTGAAGAGTACCAAAATCAGTATAAGAACAGCCATAGACTCGCAGTTGTACTTCTTGACCGTTTTCTACCTTACGGATATCTTGAGACTCTACCAATGCCTTAATTATTAAAGGTGAGTCAGTTGGAGAAATTTGAGCGATCGCATCACCAGAGCGTAGTACTTGCAAAGCGTTACGCAAATTTAGTTCTTGGATAATACCAGATGCCGGGGCACGAATTACTGTACTGGCAATGTCTCGACTAGTTTGGAGTAATTCCTTGCGATCGCGGCTTGTTTGCTTTTGAATTTCTAGTTTTTGCTGTATTAGTTGCTCTCGTTCTTGATATAATCTACCTAAACTGGCTCTACCCGTAGCTGTTTCAGTAGCAATTTTCTCTTGAGAAATTGTCACATCAGCATCGCTGGGATTAAGAACAGGGTATGTCCCTTGTAGTTTAGCGGTTGCTGCTGCTACTGCTTGTTGCTGTTGTTGGACTGCTTGAGTACGTTCTTCTACAGTAGCTTTTTGCGATTCTAAAAGTTGTTGCTGTTGTTCAACTGCTAGCTGTACTTCTTGAAATTGATCTTGAGAAATAGAACCAGTTTGGACTAAGGGTTGATATCTGCCTCGCTTAGCCTTGGCTGCCTTTAAAGAAGCTTCGCTGGATTTTAAAGATGCTTGAGCCGATTTTAACTGTGCTTGGCTTTTTTGCAATTCCTTTTGTGCTTGCTGCAAATTTGCTTCTGCTTCTTTGACTTGGGCTACAGAGGTGATTTGTCTGTCTCGGAAATCTCTTTGGTTGCGGTTGACTTCAGCTTGAATAGAAGCAACAGCACGCTTAAGCCGATATTTCTCTGCTGCTATTTGCTCATCTAAAGCACGAATTTGGGCATCGAGTTGAGATAGTTGCAATGTAGCTTGCTGTATGTTCGTTTGTAGTTGGCTTTTTTGGGTTTGCAGACGGTTATCGTCAATCACAGCAATAACCTGTCCCTGTTTGACTGCTTGATTTACTTGTACAGCAATACTTTTAATTGTTCCTTCTATTGGCGACTGTACTAGGCGCAGTTCTCCAGCTGGACGAATTGTGGCTGGGGCTTGAATCGTGACTTTGTATTTCAGGATACCTGCAAGGCTAATGGCAGTACCAAAGATGCCCAAAAGCACAACTCCTCCCATCGTTGTCCAGTAGCTAATTGGAGGTAAAAATTCATTGGGGGTAGCAAGATGCAGGGAGTCTGGATGAGTTACTCCTTGTGGTTTGGGATTGGAAATTGATGGTAAATCTGCACCAGACATATAATAATGATGTATATCAATTCTCAAATTTACATTTGAGGTAAAATCTGAGTATAATCAACCTCCAACAAAGCTGAAAACATCAGATTTTTCGTTTTACCCAACTCCCCCTCAAGCCAGAATTTGAGTATTCAAAATGATTTTGTAAACATACTCTAAGCACTAAAAGCCAAACCTTGATATTAATTAGCTTTGCCAAACTCTAGAAGAGGTTGACAAAGCTAATAGTATTCATGTGCTGAAAATATTTTTCAAAGCTGCAACTTTGATGTACTCAAAACTAGGTATTTATTCTATAGGATAAAGCATTATGCTTCTTCCCCGTCTGAAGGATACTTCAGAGTTTCATAAAAACCGCCACCACCATCTTCACCATCTGAAGGATACTTCAGAGTAACAAACTCTTCATTATCAGAAGGATATTTCTTAGTTTGAACTGTACATCCACCGCTGACTGCTTCTGATTCTTGATCAGAGAGGTCTTCAAAGTTTTGCCCTTCTAAAAATCGAGCGAAGAATGGAACTGCTTGTGAATTTAAATTTTCTGGTTTAGCCTCTGACATAAATACCTCCTTGGGAAAGGAATTGTAAATTTATACTGCTCTCAATACTATTACATAGATTTTGAAATTACAAGTGTTTATTTTATCTTAAACAAGATTTAATTGAGAATTAAAATAACTTGTAGAATAAGTCAATCCCAAGTGATTAAAAAACTATTGAACACAAGCGAATTTATACAGAAATTCAGCATTTAATGGCAGAAAATTTGAGAAATGAAACTTTTCTTAATATTGGCTTTTGTATAAAAATGTCAAGTATATAATCAATTTTTACATCATACTTATATTCTTACTGGTTCAGTTAACTTTCTTTATATAGGTAAAATCCGGTTATCCAAAAAGAATGAGATATCAGATTGTTTTGCAACACAGTGAGGAAGATTGCGGTGCAGCGTGTATTGCCAGCATTGCTAAATATTATGGACGAAATTTTGCGATCGCTCGCGTTCGAGAAGCTGTAGGTACAGGAGTACAAGGTACAACCCTTGTAGGTTTAAGACGTGGTGCAGAAAACCTGGGATTTAATGCTCGTCAAGTCAGAGCTACACCACAACTAATTGATAAACTTCATGAAGCACCTTTGCCTGCGATTATTCATTGGAAAGGCTATCATTGGGTAGTTTTATACGGACAAAAAGGTCAAAAATATGTAATTGCCGATCCTAGTGTTGGTATTCGCTATATCAGTCGTGAAGAGTTAGCAACTAGTTGGGCAAATTACATTATGCTATTGCTAGCTCCAGATGAAATCCGCTTTTATCAGCAAAAATCAGATAATATTAAAGGCTTTGGTCGCTTTTTAACGCGAATATTACCTTATCGCCACATTCTAACAGAAGCATTTTTGCTTAACCTCGTGATGGGAATTCTTTCCCTAGCTACTCCCTTCCTCATTCAAATTCTTACCGATGACGTATTAGTGAGAAAAGATTTGCAACTTTTAACTACGGTAGGAATTGGCATAGTTGCAATGAACCTCTTTAGTAGTTCCTTGAAACTAGTACAGTCTAATTTAATTACCCACTTTGCTCAACGTTTAGAATTAGGGCTAACTTTAGAATTTGGTAGACAAATTTTGCGTCTTCCTCTGACATACTACGAAGTCCACCGCAGTGGTGAAGTTGTCAGTCGATTGCGGGATATTGAACAAATTAACCAGATGGTTTCGCAAGTTGTAATTACTCTTCCTAGCCAGATTTTTATCGCAGGTATATCACTAGCTTTTATGCTGCTTTATAGTCCTAAATTATTAGGACTTGCAGTGTTAATGGCATTGTTGATGTCTCTATCTACAATTGCCTTTCTACCTAGGTTACAAAATAAAATTCGTGATTTAATTGTCACCCAAGCTGAAAATCAAGCAATGTTAGTCGAAACTTTTAAAGGTATAGTTACACTAAAAAGTACAAATGCTGCTCCTCAAGCTTGGGAAGAAATTCAAAGTCGTTTTGGTAGTCTTGCCAATCTGAGTTTTAGTACTATCCGCATTGGAATTATCAATAATGTATTTTCTGGTTTAATTTCAGGTTTTAGTAATCTGGCTATACTGTGGTTTGGCAGTAGTCTAGTGATTAGTCAAGAGTTAACCATTGGTCAATTGCTAGCCTTTAATGCTATGAATGCTAATTTTAATGGTTTGATTTCAACCGTAATAGGTTTTGTAGATGAATTCGCAAGAGTCCAAACTGCAACACAGCGTATTACGGAAGTAATTGACAGTACTCCTGAAGACCACAGTGAACAAGGTAAACCTTGGGCAGTAATTCCTGATAATGCTGATATCATATGTACTAACATTAACTTTCATCATATAGGTAGAGCAGACTTATTAAAAGACTTTTCTTTAACTATTCCCGGAGGAAAAGTTACAGCATTAATTGGTAAATCTGGCTGTGGTAAAAGCACTTTAGCAAAGCTCATCGCAGGGCTATATATCCTAGAATCTGGTAATATCAGTTTTGGAATTTATCATCAAAAAGATTTATGTTTAGAATGCCGACGACAGCAAGTAATATTAGTACCACAAGAACCCCAATTTTGGAGTCGTTCAATTTTAGATAACTTCCGCTTCAGCTATCCTCATGCTACATTTGAACAAATAGTTAGAGCCTGTCAAATTGCAGGTGCAGATGAATTTATTAAAGAATTACCAGATAACTATCAAACTGTATTAGGAGAATTTGGTGTTAATATGTCAGGTGGGCAAAAACAGAGATTAGCTTTAGCTAGAGCAATTGTTACAGATCCGCCAATACTAATTTTAGATGAATCTACCAGTGCATTAGATCCTGTATTAGAATCACAGGTATTAGATAAACTTTTACATTATCGACAAGGCAAAACTACAATTATCATTAGTCATCGTCCTAGAGTTATTCTACGCGCTGATTTTATTGTGTTACTAGATAAAGGATATTTAAAACTTCAAGGTTCTTCACAGGAGTTACAACTTATATCTGGAGAGCATTTAGATTTTTTAATTCCTTAATTGTCTATATAAATTTTAGATGGCTGCTTTTCATAAGTATCAACTATGGGTTGAGACCATCATGAGTTATATTGGTAATAACTAGAAGTTTCATCGGCAGGGTTTGAAAGGTATGTCACTTTTATAACAAGCTCTTTACCTCCCTTGTCGTCCCTTCAAACAATAGACAAAAAACAACCTAGCACTGTTAGACTAGGTTGATATAAAGTTTCATTTTCTACTAATGAAATAGCTGAGCATTAGCAATTAGTTATTGGTTGGGTCATCAGTGCTATACACAGTAACTTGAAAGCTCTGTTTTGCGTTCTGTGGATTTGCAATATATAAGCTTCTTTCGTTTATTGCATTAGTTACTAAACCGTTAGTTACAGCGCCGAGAATTACTGGGTCTGTACCACCAGACACGTCTCTCATAACTCTATACACAATGAGAGGAGGAGAAGTCCATTTAAGTCTAGGGCCACAGCCTTGTGTTGAAAAGTTTCCACTTGAGCGATTTTTTTGACCTGATTGTGGTTGGGCTTCGCTTGTTACAGTAGCACATAAGGTATCTGCGGCATACGAGGGTGCGCTAAAGCCAATAGCTAATGTAATAGCTAGAAGTATTACGCTGATTATTTTTCTCGTTTTCTGAAGCATGTTCATGTCCTCTGTTTTTACGTAATATATGATTGATCAGTCATTTAAAATGATACTAGCAGTGGTTAAATTAGCAAATAAACAGCTAATAAATTTTCATTATCCTTAATACTCTTTTATAACTCTCATAAAAGTATAATTAGGAGAGAACCGAAGGAGTTTGCCTTTATAGTGACGGAAAGTTGTGTATTTAGAGTAGATTGTGGATAAATAGCAAAATTACTACTCTTAAAGGTGCAAAAATAGGAGATAGCGAAGCTCGAATCAAATCACTTTACCCAGAACAAATTCGAGTCACTCCTCATAAATATGTGCAAGGTGGACACTATTTAACATTCATTCCCAAAGACCGCGCTGACCAGAATTATCGCTTAGTATTTGAGACTGATGGCAAGCGTGTCACTCAGTTTCGGTCGGGTAAATTGCCAGAAGTTGAATATGTTGAAGGGTGTTCTTAAATATTTTGGCAATGTCAACTAAAGCACATCTAAAAAATTGATAACTGATGACCGATGACAGATGACAGTTATTCAGTCATCTATTAATACAAGACCGTTAACTGATGACCGATGACTGATAACTATTATCTGTCATCAGTCATCAGTCATCTGTCAATACAAGTGGAACAGCTTATTTACCATTCTCATTTTTTCATCTTTCTACTTCATCTACTTCTTTGGGAACGCCAGCAGTTAAAACCTCATGTCCATTAGGTGTAACTAATACATCATCTTCGATGCGAATGCCAATGCCAACCCAGCGACGATCTGTTTCTGGCTGGTCTTCTGCTAGTTTCGTATCTGGGACAATGTAAATTCCTGGTTCCACTGTGAGAATTTGACCAGGTTGCAAAATCTGCGGTTTGTCCTCACCATGTTGGTAAACACCCACATCATGGACATCCAAACCTAACCAATGACTGGTGCGGTGCATGTAATATGGTTTGTATTTTTCTTCCTCAATTAACTTGTCAATTTCGCCTTTGAGGATACCAAGTTCAACTAAGCCTTCCGTAAGTACACGGACTGCGGTGTCGTGAACTGACTTGAAGGTATTACCTGGCTGTACTTGCGCGATCGCTTGTTTTTGTGCTGATAAAACAATCTCATACAATGCCTTTTGTTCTGGCGTAAACTTACCCCCTACGGGAAATGTGCGGGTAATATCAGAGTTGTAATAACCATAAGCACAACCAGCATCGATTAACAGCAAGTCTTTATCCTGTATCTGCCGTACATTCTCGATGTAGTGCAGTACACAAGCGTTGACACCGGAAGCCACAATTGAAGGATAAGCCGGCCCCATGCCACCCCGCAAGCGAAAGATGTGTTCTATCTCCGCCTGGATTTCATACTCATAACGTCCGGGTGCAGCGAACTCCATTGCATGATTGTGTGCTTCAATAGCGATCGCGGCAGCTTGACGCATTAGTGACAACTCAGCTTCACTTTTAATTAGTCTCATGCTGTGGAGGATTGGCCCAGTGTCTTCAATGGCAATTGGCCCTGTACCGCGTTTGGGATAAGTCCGCAGTAAACTTTGGTAATGCCCCAAAATTTTGTCATTAAAACTGCGATCGCGTCCTAAGTGATAATAAATGCGATCGGCTTTTTCTAGATATTGCGGCAACTTTTCATCCAGTTCCGTGATGGGGTAAGCTTCATCTGCACCATAAATTTCTTTGGCTGCATCTACCCCACAGCGATAACCAGTCCAAACTTCTTTTTCTCTATCTTTGGGTTGGACAAACAGCACAAACCGATGTTCTGCATGATGTGGCGCCAATACAGCCACCGCTTCGGGTTCGTTAAAGCCAGTCAGATAGAAAAAATCACTGTCTTGACGATAAGCGTATTCGACATCGTTGTGCATCACTGCCATTGGCGCACTGCGAAAAATTCCAGTGCCATTACCAATTTTTGCCATTAACTGTTCGCGACGCTGCCGATATTCTGCTTGCATAGCTAGTTTATATTTCAATTTATGGTGATATCTTAACGTTTGCTAACTACAGATTGCATATATTACACTTTAAAACACTTTGTGCCTTTGTGGTAAAAAATCAAATAACCACAAAAGACACTAAGACACAAACAGAAAAAGTATTTTTATTCGTTCTGGTGTACTCAGTTGATGATAACTACTTATCTCCTAATTCATTGTCAGAGTTTTATATCATTCCTCATGATACAACTATCACTTGGGAATACAACATTTAAATATCAAAAGTATTAATTCTGTTTTTATCAAAAAATCCTGACTATGTACTCAAGTTTAGATAAACATATTAATTTTATATACATATCTTGATAAAAATATTTTTTGGCTGATTATATAGTGCTGAGAAATTTAAAAAGAATCATTCAACACAAAGCAGATAAATGTTGTTAAATAAGGATTTTTATCAAAAAAGAATGTTCATAAAAAAACAATAAAGCCTGAGAAAATGTTATTTGTTGACAGAAAGATATTCAACACAAAGGTTAAAACTTTTATGACAACCAGTCATAAAAACAAATCATGCCTGCCAATCAAAATTCATCGCAAGCTAGTGCATTTGATATATCTTTAGAAAAATCACAAGCTATAGCAAATTATGCTAGTGATTTACAACAATCAGATTTTTCTTCACTAGGACGTAGCAGTTCTTCAGATTTGACACAAACTGTACAAACACAATCTTCTTTATCAGCAAGTGCAAACCCCAATCCCAATCCTTATATAACTAGTGCAGCGGTTACTCCTGATTTCAACGGCGATGGCAAAACAGATAAAGTCTGGGTCAATGCTCAAACCGGTGAAATTGTAGTTCGGTTGATGGATGGCGCAAACATTCTCGAACAGGCTTCTCTGGGTACATATGATGTATCCGCCTGGACTTACAACATTGCCGATTTTAACGGTGATGGCAAGACTGACTTCCTATTGCGTAATAAGAATACAGGTGAAAACGATATTGCGCTAATGGATGGAACCAGAGTTTCTGGTTTTGCTCCTCTGGACAGAGTTGACGTAGGCTGGACTTCTAGCATTGGGGATTTCAACGGCGATCGCAAAACTGATATCTTCTGGCATAATGCGACAACTGGCGAAAATGCTCTTTGGCAGGTTGACGGCACCACTGTCACCAGCGCTACTGTTCTAGAAACTACAAGCACATCCTTGACGCCTACTCTTGTTGATTTCGATGGCAATGGCAAGACCGACATCTTCTGGCGTGACCAGACAACCGGTGAAAACAACGTTTGGTTCATGGATGGCACACAAGCAACTAAATATTCTCTCCAATCACAGGATGCAGGCTGGACTTATACCGTTGGTGATTTCAACGGCGACTTTGCCACTGATATTCTGTGGAGAAACACTCAAACAGGAGAGAACAAGATTTGGCAGATGAATGGCATCTTTGTAACTGAGGGTGCTTTAAATACACTTGACTCCAACTGGACATCTAAAATTGGCGATTTCAACGGTGATGGTAAAACCGATGTCTTCTGGCACAATAATACAACTGGTGAAAACACCGCTTGGTTGATGGATGGCACAAAAGTCACTAGCGAAGCTTTCCTACCAAGCAACAGCGCGTCTTTGACACCATCCCTTGGTGATTACAACGGCGATGGCAAGACCGACATCTACTGGCGCGACCAGACAACCGGTGCAGATACAATCTGGACGATGGATGGAACAAGAGCCACTGAAACTCCCGTAGCCGAGGAAAATAAACTTGGCCCAGAGTGGTATACCGCTTAATACGAATTACTAATTCGTAAGGCATCCCCCGTCTTGGCGGTTCCCGTCGTTAGCGCAGCTTTAGCGAGTCTTCGAGCGTCTGGGGGACTGCCGTTAGCGCAGCGTTAGCGACGCAGGAGCGTCACCCCACCCGGAGGGTAATTCGTAATTGTAGAGACGATTCGGCGAATCGTCTCTACTCACATTTCATCTGGGTTTTCTTTCTTTTTTCAAATTGCTATGAGACTAGTTGCATAGCTAGTTAGGCGAAAACTAATCATATTGATAATCCCCCAGCTTTAAGTTGGGGGATTCTTTACTTACAACGATTGCATCGTGTTATAATTTGTAACTAAAAACCTGAATGACGCTATTTTCTGGTAGTTTCTCAGAAGTAATAGTAATAGTGTCACTATTACTGCGCCTCACTGTTATACCCTGCATCAAGGTCAAAAAATCATCCAGTGGTGAAATATCGCACTTAGCAGCATCAGCAGCCTGTGTACGGTAGTGAGTGGGAATTATCAGTTTCGGATTTAATACCTCAGCTGCCTGTTTGGCTTCTTGAGCATTGTAAGCTTTGGCACTGCCTCCTACGGGGATAAATGCCAAATCAGGACGCCCCAAAAGGATTTTTTGCTCAATGGAAATTGGTGCGGCTGCGCCTCCCAAATGCACTATATTAATTCCCCCTTGCTTCCAACTCCAAGCAGTATTTGTGCCGAACTGCTTACCACCTTTGCGATCGTGGTCTATGGCAGTACCCTGAAATTTTATACCTTGGAACTCGTAAACTCCTGGTGTATATACTAGCTTTGGATTCCCTGGTAGTTGATCTACTGCACCTTCATCTAGCAATTGACTGCTAATCAGTACTAAATCTGCTGCAACTTTTGGTGGTCGATAACCAGCAGTACAGCCGATCGCCCGAAATGGATTAACGAGAATTTTTACTCCGCCACCAGTAAATAGAAAGCAAGTATGACCCAACCACCGAACTGATAAACCGCTAGATTGTGCGTCAGCCTGAAATTCGGAAGCTAACGTAGTAACCAAAGCTGTAGCTAACCCCGCCCCAGCATAGCCCATCAATTGTCGTCGTTTCATTAGTTACTCTCTTTGCTGTAATTGTTCCAGAAAGTTTCGCAGTAACTGCTTTCCTGAAGATGTGAGAACACTCTCTGGGTGAAATTGGACGCCTTGAATGTGAGGATAGTTCCGGTGTCGCACTCCCATAATTGTACCATCTTCAACCCAAGCGGTAATTTCTAACACTTCGGGGCAAGTTTCGCGATCGATCACCAGACTATGATACCTAGTAGCGATCATGGGATTTTCTAATCCCTGAAAAACACCTACACCAGTGTGAGACACTTGAGAAGTTTTACCATGCATTAACTCTGGAGCAGAGACGATTTTACCACCAAACACTTGACCAATGCTTTGATGTCCCAAACATACACCCAAAATTGGCAAGTTAGCTCCTAGCTGTTTAATCAAATCTAGGGATATTCCAGCATCTTCTGGGCGACCAGGCCCAGGAGAAATCACTACAACATCAGGGTTTAATTGCTGAATTTCGTCTATGGATATTTTGTCGTTACGAAAAACCCTGATATCCGCTGCTACGGGGAACTCTGTTGCTAGTTCTCCCAAGTACTGCACCAAATTATATGTAAAGCTGTCGTAGTTATCGATAACTATAATCACAACCTATGACTCCTGGTTTCTATATAGAAAATTGATATATAGCAAAGTGCTGAGTGCTGAGTGCTGAGTGAAAACTTAGTTGGTCTAAGGCTTTGAGCAATCAATTTTGTCCTAACACATCTGGCTACGGCTATAAATATTAACTAATATAGGGGCGCAATGCTTTGCGCCCCTACTAATTCCTAATTCCTGATTTCAACCAAACCTAGAAATTTGACCTAATTAAAGCTACCAACGGCGGTAGCAATAGTGTACTAGCAACCAGCACCGCTACCAAAGCAGAGACAAGCACAGCACCAGCAGCACAGTCTTTGGCAATTTTTGCTAAATCATGGTATGTCTGCTTTACTGTTAAATCAACGAGTGATTCGATCGCTGTATTCAATAACTCTAGTGCCAATACTAATCCACTAGTTATACCAATAATGGCGATTTCCACTGCTTGCAGATGTAAAAAAATGCTTAAAGCGATCGCTAAAGCACAAACACTTACATGGATACGAAAGTTACGTTGAGTTTGAAAACTATAGCTGATTCCAGCCCAAGCATATTTAAAGCTAACAAATAAATTAGAGGCAACTTTCCAAGAGAGTTCCCGTTCCTGATTCATCAGTGTTGGTATCTGATTGGGCGTTGGTGAAGGGGAAACTTTTTGGGACATAAGCTTAAAAATAATAATAGAGTTAAGTAGAGAGGAAATCTTCGCGCTCTTTGAATGCTCCAATCAACATTCAAGTAATTTCTACAGAAGTATTATAAACACTTACAGCCATTAGGACATTTCATATTCTATGTCTATGGCAATACCTGTCGTCTCCAGTAAGATCACTTGCTGTTTGAGCATTTCTATTAAACTTTCCTCATCTGGATGATCCCAGCCCAACAGATGTAGTATTCCGTGAGTAGCTAGCCAAGCTAACTCGGTTGGCAAATTATGTCCCTGCTGTTGGGCTTGACGTTGTGCAGTATTGACCGAAATAACGATATCACCTAGATACAAAGGGTCAGCAGACATTTCCGGACTTTGAGGAAAGTCTACTTCTAAGGCAGCAAAGGCTAAAACATCTGTTGGTTTATCTTGATGTCGATATTGGGCATTTAGCGATTGGATTTCGGTGTCATCTGTCAAACGCAGCCCGATTTCATAACCTGGTGCTGGTGGCAAATGAGGCTGTAAAACTTCCAACCAGCGACTAAACCAGTTTTCCCAAGTTGCAGCAGCAACTCGGACATCAGTGTCCCCAGAATTTAAATTTGTGCTGAAATTTGTGCTGAAATTTGAGCTTGGGAACGACTCGTAAAATAAATCTTGTACATCCAGTTCAACTTGCACCAATTACAAACTCTCCTAGCCGATTCGGTTTTTATGTCATCAGCGAGTCAGGTAAGCAAGACCCACCAGAACAGCTAAAAGCCCTATGGCAGTCAGACCAAAATGTTTGATGGAAGTGCCACCCTTACGCACCATGTTTCGCATGGCAAGTTTTACGTAGCTTGGTTTGGGTTCAGTTGACGGAGAGTTGCTCATAATGATTTGATTACAAACTCTTTTATATATCAATGTAACAGGTTGTTTACGTTTATTGGGAATTGGGAATGGGGAATTGGGCATTGGGAATTGGGAATTGGTACTAGTTATTCTCCCTCATCTCCCTCATCTCCCTCATCTCCCTCATCTCCCCATCTCCCATTAAGCGGGAGTGCTTTCTACTAGTTGGTTTTCCTGCCGTAAATAGGCTTGGATGAACGAATCGAGGTCGCCATTCATGACATCAGCGATCGCAGTTGTTTCTGCATCTGTACGCAAATCTTTTACCATTTGGTAAGGGTGAAATACGTAGTTGCGGATTTGGTTGCCCCAGGAAGCCTCGACCATATCGCCGCGAATTTGAGCGATTTCTTGTGCTTTTTGCTCACGGGCAATGACTAATAACTTAGCCTTGAGACGGGCGAGGGCTTTTTCTTTGTTTTGCAGCTGCGATCGCTCTTCTGTACACCGCACGGCAATACCGGTGGGAATGTGAACAATTCGTACTGCTGTTTCTACTTTGTTGACATTCTGCCCACCTTTACCGCCAGCCCTGGATGTGGTAATTTCCAAATCCTTCTCTGGAATATCCAGTTGCACAGAGTTATCTAACTGCGGCATTACTTCCACCCCAGCAAAACTAGTTTGTCGCTTGCCATTGGCATTAAAAGGTGAAATCCTCACTAAACGATGGGTGCCTGTTTCTGACCGCAAGTAACCATAGGCATAGCGACCAGTAATTTCTAGAGTTGCTGATTTAATTCCCGCTTCATCACCCTCGGACTCTTCAGCTAAAGTTACCTTATAGCCGTGGGCTTCTGCCCAACGGGTGTACATCCGCAGTAGCATAAATGCCCAGTCTTGAGCATCTGTGCCACCAGCACCAGCGTTAATCGTTAGTACTGCCCCTTCAGCGTCGTAGGGGCCGGAAAGTAACTGTTGTAACTCCCACTGGTCGAGGTCGCGGTTGAGCTTGGTGACAGTAGATTCCGCTTCTTGCAGTAGTGCTTCGTCAGTTTCTAACTCCAATAGCTCAACAACTGCCTTAGTATCTTCTAAGTTGGCTCGCCACTGATGATACTGTTCGAGATGGGCTTTGAGGTCGTTGAGTTGTGAAAGCGTTTGTTGGGCTTGAGTTTGGTTTTCCCAAAATTCTGGTTGTGCTGCTATTTGTTCCAGGTCTTGAATTTTGGCGGTGAGTGCAGGTATGTCAAAGATAGTCCTGGGCTTTACCCAGACGACCGGACAATGTTTCGATTTCGCGTTTGAGTTCTAAGACTTCCATAGTGCTTGCTAAATAGAGCGCTGAGGATGAAAGATTGATTGCTCTTGATTCTATATGTCTTCTTGATTTTAGCTGTTGTTGGGCAAATTCTCTTGCACTATTTGTATAAGTTACAAGAATTGTCTTTAACTATCTTCAATTATCGAACGATATGAAGATATTTAGTGGACTCTGGGCTATTGACTGGGCACAGTGGTTTGATGTTCCTGTTGCAGATACGCTTTGATAAACAAGTCGATACCGCCGTCCAAAACCTCCGCCACAGCTGTTGTTTGCACTAGAGTACGCAGATCCTTGACTTTTGTGTTGGGGTGCAAGATATATTCACGGATGAGCTTGTTGGATAAAGATTTCATCTGTCGGGGTTGAATTGCAGAGATTTGGTTAACACCTTGGGCTTGCATTAACGCCCACAGCTTACTCTTAAGAATAGCTAAGGCTTTGGCTTTGTTTTCCATTTGACTGCGATCGCTGTCACAAAATACAGTTATGCCAGTGGGAAGATGAACAACCTGCGCCCATGTTTTTGTGCGGTTGACATTTCCTTTAGCCCGCGCCAAGGTAATTTCTAAATCCTTTTGTGAGATGTCAAAATCACAGGATTCATCTAATATTGGGCTGACTTCGACACTGGCTAAACTCGTTTTTAAGTTTTTGTCAGCACCAAAGGGTGAAAGCCGTTGTAGTTGATGGGTTCCGATTTCTGATTTGAGACAACCATAAGCATAATGTCCTGTAATTTCCAGAACAGCATACTTAATCCCTGCAATATCTCCGTCAGACTCTGCTACTACATCTGGTCGGTAATTGTGATTTAATGCCCAACGATGGTACAGCTTCAACAATATAAATGCCCAATCTTCAGCATCCACATCACCAATTCCAGCAGTAATGGTGAGGAATGCGCCTTTTTGGTCGCAGGGTTGAGTGAGTAACTGTTGTATTTCTAGTGTTTCAAGTTCTCGCTGGAGTTGAGTCAGGTTCGCTTGCGCTTCTTGCAGCAATTGTTCATCAGCGGTTACTTCCAAAAGTTCCAGGGCGGCGTTGATATCTGCTAAAATAGAGTGCGATCGCTGATATTGTTTCTTTTTGGCGTTGAGAAATTGAATTTCTTGAAGTGTCTGATGAGCAGTAACAGAATTGTGCCAAAAAGTAGGTTGAGCAATTATCTGTTCTAAGTCTTGAATTTTTGCATTTAATTCTCCCAGGTCAAAGACAGTCTTCAGCTTTAACCAGGATATTTGATAACCTTTCTACTTCAATTTTGATACTTGATAGTTCGGGCATAGTTTTCTTGCTTTAATACTAATCAATTACTACATATTGTATTACAAAAGTTCTTGTATGTTCCATGAAAATTAAAAAACCGTGGTTGCTGAAAGTTAACCACGGTTGACGGTTTGTTAAATTTTTCTGTTTATTAGGTGCTTAGTCACGGCCATTAATGGCAATTAGCAACCGCAAGATAAAGACGAACAAGTTGATGTAGGTAAGATACATCGACAAAGCCGCGGGTAGGTATTGGTCATTGTGGTAAGTGCGGGGCAAAATGTAGAAATCAACCACAGATACGCCAACGAACAAAAATACCCCCAAGCCGGAGATGGCGATTTCTAACCAATTTGGTGTGTAAACGCCAAACATGGCAAACACAAATTGAGTCAGGCAGACCACCAATAAGGCTATGACCCCAATATTGATGGTTTTAGTCAAAGCCATCCCGTCTTGTTCAGAGAGATTTGAACCAATTTGACGGGCGAAAATAAATGTGATGCCACAACCGAGGGCAGCCAAACCAATACCTTGAATGCCAACACCTTGGGTTCTTAAGGCGACAAACACCAAGCCACTGATGGTATATCCAGACAAGAGGCTGTAGGTTGCCAGTAGAGGCAGTGCAACGCCTTTGTTACCTTTTTCAGCTACATTTTGGGCAACAAAGAACAAAATGAACTCTAAAATCACTGCACCAATGAAGGTGGGGAAGAACAGACTGGGGTTAGTACGGATAACTCCCAGACCGCCGTAGGTTCCCAATGCGGTCAGTACAAGACCGCCACCAACGTAGGGGAGGGCATTGGCAATTACGTTTGGGCCGACAAGGGCTTGAGTCCTTGCCTCACGGATAGCTTCACGAAAGTTGCTGGTATTGCTCATATTGAAGTTTTTTCAAGTGAACATCGTGTTTATTCCCATTTTTACCAATATTTGTGACTAGCTGCCAGGGATGTCAACTAGCGAAAGAATGCACGTAAAAAGCCAGAACCCCGCTATTACCTCTTTGATTGTCTGGAAATATCCCTCAATACTCAACTTAAAAATGAGGCGTTGCAGAACAGGGGGATGAATTTAGGCAGGCAGGGGAGGCTCTTGAGGCAGAGGAGGCAGGGGGAGAGGTTTTATAATTTGCTAAATCATCCCTTGATTCAGCAATGCCAAAAATCAGATTGTTCAGCTTCTTTAGGTATTAATACAGTATCAATCTCCGTTGCACTCAGTATGGCAAATGACTGTTAAGAAACTTATGCATTTTTCAGCATAAATAGCTAGCTTTTGTTGCAAAAAATCAACATTATACTGCGCTAAATTGTGGTAGAGAAAATTAAAATAACTCGCAACAGTTAAGTAAGCGAAATCATGCGTGTAAATACTGAACGCCAAAATAGGTACTCGCGTAAGTTCAGTGAAATAACCATAGCTTAATCATCTGCAACTAAGGAAAATAATGACAGCTTTGAAAGCAATATACGCAACTCCATTCTTTCAGGAAAAGGAGTTACAACAAAGGAATTGATATGGCAACAAGTGAGTCCTCTGTGCGAGCAGATGGTATAGAGTTATTGCATTTATACCACCAAAATCCCTCTATTAAACTTCGTAATAAACTTGTACAGTTACATACTGGATTAGTGCGGAAGATGGCTCATAAATTCAGCCATCAATGTAATGAACCTTATGAAGATTTAGAACAAATCGGTTATTTTGGTTTAATTAGGGCGATTGAACGCTTCGATCCCAGCCAAGGATATGCTTTTAGTTCCTTTGCTGTGCCATATATTCGCGGTGAGATGCTGCATTTTTTACGCGATCGCAGTACTCTATTAAAAATCCCCCGTCGTTGGCAAGAACTGTACAACGAAGGACAAAGAATTCGCAAAGAATTAGCAATGACTTTGGGTCGCACTCCCAAGGATGCGGAAATTGCCAACATCCTGAATGTATCTCTGCAAGAATGGCAAGAAACTAAGTTAGCAGCTCAAAATCGTATGCCTTTGAGTTTAGATGCTACCGCAGTTCATTATGTTGATTGCCAAATAACTTTAGGTGAAGCACTTCCCTGTCCTCGTTCTACTGCTTTGCAAATTCAAGAAGAAGAACGGCAACAACTCCAAGGGGCAATTAGTATGTTAGAAGAAAAGCCCCGCATGGCAGTTGAAATGGTATTTTTAAAGGAACTTTCTCGCAAGGATGCTGCTAAAAATATTGGTACTAGTCCCATGACAGTAACTCGATATTTGCAAAAGGGAATTCAAGATTTGATGGGTTATTTGCAACCACAGGTGGTGCCAAGTGGGTCATAGTCAGTAGTCAGTGGTCAGTCGTCAGTGACAAAGCAACTGACTTTTGACAAATGACTATTGACTAAGTAAGTAAGTGAAAATAAACATGACTATGTTACGAAACGTAAAATGCCTGAAACCCTTACTACTGACAACTGACAACTGACAACTGACGATCCTCACTAGTTAACTTTTTTCGTGCCTACCTACTTAACTACCGAGATTTTAAATCAGCGATCGCACCTCTGGTCATGGCAGCAATTGCTTGATCGGTCGCTTTTGGTAAATGATAATACTTGCCTGCCGCTGTTTGCGATAATTCTTTAGCAAAGCCGGTAGACACAAATTTACTTTCTGTGTCAATTACTAATAGTTGCATTCCCAAGCCTCGAATTCTGGCAGCAATTTCTAACAATTCCGCTTTGATATCTGGTTTTTCTCCTGGTTCTAGTTGTTCACCCAAAGAACGCGCTAAGGGAATATTACCCCGCCCATCGGTTATCGCTACAATCACAACTTGCCCAATATCTCCACTCATTTGGGCATTTAAGCCGACGCGCACAGCTTGGGTTAAACCATGTGCTAGCGGCGAACCTCCTCCACAGGGCAATCTTTCCAAACGGTTACGTGCTAAGGCAATGGAACGTGTTGGCGGTAATAATACCTCTGCTTGTTCTCCCCGGAAGGGAATCAAAGCTACTTGGTCACGATTTTGATATGCTTCGGTTAAAAGTTGCATGACGGCACCTTTAGCCGACTGCATCCGGTTTAAAGCCATGGAACCAGAAGCATCTACCACAAATACTACCAAGGCTCCGGCTTTGCGTACTAGACGCTTCGAGCGAATGTCACCTTGCTCAACAATCACTTTTCTATTTGGTTGTCTCTCCCGCCGTGCTTTTTGATACGGAGCGGCAGACCTTAATGTGGCATCTACGGCTATGCGGCGCACTTTCCCTTTGGGCAACATCGGCTTAATATAGCGCCCCCGGTCTTCGGAAAAGATGATGCTGCGGCTGCCAGATTTACCTTGCCGTTTTGCCATCTGAGCAAAATAAAGCACACTGTCATCAAGGATTACCCCTTCTGGGTCAAAGATAAATTCTTCTGGAATACTTGGTGGTTCTTGCTGTTGATTTTCTTCTTGTTCTTCTTGTTCTTCCTGTTCTGACTCGTCTGGCGGTTCTTCTTGATTTTGGGGTGGCGGTGGTGGCGGCGGTGGCGGCGGTTGGTCGGGTGGGGGTGTCTGGACGATGGTGGCTCGTGGTACAATTACCAATTCCACTGCACGGCGCAAATCTTCGGCGTTGACTGTTGTTCGTCCTTCCAAAGCCGCAGCCGCCTTCGCAACCCGCACGGCGAATAACTCCGCGCGGTGTCCTTGAACGCCGCCGCGAATTGCTTCGTTTACTAGGTAGGCAATTTGGTCGTGGGTGATGGTGACTTCTTTGAGCCATTCCCGTGCCAAGATAATTTGAGTTTTCAGGGCGTCTAAGTCTTCGTTGTATTGCTGTAGGAACTCCTGGGGAGACTTGGAGAAAGCGATCGCACTCTCTACTGCTGCTACTCTTTGATCTAAGCCGAGTACACCGTCAGCGGAAAGGGCGATGGCAATTCTATCTAGTAAATGCTCTCGTAATGCTCCTTCTTCTGGGTTATAAGTGGCAATAAATAGGGGTTTACAGGGATGCTGAAAACTAATTCCCTCCCGCTCAATTTGGTTGCGTCCTTCAGATAATACTGTTAACAGTTGATTTGAGATTTGGTCGTCTAGTAAATTAATTTCATCGACATACAGCACGCCGCGGTTAGCTGTGGCGAGTAACCCAGGCTGAAAAATGGTGTCTCCTTGCTTCACCGACTGTTCCACATCTACAGAACCTAGAAGTCGGTCTTCTGTCACACCCAAAGGAATTTGCACAAAAGGCGCGGGGATGATTGCAGTGGGGACATCTTGAATATTCTTATCTGCGTATTCTGCTGCAAGTAGATCATCCCAGTCTTCTGGGTGGCTTGGGTCGCAGTTGCAAATGGAGCCTTTGACCACTTCGATGGGTGGTATAAGGGCGTGGATAGCACGAGCCATTACAGATTTTGCCGTACCGCGACGACCGGCGATCGCTACTCCTCCCAAACCTGGATCGACCGCTGCTAACAGCAAGGCTAATTTAATTGCTTCTTGACCGACTACGGCTGTTAAGGGAAAGGAGGCGATCGTGGGGTTGAAAGTGGGCGCAGGCATTGTTTACAAAATGGTTAGTCTCGGTCTTTAGCATATCAATTTTTGGCACATTTAGCGTCAAAGGGACTGGTGATTAGGGACTGGGTACTGGGTTGAAAGGGGAAAAATTATAGAAGGGGCTTTAGAGGACGCAATAAATCTACTGCTGCGCTATCTGTTGGGTAGGAAGCCCACACTGACATGAAGGTACAGTGTAGGTAAATCACAATAAGTGTTGTAAGAGTCAGGGCGTTACGTTTTCTTTCAGGAGCAAGATTATGAGTATTATTCAGGCTAAACGCTTCACAATAGCGGAATACCACAAACTCATAGAATTAGGCTTTTTCCATGAAGATGATCATCTTCAATTAATTAATGGAGAAATAATTGAAATGGTATCAAAAGGTACAGCCCATGAAACTTGTTTACGAAAATTGTGGAAGGAACTACCAAAAATTGTAGGAGACAGGGCGACTCTGCAATCTCAAGCCCCGATTACTTTACCCCCTAACAGCGAACCTGAACCAGATTTTGCTATTGTTAAAAACCGTGCTGATGATTATTTTGCTGGTCATCCTCAACCTAGTGATGTGTTGCTGGTCATTGAAGTATCTGATTCTTCTTTAGATTATGACCGAAATGTCAAAATACCTCTTTATGCCAAAGCAGGTATTTCTGATTATTGGATATTTCATTTATTTGATAATCATTTGGAATGTTACAGCGAACCTTATCAGGATAAACAAGATAAATATGGATATATAAATAAACGGATTTTTTTGCCCAATCAAGTTATATCATTGCCTCGCTTTCCTGATTTATCTCTCGATTTAAATAAGGTATTTCCACCCAAAGTTAATTATTAAACTTTACTATGACGATTCACATTCACCAATAGGGTTTAAGAGTGACGATCAATAAGTTTGACTGTAAATCAGACTCATTATGGCTTATAGCGATTTTAAGCTCCTAGAAATTATTGATTCTTTTGGTTTAGTTATTCACGAGTCATCGGGACTGTTTGCAAGTGTACAGGAACAAGAATGTAGTGATTTGTTATCTACTATTCTTAGAGAAAATGTTGATTTGGCAGTGGCTATTAGTTCAGAAAAGGCTCGTAGTGAGATGATAATTAGCCCTATTTTATTAGAAGTTCGACGTAAGTTTGATTATCAAATAAGTTTGTTTTCTGGAGTTGATTTTACTGTTGATAGCCAACGAGGATTAAATGGCTTTTGTGATTTTATTTTAAGTCTTTCTTCTGAACAGTTGTTTGTACGTAGCCCGGTAATTGTTTTGGTGGAAAGTAAAAATGAAAATTTGAGGTCTGGTTTAGCACAATGTATTGCCGAAATGGTAGCCGCTCAGTTGTTTAATGAGAGGAGTGGAAATCAAATCAAGGCTATATATGGTGCTGTTACTATCGGTACTATCTGGCAATTTATGAAGCTTGAAGCCAATGTAGTTTCCATTGATTTGAGTGAATATTATATTAAGGATGTTAAGAAGATTTTAGGAATTTTGTATAGTGCGATCGCTCAAAATAAGTGATAAATAATCATCAATTCATAATCAACTAATTCAAAACACTACAATGGCTATTAGCAATCACGAAAGAGTTCGCATATCTCTAGAGATACTTTGTCAAGGTTTATACCCATATTTTCAAAGAGAAATGCAGGCAATTTATAAAGAGGACTGGCTGAAAACTGCTAAATCATGTCTATCAGATGAACCAAACCTCAACCGTAACGTAGAAGATGTTTTGCGTGAAGATATTTCTGCCTTGCTAAAAGTAATGACAAGGCAGTGGGATCAAGTATTTAGAAAAAAATTGGATTACCCTAAACGTCGTCTAGCAAGTGAAATCCTCGACTTTCGCCACAAATGGGCCCATGAAAAGCGCTTCTCTACTGATGACACTTATCGCGCACTTGATAGCATTGTTCGACTTCTCAAAGCTATTTCAGCATCAGAGGCAGATATTGTAGAAAAACAAAAGCAAGAAGTCCTAGAAATGCTTTCTCCTCAGCAAGTTGAAGAAGCCCGCATTAGAGAGAAGTTGGCAGATATACACAAATTGTTGATATTCCGTGATGAAAAACTTTTGCGCCGTGCGCTTACTCACCGTTCTTATGTTCATGAGAACCCCGGAGAGGGTGAACACAATGAACGCTTAGAATTTCTCGGTGATGCTTTGCTGAATTTCTTAAGTGGTGAGTATCTCTATCGTCTTCACCCAGAAAGAGGAGAAGATGAATTAACTCGTCGCCGTTCTGCGTTAGTAGATGAAAAGCAACTGGCAAAATTTGCTATTGAAGTAGGTTTAGATTTCAGAATGCGCTTAGGAAAAGGAGCAATTCTAGACGGCGGCTTCCAAAATCCTAATTTACTTAGCAGTACTTTTGAAGCAGTGGTTGGTGCTTATTATTTAGATAACGATGCAAATATTGAAGCAGTTCGCGCAATGATAGAACCGTTGTTTGATTCTGTACCTGAACAAATGGTTGTGTCTCGTTCTAAGGTAGACTCAAAAAATCGTTTTCAGGAATGGGTGCAACGCAATGTGACAACAAATCCCCCCAAATATGTCACAGAACAAGTAGGCGGTTTGTCTCACGCGCCAGAGTTCATAGCTAGAGTATTTGTCAACGAAAAAAATTACGGAGAAGGTAAGGGACGCAACAAAAAAGATGCTGAAAAAGCAGCGGCAGAAGATGCGTTAGCTAAGTTGAAAAAACAAGGTTTGTTATAGAATGGTCAGTGGTCAGTGGTTAGTTGTTATATTATGTCCGGTTAATTAGTTACGATTCCCAAAGTCATTGCACCCCACCCCTAACCCCTCCCCGTACACGGGGAGGGGAAACAAAGCGTAGCTTTTATGGGGTAGGGTAAGCGTGTGTTTGATAACTAATCAAGCGGACATGATATTAGTAGCAAATGAAAACTGACCACTGACAACTAACAACTAACAACTAACAACTGACAGCAAATTAGCTTATTTCCAATTGCAAAGGTAAGGTGACAATGAAAGTGGAACCAACCCCCACTTGAGAAATTAAGTTAATTTGCCCTTGCAATAGTTTCACCAAGCGGTAAACTATTGCTAATCCTAATCCTGTGCTATCTGGAAGAGGTGGTTGATCGCTAGAATTAGCACGAAAGTAAGGTTCAAATATCCGCGTTTGGTCTTCTGGTGCAATGCCAATTCCAGTGTCAGAAATTACGATCGCAAAATACTTACTGTTACCTAATGCCTTATCTGGAACTATTGCCAGATTTTCTCCATTGAGAGAAAAAAGATTTTCTTTGAGAAAATCACTTGTGGACAACATGGGAGCGATCGCTGCTTTATCATTGTCCAACATCTGACACACTATAGTAATAGTTCCCGACTCAGTGTAGCGAATGGCATTACTAATAAGATTTGTGACAATTTGTTGTAATTGCAAGCCATCTGTGAATACTTCTTCCGGAGCGCGATCGCAATTTACAATGATTTGTAATTTTTTAGTTATAGCCGAAGGTTCTAACATTTCGCACACATTGTTGATTAATACGCGTACATTCGTCGGTGCGAGTTGAAGTTTGATTTGTCCAGCATCAAAACGAGAAATTTCCAGTACATCATTAATTATTCGTAGTAACTGTCTACCATTGCGTAGCACGCGCTCAATATGTTCTAGATTGATATTAGCGTCTTTTACCTCAGTTCTCTGTCGTTGTTGGCGTAAAAACAAATCTGAATAACCAATAATAGAAGTTAAAGGATGTTTCAAATCATGAGCTAGTTGTGAAAGATACTCTTGATTCGCGCTCACTAAGCGAGTGAGTTCCTCATTATGCACTGTTAGTGATGTATACAGATATTGTAATTCTCGCAACCGCTCATCAACATAACTGTTAAAACACCGAGCGATCGCTTCATCAATTACAGCATCAATCAAACGCATAGAACGAATGATACTTAAAGGTGTTCTCTGCAATAAATCTGTTTCTATAACCTCAAATATTATCGTTCGCAACAAATGATATTCTCTGGCAATTTCTGCTGGATCAAAGCCTTGTTCAGCCCGCAGCACTCCATGCTGTAAACTAGCAATCACTATGGATTTAACATCACTATCCTCAGATTTGGAAAGCACCGTTACCATCGCTTTCAATACATCAGGGATATGATTTCGTATCGCTGTGTAAGATAGGTCATCAGCACTTTCAATCCGCCTATCTTTGCGAACTGCTATCACCCATTTATACAAGATGGTATCAGTTTTTTCAGCAAGTACCTGACTAAAATCCATGATGTTAAATTCTGCTAACAGATAGATGAGTAAACGCCATATGCAATTAGTTTAGCGATTGCCGGGTCTTCATACCAAAAAAATTCATAAGCTTCACCTACCAAAAGAAATAGATTGGAGATGTTATGTTACCACTGCTCAGCTTATTTGCTGGCTTTTTTAACCGTGAAGTTAATTTACTATGTATAATATATTACCAAAATTTACATAAAAGTCATATAATTAACAGCATTAGAGCTTGATTTAAAAATGCTGTTGAGCTTGCAGTGCAAGAATTGAACTGATAAAAGCACATCAAGTATAAATTTTATTTATTACAGAAAATTAACGAGCAGCGCTTGGACTTGGTATTTAAATAAACAACATTTATCATAAGACAGATGTATTTACCGACCAACAATGCTATGGTATAGACAGGGAACATATAATTTTTGGAACTTGCAAACAAAATAGCCTATTGTAATTTTTGGTTACAGACTATCAACATTGATCGGTCAACAACTTGAAGCAAAATAATTTATTTGTTAGATTTCCTTAAAGTATATGTTCAGAGTAAGTCAGCCTAATCCGGCGCATCACAGTGCGTAACGCTGGAGCGGAGGAACCAAATTATGGGGCGTATCTCGCAGCAAGTTAGAAGTTACGAAGACATAACTGATAACTAATAACTGTTCGAGAGGGGCATCTCTCAGCCCTAGCCCGTCAGCTAACTTCGTAGGCATTGAGAGGAGACTGAAGAGACGACATTTTTAGAATGTGCTGATCTCATCAGTGTCCGAGGCTGGTACTGCTCAGGTTTTTTGTACCTGCACTTAGTTCTGTTGAGGTGGCAATGGTATTTCAATTAAATTTAGTAGCGATCGCAGCGATCGCTAGTCAAGCGGCTTGGAAAAAAACAAAACCTGTGATTACCAAGGATGTCGTCTTCTTGCCTATCCTTGGCTTTTTGGGAATTATAGTGCTGTGGTGGGTGGTTGCACTTGCCAACCATGAATTAATGCCCACACCGCCAGAAGCGCTAGTTGCGAATCTTGATTACATCTTAAACCCGTTTTACCAACGAGGCCCCGGTAACTTAGGAATTGGTTGGTTGTTAATAGCAAGTCTGCGACGGGTATTGCTGGGTTTTCTATTAGGTGCGGTAGTGGCAATACCTGTGGGATTTTTGATTGGCATGTCCAAACCGGCAATGCTAGCTCTCAATCCGATTATTCAGATTTTTAAACCTGTTTCGCCCTTGGCTTGGTTACCCATCGCCCTTGCCATCTTCAACTTAGCAGACCCTTCAGCGATTTTTGTAATTTTTATTACCTCCTTGTGGCCGACAATTATCAATACTGCCCTTGGAGTTTCTAGCGTTCCCAAAGATTATTTAGATGTCGCACGGGTGCTAGAAATGCCCCAGTGGCGAAGGATTATCAAAATTATTTTGCCTGCAAGTCTGCCATATATTTTTACAGGTTTGCGAATTAGTTTAGGGATTGCTTGGTTAGTCATCGTCGCGGTGGAAATGCTGACAGGCGGTATAGGTATCGGCTTTTTTGTTTGGGATGAATGGAGCCGTTTAAACCTAAGTT
>NZ_JAECZC010000102.1:0-12578 GCF_016056305.1 Amazonocrinis nigriterrae CENA67 | reverse complement strand
TCGCCGAATCGTCTCTACTCAGCACTCAGCACTCAGCACTCAGCACTCCGCGCCTCAGCACTCAGCACTTTTTTATCGCCATCGGAGCTACAGAAATGGGTGATAATAATTGGACTCGACGAGATTTTATTAAAGGAATAGGAGCAACGACAGCAGGAATATCGCTGTCATCGTGTGCGATTTCCGGCGATCGCTCTGCTAAAGGACTGACTGAAGAAGCTTTAGCGATGAAACCTGTAGTCAGCGGTTCAGATTTGCCAGAAAAACCGGATATTACTGTTGGTTATGTTCCTGTAAATGATTGTGCGCCATTTGCGATCGCCTGGAAAAAAGGATTCTTCCGCAAATACGGTTTGAATGTCACACTCAATCGTGAGGCTAGTTGGGCAACTTCCCGCGACGGATTAATTTTCGGTCGTTTGGATGCTTCCCCCGTGGTATCTGGTGCTGTCACCAACGCCAGAATTGGGGCAGAAGGCGCACGCCATGCACCCTTGTGTGCGGCTATGACCATACACCGCCACGGCAACGCCATGACCATGAACAAAGCCATGTGGGATTTTGGGCTGCGTCCGTGGTACGAGTATCAACAACAATATAGTGATGGCGCTTTAGAAGCTTTTGGCAAGGATTTTCGTGGCTACTTTGACAACCAACCCCCAGAAAACAGAGTTTGGGCTGTAGTCCTAAGTTCTGCCATCTACGAATACTTTGTCCGTTACATATCCGCTGCTGCTGGCGTTGACCCCCTCAAAGAGTTTCGCATTATCATCGTGCCACCACCCCAAATGGTGACAAACGTGCGAATTGGGGCAATGCAAGCTTACATGGTGGCAGAACCTTGGAATACTAGGGCAATTACAGGTAACGAAGGTATCGGTTTTACCTTTGCCCAAGGTAAAGAAGTTTGGTTAGGACACCCAGACAGACTACTGGGAGTGATGGAATCTTTCATCAAAAACTATCCCAAAACCTACCGTTCCCTGGTCAAAGCTATGATTGAAGCTTGTCAATATTGCAGCAAACCAGAAAACCGCCAAGAAGTTGCCGAATTGATTACAGACCGTTCCTTTACAGGCGCAAAACCCAAAAAGCCAGGGGCGCCAACCACCAAGTTTACAGGCCCGGCAATTGTTGGTAATTACAACTATGGCGGCTTTGACGGCAAAGACCGCACCATTAAAGCTGCTGACACCACAATTTTCTTTGATATACCAGATAACCTACCCAAACAGCCAGGAGAACATTCAACATTTTTATGGAGATCTAGAAGTATTTGGT
The DNA here is from genome assembly GCF_016056305.1 of Amazonocrinis nigriterrae CENA67. Classification (GTDB taxonomy): domain Bacteria; phylum Cyanobacteriota; class Cyanobacteriia; order Cyanobacteriales; family Nostocaceae; genus Amazonocrinis; species Amazonocrinis nigriterrae. The sequence goes on along the minus strand of NZ_JAECZC010000102.1, from coordinate 11,297 downwards.
TAATGACACAAGCAGCGCGTTGGGGGCAAATTCATGAATTTCCTAAAAATGCTGAGAAACTAGCCGAAAAAGGCTGGAGAACAGATTTATATCGTGAGATAGCAACTGAAATGGGAATCGAGTGTCCGAAGGAAGATTACAAAGTAGAACCACCCGAAGTATTTATAGATAAGAAAGGTTTTGACCCCAGTGATCCAGTGGGCTATCTGAATAGTTTTGAAATCAGGGTTAATGCTCCCACTCGTTTTTACATGTCTTAATTTACCCGTTCAAAAAATGACTACTGACTAAATTATTTCCGGAGCTTTTGATGATGGAATATACCTCATTACCTACCACTACTCAAAACCAAGTTATGCCCAGCACTGGATTTCTAGAAATTGAAAATTTAGTCAAGTCTTATCCAACACCAGATAAAGGTAATTTTGTTGTACTAGATGGTGTTAACCTCTCCATCGGTGAAGATGAATATATTTCTGTAATTGGGCACTCTGGTTGTGGTAAATCAACTTTACTAAAAATTATTGGTGGTTTAGAAAAAGCAACTTCTGGTTCAATACGCTTAGATGGCAAAGAAATACGTAAGCCAGGTGCAGAAAGAATGATGGTATTTCAAAATTATGCACTTTTACCTTGGCTAACTGTGAGGGAAAATATCCGTCTTGCTGTAGATGAAGTGCTTAAAAATGCCAATCGCGCCGAAAAAATTAGCATTGTTAACGAACACTTAGCAATGGTAAACTTAACGGCGGCGGCTGATAAATATCCTGATGAAATTTCTGGAGGTATGAAACAACGTGTAGGCATTGCTAGGGCTTTAGCAATTCGTCCAAAAATGTTGCTGATGGATGAACCTTTTGGGGCATTAGATGCACTAACTAGAGGTAAATTACAAAGGCAAGTATTGGACATTTGGGAAAACCATAGGCAAGCAGTGATGATGATTACTCATGATGTAGATGAAGCAATTTATATGTCAGACCGCATTGTATTAATGACTAATGGCCCAAAGGCGACCATTGGGGAAATATTAGAAGTACCTTTTCCTCATCCGCGCGATCGCGCCGCCATGCGAAACTCAAAAGAATACTTTGAACTCCGCAACCACGCTCTAAATTTCCTTGATCGCTACTTTACACAAGATTAAAAAAGTAGACTATTATTTCTTTAGTGGGTAGCCTAATTCAAATTGATCATAATTAAATTTGAAACGGAGGAACCAATGTTTGGGGCTAATCTAACGAGAGACACCTTCCAGTCTTAGCCCGTCAGCTAACTCCGTCGGCAATGGAAGGAACCCCCAAAACTTTGGCTGCAATACCAGTGTTATTGGGGTTTCCTCTACCAATTTGAGATTAGGGTTTTCTACATTGAATCCAAAATCTAAAATTGGTCGCCCTGCTTCTCATTCATCATTCATTCTTAAATTGGGGAGAAGTTTAAGCTGTGAAAATCAAGCCAATGTTAGCGCGTCTGCAAAGCGCCATAGGAAGAGACAATTTAATTGAGCAAATGGTATTATTACCTGAGCCAGAAAAAGCTTTTTCTCAAAAAGATCAGGAGACAAAATCAGTCAACTTAATTGTTGGTTATGATGGTTCCCCTAACAGTCACACCGCATTGGATATCGCCTTCTGGATTGCCCATCAAACGCGGTTAGCCACTAATAATGAAGTCACAGTGCAAGCTGTTTATGTAGTAACGGATAATCATAATAGTGAACATGCAAATATTTTGAGCTTTGCCAAACGCCTGCCAGTTTTTGAATGTCAGGTAAACGATGTATCTAGGTCTGTTACACCCGTTTTGACTCAACCTAAATTACAGGGGATTACACCATCTTTACAAGAAAAAACGGTAGCCTCTCTCCAAGAAGCTGACAGAATTCTTTGGCAAGCACGGAGTCTGGCTGAAGAATGGCAAGGTTCTTTCAAATCTCATTTGCGGTTTGGACATATTACTACAGAACTTAAAAAAGTTGTGGAATTAGAAGCTGCCGATATACTCTTTTTGGGGTGTAAATCTGTTAACCATCCCATTATTCAAACACTAGGCTCTAATTTCCCTTGCGCCGTTGTAGGTATTCCTAATTGTATTGATGAATAATCCTTTGTGTCTTAATGCCTTTGTGGTTCAAGATTTTTTACCACAAAGACACTAAGACACAAAGAGTTTTATAGATGGTGTACACAGTTTATGATGGCTAGTTATACCATTTCAGGAAATACCTGATACTGTAGGGGCGTACAGCTGTACGCCCCTACAGTCTATTCAATGGTATTATTCACATTTTTTGGGCAATATGAAAAGCAGATATATATGAAAGCTGAAGACTACCTCCAAAGCTATGTTCTATCAGATACTTCAATTCTGCAAATAAGCGCTTTTTACTGTGTGGATCTAACTTGATGTAGGGCGAATAAGTATTTAAAAGCATTAGATATTCATCTACAGTGTAGGTAACATCCGATATTACTTGTCCGAAGATTAAGTCTTTGAATAGCCCAGAATCGATAACCAGATTTCCCAACTCTTTTAAGATATTTTCTTGAGTTTTTCTATCTTCATATCTGTCAACAGATGGTGCATGGACTTGATAGACTTTAGATAAACGTTGGTACACTTCATAGGAAGGTTGAAGTTCCTTATTCCACAATAAAATCAGATAACCATTCTCTTGTAAGGCATTTGCTGCTTTTGGATATCCTACTTCTGGTGATATCCAATGAAAAGAACTCGCAGCTAAGACAGCATCAAATTTAAGAGGCTGTAACATCCACTCTTCAAAGGATGTATTTTGAATTTCTACATGAGAATAAGGTTGACAATTCTGTTGAGCTAACTGATAAAAATCTGGGTTTGGTTCTAAGCAAATCATTGAGCAACCTAGTTGTGCAAATGATACTGTTGCAGTTGCAGGGCCACATCCCACCTCCAAAATTTTTGAGTCACTGGAGAGTTGAGCAACTTCCACAACTTGGTCGATCAATTTTTGCGGATAGCGGGGTCTTGTCTTGTTGTAAGCTTCTGCTGCTGGAGAGTACCAATTTTTACGCTGTTCTAGATCTTTGCTGGAGTAGCTGATTATTGTCTGTTTTAGCTTGTCCATAATCTACTCGCACGTAGCGCCTTATGAAGTGATGAACTATACTGTATTATTTAATGGTTGCAATCAAAATATTTATGTCTAGTGAATACGGCTCTATACTACATCTTTTTACTAAGCAAAAACAAGGTGTTGGAATGGTCGAATGCAAAAGAATAAATTTAAAAGTAGGTCATGGTATTGAAGGTGATATTAATGCTAATCCTATAAGTCCCAGACAAGTTTTAGTGATTAGATATGAAGATATTACAAAACTTAAAATTCAACCAAGTGAATTGCGAGAAAATATTGCGATCGCAGGCATCCAACCTGAAAACTTTATACCTGGCTCTCTGTTAACTTTTGAGAGTGGCGCTGCAATTCGTCTAACTTTTCACTGCGAACCGTGTAAGCGAATAGCTCACTTAGTAAAATCATTAAAAAGCATTCAAGGTAAAAGAGGAATTTTAGGTGTAGTTATTCAATCAGGTACATTAGAGGTTGGTGGTAAGATTCAGATTCAAACTAATATATTTCCAGCTTTACCTGAAAATCCTTATGAACGTTTTTTAGAGCTTTTAACAAAAATTCCATCTGGTAAAGTAGTAACCTACAAACAAATTATTCAAGTCATAGGAGTAGATAATAGCTATATCAGAGCTATTCCAACATATCTTAAAAAAGCTGCTATTGAATATCCAATACATCGGATATTAGATTCGCAAGGAAATTTAATTAAATATGCTTTTAACCAAAAAGAGAAGTTAGAATCTGAGGGTATTGAAGTCTTATATAAAACAGATTTATCGAGTAAAATCAAGAGATATTTTGTGATTTACAAAAACTATTTATGGCACAATACAAGCATTTATTTAAAATAAATTTTACTAAAAAATAAAAAGTTAATTATTTGCTTTGCATTACTCATATTGAGTGAGAATTGACGCCAAGAAATTAATGCTTGGGAAGAACAACGTCATTAACAAAAAGCTAAAATTGATTGGCGTTTTGTGGCTGCGGAGCTTACGTTCCTTTAGACCCTAGTTATCCACAAGACCGCCTCGCATACATGGTAGAAGATACCAAATTATCAGTGATATTGACCCAGAAGAAGTTAATAGGTGCGCGTCTAGTTATGGTGAGTCGGGAAATCGCTGCTGATGGCACCAAGTTGATCGAGGAGCTAGAGCGATCGCGTGCTACAGTCATGCAAGCAACTCCCGCTACTTGGCAAATGTTACTAGCAGCAGGTTGGCAAGGAAATAAACAACTAAAAGTTCTCTGCGGTGGTGAAGCACTAACCCAAAAACTCGCGGCTGAATTACTAGACAAGGTTGGTTCTCTGTGGAATATGTATGGCCCCACTGAAACTACGATTTGGTCAACAGTTTATCAAGTGAAATCAGCTAACGAAAAAATTTCTATTGGACAGCCAATTGCTAATACTCAAATTTACATTTTGGCTGCAAATCTGCGTAGTCAAGAAGATGCATACATACCTGTTCCTCTAGGTGAAGTTGGAGAACTACACATTGGCGGCGATGGTGTAGCAGGGGCGACAAAGTGTAGCTTGGTCGGAGTGGGGTTCTTCGGTTTTAAAAAGTAATCAAGCAGACATGATATTCTCCCAAAAAAAGTATAATTACCGTTAGTCTTTAAAAGACAAAAATCATTTTTTTGAGTTATCGGGTACAAAGTTAAGATGGATGGACTGTATTGGATTTACCTCATATTAGTTGACATAATTATTGATTTTTAATTTGTTTAGAAGTAGCTTCCATAAAATCGATAAACACCTGTATCAGCCTATGGATTCCTTCACTACCTCCAGCAATTACCCCTCCTGTTAATAATGCATCTAAACACCGGAAAATAACTATTTGCGTTGGGTTACTTGCATCAATAACTACAAATGGCTCGATTGAGCGAATACCTATTGCGCTCATTAAAAGACCAAACAAAAGAGATGTCCATAAAGCAATAATTTGTGTATCAGACTTATATGCTATTCTTTTACGCTCTTTTTCATTTAACTCCTTAATCATAGTATTTAAATCATCAATTTGTGGTTGTATCCTTTTAAATAACTCTTCTTTATTTTTTGTAAAATTCTGAATAATTTGCTGTTCTAAACTCATACCTTCAGGTGGAAGACCACTAATTGAAGTGGATTCTACAGAAGTTTGTTGGTTTTGTTTTTGTTGTTCTTCTATAAATTTCTGTTTGACAGCAATCAAAGTATTTTGTTGATGAATAGCAATATTTAATTGGTCAGAATTTGGGCCTCGCCAAGTAGTTATGAAAACTTCTAATGAACGCTCCAACAACAAAGAAATAAAAAATAGTAAAGTGAGTACCTGTATAATATCATTCAGTCCAAAGGTTTTTAAAATAAATGGTTGTGGTGATAACCAAGCAGACAAAGTTACTACTAGAAAACTAAGAATCATTAATAAAATAAATAGAGGCGATTCTGGAGAAAGTTTTTGCAATTGCTCTAGGCTCCTGTTCAGTGTCAGAATATGTAACACAGCGTTGAGGTGAGAATTACACCTGCTGAGTAACTAAACAGCATTAATTTCATAGAACAGCAAATAATTTATTGCAGTTGCTTTTTTGTTATTCATATGTAGCCAGAGTCAGGCAATAGCGAAGTCCACTATGATAACTTCGGTCAAATAAGGGTTTTGTACTCTTCCAGAAAGCCGAAAAAAGTGCGTCTAGGTGCAGCCAAACTACTACGTTCACTTGCCAGACTTGAAACAAGTGGTGTGGAAATCCCCTCTATCAGCAACTGCCTTACCACTAGGGAAAACGCATTTTATTTGTTAATAGCATCGATGGCTGTAATGCTTATGGGATACAAGTGATAGATTTTCAGATGTGCCATTTTACCTAGACTTTTCTGGGAAATGACAGTACAAACCGCCTTCAGACAATTACTGTTTCATTGTAGTAATTATACATATATTTAATGTATAACAGAAAGAGGTTTGATGTATAATACCTAAGTTCTGAAAGTTAACTACTCTTTTAATCTGAAAGCTCAAGATGGTATCTTCTCAACTGTACTGGCAACCTCAAAAAGTTAACGAAAACTTATTAACACGTATAGCGGTATCACCAATACCAACCTGGTATGAGACAGAGTATACCGGAATCACGTATATTTGCTTTGAGTCCGATCATGAAGTTCAAGAACATCCAGTAACGATGTTGTCTCGATTCGATCGCGGTGGCTTTTTCGGGCTACATGGACACCCTGGAGGAGAAGAAATTTTGGTACTCGAAGGAAACTTTACTGACGAAACCGGTATCCATACACCAGGAACTTACATGCTTAATCCTGAAGGGTTTATCCATCGTCCCTACAGCGACGAAGGTTGTCTGACCTTTGTAAAATTACGGCAGCATGGTGGAACAAATCGTCAGCAAGTACGAAAGAATATTTACCAGTTACCTTGGCAACCGGGTATTATCCCCCAAATTGAGGTGAAGCCCCTCTATGAGCAAATGGGTTTCCCTGAAAAAGTCTGGATTGAACGCTGGCAACCAGGCACAGAATTGTTGAACGTAGTCGAGTCTGAGGTAAAAGAAATCTTTGTCATAGAAGGAACTTGGAGTGATGAGTTAGGAAATTATCCGACTCACAGTTGGCTACGGTATCCACCTGGTTGTTCCTACAGTCCCTCGTCAACAACGGGTTGCATGGTCTATGTTAAGACTTATCCTATAGAAGCAACGAGATTTATTGTTGGAAAAGATTTTCGACATCCACAAGTTATGAATATTGGCGTTGCTGATTTATAGGATAAATATGGGATAAATTTTGTTTCGCGCCACTGGCGTCGCCAAGGCGCGAAGAATCTATATTTACCTTGGTTAACAATCTCAATTCATCCAGCATTAAGCAACGCCTGAATGTTTAATTTCCTGAAAATTCTATGTGATTTGGGTCTTGGTGCATTCTACTTTTACTCTGGCTTGTCAATATTTAGATGTATTCGCCCTGTCGTGAATACCACGTAAATGGCTGAATTTGACGCATGAGCCAAAACTTTACAACACGCAGCTATTTAATAAAGAATTGGTAAAGAAATGATGGTGAAGTGTAAAAAGCTTCATACTCAAATTGATAAATGAAAAATACAACTAAAAGGTTTGGTGAAAGAATCTTAAATTACCATCGAAGCTAAATAAATATTAGACACCGCTGCTTTTGGAAGCAATCCTACTTGCTGGGATTACCAAAGTAACGGGTTTTTCAGTCTGAATAAATAGTTAAAGATAGAGGAATGCCCTTGGTAAATCGTTAAAGTTTGACATTCATCAACTACAAAAAAATTACCTGGGTCGATTGGAACAGTAACGCTTCGACCCTGAGCAAAGAGTAGCAATGTTGATATACAAGCATGAAGAAAATTCAAAGTAGCACCATATTTGTGGCTGCTGTATTAGCTAGAATTACTAACTTGGCATTAAGGTTGTCAAGGAGAATGAAAAGCAGTATAGCGATCGCAGCAATTGTGGCGATCGCCATACTTGCTGGACACACTGTATCAGCGCAGCTAACAGCGCCTTCTTTAACAGCCCTCAAGAATGTAGCAATTCCCAAACCGGAAAATCTTGCAGACTTCGTTAAAGATGAAAAAGCTGCGATCGCTCTGGGAAAGTCCCTATTTTGGGATATGCAAGTCGGTAGCGATGGCATTACGTCCTGTGCTAGTTGCCATTTCCATGCTGGCGCAGACAACAGAGCCAAAAACCAGCTAAGTCCAGGGATTTTGCGCGTCAATGCCGACAAAAGCCCGAATCCAGATACTACTTTCAGTATCGGTCAGCCCAACTACACACTCAAACCAGAGGATTTCCCATTTCACAAACTGGCAGATCCCAATAACCGTTTATCGACTATTGTGTCGGATAGTAACGATGTAGCCTCCTCACAAGGAGTCTTTAATTCCAAGTATGACAGTACCAGCAACACCGTGACTCAAGTAGACGATCCAGTCTTCAACGTTGGAGGAACTGAAGTTCGACGGGTCGAACCGCGCAACACGCCAAGTGTGATCAATGCGGTGTTCAATTTCCGCAACTTTTGGGACGGACGGGCCCAGAACGTCTTCAACGGGGTAGATCCGTTTGGGACAAGAAACCCCAATGCAAAAGTTTACAAGGCAGACAGCCTCTTAAGTCCGCTCACAGCAGTGAGTGTCCGACTGAAAAATTCGTCTCTAGCTTCCCAAGCAGTAGGGCCACCATTGAGTGCCTTCGAGATGTCGGCAGACGGTCGCACATTCGAGGAGATTGGTGATCAATTCGGCTCAGGGGTGCTAAACAATTTATTGGACATTCTCAAAACCAAGAAGTTGCTTCTCCCTAGAGACCGTGCTAAAAAATTACTTCCTCTCAAACCGCTTGCCAAGCAAGCCGTCGATTCTGAGGACAGTGTTCTAGGTCAGTACCGCAGCGGCACTGGAAAGGGGTTAAAGGTTACCTACAAGCAGCTGATCAAGGATGCCTTCAAGCCAGAGTGGTGGCAATCTACCCAGTTAATTCAGGTTGATAAAGCCAACGGCAATACCCGCAAAGTCGTCCTTGCGCCGGATCTTTCAAGTACCACTGAGGAATATACCCAATTAGAGTACAACTTCTCGTTATTCTTCGGGCTAGCGGTGCAAATGTATGAGTCTACATTAGTATCAGACAATGCACCAATTGACCAGTACTTGGACGGTAACACTAGCGCTTTAACTGCCCAGCAACAAAGGGGTTTAACTATTTTCCAGAATAAGTTTTGTATCGCTTGCCATGCAGGAGCAGAATTTACAGCTGCTTCCGTGAGGAACGTGCAGACCAAGGGACGACTCACGCGATCGCCAGCACCCGGAAACCCGATTGAAGATACAGGCTTCTTCAAAATTGGCGTCACCCCCGAACTGGAAGATGTGGGCGTAGGTGGTAACGATGGGCAAAAACCAGTATCGCGATCGCTATCGGAAGCGGAACTAGCCAAGGAGGGAACCTTCCAAGAAGTCTTTGGTGAAGCGCCCAATATTACGCCTGGCCCCAATGATGCAGTGGAATCGGTTGCATTGTTTAAGGCTCCTGGACTCCGCAACGTCGAACTGACTGCTCCCTACATGCACAACGGTGGTATGTTGACCTTGGAGCAAATCGTCAATTTCTACAATCGGGGTGCGGGGGATGACAATCCAAATGTACCTCGCCTTCCTCCGCTGAATCTCAGTGATGAAGACAAACAGGCACTGGTGGCTTTCTTGAAGTCCCTTACTGATGAGCGAGTTCGCTATCAAAAAGCACCCTTCGACCATCCGCAGTTGTTCGTCCCTAATGGACATCCAGGAAATCAAACCACCGTCACCGACGACGGCACAGGAAAAGCCACAGATGATCTATTAGAGATCCCAGCTGTTGGTCGTAATGGTAGCAGTACTCCCATTACCAACTTCCTGGCGACACCTTAAGTAGGGGATGGGGGAGATGAGGGAGATGGGGGAGTTGAGGGAGAAATAACTCCCCTGCTCCCCTGCTCAACAGCTGCCTAAACAGTCATCTTCGGGCGGGAAAGGAGCAACTCCTGCCTCCTCTAATTTTCTCTGCCACTGTGAACTGTCTCATGTATTTTAGGAAGTAGTGACATGAAAAATTACAATAAAATACATGGACAGCACACAACTAGCACAATACCTAGAAGCAACAGATAGCATTGCCAAACCTTGGCTGTTGGTACAACTGCGCCTCAAGAAGTTAGAAGAACGCCGAGCCAGTCTTTCACAAGATGTTTATTTTAATGAGTTAGCAGATATACACCAAGACTTAATGAATTTGGGTGAATGGTGGCGTGGTATAGAAGACGAAGTGTTTTAAAGTTAAAAGTTAGGAGTTAGGAGTTAGGAGTTAGGAATTAGGAATTAAGAGTTAGGAGTCAGAATCCAGAATAAATATCTTTCCTCCTGACAACTAACAACTGACAACTAACAACTGACAACTAACAACTGACAACTAACTTTAAATCCCAACCCGATGACTCAAGCTCTTGATCAAGTCGATTATGATACTCTCGATGCTGCAAAGCGACGCTTCATCGAAGCTGCAAAACGCACGCTTGGCTTTGCTAGCTCCTATGGTAAAGTACCCGCATCGGGTCTAGGAGGAAGCGCCAACGCTTTCAGTTTCAATCTCGCGCCTTTTTTGGCAGCGGGAAATCAAGAACTTTCTCTGACGCTTGTCCCTGAAGGACTCGGCACCGCAGATGATACTCGACCTGATGACCTCAGTGAAGAAGAATTGCGGCGTTTTTGGTGGAATATTGGTATAAAAATCATCTCTTGTCTCACCAATGATGCTGCATCCTCTGGGATGCAGACTGTACTGCTTGGGCTGTATCTGCCTTCGAGTACTCCTGAAACAATTTTTACTCCCGCCTTCCTTGACGGGTTTCTCGATGGAGTGGTAGAGGCGTGCAAACGAGTGGGGTGTGTCTACATCTCTGGGGAAACTCCTCAACTCAAAACTAAGATCATTTCAGGTCGGCTCGATATTGCTGGCTCAGTTTTTGGCGTTATGCCGCCTGGTGTTGCTCCTATCGACGGTTCGCGTCTGGGTGCTGGTAATAGTATCGTTCTCGTTGAGAGTTCTGGCCCCCATGAAAATGGGTTTACGCCGCTGCGAAAGCTAGCTGAATCACTCCCCGGAGGCTACAGAACGAAACTACCCAGTGGGCGGGAGTTCTGGGAGGCAATGAACGCTGCTTCGCATCTTTACACACCGTTGGTACAGGCGGTACTGCGTGCAGGAATTCGTCCTACGGCGATGGAGAACATCACCGGACATGGGTGGCAGAAGTTGATGCGATCTGCAAAGCCTTTGCGGTACGTAGTGGAAAATATGCTGCCGGTGCCTGAAATCTTTTCCTTTGTAGAGGAGCATCTTGAGGGTGGGCCAGAGATGATGCTTTCTGTATTCAATTACGGAGCAGGATTTGCGATTTATACAGAGTCAGAGCAGGATGCACAACAGATCGTCAGCCTGGCAAGGGAACATGGGCTTTTGGCGGTGGTTGCTGGCAGGGTGGAAGCGTCCCCTAGCCGCGAGGTCGTGGTAGCGCCGCTTGGGGTGACGTTGAAGGGCGAGTCGTTTGGGATTGCGCGGGGAGTGTGATATCAGCAGGGGAGCAGGGGTGCAGGGG
>NZ_JAECZC010000101.1 GCF_016056305.1 Amazonocrinis nigriterrae CENA67 | reverse complement strand
CTTATCCCTGTTTTAAATAATTTTTCAACTTCATCATAAAGATTGCCTTGATTCTTTTTTAATGTGATTACATAATCTGCTGATTTCTCCGTGATTAACTTCACAATCTCTTTCTGGCAACCAATGGCATCAATTGTCACGATACATCCAGACAATTCTAATACTTTTAATAATTCCGGAATTGCTGTAATTTCATTTGATTTAGAATTTACCTTTACCTGTCCCAATACTAATTTATTTGTAGTTGCCCAAGCACTTACCATTTGGATTGCACAAGAATCATTACTCTTATCATATGAACCACATAAAGTTTTCCCATCAATTGCAACTACTTCACTCGAAGTTATTGTCTGTACTGATTTCATCCAGTTTAAAAAACATGACTGAAATTGCTGCGGATTCAATTGTGCAAATACTCGCGCAAAAGTATCGTGTGATGGTATCCCATTTGGTAACTCCAAAAACGTTTTTAACCACTCAAACTTCGTACAGCCATATAATTCAATTGCTACCCAGCTATCTGCTCCACAGATTACTGCACAAATCGCAATAGTCAAAATATCAATTAACTTGTGTCGCTTTGTGCGATCTATTCGTGGGTCTGACATTTGTGCGAAGTGGTCAGCAATGGTAATTTTGGGCTTAAGCTTCACGCTTTCTTACGGCTTTACTCTACTTTCACTATGACTTTACCATCAATACCCGATCGCTTAACCTCCCTGACACAAGCGACTAGGCTTTTTTTAGTAAACATGTACTACATTTAGATGCGTTCGCCCTGGTTTCTGATCACTTTAGGGAAAAAGCACATTCGTCTGAGGCAGGTAGATGCAGATGACAAGGAAGGCCTGGAAGTTGCAGAAGCTACAGCATAATAAGTAGTCTATAGTCTATAGTCAAGAGTCTACAGTCTAAAAGTTAATGACTGTTGAACGCCAGTTTGCTCAACGGAGGGAACCTCCGCACGCAACTGGCTCCTGTTGACTAATGACTAATGACTAATGACTATTAACTATATCTTTTGTGGCTCGCACTGGTAAATAGTGGTGAAGTGCTTTGCGTGTTACTGCTAAGTTGCATGTTAATGCAATTTGCTCACGTTCAAGCAAACCTAAAATGCGTTCATGGTTGTCTCGTTCTACCACTGGTAGCTGATGCAAACCTCTTAGACTCATGCGGTCTAAAGCTTCAGATAAGGGTTCATCCCGCCAAGCATAAAGAATTTCAGTTGTACAAATATCTATGAGTGTTTGACTGGGTAAATTACTCTGAATTTCAGTGGAGGAATTGGAGTGATTTTGCCATACCGAAAGAGTACGGTTAATATCTTCCAGAGAAAGGATACCAACTAATTGTTCTGTTTCATTAACCACTAAAGCACTACGGCAGCGATCGCGGATCATTTCCATAGCTGCGTCTACCACATTCAAACTAGCAGACAGCTTTTTTGGGCAAGAGAGCATTGCATCTTCTACTAAGATTTGTTGCACAATTTCTGCTTGTTCGTCTTTTAATGCAGAAAGACCAATCTGCTGTAAATTAGAGTTAGAGTTGAAATTTGGTTTAATTCGCTCTATTAGCCAAACACTTAACCCCACTGCTGCCATCAAAGGTAAAACGATGCGGTAGTCGCGGGTTAATTCAAACAGCAATAAGATAGCAGTTAACGGCGCTCTCACACTTGCAGCCAAAACTGCTGCCATACCCACCATCGCGTAAGCTGGAGGAGCAGCCATTTGTTCGCCAATTGCTGGTGCTATTAAGGCTAAAATTTTGGCATAAGCCGAACCAAAAGAAGCACCCAGAAACATCGCTGGGGCAAATAAACCACCCACGAATCCACTACCAGCACTAATAGCAGTGACTAATAATTTTATAACCAGCAGTTCAATTAACAAAAGCAGCGAAAACTCCACATCCTGAAGCATTGCTTCCACAGTTTCATAACCAATGCCTAAAATTTGCGGGAAGTACAAAGCCACTGTGCCGATAATTACGCCGCCCATAATCGGATGAATGTATTTAGGAATCCGTCCCAAAAAGTCAAATCCCGGCACATTTCCAGCAAAGCAGGCTTTTGCTAAACGAATTAATTGAGTATATGTCAGCGAAACTAAACTGGCTCCCAAACCTAAGCCCAGATAAAGCGGTAACTCTAAGGGACTACGCACTTGGTAAACAGGTAAAGCAAAAGCAGGTTGTGCGCCTAAACCAATTTGAGCGATTAATGCTGCCACCACAGCAGCTAATAACACCACACTTACGGCAGAAGTAGCAAAAGATGTCGCCCCCATTACCACTTCTAGAGCAAAAAATACCCCAGCAATGGGAGCATTAAAACCAGCAGCCAATCCCGCAGCAGCGCCAGCGCCTAAAAGTAACCGCTGTCTTTCTTGAGATACTTGTAGTATGAGAGACAACAACATGCCAAAGTTGGCACCAATTTCTACACTTGGCCCCTCTGGCCCCAAAGAAGCACCACTTCCCAAAGAAACAGATGCGGCGAACATCTTGGTTACAGGTCGTAATGGTTGCTTAATCTCTGTACCCTCAGAGGCAGCGATTAGAGATGAAAGTCCAGGCCCAAAGTCTTGAGTGCGCCAGCGCATTAATGCCACGATTAATCCACCAAGGGTAGGAACGCAAGCCAGAGTCCAAGCACCCCAGACACCGATCGCACCCATTAAATTTTCCAGCATTAAGTGGTGAATCAGCTCAATCAAATAGTGAAACGTCACTACACCCATACCTGTACCGCCACCAATTAGCATGGCTAAAAACAGTACAACAGTTTCTGGGGATAGTTGAAAACGGTTAATCAGCTGTGTTAAACGGACAGAAGGTGTAGGAAAGGCAGGTTGTTCCGTTACCTTCCTCAGATCAGTGGGAGGCAAGAGAGTCATTGAGAGGGAGGGTAAATGTAAGAAAAAATTTAAATTTTTATCTGTTACTTCTCATTGTGAGCCATTATTTATCAACCAGACAAGCTATGTTTGATTTACTTGATTTACCGAAGACAGGGAGAAGTAGGGAGTGGGGAGTAGGGAGTAGGGAGTAGGGAATTGGGAGTTAGGAGTTAGGAGTTGGAAGTTTGGAGTTTTATCTCCCTCATCTCCCCCTGCACCCCTAGTCCCCCCTCTCCTCATCCCCCATCTCCCCTCCGGCTTCATAAAGCTTTGGTTAAAAAAATGCTATTGCTCAAAATTTTTGTGGGGAAAATAGTTAAATGGGAGAGAATTAATAGTTAGATGAGAGCGCGATCGCTCTTTAGGTGCAAGTGAGTGCTAACTTCTTCTCTATAAAGAAAACATAATATTTGTCAGCTTAATGGAGATATCAGAGGCAAGCACTAAATAGGAGTCATCCTCACCTAAATCTAGCTATACTCGTGTTGCGACCATTGAGTCATCCTTAGTAGAAATATAATTAGATGTGTGATTAATGGCTGGTGTCATCTCATACTGGCAAGTCTACTAAGCATTGCTAGGAAATTAAATATAAATATTGTTATAGAGCGAATAAATGGACTAGGCGGACGAGTTAGATGAATATACACACCTTTGATAATCATTATGTTACTTGCCCAATTTGCCAAAGAAATGCTAGACAAAAACCAATCAAGAGCTACATTGGCTTGTTTACCTGTCCGTATTGCCAAGAAAGAGTCGTAGTCTGTCGCAGCGGTCATTATGTCCGTGATCCGTTTACGCTCAAACAAATGTTGATTTGTTCAGCGCTACGCCGTCAAAGCAGTCCTATAGCTAGGATTATAAGGGATTTTATCCTACTCAAGCGTCCTCTGGTGGCTTTGGCTGTAGGAAGTGCTATTCTCTTGAGCATGATTGCTGTGACTGGGCAAAGCATCAGCAACGACCAGCAAGCACTTCCCCAAACGGAGAAAATTAAAGAATCAGGGAAAGAATCACCATAAATATGTATTTAATGGTATAAATCATTCTTTTTCTGTCTTAAGCAAGATTATAGCGAAAAATACTCTTGTGAAACCGTGTCCTATTTACCCTCAATAGGATACGGTTTCAGCAAGAGAAATGGTAAGCTGTTTTATCTTAACCAGGACTAGCCCTTTGAAGGTGTAATGTATTTCTCTTGGTGTCTTAGTGGTTTGTAAGTCAATTTTTGAAGCACTAAGACACTAAGGAGAAAAGCCAAAAACTAGGTAAATTTTTTGAGGATTTTTACCCACCTTCTATATGTATCAAGATTTCCGTGAAATGGCATGACCTGTTGTTCGGACTTTTTTTGCTGCTACAGCCGATTAATCTCTTTTGTGACCAGTTTCCAACCTCCAGCTTCGCCAACTAGCTTCATGGATTCCAATTTGAGGTCGTTGAAAGCAGATGCATTCAATAAGAAGTATGGTTGACCATTGTAGTGCCAATAATATTGCAGTTCACCAATAGAAGCGGGAATGATGGTGCGATCGCTATAAAAATCTAGCGAGGGACGATGATAGGGAAAAGATGTGTAAATCTTCTTCACGGCTGGATTTGCCTGCGCTATCATCGCCGCCACTGGTTTGACTGGATAAGCTTCCCATAATTCCCAAACCCAGTAGTTGGATTTCATCAATAGCAGCAGCGAAATGTAACTTCCCCAAAACAAAATCTTCAGAAATTGTCCGTCCCCTCGTTCTGCCAAAATAGCTGCCAAAGTCATAGTTAAAGCTGCTGCGGCAAAAATCAACTGTAAGTCAGTTTTCGGTGTAGTACCCCAACTAAAGTAAATGCTATTAGCGGAAGCCACCACAGCAAGTATGGAAAAACCAGCTATCCAAGCACGGGGATACGATGAAAGTATAGGTAAGTTTTCCGTCTCGGCTAACTGGGCACCAAGAGCTAAGGCTAAACTAGGGTAAATCGGGAATACATACCAGGGAAGTTTAGCGCCTATCAAGGAAATGATTAGCAGATAAACACAACTCCACACCAGTACGAGTTTTGCCCAGCTGAGATTGCGATTTTCCCAGACTAAACGCACAGTTTGTGGTAGAAATACTAACCACGGCCATGTCCATTTAAAAATTTCGATTACGTAGTACCAAGGTTGTTGAGAATCCCTCTCGACTAATGTGACGATGCGGTTGACAGAGGGATTAACCAGTCCACTTTGGATAAAAGTGTAACCATAGTGCATCAGTTGCAGCCCATACCAACAAGCTACAGGTAAAATACCAATCAAGATTGCTGTCCAGAGATAGTAACTAGTCAGTAATCTGGGTGTATCCCAAAACAAAAATACGATCGCGATCGCACCCAGCAATATGCCAAACAAGCCTTTAGTCAGGCAAATTAATCCACAACCGATGCCAATACCGAGACAATAACGTAAATCACGGCGCGATCGCAACACGCACAACATCATCACCATCAAAAAACTTACCACTGCGCCATCCAATATGGCTAACCTGCCATGACGCACTACAGGCAGCATTGTCAAGTAAATCAAAGCGCTATAAATCGCTGCCCAACGTTGGCGAAATATCTCTCGACCAATGCAATACAGCAAAGGTACGGAAAATGATGTTAAAATCGCTCCAGGTAATCGGACTGTCCACTCATTCACACCACCCAAAGAGTAAGCCCAAGCAATTAGCAAATGCATCAAGGGAGGTCTGTTTTGATACGGTTCTCCTCCTAACGTTGGATAAAGCCAGCGCATTGAACCTGCTGGGGCACTCCAAATTTCTCGCGCAACATGTGCCACAGTACCTTCATCCCAATCTAAGAGCGGTAACCCCCCCAGATTGATGCTAAACAGTAACACTGCTGCCACCAGCAGCACCACTAGCCATACCCAATCAATCCATTTGTCAACCGCGCGATGCTGTTTTTCTAGATGACCCCAAATAAAGCTTCCTTCTTGCATATTCTATGATAATCATTTTACTTGCTGGTTCGATTACATAGAGATCAAAGTGAATCTCTAATGTTGCCACCCAGTAACAACATGTGTTCTTTACAATTGCTAAGTTCCAAGGTTAACTCAAATTTCTCTGAACAGCGATAATTATTTGAGAAATTTACTTTAGTTTTTTTTAATCAGTTTAACAATCATTCATTGGTAAAAATCATACCAAATGCAAGGTAGCAAACGATTGTTAAGTATTTTGTCAATAACGATTGGTCGAATTTTGACTTATTTAATTAAAACCTTATTACCCTGATAATTTCAGTAATGTAGTATTCACTTAAACAAATTAATGAAAATTTTTAGGGTAAAACATATAATTAAATCAGTATAAGATAGTGTAATTACTGGTAAATAACTTATACAAATATCCCATCATGAGCCGTGAGTTACATTAACTTTGATTCAAACTCAAGTTAATGAAATTAGACTTACCTCGCAAGTTGATTTTATTTTTATCATCTCTTCTAGTAAAAAAAATGCTATCTGGAAGAAATAATTCTAAAAGTATCGATTTATGAAAAATGATAATTGAGATATAAAACTTATAAAATACAGATTCTATTTATACATTTATTTGGGAACTTTTGCTACTAATCTTATGAGACATAAGGATATGAGAAAATAGGAGAAAGAAGTCAATATTTCCAACTCCTAACTTTCAAGAAACAAGGTTCTTAAGGAGGAGAGCAGGGGAGCAGGGGAGTAGGGGAGATAATTCTTTAGTGTTAACTCCTAACTCCTAACTCCTAACTCCTAACTCCTAACTCCTAGCAACAATGGTGCGGTGACGGGGGTCGCTAGCAACTGTAATCGGTTCTGTGAAACCTACTGCTTGCAATGTGGCTTCAATATCGAATGTGTAATAGTTATCGCTCCAAGGTTCCGTACTTTTCATTAAAGTGAAGAGAACGGGGGGTAAGTTTTGGATAACAGGCGATCGCGGATTATTGTCTACTAATGCTATGACACCACCTGGTCGCAACAGTCTTCTAGCTTCAGCAAAAATTGCTTTGCTGGCATAGTCTGGCAGCTCATGAGTGACAAATTGCAGGGTCACCAAGTCAAAAGAATTGTCTGGTAGTCCTGTGTCTTCTGCTCTAGCATGGAGCCACTCGGATATTTCATGATTGACATCCCTAGTCTTAGCAACAGCAAGCATATAAGGTGACAAATCCAAACCAACGGTGCGAACTGGATGCCCTTGCTTTTGCTGGTAGTAGCGGTGCAGTGCCAAAGTAGAGACACCTACTGAGCAGCCAATGTCTAAAATATCTCTCACCTGCTCAGGGCCATGAGTTGCTAGAACTTGATGAAAGCTACCTCTAAGCCTTGCATGAGCTGCTTCCCAGGTAAGGTCTTCTTGAGGCCAGACGCGCAACGCCATTGCATAGGTAGCTGACTCTGTTTCAAAAGCAGCTTCCCAACAAAGGTTGCCTTCGGAGTACGCATGAAAGGGTACTTTATAGTAGTCTGGATAAACAACGTCGGGATTAGTCACTTCAGCCAACAGTTGCTTTGCTCCTGATGCTTCGAGAACCTCATAATTTTTGCGCCAAGGAACACCTTTCTTCTCAGCTGTTTTAATCAATACTTGCCTAGCCTGGTTTTTCATCAACTTATACACAGGTTTGGTCTGGATGAGGAGATTAACAAAATTGGAGAGTACAGTTTCACCAGCCCAATCTGGCTTAATCTTATTGTTCATCAGCTTGAAGGAATGAAGCGAGATAACTACCTATATTTTAAGTTTTAGGCGGCGCATTCTGGAATTTATTAATGCTTGGGAAAGAATGTGGCTGAAAACAGACTGAGTATTGGGAATTGGGAATTGGTAATTGGTAATTGGGAAAAAGAGAATTGGATTCTACTATTAGTCATCACATCTCACCCATTACCCATTACCCATTACCAGACCAACCGACTATATCGTAAGTAATTAGCTGGACATGATATTAGATTGATACCGACCAATCTAGGTAAGGGCTTGGAAATTTTAAGTGACGATTTTCCAAGCACGAACCAGAAAT
This sequence comes from Amazonocrinis nigriterrae CENA67, assembly GCF_016056305.1. GTDB lineage: Bacteria > Cyanobacteriota > Cyanobacteriia > Cyanobacteriales > Nostocaceae > Amazonocrinis > Amazonocrinis nigriterrae. Next base: position 2,083 of record NZ_JAECZC010000101.1, on the reverse strand, counting down.
CTAAAATCCAAAATCTAAAATCTAAAATTACTAGTTCAGCTTAGGCTCCTTGCTTGTGGCTACGTAATTGCTCCACTATGTACTCTTCTAGTTCTTGCCTTTCTCGGTTGCTTGCATGGCGCTGATAATTTTTTCCTGTTTCTTGAATAAACCTACGTTTTTCACTTTGAGAAAATTTCTGTTTAGTTCCTGCTTTGTTCTGAGTGTTATTTAATTCCTCCCAAGTCTTCTCACCTACTGTCTCACCTAGTTTTACAAGTGCTTGGGGCAGTAATATCTTTGCCTGTTTCTTGAAATCCTCATCTGTTTCCAGAGAAGCTAAATCTACATTACTGAAATCGATATTGATTTGATACTTACTCATTTTTTATTGGTAGCGAAAATTCAATTTACTGTATCAAAATTTGGTGACTGTGACATTAATACCAGAATCAAGTCGAGGAACCTGGAAATACTCTATTGGCTCAGCAGTAGCTTGAGAAGTTTGGTTATTTGTTTGCTTCTGGCATGGTTTGAAGATAGCACCCGGATTATTAATTAAATCAAGAGGATTAATCTTTTGGCATTCTCCTTGACGTGCTGATCCAATTGAGTCAGCAATTTGTTTAAAATTGTTAGTTCGGTTGGTGGCATTACCTACTTGACTATTAATTGTGATTGGTTCAGTGACTAAAGTAGCAGCCTGAGCGCCATCAGTTATAGTAGCAGAAACTTCCTCTTGACTGGCATAGGCAGGATGATTTAGGGCGATCGCACTAATGGCAACAAATAAGGCAACAAGTGTGCATTTCATAATTAAACCCCAAAATAAGGCTTGCGAGTGCAATTTTATGTTATCTACAGCGAAGAGTTTTTTCTTTCCTGATCTGAGGACTCCACACAGCAGCGTCCGCAGGACTTTTTGCAGACATAGCTTGTTGAAAGATAGCAGTTATGAGCGTCCTACGAGCGGCGATCGCCACCCGTCATCAATGAAAAAACACTTTTTTCCCACTTTCCGCTCCCTATGGGAGGATGTCAGGAAACTTACCGCAACAGACCCTGAAAATATTTCTTCTTCAACTTACTATATAGCCTTTGGCTCAGTAATTTTGTCAGCCGTCCTCTTGACAAACTCTTAATATTAGGTTGGTGATATGCTTTATGGTCAAAAAAATCGTTTAATTCATCTAAAATTACTGTAAATCGCTGAATAATATTTTCAGTTCGATACTCTGCAAAAAACTGTTCGCTCAAAGCTGGCAAAACTGAATATTTCAGTACCTTCAGGATACGTTGGACATCATACTCTTTTGAATATGCAGCAATTTTATAGCAATTAAATCCTGGATCTAAGTAATCCGAAAGTCCACCATTAATACTAGAGAAAACCTGACAACCACAAGCGAGAGCTTCCATAGGTTGTAGCCCAAATCCTTCACTTACACGCTGTTGTGCCCAATATTCAGCGGAATCATAGAGGTAAATTTTAGCTCGATTAAAGAGTCCTGGTAAATCTTCTATATAAGAATCAACGACGTACACTTGACATTGCTGTTGTAATGCTGGAATTAACTCTTCCATTAAATATTCAGAAGACTTGCGAGATTGCACTAAAACATCAATATCTCGTTCTAGATGTAGATTTTTAAATTCGTTACTAATTTGATTCGGCAAATAATAAATCAGGGAATTAGGAGACTTTTGCCCCCAATAACCCATTGTATTGCGACTAACAGTGATGATTGGGATACTCGCAGGAAGTTGGAATTTGTAACCTGCACTATGAGCATGATAAACAACATTGTAGGATTTGAGCTTAGTAACTAATTTAGCAATATCAAATCCCCAGCTAATCACCAAAATGACATCATCTAAATTGTCTTTTTGGAGCAGATCATCTATAAACAGTTTGCCTGTTTCTCGTTGACGATAAGTTACAACATCAGCACTACAGATCTGCTGAGCGAGATGCATTGTTTTTAACTCTGCCCAAAGACCGCCACAAGCGAATTTACCATCGGTTCCAGGTAGTAAAAAGTAAAGTTTTCTCATTGGACAATTTTATTAGAGGAGATGGGGGGATGGGGGAATGAGGGGGATG
>NZ_JAECZC010000013.1:63340-154716 GCF_016056305.1 Amazonocrinis nigriterrae CENA67 | reverse complement strand
CCCCTGCCCCCCTGCCCCATTCCCAATTCCCTAATATGGTTCAAATGTACTATAATGGAGAGGAATGTAGGAAATAATTAATCCTTTATAAGTAGTATTCCTACGTTTAAAATAATTGAATGTCAAATTGGGCGCTTGTGTTTATAAATCCATGTCTTACGAACCCCTGCACCACAAGTATCGCCCAAAGAGTTTTGCTGAACTAGTGGGACAAGAGGCGATCGCTACTACCCTCACTAATGCGATCGCCACCGCGAAAATCGCCCCTGCCTATTTATTCACTGGGCCACGAGGTACGGGGAAAACTTCTAGCGCCCGTATTCTGGCTAAATCCCTCAATTGTCTCAAAAGTGACAAGCCGACCCCTGTACCATGTGGTGTATGCGATGTTTGTCAGGGAATCACTAAAGGTTACTCCCTTGATGTAATTGAAATCGATGCAGCTAGTAACACTGGTGTTGATAATATCCGCGAACTGATTGAAAAAGCCCAGTTTGCACCAGTGCAATGTCGCTATAAGGTTTATGTGGTCGATGAATGCCACATGCTCAGTACCGCCGCATTTAATGCGTTATTAAAAACACTAGAAGAGCCCCCAAAACACGTAGTTTTCGTCCTGGCGACAACAGATCCCCAGCGAGTATTACCGACAATTATCTCGCGCTGTCAAAGGTTTGATTTTAGACGTATTCAATTAGAAGCGATGGTTAAGCACTTAAGTGCGATCGCTTCGAAAGAACAAATTGATATTACACCTGATGCTGTAACTTTAGTAGCTCAAATTGCTCAGGGAGGATTACGAGACGCAGAAAGCTTGCTCGATCAATTAGCGCTGCTGTCAGGGGAAGTGACACCGGATAAAGTTTGGGATTTAGTGGGATCAGTCAGCGAACGCGACTTGTTAGCATTATTAAGTGCTATTACACAAGATAATCCCGAAGCAGTTTTGGACTGTAGCCGTAATATTCTAGATCGTGGTCGGGAACCGTTAACTATTCTGCAAAATCTCGCCGCTTTCTACCGTGACTTGCTAATTGCCAAAACAGCACCTAATCGTGACGATTTGGTAGCTTGTACTCCCCAAACTTGGAAAGCATTAGTTGAGTTTGCCCAGCAATTGGACACCAGTACAATTTTGATAGGACAGCAACACCTACGAACAGCTGAAGTCCAGATTAAAAATACTACCCAGCCGCGTTTATGGTTGGAGGTGACATTATTAGGATTGTTACCAAGTGCCAATATTCAACCTACAGCCACAGGCATTTCACCTAAAGTCACCACAACGCCTGCGGTATTAACTAGTACTAATCATCGGCAGTCATCGCCTCAGCAGTTCTCAAAAGCTGATCCTGCAACTTCACCTCAACAACCCAACTCTTCCAAAACCGCTTCCACAAACGGAAATGGTTTGAGCGATCGCTCTACACAAAGCCGTTCAGAGGAGAATCATACCTCTTCTACTAACTCGGTGTCGCCACCAGCTGAAAATGGATCTACTCGTGAGCCACTGACAGCGGTTTCACCACCAGCTGAAAATGGATTTAATCATCGACCAGCCGTACAAGAGCAGCCTGTCATCACACCTGCACAAGAAATATCTCCAGCATCACCAACAGAAGAAGTTGTTGAAGCATCACAGTATGATTTAACTCAAGTTTGGCAACAGATGCTTGCTAACCTCCAGCCAAAATCAAGGCAAGAAATGCTGCGTCAAATGGGCTATCTTATGGAATTTGATGGTACTACAGCTCGTGTTGCTGTCAAACCTGTATGGTATGACAAGGTTAAGTCTGATTTACCTATGATTGCAGCGGCTTTTCAGCAATCTTTCGGACATGAAGTCAAGGTAAGCCTAGAGAAAGGAACTTCCTCAACCTCTACTGTAGCTAGAAAAAGCCCTCCAGCCAAGCCTTCCCCTACAGTTCAGCAGTCACCTCCTCCCAAGTACAACAATCAAAATACACAGCCAGCCACACCAGTACCGCAGCCAGCCACACCAGTACAGACACAAGCATCAGCACCAATAAAAACTGAGCCGACAGCAAAAAATGTAACTGCATCGGCTGCGAGGAATGGGAGTGGCGGACAAACTGTATCTCCACCACCAATACAAAAACCTGTATCTGACTGGGAAACTGATGAAGTAGCGATCGCAGCCCAGCGTTTAGCGCAATACTTCCAAGGAGAAATTATTCGCCTTACAGACGATGGTATGGAATCATCTGACTCCACAAACACATCTGAGTGGACAGATGAATCAGATGCAGACGATGAATAAAATCAACAATCCACGCCTTGTGATCAATGCCTGTCAACTTTCGCTAAATTGGAAAAAGGTAAACTCAAGGAAACTTTCAATGTCAGCACAATTGTTACTGGTGGATGATGAACCAGGGTTACGGGAAGCTGTGAAAGATTATTTGCAAGAAAGCGGTTTCAGCGTTCAAGTTGCCAGTAACGCCCGTGAAGGTTGGGATTTGATGCAGCAAAATACACCTGACCTAGTGATTTCCGATATCATGATGCCTCAGGTAGACGGCTATCAATTCCTCAAACAACTGCGAGAAGACCCCCGCTTCCAAGCACTTCCAGTAGTATTCTTAACTGCCAAAGGTATGACAGGCGATCGCATCCAAGGCTATCAAGCTGGTGTTGATGCTTACCTGCCTAAACCCTTCGATCCAGATGAGTTAGTAGCAATAGTGGAAAACTTACTCACCCGCCGCACAGCTAAGCCTCAAACTACGACGGGTGAAGAGGGTGAAACGCCTGATATTGCTGAACTGGCCAATCAAATTGCCCAAATTAAGGCTTTATTAACCCAAAGAAATGCGATCGCTCAATCCCCAACTCCTTTTAAAATCGACTTGACCCCTAGAGAACAAAGTGTTTTAAATTTGGTAGCTGAAGGATTGATGAATAAAGAAATTGCCCGTCGCTTAGAAACCAGCGTTCGCAATGTAGAAAAATACGTCAGTCGTTTGTTTAGTAAAACCGGCACCAATAGTCGTACTGAGTTAGTTCGTTTTGCACTAGAACACGGTCTTGCTAAATAAACACCCTATTGAGTGAGCCTGATGGCAGAGCGTACAAAAATCTAAAAGACCATACATTAGGTATAGCCATAGTCACATAGGTTAGGACAGTGTTGATTGCTCAAAGCTTGAAAGCAACTTAGTTTCTACTCAGCAACGCCACTTGCTACCCTGCGGGAACGCTCTTCGAGCGAACAACGGGGGACTTCGGGGCCCCCTCTGGGGAACTCGGGGCCCCTGCGGGAAGCCGCAGAAGCGTCTACAGCACTCAGCACTTTGCTTCCCTATAAGATGAGCAGGAGCGCTGATTGACGACCAAGCCCCTGCCCAAATTCATCTATGCTTTATAATTTTGTCAAAAATGTCTCTTGCGCCAGTTGCAAAGGCGAAATATTTTCTAAACTCGAAAATACTACCTTAAACGACAGCGATTGCTCATAATTAGCTGTTAGCTATTTTGAAGATATTTTACACATCGCATACTTAACTAAAACTGGCACTAGTGGAGGGTAGCGAAAATAACTATCCAAATCAAAAGGGCTAAAAAGCTTATTTGATAAACAATATTTTTCCTGCCTTCTTGCGCCAGTTAATACTTCTTCAAATTGAGTAAAACCCTGGTTAGAGCAATAGCCCTGAAAGATAAATTTTCAATGACCATAACCTTACCAAAAAAGTAATAAATTACTTTATTTGGATTAGTATGCATCTAAGTATACCCATAGTCTAAATGGTAAAGGTCATTTTAGATACTATTTTCAGCTTTGCAATAGAGTAGTGTGCAGTCTAGTTTGTAACCTAGCAATTAGGTGATAGAAGCCGAATCATACTGAGAGCTAATTGGCTAATCTTAACAAAATTAACAATTTATGGCTTTTAAACGATATGCCACCACTCAAATTCGACCTTTGGCTTTAACTACTGGCTATTGTCCACAGCATTGCGTAAACGCATCAACTGGCGTCGCATTTGGGGTGATGCTTTAAACTCAGAGACTTCTTGGGCTTTGACGGATGCTTGCAGCGTCTCCAGAAAGTCATCAGACCCTTCAGTCAACGCATCCAGTAGTACCTGCAACAGTTGCTCGCGATCGCTCAATAGACTCTTTTCTTCAATCAACCGAAATTTTAGATGTATCTCGCACTCATAAACACCTACTTCAATATTATTTATTTGGCGTGGTAATGCTTTCGAGTTCATAGTTTTGAGGATTCCTGTACTTGGTGGTCTTGAGGGTGAGCAGCTATATCCGAGCGCAAAAATTCTTCATATTTTTTGAATCTACAGCCTTTGAATTAAGAATTTTTCCTCAATTTATAGCATTTGTATTCCATTTGCCCCTCCTGTGATTTTTTCATAGCTAGACTATACACTGTCTAAGTCGCTATTTTCTTGTACCAGATACGATTTAGTAAAGCCATAACTATTATTCAGTTTTTCAGATTCTAAACAATAAAGTTTCTGTAAGAAGTTGTTAGCCCTTTTTAAAGGTTTTTACATCAACTTTATCTTAACGTCAATAACAGTTTGAGTTTTTACTGAAATTTTGGTATTTTTACGTAAGTAAAAACTCTGGTTATTTTTGCTTTTATTAAAGCCAGAGGTAGCTGTAACATAATTACGTAAAACTACTTGATGTACGTTTTTGATCATAAAATTCAGGAGACGTTGATGAACCAATTGATCATAGGTAAAATTCTGATTCTAAATAAGTAAAAGCTAGTCCCTACAAAAAACCACACCCACGAAGGCCATAGTTTTTGAACATTGGGAATTGATTATAGAGGAGTCACTGGGGTGAGGTCGCTCCCATCTTGGACGCCACATCCTCCAGTTGAGGGTCTCCTCCATGAACAAGTGGCGATCTCAAGAGCGAAGCGCTTAAAGCGCAAGCGCCACCCAAAGAACAGGAGTAAAGAATTATTTTCCTCATCTCCCCCATCCCCCTCATTCCCCTCATACCCCTCATCTCCTCAGGGTGGTTTCATACGAAAAAATAAAAATATGAAAGCCTCTATTTCTCGTTTTGAACCATAGATTTTGACCCCTCTCCAAACCTCTCCCCCACGTGGGGGAGAGGCTTTGACACCTGGTTTTCATTTTTCTACAGCTGTATGAAATCACCCTGCTCATCCCCCTCATCTGCTCATCCCCCCAGTGCCGATGCCTTCATTTGTGAAGAATTAAGCTAGGCTTAAAGCTGGTGAGCAAAGGATATTCAGCCCAGCATAAGGTCTACAATGATTTCAGTGTAATCAAGTTGAACCTTACACCCTTTTATGGACAATCCAATGCTGCTCAAGTCCACAACCCGACATATCCGCATTTTTGCGGCAGAAATTGACCGGGATGGCGAACTGGTTCCCAGTAATCAAGTTTTAACGTTGGATGTTGACCCAGACAACGAATTCAACTGGAATGAAGATGCGCTTCAAAAGGTCTATCGCAAGTTTGATGAACTCGTAGAAGCATCTAGCGGCGCAGATTTAACAGACTACAACTTGCGCCGCGTTGGGTCAGACTTGGAGCATTATTTGCGATCGCTCCTGCAAAAAGGCGAAATCAGCTACAATCTCTCTGCTCGTGTCACCAACTACAGCATGGGACTTCCCCAAGTTGCAGTAGACGAAAACAAGTAGATTTGATATTCACGAGTTATGAGTGATAATTTTTGTCACACCTAACTTCTTAGGGGCATGGCATACCATGCCCCTCATAACTTTACAGCGATCGCGAATAGTGATATACCTCCACAAAGTGGAATTAAATTGTGCAAGAGGTCAAGTTTGAGACAAACCGCAGTTTTTAAATTAACTTCATATTTTCCTCCTCTTCACTAAATAGTAAATTGCATCAAGGGTTTTCCTAAATTAAACACAATCAATTTGTAGTAATTTTGTAGTATAAAAGTGGTTAGAGCATTCTGCTTTGCAAAACTCCAAAACTAGCTACTTGTCCTCAAGGACAGACAAATAAAAAAACATCTCATTTTAAATTGTTCTAGCTGACTGTTCACGATTAACACTCAGCAGTCAACAATTAAAAGTGATGACTATTGACTCTATGCAATTTCCCAATTTGCTAACTTGGTAAACTCTGAATCCCATCTAAAATTTATTACCTAGAATCAGTATAGTTTTGAGCCTATATTGCTCATATCAAGCGTTATCTGAAAAAGCAAAAGTTTCCTATTCAAAGGAGGAATAGCAAAGTGAAGCATCTTGACCAATTCCAGAGGGAACTCTTAACTCGCAATAGGCAACAGGAGGTTTCAGATAGGGATTTATACCCTAATAAAAACATACCCTTCTAGAAGCTGGGGATCACTTACTTCTAGATAGGGAATAGGAAAAACTGTTTTCTATTCTCTATTCCCTTCTTTGATGAGTAAGACAAAGATTGTTTACCCATTGCATTAAGTGCAGTATGCCAAAAGGACACTTTAACAGACATACTCTTTTGGTATCTTAATTCTTAATTAAAGTTAATTGATGCTCAACGACTTATACACTAAAGAAATACCAGCATTATCTGTGTCTTGTTGATGGGTTAATGCACTAAAACTGAACTGTTCTAGATGGGCTTGGGTTATGCTTTGGTGACAGGGTTAGAGTTAACTGCTCGTACTTAATGGAGAGTCATAGAGCAATAGAAGCTATCATGAGGCTGTAGAGTTGACTAAGGAGTAAGTTCTTTGCATTAGTAAGAAAATTCAGTATTAATCTCTGCTGGTATCTGCCAGCTAAAATCATGATCCCAAGTTGGATACATCGAGTTAAACAAACATGAGCGGTAAGAATTGCCGCTGTCAACGCTGTTGAAGAAATTGCCAATCGCTGATCAGTGCGAACACTATGGAAAATGATGCGGCAACGCTCTACTGCCCCAATGAACTGTGTCAGGCTGCTAATCCCCTGACTCACAAGTTTTGCCAGCGATGCTCCACACCCTTACCTAAACGTTACCTTTGGGCTGCGGGAGATGGTCTTTTGGTGGGTAGCCCTGGAGAAATATTAGCCGATCGCTATTTAGTCATCAGTAAATCTGTTGTTTTAGACACTAAGCCAGGGTTAATACCCCAAGCGCCGGAGTTAGATAGTTTACAGAACATCAAAGCTTACCTGAGACTAATTCCCTATCGCTTACATGTACCGCAGGTGTATGGAGTGCTTTCTGTTGCTGACAGACGCCCCCAAAAAGAAATTTTACTGCTAGAAAAACCGCCACTATTGGCAGATAATACAGCCACACAAGTACAGCTATGTAGCCAGTTAACGACTGCTTGGCGCGATGCCACATCAATGCGTCAACTCAATTGGCTATGGCAGATAGCTCATTTGTGGCAACCTTTAAAAACTGAAGGCGTTGTCTCTAGTTTACTCGACCCGCATTTACAAAGGGTAGAAGGGCCGTTAGTCCGTTTATTAGACTTACGTTCCGATTCTGATACAGCCGTTGACTTATCTCAATTAGGAGAATTTTGGCGTCAATTGCTCTTGCAAGCAAAACCAGCCATAGCTGAATTTGTTAACCAAATTAGCAACCTCTTGATTCAAAAAGAGATCAACTCGCCTGAAGTATTAATTGCAATTTTAGATCGAGGACTGGCAGAATTAGGACGATCGCAAACACCCACCATTAAAATTATCACTAAAACCGATACTGGGCCGAGCCGTCAACGTAACGAGGATGCCTGTTACCCCCCCAGTGGCACAATGGTGAGTAAACCACCGCAGGCAACAGCCTTAGCTATTGTCTGTGATGGCATTGGCGGACACGAAGGTGGCAATGTTGCATCTAATTTAGCCATTGAAACGATTCAGCAGCAGGTGCAGCAACTGACAAAGGTTCCCTACGATCACATAGAACCCTCACTTTTACTAGCTGACTTAGAATCAGCCGTGGCAGTTGCCAATGATAAAATTAGCCAGCGCAATGACGGCGAACATCGGCAGGGGCGTCAACGTATGGGTACAACTTTAGTAATGGCCTTACCTATTGCTCAAGACATGTACATTACCCATGTCGGTGATAGTCGTGCCTACTGGATTACAAAGCACGGCTGTTATCAAGTTACCCTCGATGATGATGTCGCCTCAAGAGAAGTAAGGCTTGGCTATGCCATCTACCGGGAAGCTGTAACTCAAGGTGGTGCAGGTTCTCTTGTACAGGCTTTAGGAATGAGTGCCAGCAACTCATTACATCCCACTTCCCAGCGGTTTATCCTCGACGAAGATGCTATTTTTCTCCTCACATCCGATGGACTAAGTGACTTTGACCGGGTAGAGGAGTACTGGGAGACAGAAATCCTACCAGTTCTTGCTGGTGAAGAGAATCTGGGAAATGTTGCTGATAGATTAGTAGAAATTGCCAACAGCAAAAATGGGCACGATAATGTCACTATTGCTTTAGTACATCATCAGGTGAAATACTTTGAACCAGAGGTAAGCCTGAAAGCAGTTATGCCGGATAGTTTACCAGTCAAAGTAGCAAATTCTGCATCCATTGTCCAAGCAACCCTACCAGAGGATAATCCCAAACAGAAAACCAAAGTTATTCCAGAAACTAAGCCTGCCACAAATACTCAACTACCGCTACATTTAGTAGTTGCATTTTTATTTGTTGCAGCAGCAGTTTCAGTAGCATACTTGATCATGCGGCTACGATTGCCATCAAATACAATTCCAGTTTTATCTCCTTCCACAACTTTACAACCAACTGCCTCAAAGCCACCCCAAGAGCGATCGCTTGATAACCTCGCTCCTGGATGGGTGATCAAAACTAGCCGAGAAACTACCTTAGAAAACAAGGAACCTTTACCTCCTGGCAGCTTTTTGGAAGTTATCGAAAAAAAACCGACTTCTCAACCTGCTGGCGGCTTTTTGGTGGATATGCGGCTTTGCTCTAATGAAGGTACGCTAACTTCAGCAGATCCAAACAAAAAAGTAGGGTCACGTTTACCGACATCAGATAAAAGAGTTGTGGCTCAATTGTCTCAACTCAAACGTTTCCAAGTCACTGTTTTGCAAGCAGATAATAGCAGTCCATGTGATTCTATCCCGCAATCTCCTGATAGCCAGCCTCCTGCACCAAACCCACAAACCGATACAAATGCAGGTGACACAAATAATCGATAAACTAGTAAAAACCTGAAATAATACAGGTAATAATCCAAAGTAGAAACTCTAAGTCCTGAGTGCTGAGTGCTGAGTGCTGAGTAAAAATACTAGTACCCATTCCCAATTCCCAATTGCCCCTAATCCCCAACGCCACATGCTCCACTTGGGGAAACCCCAAGACCGCAGTGGCTCCTCCCTTTCGGTCGTGGGGGCCCCGAGTTCCCCATTCTCTATTCCCCAGTCCCTTTAGTTTCATGAATCCATGCCATCCCTGAACCTGGCGATCGCCCGTCTCATCAACACTGGCACAGATACCTATGCCATTTGGGTCGTCAAGGCTCCCTATCCCAGTGGCTATGTTCTGCGTGACTGTGTATGGCCTGTTGAACTGTCTCAAGTTTGGCAAGAATGGCAGCAGTTGTTCGCTGGTCATAGTGGTTTAAATCTTTCTTCAAGAACCACGCAAAATCAGGTAAACCCATCTGCAAATTCGCTTCCCCCTCCTGTTGGTCAGACTTCTGGTTACAGTAGTCGTCTGATGCAACATTTGGGTATTCTTTTGTGGCGTTGGGTATTTGACGGGCCGATTCTCGGCAGTTTTGAACGCAGCCGTGGCATCGCTATGGGTCAGCATACACGTTTGCGCTTTCGATTGGAAATTCGTGATCCAGATCTCATCGCTCTTCCTTGGGAAATTATGCAGCGCGAACCTGGTCAATCGGCCATGTCCCTTTCCCAAGATTTGCTATTTAGTCGCACCACCAGTGAAGTTGAACCACTGCCATATTTACGAATAGATCAGGCTTTAAACATCCTGCTGGTTTTAGGACATGATGAGAATCTACAATTGTCACAAGAAGCCGCTATCTTAGAACAAACTCTCTCAAATAGCGAGCAGGTAGGTAACAACTTTCAGGCTTATGCACCGTGTAAAGTGAATACACTTTTGCAACCAACTCCACAAGAACTAATTCAAGAGTTGGAAACAAAAGCATACAATGTCTTTTTTTACGCTGGTCACGGACTACCAGGGCCAGATGGAGGTAAGTTCATGTTACGTTCAGGTATGACCCTGAATGGCATAGAATTAGCACAAGCATTAACCCGTGGTGGTTTGAAGCTGGCAGTATTTAATGCTTGTTGGGGGGCGCTACCTGCTGCGATCAATCACCAAGCTATCCCAGCCAGCAGTTTGGCAGAAGTGCTAATTCGTAATGGCGTACCTGCTGTTTTAGGAATGCGCGATGAGATTACTGATCCTGAGAGCCGTAGTTTTATTCAATCCCTTGCCGAAGCTTTGCGATCGCGCAAGCCGATTGATGAAGCAGTAGCAGAGGCCAGGCAAGAATTGCTCACACTATATAAGTTTAATCAACCAGCTTGGACTTTACCTGTTCTCTACCTACATCCCGATTTTGATGGCGAACTCATTAAAAGCTTTGATGAAGGAATTACAGAACTACCAGACACAGGTATCCCCAGTTTCAATTCTAATTTGACTAGGGCTTGTTTGCGATCGCTTTCCCCAGGCGGTAAAACATGGTTTTTACGCGCTGGTGTCACCCGCATCGGTCGTACAAGAGACAATGATATTGTCATCCCAGAACCATCAGTTTCCAAGCGTCACGCAGAAATTCTCTGCCGTAACACTCTCACTGGCAGTAATCCGGTGCGGACTTATTACTTACAAGATTTTTCTACCTACGGAACAACCTGGTGTCTCGGCCCTAACGGATGGCAACAAATCCTCCGTGAGGAAGTTACCCTGAAATCAGGAATGCAATTAAAGTTTGGAAGTTCTAGATCTGAAACTTGGCAGTTTATGATTGAAGATTCCTAAAATTGGGAATGGGGAATTGAGAATTGGGAATGGTAAAAATAACTAATCACAATTCACAACTGGTTACTGACCACTGACTAGAAATTCGATTTTCCCTACCACCACTAGCTTTAAAAAACCTGGTTTTATGATTAGACAAAATCGAGTTATTTTTACGGAAATCTTAGAATCACAGGTGTAGCTGTCAATAACACCAATTAATTCATCAGGAGACTTCAAATGGCTAACAATATTAACACTTCAGATACTTTTCACGCTTTACTGTCTCAGGTGGAATTGGAGTTATTAGAGGTTTTACTAGAACCAGACGATGCAACTTATCCTTGGAATCCAACTGAGGAAAGTTCACAAGCGTATTTTGACGAACTAGAACAGCAGTTTATCAACCATAATCTACTGGATGAAGAACTGACTACACACTCACAGAGTTTTTATAACCAATTAGACACACTTTGGGCTGAAGTTTCAAATTGTTCATACTACAATTGTAGTATAGAGAATGCTGCTGTCAACAACCTTCAAAAAACTTTACAGACAGCTTTTGCTGCTGCTGTACCACAAGGCTGGCTCAACGCGATCGCCACCAAAGCATCTGAAATTTTTGCTCCTCAAAAATCGTTGGGCGATCAACTAGTCGAGTGCGTTCAGGCTGTCCTACCTGGGTTGGAAGCTGATGACCTTTTTGTCTTAGCTCGACCCTTTGCCTATGCTATGCGTAGTGGCGAATCACAAAATCTAAAATCTGTCATCAATAACGTAGAAAATCGTGAGTGGGCAACTCTATCAGAAATAGAGCAAGCAAAAGTCAGTATAGCGATCGCGTATTATGCCCTCAAACAACTAGATGGCTTTCAGTCAAAAGCTTAACTTCTGTTTTCTATCTTTGCTATATTTTTAGCTTTGATTAAATTTAGATTGGGTATAACACCGTTCGTAGATGGTGCTTATACTGTCACTTTAGCACTCTTGAATTATCGCATTTTAGACACATAGGTTGTCCAAAGTAACACAACCTTAAGTTAACTAGCTACTTAGATCATCTATCCTAAGACATAAAAAATAATTTTTATTCATCTTTTTCTGTGAGATTCCACACCGTAAGCATTGCAGGTGGGGAGGGATAGCAGGTAAACTTGAAGGTTCGATAATGTTAAGTTTGACAATTTCCAAATTGGTGGCATGATCAACCCTGTGCTTGGCTGTAGCAACCGGACTTTGTTTTTGCTGAACTAATCGAGCCGTTTCCAATTTTGGTCAGATAGAAATACTTGTTAATGAAACAAACACTTTCTTTCCCTACTTTCTGTGTTTCTTGAAACTTCGATGAACCTCTCCCCAACCCCTCTCCGATGCGGAGAGGGGCTTTAACATATTTGGTAAAAAACGAAAAATCAAGCTTTTTAAGCCTCTGATACCATTTCACGAAAAATCTGATACAAATTTTTTTATCCCTGCTCCCCTGCTCCCTATTTGTATCAAAATTAAAGTGAAACAGTATGACACCACATACGCCGCTGTCGGCAAAGCGCGCTCTTCGCAGTGGCTCCTCCTTGCAGAGGCTACGGTGTACACATAAGTCTTGAAATCCTACCCAAACCTTGGTTTCATTGCCCTATTCCTAAAATTAAGGGGATAAATGAAGTTTCCCGTTGCCCAAAATTTGGGCATTTATAGGGGCTAAAAGAGTTGAAACCTTTGCTGCCTATACTTGTGTGTACACGGTAGCCTTGCAGAGGAGAGGAATGGAAGCGGGGTTTTTTAAATTCGTCGAACTGATACCATTTCACGAAATAACTGATACAGATACATGCGTAGGGGCGTACAGCTGTACGCCCCTACAACTGATTTATATTTTGCAAATATTTTTGGAATTGGTATGACATTTATTTAGGGCCAAGAAAGCGGGTAGCAAAATTTTGCGATCGCGTTGGTGACAATGCCCGTGCCTTGAGAATCGCTGCCATCAAAAAGGCATAAGACAAGACGCCAACAACAACTAAGAGTAAAGCGTTGATAGAGCCTGTGGCGTTCCATAGAGCATGGAGTGCAGCAGCACTCAGATAACCAACAGTAAGAATTTGCCAACTACGACGGGGTTTGAGTACTGCTAAGCCAATAAAGTATCCTAGATAGCCACTATAAGCCATATGTCCGGCTACAGAGCCAAGAATACGTGGAATCAGCAACTGTAAACCCACCAGTTGACCAGCAGCACCCACACCTACCTGTTGCGTAACATTTTGTGTTATGTCTGGCACATACTGCCCTAGAGTTTCCAACAGCGTGAAGCCCACAGCAGAAGCGGTTCCCAAGAGAATGCCATCTAGAGGTTCCCAAACACCGATGCGTTCTCGCCATGGTGAGGGTAATCCCCTGGCGATGAAATATGCTCCGATGACAGGCAATGCCTTGAGCAATTCTTCCATTAACCCAGCACCAAAAAACATCCGCACCAGTAGTTCTGTAAAGGTAGGAGAATCTTGAGGTGAAGGCAACTTACCAGGCAAGATTTCGCGGAATACGAAGATAAATAAATTCAATAGGGGACTGAGCAAAATCAGTGTAGTGCTTAATGCTACACCCATGAGTACCCACCAAGGCTTTTGTTTACCGCAAAGTTGGTAAACAAAATAGTAAGCAGCAAACGCTATGTAAATTGCTACTATGACTTGATTGGCTTGAGGCTGACCTACAGTAGCAAACATCAGCACCACAAATACTACAGTCAGTATTCCTGGTATGAGGTAAGCTTTACGAGTTAAATCTTTACCAGTGGAAATAATCGGAAACAGTTGCGTAAAGCTGACCGAATCTGGCTGCTTTAATTGCGTGTGGTTATGGAGATTCATCCCCGCAGATGGCAACGGTGCGATTTGAGTTTTGCTTGTTAATGTAGTCGGTGGAGAGGTTAATTCATACTCAAAAACGAATTGCGGCCCATCAGCACCTAAAGCAATGCGATCGCCTGCGTGCAATTCTTGACACCCATACAAGCGTTGTCCATTTAAGTAAGTACCATTGGCACTATTCAAATCACAAAGTAGCCAACTAAACTTGTTATCTGGAGATGAAGAAAGAGGACGAACCACAGCATGACGACGAGATACCATCCGATACGTCATGGCATCTAAGACAACTTGGCAGCTGGGGTCGCGTCCAATTACTACCTCTTTACTGGTAAGCAGCGAGTAGCGAGATTCTGACCCAAAAGCTGCTCCATTACCAGACACTAGCCGCAGAAATGCGTTATGTCTTGCGTTTTTGCCTGTCATCGAGTTAGAGTATCTTTCCAAACTAATTCATAAAAAATTTTTGGCATTGGAAATTGACCTTAGCCACACCAACAGCAGCATTGCTAAATACACTATAGCTTTCCTGACTGCTAATAAATTGAAAATTCACTCATTCAAAATTTAAGATTCACTAACCCAATTGAGCAAGGCATTCTGGCAATGGGAAGTGTTTTTGTGCCTTATTTATCAGAAATATGAAGTTATAGCAAAGTGCTGAGCGCTGAGTATAAACCCAGTTGCTTCAAGGCTTTGAGCAATCAACACTATCCCAACCTATATGACTACAGCTATCAAGTGTATTGGTCAGGTATTTGTAAGATACTACTGCAAATTAACTGTACAGGAATTTTCAAATATTAGTAGTATTTGCCACATTTAGTTAAATTCAAAACATATAAAATTGTCAGATTAAGGATGAAGTCAAGGATAGTAAAGAAGCAAGGAGTAGGGAGAGACAAAAAAAATAGCAACTGAAACTGACAATTGACTCCTGTACGGACAGGTAAGGCAGGTATATCTTGCTGTTAATTGAATTTATGACAAAACCCCCCTACAACTTTGCGCCTCTTAACTCAGGACTTCAAACTGGCTATTTCTGGGTGTTCGACCTTTGTTCCTAATACTTTGAGAAATTCAGCCAACCAACGAGGATGAGCAGGCCAAGCTGGTGCTGTAACTAAGTTACCATCAACTATTGCCTCATCAACTGGGATTTGCACATAGATACCCCCAGCACCACGTACATCTGGACTACAGGCAGGATAGGCAGTACAACTTTTACCTCGTAAGACATCGGCTGCTGCTAACAACTGTAAGCCGTGGCAAATAGCAGCGATGGGTTTATTTGCTTGGGCAAAGTGACGAGTGATTTCTAGCACCTGCTGATTTAAACGAATGTATTCTGGCGCTCGTCCTCCGGGGACAACCAAAGCATCGTAGGTTGCAGGTTCTATTTCTGCAAATGTGGCGTTGAGAGTGAAGTTGTGACCAGGTTTTTCACTGTAAGTCTGGTCTCCTTCAAAATCATGAACTGCTGTTCGCACTTTGTCCCCAGCTTTCTTATCTGGGCAAACTGCATGGACAGTGTGTCCTACCATTTGCAAAGCCTGGAAGGGAACCATCACTTCATAGTCTTCCACATAGTCGCCAATAAGCATCAAAATTTTCTTGGCTGTCATATTTTTGATAACCTCACTTTTTAGTCAATGGTCAATGGTCAATAGTCAATGGTCAATAGTCAATGGTCAATAGTTAATAGACAATATTTATTACTTTACAAAACTAAAGTTTTTTGGACTCTTGACTGTTGACTGCGATCGCAGAAGATATCTGTGACAGTCGCATAAATCCCATAAACTGTTGACTATTGACTATTGACTAGATGAAATTCTGCCATAGCTAAGGGAAAGTTTCTGTTTTCATGTCCTGAACGACTAAGTTTAATCAAGGCAAACCGCTGCAAAGGAGTTAAAGTTTCCCACTGTTCCAGGGTCAGGGTGACACCTATTTCTTGAGCTTTTTCTTGAAGGCTTGCTGGTACAGTACTAGCGTTCATCCATGCAGGATAAGGTTCAATAGGTAATTTTGCAGGTGATGTACCTGTGCGTTCTAAAATTAATTGCTGAAGATTCTCTTGATAAGATTGAATTTCGCTTTCCGTGTCGCAAGGTAACTCAACTAAAGCTTCGCGTTCAGCTTGAGTCATGTTGTTCCAATCAGATAATTTCAGCTTGATACCAGAGGTATCTAATTTGTAGCGTACTTGCATAGGTATGCAACGCAAAGAATCAACAAAATCTGCTTCAAATTCAAAAAAAACTGCCATATTTAGCAATTCACAAATCCAAAATAAAATATTTAAAAATTTCCATTCAATATGAGTATTTACTATTTAGGGCTACTTGAACGGATGATTAAGTAACTGATTGACAAAGCGAGAATAGCAACTCCTAAACCAATAATATCAATACCTGAAACTTTTTCAAAGTCAAGAATAATAATTTTACGGGCAACTGCAATTAAAGAGGTAACAATTACTAATTCAACCTGAAAAACATGTTTTCGTAAATAAGCTGTAATATTTTCTAAAATTTCTAAAGCAATTAAAATATTTAAAAATAAACCAAATATTTTATATAAAGTTGTATTAAATTTTCCGGGAGTGTCAAATAACTCTTGAGCAAGAAAGCCTGCTAAATCTGCGATCGCTACCAAAATTACTATCACCATTAAAATAGAAAGAAGTTTAGAAACCAGCACTTCTATATTTTCTATAAAGTGCATAAAGTTCTCATCTTTGGTAGCTGATATCAGCTTTTTAAATAATCTCTTCATTTGCTGCACCCGGTTTTCAATTAAATAGCAAAAAGAAAAACCTCATAGATAAATCTAGAGGATTAATAAAAACTTATCGTTAGTATATAATTAGCTTTTGTAATCTTTTCTTCTATTCCATAGCAAAAGCAAAGAGGAATAAAAGTTATTTATAGTAGAGATTTTACTTTTGTGATGTTAGTAATTTACCAGAGGTAATTAGTAATAGTCGATAGTACAAGCTGCAAAATCAATAGTTATAAGTAATGATAACCATTGATGAATTGACTAAATACTAATTTTTGTATACCCATTGCCTGCTTCAAAGTATAATTAGCAACTTACCATTGTGAGGACTGGAGTTGATAATTTTTGACTGGAATTTGCTGAGAAATCGGTAACACTTGCACAGCACAGGCTTTTAACTCTGGTTGCAGTGAATCGGGACAAGATTCTGAATGAGTAAGGGCGTTAGCTTCAGCATTATTTGCCCACAGTGCCCCCCAGTGCATAGGAACAAATACTGTACCTGGGACGATCGCTTTTGTGATTTTTGCTGGAAAAAAAGCTTTACCTCGACGCGATCGCACTTCTACCACCTGGTTATCAGTAATTTTTAACACAGCAGCATCACGGGGATGAATCTCTATAAATGGTTGGGGATGCATGGAGCGAATTTTTTCAACTCTACCAGTACGTGTTTGAGTGTGCCAGTGTCCATAGAGTCTCCCAGTAGTTAATACCAAAGGATAATCAGGATCTGGTGGTTCTGCAAGTCCGCGTGAGTAATATGCTCCAAATCGGGCGCGTCCATCAGAAGTGTGGAAACGTAAATCTGTATATAAACGCTTTGTTTTGATTTCTCCCCCTGCTTCCCCTGCTCCCCTGCTCTCTTGTGGGTGAGGCCATTGAGTGGGGCCTTGTATCTTTAATTGTTCGTGACTGATACCCGTCATATCACAGGGACGATTACGAGTTAGCTGGACAAACTCGGCATAAACTTCCCCAGAGTTAGCAAAAGCAAATTCTTTGACAAAGCCTAGTCTCCGACCAACTTCAGCAAAGATTTCCCAATCAGCTTTCGCTTCTCTTGGTGGTTGACGGAATGCTGGACACAGAGTTACCCTGCGTTCAGAATTTGTCATCACTCCAGTTTTCTCACCCCACTGGGCAGCTGGTAGTAGAAGGTGAGCATAAGCAGCGGTTTCTGTAGGATAATAGGCGTCTTGATAAATAGTGAAAGGCGATCGCAACAGAGCTTTTTTTGTCCGCTCCAAATCTGGCATACTCACAGCTGGATTAGTAGCAGCAATCCACAGTAAACCCACAGCGCCATTTTCTAAACCTGTAATCATATCCCAAGCTGTTAAACCAGGGTTGGGAGAAATTTGCCCTCGCTTCAGTCCCCAAAAATCTTCAACTTCTGCTCGATGCTGGTCATTTTTCACCAAGCGATAACCAGGTAATAAATGCGCCAAACCTCCAGCTTCTCTTCCTCCCATAGCATTAGGTTGACCTGTGAGGGAAAAAGGCCCGGCCCCTGGTTTACCAATTTGTCCAGTCATCAAATGCAGGTTAATAATAGTTCTGACTTTAGCCGTACCCTCACTAGATTGATTCACACCCATCGACCACAGTGACAACACTCGCTGCGATTGACCCCAGTAACGTGCTGCTGTTTCTAAATCTTCAATACTGATTCCACATTGACGAGCTACAACTTCTGGAGGATAGTGGCGAATCACCTCAGCGTATGCAGAAAAATTGCTGGTGCAGTCATCGATAAACCCAGTATCAATGTAGTTCCAACGCATCAACAAATGGGCAATACCATTTAACAAGTCGATATCTGTACCGGGACGAATCGCTAAATGTAGATCTGCGGCTTCTGCGGTTGGTGTGCGACGAGGATCAACCACAATCATTTTGACTTTACGATTCTTCTTGTGATATTTCTCCAGTCGGTTAAAAACTATAGGGTGACATTCTGCCGTATTGGTACCAATTAAAAATGCACAATCAGTTAACTCTAAATCTTCATAGCAGCAGGGAGGGCCATCTGAGCCAAAGCTTTGAATATAGCCAGCTACTGCACTAGACATACATAAGCGTGAGTTGGCATCAAAATTGTTACTACCAAGACAACCTTTGAGAAGTTTCTGGGCGATGTAATAGTCCTCGGTTTGAAACTGACCAGAACCATACATACATATAGCTTCTGGCCCTTGGGTAAAGCGCACTGTTTGAATGCGCTTGGTGATCAGATCAAAAGCTTCATCCCAACTGATGCGCCGAAACTCCTGATCCAAAGAGTCCCGCATCATGGGGTAATGTAGTCTATTTTTATCTAAAGATTCAGCGATCGTTGCACCTTTGACGCAAACCATACCCTGACTGGATGGGTGAGCTTTGTCACCCCGAACTCGCCAAATCGGATTTCCTTGACTATCTCGATTAATTGCTTTGTTAAATTGGGCTGGGGGTGATACTTCTAAACCACAGCCGACACCACAGTAAGGGCAAAGGGTTTTGGTAAATTCACTCATGATATTAATATTTTTTTATCTCACGCAAAGGCGCAAAGACGCAAAGACAAAGAAGAGTCTGAAAAAATAGATTTTCGTATTATGTATTTCTCTTGGTGTCTTTGTGTCTTAGTGGTCAAAGAATTGACTTTTAAACCACCAAGACACAAAGTCGAGGCAGCGCGGTCTTGGGGGTTTCCACGCCACTTGCTTCAAGCCGGGAAACCCGTCCAACGCAGTGGCTCCCCATGAGCGACTGCCGTCACAAAGGTTAATTTTATGCTTCAGACTTCAATTGAGGTTGAGTTGATGAAGTTTCTGGTGATTCTGTTTCAAAAGCACCGGCAAATGAACCTTTGGGTTCTTTGAGGAAGAAGGCACACATAAAGGCACAAACCATAGCAGCTAAACCCATTGTGGTAAATAGTGTTGTTGCATCGGTTAAGCTAAAAATTGTGAGATAAATTACGCCACCAACATTACCGTAAGCACCGACGTTACCAGCAATTTGTCCTGTAGCTTCTTTCTTAATTAGAGGAACTATGCCGTAGGTTGCACCACAACCAGCTTGAGCAAAGTAAGCAGCAAACATTGTGACTGCGATCGCTAGCGGAATTGGCCAATTACTGTTAATAAAATGTGCCATTAAATAGCCAACACCAATCCCAGCAGAAATAATTGTCATTGTCCACTTACGCGAACCGAATTTATCAGAAATTACACCACCACTAGGACGAGAAATTAAGTTCAAAAATGGGTAAGTGGCGGCAATCATTCCAGCTACTACATGCTCTAAACCAAAGGTTTTTTCAAAAAATGCAGGTAGCATGGATACGGCTGCTAATTCAGAACCAAAGTTGGTTACGTAAGTAAGTTCGAGTAACGCTACTTGTCGAAACTGATAACGCTCTGCCAAAGGATAAGTTTTTTTGCCAATTAGTAATTCTTTATTGACTTGATAAGCTTTATAAGTTTGGTAGGCGAATAATCCTGCTAAGAGAAACCAAACTAAATACATTTGGCTCAAAGTCAAGAAGTGAATGTTTTTTTGTTCCAAACGCCAAGCTAATAAACCCAAAGCAAATATCAAACCAAAATTTGAAATAATCATTGCCCAGAAGCTTTTAATGCTGGTTACTTCTAAAGCACCATTTTTCTTAGGTTTTTTATAGACTTTGCCGACAGGTGTATTTTGGACACTGTTGTAATAAATTACGCCATATATGGCAGTAATGATACCTGTAAGAGCGATCGCAAATCGCCAGTTGGAAGCACCACCAGTCATAAAGCTAGCAGCAACAGCAATTGTTGGTAAGGCAAATTCTGCACCAAAAGCACCAAAGTTGCCCCAGCCACCATAAATACCTTGGGCGCTTCCCATCTCTTTCGGAGGAAACCATTCTGCTACCATGCGGATACCGACAACAAACCCAGATCCGACAATTCCCATCAACAAACGACTAATAACTAATTGGTTAAAGTCTTGGGATAATGCCGTAGCAAAACAGGGAACAGCAGCAAATATCAATAGTATTGAGTAAGTAATTCTAGGGCCAAAACGATCCAGCAGCATACCAATAATGAGCCGTGCTGGAATTGTCAGGGCAAGGTTACAGATGGCCAAAGTTTTAATTTGTTCTGGCGCTAATTGTAACTGCTTGCCAATAGTTGTAGCGAAGGGAGCAAAGTTAAACCAACAGACAAAGGTAAGAAAGAAAGCAAACCAAGTCTGATGTAAGATGCGGTAGCGCCCGTTAAATGAAAATAATCCTTTGAGCATTCAGCAGTTCCTCAGTAATTCGTAATTAGAAAGACGATTAGTGAATCATCTGTACTCAGATATGGTCTGGCTTTCGAGTTTTGAATGTGTTGCAAAATTTGAAAAAATCCGTGTACAACAACCAAAAAATCGCATAGGAAATCCTGTGAGCAATCATGAGATTGCCCCAATTAATATCGCGGTAAAGTCAAAAGTAATGATTTATTTCTCTTGACTTTTGACTTTTGACTTTTTTTAGACTGTCGCTGGTTCTCGCAAGCGTGCGCCGAAGTTTTCTAACAGTAGTTCTCGTAATACTGGCTGCAAGTCTTCACAAGGTATGCCTTTGGTAACACAAGTTCCTAAATGTGCGTCTTTGCCGACTTTGCCACCCATATAAATGTCAACTCCTTCCACAGTTTTGCCATCTTTACGAGTTTTAGTCCCCATAAGGCCGATGTCAGCAACTTGGGGCTGTCCGCAGGAGTTAGGACAACCAGTCCAGTGAATTCGCACTGGACGAGTGAATATTAACTCGGCTTCTAAGGCTTTAATCATTGCTAGGGCGCGGTTTTTGGTTTCGATGAGTGCAAAGTTGCAAAATTGTGCGCCTGTGCAGGAAACTAGCGATCGCGATAGTAAACCGGGATCAATAGAAAATCTTTCTAGTAGCGGTTCGGTTAAAAATGTTGCTAAACGCGAGTCGGGAACATTGGGGATAATGATGTTTTGCTCAACTGTGAGGCGAATTTCACCACTGCCGTAAACTTCAGCTAGATTGGCAATTCCAAACATATCTTCGGCATACAATCTACCAACAGGAATGTGTAAACCTACGTAGTTTAATCCTGGTTGTTTTTGTTTATATACACCGATATGATCGCGTTTTTCCCAGTCGATCTCGTCTTTTGGCGCTGCGGGTAATAAAGATTTACCCAAACGCTTTTCCACTTCTTGGCGAAACTTTTCTATACCCCATTCATCAATCAGCCACATCAAGCGAGATTTCAACCGATTGGCGCGTGAACCGTGGTCACGAAAAACTTCTAAAACGGCTCTACACACACTTAGTACATCTTCAGGAGCCACCCAAGCATTGAGAGGAATCGCCGCCTCACAACGTTTAGCTGAGAAAAAGCCACCGACAAGGATGTTAAATCCGAATGTTGGAGATGAGGAAGAATTTGTTACTTCCTCCCCTGCACCCCTGCACCCCTGCACCCCTGCTTCTTTAAAGGCTGGAACGAAAGCCAAATCGTTAATCTCCGCATGAACAGAATTGTCTCGTCCACCAGTAATTGCAATGTTAAATTTTCGGGGGAGGTTGGTAAATTCTGGATTGCCTTCACCTTTGTTGGTGAGCATGTCCTGAATTTGTTGTATCAAATCTCTGGTGTCATACAACTCATCTCCATCCAACCCAGCTACGGGATCACCTGTGATATTGCGGATGTTATCCATCCCCGACTGGATACTGGTTAAACCAACTGCGTGAAATCTATTAAAGATATCTGGTAAGTCTTCAATGCTAATGCCCCGCAATTGGATATTTTGTCTTGTGGTAATGTCAGCACTACCCTCATCTCCGTAACGCTGCACTACTGAGGCTAAAGCACGCATCTGATTGCTAGTGAGAATACCATTAGGCATCCGCATCCGCATCATAAATTTGCCTGGGGTAACTGGGCGAAAGAACACACCCACCCACTTAAGTCGATGATCACGGTCTGTTTCATCCATTGCCTCCCAGCCTAAAGAGGCAAATTTTTCTATCTCCTCCTTGACAGCTAGTCCATCTTTTTCGGCTTTGAATTTCTCAAACTTATTGAGGCTATTTTTGGTGGTAGTTGCTGTGTCTGTCATGTGTGAAAGGGAATAGGGAATGGTGAACTGGGAATTACTTAGTGACTTCTAACTTATTTTTGTTGATGCTGATTTTTTCTACTCAAGTGCGTTCAACAGTGATTTTTGAGTTATTCGATGACAAGTAAGATGCTTAGGACTGGCTGAACGCGACTTTGTAATTAGTTACGGAATTGTAATTTTTTACATTTATTAAATTTTTCAAGACGAGTTAATTAATGTTCATGTAACAATTTCGATACTTCTAAGGTTAAGGTCGCATTTCCGTTAAAATCGTATAAATAGCTACGAAATTCGAGTAAAATTGCTGGAACTGTATCGGCAAAATGCGTTTTCTGCATAACCCTCTGGTAATGAGCGATGCTAAATGCTTGAAAAATGCGATCGCCCTTGATCCAAACTTGCAGGATTATCTACAACTTACAATTCATTTCATCAGCCATGAAACGTCGTGATTTCATCAATTGGGTAGGTTTGGGTTGGATAGCTAGTAGCCTACCGGTGGCAATTGCCGCCTGTACTTCCCAGACAACTGCACCAACATCTCCAGTATCTAAAGATTGGCAAGCGATCGGTACTTCAGCAGAATTAGATCAAAAAGGTGAATTATTGGCTAAAGAATCACCTGTTGGGCCAGTTTTGGTAGTTGGTACCTCTAAAAGCGAAAATCTGATTGCTGTTAACCCTACTTGTACTCATAAAGGTTGCACAGTTGAATGGAAAGCTGATGCTAAAAAGTTTACTTGTGCGTGTCATAAATCAGAATTTGGGGCTGATGGTAAAGTACAAAAAGGCCCAGCCGAAAAACCCCTCAAAACTTACAGTGCCAAAATTGAGGGGAATTCAGTTGTAGTCAAGCCAACCTAGTACGGTTATGTAATACCATTTCACGAAATACCTGATACGGATACATGAGTAGGGGCGTACAGCTGTACGCCCCTACAGGCGATTCATATGTTGCAAATATTTTTGGAAATGGTATAGCGCAGATTTTTGAAATACACGTAGGTAGGCAAAGCTTTGACCACCCTACATATTTACTACTGACTATTAATCATCGCCACAATAGTAGATAAGGGTACTTCGGCAAAGTAGTTTTGCTGAAATTGTTCTTCGCTAACAGCGGCTAAAAACTGTCCAACAGCTGCTTCGCCATTGGTTTCAAAAACGGCGGTATGATCCCAGGTGAATTGCAAATAGCGGTCTTGTCTTTTGACAGTGAATCCCCAATATTTTAAAGCTCTAATTCCCAAAAGTAAGGCTTGATCAGTTATCCCAAGTTTTTCTAAAAGTTGTACGCGAGTGACTAGTTGATTGGTACGACTGAGATATTTAGCAATACCAACCAAGGTTCGCCAAATTTCCTTTGGTGGTTGGTGGTTGGGTTTAGACCAAGCGATCGCTAATTGTTGCTGATTGTGAAGCGATCGCCTTAACCAGCCACGTAAATCATCCCAGCTAGTGGGACAGTCTTCAAGAATAAGTGGGAAAGTGGGGAGTGGAGAGTTGGGAGTGGGGAAGTTGCGCCAGTCTAGTATCAGTGGTGAGTGGTGATTTAGGAAGGGCGCAAGGCTTTGCACCCCTACAGAGTTCATGCTAGGACGCACGGCAATTAATCTGATTTCATAGCGTTTTTTGAAGCTGTTGTAATCTAGTTCTGCTATGCAATCACACTTTCCTATGGGTAATTCATCTTTATAATGTCCCCACCAAACACCAGGAAAAGGACTTTTGGTAGAATCATCCCGAATATCAAACTCGGTTTTAATATACTGCACCTTTTTCCCTTGCCAATCTTGTTGATTGCGATGCCAAGCATTTTCAAACCAGCAGTTTTGAATTAGCAGCTTCGGAACTGGATTCCCCATTCCACAAGGTTCTAACAGTTTCAATTCCAAAAATAACTCTTTCCCTAAATCTCCTACTGTCACCGTCAAATCTGCTTGCATTGTTGGCATCAGAGTTGTACTGCCTAAAGATTGCCGTAACTGTTGATTAATCGCTTCTGTAAATAAAGGAATATTCTCAATGGGCAAACTCAAACCCGCTGCAAAAGGATGCCCACCAAAGCGATGCAACAGATGTGCTTGGTCTTTCACCAATTGGTATAAATCCACAGAATTGATTGAACGGGCGGAACCACGGGCCAATGAGGGGGATGAGGGAGATAAGGGAGATAAGGGAGCAATTTTTTCCTCTACTCCCCCATCTCCCCTATCTCCCCCCACTCCCTCCGTGCTTAACAAAATCGTCGGGCGTCCTGTTTGTTGTGCTACTTGTCCAGCGACTAAGCCCAATACACCAGCAGGCCATTGGGCATCTACTAAAACAATGACACTGGTGGTTGATAAGTCTAACTGGCTGAGTTTTTGCGCTACTTGGGCTTGTACATCTTTTTGTAAAGATTTGCGGCGAGTGTTTGCTAGTTCTGTGACTTCAGCTAATTCATTGCAACGTTTAGCATCCCGACTCGTTAACAGTTCTACACAAAAGCCAGCATCACCTTGGATGCGGCTGACGGCGTTGATTCGCGGCCCCAAACCAAAGGAAATATCTGTGGGGCGATCGCCACTTTTTTGGCACAATTCCAATAATCGCCCTACTCCCGGTCGTCGTCGTGCTGTGGCTGGCTGTTTAAAATCTTCTTGTAATCGTTGAATTCCCAATTGCGCTAAATAACGACAATCTCCACTGAGCTTTACCAAGTCGGCAATTAACCCTACTGCCACTAAATCTAATAAATTTTCCAATGGTTCTTGAGGAACATCAGGTAAAGTTTGATAAAGGGCTTCCACCAATTTGTAAGCTACCGCTACCCCAGAAAGATGAAACAGCTGATGTTCTTTTGGTAGATAACGGGGATTAATAATTGCTGTAACTGGTGGGCGTTCTTCAGGTAAGGTGTGGTGGTCTGTAACTATCACATCTATACCTAACTGTTTAGCATAAATAATTTCATTAATATTAGTGCTACCTGTGTCACAAGTAACTATTAATTGACAACCTTGTTTTGCTAAGTTATCAATTCCTTGATTGTTAAGTCCGTGAGATTCTGTGAGGCGATTGGGAATATAATAAACTAACTGAGTATTTTGACTAAAAAACTGCCCTAAGCCATCCCACAACACAGCAGTAGATGTGATGCCATCAGCATCAAAGTCTCCCCAAATAGCAATTTTTTCACCAAAATTACGCGCCTTTCGCAATCGTTCCACCGCCAGATGCATTTCTTGCCCAAACTCAAAGGGACTTGTCGGTTGATAAGCTTTATAGTTAATAAAAGCTGCTAATTGTTGACTATCTTTTATTCCCCGTTGCCACAATAATTGTGCTGCATAAAGTCCACTTGATAAGGGCGTATATTCTTTTACTGTTTGGATAAACCAATCAGGTGGTTGTTCAGTTGTTGCTATAGTCCACTGTTGTTCTTGCATATTAATTTATAAGTTAGGAGTTAGGAGTTAATAGTTAGTAAATTTAAAGTAGAAAAGACAAAAAGCGGCTTGGCTCTTTCTACCGCTTTCTTGTTGTTATGTTACGGCTTTGCTATCACGTAGGTAGAACATGATATATTAGGCATTTTTATCATAATTTTTACCACAAATCATGTTGAAATATAAGCCTAATACACTTTACTATAAATTTAGTTTTATACACCTTTTTCAGTTATAACTAGTCACTCCTAACTCCTAACTCCTAACTATTAAATATCAGGTTGTTCTTCAGCCGTCTCTAAGTCATTGATCAGGGGATTTAAAAGTAGTTCATTCGCTACATTATCAGACTTGCGGGTGCGAATTGCAGGACGCGATCGCCGATAACCTGCTCTTTCAGCTTTTTGGTGTTCATAATCAATTAATCTGCCATAATATTCATGCTTACTTAAATTCATTGACAAGAATACATGTTGGCGGACATTACCAAAACCTTTACGATTAAAAAATTTAATTGCTGGGATGTTAGCGGGGTCAGTATCTACCAACATGAACCGCGCTCCATCTTCAATCATCCGAGCAACGACTTTATCAACTAGCTTATCTGCTACACCCTGACGCTGAAACTTGGGACTCACTCCTAGCCACAAAATATATCCATAAGTCCAAGATGCTTTGGTGATAATAGTGCCTAAAATGAATCCTGCTAAACCTGCATCTGTTTCGGCAACTAGGCAATATTCTGGATCTGTATTATAAAGTCCAATGACCTCCCATTCGTCCCAGGTACGATATAAATAAGGATACGAATCACTGGTAAATAACTCTTCTCCTAAGTGGTAAACAGGAGCAATATCATCTATTCCTAATTCGCGGACATAAATTGCCTCAGTTTCATCGAAGTTTTTCATAACTGTGTAAGTTGTGATTTTTTAATATAAATGCTTCTTTAATTTTAGCGATAAATATATAACAATCAGTTCCCAAATAATGGCACTTTGTTTTGACTAACGCTAAAATTTCCCTACTTGTTAACTTATCCATTATCTAAATTTTTCTTAACGAGAAAATAAGTAACTTTACATAAAAGTGAAATACTTGATGGCACTGGTCATGTATACAATTGTGGTCTGGTGGTTGTAATGGCTGACTTACGAAGCGCGAGTTCATCCTGATTTACGACACGATGCTTTTGTACTTCATCCCAAGGAAAACTGCTGTAGGAACCACTAAGGCACCAAGACACAAAAGTGAAAAGCTGAAAATTCAATAATTGTTTGAGTATTTTTACTTAACGTGAAAGGATAGTCCTAGGCTTTAGCTGATTCAAAATTAATTGTCAAAGTGACTAGGCACAGCCCAAGTTGTATGCTATCTTAATAAAGGGTTGAAAACTTGGCTCAGTAGCTCAGTTGGTTAGAGCACGGGACTCATAAGCCTGGGGTCGTTGGTTCAAATCCGACCTGAGCCACTTTAAAATTTATAACTTCTGAGCGTCTTCTGTAAGTGCAAATTCAGACTTAATATACTGCAAAACCCGCCCTACAACTCCTCACTCTCCATTCCCCACTCATGGATGTGGCGTACAACCTCAGCTACAGACCAAGCTTGGGCAAAGGCACCTCTTGGTGCATGAGGTGGGTCGCCGTCAAAAATCTCCGAAATAGAACCAAGGCAGCCATCAGATAGAAGGTGATCTAAAAGTGGTTGCCAACTAAAAGGTAGTGGTTGATTTGGGTAGAAACGCTGCCAAGCGCGGATAAAAGGGCCAATCAGCCAACACCAAACAGTACCCTGGTGATAAGCGCGATCGCGCTCCTGTAAATTGCCTTTATATTTCCCCACATATTCGGGGTCATTTCTATCAAGACTGCGAAGACCATAGGGAGTAAGCAAACGCTTAACTGCCAAATCCAGTATCAAACGCCCTTGCTGTTCGGGAAATCCGCAATGGTGCAATGACAGTGCTAAAACAGCATTAGGGCGAATTTGAGAATTACGGCGATCGTCTGGCTCAATGGTGTCATAAAAGTAGTTCAACTGTGGATTCCAAAACTTTTGCAGTGAGACTGTAACCTGTTGTGCTTGCTGAGCATAACGCCGTGCTTGCTTTGCTAGACGTACCGGATCGCCCAACTTCAGTTCACTCAATTTTTCTGCCCACTGACTCATCCAACACAAAGCAGAATACCACAGTGCATTAATTTCCACAGACTTACCGCGTCGGGGTGTGACCGGCTGTCCCTCAACCACTGCATCCATCCAAGTAAGCGCTACCCCAAGAGCATCCCAACTGACTAACCCATCAGTGGCATCAACTTGGATATTGAAACGTGTACCACCAACAAATGCTTTGTATATTTGCTGCACAACTAGAAATTGCTCTGCCAAAAATTGCCAATCTTCAGTCGCTTCCAAATAAAGCCCTAAAGTTTCAATCCACCACAGTGCCGCATCAATACTATTGTAAAATGGTTCGTCATTACCATCAGGAAAGGCATTAGGAATCAGACCTTGAGAACAGTAACGCCCAAAAGTTTGCAACAATCCTTTTGCCAGGTCAAAGCGCCGGGGTACTAACGTCAAACCCGGTAAGGAGATTAATGTATCACGTCCCCAGTCATTGAACCAGTGATACCCAGCAATAACGGTAGGGCCAGTAATTGAGGCTCGATAAACGATAAATTGATCGCCAGCTTTTAATAGTTGCTGCCAAATTAGAGATTGGGTATGGGGCATTGGGAATAGGGCATTGGGCATTGGGCATTGGGCATTGGAGATAAACTTGCTCCTCTGCTCCCCTGCTCCTCTGCTCCCCTGCTCCTCTGCTCCCCTGCTCCTCTGCTCCCCTGCTCCCAATCTCCCTCCTTTACACCATCCAAAAATCTGGGAAAGCCTTTCTTGCTCTGCTTCTACAGCTTCTGCAAAAGTTTCACTGGTAAGGGCACTTTGCCGTGGGTCGGGGAAACCCATCTGGGCTTCTAAAGTTACTGCATCTCCTGGTCGGAGAGCAACTGTTAAATAACCAGGGCTGTAGAGGTCTTCATAATCGCCTAATCCTCGCTGCGTTTCTTCTGGCAACTGGTAATTCCAGTACCAAACTGCGTCTGGTTCATATTCTCCTTGCGTCCAACGCAAGTGCCAAGGTGTGCCAAAGCGTCTAGAGATGATTGCTTGCAGGCAGAGTTGCTTTTCACCAAGCAATTGCGAAAACTGTAAACCGGGACTAACAGCTTGCTGGTGATGAAAATCGCGATCGCCTATCAACAGCCGTAGTCTTAAAATACCTGTATCTGTTCCATCATAACGATACTGAATTAAAAGGCGATGGCAAAATTGGGATTGGGTATTGGGTACTGGGGATTGGGTCAAAATGTTTTCCCAATTCCTAGTCCCCAGTCTCCAGTCCCCAGTCCCCAACGCGTAGGGCATGACCAACTGTCTACTCAATTGCCAGTGAGCCTGACTCCAAACCCATTTGGGCACGGGATTTAAATCAAAAGAACGCAGCAGTTTGTAGCCTCTCGGCTCAATCTTACCGCTACGCCAGTAATTCGTCCCCAAGGCCACAACCTCGCCTGATACTTCCAAGCTTGCTTCTAAATGTGAAATCAGCAGAGTGCGCCCAGAAGGAGGATTTGTAGCGGCAAACAGCCAACCGTGATAAGTGCGGGTGCGAACATCAGAAACTGTACCACTGGCAAAACTTCCCAAGCCATTGGTGAGTAACCATTCTCTTGTATCTAAATCAGCCATTTGCTACTCAAAATCGTTATGACTATGATATAGTCGTAACAGATCGTAATTAAACTGTGACACAACCCTGTTCGGCGTACTCCTTCGGAGAACCCGTAGGGTAGAGCCGTTCTCGCTGGATAGGAAGGTTTAGCCCGCCTAGTCTGGTCTAGGGAACTGCATTCCCCGTTCGCGATCGCATCTCCCCAAGAGAAGGGTTTCTCGCATTCCGAAGGAGAACCCGCAGCGAAGAGTAACCCAAAAGGTGACAGCGTGGATGGGTGAGTTTTATCTGACCCAAACTCCAACGCTATTAGTAAGGATATAAGTCAAAGGAGAATTAGGTTAATGTCCCTCACTTACGGAACAGAAGGAAGCCTCCGCGTTGGTCAACAAGCTCCCGATTTTACAGCAACAGCTGTAGTCGATCAGGAATTTAAGACGATTAAACTTTCCGACTATCGTGGTAAGTATGTCGTCCTATTTTTCTACCCCCTAGACTTTACCTTTGTTTGCCCCACTGAAATCACAGCGTTTAGCGATCGCTACGAAGAATTCAAGAAATTAAATACGGAAATCCTTGGGGCTTCCGTAGACAGCGAATTCTCTCACCTTGCTTGGATTCAAACTGATCGCAAGTCTGGTGGCGTCGGCGACCTGAATTATCCTCTAGTATCCGACATCAAGAAAGAGATTAGCGCCGCTTACAATGTCCTAGACCCAGGAGCAGGCATTGCCTTACGTGGTCTATTCATCATAGACAAAGATGGTATCATACAGCACGCCACTATCAACAACCTGGCTTTTGGTCGCAGCGTCGATGAAACCCTGCGGACATTGCAAGCAATTCAGTACGTTCAATCACACCCTGATGAAGTTTGCCCAGCTGGTTGGCAACCTGGTGATCAAACAATGGTTCCCGACCCAGTGAAGTCAAAAGTCTACTTCTCTGCTGTCTAATGAATTAGAGTTAGGAGTTAAGAGTGAGGAGTTAGGAGTTAAGAGTGAGGAATTAAGAATTATCTTCCCCATCTCCTCCATCCCCCTCATCTTCCCCATCTCCCAATAGAAGGCAAAATCAATCTGAACCACAGATAAACACAAATAAACACAGATACATATACATCAGTGTGAATTCAAGTGTTAATCTGTGGTTTTGGTTTTATAGTCTCATCTAAATAATAGTGAAAAACAGACAAATCAAAAATACCCTATAAATTTCTACAGTCAAAAATCAACAGTCATTAATATAAAAATTAAGGATAAAATATGCTGACTTCAACTGATTTTCGTGGTCTAATTAATAAGCGTTTTTACCATAATTTTCTCCCAGTACCAGCTACAAATATACTCAGATTAGGAGTAGGTACGCCAAATTTTGAACTACCAGATATTACCAACGGCACTTTAGTAAAATTATCCACTTATAGAGGTAAGCAACCAATATTACTGGCTTTTACAAGGATTTTTACTGAAAAGCAATATTGCCCCTTTTGTTATCCTCACATCAAAGCTTTGAATGAAAACTACGAACAATTCAAAAATCGCGATATAGAAGTTTTGATGATTACAAGTACTGACGAAAAGCAGAGTCAAGTAGTTGTGAGAGATTTAGGTTTACAAATGCCTTTGCTGAGTGATCCGAATTGTCGTGTATTTCGTACTTATCAAGTAGGACAAGCATTAGGCGCACCTCTACCAGCACAGTTTATCTTAGATCAACAAGGAAGACTTCGCTACTGGCATTTATTTTCTTTCTTGGATCACAACGCTAGTGTTGACACATTGTTAGAACAATTCAATTTTCTGAATGGCTAATTTTAACATCAATGTGTTGACATATCAATACGTTAAAGCTAGTATTATAGAGGATATCTGTAAAACATTACTAGCTTTGACGCATCAACATACCTAAAATAACTCAAGATGCCGAAATACGTTGACCTTTCCCCTTACTGGACAGAAGACAAGAACATATCCATTCAAAAAGCTAAGGATATGACAGGGTTAGATAAAAGAACTTTGTCATCTGCCAGAAAAGGACAACTTGAGCGTGGACAGTTTGAGACTCTTTTTAAACTCAGAGATTTAGCTTCTGAGTTAGCTGGCAAACCGCTAACATTGGAAGAGATCTTTAAAGATGACCAAGCATAACTTTGAAGTGCTGACACAAACTTCAGGAGAATGTGAACCGAACAAGAAATTGTTTGCGATCGCACCACCTCACTTTTGTGGTAACTTCAGTTATGCTGTAAAAATTCGACTTTGGGCAACAAAGGGTCACTCACAATACCCACACCGCCAAAACCCCAGCGTTTGAGTAAGCTGCCTAACTGTGTGCCAGGAATAGATTCCACAGCAAAACGGTTTGCCACATCTGGGGCATGGGTGTTGAGATAGCTTAAAGCATCAAAGTTTTCACGAAACAGCAATAAATAACCTGACGCCTCAGCACTCGGACGAGCTGTCAGATAACGGCCGTCTGTTTTTGAACGCACTAAGTAATAAACTTCGGACAGCATGGGGATGAGGAGAGGGGGAAATAAGGAGATGGGGCAATACGGTTCGGTTAAAGGGGAAAGGGGAAAGGGAAAAGGGGAAGAAAAATTTTTAACCCAAGCCCAGTAACCTTTTCCCCAAACCCTATTATGAGTTTAAAATGCTTATCCGAACCGTATTGGGAGATGGGGGAGATAAGGAAGAAAATTCTTGACTTTTATCTTCTGCTTCCGAACTCCTAACTTTGTACCTATTAACTCTTAGGACTTCCAAATAACAAAATAAACCATTGTAATTGTTCTAACTTTCTGTCCACAGTCATCAGTCATCTGTCATCAGGAGCCAGCGCCGTGGGCGGGTTTCCCGACTTGAGGCGACTGGCGTTCATCAGTTTTTATTTGTCGAGACTAATGCGCGGGTCGGCAACTGTCAACATTAAATCTGCTACCAAGTTACCAATAATTAGTAGTACCGCGCCCATCACAAGACTAGCCATAGCTAGAGGTACATCTTGATTAATCAGAGCCTGGTAAGTTAATCTGCCTAATCCTGGCCAGTTAAAGAATTGTTCAGTAATAAAAGCACCGCCCAATAAACCAGCTAACTCAAAACCCAATAGAGTAATTAAAGGATTTACAGCATTACGCAGAGCGTGAACATAGATAACTCGGTTTTCTGGGAGTCCTTTGGCGCGCGCTGTTTGAATATAATCTTGACGTAAAACATCCAACAATTCACCGCGAGTGATTCGCTGTAACCCAGCAAAACTAGTAATACTCAATGCAATGGTGGGTAATATTAAGTGCCAGCCAACATCCAAAATTTTCCCAATCGGGGAAAGGTCTGCATAATATATGCTAGTCATACCTCCCACGGGAAACAGAGGAGTTGTAATTTGGGCAAAAAATAATAATATTATGGCAGTGATAAAACTAGGGAATCCTTGCCCCAGGTAACTAATTACTAGTAACACCTTGCCGACTGAATCATTTTGTTTAATTGCTGCCACAATTCCTAAAGGTATGGCAATTGTCCAAGTGGCAATTAACGAAGCTATCGCCATCAGCAAAGTCGCTGGAACTCTTTCCCACAATAAAGATGCTACAGAACGATTATATGCAAAACTAGTGCCAAAATCTCCTTTGGTAACAACATTCCATAACCATAGGAAATATTGTACTATCCAAGGTTTATCCAATCCGAATTGCCGGGTAAGTGAATCAATTTGCTCCTTGGAAATTTTGGGATTTTGTTGTAGTTGAGTCAGAAAATTTCCAGGGGCAAGATCCATGATGAAAGACGATAATATTGACGCCAAAAATAAGGTCAATAGTGCTTGTGATAACCGTTTCAACACATAAATAAAAGTTTCACTGGTGACTAGTTTAATTAGCCAATCTCGACTTGTCTCCAAAGAAATTCTTGTAGATGTCATTTGTTCTTTGTCCTTTGTCCTTTGTCCTTTGTCAGTTGTCCTTTGTCAGTTGTCAGTTGTCAGTTGTTATTAATTCTTAACTCTTGACTAATGACTAATGACTAATGACCAATGACTAATGACTAATGACTAATACTCTATGAGGGAGATAATGGGCACATCTGGCAGATGTTTACGCCCTTGTAAATCCCGTAGCTCGATAATAAACCCAAAACCCACTAATTCACAGCCAATTTGTTGTACCAATTTTGCCGTTGCACTTGCTGTCCCACCTGTGGCAATCAAATCGTCTACAATCAAGACTCGGCTACCTGGGTGCAAAGCATCCTGATGAACTTCTAAACAGTCAGTACCATACTCTAATTCATATTCAATTGAGTGAACCGCTGCTGGTAACTTACCTTTTTTACGAACAGGAATAAAACCAGATTCTAATTTATAAGCTAGAAGTGAACCGAAAATAAAACCCCGCGACTCCATGCCTATAACGTAATCCGCCTGGAGTTCAGCATCGATGCATTTTTGTGTAAAAAGGTCAATAGTATAGCGCAATCCGTCTGGATCGCGCAGTAGAGTAGTGATATCACGAAATAAAATTCCAGGTTTGGGAAAATCAGGAATGTCACGAATTAAAGACTTCAAATCCATAAAGCTAGGAATTGGGAATTGGGAATGGGGCATTGGGGAATGGGTACTGGGCAATGGATAATGGGACATTGGGACATTGGGAATGGGGAATTGGTTTAGTGATTCTCCCCCTCATCTTCCTCATCTCCCCTGCTCCCCTGCTCCCCTGCTTCCCAAACCCCGATACCTGAAAAATCGTACACTATAATGTCATACGCATGATCTCATACGCTTGGGATCGAAGCTCCTGTTTCACAATCCATTGACGATACTGAGAATCTACACCAAGCTAAAGATGGACTGGTAATTACAAGATAGAGGTAAACTTATGGATTAAAAACCTGAATTTTAAATCTACGGAAACCTTTAAGTAGAACAAGTAAGTAATGTATATATCAAGTAGTTCTGCTACTGCCACAAGTCTAATATTCTTGTTAGGCTACTTAATCTTAAATTAGTTGTACTAGTTTTTCTAGTCTATTGGAAGCGTACAAGGTATTTTAGAGTAATGAATGTCTCCGCGAGCATAAAGCCGTTAAACAGTCCAACCCCTCCATCACAGCCAATGATGCTGGACGCTTTACCAGATCCTGCGATCGCAGGACAGGGATGTCCCCCTAGAACCAGGTTGCAAATTGATCTCATTTTACTGGCAATTGAAGCTTTAGAACTTGGTGGTTCTGAAGCTATCTTGACTTTTGCCGAAGAACTGGAATTAAAAGAAATTATTAAGGATCGGGTGAATTTGTGGCGAATGCGTAGCTCCAATCCCATGCGAAGAGCGCATATCCGCCGCCCTTTAAGCATCATGGAAGCTAAAGCTTTGGTAGTAATTGCTTGCTACATAGCCCGGCGTTTAACAGTTGTTATCCGCCAGATGATTATGATATATCAGCAAATGAATGAAAAGCAGCTGCCACTAGAGCAGAATTTGCGACTATCTAATTATCTAGAGCGGTTTAAAGCGCATTTTAAAAGCCGGATGAATGCCCGACGTTCTGGTCTTTTGGCTTTAGGTACTGATGAAAAATTAGATGAGCTAGCTATCAATTTGTTGGCACAATTATTATTTTGTACTGGCACAGCTGGAATGCAGCGGTTCTGGATTAGTTTGTTTGACGGTGAAGTAGAATGAATATCCAACGTAAGTACAGTCTTCCTAACTGTACACTGCTTTTAGAGGGTTTAAGCGATGCTTCAAGGGCTGCACACTTTCAAGAACTGCGCCCAGAATTGTCAATTTTGGTCAATGCAGAATGCCATTTATCTGGACATAACCAACCCCTGGCAGGAGGGCGGGAATTTTTTGAAAGTTTAGTCAGGGCTGTGAGTGCATATGCTCAAGAATTTTTGAGTAATGTGCCGAACCCACAAGCGCACAACCAAGACTCAGAGTTAGTGGAATTTCAGAAAATTGACAGTAATCGACATAGATTGATTGTGCATTCTGAGAACACACAAGATAATTTAGAGTCCAACCCCAACTATAATAAATCGCCTATTCAAGTTGATTTGAATACAGTGCAATTGTTTGATTTAGTGGAAGCTGTGGATCAGTTTTTCGCTGACACGCAAACATTACCAGAGTTATCACTGGAATTACAACCAGTTGCAAAACGTTATGGCGGTGGTAATCGAGTCTTGCTGAAGCAGGCATTACCTGCGACTATTGGAGTTTCAAGTTTAGCGGTTGCAGCAGTAGCCTTTAGTTTGATTCCACCTCCAGAGGTGCGTCCACCCCAACCGAAACCACAAGATGTGAGTAGTTCTGCAACACCTAGCAGTAATCCTTCTGCACCACCGACAACAACGTCTACAGAGACTCAAACTCCGATCGCTGCTGCAACTCCAATCATAACTCCCACAGCTACTACGACTTCCACAGCAGCCACAAAACCCGCAGTTACAGATTTAGAAGCACTTTTAAAAAATACAGTTACTGAAATTACTGATCCATCTCAACTGCGTGCCTTAAATCGCCAAGTTTATAATCAAATTAATCCAGCTTGGGCTAATCGCTCAGGATTGAAACAAGATTTAATCTATCGTGTGGGTGTAGCAGCGGATGGTGCGATCTTTGGTTATAAGGCGGTAAATAAAGAAGCAAACGAAGGAATAGATTTAACTCCTCTGCCCAATCTCCTTTACAATCCGGCTGTCCGTCCTACTATCGCTAATGAACCAATTGCTCAATTTAAAGTAGTCTTTAATGAACAAGGCGTGTTGCAAGTTAGCCCTTGGCGAGGATATGCCAGGACGCCTGAAGTTATTGGTTCCAAAATCACTGAACCAAAAACAGTTAAAGATTTAAACCAAAAGCTTTATGGTGCGATTCGCCAAAGCTGGAGTGGTACTCCTAGCTTCACCCAAGATTTGCTGTATCGGGTAGCAGTCAACAAAGATAGCGTGATAGCGGACTACGAACCACTCAATCAAGCTGCCTTTGACTATTTTCGAGAAACACCGCTACCGAAAATGTTTCAAGCAGTTTACGGTTCAACTGTAGCTGCTCCCAACAACAAAGAACCTCTAGCTCACTTCCAAGTAGTATTTACGCCTAGCGGTAAATTGGAAGTGACTCCTTGGAAGGGATACCGATAATAATTCATAATTACTAATTCGTAATTCGTAATTACTGAATTATGAATTACGAATTACGAATTACGAATTTATCGTGTGATTCTTCCCATGTAATTCCCCCACAGTTGAGCTGCTTGGGCACTACTACCGGATGTTGGGGAGTTATTGTCATTTCCTAGCCAAATTCCAGTTACAAGTTGCCGACTGGGAATGAAGCCAATGAACCATAGGTCAACGTTGTTATTCGTCGTGCCAGTTTTACCGGCTTCTCCTAGTCCAATGGCAGCACTGCGACCTGTACCTCTGCTTACTACTCCCCGCATCAAACTAGTCATCTCGTCCGCTACACCAGTTGACAAAACTCGCTTGTTAGCGTTTGGATCTTGGTCAAAGGAATAGATGACACGGCAAGTTTTTAAATCGTTGCGATCGCTACAATCACTACTATCTAGAATTCGGCTAATGGCATGGGGAGGGTTCCACACTCCACGATTACCAATGGCACCAAAAGCACCAGTCATTTCCAAAACATTAACTACGCTTTGACCCAGCACCAAACCAGGAACCGGATCGAGGGAAGATTTGATTCCCAAACGTTGTGCCATTGCCACCACTTTATTTAACCCTATTTCCTTAGCAACCCGCAAAGCAATGGGGTTTTCCGAAAGAGCAAGTCCTGTAGCAATATCTAAACTCACACCAGCACCAGCACGACAGGGTTTGTAGGTGAAACCTTGCCAACGAAGAGCATCACAAGAATAACTTTTAGATGCTGGAATTCCCTGCTCAATAGCAGCAGTATAAGCAAAGATTTTGAAGGTAGAACCGGGTTGTCTTTGGGCTTGGACAGCGCGATTGAACTGACTTTTTTTATAATCAGTTCCACCTACCATCGCCAGAATACCGCCTGTTTTGGAGTCAAGGGTAACCATCGCTCCAGTAGAAAAATCAAAACTTGAACCAGCGTTGTTCACAGAATTACGCAATGCTGATTCTGCTTGAGATTGAATTGACGGATCTAGCTGAGTTTCAATGATATAGTTGCCTTCTCTTGCTGCTCCTGCCCCCAAAATTGATTCCAATTCTTGGAATACATAACCATACAAGTAAGGAGCAATTGTCTTAGCTTGTTGTTCGCAAACTTTCGGGTTGATTTGGATAGTTGAACGCCTGGCTCGATTTGCTTCCTCTGGTTTAATTTTACCCATCTCCAGCATTCGCTTAATCACGCGATTGCGGTATTCAGCAGCTTCGAGTTTGTTGGGGCTATCCCCACAAAAATTAAAAGCATTAGGAGCGGGTAAAATTCCCACTAAAGTTGCAGCTTCCGAGAGAGTTAATTCTTTAGCTGACTTGCCAAAATAATACTGTGCAGCATCCTCAAACCCGGAGGTGTCTGCACCTAAAAACACACGATTTAAGTAAGTCAGCAAAATTTCATCTTTGCTGTAAAAAGTTTCTAGCTTCAAAGAAACTATTGCCTCTCGCAATTTCCTTCCTAGGGAGTCTTGAGAACCAACATAATCGCGGAACAAACTCCGGGCTACTTGCTGGGTGACAGTGCTGGCTCCTTGCTGTACATCTCCACTGCGGCTGTTGATCAGCACGGCTCGCAAAATCCCCAATGGATCAACGCCAAAGTGCCAATAGTAGCGACTATCCTCTGAGGCTACCACTGCTGTGGGCAAATAAGGGCCAAAGTCCTGTAAACGTTTCATATCGACGTGAGCAGTAGTTCGAGGTTCACGCAGTGGGGTGCTGCCATCACGGGCATAAACAACTACCGGGGCGCGAGTGGCTGTAGGGAGGGGCGTGACAGAAAATTTTAGCCATTCGACGCCAATTACCAATGCTAAAAGGGCGCTGACACCTCCAACACCGTAACCAGCCCAAGTCGTAGCTTTAACATACCATGGGGGTGGATCTACGTATTGCAGTCGTACTGAAGCGGCAAGTTCTGGTGGCCCCAAGGTGAGAATATCACCATGACGCAGTTCTAAGGAAGTGATCCGTCGCTTGCCACGATAAATTCCATTAGTAGAGTTTTCATCTTTGATGATGAAAACAGGGGTGCGCTGGGTAGAATCTCGCGACAGCGACAGGTGAATTTGACTGACAACTGGGTTGCGAATAACTATATCGCTGGATTTAGAACTGCGACCTAGCACATAGCGATCGCCCAACAGTGGATATACTTCCGCTTTGTCCGCCCCCGCATCCTGCACCCAGATTTCTGGTACTTTGGCATTAGGCTTGAGCGCCAGCTTGGAAAAGTCAACCCTAGCTTGAATTGTATGTACTGCTTGAGTCAGTTGACCAAGTAAAGTTTGTGGCTTGTGAGGGGGTTGGGGAGAACTCATCGGCTATTCACATCACAATTAATTTAGTCAAGAATCGAGTAAATGGCTATCTTAATACAGGTCTTTCATCATTTTACTCATAAGCTAAAGCATAAATTTGTTGTACTGATTTATTGTCGATTCAATCTTAACAACAAAAATATCTAAGATAAGTGAATTTACTCCTTTATACTGGTTACTTTTTTACATAAATTAAAATTCTAATCCTTACAGTGTAATAGTTATTTTATCTACCATTACTTTGTTGAGTAACAACAGCAAGTACTTTGATTTTTGTATTTCTCCAAACTCGAACCTACCGCTTTAACATATCTGCGCCTTTAGAAGCAACACTAAACATCCTCATTTAGGAAGATTTTCTCAGAACTATTGTCTGGTTTAATGAGCGGAGAGTTCCGTTTCCGTTGAGGTTAATTCAGAATGAAGGGAAAATCTCTGACTTTGATTGGTACAGCTCTAACTTTGGCACTCACTACCACTGTTGCTGTTGCTCAGTCCAGTAAATCCCAGATAGCGCAATCTAGTGACTCATCTACGAGTCCAACAACGGGGAATTCAGTCAACAAATACAATCTGTCACCAGATGCATTTAAAATTCTGTGTGAGCGTTTTCCCCTAAATTCGAGTTGTCCGGGTGGTACAGCAGTCACTCCCAGCACCCCTGGCAGTACTACAGTACCAGCAACCTCGCCTTCTAATAGTGGCACTACTCCTGACACTAGCACTACACCAGAAAATATCACAACACCTGGGCCTGGCAGTCCTACTAACACAACCCCAGCACCAGGAAGCTCTACTGAACCTAGCAGTCCTACTAACACAACCCCAGCACCAGGAAGCTCTACTGAACCTACAACTCCTGGCAATATAACCCCAGCACCAGGAAGCTCTACTGAACCTACAACTCCTAGCAATATAACCCCAGCACCAGGAAGCTCTACTGAACCTACAACTCCTACCAATATAACCCCAGCACCAGGAAGCTCAACATCACCTGAGCCTACACCTGGCAGTACTAAAGAACCAGGTACAAGTTCTCCTAGCACTGTCCCAGACTCTGGTTTGCCAAAAACTCCCACTACAGGCAATTAATTAAGGCATCTTCTGATGCTCATTTGCCATAAATAA
Organism: Amazonocrinis nigriterrae CENA67; assembly: GCF_016056305.1. Taxonomy (GTDB): domain Bacteria; phylum Cyanobacteriota; class Cyanobacteriia; order Cyanobacteriales; family Nostocaceae; genus Amazonocrinis; species Amazonocrinis nigriterrae. Next base: position 114,168 of record NZ_JAECZC010000013.1, on the reverse strand, counting down.
TAATCGGTGCATCTGGGTATCTTCCAGATAAATTGCTAAAACCCTTTCTTTGCCTTATATAGCAAGACAAAGAAAGGGTTTTAAAGTTTAAGGTTAATTTGATAAACCTACTCTCTACTCTCTACTTCCCTAAAATGAGTATTTGAGTAGGTGTAAAACGAGTAAAGCTACCTGTGATTTGTAGTTGGGGTTTTTTGTAAAGAACCAATTAGTAAACAAACAATACCGATACTGATAAAGGAATCTGCAATATTAAACACAGCAAAATTAATCAATCGAAAATCAAGAAAATCAACAACATAGCCTAAAACAAAGCGATCGATGCCATTACCTAACGCTCCGCCTAAAATGAAGCCATAGCCTAATTGATCCCAACGGTTTAAGACTGGGCCAAACGATGCAAGTCCTATTAATACCAAACTTACTCCCAAAGATAGCCAACGCAACCACTCTACTTTTCCACTTAACAGACTAAAAGCTGCGCCAGTGTTAGTTACGTAGGTAATGTGGAATATATCTGGCAAAAGTGGTAGTGTTTGTCCCTTGGTAAAGGTTTGCACCACCCAGTATTTTGTGAGTTGGTCTAAGAAAAAAGCAATGAAAGCAGCAATCCAGAAGAGACGATTTTTTAAGCGCATAGTGAATTAGTCAATAGTCAATGGTCAATAGTCAATAGCAACTGACAACTGATAACTGACAACTGACAACTGACAACTGACAACTTACTAGTAAAACATTAAATGACGTAATACATATGCTATTACAGTAACGGCACAGACTACACTCAGTTGGCCCGGTACTAAAAACCAGGAGTATGTAACGATCGCTTGGATTAATGGTAAATTTTCTGTACCTTTCCACTGAAATAAATAACTAATCATCAGATAAGCAATACCACACAAGTGGATGGTTATTAAACCACAAACACAACTAAAGGCAAGACTTTCCAGTCTGGGTCTAGCTTTAAAGGCAATTAAGCCACAAATCCATGCACCGGGTATAAAGCCTAGCAGATACCCAAATTGAGATAACTTCACATAACCAATACCCCCACCATTCTCAAAAACAGGTAACAAGGTCAACCCCATGACTAAATAGGCAATTTGTGACAATGCGCCTGCATTTTTGCCTCCTAAACAACCCACCAGTAATACTGCACCAACTTGACAGCTGACACCTAAAGAATAAGTCTGAATTCCATGCTGACTCCAACTCCAAGGCAAAGTTACACCATGAGCTTCTAGCAATGTGCCACCCATTGTTAGGAGTAAGCCAATCATAGACCATAGTAATTGATTGGAAGCAGCAAACATTTATTAGGCAAAGATGAAAAGGCAAAAGTGAAAAGCAACAGCAACTTGTAATTTAGTGTGCCCTTGCGTCAGTTTTATTTATAATTCTTTTTCTCTTGACTTAGGAATAGTCTATGTTTGTGGCAAATAAATTAATGTTTAAGTCATATAGTAAAATTTGTAACAACCTCAGTCTCTTGACTGTGTTGGCGGCAAAGCTTTCTGTATGTTATTTGGAATTGTCTTTTAGATGATCGCTCCTGTTAAGTTGAGCCACTCTGGTTTGATGGTTTTATTGATCATTACTAATAGTTTCATCAACTAGTCGTTCTAGCTATTGGCTTTTCGGCTGCTGAGGAAATTGCGATCACTGTATATTTCAAAATCATAATCTATCTAGAGTACCATATTTTGTTACCCATATACATATTTTTTATGGTCAAAACTAGGGTGTAAGGGAGCCAGCTGCACTCCAAGGGTTTCCCCATACCCTCACTTTTTTCCACACACCGTGAAAAGTCAGCGCAGCCAACTGGGTACAGAGTAAACGCCACAATCTTTGATCTGGTGAGCCAGTGCGATCTTGGGGTCTCCCCCTTCGGGTTCGGCAGCGACACAGGAGCGTCACCAGTAGGGCTGTCTTTTATGAGTGGTGGGAACAGAGCAAACACTAATTTTCCCTACACCCGACACCAACCCCCCACACCCTTCTTGTTGACTAGAGTCATCTAGCTACACAAGCAGTCAAGTTTTGTAAATATAAATTATAAGTACTAGTCACTACTTGCTTTTATACAATTAGGTATAAATTTTATCCAAAAAAGAAAAACAAAATTTTTGAGATTTATCTAAAAAAAATATGATTTTTTCGGTTTGTTAACCTTGCGTTTACCTTAATCTCTGTTCTTTAGAGGTATCTTAAAAGCGCTCCCCTGGAAATTTAGTAAAAATTGACAGCGATGCTTTCACATTTAAATGTAACCAAAAATCACCGTTTCACTGCTTCTTTAACAGTGTTTGCACTGACACTCAGTTTAGCTGCTTGTGGTGGACAGCAAGCCACTAATGACACTGGTACTAAAGATGGAGCTTCTGGTACAGCTAAAGATGCTACAGCTTCAAGTCCAGCTAAGTTAGATATTGGTGGAAATTTAACATTAACTGGGGCGGGTGCTTCTTTCCCAGCGCCACTTTATGCAAGTTGGTTCACTGATTTGAACAAAAAATATCCCAACCTGCAAGTTAACTATCAATCAGTTGGAAGCGGTGCTGGAGTTGAGCAATTTATCAAAGGTACTGTAGATTTTGGTGCCAGCGATGTTGCCATGAAGGACGAGGAAATTCAGAAGGTGCCACAAGATAAGGGCGTACTTTTGTTGCCAGTGACAGCTGGTAGTATTGTCCTAGCTTACAACTTGCCAGATGTTCCAGAATTGAAGCTACCACGGGCAGTTTACACTGATATTTTACTGGGCAAAATCAAGACCTGGAACGATCCAAAAATTACTGCTGCTAACCCAGGCGCCAAGTTACCCAATCAGCCTATTACAGTTGTGCATCGTTCTGATGGTAGTGGAACTACAGGTGTGTTTACAAAACATCTTAGTGCTATCAGTCCAGAGTGGAAGACCAAAGTTGGAGAAGGCAAGACTGTCAACTGGCCCGTGGGAGTTGGTGGTAAAGGCAATGAAGGGGTAACCGCGCAAATTCAACAAACCCAAGGTTCTATTGGCTACATTGAGTATAGTTACGCTAAACAAAATAACATCAAGTTTGCTGCTTTGGAAAATAAAGCAGGCAAATTTGTTGTAGATAACGACCAGTCAGCCGCTAAAACATTAGAAGCAGTGGTGCTTCCAGACAATCTCCGCGCTTTTATTGCCGATCCTGAAGGTGCAGAATCCTATCCCATTGTCAGCTACTCATGGATTTTGGCATATAAAAAATATCCTGATGCCGCAAAAGCTAAGGCTATGGAAGCCATAATTGAGTACGCCTTGACTGAAGGTCAAAAAATTGCTCCAGAACTAGGGTATGTTCCTCTACCCCAAAATGTGATTACAAAAGTGGCTGCGGCTGCTGATCAGATTAGCCCAGAGTATAAAATTGCTGTCAGTGGCAGCGGAAACAGCGCCAGCAAATAGTATAAAGGAAGAGTCAATAACTTTGAGTCAAATCATGAGACATCTATAGTCAGCAGTAGATTGAGTTATGCATTATCTAAGTATCAATCCTGATGTACTGATGTCTCAGATTGAAAAAATGATGCAGCGACAACTTCACGAATCTGGTTCCTTCTCACATTTTTTTCTGATTTAATAATCAAAGTCAGTAGTCATGGCTACAAATTCTCAGAATTTGCAATCAGCAATTAAAAATCGCTCAGAAGTAGAAAAGTCGCTAGATCGAAGCTTTATTTGGCTAACTCGGATTTTTGCATTGGCAGTTGCCGCCACTTTATTATGGATAGCCTTACAGGTGACTCGTGATGCCTGGCCTGCTATTCAACAATTTGGTTTGGGCTTTTTAGCTAATAGCACTTGGAATCCGGTCAAGAACGACTACGGAGTGCTACCTCAAGTTTACGGAACTTTAGTCAGTTCTTTCATTGGTTTATTGATAGCTATACCCATCGGTGTTGGCACTGCTGTTTTATTGAGTGAGAATTTTCTTCCTGCCAAGGTGCGGCTAGTACTGGTATTTTTAGTAGAACTTCTCGCTGCTATTCCCAGCGTTGTCTATGGTGTATGGGGACTTTTCGTTTTAGTGCCAATATTATCCAATTTGGGGAAATGGCTCAATACTTATTTTGGCTGGTTACCAATTTTTAGTACAACTCCCCAAGGCCCGGGAATGTTGCCTGCGGGAGTCATTTTGGCGATTATGACTTTGCCAATTATCACAGCCATATCTCGTGATGCCTTGATTTCTGTACCCTCCAGTTTACGTCAAGCAGCTGTAGGATTAGGAGCAACTCGTTGGGAAACAATTTTTCAGGTTCTCATCCCTGCGGCTTTTTCTGGCATCGTTAGTGCTGTCATGCTGGCCCTTGGTCGGGCGATGGGAGAAACAATGGCTGTAACAATGTTGATTGGAAACTCCAACAACATTAGTTTGTCAGTTTTAGCACCAGCCAATACGATTTCTTCTCTCCTAGCAAATCAATTCTCAGAAGCTAGTGGTCTGCAAGTTGCGGCTTTAATGTATGCTGCTTTAGTTTTATTTGTGTTAACGCTTGTTGTCAATATCATGGCAGAGCTGATCGTTCTCCGAGTCAAGCGACTGTAGCATACTTATAAGTTAAATTATGACTTCCCATTTTCCCGAAAGTAGTCTGAATCGCGCTCCCATGTCGCCCAGGACACTGTTTAATACAGTTATGACCGTGGTAGCGTTCATCTGTGGATTATTGGCACTTTTGCCTTTGCTGGCAGTACTTTCTTACGTTTTGATTCAAGGCTTTAGCAGTTTAAGCTTAGACGTGTTTACCCAGCTACCACCCGCACCCCTGAGAAAAGGAGGTGGTTTTGGTAATGCTATCTTAGGAACATTGCTAATGGTGGGAATTGCTTCACTGATTAGTATTCCATTCGGTGTCATAGCAGCGATTTATTTAACAGAGTTTAGCTCTGCTAAGATAGCGAGAACAGTACGTTTTGCTACAAATGTCCTGAGCGGAGTTCCCTCTATTATTGCAGGGGTATTTGCTTATGGGGTTGTAGTTCTAACCTTAGTTAAACTTAACTTAGGCTCTTACTCAGCATTGGGTGGAGGCTTTGCGTTAGCGATTTTGATGTTGCCTATTATAGTCAAAACTACTGACGAGGCTTTACAACTGGTATCGCAAGATTTGCGACAAGCATCTGTAGGCTTAGGAGCAACTAACTTTCAAACGGTAACACAGGTGGTATTGCCAGCTGCTTTACCTGCTATTGTAACTGGGTCAACATTAGCGATCGCACGAGCAGCTGGAGAAACTGCTCCTTTACTATTTACTGCTCTTTTCTCGACATTCTGGCCTGATGGCTTATTTAAACCCACAGCATCTCTTGCTGTCTTGGTTTATAACTTTGCGATTTCTCCATTTGCTAATTGGAAATCACTGGCTTGGGCAGCGTCTTTGATTTTGGTGTTGATGGTTCTCATCACCAGTATTATTGCTCGCTGGGCAACTCGCCAGAAAGCTTCTTAACAATTTGACCAGGGCGCATTTTTCATCCCCGAAATTTACACTAGACCATTTATGGCTACCAACACTAGCACCGCGAATAGCACAGACACTGTTTTACGTACAGAAAACCTGAATATCTACTACGGCAACTTCTTGGCTGTGCGGGATGTTTGGCTAGATATCCCGAAGCACAAAGCTACAGCCTTTATTGGCCCTTCTGGTTGTGGTAAAAGTACGTTACTGCGATGCTATAATCGTTTGAATGACTTAATTGAGTCATTTAGGGCAGAAGGTAAAGTTTATTATTACGAGAAAAACTTGTATGCACCTGAAATCGACCCCGTAGAAGTACGTCGTCGCATTGGTATGGTGTTTCAAAGACCTAATCCTTTCCCCAAATCAATCTATGAAAATATAGCTTTTGGTGCCAGAATCAACGGCTACAAAGGTAACATGGATGAACTGGTAGAGAGGAGTTTGCGCCAAGCAGCTTTGTGGGATGAAGTCAAAGATAAACTAAAGCAAAGTGGTTTGTCTTTGTCTGGTGGACAACAACAAAGATTGTGTATTGCGCGGGCGATCGCAGTGCAACCTGAAATTATACTGATGGATGAACCTTGCTCTGCTTTAGACCCTATTTCTACCCTCAGAGTTGAAGAACTGATTCACGAACTCAAAGAGCAGTATACGATTGTCATCGTCACCCACAACATGCAACAAGCCGCACGCGTTTCTGACATGACTGCCTTTTTCAATGTGCAGACTACAGAAAAAGGAAATCGTAGCGGCTATTTAGTAGAATATGACTCAACAGAAGTAATTTTTAACAATCCGAAACAACAAGACACGAGAGATTACGTCAGCGGTAGATTTGGTTAATAAGTCGCGGCGAAATATCGAAATATAATTACTACACCCCCTCCTTGGGTATGTTAGGTGGGGGTTTTTAACTGATCAATGATGGTGGCATTCCTCTGTTTAGAGACTAGGTAGTAAAAGGTACTGGGGATTAGGGATTGGGAATTGGGAATTGGTAATTGGTAATTGGTAATTGGGAATTGGATTCTACTATTAGTCATCACATCTGGCCCACTACCCATCACCCATTACCCATTACCCAGTCCCCATTGCCTAATCCCCACTCCCTTCGGTCGTGGGGGCCCCGAGTTCCCCAGTCCCCAATTCAAAATCCCGCTACTGGATCTGGCTGAGATTCCAAGTATCTTAAGAAATCTAACAATTCTTCCTCACTGAGTAAAGACCGCCCCAACTTACCATAGGTTTTTTTGAGATATTCTCGTCCCTGCTCTTTCGTCCAGCCTAAGCGTTCAATTTGAACATCGGTTTTAGCAATGACATCAGATAAATTCACTGGTTCAGTTTTCTTCTTTTTCTTCCCTGTGGCAGTGTGAGGACTCACATTTTCTTGAGAACTATAATTGCGGGGTGTAAATGGTGTGACATTACTGGCCAAACCTCCTGAAAAAAGTGGAGTTTCTGGCTGGTTGTCAGAAATGGTTTCTAAATTTTTAACTGGAGTATCGAATTCTATCTCCTGGTTGTTAGTCAGAGGCAAACTTTGGCTTAAATCTTGGTTATGAATCTCGCTTTTAGCAGCGCTACGCGTGTCAGTTGTGACAATATCTGAGTTAAAATTATCTTCTTGAAATGACGGTATTGATATTTCTTGACCACTGCTCAAAGACCAGTGACTACTGCCAACATCTGCATCTTTTGTAGATGGATAAGTAGATTCACGAAATCCAACTGTTGTGTTTGTCGTGTTCAAGGCAGGACTTGGCTGCACTTGAGATGTTGTTTTTGGTGGAATTGCTACCGTCGCCTGTGGCGAATTAGTTATTCCCAAAACCATCAGTGCCCTAGTTCTGGCTTGGTCTTCTGCTGCTTCAATGGTTTCTGCTGCTGCCATACCAGTAGCGCGGGTTACACCTTCAATTTGTACGCTTGCCCGAACAATAAATTTTCCTTGAAAAATTTGTACTAATTCAGAAATCAGATTACCGTTGGGATACAAGCTCTGGAATTGAGCCAACATAATACTGCCACCAATCTAACTCGTTGAATAAAGGGGTTGATGCTATGTGTTTGTTTCGATTAATTATCGCCCCCTGTTGATATTTTCTAGCATCCGAGTTAAAGGACTTCCAAATAAACAAATATCCCAATTTTCTTGGGGCGTTGGACATTCTGGACGCCCTGAACACTGGAACGGGTGAGGACACCCATGCCACAAGATAGATAATTATTTTGTTGGAAATCCCTAGTCAAAAAGTTTTGCTAGATTTGAAATGATCACTGAGGGCAATAATTAGCAAAAGGAACAATGGTGAAAATTAAGGGCGTCCAATAGGTTGCAAGCTGCTACTTGTACCTCTTGCTTGTATCCTAATTGTAGCAGTAGCGATTTTTGGAGTTAATTTTTGACTACTGCTTGGCTACTGCTGATAGACTCTAGGTGATCTGCCCTTCAATGCTATACTATTTACCCAATTCTATATCCGGAACTATTTCCTGGAAGTGCGCTCTAAATCTACAATAATGGAGATAAGGTTCGCCCTCACTGCTTGTTAAGCTGCTTAACCAATTGTTACCGATTCTACATGTGGGAAAATTGGGTTTATTGGCAGTTTCTCCCAGTTAAAAATCAGAGTCTCATGGCGTCAAAGTACCTCTAAACTAGACAACCAAACACCTGTAGTTTCCCCTGATAGCGCTTTTGGGCAGCGTGGAGACTTATAATAACCCAGCCTCTCAAAAACCCGTCGCGTAATTACTTAGTGGGCGAAAATTCAACTCAGGTGTACTTTATAAGTTTGGTTAAGTAAAGAAACTTGAACCCAAGCTACTCTGAAATTGTCGTGCAGTGAGAAGTTTCAGGGTCGGCTTCCCTCTCTGGAACAGCAACCCCTGCCTCAGGGCAATTCGTTTCCAGCTAGTATCTGTAAGCCATGAGGTATACAGGAAAGAACCAGATTCAACGAAAAATGATGTTTTGACCAAAGGTCGGTTCACTGCATGGAATTTTCAATCGCTACACTCCTTGCCAATTTTACAGACGATAAATTGGTAGCTCGCAAAGTTTTAGAAAAAAAACTTGGTTGCGAGGACGAATTTAGTTTACAAAAACTTCACATTGCCTTAGAAGTACTAGAAAAAATTGGCATTTTAGTGAAAGAACGCGGCAAGTATCGGCGCGTTACAGAAGAAGGAATGATCGAAGCAAAATTGCGTTGTTCTAGTAAAGGCTTTTGCTTTGCCATTCAAGATGTGGAAGGTGCTGAGGATATTTATATCCGCGAAAGTCATCTGAGTAATGCTTGGAATGGCGATCGCGTTTTGGTAAGAGTTCTTAAAGAAGGTAGTCGTCGCCGTTCTCCAGAAGGAGAAGTCAAGCTGATTTTAGAACGTTCTAATCACACTTTACTAGCACGAATTAAACAGGTAGAAAACGGTTTTCGGGCAGTACCTTTAGATGATCGATTGCTGTTTGAACTCAAACTGCAAACAAACGGCATGAAATTAGAAGAAGCACTCGACCACCTGGCCCATGTAGAAGTTTTGCGTTACCCCTTAGCACAGTATCCTCCATTGGGGCGAGTAGTGCAAATTCTCGGTAGCGATGCCGAAGCTGCTGCTGATATTGATTTAGTCACATGCAAACACGATTTAGCCCGTAATTTCCCCCCTTCAGTGCTAGATGCAGCAGCAAAATTGCCCAAAAAATTGCTGAAAGCAGACCTGAAAAATAAACTAGATTTACGGAAATTATTTACCTTCACCATCACAGGGGTAAACGGTGATACCAAGGCAATTGAAAATGCTTTGAGCTTGGAAAAAACTGTCACCGGCAATTGGGTTTTAGGTTTTCACATTGCCGATGTTTCTCACTACGTGCAACCAGATGAACCCCTAGATAGAGAAGCACTCAAGCGGGGTAGGTCAGTATATCTAGGAGAATTATTACTGCCGATGTTGCCCGACACCGTGGCAGAACGCTGTGCTTTAGTAGTGGGAAGCGATCGCCTAGCCATCTCTTTCTTGATTACAATCGATCCAGAATCGGGAGATGTATTAGATTGGGAAATCCAACCCAGCGTTATTAACGTTAAAGCCTCAGTTAGCAAAGAACAAGCAGAAGCAATTCTAGACGGTCAATCAGAACATGAATCTGAACAAGTAGTCCAATTGCTACAAGAGTTAGGCAAATTGTATAAAGCAGTCAAACAGCTGCGGTTAGATCGTGGTAGCTTGCAATTGAATCTGCCTTCTAGCCAAAACCCCTACTATGATGAAGGAATTTTAGGGGCTGTAGTCGTAAATGACTTGCCTGTGCGCTCTCTTTTAACAGAGTTGGTACTATTAGTCAATGAACTAATGGCAACTCATTTAAACGCGTTAGGTGTTCCCGCTATTTGGCGAGTCCAAGGCACACCCGACCCTGAAGATGTGCAAGAAATGCTGAAATTGGCAATCAATTTAGGCGTGGAACTGTCACTAGAACCAGAAGTAGATATCCAACCACTTGATTATCAGCAATTAACCAGAGCTTTTGCCGAATCGCCATCAGAGCAAGTTTTGACATATTTATTGCAGGATACACTCAAGCCAGCGGCGTACAGCACAACTAAAGGCCCTCACTTTGGTTTAGCACTACAGCAATATACTCACTGTACTGCCCCATTGCGGCGTTATTCAGATTTGCTCATGCAAAGAGTGTACTATCAACTATTAGAACACGGACGCGATCGCCGCAACACCCGTGTTAAAGAACGAGTTAACCTGCGCCACTCCTCTAGCCACATCGAAATCAACTGGAACGTCTTACCTCCAGAATTGCAACAAGAACTGCAAAGCGATTTAACAAGGGTAATTATCCAAATTAACGACCGAGAAAAAGAAGTCCAAGAAGCCGAAGCCGATTTAGCAGGCTTGCAAAAAGCCCAGCTGATGAAACAGCGCATCGGTCAGGTGTTTCAAGGCGTAATTACTGGTGTACAATCCTATGGCTTTTTTGTGGAAATTGAAGTACCAGCAGCAGAGACAAAAGTAGCCAGCAATCCCAGCATACCTCTACGAGTAGAAGGACTGGTACACGTCAGTTCCCTCAAAGATGACTGGTATGAATATCGCGCCAGACAACAGGCACTATTTGGCCGCAAAAATCGTGCTTCTTATAGACTAGGCGATCGCGTAGCTGTACAAGTAAAAAGCGTAGATTACTATCGCCAGCAAATTGATTTAGTCACAGTCGGTAGCGATGGAGTAGCCAAAGGCTTGGGTATTGGCGGTATCAACGGTGATGTCTCAGATATCTATTTACCAAACGATATTGAGCCTGACGATTTAGAACCCTATGCTGATGATGAATAAAGGGACTGGGGACTGGGGACTAGGGAGATGGGGAGATGGGGGGATGAGGGGAGAATAACTAAACCCATGCCCAATGCCTCATACCCCATGCCCCATGCCCAATCCCCAATCCCCAATCCCCACATGTCACATTCCACCAAGCCTCTTATACTAGGCGTATCAGGTGCATCTGGTTTAATTTACGCTGTTCGCGCTCTGAAATATCTGCTCACAGCGAACTATGAAATTGAACTAGTAGCTTCTAAATCAACATACATGGTTTGGCAAGCGGAACAGGATATCCGAATGCCAGCAGAACCAACAGCGCAAGAACAATTCTGGCGAGAGCAAGCTGGAGTAACTCTTGCAGGTAAATTACGTTGCCATCCTTGGAGTGATGTCGGAGCCAATATCGCTAGTGGTTCGTTTCGTACCTTGGGGATGATTATCATGCCATGCAGTATGAGTACAGTGGCTAAGCTAGCAGTCGGCTTGAGTTCCGACTTACTCGAAAGGGCTGCGGATGTGCAACTCAAGGAAGGGCGGAAGTTGGTTATTGTTCCTCGTGAAACTCCTTTTAGCCTGATTCACCTACGAAACTTAACGACTTTGGCAGAAACTGGAGTCAGAGTTGTGCCTGCAATTCCGGCTTGGTATCATAATCCTCAAACCATCGAAGATTTAGTTGATTTTGTCGTTGCTCGTGCTTTAGATCAACTAGATATTGACTGCATCCCTCTTCAGCGATGGCAAGGTCATCGTTAGAGTATGAAGCGTGTAGACGCCTGAAGGGCGGCTTGCTGTTCGCCGTCAGGCGTTCAAAGAAGGGTAGTAGCCTGTCAAAATCTTTTTGGCAGGCGGGGGAAAGGGTAAGGGAAAAAGGGGCGCATGTTTTTAATTTCTTTCCCTTTCCCCTTTTCCCTTTCCCCAGTCTTCACCTGTCAAAATTTGCGTGGTGAACTAGTAGGCTAGGATGAAGTCTGAAGTAGAAATTATTCAGCCTTCAGCCTTCATCCTTGATCCTTCATTCTTGATCCTTTGTTATGGCTGTAATTCGCTTAATTTTGTTGATGGCTGTTCTGGGAGGACTAACACTGTTGTTAGTTCAAAATTGGTCGCCTGTCTTATCTTTAGTATTTTTGGGGATGCGAACTCAACCATTACCACTGGCAATGTGGATTTTATTTAGTACTACTGCTGGAGCTTTAACTTCTGTATTAATTAGTACCTTGTTTAAATTATCAAGTTATTTTGTTAAACAACGCCAAACTCCGTTCAGGTCAACAGCAGCTTCACCTCGGACAAAAGCTACCCGCCGAGAAGAACCCACACCGCGCCCTAACAGTCCTCCACCGCCAGCTAGTAAAACAGAGTACGCTAACAATGAAGAATTTGATGATTGGGAGACAAACCGCAACAACGATGATTGGGACTTTGACGAAAATCCCACAGATGCGCCCAACTCTGGTACTAAAACTCAACCGTTTCGAGACTCTCAAACTTACGAACGTCAACAAGAACCTAAAAGCAGTTCTCAGTCTGGTTCAGTCTATTCCTATAGCTACCGTGAGCCAAAAAATACTGCGGTGGGAAAAGCAGAATCTGTGTACGATGCCGATTATCGGGTAATCATCCCACCTTATCAACCACCGCCTACCAATCAAGCCGATAACACCGATGATGACGACTGGTCATTTTTCGATGACGATGATTTTGAAGATGAAGACAAGCGATCGCGTAAATGAAGGTCTAGTAGTGCTGCATGTAATTTTTTATTAGCATTTGGTAAGGATTTGAGACATGGAAAATAGGTAGTAGTTGTATGCACTATATTATACCAAAATAAAAAATAATTACGGCAGATGGATTGACGAAACTCAGATACAGAAGCTAATTTCCAATCCCAAATCTCAAATCCTCAATCCCAAATGGTATTATTTAATGCTACACTCCTCACGGGACTGTTGCTTAACCTTACCGTTCATGGCCGCTTCCTGCAAAGTCATGAAAGCATTAAAATCTTCCAGGTCATACCGGGTAGTTAATAGATGCCGTAGCTGATTTTCTGCTTCTACCGTCAAATAGCCACTTGCTAAAGCTTGTTGCACAACGTCACGAATTCGAGTCATGGTGATGCCTCTCACATACCACATTGATTGATTGGTGCTGACTCAGGTGGGATATGCAGTGGTTTTTGCGTCTGAACCTTCAAGTTAACAAAACTTTTTTGTGCAATAATCAAAAATACAGTCATATTTTACACCTTGCACTCCAACAGTTTTTGATTAGAGCTTGCTGCAACTAAATTTTAGAAGTGAGATATTGTGCTGTTGAAAACACAGTATTGTGTACATCTAAAATTTATCCACCAGAGAACGAGTCTTATTGATTTGTATAGACAGATTTTATTCGCTTAAAGTTTCAAACAAGCTTTATAAAATTTCTGTTAAGCCCAAAGATACTTAAGCAACAACTGCCAAGTCACCTAACGACAGTTATTAAATTCGTTAGAAATTCATCTTTTATTTATTCTGCTTTCATAGAAGAATCGTTAAAAACTTACCTAAGAAAGCATAGCTTTAGCGGAGTGGGGTTCTTCGGTTTTATACAAGTAATTAAACGGACATGATATTAAAGTTAGGAGTGAACACAACTGATAACTGATAACTGGAGTGAAGTGACTAGTGAACAGCTTATTGCGAGGAGTTAATCTGTATTTAATTGGGATGATGGGCGTTGGTAAGTCTACGGTAGGAGATTTACTCGCAAAGCGTTTAGGTTATACATATTTAGATACAGATGATTTAATTGTTAAATTAGCAGGAAGATCTATCAATCAGCTATTTGCCGAAGAAGGAGAAGCGGCGTTTCGCCAGTTGGAAAGCGATGTATTAGCACAAGTTTGTGCGCGTAAAGAGTTGACCATAGCAACTGGCGGGGGTATAGTTATGCGGCGAGAAAACTGGAGTTATCTGCACCACGGTTTAATTGTGTGGCTAGATGCACCATTAGAGTTACTTTACAACCGTTTAGCAGAGGATACCACAAGACCACTATTACAAGATCCTGACCCCAAGGGCAAACTGCGATCGCTTCTCGAACAACGTAAACCACTCTACGCCCAAGCCGATTTACACATCATCCTCCGCGAGGGAGAAACACCCGAAGAAATCGCCAATAAAGTTATGGAGGCGATTCCCAGCGTTTTAAAACAGCCTGATTCGCACCATGAGGGCGATCGCAATAATTAAGGCAAGTCTACAAATTATGAAAATAATCAATAAAATGGTGAAGAGGTAAAGGGCAAAGAGTCAATTACCAGTGGAAAAAAGCGCAATATAATCTTAAAAATCGCATATACAAGCTTTTGCACTTGTAATTCCACTTATTGATTTTTTTAGCCAAACTCAAATTCATTGAGAGTAGACAACGCAGCTTTTAGGCTTCGAGTTTACCAGAGCGATCGCTCTGGTAAATTTATAGAAACATCCGGGTAATGTTTAGCCTTTTAGAAGAGGGATTAGAGGAAAGATCATAAAAGTACTCATCAAACTCAAGTTAAATAACATTAGCGTAAAAAAGTCAGTTTTAAGGGCAATAAAGTTGCAATCAAAAGGAAATTTAGTGCAATTATGGATAGTGCGCTGCTTTGCTGCACTACTACTCTTCGGTCAAGTATGGCTGCATTTACTTAAAGGAAAAACTTACTACCACAAGATTCTAGAACATATGGTGACTACTGGCCCCGCTTCTATATCTCCAGTTTTGCTGGTGAATGGTTTTGCAGGGATGATTTTTACCATTCAGACAGGTAGAGAATTAGTGCGATTCGATGCAGTCAGTACTGTGGGAGGTGCTTTTGCTTTAGCCTTTTGCAGAGAATTAGCTCCTATTTTGACCGCTAGTATTATTGCAGGACAAGTAGGTTCTGCTTTTGCAGCAGAAATAGGCGCAATGCAAGTCACAGAGCAAATTGATGCACTTTATATGCTCAAAACAGATCCAATTGATTATTTAGTAATTCCTAGAGTAATTGCTTGCTGTTTGATGATGCCAATCATGATGATTTTTGCTTTACTGATAGGCATTATTGGTGGAGCTTTTGCTGCCAAACACTTTTTCCAAGTTTTCCCAGATACATTTTTAGAGTCAGTTAGAAATTTTTTAGACCCATCAGATTTGTCTATTATTTTGTTGAAAGGAGTGATTTTCGGAGCTGTAGTTGCTGTTATTGGTTGTAGTTGGGGACTAACTACTAAGGGAGGAGCAAAAGAAGTTGGAGAATCAGCAACAAAAGCAGTTGTTACTACTTGGGTATCAATTTTTATTATGGATTTTTTCCTCTCTTTAGTTTTGTTTGGTCAGCCGATTTGATAATAAAAAGTAGCTGTGACATGACTTACGCAACTGGCACACATATTTTCTGCGATGGCAGTTAATAGTCAATAGTCAAAAAACCTTGAATTTTAACTATTGACTATTGACCCAGTAATACCCAAACGAAAAAAATATGACAATGCGTGTAATACCAATTCTCTCAAATGAGGCAACACAATCAAACCCCGAAAGCCATGCCATATCTGAGTACAGACGATTCGGCGAATCGTCTCTACAATTACGAATTACGAATTACAAATTACGAATTGGTATAAGTCCTATGTGAAAAAATTTTTGTGGTTACGCGATCGCACTTTGTTAACAAAGCTTCTAATTAATTAGAAACTACTTCATGCGTTCATATAATTGATGAAAGCGAGAATTGGCGATCGCACGAGAGTCTATCTACAAGTCCACTGCTGAATAAGCACATAACAAGGGACTTTCAGCAAATTATTTACACTTGTTTAAATTCACAACTCATAAGGGTTATAGAAAACTTTGGTATCTACTCATTGTTACAAACTCCAAAGTCTTCTACACTGACTGCATAGGTTTTAAATCTCACAGCTCCTCATGACAGTCAACGATACTGAGTACATTAGGCAAGCTGAAGCCACTCGCGTACAAGTGCTAAGCGAAGCTCTACCTTATATTCAACAATTCGCTGGTCGCACTGTTGTTGTGAAATATGGTGGCGCAGCGATGAAAGATAGCACCCTCAAAGATCAAGTCATCCGCGACATTGTATTTTTATCCTGCGTCGGCTTGCGTCCAATACTAGTACACGGCGGTGGCCCAGAAATTAATAGTTGGTTAGATAAACTGGGAATCGAAGCCCAATTTAAGAATGGTTTGCGAGTCACAGACGCCCCCACAATGGATGTGGTGGAAATGGTTTTAGTTGGTCGAGTTAATAAAGAAATTGTCGCCCTAATTAACCAAGCTGGAGGCTTGGCGGTGGGACTTTGCGGCAAAGATGGTAATTTGATTACAGCTCGTCCTCAAGGTCAAGAAGGTATTGGCTTCGTGGGAGAAGTGAGTAATGTAAATATTAAAATTTTAGAAACCCTCTCCAGCAATGGGTATATCCCCGTAGTCTCCAGCGTAGCTGCAGATGAAACGGGACAAGCTTACAACATTAACGCTGATACTGTAGCTGGGGAAATAGCAGCAGCGCTAGGGGCAGAAAAGTTGATTTTACTGACCGACACCAGAGGGATTTTAACAAATTATAAAGACCCATCAACTTTGATTCCAAAAGTAGATATTCGTGAAGCCCGCGAGTTGATTGCCGATGGTATAGTCAGCGGCGGTATGATTCCTAAAGTCAATTGTTGTGTGCGATCGCTTGCTCAAGGTGTACGTGCAGCACACATCATAGATGGTCGTATACCTCACGCCCTACTATTGGAAATTTTTACTGATGTTGGTATCGGTACAATGATTCTCGGTTCTCAGTTTACTTCATAGAAGATGAAGGGGAGCTTTCGGTGCAGGGGTGCAGGGGAGATAGGGAGCAGGGGAGCAGATAACAACTATTCCCAATTCCCAATCCCCAATTCCCAATCCCCAATTCCCAGTCCCCAGTCCCTCCTACAATGGAATTGGCAAAATTAAAATAGTGCTGATTTATATCTAAAACGTGAGTGCAGAAAGTTTAGAAATAGCCAGAAGTATCTACCAGACTGGGAAACTTGCCTTTGAAAATGGGCAATATCGAGAAGCTGTAGAAAACTTGGAAAAGGCAAGCGCCCTTTTAGCTCGCAATTCTCGCCTTGGGGGTGAAGTAGATATTTGGCTAGCAACAGCCTATGAAGCATCTGGGCGTACTGAAGATGCGATCGCCCTTTGTCAACAACTCAAACGCCATCCCTTTGCAGAAACCAGCAAACAAGCAAAGCGATTGCTTTACATCTTACAAGCACCAAAGCTGAAAAGACCGAGTGAATGGATGACCGAAATCCCAGATTTGGGCAAACTACCGGATAATGATGACAAAATTCGTGTTACTGTCAATCCGCGTAAGTCTTCTGGGCAAAAAAAGGCGGCTCAACCAGAATTTGTAGACCTCAGTCAGGTAAATACTAAAGATAATCGCTTTATCTTAGTGGCACTAATTGCCATTGGTTTAACTGTCTTGTACTTGGTTTGGTTGAATTTTTACTAAAGAAAAGGGCAGAAAAATCCCTTTTCCTTTCACCCTCAGTTCTTACCTCCTTAAGCTTGACTTTTTGGGAGATATATGTAATGAAGTATTCTACTCTTGGAAAGATTTTCATATGGTTAATCAGACCATTTGTTTTTGTGCTGGCAAAAATGCAATTATTCCAGCCACTAACTAATGGAAATCAGATGAATTCCGACTTTCCTAGACAAAATTCCCTCGCGTCTATGCGATTCAAAAAACGTAGAGCCAGCATTCCACAACCTATTTTGTGGCTAGTGTTGTTAACTTCACTACTGCTGTCAGGTTGTGTGCAGTACGACGTGGGAGTGAACTTTGGCAACTCGAACAGTGGTGAACTGGTGCAGCATATTAAATTGGAAGAACGGCTAACTAGTTTCAGTGGTGACTATGTATACGAATGGTTAAACAGTATAGAACGTCGTGCCCGCAAACTGGAAGGCAAAGCAAAGAGAGTTTCTAAAGAAGAACTGATTGTGACAATTCCCTTCAGTAATGGTCAGGAGTTGCAAGCCAAGTTCAACGAATTTTTTAATTCCCGTGCTAACCAACAAGCTGAAGCTGTGCAAAGCGAATCGGAATCAGAATTACCAAAGATTGAATCAAACTTACTTTTGGAGCAGAACAACTTTTTACTGTTAGTACGGAATCGATTAATTTATGATTTAGACTTGCGATCGCTTGCTCTCATCGCTAGCAAAGGTAACGTTCTTGCTGATGCTGGTTCAATTCTCAATTTGAAATTTAGCCTGACAACTCCTTGGGGCGCTAAAAACATTCAAATACCTGAAAATGCAGAAACTGCCATTGAACCAGCAAAAAATGGTAATCAACTGGTGTGGCAACTAAAAACTGGTGAACTCAACCACATAGAAGCCGTTTTCTGGCTTCCCAGTCCGCTTGGTATTGGTTCATTGTTGATTATCTTGTTTATCTGGGGAGGATTGTATCTTAGATACACATTCATGCCAGACCCCAGAATTCAGTTTGCACCTAAAGCAGCAGCGACGGAATAAGGAATTGGGAATTGGGAATTGGGAATTAATAACTCCTAACTCCTAACTCCTAACTTTTAACTCAGCACTCAGCACTCAGCACTTTTTATGGTGACAACCGTTCAATTTTCCAACTGCCATCAACAGAGCGAGTATACAGCAAGCGATCGTGCAGACGGCTGGGGCGTCCTTGCCAAAACTCAATTTCTGCGGGGATCACTCGCAAGCCTCCCCAATGGGGAGGTCGGGGAATCTCCTGATTTTCATACTTGCTCTGAAATTCCTGCATCCGTTGCTCTAGAACTTCTCGGCTTTCTATGACTTCGCTTTGATTAGACACCCACGCTCCCAAGCGACTGTTCGCAGGACGACTTTCAAAATACTGATCTGACTCGATTTCAGAAACTTTTTCTACATGTCCAGAAATCCGGACTTGGCGTTCGAGTTCAGCCCACCAAAAAACTAAAGATGCTTGGGGATTTTCTGCCAGTTCTTGTCCCTTACGACTGTTGTAGTTAGTAAAGAAAACAAAACCCCGTTCATCAAAATCTTTTAGTAATACCATTCTTGCTGAAGGCTTACCATCTGGCATAGCAGTAGCCAGAGTCATGGCATTCGGTTCAGGAAGTTGAGCTGCTAGTGATTGGTCGAACCATTTTTGAAATTGTATGAAGGGATTGGGATTAATCTCAGTTTCGCTCAAACCTTCTAAGGTGTAATCCTTGCGGAGGTCTGCTATGGTCTTATCCATCGTGATTTACTTCCTTATTATCAGATTCGCTGATACACGTCTTTGATAAAAATATCTATGATGATGATTAGCGCCAACACCAGTTTTATTAATTATCTCAAGGAGTCGAGATTCTCGATTGCATCAAATGCGCCGTTCGGCCTCTCTTCAACGTTTATTAATTTATGGTCTGAGCGGCCCGATAATTGCTCTCAATATCTGGCTGCTGTCATTACTGTTTAGCTATTTCCAACATCCGATCACTATTTTGAGCGTTGCAGCGATTTTAGCTTTTTTACTTAACTATCCAGTTAAGTTTTTTGAACGCGCTCACATGACTCGCACACAGGCGGTTGTCATAGTTTTACTCGTCACTTTAACTTTATTGGTGATTCTGGGTGTCACGTTAGTACCGATGGTAATTGACCAAACAATCCAGCTTCTCAATAAGATTCCAGATTGGTTGACAACTAGTCAAGCAAATATAGAGCAATTTGAAGCCTTTGCCAAGCAAAGACGTTTGCCTATTGATCTCAGGGTTGTTAGCAATCAAATCAATGCCAACATTCAGAATTTAGTTCAACAACTTGCTTCTGGTGCAGTGGGATTTGCGGGAATACTGCTGTCTGGCTTACTCAACTTAGTATTAGTGGTTGTCTTAGCATTTTATATGCTTTTATATGGCGATCGCGTATGGTATGGTCTAGTCAATCTCTTACCTGCTAATGTTGGAGTTCCCTTAACCAGATCCTTACAACTTAATTTTCAGAATTTTTTCCTCAGTCAGTTGTTGCTGGGGTTATTCATGATAATAAGTCTTACTCCTATTTTCTTATTTTTGAAAGTGCCATTTGCTCTATTGTTTGCCATACTCATTGGTATGTCTGAACTCATTCCTTTTATCGGAGCGACTTTAGGTATTGGTTTGGTAACAATTTTGGTATTGCTGCAAAATTGGTGGCTAGCAGTTCCAGTTGCTATAGCGGCCATTCTCATGCAACAAATTAAAGATAATCTTTTAGCTCCCAACTTACTCGGCGATTTTATCGGACTTAATCCTATCTGGATTTTTGTTGCTATTTTGATGGGATTTGAGATTGCTGGATTCTTAGGCACACTAGTTGCTGTGCCCATTGCCGGTACTATTAAAGGTACATTCGACGCTCTCAAGAGCGGCAAATCTGATCAATTTGTTTCAACTGTCACTATTAATCATGACTCCCCCGTTGATCGAGACACGAATTGAGCAGGGGGGATGAGGGGGATGTGGTTCGACTTCGCTCACCAACCGGGGGATGAGGGGGATGGGGAGCAGGGGAGCAAGTATATTCCCAATTCCCAATTCCCAATTCCCAATTCCCATAAACAGAGTATATACTTTGCCAATACTCAAAAGGTTTACTGTTAAATTTGCTAATTTTTTACACTTATTACTGAACTTAGAACTGATTAATGGATGCTTCCGAGCTATTGGAAACAATTACGATCCTGATTGACCAAGCTGAACGGGGGGAAATTGATCCTTGGGATGTCCAGGTAATTGAAGTGATTGACCGTTACCTAGAACTAATGACACCACAAGCAACAGTCCGGGGCTATGAAGCCGACTTGTCTCAATCTGGACAGGCTTTTTTATCAGCATCGATGCTGGTGTTATTCAAAGCTAATACCTTGATGCAATTAACAACAGTAGAAGATTTACAGGAGGATTTGGCGGATGATGTGATGTCAGAAAATGAAGACGGTATATTACATCAGGCTCATCGTTTGCAATTAGAACGACATTTGCGTCGTCGCCCGGCTGCTATGCCGCCACCAAAACGCCGCGTGACCTTACAAGAGTTGATCGAGCAATTGCAACTCATGGCGAACCAACTCAAATTGGTACAAAAAACTAGCAAACCTGTCCGCCCTAAGCGTCAGCCCAGTGCCCAAGCGATGCGGGAAGCGCTGGAGTTAGCTCACCAGGAAAATCTGACGGAAGTAGCTGGGGAACTAGAACAAGTGCTGCGTCTAGCGCCAAGAGAACTATTGCTAGAACAAAATTGTTTGAATCTAGAACAACTTGTACATTTGTGGACTCAGACAAAGCAAGCACACCAAAATGGGTCTGCCCATGAGTCAGAACATAGCCACATAGTTAGCGTTTTCTGGGCACTGCTACTACTCTCAGCCCAATCTAAGGTAGAGCTATTTCAAGAGGAGTTTTACCAGGAGATCAAAATTCGGTTACTCACGGATTCAGCTAACGCCTACCAACCTTGGGAACAGCCGCTAAATTAAACAGGTCTAAACTATCACTAAGGATAGCTTATAGACTTTCGCTTCAGCAAAATCCAAAATCCGAGTAAATTGAAGAGATGACTAATTACTTTTTATCTGCCATCCCTATTGATTCAGGACTGACGCAAACAATAGCCGAAAACTCTATTTTGACCTAGCAGCAATTCATGAATTGCCGCAGAGGGCGCTTAGTTTCGCGTCAGTCCAATGGTTGCAACAATCAGCAAATTCCTGTTATCCCTGTTCTTAGGGGTTACTTAGAGCAGAAATAAAAACTGATGATTAAGTCTCACTCAATGAAAGTAAACTGGCTGGTGGTTGAGGAATAAACTTTTATGAAAGCGATGATTCTCGCGGCAGGTAAAGGCACTCGTGTGCGACCGATTACCTATACAACTCCCAAACCGATGATTCCCATCCTGCAAAAGCCAGTGATGGAATTTCTATTAGAACTTCTGCGTCAACACGGTTTTGACCAAATTATGGTCAATGTTAGTCATTTAGCTGAAGAAATTGAAAACTATTTCCGTGATGGTCAGCGCTTTGGCGTACAAATAGCATACTCTTTTGAAGGTAAAATTGATGACGGTAAACTGGTAGGGGAAGCAATTGGTTCTGCCGGAGGTATGCGGCGCATCCAAGACTTCTCACCATTCTTTGATGATACTTTTGTGGTGTTATGTGGTGATGCTTTAATTGACCTGGATTTGTCCGCAGCTGTTAAGTGGCATAGATCTAAAGGAGCGATCGCTACTATCATTACAAAATCTGTTCCACAAGAAGAAGTATCCAGTTACGGTGTGGTTGTCACCGATGAAGATGGACGTGTCCAAGCTTTCCAAGAAAAACCTTCCACAGAAGAAGCTCTCAGTACTAACATCAACACAGGTATTTACATATTTGAGCCAGAGGTGTTTAAGTACATACCTTCTGGAGTTGAATATGACATTGGTAGCCAGCTATTCCCCAAATTAGTAGAAATTGGCGCTCCCTTCTATGCCATTGCTATGGATTTTGAATGGGTAGATATTGGTAAAGTACCAGACTACTGGCGAGCAATCCGTGGTGTGCTGCTAGGCGAAATCAAGAATGTGCAAATCCCTGGTCATGAAGTCGCACCTGGTATTTATACTGGCTTAAATGTGGCCGTGAATTGGGACAAGGTGGATATCACAGGCCCAGTTTATATTGGTGGCATGACGAGGATAGAAGATGGAGCTAAAATCGTTGGCCCAGCTATGATTGGCCCTAATTGCTGGGTATGCAGCGGCGCAACAGTAGAAAACAGCGTCATCTTTGAATGGTCACGATTGGGGCCGGGAGTACGGCTAGTTGATAAGCTGGTGTTTGGGCGTTACTGCGTTGATAAAACAGGGGCTGCGATCGATGTACAAGCTGCTGCTTTAGACTGGCTGATTACCGATGCCCGGCAGACACCACCATCACATACTCCTCTTGAAAGGCAAGCCATTGAGGAACTGCTGGGGACAAACGCAAACTAAAGTTAGGAGTTCAGAGTGAGGAGTTAAGAGTTTAAATTCATAA
Source organism: Amazonocrinis nigriterrae CENA67 (assembly GCF_016056305.1). Taxonomy (GTDB): domain Bacteria; phylum Cyanobacteriota; class Cyanobacteriia; order Cyanobacteriales; family Nostocaceae; genus Amazonocrinis; species Amazonocrinis nigriterrae. The sequence continues at coordinate 91,217 of NZ_JAECZC010000013.1, read as the reverse complement.
CTCCTAACTCTTAACTTCTAACTCCTAACTATTAAGATATGTGTATCTTCTTAAACTCTGCTCGTAGGTTTGCAGCAGCCGTTGTGACTCTGCTAGGGTGATGCGCTTTTCTTCCAACGCTCGCTCACAACGTTGGCGGATGTTTTCTACCATATCCTCAGAGTCGTATTGCACGTAACTTACTACTTCACTCATAGTATCACCTTTGACTACGTGTTCAATCTGGTAGCCTTTGGGGGTTAACTGGATGTGAACTGCGTTGGTATCGCCAAATAAATTGTGCAAATTACCCATAATTTCTTGGTAAGCTCCATTTAAGAACATCCCCAGATAGTAGGGTTCTCCTGGCTTAAATGAGTGTAGTTCTAAAACCGACTTGACATCGCGTAGGTCAATAAAGCGGTCGATTTTGCCATCACTGTCGCAAGTCAGGTCTGCTAGAATGCCTCGCCGTATGGGTTCTTCATCTAGGCGGTGGATGGGCATAATCGGGAATAGTTGGTCGATCGCCCAACAATCTGGTGCCGATTGAAACACTGACATATTAACGTAATAGATGGAAGCCATAATTTTTTCTAAGTCTTCCAATTCATCGGGTACGTATTCTTGCTGCCTAGTAATGTTAAGAATTTTTTGGCAACAAGCCCAGTAGAGGCGTTCTGCTTTGGCTCGTTCTCTCAGGCGCAAAATTCCCAAGTTGAAGCGGCTGATGGCTTCTTCTTTGAATTGAGCAGCGTCGTGGTAAAACTCCTGATAATTCTCTTTGTTGATGGATTGGTAAGTTTCCCACAGGTAATTGATAATTGGGGATTCTCCCTCTTGCGGAGGTTCTGGGGGATCGAGGGGGACATCGCTGGTGCTGAGAACGTCAAAAATCAGCACTGATTGATGAGAAGCGATCGCTCTGCCACTTTCGCTAATCAGTGTTGGTACGGAAATTTGCCGTTCCGCACAGGTATCTTTTAACTCTGCCACGATGTCGTTGGCATAGTTCTGCATGTTGTAGTTTTTCGAGGCGTAGAAATTAGTTTGCGATCCGTCGTAATCTACACCCAAGCCCCCACCAACATCAAGGTATTTCATGTCTGCCCCTAGCATTGCCAACTCCACGTAGATACGGCTGGCTTCTTGGATGGCATCTTTAATCACATTAATGGCAGAAATTTGTGAGCCAATGTGAAAGTGCATCAGCTGTAAGGAATCGAGCAAGTCAGCTTCGCGTAACTTGTCAACCGCCTCGATGACTTCAGGCATTGTCAAACCAAATTTAGCGCGATCGCCGCTGGAAGTTCCCCAGCGTCCCATACCTTGGGTGCTTAATTTCGCCCGCACTCCCAAAAGTGGTTTAATGCCTAACTGGCGGTTAGCAGCAATTACCAAATCGACTTCTTCAATCTGTTCTAAGACGATAATTGGCGTTTGCCCTAATCTTTGGGCTAACATTGCCGTTTCGATGTATTCTTGGTCTTTGTAGCCGTTGCAAATTAACAATGCACCTGGTGTATCCAATATAGCCAGAGCAATCATTAATTCCGGCTTAGAACCGGCTTCTAAGCCAAATTGATGCGGTTTACCAAACTTGACTAAATCTTCAATCAAATGCCGCTGCTGGTTGCACTTGACAGGAAACACCCCACGATAAACGCCAGGGTAGTTATAACGGGCGATCGCTTTCGCGAAACAAGCATTCAAACGTTCAATTCGGTCTTCCAAAATATCGGAAAAACGAATTAGCATCGGGAGTCCCAAATTGCGCTGCTTCAGGGCGTTGACTAGTTCAAATAAATCTAGAGAACCGCCGCGATCGCCTTTGGGAGAAACAGTGATGTGACCAGCAGCATTAATCGAAAAATAAGGTTGTCCCCAACCTTCAATCCGGTACAGGGCTTCACTATCTTCAATTTTCCAGGAGCGAGGTAATTCTCCTGTGGTAGTACTGGGTGGTAACAGCTTTTTCTGCTTATGATTTTTCACTTCTAATTTATGTCCATTGGACGGTAGTTTGACCACCCCATCAGCTGTAGCACTTGCCTCAAGATCCATTTCTAATCACCTGTGTGTTTCACCCACGAATAAACAATTTAACGCATTCATCTTGTAACTGATATGCAACCAGAGATAATTTCTGAGATAAACTCTGATTGGTCAGTTGTCAGTTGTCATTGGTCATTAGTCAACAGTGGAAATTCCTGCAACTGAGGACAAAGGACAAACAACAAATGACAACCGACACTTGACAACTGACAAAATAAAAACTTTATTAAGTTTTGGGAGATAGCTTTGGAACGCACATTCTTAGCAATTAAGCCTGATGGCGTACAGCGTGGACTGGTAGGTGAAATTATCAGTCGCTTTGAAACTAAAGGTTTTACCTTGGTTGGTTTAAAATTCCTCAAAGCCAGTCGGGAACTGGCTGAACAACACTATGCTGTTCACAAGGAGCGGCCATTTTTTGGCAGTCTAGTCGATTTTATTACTTCTGGGCCAGTGGTGGCAATGGTCTGGGAAGGTGATGGTGTCATTGCTTCTGCCAGAAAACTTATTGGTGCAACAAATCCCTTAACAGCAGAACCAGGAACAATTCGGGGCGATTTAGGCATTAATATTGGTCGCAACATTATTCATGGTTCTGATGCTCCAGAAACCGCACAATATGAAATAGGGTTATGGTTTAGGGAAGAAGAACTAGTAAATTGGCAACCGCACTTAACACCTTGGTTGCACGAATAATGGAAGTTAGGAGTTAGGAGTTAGAAGTTAAGAATTTATAACTTTTAACTCTTCACTCTTAACTGTTAACTTACTTCGGCACTTCGCTTTTTTCCACTTCTACTTGGGGGGTTTCTGTGAGATTACGCTTAGAAAATCCCCAAGTTAAAATGATGGCGATCGCAGTAATCATCACCCATTCTGGTGGGACTAAGTTGTCGTTCACCACTTTCAGCAATAGACGCAAGCCCACCAACGCCACAGTCATGTAGCCTGCATCTTCTAGATTTTCAAATTCATCTAACCAGCGGATAAACAATCCTGCCATGAATCGCAGGGTAACAATACCAATTGTTGCGCCCGTTAGAACCAACCATTTTTCTTGAGAAACAGCGATCGCAGTTGTCACACTATCCAAAGAAAATGCCAAATCTGTAAATGCAATCACAGGTATAGCTTGCCACAGAGAGTTAAAACGTGGCCCGTGATGATGATCGTCTTCAGTTTCTTCAGAGGTAAAGTGTTGGAATACCAGCCACAGCAAATAAGCAGCACCTAAGAGTTCAAATTGCCACAATTGCTGCACCCAAGTGGCAGTTAAAATCAGAGTAATTCGCAGCACGTAAGCAACGACTAAACCAAAGTTAAGGGCGCGACGCTCAAGTTCTTTGTCTTCCAATCCTTGGGCGATCGCAGCCAGGGCGATCGCATTGTCAGCAGATAATACTGCCTCTAAAAACACTAAAATCAGTAGGACTATCGGGGCTTCAACGCTGATGTGAAAGTGCAGATAATCAAAAATTTGGTCTAGCATTCCGGGTTACTCAAGCAGGGAAAATTAAAAATTAACAGTAACAGCGATTTTCATATAAAGAGCGTAATAATTTGCTACTTTCATTTAGCTTAACTTGGTTGCACCACATTCTGAAGTCTATGGTTCAGCACCATTACTCTAGTTTGCCTTTGGTGTCTGACTTTGGGAGAAGACTGCCATCTTCGCTCTTGAGAATACAATTGCCAAGGAGGGAAACTCTAACAAGAGTGAGGGTTCACCACTCGATGTCTAGGCGTGTATGCAATTTCAGATATTTTAATCATTGTACTTTTTTATACGAAAAATTCAAGCTCTTCACATCAGCGTACTAGCTTCAATAGGTGGCTAGTGGTAGGAAACAGAACAGCAAGCTAGACAAGAATTAAAATGCTAGGGTAACTTCAACAAATAAATTATCCCGGTTGAAGTTGGTGACTGATGATTGATGACTGATGACTGTTGACTGTGAACAGTGGGATATTTTTTTATTTGGAAGTCCCTAACTTATCTGTCCATTTCCTACTCCCCATTCCCAATTCCCCTTTGGGTGACGCTCGCCCTTCTCGCGCTTCGCTCTTGAGATCGCCAGTCGCTCATGGGGAGCCACTCCGTTGCGGTGAGGGGGTCGCAGTCTTGGCGATTTCCGCCGATTGCGTTAGCGAAGCGTTAGCGACGCAGGAGCGTCACCCCCGAACCCGAAGGGGGGTTCCCCCCGTTGAAGGAAGTGGCGTGGAGACCCCCAAGACCGTCGCTGGCTCACCAATTCCCAATTGCCCCTAATCCCCAACGCCACATGCTTCAAGTCGGCAGAGCCGCCCAACGCAGTGGCTCCTCCCTTTGGTCGTGGGGGCCCCGAATTCCCCATTCTCAATTCCCTACTCAACACTTTCAAGTTGTGGTATCTCTGTAAAGTACCAGTGCGACTTCTACCAAAATACTGGCAAAATTCTTTAGGGATGCATCACCACTAATATGACTGACAGCCATGAGCATAACTTTGCTGGCTCTGTAAAGCCTAAAAATTTTTCCCTCAGCTTAGTTTTGGGATTTGTTGTATTTTTTTCTATTCTCAATTTACAATACACTGCCCCTATAATTCCTATTTTCGGTTTTCACGGCATTATAGAAATTAAAAATAATGCTCCTGATTCATATTCAGGAGAAATGCATTATTCCAAATATGAAATAGAAAAGTTTTTGGAAAAACTAATTATTAATAAATATTGGTTTTTAACATCTCAAGAATTATATGATTTTTTCTTAACTAAATCTAGGAAAATCCCTGATGCTCAATATAAAAAAAAGCCTATAATGATTTCTTTTGATGATGGATATAAAACAGTATATACGAATTTACTACCAATTTTATCTAAGCTCGAAAATAAATATGGAACTAAAGTAAAAGTTGTTTTATTTATCAATCCAGGTAGCTTAGCTACACCAGGAAGTTCAGATACCACTCATTTAGGATGCAAAGAATTGAGAGAAGGCTTGAAAAAAGGATTTTATGATATTCAATCTCATGGCTTGAATCATAAAGATTTAACCAAGCTTAATCGTCGAGATTTAGTCAAGGAACTAGTACAAGCTAGGACTGAATTAAGAATATGTACACAAGATTTAGACCCAGATCAACAAGTAGCATCTCATTTTGCTTATCCCTATGGCGCTTATAATCAAGAAGTAGAATCTTTTGTATCTAAATATTATTTATCAAGTTATTTGTATAATAATGAAATATTAAATTATGGTTGCTTTAAAGACCATTATCAAATTCCTCGCTTAATGATTAATCGCCACAATACAGCTAAAGAACTAATAGATATTGCTGAAACATTTTATCCAATAGATAACAGAAATTTGCATCAAGGAAAATGCTAAGAGCCTATTTATAAAGTCAATATTAAGTAGGGGAGGCAAAAAGCGGTGTGATGTTCCTCCCCACCGAACTTCAGATCGGCGGAAGCCGCAGCTCTGAGTTCTCGCTATATTGCCGTTGTGTTACGGCTATGCGAGGATTTCAGAGTTTCAGAGAGTGAGGATTAGCCGCAGGGCATCATCTTTCTCAGTGCGTTATAGCAACGCTTAACGCACCCTACAATTTTCGGTTTACTTTATAAATCATATCTAAACAATAAATAAGGTAGTGCTAATTAGGCTAAGTTAAAAATTTTAAATGTAGGGTGTGTTGTCGCCAAGCGCCGCACCGCTAATAATTAAACTGCGATAGCCACGGCATAATATAACACCACTGACAACAATGTCGGAAACTCGCAAAATATCTGATATGAAGCACTTTGATGAAATTGTACTTTACACTTTTATCACATCAAAAAAGATGACTTTCTTAAATTTGTCAAGAATTAGCATTAATGGTATAATTCACCACAAAATATAAAAATTAGCAGTAGTGTATAAGGTAGAGTTTGTGGCAAAGTACATCAAGTTAAATTTCTGGAATAAAATTCCCTATTGGTTATTAGCATCTCGAATCGCTGTCACCATGTTGGGTGTTGTATCACCTTTGGTAGTGGCTAATACAGGCTGGGCACAAACTACAAACCAATTGAACGTTGATCAGTTAATAGAAAACTTTAAAAATGATGATTTATTAGAACGGCTCAACACAGTTACAACATTAGGAAATCTCAGAGACGAAGTATTTATTAGGGAAGCATTAGCTAAACTCAACCAAGCTTTGAAAGATCCTGATTGGCGAGTGCGTAGTGGTGCGGCGTTAGCTTTATCTCAAAAAGGTGGTGGAGCAATTAAAGACACATTACCTAATTTAGTTGAAAATCTCAATGATCCATATATATTCGTACGTAGTAGCGCAGCTAGAGCCATTGGTAGCATTGCAGGTGAAGATAATAGTGATGGCACTGGAAATATATCAGTTGAAGCTGCAAGGTTTGCTCCTTACTTAGTTAACGCTCTTCAAGACCCAGATTTTTCAGTACGTATCAATGCCAGTGTCGCTTTAGTTAAGTTAAATTCTAAATCTTATCTGACTGTATCTCGTCTGATCACAAACCTCAACAACACCGACGAACCCACCCGTATCACTACTGCTCAAACGTTAAATACAATTAGTAAAGCAGCTGCTAATGTTGCTCCGAATATTGCTAAAGCGCTGCAATATCCAGAACCATCAGTGCGGGGACTTGCTGTTGAGACCATTGGTAGTATTGGTACTGATACTAAAGTTGCAATGCCTTATTTGATTAAAGGTCTTGAAGATCCTGATTCGTCAGTGCGTAACGTTTCTGCTAGAACTATAGCGACAATAGCAGGGAATCTTCAAGAAAAAGCAAGGGCTAATGTTTTAACCCAATCTGATATAGATGCAATCCCAGAGATGGAAGTTGTTTTGAAAATTTTGCAAAACCCTCAAAAAGGTTTTTATAACAATGAGAGAGAAACTGTACGGCTTTCTCTTAATGCGTTAAAAGCAGCAAGAGGGAGATAAAAGTAGGGTAAGCAAAACATATCTTTAGTGAAGCCAAGTATTGGACAATCCCGCCCGTTAATCCCCTCCCCGTCAACGGGGAGGGGAAACAAAGTTTTGTAGGATGTGTTACGAATATATAAGGATTTGAAAGTTTGAGAAAGTGAAAATTAGCCGTAACCTACCATATTTATCGGTGCGTTAAGCGTTGCTATAAAGCACCCTACAATTTAAGGTTTACTTTATAAATCATCTCTTAACCTTGCAGCAATTTTTGAAACCTTTTATCATCGCAGGCAGACTACCAGAAATTAAGTTGTTAATAAAATTTTTGTGGTCTTAGTAGAATTTCAGGATTATCTATATATTCACCACCAGGTTGATGGCTAGAAGTTTTTAATATGCCGCAGGCTTGGATGGATTATACCAATTGCTAGATGAAGAAGGCAGGAGAAAGAAGGAATGCAAGCCACCAAATTAAAGATGATAGCTACTAGCGTGACCGGGCTAACATAGTGCATAAATATACTCTTATGGGATGGGCGTCTCTGATAATTGGCAGGCAAGATGCCTGCCCCACAAGAAAATCTATTGCAACATTTTAGTCCTAACGCATCAAAAATATCGGATGGTGCAGCGCTTGGCGACAACACACCCTATGCTGATACTTTTTCAAATCAAAAGTCTAATTTGCTAACCACAATGCGACATTCCGCACATAAGTTTTGATATCTTCTAAAGCCTGTGGCTCTTTTTTCATTCCGTCTCCTGGTGTTTCCTCTACAAAACTGGGACAGCCTTTTTCAACATCCCAGTTATAATCGACTAAATGATGAAAACTAGAGTTAGCCACTGCACGTCCTAAAGTATTACCTTGTGCGTCTTTGTGATGTTCTATGGCAACTACAAGATTGAAATTACGACCTGTAATTAAACTTTTTCCTAAAGCAATTACCCGCACATTTGGATTACCTAAAGGCGCTCCAATACCTCCTTCATGGGGATGAGAAGGAAAAAATTCGATAACTCCCGAAGGTGAATTAGGATTTTTCAAAAGTTCGTGAACAGGTTCAACAATAGTAATTTTTTGATAGTCACCATTCGCTCCAGAATGATAGTTAGGCCAAGAGATATAAGTTGTATAAGGGTCATCTCGATTCCAGCGAGATTCATCAGGATCGGGATTTTTGGTATTAAAGTAATGGACATCACCAATATCAATTAAGCCGCACATTGAACAACCCATATCTTGATGATCGCGTGTTGTCAAAATACCACCGCCACGTTGCCGAAAAGCATTAATGCCAGCAATATCTTTTTGGGTTAAACCTTTATCGACTTCTAAGGCAAATAGCCAAAGTTCATCAAACTCTGACTTGTCAAGGTTGCTTAATACTGGATCATTACCTTCTGCATCTGATTCATAATCGCGTGCTGTGACTGCAAATAAAGGATTTCCCGCTTCGTCTTTAATAGATACGAGATAATCTTGTAACAAAGAGAAACGCCCAACACTCCAATCATCCTCTGTAGTGGGAATCGTAGTTTGCAATAGAATCTTAATTGGTTTTGCCATAACTTGTGCTAAACGAACACCACAATTGAGTATAGCGATCGCATCACATCAATATTTCAATTCTTCAAATCCCTAAATATCTTTCTTGGGTGTGAAACCAAGTTATAACTCCAGATAGTCGTTCAATAATTTGAGGTTAGCTACTGTAGATAAAGTGTTTGTTGCCAGAGTTATCCTCAGTTGCGCGTACTGAGGACTTTTTACCTGTTTGTCTAGCTGGAATTACCTTCATAACTTACGCAAAACTACACAGTCTGTTCGGCAGTTCATGAATTGCCGCTACATGGAAATTAACGTTTGACTATTGTTTGCCTAACTCCTGACCTTAAATCAACGTTCCTTAACACAGCGACGATATGAAAGCAGATGAACTCTTGAAAAAGTATGCCGCAGGCGCGAGAAACTTTACTGCTGTCAACCTGAGCGAAGCCAACTTGAGGGAAGCTAATCTCAGTGGTGCAATTTTGGATAGAGCTATCTTAGATGGTGCTAATCTTAACCATGCTAATTTAGCGCAAACTAGCCTGGTTGGGGCAGACTTGAACGGAGCTAATTTAAGCGATGCCAACCTCACTGGTAGTAATTTAGCTGGAGCCATCCTAGATGGAGCTATTTTAGACGGTGCAGTTTTAGACGGAGCTAATTTGAGTCAAGCGGATTTGACTGTCGCCAACTTGATTGAAGCTCATTTGAGCGAGGCAGAATTACATGAGGCCAAATTGAACGCAGCAAATTTAGATAAAGCTGATTTGAGTGGCGCAGACTTAACTGTAGCCGACCTAACTCAAGCAAATCTCACCGATGCAGATTTAAACAAAGCTAATTTGAACGGGGCAAATTTAGAAGGAGCGAATATAGAAGGAACAATTTTAGATGGGAATGAGTAAGGGGAATGGGGAACTCGGGGCCCCCTCTGGGGATAAGGGGCAATGGGGAATTGGGAATGGGGAACTCGGGGCTCCCTCTGGGGATAAGGGGAATGGGGAATTGGTTTAGTTATTCTCTCCCTCATCCCCCCTGCTCCCGCGCTCCCTTGCCCCTCTTTGTTGATTACCTTCTGATATACTGACTAGCCAACTGGATAGCGTCAGCGATATCGACATCACCATCTCTGTCCGCATCTAGGAAGGAATTCAAGACAGGATTCCCGCCAGTTTGAGGATTTTGAGCATTTGCGCCAGATTGAAGGAAATTCAGGACTACGGGCACTGCTAGAGGCAGCAATTGTTGGATAATACCGGCATCTAAGCCTGTGCGTTGGGCAGCAACTTCAGCCACCTGTTGCTGTATCGCCGGAGAAAAGAGGGAATCAACAGCTTCAGGGTTGGGAGAAGTGCCACTATATTGATTGACCAAAGCTTGGGCTTGTTCATTGCCATCTGTGGCTTGCTTCTCTTGTAAAGAAGAACGCACATAGTTACCTACAATACCCAATAAAGATTGTATCGTTGAAGGATCTGCCCCAGTGCGATCGCTCAGCTGATCCACGGCGTTAACAATACTTCCGATTTGACCCAAGCTACCTTGCTGATTAGGATTAGTGACTGCACCAATAATTTGATCGAAAAGTCCCATAGGTTTGATTTGTTTCTGGGTTATTTTCATTCCTAAGACTGACCTGATAACTGCTCAGACTTTACTCAGATTTGAAGTTTGAGACAATACAAACCAAGTCTGCCTTCGGGTATACATTACTTTATTGCAGGAAATTGCACTAGGAACAACTTCCCAAAGTCTAGGTAGTTTGGGAATTGGAAATGGGGCATTGGGCATTGGAAATTATTTTTTCTTAATCTTTTTCATTCTCCCCATCGCCCCTAATCCCCAACGCCACTTGCAAAGGCTGCCGGGGAACCATGCGCGGCAGTCGCTCATGGGGAGCCACTCCGTTGCGGTGAGGGGGTCGCAGTCTTGGCGGTTTCCGCCGATTGCGTTAGCGAAGCGTTAGCGACGCAGGAGCGTCACCCCCGAACCCGAAAGGGGGTTCCCCCCGTTGAAGGAAGTGGCGTGGAGACCACGCCAGATGCTCCACTTGGTGAGGGAGTTGCCGTCTTGGTGAGTCCAGTCCCTGTCTTGGTTCGCCAGTTGCTCCACTTGGGCAAAGCCCAAGTGGAGCAACTGCCGTTAGCGAAGCGGTAGCGAGCTTGCGAGCGTCACCCGTAAGGGCTTGTTGCCAGATGGGGAACTGGCGATCTCAAGAGCGTTAGCGACGCAGTGGCTCCTCCCTTTCGGTCGTGGGGCCCCGAGTTCCCCTGCTCCCTACTCACAACTTCTTTCTTACTATTCTGATAAAAAAAACTGAAACTATTAATATAAAAAGCATGTGCGTGCTGAATATATCCATTCATTGTTGCCACCCATGCCTCTGTCCCGCATAGTCACACTCATTGTTGGTCTGATCGTCATTTTGGGGCTAGCCCTGTGGCTGATTGATTCTCTCTCACGCCTCTATTGGCAGTTGTCTTACTCTCCCCTGCTAGGCAATTTGCTGCTATTGCTGCTGGTTGTGCTGATCGGAGGCTTGGTTGCAGCTTTTGTTTATTATGTGCTGGTACTCCAGGCTGGAGAGAAACGTTCCCGCCGCAATCGTCCCCGTGTGACTCCAGCGCAAATTCCGGTTGCCAAATCTGATGCTGCTTCTTCCACACTCAAAGCTGTGCGACAACAAGTAGCCCAAATTCAAGATGAAGTCGCCAGGCAGGCTTTACTCAGCCGATCGCGCGAAATTGAAGTCAATTTAGCACGCGGTGAAATTCAAGTGGTAGTATTTGGCACTGGAAGTGCTGGCAAAACTTCTTTAGTAAATGCAGTCATGGGACGCATGGTCGGTCAAGTAGATGCACCTATGGGTACAACCCAGGTCGGTGAAACCTATTGCCTGCGGCTAAAGGGATTAGAACGCAAGATTTTAATTACAGATACACCAGGAATTTTAGAAGCAGGGGTAGAAGGTACGGAACGAGAGCAGTTAGCAAGAGAACTAGCAACTTCAGCAGATTTACTATTATTTGTAGTAGATAATGACTTGCGGCGTTCAGAATATGAACCACTACGGGGGTTAGCGGAAATTGGCAAGCGATCGCTGCTGGTTTTGAACAAAACTGATTTATACACAGACGAAGATAAGGAAGCTATTCTTGCACGCTTGCGTCAACGGGTGCGGGGATTTATTACAACTAATGATGTAGTTGCGATCGCCGCTAATCCCCAATCTGCACAACTGGAAACTGGCGAAATTTTCCAGCCAGAACCTGATATTGTCCCATTGCTGCGGCGCATGGCAGCTATTCTAAGGGCTGAGGGCGAAGATTTGGTTGCAGATAATATTCTTTTGCAATCGCTGCGATTGGGAGAGGAGGCGCGAAAACTCATTGATAGCCAACGTCGCCGCCAAGCTGACAAAATCGTAGAAAGGTTTCAATGGATTGGTGCGGGTGTAGTTTCAGTCACGCCGTTACCAGTTGTCGATTTATTGGCAACTGCCGCGGTCAATGCTCAAATGGTTGTGGAAATTGGCAAAGTCTACGGCTGTGAACTGAACATGGAACGGGGACGAGAGTTAGCCCTTTCTTTAGCAAAAACCATCGCCAGTTTAGGTATCGTCAAGGGAGCAATTCAATTACTTTCTACTGCTTTGCAAACTAATCCTGCGACTTTCATTGTGGGTCGTGCAGTTCAAGGTGTCACCGCAGCATATTTAACACGAATTGCTGGAAAAAGTTTTATTGAGTATTTTCGCCATGACCAAGATTGGGGCGATGGTGGCATGACCGAGGTTGTACAGCGACAGTTTCAAATTAATCGCAGAGATGAATTTATTAAAGCTTTTGTACAAGAAGCGATCGCACGAGTAGTAAAACCGTTAACAGATAAATCTGAGGTGGTTGAACACGATGAAGAAGCCCAAACTTAACATGTGATGTAAATAGGTAATGCCATTTTACATTTTGGGTAAATTAGATCGGAGCGTTATTATGTCTAATCTTTCTGTTTATGAATTCATCATTAATAAAATTAAACCATATATAGGACTCATATTTGATTTTTGAACAAAACTCAGTACACCTTTATTCCTTCTTCCCAGTCCCCAGTCCCCAGTCCCCAGTCTCTTACCTCTACGAGTGATTCAGAAATCAAATCGAATTACTATATAAGTATTATTGCTTATTTTTGAAAGTTGAATCAGCCATTGATTAATTTCAATGGTAAACTATCTGACAACCAGAGATTTTGTAATGCGATTAGCCACCAACTGCCTCACTTCAATGTTGTTTTGGGAATAAGTTTAAGTTGTGCATTGGGGGCAATGGGAACATAGGATGAATGAAAATTTGTGGAGAGCGATCGCTACCAACCTCATTTTCACACCAATTTTGCCAAGTGTATTATTTACTTGGTCTCCCCTATCTTACTTTCCGCAGTTACATAACTACACTTAATCACCCTATAGAGTGATAAAAGCGCTTTAAATTCGCCTTGTTGGTAGAAATTTATTTACGTATAAAAAATTTTTATTCATTTAGTAATAATACTTAAGAAATTTCGTATTATCAATCAAATACAGGTATTTTTCTGATTAACTAGATATAATAGATTTAAATAAATTCACGTAAAAGAAAAGTCAATTTTTTGTTTTTTTATACTTTTTTACTACATAAAGGCGAGTGTGTCTACCACAATCAATTGGCAATATTTTACGTGTTTAGCAAACGAGTGAGATGCAATGACTACTTCTGAATTAAGTAATATTGATCTGAAAAATCAAAGGGGAAATTTGGATACAATTGAAGATTTATCCTCTAAATCACCTCAAAAAAAGTTGTTTACCTTGAAGGTAGTTGAGTATTTATTAGTTGCAGCTTTTGTTTCAGCCTTGATTTTGGTTATCATTTTCTCAACTGATAAACAATTGGTAATTGTTAGTGCAGTAACTTTAGTTTTTTCGCTTTTTTTGTTTCTTTTGAATAGACAAGCAATTCAAGAATCTAAAAATGCAGCTGATGAGTATAATCTTAGCAAAAAAGCCGAACTTTATTCTTATCTGTTGAGTAATAGTAATTCTGTGGATAAAAATACGTTCACTCCGGTCAGAGGCAAGGCTTTACAGTACTGCCAAGAGTTGATTAACGATTACAAAAAAACTCGCAATTGGGCAAGAACTCTTTACTATACTTTGCAAATCGCAACTGTAATTTTGTCAGGTGTAACACCAATTTTAGTTTTGGTAGACAAATTAGAAGCAGGACAAGCTTGGCTCAAGTGGCTGCCAGTAATTTGTCCAGCTGTTGCCTCTATAGTCGCCAGTATTGTGACTTCTTTTCCTTTTCAAAAGAATTGGATTGCTGCTAACACAGCCGTTGAATTGTTAGAAGCTGAACAAGAGAAATTTGTATTAGGAGTAACTCCGCCTTATCGCTGCTATGATCTTTCTGACGAAGTTGAACAGCAACAAAAAGCAAGCCAAGCATTAGAATACTTTATTACCCAAGTGAATAATATTCATCTCAACCAAGTGCAACAAGCGGGTGAGACGCAATCAGATAAAACAGAGAAAAAAGACAAGACAGAAGCAACTCCATCTAGCGAGTCAAAGCAGGAGCAGAGTTAGCAAAAATAGATGAGGGTTTAGGGGTGCATTCAAGACAGGACTGCATCCCAGTGATGCTACCCCTCCTCCCTCAAACAGATAACTTTCTTAACAGAAATGTTTGGAGTTCCCTATAAATGAGTGTTGCGAGATTCTAAAGTATTTGTCAGCCTATTCAATGCGCCAGTCAGCTTTTCTTGAGCTGCTAAATTAGGGTCTGTTAGTGGGGATTCAATAGTGGTATTCTCTTGCCTCTTGAATTTTTGTAGGGCTTTAATTGCCACAAATAAGATGAAGGCAATGATTAAAAAGTCAACAATTGAGCCGAAAAACTGACCAATAGCAATTCCTGGGCCGACTGTGATTGTTCTCCAGTCTTTGCCACTCAGACTAACCAAGGGATTAATCAATGGCATAATCACATCCTCAACAAAAGAAGTGATAATCTTGCCAAAAGCAGCACCAATGATCACAGCGATCGCCAAGTCAACTACATTACCTTTAAGGGCAAATTCCTGAAAATCTCTGAGAAAGCCGCTGGCTCTTCTTCTTGCTCTAGCCATACTTGACTCTGGAGAAATTTAGTATAGTTTTTTGATGCCACTCAGCTTTTTGCCAACTCAGTCGAGCTAGATTTCGCTAAGTACCGAAATCTTACTAATCTTGGATCAAAAGAGCATCATACTTTGGCGAGAGGAAAAAACACGGTTGATACTTATCACTCGTTAACTTTAGAGAGTTCCCTAATTGATTTGAAAATCCCTATGTGTCATAAGTAAAAAAGATGGTTCAACGCAAACTTATGACCGCTGCTGTACAAACTTCTCCCAACTTAGCCACTCGCTTAGTAAACGGCATACTGGCAATTAAGCCTTTAGCCAACCTAGCCAAGCACCAAGCCAGACAAATGATGATTAAACGCGCCGAGGATATGGGCGTACCTTGGACGAAAGAAGTACAGAAATTACAGGCGCGTGATTGGAAAACCGAATTAGCTCAAGTCCAAAACCCTGAGCTTTCTTACCCAGATTACTATCTCACCTCATTCCACGCCTACGAAACCGGAAATCTTAGCTGGCAGGCCGCTTTTGAAGTAGAACCTGCTGCTTATGCCGTCCACGCGAAGATTTGGCAAGGTGCTAAAGCTCAAGGTGATGCCAAACTACGCCAAAGCTACCACGATATTCTCAAACCTTCTCTTGCTCATGAACCGCAAGACATCCTCGACTTAGGGTGTAGTGTGGGACTCAGCACCTTTGCCCTACAAGAAGTTTATCCCCACGCCCAAATCACAGGCTTAGACTTATCTGCCTACTTCTTAGCTGTTGCTAACTACCGCGCACAACAACGTCAGGCAAAAATTAACTGGGTTCATGCCGCAGCGGAAGCTACTGGGCTACCAGATGCTTCATTTGATTTAGTCTCCATTTTCTTGGTGTGCCATGAATTACCGCAATTGCCAACCCAACAAATTTTAGCTGAGGCTCGGCGTGTGCTGCGTCCTGGTGGCTACTTGGCAATTATGGACATGAATCCCAAGTCTGAAGTTTTCCAGAAAATGCCGCCTTACATTTTAACGTTGCTCAAAAGTACTGAACCTTATTTAGACGAATATTTTGCTTTAGACATTGAACAAGCCATTATTGAAGCAGGTTTCCAAGCTCGCGCTATCACCAGCAATAGCCCCCGTCATCGCACCATAATTGCTCAGGTGAGTGGCTGATTTCTCTTTGCTGCTGTGGGCTGCAATTCCACCACTGCTGCTTCTGGGCTGTTACTATTGCCGTGTCCAGTTTGCTCCATCTTTGCTACGCTTGCTATTGCCATTTGTCTTGGGGGCAATGTCTGGTTTCGTTGCCCTCAACCTAGAATTGGTTTTTGAAAATGTAGCTAACTCGGTTGTTAACTGGCAAAAAATTCAGTATTCGCTGCTTGGTGTAGCCCTACGGCAGCTTGTAGAAGTAGGCCCAATTGAGGAAGGTTGTAAGCTGGTGGCGGTTGTTGCCTCAAGCTGTTATTTTCAACGCAGGTATCAACTACGCCCTAGTAGTGTTTTTCTTTTCACCATAGCCATTGCCCTCGGATTTACTGCCCAAGAGAACTGGATCTATTTTTACCACGGCACAGCATCAATTTTTGAACGCAGTATTGGTACACCAGTCCACGCCATGTTCTCTGCCCCTTGGGGATATGCCTTGGGAATATATTTTTCCTCCACGATGGTTTCACATCAATTGATGAAATTAATTCCCAAGGCTTGGATAAATTCTGTAATTTGTCATGCTTTAGTAAATGTTCTATCTGCTGCTTGGCGTTATTCAACACCTTTGAATTTCCTCAGCTATGGTTTATTTCCATTTCTGTTGTGGATGTTTTGGCGACTGGAACAACTACTGAGAAAAGTGCAAGGTAAACCTTCTATTATCTTGATTTCTGGACATACATCACAGTATCGTTATTGGCAGCGGGGTTTAGTGCTATTTGCTCTCATGCTGGGTGGAAATGCTATTTTTGGGCTATTTCTTTTAACAAAAACTCTTAGCCCTCTGAGTCTGTCGCAAATTTTTGAGCTTGGTGTTTTATATTTTATATTTAGCCGCTTCCTGCTCAATTTTATTTTTGGATTTTTAGCTTGGGTTATCTATCGTTATCTGCGACATTTTGCTGAGCATCGATATTTGATTCGTAATTTATAAAGTAGGGGCGTACAGCTGTACGCCCCTACTGTTGATTCATGTGTTGTAAAGATTTTTGAAAATGGTATTAAGCTGCGGCTTTTTCTTCAAATGGTTGGAAGGTTTTTTTAGTAGCACCGCAAATTGGACATTTCCAATCATCGGGAATTTCTTCAAAAGGTGTACCAGGAGCAATTCCTGAATCAGGATCGCCAACTACAGGATCATAAATCATGCTGCATTGTCTGCAAATCCATTTACGAGTTTGGGGATCGTTACCTGCAACTCTGGTTGCTGCTTGTCCTCCATTTAATACTTCTAATGCTTCAGAATAGCGATCGGCGTGGTAATTTTCGATGAATTTTAACAAACCAAAACGGTGTGCAGCTTCACGAAATGTGTCCGCATGATCGGTAGATTCTTTAACTTGTTTGAGAAATTCTTCAGCAGCGGAATTATCGCGATCGCGTTGAGCATCTGCGGCAAACTCTGGATACATTGTGGTATACTCATACGTTTCTCCTTCAATTGCCAAAGATAAGCAACGAGAGACGATTTCTTTTTTTTGTTCGTCACTTAAAGCAGATGGATCTTCTACAACAAGTTCTGGGTGCAGCAACCTAAAATGAGCAAAGGCATGTTCAGTTTCTTGTTCTGCTGTTTCTCTAAAAAGTTTCGCCAGATCTGTAAATCCAAGTTTACGTGCTACATCAGCAAAAAATAGATACTTACGATTTGCCATCGATTCACCGCCAAAGGCAGCTTCTAAGTTTTGCAGTGTAGTAAAGTTTGATAAATCCATACTCTTTGAGTGTGTCTAAGGTTTTTATTTTGAGAAACACAGACTTTAAAACTAGGTAAATGAGCAGATACTCTCATGGTTAAAAACGTCTACTCTTTTCCCAATCAAAAAATACCTAAATTTTTTCTCACGTAGATGTGTTGGCGAACCTTCTAGTAGAGTAGCGGATTTATCATAGGATACCGCAAAGAAGGCAAAATCTACAAAGAAAAAATAGGTAATCTGATGGTGGTAAGGGAGTAATACAAGTTTTTTTCCACATGGATTTACCAGTTTTTTAGCTGCTCCAAAACAATTATAAAACTGAAAATGAATCGTGCAAGGTCTTATGCCAATTATGGCAAATCTCACAACAGATTCAAACCTAAAAACTGAGATTATATTTGATTAGGGTTACAATCAATAGCACATTTTATTAAAAATAACCAGTTAAGAATTAGTAATTAAGCCAATACTTATTGATATAGCAGTCGAAGCAGAGTTGAGGACAGTGCTGATTGCTCAAAACTTTGAAATAACTAGTTTATCCTCAGCAATCAGCACGAACACACTCAGCACTTTGCTATAGTTAATCAAATGATTTGTGATTTAAGTAGTTTGCAATTCTCAGAATGGGTAGTCAGTGTATCCTGCGGCATTAAGGTCATATGTTTTCGGATTTGGTTAGGACTTACGCATTGACAGAAAAACCCAAATTTGTAAGATGAATTTCAGAGATTAAAACTAAGCAATACCACCATTGACACGAATGTTTTGACCAGTGATCCATCGTGCTTCATCGCTAGCAAGAAATGCTACAACATCAGCAATTTCTTCCACATCTCCGAGTTTTCCAAAGGCTGCCATTTGGGCTAAACGGTTAATTTGCTCTTCTGTTTTGCCCTCTCGAAATAGTTCTGTATCAGTAGGGCCTGGAGAAACCACATTCACAGCGATACCTTTTGCACCTAATTCTTTAGCCAGTACCCGTGTGATTTGTTCAACAGCGCCTTTAGTTGCCACATAAGCACTATAAGTGGGTAACATCATCGCTGTGGTTGAAGAGGAAAAGTTGATAATGCGTCCCCCTTCTGCCATGTGTAGCGCGGCTTGTTGACAAGCAAAATAAGTCCCTTTGACATTAATAGCAAAAATTTTGTCGAAATCTGCTTCTGTAACCTCAGTAATTAGCTTATATATGTTGATTCCGGCATTATTTACCAGAATATCAACTTTACCAAAACGTTCTATTGTTTGCTCAAACAGCCGTTGGATTTCAGCTACTTTACTCACATCAGCTTGTACAGCCAAGGCCTGTACTCCCAACTTGTCAATTTCTGCAACAACTTCTTGTGCTTTGGCTGTATTACCTGCATAGTTAACGACAACAGAGGCACCACTTTCTGCTAGTTTAAGAGCGATCGCTCGTCCAATACCACGCGATGCACCAGTAACAATTGCAACCTTTCCTGCTAAAGCTGCCATATATTCACCTGTTTAGTTTTGGTTAACTGAATATCTAGGAGATCACAGTCAGGAACTAGAGTATTTACCTTCTAACTCTACCTTTATTAAGGCGTATAATTTTCTGAAATACATGGCAACTGAGGCACACTTTACAAATTCTCAGTGTTCTCTTTTTTGGCGTTCTCTGCGCCTTGGCGGTTCGTAAAAAAATCCCCATCCAAGCACTTACCTGGATGGGTAATCTGAATTAGGGATAATTATCTTATCCCTAAATAATCAGTAAAATTATTTTGACTCAGTGAAATCTGCATCAATTACATCATCACCGCCACCAGAAGAAGCAGAACCACTATCTTGAGGGCCGGGGCCAGCAGAACCATCAGCACCAGCTTGTTGATAGATGTTGCTACCAACAGCAAACAATGCTTGTTGTAGTTCTGGAGTCAGCTTCTTGATTTGCTCATCATCTTCTTTAGCAACTGCTTCCCGCAGTTCTTTCACCAAACCTTCGACCTTAGTCTTGTCGGCTTCTGGAACTTTATCGCCCAAGTCTTGCAGTTGTTTCTCGGCTTGGTATGCCAAAGAGTCAGCTTGGTTCTTACGTTCAATTTTCTCACGCCGCTCTTTATCAGCAGAAGCGTTTTGTTCGGCTTCTCTAACCATGCGGTCAACGTCAGACTTATCTAAGGTGGAAGCACCAGTAATGCTGATGGACTGTTCTTTACCAGTACCTTTGTCCTTAGCGGTAACGTTAAGGATACCGTTAGCGTCAATATCGAAAGTAACTTCAATTTGGGGAACGCCGCGTGGTGCTGGCGGAATGCCATCTAAGCGGAAAGTTCCCAAACTCTTGTTATCGTTAGCGAATTCCCGTTCACCTTGGAGGACGTGAATTTCCACGTTGGTTTGTCCATCCACGGCGGTAGAGAAGACTTCTGATTTCTTGGTAGGAATTGTGGTGTTGCGGGGGATAATTTTGGTCATTACACCGCCCAAGGTTTCTACACCCAAAGACAGCGGTGATACGTCTAACAGTAAGATACCTGTAACATCACCAGCCAATACACCCGCTTGAATTGCTGCACCAACTGCCACAACTTCATCTGGGTTAACGCTTTGGTTTGGTTCTTTACCCAATAAATTCTTGACTACTTGTTGTACGGCAGGAATACGGGTAGAACCACCAACTAATACAACTTCATCAATATCACCTTTGCTTAACTTGGCATCCCGCAGCGCGTTTTCAACGGGGATACGGCAACGGTCGATTAAATCAGAACAAAGTTCTTCAAATTTAGCGCGAGTCAGTGTTGTATCGAGGTGCTTGGGCCCATCCTGGGTAGCAGTGATAAATGGTAGGTTGATTTCTGCTTGGGTAACGCTAGAAAGCTCAATTTTAGCTTTTTCTGCGGCTTCAGTCAGACGTTGCAAGGCTTGTCTATCTTTCCGTAAATCAATGCCTTCGTCTTTCTTGAACTGTTCGGCTAAGTAGTCAACTATCTTCTTATCAAAGTCGTCACCACCAAGGTGGGTATCACCAGAAGTTGCTAACACTTCAAATACGCCATCACCTACTTCCAACACTGATACGTCGAAAGTACCGCCACCCAAGTCAAATACGAGGATGGTTTCGTTACTCTTCTTGTCAAAACCGTATGCCAGAGAAGCCGCGGTAGGTTCGTTGATAATCCGCAGAACTTCAATACCTGCGATTTTACCAGCGTCTTTTGTAGCTTGCCGCTGGGAGTCGTTGAAGTATGCGGGAACGGTAATTACAGCTTGGGTTACGGTTTCACCAAGGTATTTACTAGCGTCTTCAACTAGTTTGCGGAGAACTTGGGCAGAAATTTCTTCAGGGGCAAATTGCTTACCTGCGCCTGGAGAGTCCAGTTTGACATTACCGCCGCTGCTTACCACTTTGTAAGAAACTTCGGTAGTTTCCTTGGTTACTTCATCAAAGCGCCGTCCGATAAAGCGTTTGACTGAGTAAAAGGTATTTTCCGGGTTCATCACTGCTTGACGCTTGGCGATTTGGCCTACTAGGCGATCGCCATTTTTTGCAAATGCTACCACTGATGGTGTTGTGCGAAAACCTTCCGCATTAGCAATAACCGTGGGTTTACCACCTTCCATCACTGCCACGCAGGAGTTAGTCGTACCTAGGTCAATTCCAACTACTTTTGCCATTTTAGCTGCTGGCTCCGTATAACTACAAATGAACGAATGGGAATATAAAGGACTAAATTTTGAACCAACTGGTTGAAGAAGGCAGTCATTTCAGCATCAATAACCTTTGGTTCGGCTTTGCTGGGGTTTAAACTCCAGGTTATGCTGATATATATACTGAAGCTCGATATAGCCAGTCCATGAAGGGGGGTTTACCGAACCTTACATGTGACGGTTGATTTTAAAGATTGTGTTTAGTTGGTTCATAGATTAATTTACTTTCACTTCGTCTAATGTATGAGAATTAATACCTTGAGGAATTGGGGTGAACCGTAACGTCAAAGTGGTGTTTGCCGTCTTTAGCCGTCACAAACTATAGAGTTACTGAGGTATCCCTGGTGCTAAGACCTGCGATCGCTCAAATAATTCGGTTAAATCGCCAACATTTATTAACAGAGCTTTTGTGTTATATTTGTATTATTTTTGTTTACAGCTAATGCCAGTCCTACTGGGAAACATGGTTGATGCTGCACGTAGTTGGATTTGCATAAATTCACTAGCCTAAGTGTTGGCTGTGATTAAATTAGCTAAATTTTTAATTAATAATTATTAATTTTTTAATTATTTATGCGTCGTGCTTCTGGATGTTTATTCGGGCTTGCTTTTGGTGATGCTTTAGGCGCTGTCACTGAATTTTTATCAGTTGACGAAATTCGCCGTCGTTTTCCGCCAAATGGCCCCCAAGAACTGATAGGAAATCCAGTACTTGTAACTGACGACACGCAAATGACTTTAGCGGTGGGGCAAGCACTGGTGGAAACTTTATCATCAAAGCTGTCTACAGCTAATTTAGAGGCAGCACTACGACGTACTTTTATTGAGTGGTTACGTAGCCCAGACAACAATCGTGCGCCTGGTATGACTTGCTTACGGGCTTGCGAAAATCTAGAAACTGGTATGCCTTGGCAGCAAGCAACTAGGCCCAACTCCAAGGGTTGTGGCGCTAATATGCGTGTTGCGCCTGTGGGTTTGTTGCCATTAGATGAAACAAACCGTGCAGCAATTGCCCAATTCCAAGCTGCACTAACTCACGGCCATCCCACAGCCCTTGCTGCGTCAGATTTAACCGCGATCGCTATTGCTGACCTTGCTAAGGGAGGCGATCCCCAAGGATTACCTTCTCGACTCCGCACCTATGCTTTGAGCCAGCGCTCAGTCTATCACAAAGATTGGCTAGGTTCCCTGTGGAAACGTCCTTACATCAATACACCAGAGGAATTTATTAGCCGTGGGTGGGACGAATGTCTAGCAGTGCTTGACCGGCTTGACGCCGCATTAGTCAACCCCAATCGTGACGCTGACCCCTGTTTAGCTACGGGTGAAGGTTGGGTAGCAGAAGAAGCCCTAGCAACAGGTCTTTTATGCTTTTTGCTGTTTCCAGAAGAACCACTGGCAGCACTGCGTCGGGCGGCACTCACAGCTGGCGATTCTGACTCAATTGCTTGTTTAACTGGTGCTTTTGCTGGGGCTTATCTAGGGATGGCTGCATGGCCAGAAGATTGGGTGGTTCGCATTGAATACCGCGACCAACTGGCAGCATTAGGTCAACTTTGGGATTCATATCAAGTCTAAATAATCACTTGTTATTAATATCAGGCGATCGCTTCAAATTGAAGGCGGCATAAGTCCGAAGTTTAGATCAGGAAAAAATAAAGTAAGAAACAACTAATAAATGGGATTCTTTGACTCGCTCAAAATCTATATTGAATAAAGCTTTTAAAAGCCATTACTGTTCACCTTTCTTGCGAGGTCGCGGCTAGAATTTGCGATCGCAGCTTTTACTTCTCAACCCAGTTGAGGTAGTGTGCAGTGTTTGGAACTAAGGCATCTGTGCCATCTTAGCTGCTATGCGAGATTTTATAGCTTCTATGATTTCTGGAGTTTGGGTTTTTTGCCAGGCGGGACGTACTGTTAAGCGATCACACCAAGCATTCAATTTAGGATATTCACTCAGAGAAACGCCGCCCCTGGGCAACCAGGGTACTATACTACCAGCTACGGATTCAGCAAGAGTTATACTGTCACTGCCAAAGAAAGGACGATGATCAAGTAGACCTTCAAAAAACTTTAACACTGCTGAGATTTTCCGTTTTGACTGCTCAATTTTTTCTGGTTCAGCTCCAGGTAAGCCGAACATTACGGGGGATAATGGTACTGTAGCAGGCATTAATTCATTTACCGTTGCCAGTTGCACCATCCGTACAATTGCCAAATCTTTGGCATCAGTAGGTAACATAGCAGGTATGGGGTACTTTGCCTCTAAATAATCCAATATTGCTAAAGATTCCACTATATTAAAGTCATTATCTACTAAGGCAGGGATATGGTGGAAAGGGTTAATCGCTAAAAACTCTGGTTTAAATTGTTCACTATCCAAATAATTGACTTCTACCAGATCAAACAAGAGTTCTTTTTCTAAAAGAGTAATCCAGACCCGACGGGAATTTGGTGAAATTGGGTTGTGATAAAACTTAAGCATCGGAAAATGTCAAAGTTTTTATTGAGAATTAAACTCTAACATCAATTATTCGAGCTAAATTATTTTAGAAACCACGCCTAAATTTTGAGCTGCGACTACGCAAGGAAGTTGAGCAGCACTGGCAGCTAAAACGCTTATAAACACTGCTTTTGGGTGAGGCAATCAATTCTGTTTATTACTATGCTTCTTAAAACCGCTCAATTCCATAGTTAATTACATCATTATTACTTGATAGGCATTGATTAACACTTATCTAAGATCATCGCCTTCTAGTTGCGATCGCGGCTTAATTTCAATGTGTCCTCAAGCTGGTAAACTTTTAGTAAAAATACTCAATATCTCAGTGAACTATTGCTGAACGAATTGAAGACGTGAAGCATCATTAAAAATCCCCTCAGAGGAATTGGCATAACCAAAACTAATCTGAGGGGATGCTTTTATCAAGAAAATATCACCAAAATTTTACACCACTGCACTATTGATCAAAGCACATGATATGCTATAATCATCTGCGTTCAGCTATGGTTACTAAGAATGCCTGCTTGAAGCTATTAGTAGTAATCTGGTTGTGGTTGTGGTTGTGTCATTGCAAAATTTGATGCATCGTACAAGTAGCGGCTGGCTTCCTCTTCTAGGCGATGAATCAGATAAGGTTCAATAGCGTTTCCATGTCGCAGCGCGGCTAGGTATCCATCCAAATACATCCGCATATCATCCGTACGATAACCGCGATTCCATAACTCGACGAAGGCGTCGGTAATTCTTTGGTAATAGCGGATGGTTTGTGTGTCTTGGAGCATAACTGCTGTATTAATCTCTTTGGAATGAGAATTGTAAATGATTCACGCTCAAATGTGAAGTATCACTTCTAGTCTTTTGCCATCAACTAAAGACAAATATATCTAGATTTCCTTTGGGCTACATCCTCCAGCAGCTACAACTTAACTTCATCCTATTCTAGAAAATGGCGAATATGATGATTTAGTAAGCTATTCTTAGGATTTCCTTAACCTACTGCTCAAGTGTATTGGCAGTTGAGGTTTTATTGTGCCATGATGGAATCCCCGGACGCCATCAAGTTGAAAGATGGTTATGGTAGGGATTCTCTAGTCTAATGATAGTTCCTTGAAACATCACATCCTCTTAGGGCTGGATGTTTAACCAAAAGAACTTTTGATTTAGTCTAACAAAAATTTAAGAATAAATTAAAGAATATTACTAACTCCGCTTTGCACAAGGCATAAGTTAAACTTTTTTTCACTGTTTGTTTGCGGAAAGTAAAGCTAATTGCTATTGAAGTAACAAAGACTACAAAACCTTGAGCATGGGCTTGTTACCTTGAAATTCATCGACGCTAAGGGGTCTTACCACCGTGGGTTCGGTTTGTATTGAAATCGTTGAGGGGAATCCCCATTTGAGGTCGTTGCTAGGTTGGCACTTGCAACAGCTGGAATACAGAGTCCATCAAGCAGCCAGCATTTATCAAGCTAGAGAAGAATTTCTAGCCCATCAACCTACTCTAGTGATTCTAGATGCGGATCTGCCTGATGGTGATGGCATTGAGTTTTGCCGTTGGTTGCATCGTCAGCAGCAACCCTTAATCTTAATGCTATCAGCCCGTACCAATGAAGCCGATATAGTCGCAGGCTTAAAGGCGGGCGCAGATGATTACCTGAGTAAACCTTTTGGGATGCAGGAGTTTTTGGCAAGGGTAGAGGCATTGATTCGCCGCAAGCGGACACCTACTGCACCAGCATATTTAGATTATGGCACTTTACAAATCGATTTAGTACAGCGCCGTGTGCGATTCCAAGGGGAATTTATCGATTTAACGCCCCAGGAGTTTAGTTTACTGTACGTTTTGGCGCAAGCTGGAGGAGTGCCTCTTTCAAGGTCGGAATTGCTGCGTCGTGCTTGGCCTGACGCTATCGACAACCCGCGCACCATTGATACTCATGTTTTATCGCTAAGAAAAAAAGTTGAACTCGATCCCCGCCAACCTAGTTTGATTCAAACTATCCGTAACGTGGGATACCGATTTAACATGGAAATTTTGAATGCGAACATTCCGCAGTCACAAACCAAGTTAGCTAAAGAAAGATTCAGCAATCAACGTGCCACACTTAGTACTCAAAGGTTGTAGATTTGAGAGTTAGGAGTTATGAGTTAGGAGTTATCAATTTTTAACTCAGTAATTTGTAACCACATTCTTCAGCAACTTGAGCTTCTGTGGGTAGAAGTTAGGAGTTAGGAGTTATGAGTTATGAATTTTCAACTCAGCACCTAGACTTTTTAACCCCATTCTTCAGCAGCTTGAGCTTCTGCGCGTATCAGAATATCTTTAAGCTTAGCCCAGTCTATCTTAGAAGCTGTTTGATCTGCTAAAAGGCGACCTTGTTGTAAGTGTAGCAGCCTAGTGCAAAACATTTGGGCTAGGTCTAGCTGGTGATTTGCCATCAAAATTGTAGTTTGATGAGTTTGGCTGACTTGGGTTAAGACTTGCATCACATGAGAAGCTGTACCAATATCAAGGGCAGAGGTTGGCTCGTCTAATAGTAACATTTTCGGTTGGATGACCAAGGCACGGGCGATCGCTACTAATTGTCGCTGTCCAGCCGAAAGTTGTACATCAGTGCGTCCCAACCAATCACTAGGAATGTGCAGTTGTTCTATCCAATAGTTGACTCTTTGCTGAATTGTCTGTTTAGGCAAACCACGCAAGACTAAAGGATAGGCCAAAGCTTGCTGTACTGTCATCCCCAGGAGCTTAGAATCTTGTAATACCAGTGTCACTAATTGGCGTAACTGTATTACAGGAATTTGGCGATACTCCTGATTTTCCAGATAGATTTTGCCATTGGTGGGTTCACTCAGGCGGTTGATAAGACGTAATAGCGAAGTTTTACCAGCGCCGGAAGGGCCCACAATGGCAATACATTCACCTGAGAAAACCTCAAAAGAAATATCCTGCAATATAGGATATCCCTGTTGATTGCCCTTCAGCTTTGTAAATAGATTAACTTGCTCAAGCCTGAGTTGGGCTTTAGAAGTAAAATTATCCAAGTTTAATTGGGAATGGGGAATTGGGAATTGGGAATGGGGAATTGGGAATGGGGAATTGGGAGAATAACTAATGACAACTAATATATTAAGTTAATTGTCCAGTTGCTAGAGCTGTGGTAATTGTCCAGGCATCCACTAGAAACAGCAGCAAGGTGAATAATAGCAAAATCGCATACATCCACGGCTGTGCCAAAGGACGAACATCTGTGGTATCAATGCCCGTTTTCGCTTCTACAATTTGCACTAGACGGGCAAAGCCTGCTACACGCATTGGTAGTAAATAAGCTTTTCCATCTTGACTCAGAAAATAATAAACTAGCCCTCCTTGACCAGTCGAGCGGGGCTTTAACTGTTTTATGTCCGACCAAGGCAAAAACCAACCTTTACGAAAGAAACGAGGAACCCAAACAGGATATGTTACCTGAATTCCTTGGTCATCTAAAATTACTCGTTCAGTCAACACCGCATACAAGCCAATTAGACCCATTGTAATTCCTATCCACAACAACACTGGCGGGACGGGTGCAGCCGTTACTTGAGATAAAAAAGGTAATGGTACTGTGAGTGCCACATATAGACTCAATAAAGTGATCCGAATTAACGGAGACAGGCGAAAAACAGAAGTTGAGGTATTGGCTGAGTTTGCTGTCACGGCTTCATCGTAATGCTTTTCTTTATTTATTGTAAGATAGCCGTTTGTTCTACCCGTGATATTTGAAAACTAGGCTTTACCTTTGTGTCTTTGTGCCTTGGTGGTTAATAAAGTCAATTTTTCTACCACAAAGACACAAAGGCACCAAGAAAAATACATGATTTTAAATTAAGGTAAATACTTTTGTACTACACTCCAACCAGTTAAGGACACCCAAGCAAATCCTACAAACAAAATAATGTTTACACTAATGTGTAAAGGTCTAGCCCAAGTTCGCCTGGGAGAAATTTGTGTAGCACTAAAAGCTGACAGCAAAACCAATACTACTACTGTCAAGCCAGCAACTAAGTGTGACGAGTGCCCCAAAGAGCCAAAGTGTCCCAATGTGCCAATAATGCCA